>JAHDIK010000001.1:0-84921 GCA_020630795.1 Colwellia sp.
AAAATGCGATCAGCATCAATGTTATTGACCGATCAGCTTCATGTTATTACGCAAAGACGAAGAAAACCATTGGGTAGCGCGTTTAGCATGTGGTCATTTTCAGCATGTTAGACATAACCCTCCTTGGACAAACAGGCCGTGGGTTGAGTCTATTGAAGGAAGAAATAGCATGTTGGGTTTCCTGTTAACGTGCAAAAAATGTGATGAAAATGCTCCGAGAGATTATTAAATAATTGATACTGACCAACACGTATTTAAAAACTAAAAACGAACCTGGAAAATTGTAACTTGATAGTAATGAAGGAACTGATATGTCTGTTTACAGTGCTGTTGTAGAGTGGGAAAAACTAGAAAGCGAACCTTTTATTGATAACCAATATAGCCGCGGGCATCAGTGGCGGTTTGATGGTGGAGTTACTGTTCCTGCTTCATCTTCTCCGCATGTGGTTCCGTTACCGTATTCGGTTGAAGCAAATGTAGATCCGGAAGAAGCCTTTGTAGCTTCATTGTCTAGCTGTCATATGCTGTTCTTTTTGTCGATTGCCGCGAAGAAAAAACTTATGGTTGAAAAGTATGAAGACCACGCAGAAGGTGTGATGGAAAAAGACAGCTCAGGCAAAATATCAATCACTAAAGTAACGTTAAAACCCAAGGTGTTATTTAGCGGTGAAGTTTCACCAAGTTATGAAGAATTAGAAAAAATACACCATATAGCACACCAGCAATGTTTTATTGCTAATTCGGTTAAAGCTGAAATTGTGACTGAAATAGTTATGTAATTGTTCATTAACCAAATATTTAATACGGAGATACATATGAATCAGCACGAAAAACTTAATTATGTAGAGTTTGTTGCGAGTGATATTCCTGCAACAAAAGCCTTTTTTGAGCGCGCTTTTGGTTGGTCGTTTGTCGATTATGGACCTGAGTACACATCGTTTAGTAATCAAGGGCTTGATGGTGGTTTTTTTAAGGGAGATTCGTCATCAAAACAATCTTCGGGTGGGGCTTTAGTCGTATTTTACAGTGATGATATTGATGCAACTATGGAAAAGGTTAAAGCCGCTAATGGTGCAATAACACAAGATATTTTTGAATTTCCAGGTGGTAAGCGTTTTCACTTTGAAGAGCCAAGCGGTAATGAATTTGCTGTATGGGCTGAGTTGTAGCGTTTGTTTTATCACAGTGAACTAAGGGAGAGTTGATGAGTAATTCACAAAGGCTAACCCCTGAACAATGCATGAATATGGAAGATATTCGCCGAGAAATTGATGGTATCGACAAAGCAATTGTTACGATGTTGGGGGAGCGTTTTGAATTCGTAAAAGCAGCAGCTAAATTTAAAACTTCCGAGAACAGTGTAAAAGCGCCTGAAAGGTTTGAGTCTATGCTTAAACAGCGAAGAAACTGGGCTATTGAAAGTGGATTAAGTGCAGACGCAATTGAAAAAATGTACCGTGATTTAGTTAACCATTTTATTCAAGAAGAAATGCAAAAGTGGAAAGCTGAGTCTAGTTAATTTTAATGACTGATATTATGAGTAAAGGTAATTTGTAATGAGTCAACAACGAAGCTTCCACATTTTTTCGCTGTATAATCAACGCATGAATCAACAGTTATTATCGTGTAGTAAAACGTTATCGAATGCGCAGTTGTTAGAGCAAACACGTTCATTTTTTCCTACAATTATCGATTATTGGAACCACTTACTTTTCGGCGATTTAATTATGCTTGGCCGCATTGTGTCAAATCGTATTGGTAAGTTAGACCCTAACGTATTACATGGGTTACCAACAGCTAAAACGACATCTGACGTTTATAGCGAACCTATTGACGGAATAGAGGTTATTCGTACTCGGCTTGATAAGGTTATTATTGATATTGTAGATGTATTATCTGAGCATGACCTTGCCCAAACGATTACGTATAACACAACAGAAGGCGACACTGTAACGGCGAAGGTAGGTGATGTGTTGCAACATATGTTTAATCATCAAACCCATCATCGAGGGCAGTTAACATGCTTGTTGAGTCAACAAGGTCTTGATTTTGGTTGTACCGATTTGCCTGTGCTGGTGCCAGAAATGAAAATCCTATAAATGAGCATTATTGTAGTAAGCGATATTTTTGGTTTAACTCCTGGCTTGTCGTTGCTTGCTGAAAGGTTAAGTAAAACAGGGCACAAGGTTGTGATACTTGATCCTTATGACGGAATACCTCAAAACTTCTCTAGCGAAGAAAACGCCTATGCTTTTTTTACTCAGCATGTAGGGATAGATTTTTATGCTAAAAAGCTGAACGAACTTGTTGAGCAATCAGTAAACCTAGATAACATAGGTGTGTTGACGTTAATTGGTTTTAGTGTAGGAGCATCTGCAATTTGGCGGATATCAAATACTGAAGTTATGCGCAGTGTTAATCAAGCATTCTATTTTTACGGCTCACAAATTAGGCATGATACAGAGATTACACCTAACCTTAAAAGTACATTGGTATTCCCCAAGTATGAACAACACTTTAACGTAGACGACTTACAAAAACGGTTGGAGATACAGCCAGAAGTGTCAACTATACGTTGCAAGTATTTACATGGTTTTATGAACCCAAGCTCGGTAAATTATAATAAAGACGCTTGTAGTTACTATACCGATTGGCTTTGTAATAAAATTACAGTGATGTAATACTTTTTACACTGTCTTTATATTCCTTTTTGGAATAAAAAGGCAGTTTCTAATCTTTTTCTTTTTCTTACACGGCTATTACCATTTACCTATTACTTTGAAATGGGCGAGTTGACATTATGTTGCCAGGTCAGAAAAATTTAAACCAAACAATGCTCGATGCAAATCAACTTGCATCATTACAGGAAGCAATTGCTACTTATACGCCGTTGCAATTAGCTTGGACAAGCGGCTACTTAGCAGCTAAAAGCGAAGGTGGTTCAGTAGCAGTATTACCTACAGCCACTGCCGCGACGGCTCAAGCACAACCTACATTAACTATACTTTACTCGTCGCAAACGGGTAATGCTAAAGGTGTTGCGAGTAAATTAGCTGACAACGCTAAAGCAGCAGGCATTCTAGTTAACTTTAAAAATGTTGCTGAATATAAGCCTAAATCTTTGAAGTCAGAAACACACTTACTGATTGTTACCAGTACAAACGGTGAAGGCGAGCCGCCAGATGATGCAATTGAGTTCCATGAATTTTTGAACTCTAAAAAAGCACCTAAGTTACCAACATTGCAATACAGCGTATTAGCCTTGGGTGACAGCAGTTACGAATTTTACTGTCAAACAGGTAAAGACTTTGATGATCGCTTAAAAGCATTAGGTGCAACTCAAGTTTCTCCACGTGTAGATTGTGATGTAGATTATTTCGACGATGCAACAGCATGGTCAACACAAATTATTGAAACGTTAAAAGACGATTTAACAAAAGGTGACGCAGGTTTAGCGCCAGTGGTAAGTTTAAGTGGCTCAACTGAACCATCAAGACAATACACTAAGCAAAGTCCATACGAAGCTGAGTTAATTGTTAGTCAAAAAATTACAGGTCGAGATTCTGCAAAAGACGTTCGTCATGTTGAAATTGACCTAGGCGAGTCAGGTATTGCATACAAACCAGGTGACGCATTAGGCGTATGGTTTGAAAACTCTGATGCGCTAGTGTCTGAATTATTAGGTGCATTAAAGCTAAATGCGGATGAAAATGTAACCATCAAAATTGACGGTGTAGAAAAAACGTTTTCATTAAAAGAAGCCTTTAAATCACAGCTTGAAATTACTCAATCGGCTCCGTCATTTGTTGACTTTTGGGCAGGTGTTTCAGGTGATGAAAAACTTACTAAGCTTGCTGAAGACAAAACAGCAGCGCGTGAATATTCGGCTGTTACTCAAATTATTGACTTTGTTAAAGAAGCTCCTGCTGAAGTTACGGCGCAACAATTTGTTGATAACGTGCGTAAAATTACGCCTCGTTTATATTCAATTGCTTCAAGCCAAGCAGAAGTGGAAGAAGAAGTACATTTAACGGTTGGCTTGTTAAGTTACGAGCATAACGGCGTATTACGTTTAGGCGGTGCTTCAAACTTCTTAACGGTAGCAGAAGAAGGCACAACCGTTAAAGTGTTTATTGAAGATAATGATAACTTCCGTTTACCTGAAGACGGTAACACGCCTGTTATTATGATTGGTCCAGGTACTGGCGTTGCCCCGTTTAGAGCGTTTATGCAAGAGCGTGAAGCGGCAGATGCTGAAGGTAAAAACTGGATGTTCTTTGGTGACCAAACATTCACGCAAGACTTTTTATATCAAGTTGAATGGCAAGGTTACTTGAAATCAGGTTTATTAACTAAAATGGACGTTGCTTTCTCTCGTGACCAAGCAAACAAAGTTTATGTTCAAGATCGCATTAAAGAAAACGCGGCTGAAATTTTTGAATGGTTAACTGACGGCGCTCACTTATATATTTGTGGTGATGCAAACCGCATGGCTAAAGACGTACACGATACGTTAGTTGAAGTTATTGCCGACCAAGGTGGATTAACTGCCGACCAAGCAGAAGATTACTTAAAATCATTACGTAGCAACAAGCGTTACCAGAAGGATGTTTATTAATGAGCGATTCAAACAACGACAACAACTTAATTGTTGAAGGTAAACATGCTGATAACGAGCGTTTGAAGCTAGAAAGTAACTATTTACGTGGCACAATCGTAGAAGACTTAGCAGACAGAATTACTGGTGGCTTTACACCTGATAACTATCAGTTAATTCGTACTCATGGTATGTACCAACAAGACGACCGCGATATTCGTGCTGAGCGTCAAAAGCAAAAGCTTGAACCATTACACAATGTAATGCTTCGTGCTCGTATGCCGGGCGGTATTATTAAGCCAGAGCAGTGGTTAGCGATTGATAAGTTTGCAGATGATTACACCTCGTACGGAAGTATTCGTTTAACAACGCGTCAAACATTTCAGTTTCATGGCGTATTAAAGCCAAATATTAAGTTAATGCACCAAACGTTAAACAGCATTGGTATTGACTCTATTGCAACGGCGGGTGACGTTAACCGAAATGTACTGTGTACAAGTAACCCAGTTGAATCTGAGCTTCATCAAGAAGCATACGAGTGGGCAACTAAAATTAGTGAACACTTGTTACCACAAACCAAAGCATATGCTGAAATTTGGTTAGACGCTGAAAAAGTTGAAACAACTGAAGAACCTATTTTAGGTAAGAGCTACTTACCACGTAAGTTCAAAACAACGGTTGTTGTTCCGCCGAAGAACGACATAGATGTTCATGCAAACGATATGAACTTTGTTGCAATTGCTGAAAACGGCAAGCTAGTAGGTTTTAACCTATTAGTAGGTGGTGGATTAGCCATGACTCATGGTGATAAGTCTACATACCCACGTAAAGCTGATGACTTTGGTTTTCTTCCATTAGATAAAACCTTAGACGTTGCAGCGGCAGTTGTTACCGTTCAGCGTGACTGGGGTAACCGTGTTAATCGTAAAAACGCAAAAACAAAATATACATTAGATCGTGTTGGTATAGACACATTTAAAGCTGAAGTAGAAAAGCGTGCAGGTGTTAAATTTACGGAAAGTCGTCCGTATGAATTTACAAGCCGCGGTGATGACTTTGGTTGGATTGAAGGATTTGATGGTAAACACCACTTAACATTATTTGTTGAAAATGGTCGCTTATTAGACTTTTTAAACAAGCCGTTAAAAACGGGTGTTGCAGAAATTGCTAAAGTTCACAAAGGTGACTTTAGAATGACTGCCAACCAAAACCTTATTATTGCGGGTGTTGATACCGCTGATAAAGCGCAAATTGAAAAATTAGCACGTGATCATGGCTTGTTAGATAATATTTCTAATCAACGCTTAAATTCAATGGCTTGTGTTGCTTTTCCAACCTGTCCATTAGCAATGGCTGAAGCTGAGCGTTATTTACCAGGTTTAGTCACTGACGTAGAAACTATTCTGAAAAAGCATGATGTTGCTGACGACCACGTAATTTTACGTGTTACAGGTTGTCCGAACGGTTGTGGCCGTGCAATGCTTGCTGAAATTGGTTTAGTAGGTAAAGGTCCAGGTAAATACAATATGTATTTAGGTGGTAACCAAGCAGGTACACGTGTTCCTAAGTTGTATCAAGAAAACGTTGATGAAACGTCTATATTAACCATTATTGATGAGTTAGTGGCGCGTTGGTCAAATGAGCGTAACGAAGGTGAAGCTTTTGGTGATTTCACTATTCGTGCGGGTATCGTAGCTGAAGTAAAAGTAAGTAAGCGAGATTTTCATGATTAATACAAGCAAACCAGCCATTAATAATCGTTTTCCGGCATCGTTACCTGAGCCATGGTTAAACCAGTGGAATGAACTGTTAGAAAAAGAGTCGGCTGTTTCGCGTGTAGAATGGTCGATGGAGAATTTACCTTCTCAATTCGTACTGTCGTCTAGCTTTGGTATTCAATCTGCTGTTATGTTGCATATGCTTACGCAGATTGACCCAAATATTCCTGTGTTGTTAACAGATACTGGGCATTTGTTTCCAGAAACGTACCAATTTATAGAGCAACTTACCGAACGTTTAAATTTAAACTTAAACGTATACAGCGCGAAAGAAAGTGCTGCATGGCAAGAAGCTAAATATGGCCAAGAGTGGGAACTAGGCGGTGACGCACTTAAAGCATATAACCGTCGCAATAAAGTAGAGCCTTTAGAGCGTGGTTTAAATGAATTGAATGCGGGTACGTGGTTTACTGGCGTTCGTCGTCAACAAACTCAACATCGTGAGGGTTTATCTGTAGTAAGTATTTTACGTGGGCGCTTTAAAGTACATCCAATTATTGATTGGAGTAATAAAGATGTTCATCAATATTTAACGAAACATAATTTGCCGTACCACCCGTTGTGGGATCATGGTTATGTATCGGTAGGCGATGTACACAGTACTCGCCCATTAACATTAGGTATGGATGAAAGTGATACACGCTTCTCGGGTGGACAAAGAGAATGTGGATTACATACCGACGGTGACGGTATCTAAACGATAAATAATGAGCTTATTGATAACGCAATGTTACGATAAGCTCACTTTAAAGTGAGACTGTAAGCTTGATTTTATCAACGCGATAAAGTCTTTATTTGGATTGTCAGATATCAATAACGCAAGTTCACTTCCAATCGGTGTAAACTTGTAAAATGTTAAACCACACTTCGCTTGAGTTGCCGTTAATACTAAGTTTTCACCGTTA
Organism: Colwellia sp.; assembly: GCA_020630795.1. Taxonomy (GTDB): domain Bacteria; phylum Pseudomonadota; class Gammaproteobacteria; order Enterobacterales; family Alteromonadaceae; genus Pseudocolwellia. Next base: position 7,281 of record JAHDIK010000001.1, read on the forward strand.
AAGTTAAACGAAACCTTTTCTCCCTTTTGCAATTCGTTAGATTCAGCTTCTTGAATAAAAATAATATTATTTTCAGCAAGGCTTAATAATTCAGTATAGCTGACACTGCATTGGTTTAAGTTAACTTTACTTTGCGTGTTCTTACTAAAAAAGCTAAAAAATCCAGGTGTTTTATATGCTCCTGAAATAATACGCGTATTCTTTTTACTTGAATCTTTAACTGCCAAGCCGCACACCTTGGCTAATAATTTAGCATCGGTAATACTCATCGACTTAAATACCGATAGCGACTTTAAGGAAAATGTACCTGGTTGTGATATTTCACCCGCTAAAATCTTAGCCCACAGATCTTGCATGGTGTTATTACTTACGTCTTCAGCAAGCATAGTGTACTGATTAAACCAATCAGGATCTGCTTTGGCAGACGAAGCTGAACTAGCACAGTATGCGAGAGACTTTTGAATAATTGCTTCTAGGTTTTGTTGTTTACGTAAATGATTTATACGCTCTCGACGAACGGCTCTGTCTTCAAGCGGCATTTGTTTGTTTTCAGGAATCAAAGCACCATCTAAAACGAATTGCTTTGCTAAATGCAATAATTGAGTTTGTGTTGATGAGGGTTGAGACTTTGCAGAGTTTGATGATTTTTCTGCTGTAACAACTACAGACTTTTCATCATTATTAGCGGTTACTATGGCTTGTTTAGGTAACTTTTCCTGTTCAGTACTCACGATAAATCCTTGCTCATTCTGCTTGTTCAAAGTCTTTTATAAATCGACATTGATTTAAATAAATTATCGGTAATAATTATAAATATAAATCATTGCTTTATAACCTAACATATTCCGATATTAAACAATATACTCTGTTTATGAATAGACTTTTGGATACTTGTTGAATACTAAAATATAAAGTAATGTAGGTTAAAAAATAGCTAAAATAATTTTTAGAGAAAAATGTAAACGAAATGCTCGCTTGATTTATTAGTTTTACATTTTTGTTACATACATGTAACAAGTGCTTGAAAGTTTTGCTTTATTTAGGTTTTTTATTGAATAATGCTAATACCGCTTTTATTATGTACTAGAATATAAAGATTATTAATGAATTGTTAATTGTTACATTATTAAGTGTTTAACTAGAAGAGAGTTCTAGTTATTTGAGGGGTTTATGGCTGTTTCAGCAGATGCTAACGACGATTTTCTATTTATCGATGATAGTGAAGAAGATGAAATTCTCGATGATCAAACGAGTGATAGTTGGAAGGTTCTGATTGTAGATGATGATCCAGAAATTCACTCGGTTACCCAACTTGCCTTATCTGACCTGATTGTACTTGGACAAAGGTTAGAATATCTTCACGCATATTCAGGAAAAGATGCCTGCCAACTTATTGAAAGTAATGATGACATTGTTTTAGTGCTGCTCGATGTTGTGATGGAAACTGACGATGCGGGTTTAAATGTTGTAAAACATATTCGCGAAGTATTAACACGCTCAGATATTCGTATTGTTCTTAGAACTGGCCAACCAGGCTATGCACCTGAAGAAAGCGTCATTAAAGATTACGATATTAATGACTACAAAACGAAAACAGAATTAACTCGTCGTAAGCTTGTAACAACGGTTTACGCCGCCATTCGTTCATATCAACAAATCTCTAGTGTTACCCAAAACCGTATTGGTCTTGAAAAAATTATCAGGGGCGCCGGTGAATTATTAGAGCTTCGTAGCGTTCACGAATATGCACAAGGCGTGTTATCTCAGTCTCAACAATTAGCCCACAGTGGCAGAAGCCTGTTTTGTGCGCGTGGCCAAGGTATTATCGACGGTGTTGACGACTTAAACCTTTATATTCTTGGTCAAGATGGTTATTCGTCAGTTCTAATTAATCAAGGTATTGAAAAACTTAAAGACGACTCTGCCGAGAGGGCGATTACTTCTTGTTTCCAAAATAAAGAGCATCAAATTTCAGCAGAATCAATTGCTTTGTATTTATCTAGTGGTGGGTATCGAGCAGTTATTTACATTGAATTAGAGCAAGAGTTAACCGAGATAGAGCTTCAACTTATTGAAGTATTTTTAGCGAATATTGCTATCGGTTATGAAAACGTTCATTTATTCCAAAAACTTAGAAATGCGGCATATAAAGACTGGTTAACTGATTTACCTAACCGATTAGAGTTTGTGAGCTTGCTTGATAGATTTGGTCAAACCGGTAGCAGTGATCAAGTAGCTGGCCTTATCGATATTAATCACTTTAGTGATATTAACGATGGTTTAGGTCAAGACTTAGGTAATCAATTATTAATAGCTGTTACAGCTAGATTAAAAACACTTAGCGAAAAATGTACTTTTGCGCGAGTAGGAGCTGATGTATTTGGTGTAATTGGGCCTGCTGAGGTGGTTAATCCGGAACATTTAAGTGCGCTGTTTAATCAGCCATTTGGTGCAGGAGAGCAGAATTTACCGATTAACGCTTGTTTTGGATTGTGTGAAAAAGATGACGCTGGTTCGCGTGGCGTAAATATTCTGAATCAAATTAATATTGCGCTGAACCTAGCTAAGAAAAATCAGCTTGAACATTTTGTTTACTACAAAAAAGAAATGGAAGAGCAAACGTTATGGCGCTTAGGTATGATTCGCCAATTACGTACTGATTTTGCTGAAAATAGATTAGAACTTTGGTATCAGCCACAGTTAAGCTTACACACTAATAAAGTGATAGGTGCCGAAGCTTTACTTCGTTGGAGAACGGCTGATGGTAAGTTTATATCGCCTGCGGTTTTTGTTCCTCTGGCTGAGTATTCAGGGCTTATTATTGGTATCGGCGATTGGGTGGTTAACCAAGCCTGTCAGCAAATCAAAACTTTAGAAAATAACGGATTTGATGACGTTAGTATTTCAGTGAATGTGTCTATACCGCAGTTTAGACGCACTAACTTTGTTGATACGGTTATCGAAGCAACGAAAAATCATGACGTTGAACCTAACAAGTTAGAGCTTGAAATAACCGAGAATATTTTGATGGACGATCCTCAAATGGTTATAGATGCTTTAGTTCGTGTTAAAGCTGAAGGCATAAGCATTGCGCTAGATGATTTTGGTACGGGTTACTCATCGTTAAGTTATTTACAAAAGCTCCCGTTAGACCGATTAAAAGTTGATAGAGCGTTTGTTACAGATATTGCACAACCAGGTGAGTCAATGATTGCCGACACAATTATTAACCTTGGTAAGCAAATGAACTTAAAAGTTATTGCTGAAGGGATTGAAGATGAAGCGCAGCAAGCACATTTAATTTCGCAAGGTTGTGACGAAGTACAAGGGTTCTTCTACGCGAAACCTATGCCTGCTGACGAGTTTTTAGTGTTCTTACAAAATAATCATTAATGACATTATAAATAACTGTTATTAATTACCCATATTTATAGAAAACAGGTATAAGCTACGCTTCTACCTGTTTTTTTGCGCTAGTTCGTGTGCTCTTAATTCTGTACCAATTGCAGGTACGTAAGGAATAAGAAGTGACAACGCGAATGAACACATTGCAAACCCCGCTCCAATAAAAAATACCCATGACGAGTTTACTACCCATACCATACCGAGAAGTGCAGGTATTACTACCGCAGCAATATGGTTAATTGAAAAGCTAACACCGGCAGTTGAAGCAATATCTTCAGGAGAGGCTATTTTTTGAAAATAGGTTTTAATTGCAATGGCAAAAGCAAATAGTAAGTGATCAATAACATACAGGGCTGCAGCAACGTATTCGTTTGATACTAAACCGTACGAAACAAATAATAACACTAAGCCAATATACTCAAATTTAAGTATATTTCGCTCACCAAATTTAGCTATTAACTTTCCAATTTTAGCGGCAAAAAGCCAATTGAAAATGTAGTTCACTAAAAATAGTGCGCTGACATTTGCGACGGAATAATCGAATTTTTCAACCATTAAAAAGCCAGCAAACACCACAAAAATTTGTCTACGTGCGCCGCCAAAAAACGTAAGCGCATAAAATAGCCAATACCTTTTCTTTAAAATAAGTTTTTTGTTTTGCTCTGTTTTGGGTGGAAAGTTTTTAAACGACAAACCCAATATAATTGTGAGAATTAAGGTTAGCCCGCCAAAAAATGCATAGGTTGTTTGGTAAGTCCAAGCTAGTTGGTCCATTACTACCCATATGGTACTAAATGCTAATAAAGAAGCTGCAGACTTTACTGATAACAGTTTCCCCATAAAGTGTGCTGTTTTGTCTTTATCTATCCATTGCAAAGTGAGTGACTGGTTAAGGGTTTCAAAATAGTGGAAGCCTACCGACATAATAATGGTTGTAATATATAAACCATAAACCGACGGAAAATAGCCCGTAAGTGTTACGCCAACCGCAGTTATACCAAGAGAAATAATGGCTAAACGTTGTTCTTTAATAAACAACAGCAAATAAATGGCTGTAAATGCGAGAAATCCAGGGATTTCACGTAAGCTTTGCAAAATACCAATTTCAATACCTGTAAAATTAGCTTTTTCAATAACAAAGTTATTAAGTAGTACCATCCATACTGAAAAAACTAAGGGCATAAGGAATGCCATAGACAATAAAAGGTTTTCTGGCTTTTGGAAAAAAGCATTAAGTTTCATAGCGGATCCGCTGTTTAATACTGCTCATGTAAGAGGCTAATTATTATACGTGTTAGTGAGTTAAAAGACTTTCAAAAATCAAAAAAATATTCATAAAAAATTGTATTAATACACTTAATTAAAACGCTTGTTTAAATTTATTTGATTTCCTCAAACTTTCAAGGCAAACTCAATGCCACGATAAAAACTCTAACTCATCCGATGAGTTGATAAGTGAATACTTCTGAAGTAGTCTATTATTAAGAGTACTTTCTTTTGTATCTGCCAAATTAAGGTAGGTAACAAAGCATTCCATGTAATAAAAATAGAAGATTTATATCGTTAAGTTATTGAATTACAAAATAAGAAGTTAATATACCGACAGTTTATGAGGAGATCAGGCATGTTATATCAAGGCAAAAGCCTTTCTGTACAGTTGCTAGAAGACGGAATTGTTGAGCTGAAATATGATGCTCAAGGTTCAGTAAACAAGTTTGATGCTGCAACGTTTGTAGAATTTACAGCAGCAATTGAAGCAATTAATAATAGTACTGAAGCAAAAGGTGTCATTGTTACTTCGGGTAAGTCAACTTACCTTGTAGGTGCAGACATTACAGAATTTTTAGAAACGTTTAAAAAGCCTGAAGAAGAACTTGTTCCTTGGGTGAAGAGTGCATCTGATATTTTTGATGCGTTTGAAGATTTAAACATGCCGACAATTGCAGCTATTAATGGCGTAGCCTTAGGTGGCGGTTGTGAAATGACTCTTGCATGTGACTATCGAGTAGGTGATACAAATACAAGCATTGGTTTACCAGAAGTTAAACTAGGCTTAATGCCTGGCTTTGGTGGCACCGTTCGTTTACCACGCTTAATTGGTGCAGACAATGCCGTTGAGTGGATGTCTACAGGTAAAGCACACCGAGCAGATGCAGCTCAAGCTGTAGGATTGTTAGATGCCGTTGTAGCTCCTGAAGACTTGAAAGCGTCAGCAATTGGTATGCTGAAGTTAGCGATTGACGGCAAACTAGATTGGAAAGCAAAGCGCCAACCAAAATTAGAGCCTTTACAATTAAGCCCATTAGAAAGCGTAATGACATTTACAACATGTAAAGGCATGATCGCAGCTAAAGCCGGCAAACACTACCCAGCGCCAATGTTAACAGTAAATACTATTGAAGCTGCAGCAGGTTTAGACCGCGCAGGTGCAATGGCTTTAGAAAACGCAGGGTTTGCAAAACTGGCAAAAACTGACGCAGCAACTGCTCAAATTGGTTTGTTCATGTCAGACCAAGTGATTAAAGGCAAAGCAAAAGCCGCATCAAAGCAAGCAACTAAACAAGTAAGTAAAGCCGCAGTATTGGGTGCTGGTATTATGGGTGGTGGTATTGCATACCAATCTGCTTATAAAGGCACGCCAATCATTATGAAAGACATTAATGATCAAGCACTTGATCTTGGATTAAATACCGCAGCAGGTATTTTAACTAAGCAAGTTGAACGTGGTCGTATGAACGCTAAGAAAATGGCTGGCGTATTAAACAACATTACACCATCGTTAAGCTACGACAGCGTAAAAGATGTAGATATTGTTGTTGAAGCTGTTGTTGAAAATCCAAAAGTTAAAGGCATGGTTCTCGCTGAAGTTGAAGGAATTGTTGCTGAAGACGCCATCGTAACTTCTAATACGTCAACTATCTCTATTGACGTGTTAGCGCAAAGTGTTAAGCGCCCACAAAACTTCTGTGGTATGCACTTTTTCAACCCTGTGAACAAAATGCCACTAGTTGAAGTTATCCGTGGTAAAGACACATCAGACGAAACCGTTGCTACCGTTGTGGCTTACGCCGCTAAAATGGGTAAATCTCCAATTGTTGTTAATGATTGTCCAGGATTTTTCGTAAACCGCGTATTGTTCCCTTATTTTGCTGGTGTAAGCCAAATGATACTGGAAGGTGCTGATTTCACGGCAATTGACAAAGTGATGGAGAAACAATTCGGTTGGCCTATGGGTCCTGCATACTTACTTGATGTTGTAGGTATTGATACGGCAGATCACTGTACTGGTGTAATGTCTTCAGGCTTCCCTACGCGTATGAAGAAAATTGAAAACGACCCTGTAAGTACATTGTATAACAATGAACGTTTTGGTCAGAAAAATGGTAAAGGTTTCTACGACCATGCTAAAGACAAACGTGGTCGTCCAACTAAAGTACCATCGGAAGATACATACAAGTTGTTTGCTGAACACTGCGCAGATAAAAAAGATTTCTCAAGCGACGAAATTATTGCACGCGCTATGATCCCAATGGTAAATGAAGTAGTGAGATGTTTAGAAGAAGGTGTGGTTGATACCGCGGCTGAAGCAGACATGGGACTAATTTACGGTATCGGGTTCCCTCCATTTAGAGGTGGTGCAATTCGTTATTTAGAAACATTAGGCTTAAATAACTTCATTGAAATGGCAGATAAATATGCTCACCTAGGTGAAATTTATCAAGTGACAGACGGATTACGTGAAATGGCGAAATCTGGAAAGTCTTACTTTACTACTGATGTTAAAACAGCTTAACCCGAGGAGAATACAATGAAAGAAGTTGTAATAGTTGATTGCATACGAACTCCTATGGGACGTTCAAAAGCAGGTGTTTTTCGTAATGTTCGTGCCGAAACTTTATCAGCGCATTTAATGGAACAGATTTTAGTACGTAATCCAAACCTAGATCCAAACGACATTGAAGATGTTATTTGGGGCTGTGTTAAACAAACCAAAGAGCAAGGTTTTAACATTGCACGTAACGCGTCGTTACTTGCAGGTTTACCAAAATCAATTGGTGGTGTAACGGTTAACCGTTTATGTGGTTCGTCAATGCAAGCGTTGCATGATGCATCTACAAGTATTATTGCTGGTCAAGGTGACGTTTTCTTAATTGGTGGTGTAGAGCACATGGGGCATGTACCTATGATGTACGATATTGATTTCGACCCTGCATTAAGTAAGCATATTGCTCGAGCATCTGGCAACATGGGGTTAACTGCTGAATTACTAGGTAAGCAGCATGGTATTACTCGTGAGATGCAAGATGCATTTGGTGCGCGTTCGCATCAGCGTGCTCATCAAGCAACACTTGAAGGTCGTTGGGACAATGAAATCGTTCCTACATTAGGCCACGATGCATCAGGTGCATTGACATTGGTTGAGCATGATGAAGTTATTCGTCCTGAAACAACTGCTGAAGGTTTGTCTGCACTTCGTCCTGTATTCGACCCTGCAAACGGAACGGTAACAGCTGGTACGTCTTCAGCATTATCAGACGGAGCTTCTGCAATGTTAGTGATGTCTGCTGATAAAGCGAAAGAGCTTGGTTTAACACCACGAGTTAAAGTTAAAGGCATGGCTATAGCAGGTTGCGATCCTGCAACAATGGGATACGGCCCTGTACCTGCAACGAAAAAAGCATTACAACGTGCTGGCTTAACGTTAGCAGATATCGAGCTGGCTGAATTTAACGAAGCATTCGCGGCTCAAGCGTTATCGTGTATTAGAGCGTTAGACCTTGAAGACAAAGCCGACGATATGATTAACCTAAACGGCGGAGCTATTGCTTTAGGTCACCCATTAGGTTGTTCTGGTTCTCGTATTTCAGGTACGTTAATTAACTTGATGGAAAGCCAAGACGTAAACATTGGTTTAGCAACAATGTGTGTTGGTTTAGGTCAAGGTATTGCAACCGTATTTGAACGCGTTTAATTACGGCATTAAACAATAACCAGCAGTTATTGTTTTGATTAATAAGCTCAACTATTTTGAAATGGTTGAGCTTTTTTATGTATTGCTTTTATTGATAGGGTGAGGAAAGAGTAAGTATAGAGATAATGAAAAGGTTAGCTATTTTCCATGCTGTAAAGTACGACTTCTAATTCACCTAACTGCGAGTCTGAATGCAAATAGGTTTTTATATAGCTCATACCTAAGTTTTTCATCACCCTTATAGAGCCATAGTTTTCTTTTACGGCAATTGCGCTGAAATGTTTGTTTTGCGGAAGAGTGCTTAATGTATTTTTTACGTGTTTCGCTGCTTCTGTTGCATAACCTTTTCCCCAGCTTGACTGAACAAATCGCCAACCTAATTCAACATCATCATAAAGAGGTGAGTCAGAAAAAAACTCCATTGGACGAGCTAAAATCCAGCCGATCTCTTGTTGAGTGTCTTGTACCGTAACTTTCCATAGCCCCCAGCCTTTATCAGCATTTCGATAGGCATAAAGCCTTGGCATAAACTTACTTGTAATGTCTTCTTTTGACGTTGGTTTACCACCATTAATAAAACGCATTACCGCTGGGTCTTGGTCTAATTGAAACAAGAACGCATTATCATCTTCGCCGATGAATTGATACGTAAGTCGAGAAGAGTTAGAGATTTCCATAGGATATATTCCTTATAGTTCAATATGGCACATATAGAAGTGTAGCTTGAAAAGTGACCAATGTATTTTTGAATAGTACTAATGGTTAATCATCGTTAGCACAGGTGTAGTGGAGTAGAGTTAGAATGGCAACTATTGAGCTTTATGTGCCGATAAACTTTTAGAATGTAAGTTTATCGGCAAGTTTTTATGGTGTACGTTTAAGCAAGTGAGTCTTGTAGCGGTGGTACTACTTGCTTTTTACGGCTCATGATACCGTCAATCCATACTTTTCCGTCAACTGATGCTTTTCCGTAAGCTTTTTCAGTTAAGTCGTCGTTGTCACTTATTACAAGCACTTCAGAACCTTCTTTCATGATGTCTGTTAGCAGTAACATAACACTATGACGCTCACCTTCAGCTTTTAATGCTTTCATGTCAGCTAAGAAATCTTCTTTCATTTCGTCAAACACTGATAAGTCGATTACTTCTAGTTGGCCAATCCCTACTTTGTTGCCGTGCATATTAAAGTCTTTAAAATCACGTAGTACTAAGTCACGAATTGGTGTGCCTTCAACTGCTGATTTAACTTTAAACATTTCCATGCCTAACGCTTTGTAGTCTTCAATGCCAGCAATTTCTGCAAGGGCTTCTACACACTTAATATCAGCTGTTGTACATGTTGGTGACTTGAATATAACTGTGTCAGATAAAATAGCGCACATCATTGCACCTGCGATATTTTTAGGAATTTCAACACTGTGAAAATCGTACATCATTTTGATGATAGTATTCGTACAACCAACTGGGCGAATCCAACATTCTAGTGGTGTTGATGTAGTAATGTCGCCAAGTTTATGGTGGTCGATAATGCCTAGTACTGTGGTGTCATCAATGTCGTCAGGCCCTTGAATACGATCTGAGTGATCTACAACGTAAATACCGTCGGTATCAGCAAACGTCATTTTTAGTTCAGGTTGTTCAAAACCAAATTTTTCTAATATGAATAATGTTTCAGGAGACAACTCACCTAAACGAGCAGGTTTAACGTCTTCACCCGTTACTGTTTTAAGGTAAGAAAGCGCGATAGCTGAACAAATTGAGTCTGAATCTGGAACTTTGTGTCCCACTGCGTATGCTGACATAAAATAATCTCGAATAAAGGGGTATGAATTTTTAAAATTTAATGGCGCATATTCTAACAAAAAGAAATGCTGTTCGCATAGTATGTATGTTAAATAGGCAGAAGCTGTGAAATAGATAAGTTTGCACTAAGTTTCACAGCTAGGAAAAATCATGCTTATGTATTTATATTCTGTTTTCCTTTCCAAACGTAAATTATATATAAAGTAATAACACTGATTATAAGGGATAGAACACTGGCTTCAGGTCCGAAGTCACCACCAGTTAACCATTGTTCTGCATTTGCAAAGACAGGTTTAAATAACCCTGGTTGCTCATAACCACTTACAGAAAATCCAAAAATGCTACCTTGAGCCCAATTCCAACCTAAATGTAGGCCAATAGGTAGTGCTAGACTATTAGTTTTTATGTAAGCAAAACCAAAGATAAGTGAGCCCAACACTAAATCAGTGATAGAAATTATTTCTGTAATACCATCCATACCAGGGTTACCCGAATGTCCAAAAGCAAATATTGCAGCAATAACTAATTGAGCTCCCCAGATACCTATACCGTCTATTAAACGTTGAAAAATAAATCCTCTATGAAGTAATTCTTCCATTATTGAACCTATTAAGAACAGATAAAATCCGTAGCTTAATAAATAAACACTATGTTGTGGGTTTACAGTGAACGTCATATCAGTAAACAAAAATATTAACGTTATCGCACAGAGCATCATAACAACACCGCCTAAAGTGCCACTAAGAAACTCTTTTAACCACATTATATTTATTCGTAAGCCAGCATCTGATAATGTTTGTTTTCTTATTACCATACAAAGCCATGTGACAAAGAGTATGAGGAGGGGAGCTAAAGGCTCTAAAAACGCATCGGTTAAGCCTAATTCACTAAAGAATTGTTTTATCGGTTTATATATTGGGCGCGTTAGCGCTATAAATCCTATAAAAATGAGTATCCACCACCCATTACGCAACTGTTTGTTTCTAGAGTAAAAAATATTTCCCATGTGCTTTCCTTTTTCATTGTTGTTTTTATAGTCACAATGGCAAAAGCAATATAAATTCCAATAATAAAATTTTATTATTTTTCAAGTGGATATATTTATTTATAGGGGGGGATTTAATTGATGATGAAAATATAATGGTGATATTTACTAAAATGTAAGCAAAAGCATTAAAATTTAATGGTATTTTACTTTTTGGGATTTAGTTAAAAAAGGAGCCGCAGCTCCTTTTTCGAATAAATGTGTGACGTTTATTTGTAATAACCTAAACAAGCATCAACTTCATTAGATGAACCCATAATACATTCAACGCGCTGATGAATGTCTGTTGGCTCTATGTCCATTATACGTCCTTCGCTGGTCATTGCTTTACCGCCAGCTTGCTCAATAAGGAAGCTCATTGGATTCGCTTCATACATTAAGCGTAATTTATTCGGTTTGTTAGGATCTTTTGTATCAGCAGGGTAGGTAAATAAACCACCACGCGTTAATACTCTATGAATATCACCAACCATTGCTGCAATCCAACGCATGTTGAAGTTTTTACCACGAGGGCCAGTATCGCCAAGCAGCAAGTCGTTAATGTAGTTTTGCATAGGTGCTTGCCAAAAACGCTGATTTGACATGTTTACAGCAAACTCTTGAGTATCTTTTGGTACTTGAACGTTACGTTCTACGCGCAAGAATCCACCATGTGTGCGGTCAAGTACATAAAAGTGTGTACCTGAACCCGTAGTCATTACTAGCATAGTTGCAGGACCATACAATACATAACCTGCACATACTTGCTTATTACCTGATTGTTTAAACATGTCAGGGTCATCAGCATCCATGTCTTCTTGAGCATTGTGGATTGAGAAAATAGTACCAATGAGTGAGTTAATTTCGATATTTGAACTGCCGTCTAAAGGATCGAAAGAAACAATGAATTTTCCGTTAGGGTTGCCAGCAACGGAAGTGTCTTCTTCTTCTGATGAAATCGCTTTAACAAAACCTGACTCAAGTAATATGTCTTTGAAAAGTTCATTCGCTACTACATCTAATTGTTTTTGAACTTCACCTTGAATGTTTTCATCTAATGTTGAGCCCATTAGTCCACTTAGGTGTGCTTGGCTAACGCGAAAAGATATTTCTTTTGTGGCAGCTAAAATTGTTTTAATCAGGGAAATTAAATCTAAAGGAACGTTATCTTCACGTAGTGCTGGCGCTAGTCGTTGCATTTTATTACCTAAAATTTATATTGTTGATTGGGGGCGTTATTCATTGTTTTTAACGTAATAGCAATAATGCTATCTCCGCTCAATTATAAACCGTTTCGGTAAAGGTTTAGAATAAATATTCGAATTATTTTATCTTAGCGATCACATAAAGATATAAAAAAGTGTTTGCACGGTTAATTGGTTGCTTTTGAATGAACAAAATTAGTGTTTTTCTTTTGAGTTTTGGGTTTAGCCAATACAACCCAATTTCCAACAAAAATACAACTTAAACCTATAACCGTATACGTGCTCCATTGAAAGTCTTCTACAAATGAAGAAATTAGTACGGCAATAGCTGGGAACATAATACTTGCATATGATGCTTTATGTGCGCCAATTCTGTTGAGTAATGTTAAATAACTACCAAAAGCAATAACTGACCCAAACAGTGACAGATATAATAACGAAGTTATATATGGTGTCGTTAATGGGATAGTAAATGAAGCTCCTTGACTAATTGCCCACACCGCCATTCCTATTGCGCCATAAGCCATACCCCAAGCATTTGCAGCATGTAAGGGGATTTGCTTTTCTTGGTTTTTAATCGAAAACATGTTTCCTGTAGAGGCCAATAACGTGCCTGTTAAGCAAAAGCCTAAGCCTGTAAGTGTTTGGGCACTTAGTGAAATATCGTTAATTTGCGGCCAAAACAGAGTAGTAATGCCTGCAATTCCTAGTGCTCCTCCAACGTAAACCTGTGAGGTTATTTTAGTGTTGTACCATATTCTTGCGTTGATCATGTTGAACACCATGATCATTGAAAATGCAATACAAGTAAGTGCAGAGTTAATGTGTTGTTGTGCGTTATACAAAAAATAATAGTTAAAGCCGAATAACGTTAAACCGAATGCGATAAATTGCAGGTGGTGTTTGATAGGAAATATCAGCGGAACTTTTGAAAACTTACAAAAACTAAAAAGCACAATTGCAGCTAGTCCAAATCGATAAAACAGCGAAGTGGCTGGCGACACATCGCCCAGTTGATAGTTAATTGCAATCCAAGTAGAACCCCATATAAGTACGGTAATAACATACAAAAATGTTGTGTTCATGTTTGGTTTCCTTGGGCAATTAATAAAGAGTAATGACAGTTTATATAAAGTTTGTTTTAATAACATATACAAAAAAACAAAAATGGAACCTATACAGTTATGCAGTTGCTTGATAAATCGTCGTCTGACTTTTTGTATCAACAAGTTATCGACTTTGTGGAGAATCAACATCGCAATGGTGTACTGAGACCGGGTGACAAATTACCCAGTTTAAGAAAGCTAAGTAAACAATTTGGTATTAGTGTTCCTACTGTTAAGCAGGCTTATATAGAGCTTGAACGACAAGGTATAATTTTTGCCCGCCCTCAGTCGGGGTATTTCATCAAGGCTCAACAAGCGCGAACTTTGCTACCCATGCGAGATAGATGGTCGCATTCTGTACCTGCTGAAATTAAATGCCGTAGTTTAATTGAACAGGTATATGAAGCGATACACATTCCAAATACCGTTGCTTTAGGTATTTCTAATCCTGTTAATGCTCACCCACCAGACAAAGCGTTAGCGCGACTGATGCGAGGAGTGTTGAGTAAGGTTTCTGAAAAAGCTGTTAGTTACGGCCCTGTAAATGGAGATCCTAAATTACGTTTAACGCTTGCATTGCGCTATCAAGAGTATGGGGTTGATGTGCAACATGAAGATGTAATTATTACTAATGGTGCACAAGAAGCAATTTCCATTGCATTACAATGTGTTGCTGAAAAAGGAGATGTTATTGCGGTAGAGTCTCCATGTTATTTTGGGCAACTAGAACTCATTGAAAGTTTAGGAATGAAAGTTGTTGAGGTGTACACCTGCACTGAAGATGGCGTTTGCGTAAAAGAATTAGAAAAAGTATTTAATGAACATCCAGTAAAAGCATGTTTATTCTCTACAGCAATTAATAACCCTTTGGGCTCTATGATGACGAATGAGCAGCGCAAAGCCATGGTTGAATTGATTGAAAAATACAACATTCCCTTAATTGAGGATGAAGTTTACAGCGACATTTATTTTACACAAAACCGGCCTATTCCTGCTCAGCTTTATTCTAAAAAAGGGCTTGTAATGACATGTTCTTCATTTTCAAAAACAACAGCGCCGGGCTATCGTATCGGTTGGTTGTTACCAGGAAAGTATGAAGAAGAAGTTAAGCGGATTAAGCGAGCTCAGTCTTGTTCAACAGCAATGCTACCTCAATGGACGTTAACAGATTACATCATGAGTGGAGAATACGAGCGACATATTCAAGTTCTTCGTAAAAAGCTTCAAAACAATTGTGAACGAATGAGAGCACTTATTGCAGAGCATTTTCCATCAGAAGTGTGTATTTCTAAACCAAGTGGAGGAAGTGTGTTGTGGGTAAGGTGTCGATCGCACGTTGATACAAGTAAGCTATTTCATGAAGCTATTGAACAAGGGGTTAGCTTTGCGCCCGGTAATGTGTTTTCTCCAGCAGGAAAATATAACAACTTTATGCGGATTAGCTATGGAGTTCAGTGGAAAGATTCTGTTGAAGATGCAATAAAAATACTGGGAAGAATTGTTAATAAATATAATAACAACGAGAAAACGGCGAAGTAGCCTAGTTGTGTATTAAGGCTATTCGTTGTTCTCAGCTTTTTTTTGCAATTCTACTTGTTGTAAACGCCATTCTTTTAGGTCTTTATAATAAAAGTCCCATACACAAGGATTACAGGCATTTTCACAACATGAACCGTCTGCAGGAGGTGTTGGTTTTTCAAGAGGCTTAGACATAAACATTAACTACCTTAATAATGAACACCTATTATAAATAAAAAACCCTGCAAATGCAGGGTTAGTAAATCGGTATTCTTAAACGTTAATTATTCGCTTTCGGAAAGTTTCTTTTCCAAGTAGTGAATATTAGCGCCGCCATTAACGAAGCCTTGATCGTTTAATATATCGGTATGTAGCGTAATGTTGGTTTTAATTCCATCGATAACCAACTCACTTAATGCATTTCTCATACGTGCTATTGCTACATCACGGTTGTCACCGTAAGTAATGAGTTTCCCTACCATTGAATCGTAATGTGGTGGTACTGAGTAATCAGCATAAATATGAGAGTCCCATCTTACGCCCATGCCTCCTGGAGGATGAAAGCGAGTAATTTTTCCTGGTGAAGGAATAAAACTACGTGGATCTTCGGCATTAATACGACATTCGATTGCATGACCTGAAATTTTAATATCGTCTTGTGTGTACGATAAAGGTTGACCAGCTGCTACACGAAGTTGTTCTTTGATTAAATCAACGCCAGTGATCATTTCTGTTACCGGATGCTCAACTTGAATACGTGTATTCATTTCAATGAAGTAAAATTCACCGTTTTCATACAAGAACTCAAATGTTCCCGCACCACGATAGTCAATTTCGATACAAGCTCTACAACAGCGCTCACCAATTTGCTGACGCATTGTAGGGGTAATACCCGGTGCTGGCGCTTCTTCAACAACTTTTTGATGGCGACGTTGCATAGAACAATCTCGCTCACCTAAATGAATTGCACCACCTTGACCATCAGCCATTACTTGAATTTCAACGTGACGAGGGTTTTCTAGGAATTTCTCCATGTAAACCATGTCGTTGTTAAACGTAACGCGAGCTTCGTTCTTTGTTAAGGCAATTGCTTCAATTAACTCTTCTTCGGCACGAACAACACGCATACCACGTCCGCCACCGCCACCTGAAGCTTTAATAATTACTGGGTAACCAATACGTTTAGCGTGCGCTAAATTCGTTTTTTCGTCATCAGTTAACGGTCCGTCAGAACCCGGAACACAAGGAACACCAGCAGCTTTCATTGCTTTAATTGCAGAAACTTTATCACCCATTAGGCGAATGCTTTCGGCTGTAGGTCCAATAAACGCAAAACCAGACTTTTCTACTTGTTCTGCAAAGTCAGCGTTCTCTGCTAAGAAACCATATCCAGGATGAATCGCTACAGCGTCAGTTACTTCAGCTGCCGTTATAATTGCTGGAATATTTAAATAACTTTCCATTGCAGAAGGCTTACCAATACATATGGTTTCATCTGCTAATAAAACGTGTTTTAAATTTTTATCAGCGGTTGAATGTACAGCAACGGTTTTTATACCTAACTCTTTACAAGCGCGTAATATTCTTAATGCTATTTCGCCTCTGTTGGCGATAACTACTTTATCTAACATGAAAGTACCCTTTTTGGTTGGGCTTATTCAATGATGAATAGCGGTTGGTCAAATTCAATAGCATCTTCATTTTGAGCAAGAATTTCTTTAATTACGCCTGACTTATCAGCTTCAATTTGGTTCATCATCTTCATTGCTTCAACAATACATAGAGTATCGCCAGCGTTTACGTGTTGACCCACTTCTACAAATGCAGGAGCGTCAGGAGATGAAGATGAGTAAAAAGTACCAACCATTGGAGAGCGAATTACATGGCCTGAAACTACAGGAGCAGCTTCACTAACAGCAGTCGCTGCTGCAGCTGCAACAGGAGCTGCTGCAACTGAAATTGGCGCAGGAGCTACTGAAGGAGCAGTATGAACCACTGATGCACCACGGCTAATTCTTACTGACTCTTCACCTTCTGCGATTTCTAACTCATTGATGCCTGACTCTTCTACAAGCTCGATAAGTTTTTTAATTTTGCGAATATCCATGTTGTGTACCTTTGTTCGTTTTTTATAATGATGTATGAAGTTAGCTTGTTACAACGTTAAGCAAACTATTTAAAATCTTGTTGTTTATTAAGTAAATAATCATTCGCAGCATGTAACGCGAATGTATAACCATTTGTTCCTAAACCGCAAATAACGCCAACTGCTACATCAGACAAATAAGAATGATGTCTGAACTGTTCACGAGCATGAACATTCGATAAGTGAACCTCAATAAAAGGTATATTTACCGATAACAGTGCATCCCTTAACGCTACGCTAGTATGAGTAAAGGCTGCAGGATTGATAATAATAAAATCAACCTTGTTATGTGCCTTATGTATAGCGTCGATAAGTTCATGTTCTGCATTTGATTGAACATGCGACAGTGATATTGAGTTTTGGCTAGCTGTTTTGGTGATATCTTCAACAATGTCATCTAACGAGGAGGATCCATAGATCTCAGGCTCTCGTTTGCCTAACATGTTTAAGTTAGGACCGTTCAATAATAAAATGCTGAACTTTGTCGACATAATCTTTAAAACATCCGTGATATTGTAGTGAAAGCTTATAATTACATATTTGTGTAACGTGTAAAAGGTTATTCACCAAAAAAATCATAAATATGGTTAATTGGACGATTATTATAGTGTTTTCGCAGAATTTAGCAGCTAAATACTGGTCTAACCTCTTTTAAGGGTAAAAAGATCCCTTTTTTTTTGCGATTTCCATAATATTTACTAGAATTATTGGCAAGGAAGTAAACTGTTAATCTATTGATTTTTAATGTATTGCAATCTCGTTGTGAGTCAGTGCATAATCTCGCTTTCAACGTAATCGTCCAGTAGTGGTATTTATAAGGATATTGTTATTACTCAATTTTTTCTTAAAATCTGCATAGTATTATTTATCTTAATTAGCTTTAAGTCTCATAGTATTCATGTGATTAGCCACAAGTCTGTTGAAGTTGAATCGCTTTCATCATCGCAACTAAGGCGTATTTATTCGATGCGTCAGGTTCGTTGGGCTAATGACAAAGCCATTGTCGTTTTTGTTTTACCTAGTCAGCACTCAGTGCATAAAATTTTCTCGAAAGATATGTTGCATATCTTTCCATATCAGTTAGATCGTATTTGGAAGAAACTAACGTTTTCTGGATTAGGCGTATCGCCAAGGATAGTTAAGTCTCAAGCTGAGCTAATTATAGCTGTGCGTACCACGCCAGGTGCAATCGGTTATGTTGAGGCCTTAGATAAGGAAGAGCATATTAATGTTATTAAAGTTACAAAATAATTTCGCTACATTGGCTAACACGAAGCTGATTGCAATCATTTTGTGTAGTTGCTTTATGTATGTGGGTGAATTATCAGCCGAAGAAAAGTCGTTTGCAGATAAAATTAATTTACATGGTTTTGTTGCACAAGGGTTAATTGATGTAAGTGGCAGTAATTATGTTGATGACGAAGAGGGTATTTCGTACAAATTAACTGAAATCGGGCTTAATGCGTCATATCAGGTGTCACCCAACGTTCGCTTGGCAGGGCAGGCTGTATATTTAAACGGAGGTAATCGATATAACGAAGGTGTGCGTATCGATCACCTGTTGTTAGAGTGGGCATTGTTTAACAATGAACACTGGCAAACTAACTTATATTTAGGTCGCATTAAAAATTATCATTGGTTGTATTCAAGTACACGCGATGTACCGATGACACGCCCAACTATTATTCTTTCGCAATCTGTATATTTTGATGGCACACGAGATATGTCGGTAGGCGGAAATGGTGGGGCGATTACCACACGCTATTCATCAGAGTCTATTGGTGATGTTGATTTTAATGTGAGTGTTGGTTTTTCACCTATTTCTAGCAAGCAAACCAATTTGCTTATGGGGAGTGCTTCTACCGGGAAGCTAACACATGAAGAAGATTTTCAAGCCAGTATATATTGGCGCCCTAATTTATCTCCTTGGAAGTTCGGGTTGGCTACTACTATCGCTGACTTTACTTACAAGCGCGGAAAAAATGATGTTTTTCAAGAAGGGATGTTAGCGTTAGAGCGAATTTATGCAAACGCAGAATATCAAGGAGAATTATGGTCATTTAGTGCCGAAGTAGTACAAGAGAAAAAAGTGTTGAATGGCTTTTTGTTCCCAGGGTTTATTAGCGATACAACAGGCCAAGGTGGGTTTGTTCAGTCTCGCTATCGTGTATCTCCAAACTTACAATTGTTAGGGCGTTATGAACATTATTATGCAGATAAAAATGATAAAAGCGGTAAGATATTAGAAGTTTCATCAAATGGTGCTGTTCCACGTTATTTCGGTTATCAAAATGATTTAACCATTGGTATTAATTACGACTTGTCGTCTAATATGCAAGTACAGTTTGAGTACCATGCAATTAAAGGTACGGCCCGATTAACGCCTGTACTTATTCCTGACCCTGCCACCAATAAAAAAGAAAATTGGGATCTGTGGGCACTTCAGTTTATGTACTGGTTTTAAACGATGAAGGGGATTTTTGTACGTGTTCCAACGAAGTTACTATTTTTAGTTGTTGGGGCGTTGTTAATTTTAAGTATTGGTTTTTCAGTACTTTCTTTATCGCGTCTGAATGCAGAGTTTAAAGCGTATCAAGCCGACACTTTAATTCAAGGTCAGCAACAATTTGCACTTCATGAACAAACTCTCCGTGACAAACTACACGTATGGTTAGAGTCTTTTGCCGACGTAGTTCATTTGAGTGAAAAAGATGATTTTACTGAATTAACAGAACAGTTATCGCTTCAATTCGATGCACTTCAACTTCACCACAATGTAGAAAATATGTGGTTAATCGATAGCAAAAAAAACATCTTATATAACTCTAGCTCTACACCTTATTATGTTTTAAATAGCGTAAACAAAACGTTAGACGTACAAGAGCCTCAGCAGCAATTGCACTGCGAATTGTATTGTGAACAACTCCTAACCGTTCCTCTGTTAAACAAGCAGGGAGATATGGTGGTTATTGCTTTATCAGTGTCTTTAGTTGATATGATTTATGCGATTAATCAATCCATTAAAAGTGAAATTGCCGTAGTAAGTTTCTCAAAGCAACCAGACGCAAAGTTATACGAAGCGCAATTTGTGTCTGCTTCAGATACCGACCTCATGCAAAGCTTGTTTATAAAGCAACAAAACAATACCAATATTGAGCAAATTAAAAAAACAGGCGTCCAAATAGACGTGTTAGAAAATAGCTATCTTATTAATTTAATGGAGTTAGCAACTAACAATCAACGAGCGTTTTATATGGCGATTATTGATGATGTAACGCCTATTACCCAAGAGTACAGCCAATATAGAACTCAATTTCTTTTATCAGCCATTATTATATTTTTTGTACTTGCGGCCTTGGTGTATTTTGTTTCTAGTCCAGTTACCAAAAGATTACTCGTTCTGTCTAATGCGCTGCCACTGTTAGCAAGTAAAGAGTTCGACCAATTTAGACGTATTGAGCTTAAGCGAAACCGTTTTTTTTCTGATGAACTAGATGTTTTGTCGGACGCGTCAACAGAACTGAGTTATGAGTTAGAACAGCTTAATATTGAGATTGAACAAAAGACAAAAGAGCTAGAAAACATCGCAATGTATGATTTGTTAACCGGTTTACCCAATCGAAATATGCTGAATTATCAATTGAGAAAATCGGTGGCAAACCTTTCTCAGTTTCAGCGTAAAGTAGCCGTATTGTTTTTAGATTTGGATGATTTTAAGAAGGTTAATGATAGTCATGGGCATGGAGAGGGTGATCGACTTCTTATCGAGGCTGCTAATCGCGTAAGGTTAAGTATTCGTAATGTTGATATAGCTTGTCGATTTGGTGGGGATGAGTTTGTTGTTGTATTGGGGCAAATAGAATCGGTACAAGAAGCAGAGCAAGTTGCGGAAGATATTTTACAGCGTTTCAAAACACCTATTAAAATAGGTAGTAGCATCTTTTATGTTTCTACCAGTATTGGTATTGCGTATACCGATGATAAACTCATAAAAGCCGAAGAGTTAATAAGCTGGGCTGATATTGCGATGTACGAAGCGAAAGACGGTGGCGGTTCTCAGTATCACGTTTATCATCCTGAAATGTACCAACGTGTAGCTCATCGAGTTATGTTGGAGGGAGAAGTTAGACAGGCACTTGCTAAAAATCAATTCAGTTTGAGCTTACAGCCTCAACTTGTTGCGGCAAATAAAAAAATCTATGGTTTTGAAGCATTATTACGTTGGCAGCATCCTGTTAGAGGAATGATTTCACCTGATGATTTTATTCCTATTCTGGAAAATTCGGCGCATATGATTGAGTTAGGATATTGGATTATTAGACGGTGCTTTGAATTGGCAGTAGACATCCAAAAGCAAGGTTTAACAGGCGCTCGTATTGCAATAAACCTATCGGCAGGGCAATTTGTTGACCAAAACTTACCGAGCTTCTTACAAGGTTTGCTTGTAGAGTTTTCATTACCTGCATCATCTTTTGAATTGGAACTTACAGAGCAAACACTTGTTAAAAACGTTGAGCATACCATTCAAATGATGGAAACATTGAAAGGGTTAGGCTTTAGTTTTGCCATTGATGATTTTGGAACAGGTTATTCGTCACTTGCTTATTTAAAGCAGATGCCTGTAGATGTGATTAAAATCGATAAAAGCTTTATTTTTGGTATGTTAGAAAATCACTCAGACTACCAGATTATTATGTCTACAATCGCTATGGTTAAAAACTTAGGACTAACAGTTGTCGCAGAGGGGGTTGAAACCAGCGCTCAATTGAGAAGTTTAATGCAAAACGATTGTGATTTGATACAAGGTTACTATTTTTCTAAGCCTGTCCCAGAAGCAGAGCTAATGGACTTTATCGACAATCAAATAGTTGATAACCATTGGAAGACTCAAGCGCACTAATAAGTCGTTGTACAGAATTCCCAGAAACAGAGTCTGGAATAGCAAAATATCTAGTACCTATTAACGTAAAGTTAAAGGTTAAGTACATGGAGATGATGCACTTAACCTCAATTCACCTTTCTTAGTTTGTTTAATCTAGAGAATTTTATTTAATAGCGCAGAAAAGTCTTCTGCATTCATAAAACCGGTCACTCTATTCTGAGTAAGCTCTTCACCTTGTTTGTTAAAAAACAAGATGGAAGGTAAGCCGAAGACCTCAAATTTACCCATAAGTTCAACGCTTTCATCTGAACCCGTGTCGGTTAAGTCTACTTGTATCATTACCGTATTTTTAAGCGCTTCTTTCACAATAGGCGCACTAAATGTGTAATGTTCAAACTCTTTACATGCAATACACCAGTCAGCATACAAATCAACCATTACCGTTTTACCCGCTTTGTTTGCATCAATAACGGCTTGCTCAAGTTCGGCAACATTTTTAACCATTTTAAAGGTGTTTTCATGTTCCTCAGATTTAGTGTTAGCAGTACTTTGAGTGCTTACTATATTTTGAGTAGGAAAGGCTAGCTGATATGCCAGCATAGCGCCGTAAAACATCACTAAAAATATCAGTAACGCACGTACACCATGCCAAAAATTGGCTGTCGTGTTTTTGTTTGTCACGTAAAAATAAGTTGCGGTTGCAAGTATTAATACTACCCATAACACTTGTGTCACTATCATTGGAACAATTCTGTCTAATAAGAAAATCGGTACGGCGAGTAGTAATAAACCGAAAATATTTTTGATAATGTTCATCCAGCCGCCTGCTTTTGGTAGTAATTTACCGCCAGAGCTACCTAAAATTAATAGTGGAAGACCCATACCTAAGCTAAGTGCATATAATGCTGATGCGCCCAGTACAATGTCTCCTGTTTGAGAAATGTAAAGTAATGCTCCTGTCAACGGAGCGGTAGTGCAAGGTGAAGCCACTAGACCAGAAATTACGCCCATACTTACTACACCTAATACAGAGCCACCTTTTTGTTTATTGCTAATATCATTGAGCTTGTTTTGCCAGCTGCTTGGCAACGCTAAGTTAAATACACCAAACATAGAAAGCGCCAAAAATATGAACAAAACACTCAAACCAATCAACACGTATGGATGCTGAAAAGCCGCTTGAAATTGCGCGCCAGCAAGCGCTACAACAATACCTAAAATGGTATAAGTAATCGCCATACCTTGTACGTAGAAGAACGACAACGTAAATGCTTTTTTAGTGGTTAACTCTTTCCCTTGACCAACAATAATACCTGTTAGAATAGGGTACATAGGAAATACGCAAGGCGTAAACGAAAGCAATAAGCCGCCAATAAAAAAAGCAACCAAAGTTAACCATAAACTGTCTTGCTTAAGCATGTCTGCTAGTTGGTGTTGCTCACTTTTTTCTGCTGTTTCTGTTAAAGGTGCAGCATCGCCTGAATTGTTTTCAGTATTGGTATCTGTTCCCGTTAATGCGCTCATAACATTTGCTTGATTCGCACTAACTTGGCTTAAATCAACGGTCTTTCTTGTAGGTGGGTAGCATAACCCTTTTACAGCACAACCTTGATATCGAATAGTTAACGTAGGGTTCGACTGTGTGCTTTCAATATCAATTGTAAATGCTAACGATTCAGTAAAAACTTTCTGAACGCCAAAAAACTCATCTTCATGATCTTCGCCTACAGGTAAAACTACCTCGGCAATGGTTGTATTTGTTGGTTTAAATTTAAATTGATGACGATAAAGGTAATATCCTTCTTCAATATCAAACGTAACTTTTAATTTATTGTCTTGTTGATGAAAATTGAAGCGAAAGGCTTCATCTACTTTTAAAAATTCATCGTCATTACTGAATAGTGAAGGAGATGAAACATCAAAAATTGAATCTTGTGCAGTAACTTGTGTCGTTAATAAAAACAGGCTAAAAAAGCTTAGCCATAATAATGAAGTAAGTTTTCTCATAATACAGATTTGGTTGACTCATTAATCCAGTGTAAATAATTGTCATCGCCTTGCTGGATGTTCATGGCAATAATTTCAGGTGTCTCATAAGGGTGTAATTCGTGTATTTTAGCGGAAATACCACTAAATAAATCACTGGTTGCTTTAATGACTAATTGTAACTCATCGTCAAACTGCAGTTCATCTTCCCAAGTGTAAACAGACGTTACATTAGGAATAATATTTACGCACGCAGCTAACTTTTTAGTAACTAACGTTTTCGCAATTAATGAAGCCACATCACGAGATGGGCATGTACAAAGTATGACTTGAAACATCATAAACTTAACCTTAACAAATACCTGATATTCTTGGTTTGATCTCAATGAACAAAGCTTACGCTATTCACTTAAATCTTAGTAGTTTAAATGCAGTGCACTTGAACCTTGCTTGAAAAAGACCTGACAAACCCCATATATGTTTCATTAAATAATAGAGAGATTATTATGTTTAGGTTTTTGTTCCTCCTATTTATTGTTATACCCATTATTGAAATTGCGCTGTTAATGCAGATAGGACAATGGATTGGCGTATGGCCAACTATTGCTATTGTTATTATTACTGCTTGGTTGGGCGCAAAAAATGTAAAGCAGCAAGGTATCTCTACGTTAAATTCTGTTCAAACTAAAATGGCTCAAGGGCAAGCTCCGTCAGAGGAAATAGTTTCAGGCTTAATGTTACTTATTGCTGGCGTTTTATTGTTAACACCAGGGTTTGCGACCGATATCTTTGGTTTGTCTTTACTCATACCTTCATTTCGCAAAGGTATTGTTAAAGTGTTCCAAAAAAATGTACCTACACAAACGTTTACTGGTGGAGGGTTTCAATATCACTCTCAACATGAACAGCCGGTTAACGATGACTTTTTTAGAGAACCAGATAAAAAAGATCCGAGTTCACGCCATCAGGGCCAAATACTTGATGGAGAATTTGAGCGTAAAGAATAAAAAAAATTTTACAGGGGCTTGTGAAGAATTTTTTAGGCCCCATCTCTGAATCAACAAAGAATTTAAACCCTATTAAAGAAAATCGTCTCAGGAGAAAGAAATGAGTATTCGTCCATTACATGATCGCGTAATTATTAAACGTAAAGAAGTAGAATCAAAGTCTGCTGGTGGCATCGTATTAACAGGTAGTGCCGCTGAAAAATCTACACGTGGTGAAGTAGTAGCAGTAGGTAACGGCCGTATTTTAGAAAATGGCGAAGTACGTGCGCTAGACGTAAAAGTTGGCGACCAAGTTATTTTTAGTGAAGGCTATGGCGTTAAAACTGAAAAAATTGATGGTGAAGAAGTACTAATTTTAAGTGAAGCAGACATCTTAGCGATTGTTGAATAATTCACACAATAAACTGATTTCAAACGCATTGTATAAACGATGCATTAGATAGATACATTGAGGAACAATCATGGCAGCAAAAGACGTATTATTTGGAAATGACGCACGAGCTAAAATGCTACGTGGCGTAAACGTATTAGCAGACGCAGTAAAAGTAACATTAGGGCCAAAAGGTCGTAACGTAGTATTAGACAAATCATTTGGTGGTCCAACTATCACTAAAGATGGTGTATCAGTTGCTAAAGAAATTGAACTTGAAGATAAGTTTGAAAACATGGGCGCGCAAATGGTTAAAGAAGTAGCGTCTAAAGCAAATGATGAAGCTGGTGACGGTACAACTACTGCAACTGTATTAGCACAAGCGATTGTAAACGAAGGTTTAAAATCAATTGCTGCGGGTATGAACCCAATGGATCTTAAACGCGGTATCGACAAAGCTGTTGTTGCTGCAACAGAAGAACTTAAAACACTTTCTCAAGAATGTGCAGACAACAAAGCGATAGAGCAAGTAGGTACTATTTCTGCAAACTCTGACGAAACTGTAGGCCAAATCATTGCAACAGCAATGGATAAAGTAGGTACTGAAGGCGTTATTACTGTTGAAGAAGGTCAAGCGTTAACTGACGAACTTGACGTGGTTGAAGGTATGCAATTCGACCGTGGTTACCTTTCTCCTTACTTCATCAACAATCAAGAAAGTGGTGCGGTTGAATTAGAAAACCCGTTCATTTTATTAGTTGATAAAAAAATCTCGAACATTCGTGAATTATTATCAACACTTGAAGGTGTCGCTAAAGCAGGTAAGCCACTACTTATCATCGCAGAAGATGTTGAAGGTGAAGCACTAGCAACATTAGTAGTAAACAACATGCGTGGTATTGTTAAAGTTGCAGCGGTTAAAGCGCCTGGTTTTGGCGACCGTCGTAAAGCAATGCTACAAGATATAGCTACATTAACTGCAGGTACTGTTATTTCTGAAGAAATCGGAATGGAGCTTGAAAAAGCTGCGTTAGAAGATTTAGGCCAAGCTAAGCGTGTTGTAATCTCTAAAGATAACACAACAATTATCGACGGTATTGGTGAAGAAGCTGACATTCAAGCTCGTGTTGCTCAAATTCGTGGTCAAATTGAAGAATCAACTTCAGACTACGATAAAGAAAAATTACAAGAACGTTTAGCTAAATTAGCTGGCGGTGTTGCAGTAATTAAAATTGGGGCAGCAACAGAAGTTGAAATGAAAGAGAAAAAAGCGCGCGTTGAAGATGCATTACATGCAACTCGTGCCGCGGTTGAAGAAGGCGTAGTTGCTGGTGGTGGTACTGCTCTAGTACGCGTATCAGAAGCAATTAAAAACCTTGAAGGTGCCAACGAAGACCAAACTCACGGTATTAATGTTGCTATACGCGCAATGGAAGCTCCATTGCGTCAAATCGTAACAAACTGTGGCGACGAAGCATCAGTTGTACTTAACGAAGTACGTAACGGTAGCGGCAACTACGGTTACAACGCAGGTAACAGCACATACGGCGACATGCTAGAGATGGGTATTCTTGACCCAACTAAAGTAACTCGTAGCGCGTTACAGTTTGCAGCATCAGTTGCAGGTCTAATGCTTACTACAGAAGCAATGATTACAGACTCTCCAGCACCAGAAGCTTCAGCTCCAGCAATGCCTGATATGGGCGGCATGGGCGGTATGGGTGGAATGGGCGGCATGATGTAATCATCACCCCTTAGTTTCAGCGAAACACATGTTGTTTCAAAAGTCCTGTAGATGTTGTTTTTACAGGGCTTTTTTGTTTTTGGTGTTTCAACTTGTTTCACCATAACTCAACGAGTTTCATAATTTTGGGGGTATAATGTGGGGTGTTTAGTGCTTGCATGATCTCACTTTAAGGTGTTTAATTGGGGTGGTACCCCTTAATAAACCCCTGGTGAGTTTTCCGTTATGTCGCTGACAGCCCAAGAAGTTAAAAGTATTTGTTGTCCTGAAGATAAAAAGCAAATTAAAAAGTTTGATGGTAAGGGCTTATTTTTATTGATTAAAAGTAATAATTCTAAGCTGTGGAGGATGCGCTATCGGTTTTCAGGTAAGCATAAAGAAATAGCTTTAGGTCAGTACCCTGAGATACCCCTTGTTGAAGCAAGGAGGTTAGCAGAGGAGGCAAGGGTGTTACTGATGAAGGGCATTAACCCTTCAGACGAAAGAAGAGAACGCAAACGCAGCTATTCAGTAACAGACAGACAATTTAATGTAATCGCTTTGAAATGGTGGGAGCAACAAAAAGATGCTTGGTCTGCGGATCACCAAGCACGAGTGAAGCGTTTTATCACCATTGATTGTAAATCGTTAACTTCATTGCTGATAGAAAAGATAGATGCTGGACACATTACCGAAGTCATGTTGTCTATAGAGGCTTCAGGTAGCCCTAAAAAAGCCCCTGTTATACTTTCCGTTATTAATCGCATCTTTGGCTACGCACTTGCTCATAGGCTGACGAGAAATAACCCCGCACAAGGCTTACCACTAAAAGATATCATTAAGCCACTTAAAAAAGTTCGATCTCACTCAGCAATTATTAACCCTATAGAGTTGGGTAACTTAATTCATGACATAGATATGACAATTTCAGGCACTTTCTGTACAGCTGAGGCACTAAAGCTTATTCCAAGGGTATTTCTTAGGCCAAAAGAAATTAGAGGGCTTAAATGGGAATATGTTGATTTTGAGGAAAAGCTGATACGGATTCCCGCACAAGAAATGAAAAAAGACCGAGACCACCTTGTTCCGCTTTCTAAACAAGTCATTAAGCAGCTTGAATATATTTATGTTGAAACAAGATATTCACCTTATGTTTTTCCAAATAGCCGTGACAGCAGTATACCTATGAGTAAAAATGTAATGACAAATCGATTACGAGACTTGGGATATTCGGCCGATGTTATGTCAGCTCATGGCTTTAGAAGTACGGCTTCAACAATTTTGCATGAACAAGGGTGGTCGCATGATGCGATAGAAGTGCAATTAGCTCACCTAACAGGGTCAAATACATCACGAGCATACAACCGAGCTATATATTTACCAGAGCGTAAAAAAATGATGCAAACGTGGAGTGATTACTTAGAGGAGCTTAGTTCACAAAATAAAAAGTAATCAGCTCTCTTTAATGTACGGAAGCCATAATGTATAGGTGCAATCACTTACTACGTATCCATTCTTGTATATCTGATAATCGCCAACCCACATTACTGGTGCTTAGTGCGATACGAGCAGGAAACTTACCTGCACGCTCTAAACGCCAAAGGGTAGTTCTTGATAAACCAGTAAGTGCTTGAACTTCTTTCGAACGAACAATTTTATCTTGAGCTGAATCAAAACCTTGCGGCTTGTGAGAAACATTAACAGCAGGAGCAACTGCTTGAACTTTACCCAGTAAATAATTAAGTAATTGAAAACCAAAAAACTCGATTTGTTTTTCAGTAACTTGAATAAACTCTATTTGATGACTCGCTTGTAATTTGGTAATTTCAGCTAACGGACACCGCAAAAATAGTGATGCTTCAGTAGGTGTAAATCGTTGATATAACGATATCCCCATACTATCGGCTAGTTCACATAAATTGGGTGTAAACGGCTTATCCATCTAGTCGTTATGTTCCTGTCGTTGCACATTAATGTTAGTGTAGAGAATGTTATTGATTTCCTTTCAATTAGCATACAAAATAAATCATAGGATCACTAGAGAATAGTTTACATGGCATTTGCAGTTCATCTATCAAAATCAAACGAAAACTCGCTTGAAGCGCGGGTAAATAACTTTCGTTCTGCATATGCTGCCTATCGTGATATTCAAACCAGCCAGTCACTCCACCAGCAAGCTCAAATGCAAGATACATTAGGTACAAAAGAAGAGTTAACAGAGGCTAACTCTATTATCAAGAGTAGCCTCGATATGGCTGCCAAAGACTTTAGTAAAAGTGAACTTCAAAAAGCTCAAAAGTTAGGGTTGATTTCTGATTTAGAAGTCAAAAGTATTGATGCGCTTACAATGGGTAATGACTTTACTGTTTCCCCTGCTGAACATGAGATCCAAGAGAATAAAAACCGTATAGCTGAAGCTAGAGCCTCAATGAATACTAAAAATAACGAGAAGAGCAAAGACAAAGGTAGAGATTTTTAACAACAACCTAGTTGTTTATTTCTTTTAACTTCGTTTATTCCGTTTAAATAACGCAGTAAACTGATAGTTAAGCCAATATTGTACATTAACTATCACGCTTTTCAGGACAACTATCACATTAATCAGGGTTAAAATCTCATTTTTCAGGTATTAAGACACACTTTTCAGTATATAGGTTTTATTATCACAAAATTTGCATTTATGTGATTTTTCAATAGATTATAAATAGTCTATTACTTAACCACCTAAAAATGTCCCACCAAGAAATAACTGCAATTGATTGAAATAAATCATTAGTCAGATGAAACGACTTTACTTCAGCCAGTTACACGCTTTCGCCAGATGCCCATAGAATATTAGCTGTAGCAATATCAGCCATAGCTAAAGATGATCAAAACTTTGTTACCTTTCGCATATATACCAAGCAACTTATCGATTTTTATCCGGCACTCAAAAACGATAAAAATGCTATTGCTAGGATAGACCAAGCGACCGATTCACTCATGAGCGCTCATATCAAAATAAAACAAGTCAATGGCTGGCTCAAAAGGCACTTAATCCATTCTTGTCAGTTTATTAAAAACAACGGCCATGCCTATGTTGATATCAAGCTCAATAACGATATGCTGCCATATCTCATTGGCGTTAAAGGCTACTTTTCAGCACCAAAACTAGAAAATATCAAACACTTTAAAAAAGACCAGCACTTTAAACTTCATGCTTACTTATTCTCGTATCTTTATCGTGGTACTACTGGCAATGTCAGCATTGAACAAATTCGTGAAATACTCGATATCGACAAAAAGCAATACAAATTGGTGTGACACTTAAAAAGCCGTTTATTACTGCCAAGTATCGAATTTATTAATGTCGTAACCGATATCAAAGTGACAATTAAAGACGTAAAACACGGTAGGCGTATAGCAGGGTTTAAATTTACCATTAGCAAGCAATACAAGGACAGAGCTAAAACAACGCCAAAACAAATAATCGAGAAAGCACAGCCAACAACTACCCACATGGCGCTAGCAGAGCAATATAAAGCTATTGGTGTAAAAGCGGACGAATTCGAAAAACTAAGTAAGAAACATGAACAAACTTACCTTAAGCAATTGCTTATTTATGCTCAATACCGCACAACTAAACAAACCATACAATCAATGTTCAAGTACTTGTGCGGTGTTTTAAACAATAAACCGCAGCTAGAAGATTTATACACGCCAAATTGCCTATTAAAACAGAAACAAGCAAAACAAAAATTAGTTGAAATTCATCAACAACAAACAAGTAATCTACAAACACAAGATAAAGTAGATGAGTTTAAAGCGCTGTCGAAAAAAGTAGAACAGTACTTATTAAGCTGTTCTGAAAGTCATCTCCAAACAATAAACCAAGAATTTAGCGAACAAAGTTTTGCTACCGGGCTAACCAAGCTTTGAAAAACAGTAGACTTAAACAAAACTTATATTAAAGCCATGTATTACCTCTTTATCGCTAAACATTATCATCTATAAAGAAACAGTTTTTTTACAGTCATGTTGTACAAATTATTTATACAGTGAGTTATGCCTTAAGTTTTCAAGTTGTAAATATTGTAACTGCTCACTAACTTACCAACCTTTACAACTAGCCAAAAACAGGCATAACTAAAAATCTTTTTGCCAAATAAACATCGTCAATATAATAAGTTAGCAATAAATGATTATTTGCTAACTTATTTTTAATGAGCAAAAAAAAGAAGTTTTTAACCGCGATTCAAGTAGATGTTTTTAACAGCTGACTGGCAACCAACCCGCCTAAAGGCAAAAAATACCAATGATGATTAGACAAGGTGAAAGTGTATTACGACTTAGTACCATTGACTGAGCATGAACTGGCGTCGATTGTGAAGTATATTCGCATATTGAGTAGAAATAACGATAAGGATATTTAGGCTGGTTGATGGCTTGTGATACTCTCTGTGTGGCAACGATATTATGTATAAATAAGGTTTAAAGATTGAATACTTCTACCAAGCATTAATCGCATATTAAACAGTAAGCCATGCAACCATTAAATACCTGCCATAAGCACCACCAATTGCCACCGTATATGCACTGCTATAATACTCATTAAAATTTAAAAATGTTACAAGCAGCTCAATGGCTGAAAAGATCCCGGCATAAGTTCAAATTGCACCAATTTTTACGACAATTGAATAAACACCTAACCACAAACGGCCTAAAAAAACACGGTTATTTAGTCGCATCATCATGAAGTGGTAAAAGTGAGTTGATCAAGCTATTAGTTTATCGAGAACTAATCAAACCTGAACCAAAAGAGGCAGTAATATTGCTAGACCCTCATGGTGATATGGCACAAGAAATTGCGCAGTTTAACGAGTTTAGCCACACAAAATACGCTAACCGATTAGTGTTTATTGATCCAAGTTTGAAGCAAGGCTATTCACCCAGTATTAACCCGTTTCAGCTTGAATTTAAAACAGAAAGTAACATTGCCTTAATGACACAAGAGCTACTAAGTATTATCAATGTACTCCTGCAATGATTAGGGCAATCAAATAGCTGAACACCAAACCAATGAGCCAGTACCACAAATCAAATGGACGCGATTTTAAGCCCATGTATTGCCACGCTGTTACGTTGTGGAAATAGCTCATTTTCTGACTTACAGCGCTTTATGGACGACAACAATAATGCTGATTTACTGGCTTTAGGGCAGCAATCACCTAATCCACAACATAGGTTATTGTTCAGGCATAAATTTAACAGCCCGTTATTTAGTGCTACTAAACACGGCATTTATACCCGTTTACAAGTGATATTAAATGATCCCACGTTTCAAAACCTGATATCCAATACCACTACCATTAACTTGAAACAGCTCATTGAAGAAAAGAAAATTATTCTTTTCAAATTATCACTCGGTAATGCCTGAAGTGATAGCGTACAAGCTTACGGGCGTTTTATTGTTGGCCTACTGCGAATTATTGCCCTGCAAAGAACCAACATAGCAGTACACAAACGCGTACCAATACTGCTGTTTATTGATGAGTTCCAAAACTTCATTTCTAGCGATATAGAAAAGGCACTCACACAGCTAAGAAAGTACGGTTTACACTTAATGCTAGCGAATCAATATGTATGACAACAAATATCATCAGCACTGCAAAAAACGCTATTTGCATCAGGCGTTACAATTGCCGGAAAAAATGAAAAAAAGAGTTTAGGGTTACTAGCTAATGAAATGGAACTTACAGTTGATGAACTTAAACAGCTAAATACTGGGGAGTTTTACCTGCAAGCAGCAAACTACCCACCGATTAAAATTAAAACGCCTAAGTACCTGCTATGAAGCAAAAACGCTATGCCATCAAAGCATCGGTATAACTTGATAAAACAAAACTTACAACGTTATTACAGCAAACTTAAACCACACGATGCTCATAGTGATTTAACCCACGAGATTAACAATCAAAAACATAATCAATATTATGTGAGCCAGCAACAAATAAGCCCCAATACCCAACTCGAAAACTTACACAGTAAATACCAACTTGAATGAGACTAACCGAAAAACAGATCATCATTTTAGAAGCCTTGGCTCGTTTTAAATACTTAACCAGTCAACAACTACAAATAATATTCACCAGTAAAAGTACCAGCGCTATAAATACCGCGATTAGAAGTTTAAAAGGCTTTAAATATCCATTAGTAAAAAGCTTAAGCTTTGGCATAACCCCATGACACGGTAAATTGCCACACGTTCATTTTTTAACGTCTGCGGGTATTAAAGTTTTGGTAGAGCAGTTATCAATACCACTACAAAAAATATACGCACCTACGCACAGAAACAGCTTTTTCCAGCGTGATTACTTTCATCGTATATCAACCGTTACCTTTAATATTTTGTTCCAGCGCTGGCTAATAAACCAAGGCCATCAACTGTATTTTTTCAAAAGTTATTTCAACCGACCAAAACATGAAAACGGCCACAAAGCTGAAACGACAATAACAAGCTGAGAATACAAATCAGAACCTGATGGCATAGGTTTATATTTCGCTAATACCCAGCCGCATTTGTTTTTATTTGAACAACATAATGGCGTAGATGCAAAGCGCGCTATAGGGCAAATAACTCACCATTGTTACGGCTTAGCCAATGGCGCAGCGTCTGAACAATTTAAACTGAATAAGCCTTTAAAAATTTATTATGTTTTTGAGCACGAAAGCTGTTTGAAGGCAGCACTTAACTATTTTGAAAACGATAAATGACTAATGAAGTTTAGAGGCCATTTTTACTTCAAAACCAATCAAGCACTAATAAATAATTTTGCTGAACACTGGCAAATACCATGATCAGTAAATGCTAAACAATTTTGTTCACTGCAATAAGTAAATTTCGTTGTTCTTAGTCTCAAAAAGCTAAGGGCAACGGCATGTTTACTTATTGCAAAAAAGGAGCAATTTATGTCGCACTTAGCCACACCTGAATTAAAAAAAATATTCGAAAACTACCCGTTTTACTCGCAAGAAAACAACAGTGACCCGTTAGTTATTGCCAAATTGTTTGATGCATACGGCAGCGCTACGTGGTATATCACCGAATATAGCCCGGTAGAAAACACCGCTTTTGCTTATGTTACTGGCCTAGCTCATGATGAATGGGGCTACGTGTCGTTAACAGAGCTTGAAAGCATCATGCTTGCGGCACAAGTGCCACGAATTGAACGTGATATGTATTTTGAATCAGTTAAATTTAGTGAGCTGAAATTGAAAAAGGCATGTTGATTAAAAAGACCAAGGAAACTTGGTCTTTATTTTGGTGAGTCTTCTGTTTTAGCATTTGCAATTTTATTAACTAAAACAAGAGTAATAATAAAAAGTTGAATTACATTATTGATGAGCGACATCATCATTAATCTGAACGCGATACTTTGTGCTTGAGTGGTAAAGGTGACAATGCTGGTTGCAAAAGTTATGAATAGGCACGCTATTGTGATTTTAAATAATGTAAAAAAAACTTCAGAATTTCCATCCTCTAGCCATCGCTTAAAAAATTTATATTTTTGCAGTGAAAATAAAAACGTAGCCATAGCGGCAAGAAAGCCAAGCATAGTAAAGCTAAACCCTGCAATTATCGTAGAAAGTGTCCGGACATCAGTAAACCCCAAACTTAATTGAAATTTGGATTTAATAAACAAATAAATGAGGCCAAGTACTACGCCTATCAGTGGTGATAGATAAGCGACTTTTTTTAATTTAGCTATCTGAGTTTTCGTCATTTTTTTCAATCAATTGAGTCGATTCGTTAAATTTTGATTTATTGTTGTACGCCAATAAGTCAGCTTTCCCTGCAACTATTAAGTTGTTTTGGTTATCCACAAAGTTTTTATATAAGTTACTTAATTGTAGGTTGGAATCAAACTTTTCTCCTATTTGATCAGCTATATTTTTACGTTTGGTTCGCGGGTTTATTTTGTCAGCCAGAGAACTTTCATTATCTAGCCAATATTCCATCAGCTGTCCTTTGAATTCATCATGTTTAGCCTTAGCACCAAGTTTTATTATTCCACTAGTATTATTACTTTCTTTACGAGAAATGATGCTTTTTAGGGCTTGTGTCATATTGCCAGCAGTAGGCTCTATAATAATTCTGAAACTTCCAACACCTGGAGTATTATCTCCCGCTAACTCTTTTAGCAAAGCCTTTCCTATTCCTTCATCAGCATCTACGTCAACGTAAATGCTGTTAACAACTTCCATTTCGAGCAAATCCTTTTTGGATGCGCTCGATGATAGTGCTATCAATTCAATTTCAAAATCGGCTAACCCAACTTTTATAAACAATTCATTGATATATTCTGCAAAAATATCAAACCTTGGACAGCCTATTCCGCTAGCTATAGCTAATACAGATTGATCTGTTGAAAAATGTATATGAGAAGTAAATGCCATTTTTTCATTAGACTCAAGCTTGTCTCCCATACCTGTTACCGAAAAATCTTGTTCATTAATTCGCTTTAACAAGTCGTCATTACTTGTTTTCAAAAAGTAGAATGTATTTTGATAACCATCGATTTTTGTCAGGTAGAGTTTATCATCACCACGTTTAAAACTAGTTTTCAGACTATTGTTTTCTGAGTGGTGAAATGCGGATGCAAAATCAGCAATGTTATGTAGGTATTTCTCTTGAGTTGAGACTTGTCTCAGAATGTAGGCAAAATAGTATAGCTTCACTTAGCAAAATCCGTTTATTTTAAATTATCGTTAATTTCATGCTAACACGCGCTTAAATAAAAATTAAGCTCCTCAAGTAAGCAAAGTTAAACTTATTAATCAAGCTCATGTTTATATGGCTCAAAGCATCTAACTTTTACTCCGCTCTTCAACCATACTACTTAGCGATTTGGTAATCAGTTTTAGATAAGTAATCTTTCATCAGGTATCTCGCCTAATTTCAGGCGACTCCATAAATGAATATCTAGCAAGATCACTAACCAAATAATTTATAGCAAAATTATTATTCGCATTAACTAAAACAAAAGGGCGAATAATAAATATATTTATGAAGCTAATAGTCATATAGCCGCACCAAAACAGTAACAGAAGGCTAAACATACCCCATGACAAAACCGCAGAATAAAATTCTGAAGTCATATATTGCCAAATCTCAGTAGGGTTGGTTTTTATATCGGTCTTCGTCACCATCAATAAAACGATAATACTCAGTAAAAAAATGAAGAGTGACAGTATTCGAGGCTTTGCCTCTGAGTTATAGAGAAAACGCCAAAAATAGTGGCCTAAATTATCAGGAGTAAAGGGGCGATAATTATGTAATTGCTCCTGTAAATAATTGATGTTTTTTAGGGCTTCATAGTTAGTCGAGCCAATAACAGACGTAAGTTGCCTTAAGTACTTCGCTTTTAATGCTTGCAGATCTTCGATTTTGTTATCATCAACGATCTGTTGCAGATATGCTGAAAGATTATTTTCATAGCGGCTCTTAGCTGGCCTAGCAAATAAACCTAAAGTCACCATAAATATAATCATCAATGGTGTATTAATAACCCAGTGTTCAATTGTAATAAGATAACCAATTGCAGCAGCAATACATAGACTAAAAAATAATAAAACTGCCGCTTGTAAATCAAAATGCTTAACGTTTATCGTTGTATATAAGTACTTCTTTGCTATACGAGTGATCTCTTCCATTTCATCACCTTACTTTTATAAATTAATTGGGCTTTTTATCAGTCAAACTCTTCAATGCGACTTCTAAATCACGATCCACTTGTGATGGTTGCATATCAATCACACGTCGGTATTTATCATATTCTTGTTTGGCTTTTTGCTTAGCTTGTTCGGCTGATATTTTTCCTGCATGAGTCAAAATGTCGTATTCACTCAGCTTCAAGAAGTCGTCTAACTTACTTGACCAATCAGCCATTTTCATGAGTTTACCTCTCTTTGCTTGTAACTCAGCAAATTCAAGATAACTAGTGACTAATCGGTTTAACGTATCTAATTCATCTTCTGATAAATAATTCTTACCCGTTACAACTTCTTTTCTAGTTGGTTCTTCACCAGCAAAACTAGTTAATCCTAGATGTTGTTTATCAGCACTAATTCGCTGAAATACCACTTCAGCAGCTGTATGTCCGTGAGCAGCCCAGTGCATTTTATTCTGTACTTGTGCAAAAAACTTCATGCTGGTTGGCGCTTTACCGTCATAATCAATACTTGTGGCATAAATATCACAAACCTTACGCCAGAATACTTTTTCTGATGACCGAATATCACGAATGCGGTTTAGTAGCTCATCGAAGTAGGCGCTAGACTCAGGTTGTTTTAGCCTTTCGTCATCCATTACAAACCCTTTACGGAGATATTCTTGTAAAGTATTCGTTGCCCATTGCCTAAATTGTATTCCTTGAGGAGAACGAACCCGGTAACCTACCGCAAATATTGCATCTAAATTATAAAACTCAATTTCTCGGTTAATGTCCCTTGAACCTTCGATTTGAACTGTTGCATATTTTGCAATGGTTGAATTTCGTACGAGTTCACCTTCTTCATAAATATTTTTTAAGTGCTTAGAAATTACCGACTTATCACGTCCAAAAAGCGTACTCATTTGATTCAAGCTAAGCCATAGGTTTTCTTCTTCAAAGCGGCACTCTATTTGAGCCTTACCATTATTCGCTTGGTAAATAAACAGTTGTCCTCTTGGCTCATTTGTAACTATCTCTGTCATACTTTTTTACCTATAGTTAATCCTGATGAAGCTTTCATTTTTATTCGCGCATTTAGCAACGGTTGAAAATAATTGGCTTGGATAAATAAAGTACCCTTTAGTTTTTATGGCATCATCTTTAATATCGGCGAGGATACCATCGTTATCATCCATAGCACCGTAATCTACGTTTTCATCCCCGCCTGTAATGTACTCAACAAAATTTTCACTAATAAAGCGGTAGAACAGTGTACCTAGTACATATTGTTTAAAATCCCAGCCGTCTACTGAACCACGGACATCGTTAGCGATCTTCCAGATTTGATTTTGTAGTGCTTTACGTTGTTCGGTACTTGTCATTTTTTAATTCCTGTTTAAATCTGTTTTTTTTCTATATTATTCAGCTTTATAACCTGGCGCTATCGCTAGGTTCTCTGCGCCGTATAATGTTTGACTATTCTGTAAATAAAGCTGATATTCCGAGCCGCCTAGATTGGCATCTTTTGTACAATCTACATTCCAACGTCTTAATAAATATCCCGCCATTGCTGCGCGCACATTGATTTCAAGTACACCATTTTCCATACCAAAATCGAGCTTAATTGCCGTTGGATGTTCTACATTTTTGGGGTGCGGAATAATTTGTAATGGCACCATACGCATCCATTGGTGATCTTCTAACTTATCTTCTTCAGGTAACAGTGTCTGTTTGATAATGGTTACTTTGGTGATACGTGTTAATACAAAATCTCTAAACGATTTTGATTTACGATCAAAAGCTCGTAAATGCCAACGTAAGCCATTATCGACAATTGAATGTGGTACTAATTCTCTCGCGCCTGAGCCGCTCGAAAGTGAGGTGTAAATAATGCTAACCGCGTTATTGTTCATAATGGCTTGTACCAATTTCGCGACTATAAAAATATCAGGAATATTGAGCACTGAAGGCATTTCAATCGGAAAACTTGTATCACCAATAGCATCAAAGCCATCAGTTATTTGGTTGGCTAGTTTAACTAAAGTTTTACGAGGGTCATGCTTAACAAAAGGTTTGAAATTTTCGCTTTGGAAATACTTCTTTTCTTTAGCATCGTAAACCATATTGTTAGGACATAACTCTTTGTACAAGTTAATGTCGCGTGTGGCTGACGAAAGCCCTTTTTCAAAGTGGCTAACAATTTCAGCTCGAGTTACATAACCGACAAATAGTAATTTGAAATCAATGTAGGCTAAGCGTTGCTTTTGAGGATAAGTAAGCTTTTGGAGTTGCTGTTCTAAATCCATTTATTATTCTTATTAAGGCATTTTTTACAAGAGTGGACTCAGTATGTTTCAAAATGAAACATACATCAATATCAAAATGGGTTTAACCAGTTAAATGGCGTACGGTTATATTTCACGGTTGGTCTATCAATCAAATAAATCAAATTTACAAAGCTCTTTTAAGGGCTTTTTCTTGTTAATAAATAGTGGTTGAAAAAGCCGCTTAAAACTTCGGCAATTAAAATTAATTTTGAAAATATTCTCAGTTACTTATAGTGAAGTCACAATTTTTTCAAAACAAATTTGAGTTCCCTCAGAGCATTGTGATTGATTTATAGGATTAATCGTCCTGTTTTATTTATTAAGTTTTTTATTATGAAAACTGAATTACAACAATATGCGGCTAACTTTGAAGCTGAAGTTTTAGCGTTTAGAGATTTATCAAGTAGTGAGTTTGTTAAACAAATAATTGGTGAACATTGAGCGCTTACTATTGATGAAGAGTTTGATGCGATTACCGATTATTTTAGCTGTTTAGAAATTCAACATTACAGCAATGAACATTATAGTTATTTTGAAATTTGCTTAGGCTGTGGTTGACCTAATATTTATATGAACGTGAACACCAGATGGGAAAGCGTTGAGTATACGATCGCTTGGTGAGGTGAAAACGTTACTAAAGATTTAAGTTATTTGTTTTATTCGATTGAAGAAGTATATAACTTAAGTGCCTATAGCTAGTAGGCGATTAACGCTCAGTTTTCACTGGGCGTTTTTTTTGCTCTAGGCGTAATTGTTTTACGCTCCTGCCATTACCGTGCTAACAAGTTAGCACATCACTTCGTGGTACTTATTAACCACGTTTTACTATTTCCAATGTTCGATATTTATACTATGCTTTGGTGTAGTAGCAAGATTGCAAGTTGGTTACCGACCGTACCAATTACCCTCTTGCTAGGGCTAGCCCTAGAACCCATAAGGGGAAGCCCCTTAACCCCGAAGCTTTAGGTTAAACAACCTAAACCATTTTGAGGAATGATACTGGTGGTAAGTGAAAAGCGAAAGCGATATTTAGATGAGTATATTGATAAGCGAAAGCGGATCAATATTAGTTTATCTGCTGATGAATATTCAAAAATCAGCTACCTTGCCGACCTTAATAATACCAAACCCACGTCATTTATTACCCAACTCGTTCAGCACCATTTAAACAAATCACCGTTTATTTCATCACAGTTACAAGATGAAATAAAAGACATGAAATTTCTACTCCGCAATGTTGCCAATAATATTAACCAGATTGCTCACCGTTCAAACACTTTAAAAGTGATGGTTGATGAGCGCGACTTGTTAATGGAGCTAAAAAAGCTCGAAGATGGCATTGCTTCTTTTATTCAAAAGGAAGCTGAAAAATGATCATAAAGTCGATGAGTCGCAAACACCGCTCTTTTTCTCAGCTGTACAATTACATGAAAGATGGCTCATCGCGCAGCAGTGAATACGATTATTTTTCGCATAATATTTATTCTAGAAAAGACCAAGATATTATCAATGAGTTTGTCGTTAACTCGCGTAAGGTGAAAGCACGAAAAAATGGTAATTACCTATTTCATGAAGTGATTGCCATTACTAAATCTAAACAGCTGACGCTTGAGCAAGAAAAAGAGCGCCTATTCGACATAGTGCGCAACTATGTTGATATGCGTTGTAAGAACAATTTAGTTGCTGGCTATATGCATGATGAAAAAGACATTAACGTGCATTTTCATTTAATGATCAGTAGTAACGAGCTGGATGCATTTAAAAACCAGCGTTTAACCAAGTTCGATTTTGATAAAGCTAAAAAGCAGTTAGAGCGCTACGTAATTGAAAAACACCCTGAGCTTGAGCAAGACATCATCATGAATGCTAAAGCTGAGCAGAAGAAATCACGCGAATCGAATAAAGCAGCAGAAGTAAAACGCAAGGGTGGCCGCCTAGAGAAAAAAGAGCATATGGTAAAAACGCTCAATAGCATTTTTGCCAATAGCTGTTCAATGGATGATTATTTTAAGCAGCTGGAACAACAAAATTTTGAAATGTATAACCGAGGCAGTGCCATTGGTTTTATAAATAAAACTGATGGCAAAAAGTATCGGTTAAAAACGTTAGCGCTTGAAGAACAATTTAAAAAAGTTGATGCTTTGCTTCAGCCGAACGATAAAACTCAGCAAGAGTCGAAAAGCAAGCAACAACAAAAAGAAGACAAAAAAGATTATCAAGAGCCAAGCACCGAGCAACAAACCAAAGTTGATGAATTAGAAAAACAGCAAAAAAATAATAATCAAGAAACTCGCAGTGATGCGGATTCAGTAAAAGAAAAAACAGTAGAGCAAAATAAAGCGGATATAAAGAAAGCTAGGGCTGCTCAACAAAAATCGGCTAACGCTAAGAGCAAGAATAAAGATAAAGGCTTTGAACGTTAATTACTCAAAAACTGGATAAATAAGTAGGTGGAAAATGGATATATTAGGTTTTTTTGATGGTTTATTTAGTGCCTTTTCTGCCGCGCGTTCCGGCAAGAGTATTGATGATGAGCGCAATAAAAAGTCATCAATGCTTGAGCAAAGCAACAAACAAGAAAATACGTTGGCCGTTCAATCACATAAAGCAAAAATTAAAAAGGCTAGGGAAAAACAGTCTAAAAGCACACAACACGAGAAGGATATGCTCTAGTGTCAAAAATTATCAAAGATACTTTTTCAGGCTTATTTAAGATTGGCTCGCTCGTCGCTAAAAATAAGTTGTTAGTAAAAGAAACAGGCGCAAGGTTTGCTACAGCTAAAGAGCTAGCTTCTATTTTTTCCGGCCGAAATAAAGGCTTATTGATTGATGGGAAAAACAACCGTATTTCTCAAACAGATTCATATGAACATGTTGCGGTAATCGCTAAACCGGGTAGTGGTAAAACAACAGCGTTTATTATTCCTAACATTTTTGAACTATCAAATTCCGATTGTTCAATGATTGTGAACGATCCAAGTTCAGAAGTTTACCAACTTACTAGCGGCCATTTGAAAGTCCAAGGTTATAGGGTTTTAAAATTAAGTCCTGATGATTTAGCGTCATCTTCTCGATTTAATCCCTTTGCGGGTTTAGATGCTCGTCATACCATAGAAATAGAGCAAGTATGCGCTGCAATCATTATGTCAAAGTACAGTACTGATAAAGAACAGCTTTGGAATGATGGTGCTATTTCTATTATGGAAATATTGGCTAAATGTTTAGCTTACAGCCAACCACATAAGCTAAACCTTGTTGAACTAAATTCGTTAGTGCAACGTTTTGGTAGTGATGGCTCCGGTTTAGATGATTGGGTAGCTGAAAATGCAGTTAATCCGTATTACCCAAATGATAAAAGCTTGGTTGAATCATGGATTGGCTTAACAACCAGTAATGAAAAAATGCTAAGTAGCTATGTCACTATTTGTAAAACGGCATTAAAACAATTAAACAACCCCCAAGTTCGAGAATTACTAAGTTCAGATACGCTAGAGTTGGAAAGTATTCGCCAACAAAATACTATTATATATTTAAATTTTCCTGAATCTCAGCAAGCTTATTATCAGTTCATTATTGACGTATTTTACGCACGCCTTTTTACTGAGGTAATGAAAGCTAAACCCACAAAACACGAATTAGACATATTCGCGTTTTTAGATGAGTTTGGTAATTCTTATATTCACAATTTTAATACCATCATCACCAATGTTCGAAAGTACCGAGTATCCTTATCTTTGGTGTTTCAAGGCATATCTCAACTAGAAGATAAATATGGTGAACAACGCGCCAAATCAATAAAAGCAGGTATAGGTAGCTCATTGATATTTAAAGGCGGTGATTTAGACACCAACCAAGAGTTTGCACAAGTGATCGGTAAACGAGTGATCACGCAACGGGAAAATTTTACGAGTGTTGTTCAACAGTACAATGAACTAGATTTACTGTCTTCAGGGCAGCTTAGAACGCTAGCTGACAACCAAGCTGTTTATGTTTCAAAACATCACCATCCAACCATTGTTGAAACAGTTAACTTTTTTAATCATTCCCGTTATGCTGGTTTAGCTAAAAAACAACCCGCTCAATGTAATGAGCAATCAATTAAACTCGATTTTGATAGTAAGTTAAGGATTTAGGCATGGGATTTGAATTTCAATTTATTGCATTTTATTTAATTTTTGGGTTTTCAGGATTATTCCTCGGCTGGTTTTTTAGAAATGGTATATCAATTATCGGGATAATCTTTCTAGCCTGTGTTTATCCAATTATTCAGGTTTTATCAACTATTAACGTATTTCAATTTACAATTTGCTTTTTAGCTGGTTTCTTAATCCACACAT
Organism: Colwellia sp.; assembly: GCA_020630795.1. Classification (GTDB taxonomy): domain Bacteria; phylum Pseudomonadota; class Gammaproteobacteria; order Enterobacterales; family Alteromonadaceae; genus Pseudocolwellia. The sequence goes on from JAHDIK010000001.1 coordinate 50,783, forward strand.
GGAAACCTATATATCATAAGTTTAAAAGCCTATGAGTGAGTTAATTTTTACAACCGCTTTGGTTATGTTTGCGGGGTATTTAGCAGGCAAACTATTTAAAGGTTTTAATCCTTTCTTGGTAGCCATTGGCTTACTGTTTTTACTCTTCATGTATCCAGTATTTATGGAGTCTGAAAACGAATATGTTACATACGCTATTTTTGGCTTTGGTGTGATATTGAATTTTAATCAGCCCGTATCAAGATTACGTGCTTGGTTCGCTGATTTAATGAACCTTATAAGTCTACGCCGATTTAGTGCAAGTTATGCTAATGATATTGGTGAACAAAAAGAACAAGTTGAAGCCGACTTATATCGTCAAAAACACGAAGTCGAAGAAGAAATCAGACGACAAAAGCGACAAGCTGAACAAGACATTGAACGCCAACGCAGAGAGGCTGAAGAGGCTATTCGTCGAGAAGCTGAAAATCTGAAACGTGAGCAAGAAAGAGCGCGTTCAAATAATAGTAAAAGCCAGAATAGCCAAGACAATTCTAGACAAGAAAGCAATCAAAATAGACAAAGCCAAAATCAATCAAAAAATACTGATTCCGGCCACTTAAATCCTCAATATTTCCCCGATGCTTGTGAAGTATTAGGTAAAGGAGAAGGCTGCATTTTAAAAGAATATAAAGTTGCTTATATGCAACTTATTAAGTTGTATCACCCTGACAAAATTTCATGCTTATCTGGATCTCGTAAAGCCCAAGCAGAAAATGAAGCAAAGTTAATAAATGCTGCTTGGGATACGATTAAGAAAAAGCTTAAGTAAATCAAATTAAAATAATAATAAATACAAGGCAGTAAATATGTTCCATCTCTTCAAAAAGTCTCTAATAACTTTTGCTGCCATATTTCTAATGACTGGTTGTAGTGCAATGTATAAAGATCAACAAAGAGTTGATCGTATTCATCACCAACGCGTCAGTTACACCCAGTCAATGATGAAAATTAAGTATAAATACGATAGAAACTCATACCCTGGTAGTAGTTACAAACTTTATTTGGATAATCAATACCTTTTAACTTCAGACAAGGACAACATACTTCATTTAACAGATAAAAAATTACGTTGGAAGTTATATGAAAGTTATAAAACTAAAGGAAGGCTTTGTTTTGAAATCCGTAAAAGCAAACCGAAATATGATTTGTCACTATTTTCAGAATACAGTTGCCTTATTAATACAGAGTTAGAGAAAAAGTTTGCTGCTGACATAGAAATTGAAGAAATAGAGCAAAAAATTAAACGTTTAAAGCGACAACTGAAAAATGAAAGTGTTACTAATAACTCAAACTTTAATGCTAAAACTCAGGCTGTTCCTTGAATGATGGGCGTGCTTAGGCTTTAATCTATCATTTAGAATACGCGATCTCATCGGCCGATGTTGGTATTGGATAATGCTTTAAACCGCACGATCTTAAATTCGCCCAAAGTACTGTCCTTTCCTTTATTCAATACTGGAGAGCGGTGTAGTTCATTCACGGTAGCATAGATGTAATTATCCAAGCCAACAGCAAGGCCATCTGGCCATGACAAGTCATTGCGCTTAATAATAGGATTATAATCCCCATTTGGATGAGTTACTCCGATTGCGTCATTTGTTATGGAAGTAACATACACATTACCTGAGTTATCGATTGTTATGCCATCAGAAATGGGCTTGTCACCATAACGTTGTACTTTCTTATCTAACGCTTGCTCTGTTAGCGTTGTATCTAAAAGATCTTTTGTCGCAATTCGGTAAATGCTTGTGCCAGACATTGCACCATAGTAAACATAGTTAAAGTTATTATCGATGGTAATAGGGTTTATGCCCAAACGAATAGGCTGATCGTTTAGGTAGATAGGTTGATCGTCAATGACCATGTCTATGTCTTCTGCTTTTGTTGACGTTGATTCTTTTAATACTCTACGAGCAACACCTGTCTCTAGGTCAACTACAACGATTGAGCCAGTACCAGTATCGGCGATGTAGATAGCGTTATTTCTGCTGTCAACGGCTAAATCATTTAGGAAACTTGAACCAGTAATCACAGGCTTAGCTAAATAAATGATCTTATGCAGTTGTTCTTTTTTTGTATTCCATCCTATTAATCGCCCTGCATGTTCAGGACCTGCTGCATCTAGCAACCATAAGGTACCATTTTTATCTACATTTAACCCTAGTACACCGTAGAGGCCACCAGCCTCAAGCTCTTGAGCTGCATACGCCCAGTTTGCATTTGGGTAAGGTTTGGTTGTGCCGTTTGGTAACAACTCGACGATACGTAGAGATTTTCCGTAAAATTCATGGACACTTAGAAAAATTCGGCCATCGGGTCCTACCGCAATGTTGCCCGGAGGTGTGTCGGCACTAAGATTGGCAACTATTTCAAATTGCCCAAGTTTGTCGGCCGCTGCAACGTTTAGGCTAAATGTGCAGATAGCAACCATCGCAGCTGACGTTAATACTTTAAATGAAAAATTCATGTTAGTGTTTTCTCTTAAATAGTTATTGTCGCGTTATTAGATTTTTTCAATAATTCAACAACTTCGCTTGGCTCTGCGCGTAGAGTGTAATCCGCAGTAACGTCAGCAAATACGATTTTTCCTGATTGGTCTATGACATAAGTTGCTGCAAGTGGTAGTTCGAAAACGCCTTTACCGTTGTGAGCTTCAATTTCAATACCAAAACTACTATAAATTGGCATTAGTGAATCTGGTAATGTAAATACTAAGCCTAAGGTTTTAGCAAACTCAGCGTTAAGATCTGACAATACAGAGAACGTTAGCTCGTTTTTTTCAGCGGTTGAAATTGATGCATCAGGCAATTCAGGAGTAATAGCCAGTAAACTAGCACCTTGTGTTTTAATGTCTTCAATAACGTTTTGGTAGGCACGCAATTCTAAGTTGCAGTATGGACACCAGCCACCGCGGTAGAAAGTAAGTACAACAGGACCTTGCTTAAGTTTGTCTAACAAGGTTACTTCATTGCCAAGTTGGTCTGTAAGCGAAAATGTTGGAAATACTTCACCTACTTTTGGAGCGTACCTCTCTAACTCTTTCGCTTTTAAAGTGTCGGTTTCAGCTAACATCACAGAGAGCTTTTCAGCAGGAATATTTTTAGCAGACGCTTTGCGTACTTCCGTTAATTGATCTTTAAGGTTCATATAAGTTTCCTTGAAATTAATAACATCTTGAATGATTGTTCAAAATGTTATTAACATCATTAATGTTTGTCAATATAAATTTGAATAATCATTCAAAATACTATTAAATAAACCCAGTACTCAATAAAGCAATGAGCGTTATGGCAATTAAAAAATTTGATGTTGATGTTGTGCTTGAACAAGCGATTAATACATTTTGGCAATATGGCTATCATGGAACTTCGATGCAGCAACTGCTAAAAGCTACGGGGTTGCGCCCAGGAAGCTTTTATCGCGAGTTTGACAGTAAGGAAGGATTGTACTTACTTGCGCTAAGTCGCTACGCTGCGAACACCATTACGAGTGTTAACAACCGTATACAAAACAGCTCCAGTGTACTTGAAGGTATTAAAGTGATACTGATAGAACTGTTTGAAGAGGCTAAAACTAAAAATTATTGTGGTTGTTTTTTGGTTAAAACCCAATTGGAACTATCTGCTCATAATGAGCCTATACTAAGTAATGTTTCCGATGCGTTTGCTAAGATCGAAGCAAACTACGGGGTTCATCTCCGAACAGTATTTTCACCTGAGGTCAGCCTGCATTATGCGAAACAGCTTATGTTCGTAATTTTTGGTATCCGTATATACAGTTACCAAAGGGCGCTACCTAAAGACGTTAATAAATTTATTTTATCTATCTTGCCTTGGTTGGAAGAAGGTTCTAATTAGAATCCTAGACTCTGTAATTAACTTTATAACAGGAGGTAGACAAAAGCACTGCCTAGTTCCATAATAATTTTTCATTTAAATACCTACTTGCGCTCAGTTTTATATCTTCTTTTTGAAGTATAAGTAGGTTTGTACCTGCTTCATGTTAAATATGTTAGCTGGTCAAGTAGCTTATAGTCTAAAAAAACACGTTACCCTTAATATAAATAACGTTGAAAGAAGCGCGATGGCTACCGATTAAACCGAGCTGGGGTTAATTACTTAATGGTTGGAGGTATAAAGCGGGAACAGTAATATTCCCCATTTAACAACTTTAAATATGCTAACAACATTTTCCTGTTTAAATTATGTCTATTGCGGACGTTAGTTAAATTGTGCCGTTAAAAACATATTTGGCTGAAAACTGGAGCCGAGAGCCTTTAAATTCAATGTTTTTAGGTTTTGGAATGATAGAAATATTTTGCGCAATTGCTAATGCCTGTAAAAGTCATGTTAATAATTATATTAGTATCCTTTATGTTATCGGTGGTTACTGGTAACCACTAGAGGTCGCCGGGATTTTTTGTTATTTATCAGTAAGTAATTATAATCATTAGTTGTCCATGCTAGTGCAGTGCATCAGTGATTACTATTGCTCATTAAGCTATAAAGTGTTTAAACTATTGGGTACTTATTGAGGAGGAAATGGACGTTTAATATAAAATATATTGTCCCAAGGGAGCGAATGCTGACATTGACAACGTCAAGTTGTAAGGTGTGCAATGAGAGCTGTTAGATCAATTAATAGATGTAGCACCTTGATGCTAACTATTATTAACAAAAACTAAAGAATAAAAAGTCATGGTTATTATTTTAGGTGTTTTTTTATTGAATTAGAAATATAATCTATAAAGCACTTTATTTTTAAAGAACTTTGGTAGGGTTTATAAAAAACTGCATTAATAGGTTGGTAGCTTTCAATCGTAGCATCACTCAGTATTTGTATTAAATTTCCTTTTGACAGATCTTTGTCCGTCATAAAACCAGCTAAACATGCAATTCCCATATCACTTATTGCCGCTTGTCTTATTAATGAGCCACTACTAAATAAAAGGTTCGGTTTAAACTCAGATACTTTCTCTTCTTCATATTTTAAGGGCCAGTTATTCAGACTGATTGGTTGTGAAAAACCTATACATCTATGCTGATTTAGCTCACTCGGCGTATTGGGAGTGCCGTATTTTTTTATATAAGCGGGACTAGCGAGTATTCGCAGTTTTGAATGCCCAATTGGGCGGTAATGTAATGAGGAATCCTTTAATTTACCTATTCTAAAAGCAATATCAACTTGCTCTTCAATCAAATCAATTTGTCTGTCGAAACTTGCTAATTCTATTCCAACATCGGGGTACTTAGTCACAAAACCATCGAGATAAGGGATTATACAATGTTCTAAAAAAGGCGTTGGTGCATCTACTTTTAGCTTGCCCTGAGGTGTTACATGATTCAATACTGCATTATCTTGAATATCATTTATAACATTTAGTGCTTGCTGTGCTTTTTCCGTGATAATTATACCTTCATCAGTAAGGCTGATACGTCTTGTTGTACGTGTAAAAAGCTTAAGGTTTAATTGCTTTTCTAATTGGCTAATTTTACGGCTGATAGCTGAAGGTGTTTGCCCTAATAGCTCAGCGGCTTTACTAAAACTACCGCTGGCATTAATCGAAACTAAGACTCTTAATTGTTCTATAGTAATATTCATTTGTTCCAAATTGACACAAGTAATGTTCTATTGCTTATATTTTAGTTCATAATTTTGAAAGTTAATATAACCCGATATTAATTATTGGAGTTAAAAATGAATTTACAACTGACAAACAAACTAGCATTAGTTACTGCATCAACAGGTGGGATAGGCTTGGAAATAGTAAAATCACTCGCTTTGGAAGGAGCTACTGTTATTGTAAATGGTCGTTCATCTATGAGTGTGAACAATGCAATATCAAAAATTTTAGAAGAAGTTCCACATGCTAGACTAAAAAGCCTTGTTTCTGATAACGCCACGTTAGAAGGTAACGAGATAACAATAAAAGAATATCCTCGCATTGATATTCTAATAAATAATTTAGGCGTCTATGAATCTGTTGAATTTTTGAAGAGTACAGATGAGCAGTGGCAGCGGATTATGGATGTAAACATAATGAGTGGTGTTCGTTTGTCTCGTTTTTACTTGAATGACATGTTGAAGGTAAATACAGGTCGGATAATTTTTATGTCGAGTGAATCAGCAGTTAACCCCGCTCCGGAGATGGCGCATTATAGCGCAACAAAAACAATGCAAATGTCATTGTCTCGCAGTTTGTCAGAATTAACAAAAGGAACAAATGTTACTGTTAATTCAATATTACCTGGCTCAACAAAAACAGATGGTGTTAAGGAGTTTGTTCAAAATATATTTCCTGATCTTGAATATGAAGCTGCTGAGAAAAAGTTTATGAATGAGAATCGCTCTACCTCGTTAATTGGCCGATTAATTGAACCAAAAGAAATTGCTGATTTCACTGCATTTCTTAGCAGCCCACTTTCTTCTGCGATTAACGGCTCTTCACTCAGAGTTGATGGAGGAATTGTTCGCTCTGTTTTTTAAAAATTATGGAACTAATGTTAAGGGGAACGATAGCTTTAATGTTGGCTGGATATCAGTCAGCTAACATTAAATTTATCAGTATTCTACTCCAGCATTTCAAACCATGAAGTTATGCTATACTACAGACGGCTTTAGTGGCATTTTTGTCAGTTAGGATTAACAGGTTAAAGTTATCTCAACATACTCGCTTTTATACTTTGTGAGCGTCCGTTAACGTATTAGAGAAGAGCATTTTGATGCTGATTTAGGCGATTAATAAAGGATTTCTTTGTGGTGATATTGACAGTTAACCTTATTTCTAAAAAGAGCGGAGCGCCATAGGAAAGCACATTTATTGTCAGCTTATTTAAAAGCGTGTGAAATAACAATGTTGCATTATTATTCAATAGGTTAGTTTGAGCGTGGAGTTTTCAGGGGACGAAGTGGGGGGATCATCACTATCTCTCATATACTAATTTAATAAAAACAAATAGATCCCTAGTCAATGAGTGATTGATATAATAGATTATAAATCTATAACTGAAGTTATAACCTTTTCAACGAAGGCCCGAATAGCAGTATTCGGGCTTTTTTATTAGCTGTTTATTAATATCTAATAATACTTTTGTTATGTCTTAGTTGTGAACAAAACGAAAGCTACCTACTAGCCAAAATTAATGGCAGCTTTATAGTGAAAGCGGTTTTAATCCTTATTCTCAATTATTATATGACAATACCATTTTTGTTTTGTCTTCAAAGTCATCGTTCATTTCCTCAAGACTTATGCCAGCTCTAGCCCTGAGTACATAACCTTGCCTTAGGTCAAACATTAGCTGAGCACGTTTTAATGAAGGGAAAGACTTAGGTAAATTACCTTTTTCTTTTTCAGATTCAAAACGAGCAGCTAAGCGTATATCAGTTTCTTTAATCGCTTGCTTTAAGCGGCTTTTAGCGCCAGCTACAGTTCCAGCACTTGTTGAAACACAGGTACTTAAAAAACAACCTTGAATACCATTTTCATTTGTTGTGGCGTATTCAAGCGCTGTTTTAAAAAAAGATTGTACTGCTTCTCTTAAATCACTTTCATTTTCAAAAGCAACTAATGGTCCGCAGTCGTCATTTGAGGTGTAACTATCAATTGCTTGAAGGTAAAGCTGGTGTTTATCTCCAAATGTTGAATACAGACTAGGTGCGTTAATTCCCATAGCAGTAGTTAAGTCTTTCATAGAGCTACCTTCATAGCCTTTACTCCAAAAAACGTTTATAGCTGCTGCTAAAGCTTCAGTTTTATCAAATTTAAGAGGGCGGCCCTTTTTCTTTATTTTTGTATCATTCATTACAAAACTCTTGACTATAATGTTTTTACTATTATTATAATGTTCACTACAAAACTCAAGAGTGAAATGCAATGAAAGGTAAAAAATTAAGTGCAGGGCAAAAGTTTCCAGCTTTATCTGTAGATAAATTAGAGGGGGGGAAATTAGATTTTTTAAACCCTAAAGGTGATTGTGATTGGGTTTTAGTGGTTGTATATAGAGGGAAACATTGTCCGTTATGTACAAATTATTTAAGAACACTAAATGAGTTACTTCCTAAATTTAATGAATTAGGGGTTGATGTTATTGCTATGTCGGCCGATCCAAAAGAAAAAGCGTTAATTCAAATAAATGAAGTTAACCCTAAATTTGACGTAGGTTACGGTTTGTCTCTTGAGCAAATGCAAGCGTTAGGTCTATATATTTCTAACCCTAGATCAGACGCTGAAACAGATCGCCCCTTTGCTGAGCCAGGTGTATTTGTTATTAACTCATTAAATCAAGCGCAGTTAATTGATATTTCAAATGCGCCATTTTTAAGACCTGATTTAAATTCAATTATCAACGGATTAGGTTTTATTCGTAATCCAGAAAATAAGTATCCCATACGTGGTACGTTAACTTATTAGTAGGAAGGAATGATGACAACAAATACACATGAAACAGATGTTAAGCAATTAATTAACGAACTTATAGAAGCTGGAACCAGCTTTAATGTTGATGCACTAGAAAGAATTTATCACAATAATTTAAAGGTGTTTATGCATGATCCTTCGGGTTCTACATCTATTGCAGATAAAGCTATGTTTAAAGGTTTATTTCAGAATAAACGTGATAACAATGAACCAGCATTAAATACTTGGGCTGAATTTCACCGTATTGATGCCGATGACAAAAATGCTCATGTTTTAATTTCACGTAAAGTTAAATTAATGGCCGAAGAGCAGAAAATCACCTTGAGTATTGATTTAATAAAAGAAAACAATGCTTGGCAGGTTATGCGCGAAGTGATTTTTGTTCATGGTGGAGAATAAATAATGACAACATCAACAACAGAATATAAACCTCAGCTATTTACCAAAATTTTATACTGGGTAAGCACAGGTATTGTTTTATTTTTATTAACATGGGCAGCAATTTCATACCATGTTATTCATGAAACTCAGGCAGACTATTTTACTGCTTTTGGTTATCCAACATATTTAGTTTACCCATTAGCTTATTTAAAATTAATCGCAATTTTAGTCATTGTTACCCATAGATATAACGACTTACGAGATATGGTTTATTCAGCATATTTTATTAATATGGCAATGGCTTTAGTAGGACATATTATTTATGGTGATTTTTTTGGTCATGCTTTAATAGGTATGATCGTAATCCCAATTTCGTATTTGCTAGGTAATAAAGTACGCGGTCGTCCACAAAGAAGCTTTTTTGGTAATTGGACTAACTAATTTAAGTAATACCAATTCCATTAAATAATTAATCACTCAGCTACAATTAAAACGAACTGAATTAAGGCGCTTGAATGAAGTAATAGTGGTGCTCTTTCGAATTTAAGCAACGCAGAGTCAGTTCGTTTTAAAGTCGCCTAAAGGGAATACACCAGCGAATTTAGCACGCGTTCTCGCTATTTGAAAAGGGACAGCCATTCCTTCACAACGACGCCTTGTTCTATATCCGCTGGACGTATTCTGAGTGGTTGTTATTTAATGGAGTTGGTATAAGGTTTGAATTCTAGAGGTAAATTAAAGGTCAATTTTTAATTTACCTCTTTCTCATAAATATACACAATGTAAAGGTAATAAATTTACAACTGAATGACCGTTATAGTCTTTGCTATCAAGTGCTTCAATCAATTTTCTAGGTAAATCAATTTTTGTTCTCATTGTTTCAAGTTTCTAGGTATTAAACACGTCCCAATACTTTATGATTGAATCAAAAGATCATGACCTACTTGGCAATGAAAGTTTATCGTTTAAGCTGATAATAATGGTTCAATAACAGCCTGCCAATCAGCCAAAGTCGATTTATGATCAACAGGCACATTATTGGCATTATTGATAAATAATGTTGGTGTTGCCCATACCGCCTTAGTTGCTGCATAGCGAATGGGGGTACGTGCTTTCTCATAAATATCACTATCGGCCATTCTTTTTACAAATGTTTCACTATCTAGACCTGAATGTTCCTGAGCAAAACTCGCCACAAGCTGTAAAAGATCAGTATGGGTTTTATCGTGAAAACAATCATTATAAAACTGTGATTGGCGCTCAAAAATAAAAGAGGTGAAATCATAGAACTTATTGGCATCACCTTCAGCTAATGCAAACAGACCTAAACTCATATCCCAAGCTTGCCGGTGATTACTTAGCGTTATCAAGTGAACCCTTAAGCTGACCGATTTATTTTGATAGTGTTTGGCAACCTCAAGCAAGGTTGGCCAAATTTTACGTGAATGCGGACATTGAATATCAATAAAGGCATCTATCGTTATTTGAGCTGCGGCATCGCCAAGGAGAAAGCCACTTGGGCGGTGTGGTATAGGTATACTCATTTTAATATATCCTCTCTTTTACTTTTGTATCAAAAGCTTCTTTTCGATAAAGCGATCTAACGCTAAGCGACCACCACTAAAAATAACGACTTGCAGTAGCAGTGTTCCCCATAAAACATGTTCCGCAAAGGCTGCCGCGGCAATATCTTCTAAACTGATCACGGCAACAATGTTGACAAAAAAGAGTCCTAAAGCTGAAAATCGACTGGCTATGCCCGCCATCAATAAAATGGGCAGTATGATTTCTGCTGCGGTCCCTAAATAAGCGGCTAACTCAAACGGTAGTACTGGTACTTGATATTCATATTCAAATAACATCAAGGTACTGTCCCAGTCTCTTAACTTAGTTAATCCTGAAGCGAAAAATGCCCACCCCACATAGATACGAGCGGCGAGCAATGCTAACGGCTCTAATAGGCTAATTTTCCTGGCCAGTGCGATATAAAATTGGCTAAAAGGTGTCAGATGTTGTTTTAAGGTGTTCATAATTAATTCTCTTTAAATATATAAATTAAATTTAGTTTGAGGGCTTTTACGAGCCAATTTTCAAATGAAAAATGAAACTTTTCATTGACGGTATCGAGTGCATTAGCAAGTGAATCTCCTGACATTAAGCTGCGCATAAAAACAGCTTCACTAGTCGTGAGAGTTGTTACTTTGGGCTGAAACTCAGGTCGATAAGTCATCACAGTTTGTCTTTTTAAAGGCGATGCCAATGCTTTTTGGGCATGATTCAAAGCGGTTTGCCGTTGTGACTCATCCTCGCCATGATGTGCATAAAAAATATCAACAATAGGGTATTTGCTTTCAAGCAATGCCACATTTGCATTGAATTTAACAAAAATATGCTCAGGCTCGTGCTCGCCTAGTACTTGTAACGACGATTGTTCAAATGTTTGATCAACGCCATGCAGTGCACAATGAACATGCCAGTCTAACGCAGTGCAGTCTTCAATATAGGGATATTGATGACCAACTTCTGTGGTAGTGATGAAGCTTGTTAATGCTTCTCCCCATTGAGCCCAATCACCTTGGTTAGGCGGTGATGATTTCAAAAACAGTTGAGTTATATGTTTGCTAGCGTCGCTATCAAGCAACTCAAAAAGCGTAGGGAAACTAATGCTTAAGGATCGCTCTGCATTTGCAAATAAATTTCGGCGGTAAACGTTAATCCCCTCAACATTGAAACCACTTTCAGCGATAAATTGAGGATCATCACTCCATATGGCAGCTAATAAAAGTTGTTGTTCGTTTATGAGTACTTCAGCACTGCTTTCTAATTTATTCTCATCTTGCGCATTCATGATAGCTTCCTTGATAAAACCGTTTGTGCGATATCACGGGCTTTTTGTGCTTCATCAACCAACACAGACCATTGAGGCAAATTGTTATCCCACTCAATCAAGATGGGAACAGCGCCAAACCGCTCAATGGCTAGTTGATACCCTTGCCAAACATCATCAGAAACAGGGCAAGCATGATCATCTATTACTAATTCTCCCGTATCAGGTATTTGACAACCCGCGAGATGAATTTGTGCAACACTATCCACAGGCAGCACCTTGATATAATCAGCAATCGATTGTTGGATGTTTCCCTGCTCAAAATTCAAACTATTAACGGCAATGTTGTTAATATCTAACAGTATTTTTGCACTTGTACGCTGACAAAGCTCAGTTAAAAATTCAGCCTCAGATAAATAGCTAGCATCAAACCTCACATAGGCAGAAACATTTTCAATGATAAGCTCTCTGCCTAAAAATGTTTGCACCTTGTCTATTTGTTCGCACATACGCGTTAAATTTAAATGCGTATGAGCAATGGGTAATAAATCTCCGCTATGCATCATTTGTCCATGTTGCTTACCCCAAGTAAAGCAAGCATGCTCAGACATTAAAAATGGATCAATCGTCTGTGTTAACTTTTTTAAGTGCTCTAAATATTCCATAGGAATATCGGCTTTAGAGCCAAGTCCCATTGAGGTTGAGTGCAAACTTACATTATAATTTTCTCTTACTTGGCTAAGCACTGATAATGCAGCACCACCTCTACCGAAAAAATTCTCAGAATGCACTTCAACAAAGTCAATTTGCTTAGGGGAAGTCAATATGTCGGCAAAATGCGGATGTCTTAATCCAATGCCAACTAATAACGCCTTGTTGTTTGCCAACATATTTAACCTCCTACGCCTTTTTTGTTGCGTTATATAACTTTTTGGCTTCTTTTTTGGATAATCCACCCAGTGTTGAGCAGGTACCTTTTTCTACTAGCTTCCACTCACCTTTATCGTTATCAACTTTTGATTGTCCTGCACATGAATGAGTACCCGCTAGGTTTCCACAATCATTTTGTGCTGCTTTGGCCACGCCGTAGCATTTTTCTTTTTTGCCTCCTGCTTCTGCAGGTGCAACTATACCCGTAGAAATTACTGCTGCTAATGCGGCGCTAACTAATAATTTATTATTCATAATACTTCCTCTATTTTTATCAAATGAGCAACTAAGTATGTTGCTCTAACCATTGCAATAATTGCTGTGGCGGTAACCCGCCAACACGTTGGTCAATTATTTCATTGTTTTTAACTACCATCATGGTTGGTACACTACGTATGCCATAATCTGCCGCAACTTCTGAAGACTTATCAACATCAATTTTAATAGTGTTAAATCGATCACTCATCATTTTAGAGATTCCCTCAACAACGGGGGACATTGACTGACAAGGTCCACACCATGAGGCGGTAAAATATAATAATGAGCATTCATGTTGTGTTAACAAATCATCAAAAGAGTCGGTTGATGCTAGTTGTTTCATAATTAAAACCTCACTTATATGGTTGACTGTTACTCGTATACTTTTTCGATTTGCTCTTCAGTTAACCCTTTAATGTCACCCCATTGAGCTTGTGCTGTTTCGATATAACCTGGAATATCTGTTGCCCATTTCTTTTGCACGTCTTTGTTAAGGTTTAAATATAATTTACCGTCACGGATATGCCACGCTGTTGGATCAGTATCAAATTTTCGATTCATGGTGACACCGAAGGCGCAGAAACCACCATATTGTGGTGCATACTTGCTTGGCTCCGTTTTAAATAAATCTCGGTTTTCTGCGCTTGAAAATTGGTAAACAGCACCATTGTATGCCGCAGTAAATTCTTTGGAGCCTTTAGTTGGAGCACCTTTAGTAAAGTAAGAAACGCTATCGTAACCTTTTATCGCCAAATCATTGTCATTTGCATTGACTTCAATGTTGGCTGCAAAACTCATGCTGCTAACCAATAATGCTGAGCTAGCGAAAGTTGTTTTAATTAATGATGAAAGTCTCATTTTATTCTCCAGTATTTAATGTTCAAAGTTTAATAATTAATAAGGACGTCTTCCTTGGTTGATAATATAAGACTTTCAATTAGTCAAAAGGACTGACATAGTCCTAACTTTGAACCCAATCGTCCAAAATGGCTAAAAATGAGGAAAATATGGATCAACTTTCAATAATTTTGCAGCGCTTCTCAATGAATACAGAAGTTTTCTTCACGGGTAATTTATGTGGGATAAGTAATTTCAATCGAGAACCTAATCAGGGGCATTTGCATTTATTACGCAGTGGTGCGCTTACTTTTATTGACGAGAAAGGAAACTCTCAAATGATTGATGAGCCTACAGTACTGTTTTTCCCGACACCTCACTCACATCGAATTATTGGCAGTGAAGAGAATCCACCTGAATTGGTATGCGCTAACATTATTTATGATGAAAGCAGCACTAATCCTATCGCTAATGCGCTGCCGTCATTACTATGTTTTAAATTTAGTGATTGTCCGCAGCTTAAGCAAACCGCGCAATCATTATTTGATGAAGCATTTCAAGATCTGTACGGGCGAAAGCCTATGATTGATTTGCTCACCAATATGTTTCTTATTCATGTGCTTCGCCACGTACTCACTAACGATATTATGCACTATGGCTTACTGGCTGGTTTAGCTCATCCTCAATTATCAAGGGTGTTACTAGCTGTTCATGAAGCGCCTGAGCAGCAATGGGGGTTAGAAACAATGGCCGAACATGCATTAATGTCACGCTCTAAATTTGCCGAACTTTTTAAACGTACAGTTGGCCAAAGCCCAGGTGACTATTTAATTGATTGGCGTATTGTTGTCGCAAAAGATTTATTACAGCAAAACAAACCCGTAGCATTAGTTGCCAACGCGGTTGGTTACGAAAATGGCTCAGCTTTAGCACGAGTATTTAGGAAAAAACTGGGTGTATCCCCTAAAGCGTGGTTGGAAAGTCGTCATAGTGGTCATTAAACTTATCTTGGTTTGAGAGGCGAAATTAATTTGAGAAAGTGCATTTGATGTCAATTATTTGAATTATGTAATCGATTCAATATCATCTCACAAAAGTAAAGTTAACCATAGTTGGTTGTGTATGGTGAGTTTACTAGCATGAAGAACATACAAAAAATGCCCTTCCCTTTAAGTAATTGGATGCTGTAATTCTGTTTAGAGCGTCATCTATCAATATTCAACTGATGTGAAATGTTATGGCTGTTTAAGACAATGGTTAAGTAAGCCTGAGTTTAATTTACCAATCGTGATACTTGATAAATTTATAATAAATGAATAAAAACCACACACTTTTTAACGTTTTTGTACGGCAATATCATGTTCGCTTAAGAGCTTTTATTCGAAGCTTAGGCGTGAATTCTTGTGCCGTAGACGATATCGCACAAGAAACTTTTCTACTGGCTTATCATAAGCTCGATAGTTTTGATGCAGAGCTTGATTTTGGTTCTTGGCTGTTTGGTATAGCACGAAATTTAGTACGGAATGAATTACGAAAACAAGCTCGGCAACAACGCATTATGAATGAAAAATTAAGTCATCATTTAATTAATGAAGCTGAAAATAATACCAATATTAATGAGGTTTGTGGTGAGGAATTAAGTGTTTTAAATATGTGTATTGATCAGTTGCCAGAAACAAGTAAACAAATACTGATGGTGAAATATTATGATGAACAGGATACATCAATGCTGGCTAAACAATTTAAAATGACTAGCAATGCTTTACGGATAGCCTTAACTCGGATCCGTAAAAAACTTCGTTCGTGCATGGAGAATAAGTTATGAGTAATGATATCAATGAGCAAGCTGATTTTAATCGTTTGTTAGCACAATTACTGGATGATGATATTTGTCAGGAAGGCGTTGATAAACTCATTGCGCTAATTAAAAATAATGCTGAATTAATGCTACAGCTGCGTAAACAGTTAGAAACAGATGAAATGATCCGGATAGCATTATTGTCTAGTGATAAACATACCGTTTTTATCAATCAAGTCATAGAAAATACAGAAAAAAGTGCTTCACTTGATATTTTCAATCAACAAGTCATGAGAGCAATTGATAAAACGGAACAAGCTAAAAATGATTCTGTTGTTCGAAAACGAATATTACCATGGAGCATTAGTGGTTTGAGTCTTGCTGCAAGTTTGATATTAGGTTTAACTTTACTGTTAGATAATACAGATGTACAACCAAGTCATCTTGAATCGATAGAGCTGGCGGATGCCGGTGTTGCAATTGTTACAGAATCGATAGGCTTGCCTGTTGGCAGCAAATATCAAATAGGGAACTCAGTCATACCAAGTGAATTTAAAATATCACAAGGTTTTATCGCATTAGAGTTTTATCAAGGTGCATTACTAAAGATTTCAGGGCCCGCTCATCTCGATATTTTAAGCGATAAGCATATACGGTTACATAAAGGTAAAGTGATGACAGATGTGCCTGAAGTAGCTATTGGATTTACTATCGACACGCCGCAAAGCTCTATTGTCGATTTAGGTACAGCTATTGGTGTTGAAGTTGACCGTGAAGGGCTAAGTCAAGTACACGTTTTTGATGGTTTAGTAGAAGCAAGGAGCTCGCAGGGTAAAAACCGAAAAGTGAAAGAAGGGCAAGCCCTTAAGTTTGACGATGAATATATTGAAAATTGGCAAAAAAGCTCAGCAAATAAAGCGTCATTTAGTCACTTTAATCATATGGAGGTATTAGGAAAAACAGAGTCAGTGAAACATATTCAGCAGTGGAAAATGATGAGAGAACAAATACGTCAACATCCTGCAGTTGTTGCTTATTATGATTTTGAACAAAATATTGATAAACCTCGTTTACTTAATAATGTTGCCAGTGAAATGAATGAATACACTGGAGCCATTATCGGCGCGCAATGGGGAAAAGGTCCTTGGGAAGGAAAAGCGGCTCTACAATTTAAAAGACCAGGGGATAGAATAAGGGTAAACGTAGATAAATCATTGAAAAATTTTACGTTAGCGGCTTGGGTTAAAATTGATAGTTTAGATAGAACTTATAACTCATTATTGTTAACCGATGGTTTTAAAGCGGGAGATATCCACTGGCAACTTGGTGACTTTAGCAATAAGCAATACGGAACTTTTGTTTTAGGTTTAGTGACGGATCAAGGCAAAGAATTACATTTTAATCATAGCCCCTTTTTTACACCCGCAGCATCAGGCTCTTGGTACCATCTAGCAACAACCGTTAATCAAAATACTCAACAGGTCAATATGTATATTAATGGTCAACTTGTTACCAACAAAACGCTTACTGCTAAATCGTCTTATTGGAAAATTGGAGAAGCACTCATTGGTAACTGGGATAGCCAACAACGTGCTAACCCTATAAGAAACTTAAATGGAGCAATAGCTGAATTAATTGTATTTGATGAGGCGTTATCTGGAGATGAAATTGAATTTATTGCTTTAAAAACTGAACAGTTACCAATAATAGAAAAATAAAAATGAAATACATGATACAGCCATGACAATTACTAAATGAGCAAAAAGTATAGATAATGACTCATTATTAAATGAAATAATTAACTTTGCTTTTATTGCTGTAATTTTATCGCTCATTCGAACTTTCGAATAAGCACCGTTATCAACAGTATAATAGGCATTATATGTATTTACACAAATTTATGACCATGATTGCTAGTGTTAGCTTGAGCTTTGCAATCGTGGGCAGTGCAATAGTTCACGCAAAATCAAATGAGCAGTATCAGGCTAATGAAGTTAGTCTTGCTAAACATTATTCAACCCCCGATTGGTTTCGAGATGCAAAATTAGGAATATATTTTACTTGGGGTCCATATACGGTAGCTGCCCATGGAAATGAATGGTACCCACGCTGGATGCATTTTGACTTTGAAGACAAAGACTGGAAAGGGCGAAAAAAAGGTTACCATCATGATTTTCTAAAGTGGCATACTGAAAAATTCGGACATCCATCTGAATTTGCTTACCATGATTTATTCCCCTTATTTACTGCCCAGAAATTTGATGCGGATGAATGGGCGCAATTATTTAAAGATTCTGGTGCGCGATTTGCTGGACCTGTAGCTATGCATCATGATGGTTATGCGTTGTGGGAAAGTGATATTACGCCATGGAACTCGGCCGAAATAGGGCCCAAGCGTGACATTACAGGAGAATTAGCGAAAGCATTGCGTAAACGTGATATGAAACTGATTACAACATTTCATCATGCCCGTAATTTACAACGTTATAAGGGCATGAATAAAGAAGAGGCTATGCAACGCTACGGGCATCTCGATAGTTATCATGCGTATTGGAATTCTCATTTTCCTTATGTTGAGGGATTAGCCACCGCATCGGAAGATCCAAAGTTGGCTCTATTGTACGGAAATATTGAAGAAGAAAAATGGCTTGATGAATTTTGGCTTGGTACATTAAAAGAAGTGATAGACAAGTATCAACCGGATATTATTTGGTTTGATACGTGGCTTGATCAAATTCCTCAAAAAACGCGATATGACTTTGCCCAGTATTACCTTAATGCAGCTCAAAAGTGGGGTAAAGAGGTGATGATGACACATAAAGATCAAGACATGCCGTCAACATTTTCAGTTGAAGATTTTGAACAAGGTCGTCGTGATAAGCTGACGGGAGCACCGTGGTTAACTGATGATACTATCTCTAAGTGGAGTTGGTCATATGTCGAAGGTTTGCCTATTAAACCTAAAGAATGGGTAATTCATGATTTTATTGATATTGTTTCAAAAAATGGGCAGTTATTACTAAATATCAGTCCTAAATCTGACGGTTCTATTCCTCAAAATCAAAGGCTTGTTTTAAAAGCACTTGGAGACTGGTTGAAAATAAATGGAGCAGCTATTTATGAAACTCGCCCTTGGACTATATATGGGGAAGGTCCAACGCAAATGATTGGAAGTGGACACTTTACCAAACATGTTGACTATACGTCTGATGACATAAGATTTACCACAAAAGGCGAAACTCTCTATGCTATCGCGTTAGGCACACCTGTAGATGAATTAACCATTGTTGCTCTAGCTAAAGATAATAGCTTGTTGAATCAACGTC
Organism: Colwellia sp.; assembly: GCA_020630795.1. Taxonomy (GTDB): domain Bacteria; phylum Pseudomonadota; class Gammaproteobacteria; order Enterobacterales; family Alteromonadaceae; genus Pseudocolwellia. Next base: position 69,598 of record JAHDIK010000001.1, read on the forward strand.
GCTTTAAATCGGTTAAATCACTCAATGGTGATTATGTTGAATCTTGGCAACAAGAACCGGATGGATTAAAAATTAAATTACGAAAAGGTTCGCCTACACAAATTGCCTATGCTTTTGAGATAAAGTAGTTAATCTCCTTAAAATACCTCATGAAAGCATTGGAAAATTAAAAGTTACTATCTGCCTTGTTTATCATTGTTAGGGCGAGACACCACATATAATTAAGTCTACTTCTTAATGAATAGGCTTTATTGATATAGTGCCTCGTCCTAATAAAGGCAATAGGAATCCTGAGACAACACGTTTTTCCAAAACGTAAAGGTAAAAGTTATACTATAAAAGCTTATAAGAAGTATAGTTGTTTCTATTATGCATTATTATCTAAAGAGAGCTATTTAGTTAATAACGTTGTTCTAATAAGTTTAGACTCAGGGGAGTTAAGTAATTCAGAAAAATGGCAAAGTTCTTCTTTCATGTGCTCAGTCAACAAAGAACGTTGCGATTTCTTCATTAAATTTTTAGTGGCTTTAAGCGCATTAAGCGGTTTTTTTGCTAAGTGTTCTGCTTTTTTAATCGACATGTCTAAAAGTTCATTCTTTTCAACTTCAGCAGTAACTAAACCAATATCAATCGCAGTAGATGTATCAAAAAATTCACCTAACATTAATATTTCTGCAGCTTTTCTGTGTCCTGCAAACATAGGAAGCAATAAAGTTGCTCCAGCTTCGGGACACACTCCTAAGTTAATAAAAGGCATTCTGAACCGCGTAGGTGAAGCATAGACTAAATCACAATGTAATAATATTGTTGCACCTATACCAACAGCAAGACCTGATACAGCTGCGACTATGGGTTTGTCAAATAAGTGCAATGTATTTAATAATTTAGCTGCTGGTGATTCCCCATCAATATGGCCCTTATCAAAGTCGCTTAAATCGTTTCCAGCAGTAAATGAAAATTCACTCCCGTAAATAAGAACCGCACGGATAGCATTATCTTCAATCGCCGATTCTAAGGCGCAACGCATTTCGTCGTACATATTTCCTGTTAATGCATTCTTTTTTTCAGGTCTATTGATTCTCACGTGTAACACATCATTAAGATGGTGAAGAACAATTTCATTTGTATTAGTCAAATTTTAAGTACTCTAGTGATTAGGTCGAGATATTGCTTCATGGCCTGTACAAAGTTGTTGCCCATGTTTGCAAAAGATGATTGTATAGCCTTTTTTGATTCTAATGTTTAACAACAGCTTATATTTTGCGTATTTATGATCTAAAGCTTATTAATTTCAGATATTTTAAACTGAGCAACCGTTTGGTTCATTTTGTTAATCACGTCAGAAATATCATCAAAATTTTCCAATACATTAGTCACTGCATCCTTTGTTTCATTTGAGATAGATTTCATAAATCTAACGCCAGTTTGTATTTCATCTACAACGTATAATTGTTCTTCTGTAGCCGTAGCAATTTGCATATTCATGTCTTTAATTTGTTCTGTTGAATTGGCAATATCTGATAAGGTTGTATTCGCAGATTCCATTTCTGCAAATAAATGATTAACTAACGAACCATTTGAAACAATTAATTGATTCATCCCCCCTGTGCCTTTTTGTAATTGGTCAATCATCGTTTGTATGCTTTCTGTTGATTGTTGTGTACGAGAAGCTAGAGCTCTCACTTCATCCGCTACAACTGCAAAACCACGACCTTGCTCTCCAGCCCTGGCTGCTTCAATAGCGGCATTCAGTGCCAAAAGGTTCGTTTGTTCCGATATACTTCTGATCACATCAATAATAGAAGAAATTGAATTAGAATTTTGATTTAATACTTCAACCGAACGTTGCATTTCATCTGAGCTTTCAGATAAGTTACCAACAGAGCTCTTTGCTTCAACTAACGTTTTTTGTCCTGCATTGGAATCATCAAAGCTTTTGTTTGCTGATACCGATGTTGCATTTGTATTTTGGGCTATTTCATTTATTGCGCCAACAAACCCCTCCATCGAAACCACAATATTATCTGCTGCTTTGTTTTGTTCAATCATTTTTTCCTGAGAAGATTTTGACGCTTCAATCAAAGGCTTTGAAGTATCAAAAAGTGTTCTACTCATCAAAGCAACATTCTTAATAACCGTCTCAAATTTATCCATCATAACATTGAAATCGTTACATACATGAAGCACCTCATCTTCAGTATCTTCGTGATTCACATTTGCAATAGTAATACGTTCAGATAAGTTACTTGATACTCGAATATAATTCATTTTTTCAGAGAGGTGCCCTAACTTTTTCCGAGTATCAAATAAAACTAAATATAATATAGCTGCCATAATTATTGAAAATAAAGGTATTAACCACATAACGATATTTTTTATAAAAGCACTCACTTGAGGCATCAAGAGTGAAAACTTCTCTGAGCCATCAACCATATTATCAATAATAGGAACCAAACGATTTAATAATTTATTGTTAGGTTCAATATGATCCAACCTTTTTAGATCTGCCAAAATACTTAAACTCTCATCGGCATCAATAACATCTTGCTCACATAGTTTGATAACCTCTCCAAACCCAACCATTTCAAATAGCAAAAGTTCAATGGAATATAACCGATCGATACAAACCTCCACTATGTCTTTTGCATGAAGAACAATACGATCTACTCCAACAGAAGAGTTTTGTGTAAACAAATACTGGAAAATCATTGTAGTATCTTGAGCATTCCGAATTTTACTCATTTTTACTGACGCATCATTAATTGCAACAGCATGCTCTCTTTCTAAGTAGGTAAAGGTCTGTATTTTTGAAAGCTCGTATATTCCAATAAATACAACAGAAACTTGTATAGCTAACGCTGTCAATAGTAACGTTGACTTTTTTTTCAACGACATGTTATAGATTTTTTTGATCACTTTCCCCCCCCGTACACATACAGATAAAAACTTATCTGTATGTGTATATAACTTAATTTGGTAGCATCAATATTTGTTGTATTTGCTCATCATTTAAAGAAATTTGAGCTTTAATTGCTGCTTGTGCCTGCATTAGTAATTTAGGATTGTTCACAGCGACTGCTGCAACTAAAGTTCGCTTTTTAAAATACAAAGCGTTCAATTTTCGTTTTTCTAGGTCTTGTTCAATTTCTATTTCATCATAGCCATCAAACAAACCGCATATTTGTAACTTTATGTCATATTGATCAGACCAAAAGCGCGGAACGTTACGACTAAACGAAATGTTTTTATCAACAATACTTGCTGCTGCGGATTTTGATTGTTCTAAAGCATTTTGAATGGATTCTAATCGAACATTACGTTGATACAATTCATGAAAATAATTGGTACAATCGCCTGCGGCTACTATATTAGGATCACTTGTTAATGCATATTTATTAACGGAAATACCATTATTGGTAGCTAATTTACATTGTTCAGCTAATGCGGTTTGTGGCGTTACGCCAATCCCTATAATAACTAATTCAGCAGGAATCAAAGTGCCTGACGCGCATCTCACTCCTGTAACGCTATCCGTGCCTTCAAGTGTTTCTGCCATACTAGAGGTTATAATGTTAACACCGTTTTCTTGATGTAAAGCCATAATATATTGGGCTATTTCAGGAGAGACTGCCCGTTGTAAAATACTGTTTTGAGCTTCTAAAATGGTAACATTCATTCCTTGTTGTTTGAGTACTGCTGCCGTTTCTAGGCCAATAAAACCACCACCAATAATTACGGCATTTTTTTTTGCTTTAATGCCCTTTTTAATTTTTATAGCATCATTTACATTTCTTAAATAATGAACACCGGTCAAATTACCGTCTGATAATGGAATTTTTATTGCACTTGCACCAGTACATAACGCCAATTTATTATAACTTAACGTTTCACCCGTATTTAACGTCACTTCCATTCTTTCTCGATCAATGTTATTTACTTCAACATTTAAACGAAATTCAATATTAGCTTTGGTATATATTTCTGCTGGTTTTAATAGAATATCTTCGACCAATTTATCTTCAGATAAAAATGATTTTGATAAAGGTGGATGTTGATAGGGTAGAGATGATTCTTTACTAATAACCATGATTCTTCCAGTCCAGCCTTGTTGTCTTACGTTTATACTCAATTGAGATGCAGCATGACTACCACCAATTATAATGCAAGGTGCATTCATTTTTATTCCTCTATTTTTTATAAAGCTTAATCTGTGTTTAAAACCCTAAAGCGCTAGTACCTGCTTCCACCATAGTGAAATCTGATTTATCCATACCACAATCAGGGCAACACCAATCATCAGGTACGTCTTCCCACTTGGTACCAGCAGGGATTCCCTCGTCTGGTATACCTTCACTTTCAGAATATAAAAATCCACATGTAATACACTGCCATAACTTATTTGAGCTCATATAACTTTCACCTTATTCAACGTACTTTTTAGGTTTTACTTGATAGCTGCATAACAGCCTCACTACTTAGGGCGTCGACTTCTTTTCCGCTTGTATATTCAGCGCGCCAACCAACCGCTATTTTATTTTGTTCAAAACTATCTGTTTGATGTAGTCTAGGGGAGTAGTTTTTTGAAAAAACGGGTAGGGCTTTTATAGCTAACTTGCATGAAAAGCTTAAATAAAATCCTATTGCTTTTACTGCTTTACTTGGAGACGAAAAATAACCTTCTTTTTTGCACATAGGTACATATGCAAGCCATGTTTCATAAGCTATATGCGCTAAAGATTTAACGATCATAGCTTTTCGATACCACTCGTCTTTTCCGTAAAAATGCTTGTAAACATCAAAAGCTACTGCGCCATGCTCAACCTCTTCTACTTGATGCCAAAGCCATAAAGAACGTATAACGGGATCTGCATCTTTCATCCATTTCTCGTACCCATCAAGAATTATCATTCCTCCTAGATAAGTAAACGTCTCATATCCTGCTATATAACCTATATGTGCTCTTCGGTCGGATTTATCACTTAGCTTATTTTCAAAATAACCCTTTGCACGTAAATCTAAGTTAGTAACTTCAGGATACCGTTTGGCTAAAAATTTATTGAATTCAATAAAATTACGACCATGATGTGCTTCTTGACCAATAATAGCCTTAACATCTTTTTGTAGTTTTTCATCAGTGATTTCTTTTTTAATATCTCGAAATGCCATGACCAGAAAACGTTCAAAATAAGGAACGTGTATACCAAGAGCATTAATATAAATAGAAAATAAGGGATTAGAGTGACTCCAAACAGGGTCCTGCATCATTACGTTTTCGTAATTAAACCTCAATGGTCGCACTTCAATATTATCCATTGGATGTGTATGTGACTCGTTTGTAGTCATGTTGACTCTCCCACTAAAATTTTGTTGATACATAGCCAGAACAAGTCGGCGTAAATGGATGTTGTTTTAGTAAAGTCAATTCTTACAGATTTAGCACTAGACAAAAGTATGGTTTTCTTGTTTGTTGATTTACAACCTCTAAGTAGGTTGGGACCTTAGCACTATCCTTTTTTTAATTTATCCATTCTTTATAAATTAAAAACCATACTTTCGTATGGTTCATTTTTTGAATGTGCCATCAATAATGGTTAAAGAAAGAACAGTTTAACAAAATTATCTTTAATAAATAAAACAACTGTTTAAATCTTAATACACTAAAACTACTGAGGATTTACAAATGAATAACAACAAATTCCATAAAATCATTATGTTTTGCATAGCATATATTTCTTTTGGGGTGTCAACATTCACCTATGCAGATAATGAAGCCTCGACGTTTTCTGTTGATTTTGGTTATGCCGCCTTAACACCAAATGATGATAACGGTGAAGTAAGTGGTCCAGGCTTACCACCAAAAAACAGTGTTGACGTTAAGTCATCATCCTCGATTGGAATGTCTGTTAATTATTTTCAAAACAACAATATAAGCTATCAAGTTTACATTGCCCCACTGATTGATTTTGATATTCATGCGTCTGGAACGTTAGAAGGAATGGGACATTTATCTACCGTAGATGTGTTATTACCAACAGTATTAGTTAATTACACGTTTGACGATTTGGGTAATTTTAAACCTTACATTGGTGCAGGTATCAATTATACAATATTTAGTAATGAAGAGCCTACAGCAACCCTTAATGGTGCTTTGGGTGGTAACACTGATGTGCAATTGGATAACTCTTTAGGCTTAGCTTTTCAAGTAGGGCTTAGATTTAATTTAAATAAACAATGGTACTTAAATGCTAATTACTTATGGATTGATGTTGATTCTACAGCAAATATTGATACTGATGCTGTAGGTACTAAACGTACTGTTGACCTTAAAATTGATCCGTCCGTTGTTTATGTGTCTGTAGGTTACAGATTTTAACATTAAGAAATCAAACAATTATTGAGATAATCTTCATGAATACAGTGTCAGAAGCAATTAAACAACAAATACCGTCTATCTCTTCGGGTACAAGTGAGTTAGATACCTTACAAGGTATATTTAATAATCAAATAAAAGGTTATGACCGTGATAGATACCCAACTTTTAACTCGCGGTTACATCATCTAAAACAGTTATATAAGTTAATCGATCAGAATTCAGAGGAACTGACAGAAGCCTTAAACAAGGATTTTGGCTGTCGTGCTAGACATGAAACTGAAATTGCAGAAATTATAGGTTCGCTTTCTTCAATTCGTTATCAAATAAAAAATTTACATCGTTTTATGAAGCCTCAGCGTCGACGCACGTCTATTTGGTTTATGCCGGCAACAGGTAAGGTTCAACTTCAACCATTAGGTGTTGTTGGTATAATAGCACCTTGGAATTATTCAGTACATTTAACAATAGCACCTATATCAGCCGCACTTGCTGCAGGTAACCGAGTGATGGCCAAAATGTCTGAGTTAACACCGCATACATCAGCGGTATTAAAACGGCTGATTAACGAAAGTTTTCCACCCGATGTATTAAGTATTATCGATGGGGGGGTTGATGTATCACAGGCTTTTACGGCACTTCCTTTCAATTATTTATTATTTACAGGTTCAACCAATGTTGGCAAGAAAGTGGCTATGACAACGGCACAAAATCTGACACCTGTAACATTAGAATTAAGTGGAAAAAGTCCTGTTGTTATTGCTCCTGAATATGATATTGAGGAAGCTACATTACGTACTTTATGGGGTAAAGCGTTCAATGCGGGACAAACATGTATTGCGCCTGATTATGTATTAGTTCATAAAGATAAACTTCTCGAATTTGTTCGCGCTGCTAGAAAAGCGTTTAATACTCTTTACCCTAATGGTTTAGATAATGCTGATTACACCTCCGTTATTAACAAACATCATTATGAACGATTAACCAAGTTAGTTAACAATGCCCAGGCACATGGCAGTGAAATTATTGTTTTAGGGGAATCGTTAGAAAAAAGTAATAAATTGGCTCCAACATTAATTATTCAACCTGATAATGAAAGCGAAATATTTAACGAAGAAATTTTTGGCCCATTGTTGCCTGTATTTACGTATGAAGATATCGATGATGCGATCAAACAAATTGATGTTCATAAAGATCCTTTAGCACTTTATATTTTTAGTAAACATAAAGCCCAGACAGAATATATTACCAAAAACGTACGTTCAGGTAGTGTGTTAATCAATGATACTTTATTGCAATACTTGCAAAATGACCTGCCGTTTGGAGGCGTTGGAAAAAGCGGTCAAGGTAAATATCATGGAAAAGAAGGGTTTGAAGCCTTTTCTAATAAGCAAGCAATACTCAACCAGAGAGGATTAGGGAATTTTACTGGTATAAAACTGCTTTATTCTCCATTCACTGCAATGAGTAAATTAATGCAAACACTCATTAGAAAATGGCCATAAATTAAGCCTTTGAATATTAGAATCACTATAAAATAATAAAGAGAAAATTATTATGATGCACTTTCCATTAACAACGAGTTCTATTCTTGAATATGTTGAAGCTGAATATGGTACTCGTGAACTCATTTCATATTGTGACAAAGATTTTGTATTTCGCTGTAACTATCAAGAATTTGCATTACGCGTTAAGCAGTTAGCAAATAGTCTAATAGCTAAAGGCATTAAGCCTGGTGATCGTGTCGCAACATTAGCTTGGAATACACATAGACATATGGAACTTTATTACGCTATATCAGGTATCGGTGCTATTTGTCATACGATTAATCCTCGTTATTCTATGCCTCAAATTGAATACATTATCAAACATGCTAATGATAAGGCGCTCTATTTTGATAATGATTTTTTAACTATTGCAAAATCATTATCTGAGCTTAGCCTTGGTATAGAAACATTTGTTTGTTTAGGTATAAATAGCAGTGAAGATAATAGCTTTTTTACTTCATATGAAAATGAACTGGCAGTTCAACCAACAACATTTTCATGGCCTGTATTAGATGAAAACATTGGGGCTGCTCTTTGTTATACTTCTGGTACAACAGGCAACCCTAAAGGAGTATTGTATACTCACCGTTCAATATGTCTTCATTCTATAATCTCCAGTCATAGAGAAAATTTAGACGTTATATCACAAGATGTTGTATGTCCTATTGTTCCTATGTTTCATGTTAATGCGTGGGGGCTTCCTTATACTGTTCCCATGTTTGGTGCATCTATGGTATTTGCTGGCTCAAATATGCAAGCTGAAGCTTTATTTAATATACTTGATAAAGAAAAGGTCACTTATATTGCAGGAGTGCCAACAATATTGTCTGCGCTCTTAAATTATATGGATCAACATTCAAGTAAACCTCAAGTATTAAGAAAGCTACTGGTTGGTGGGGCAGCTCCAAACACCTCATTAATTGAAAAGTTTGAACAAGATTACGATGTCAATGTATTGCATGGATGGGGAATGACAGAAACTAGCCCTGTTGCCACATTGTGTACCCCAAAACCTCACATTAGAGAAAACTTGAATTTTGCTGAACAATTGGCTCTAAAAAGCAAACAAGGAAGGCGCCCTTATGGCGTAGAACTAAAACTGATTAATACGAGTGGAGAAATAGTGCCACATGACGGTAAAACATTTGGAGATTTGTTGGTGCGTGGCGCATGGGTATCAGAACGATACTTTGGTTGTGAAACGTCTTCTTCAACCCCCGATGGTTGGTTTGAAACAGGTGATATAGCGACAATCGATCAAGATGGCTACATGCAAATCGTTGATAGAAGTAAAGATGTTATAAAATCAGGTGGAGAATGGATAAGCTCTGTTGAATTAGAAAATATAGCTTCAACGATGCAAGGTATAGCACAAGCCGCTGTTATTGGTGTTGCACACCCTAAGTGGACTGAACGTCCAATAATGATACTTGTTAAATCAGCAAATTCAAATGTTAATACTGATGATATTAAAGCTTTTCTCGCAGAAAGAGTACCATCTTGGTGGATGCCTGATTCTTTCATTTTTACTGATGCTTTACCAATTGGCGCAACGGGTAAAGTTCAGAAAAAAGATCTTCGAGAAAAGTACAAAGACGTCGTGCTTAGCTAGCTGGTAACCTGATTAAATTAGTTTAAAATTAAACGGTAGGAAGTAAAATGAAACAGCAAGAATCTTGGTTTTTGACATCACAAAAACAAATACAATCATCTTTAATTGGGCACGGAGCGCTCGTTATTTTTATTAGCTTACTTGCCGGGTTTATGCTTACATTTGATATGCTTAATGGTATTAAAATATGGCCTTTATTCGATGTAAGTATAGATATTCCTGGAACAATAAGAGGGTGGAGAATAGCCCATAGTGGTGGGTTACTTAATGGAATAATGATCATGGTTATTGCTCTTTGTATCACAAGGATTAAGCTTTCAGCATCATCACTCAAGTTTATTTATTGGTCATTCTTATTAACTGGTTGGGGAAATACTATTTTTTATTGGGCTGCCAATCTCTCAATGAACAGAGGCTTATCTGTCGGTGATACATCTTATGGGAGTGGCGATTTTTTCGGGGCAGTAGCTTATATTTCAGGAGCGAGTGTTATGTTATTAACAGTCATAGCAACTTTGATTATAGCGAAGAGTGCTTTTAACTCAGCTAGATAGTCGCAATAAAACAAAGAAATTAAGGTGAAATTTTGGATAGTAATCAAAAAATAACTCCTTTGTATACCACTAAGTTTGGGCCTCAAAAAACGAGAAAAAAATTAGTTGAAAGGCATCGTTTACTAAATAAATTTATTACTGTAGACGTTGATTACTTTGTTTTATCACTTGTAATAGCTCCTTCGGGATATGGTAAGTCAACTTTATTAGCTCAAGTAATGGACTATTACTGTAATTTAGGTTGTTTGGTAAGCTGGTTAAGCTTGGATGAAAGTGATAATGATGAAGATATATTCATTACTCACCTTATTGAAAGTTACCTACATGCTGATATAACGGGAGTAGCGCTTGATCAAATATCGAACCAAAGATACTACCCAAATGCTAACCCTCAAGCTCGACTCGAAAAGCTTTTACATGTTATTGAGACTTCAGATGAGCTTGTGAAAATTATATTAGATGACTTTCAAGTTATTACCGATAAATCGTTATTAACGATGCTTGATAAATTTTTTAAAAAAGCCCCCAAAAATTTAACCATCTATATTATTAGCAGATGTGAGCCGAAATTAAATATTATTAGTGAATACAGAGCTAAAGATAAATTATTAGAAATCTCCGCAAACGAACTCAATTTCACAATAAAAGAATCGAAAACATTTTTTTCAAAAAAAACAAATCTTGCATTGAATGATATTGATATTCAAAAAATTCATAGTAAAACGGAAGGGTGGGTTGCTGCGACTCAGCTATTTTCCCTTGTTATACCTGAAAAATGTCAGCATGAAACTTTTATTAATAGTATTTCTGGTAATGATAAAGACATTGTTAAATATCTAGGTGATTGCGTATTGAGTCAGCAAAGTGAAGAAGTGAAGGAGTTCTTTTTTCATACTTCTATTTTACATCGATTTAATGCTGACCTGTGTGTTGAAATGTGTAACAAAGATTCTGCGGTTGAAATATTAAATTATGTAAATAATCAAGGATTATTCGTTTTTGGATTAGATCGAGAGAATAACTGGTTTCGTTATCATCATTTATTCAAAGAATTCCTACAACGCGAGTTATTAAAGCAAGGTGTTGATAAATATCAAAAACTAACAGCTGTTTCCGCAGTGTGGCATGAAAAAGAAGGGCTTATACAAGAAGCCATTGAATATTATTTATTAGGAGAACAATTTGAAAAAGCATCAACCTTAATTGGGTGTGAAGTCGTAGATGCAGTTCAATATCGTGGTAATCATAGTGTATTGTTGAAGTGGGTTGATAGGCTTCCTTTTCACTACACACTTAAAACACCAAAAATCGCAATCTGTTATGCATGGTCCTTACTGTTTACCAGAGATTTTCAACAAGCTGACAATATTATTACGTCATTGAAAAACTACACTCCAGCGCTTATCAGTGAGCAGAATATAGTTAACTTTAACGTAGACATGCTAATTCTTATTAGGGAACTAATGAGTGGCGCTATTAAATCTGTAAGAAAAAAAATTCCTATTTGGTTGGACAAGTGGTCTAGCGCACCAACTTTTGAACAAGGTGTTGTGTTGGGCCTGTTGGGGGCAACTTGTCTTCACACTGTTGAGTTTTCTTTGGCACGTAAATCACTGATGCAGGCCAAGAGTACATTTGAAAAACTTCATTGTGACTATGGAGTTGCATGGATAGACTCTCTTTATGGCTTAGTGCACTTTAAGCAAGGGTACCTAATTGAGTGTGAACGAATATTGAAAGACGCACTAATGATCGCAAATAAAAAAATGGGAGAGCATAGTTTTGCAAGTACGTTGTTTCATATTAAATTAAGCCAAGTATATTGTGAAAATAATGATATTTCCCAAGCAAAATTTCATCTTAATAATGGTTTTAGTTCAATAGATAAACATGGGGTTATTGATACAGCTCAAATTGGCTTTATTATTAAAGCAAGGATTCAACAGAGAGAAAACAGAACAAGTGAGGCATTGAAAACATTATCAGAAGGAGAAGCTTTTGGGCGAGATTATAATTTAACAAGCTTTGAGGTTGGAATTATATCGGAGCGTATACGTATATTATTAAGGAATGGTGACAATAAAGTTGCTCATGAACTCTATAGTGAAAGAGGCTTTGATTCTATAGATGAAATGGCCCCAATTTATTCACCAATGGAAATCATTCAAATTAAGTCCATTCAAATTAGAATCTTACTTGTGAATAAGTCTCCTCAGCTTGCATTAAACCTATTAAATGAACTAATACGGCAATGCAACCAAAAAAAATATGACCAGTTAAATGTACATTTATTGCTGTTAAATGCGAGTGCTCATTATGATTTAGGTAAAAAAAATCAATCATTTAGAATTCTTAACCAAGTTATAGAGTCAGCTGTTATAGATAACAAAATTGGGGTTTTTATAGATGAGTGTTATCATATAAAACCATTATTTTCAGAGTTTATGTCTAAACGGTGTAATACCGTGTATTCTTTGTCTAACGACAGTGTTTTAAATTTCATTGAAGCAATTTGTAAAGCATATCAACTTAAAAATATACCTAAACATCAAGGTGAAAAAAAACCTTCACAATATGTGTCAAATGAACATAAAATTGAAAAATTAACTAACAGAGAAAGTGAGTTGCTAACATTGTTAAAACAAGGCCTATCTAATAAAGAGCTCGCAAATTCAATGTTTGTTTCTGAAAGTACGGTAAAGTGGCATTTATCAAGAATTTATATCAAACTTGGGGTTAAAAATCGTTTGGAAGCTACCCAAAAAAAAGTTTAAACGTGTTATATGTATTTTAAAGAGATTAGAATTTAAAATAGTGACTACGCTTCTTTGGCTAAACTAGAATTACGCACACATAGTGCGCATAATAAGAAGGTGGAATAAGTGGAGAATTAAATATAAATATTACTTTAGGTAAAGAGTTCGAACGAAGAATTACTGAAAAAGTGTCTGATGGCTTATATACCTCAGCAAGTGAAGTTATCCGTGATGGGTTAAGGTTGTTGTTTGAAAAAAACGCAGCTAAAAATCAACAGCTCGAAATTTTACGCGAAGAAGTCGCTAAAGGTTTTGAGCAGCTAGCTGCTGGCGAGGTATCAACGCACAGTGTGATGGATATTTTTGAACAAGCCTCTCTTTCAGTCGCTAGCAAGTCAGCGAGTGATAATACGAATGCCTAGTTATAGGCTGTCTCCTTTAGCTGAAGCCAATTTATTCAAAATAATTTCATCAACTATTGAGTCTTAGGGAAGTACACAGGCAAAGGTGTATGCTCAAACTATTGATGCAGCTTTATTGAAACTAGCCCAATACCCTGACTTTGATAGAGAAAGGAGTGATGTTTATGACGGTGCTAAAAGTTTTCCGGTAGATAAAATATTGTCTTTTATCAAATTAGTGAAAGTGGTATTGATGTTGCCCGTATTCTTCATCAGCGTATGGACCCATCAAAACACTTCTAATCTTACTTTGGTAAGATTTTAATCACATGGAATTAAATTTTTCAATTTAAATTCAATAGGTTAAATCTAGGAGTAAATAATTAGGGGTATAAAGTGGGGTGTCGATACATTGTCCCATGTAACAATTTCAGTTAAAACAATTGGATAAGCTCTATATGGGCGGCATGATGTAATTTATGCTTGATTAAATTACCTATTTCTTCGTTGCTTTATAGTTCGCTTAGGAAACACTAAACATCACTATAAAGCGCCTTGAACTAAATAATTTACTCTACGCCTAAATAAGCTTAATCCCTTATTTAAACGAAAGCCCTAATAGCTATATTCGGGCTTTTTTATTGAAGCATTTATTATATTTGAAGTGTTGGACTATTGCGAAAATATAGTTGGTTAACTAATCTAGTTTATAGTGAATTAATAAATAGTGAATATATCAATAATGCGTCAAAGCAGTAAAAAACACTTAACTGAATTCTCTGTATGTGCCAACTTTAAAGAGTTGTGGGAGTCACTGCATCATCAACTAAAACCCTTTAAAATCAAAACTATTTTTTATGGCATTGCATACTCTAAAAAAAGTATTGAAGAAATAGGTTTGCTCAGAACGGTAGTGTATAAAACTAGTCACCCTAAAGCATATCGAGACTTGCTTTCATTGGCTTTGCATAATGAAAAGCAGGATGATGTAAAATACAAAATGTTATTAGATGAAGATTTAACAGCTAAACAAGTTTTCCTATCTGAGTGTCCTTACTTTATGTGGAATGAACCTAATAACGGGGATAATGTAACTCGTGTAGAACAAGAAGTTGATAAGCAATTAATCGATTTAGAGCTTGTCACAGGGGTGACAATACCATTAAGGCAAGAAAAGATATTAGCAGGAATGGGCTTATCTGCTGGTTTGCTATCTAAAAATATTTTTGATCAAATTTGGGCCGATTCATCAGAGCAAATATTAAAAATAACCCGCGACTTTAATCACTATGTTTTGAATGTTCATATGAGAAGCTTTATCGGCTTAACAACACACCAAAAAGAAGTATTTCTAAAGCACCTTTTTCTTGGTAACAGTAAGCAGGTTGCAGAGCACTTTAATTGCAGTGAGCGCAATATTTCTGATATTTTAAGTACCGTTAGAACAAAATTTAATGCTACTACTAACGAGCAAGCCTCGGTCAAAGCAAATACTCTTGGAGTATTACCTTTAAACTAATAAATACCTACCGAAAAAGAAGTATATTTAATGAACAGCCTGTGACATAATTTTATACAATATTCCCCTCCCAAGATTATGGATTGTCGTTAGTGAAATATTTATTAAAAATAGTTAGTTTTGTTTTTATTTTCTGTTCTTTAAATGTTCTTGCTGCAAACTCTCCAGCAAATGTAACAATAAGTGGTTTTACTCAAACACCTGATGACGGATTGAAAGTAACTTTTTCTGTTGATGACCCTGAAAATAATGCGATGGGTGTCGATGCATACCTTTCAAAGGCCAATCAAACAGGTTCGTCAGGCAGTTATGAATTTGATACAAAAAAATCATATTCAAATGTAGCTGGTGGTACATATAGTATTACATGGACAAAAGCAGATTTATCAGGGCTAGTTAGTTCTGGGAATAGCTATTCAGCAAGATTAAATGTTTTTGATAGCGAAGAAGCTGAAACAGTTAAATATTCAACACCAATAAACTACGATATTATTGCACCAACGATTTCAGTTGAAACCAGTCCATCAGTAAGTAATGACCAATTAACGGCTTCAATAAAAACTAC
>JAHDIK010000001.1:85021-248887 GCA_020630795.1 Colwellia sp.
ATGGTGCTGTTGATACGGGATATAAAAGCTTCACAATTTCGAGTGATTCTGCACCAACGATTTCAATTGAAACCAGTCCATCAGTAAGTAATGACCAATTAACGGCTTCAATAAAAACTACGGATGATACGGATATTACGCGTGCTTCGTTCTCTATCTTTAACAGTAGTAAAACTAAACTAGATATTGGTTCAACAGTTTCAGTAACATCGCCAACGTCAACGTATAACACTGATAGTAGTGCCGAAACATGGGGTTATGATCCGAGTTCAAAAAATACCACTACCGACTGGAATATCAATGTATCAGGTTTAGCCGATGGTAATTACTACATCATGTTTTATGCTACCGATGGTGTTAATGGTGCTGTTGATACGGGATATAAAAGCTTCACAATTTCGAGTGATTCTGCACCTGTAGTCACAAAATTTATAGCTACAGTTGATGAAAATGATCTTGTAACCGTTACTTTTACTGATGCTCATGATTCAGGGAAAGTTAAAAAATCTCGACTTCACTATGCTAATAATTCTGATTATATAAACAGCTCTTATAAGGATATTGGTGATGATGATAAATATGAAGAAGAACAATTAGTAGGTGATAAAAGTGTTAGTTTTGATGCAAGTGAATGGAGTGGACAAGAGGTTTACTTTAAACTTGAGGTTCATAGCCCTAATGGTACTAAGTTAGACCCTTTTCCTGATGGTTCTATTTTAATCTCTGGAGAAAAGACCACTTCAAACTTAAAAATTAATATAGAAGGTCAAGGTAAAGTCTTTAGTTCGCCCTCTAGTGAAATTGACTGTGGTTCTACCTGTAGTCATGATTTTGCTAATAATAGTGACGTAACACTTATAGCAGCTGCCGCAACTGGTTGGGAGTTCAGTTCATGGACTTATGATCGTAGCCGTCAACCGAATGACTGCACTACAGCATCTTGTGAATTATTGATAAAAGAAAATTTCACACTTAGCGCTGTATTTATAGAGCAAGAAACGCCAAGCACTGAAACACGTTTAATTGATTTTACCCCTAAACGCGCACCTAAAGATTCAGCAACAACTTTTACTTTAGTGGGCGAAAACTTAACTAATTCGGTTATTGCTAATATTGAAGGTACAAATGAACATTGCCAGTTAGTTTCATTTTCAGAAACAGTAATAACTATGTCTTGTACGCCCGATGTACAAGGGCAACAGCGTTTTTACTTAAAAGACACCCAAAATGAAAACAAGCATGAGCCTATAGTTGGAAGTGAACATTGGTATGTTGAGGTAACCCCACCAGTTAATAGTAATGCTCCGTCAGTATGGAGCGATAACATACCTAGTTATGCCATATTAGATCAGCAATTTACTATAACGGTAAAAAGTGAAGATATTGATAATGATTTGTACAGTATTCAAGCTGATTGGGAAGGTGATAATAATTTAGATCGCCTAGTTGTTGTTAACGATACTTCAGGCCAAGATATTCAGTTTTCTTATACCCGAAGTAATAATGACTTAAGTAACCTTACTATTCGTTTTATCGCCACTGACTCAGAGGGTAATCAAAGCACTTTTGAACGAGTTATTCCCGTTATCGCTATTACGGTAATTATTGATCCAGCTTCTGGGTTCGAAGGTAAAGATGAAACTATACAGGTAATTAGTCAGTGCCAGCTTAAAGCTGAGGGAAACTCAAACCCAATAGTACCTAGTAATGGTGCTAAAGTAGAACACAAGCAACTATTAAAAGTTAATGGTGTTGTACCTGTTACCTTTGATATTAGCTACAACTCACTTATTCGTGGTCAAAGTGGCGTTGGTGTCGGTTGGGATTTCGCTAATGCCCATGCTGCACAAATAAGTGAAAAGCCTAACGGTGATGTCACTATTTTATGGTCTGACAATCAGCAGCATAAATTTACCCCTAATGGTGATGGTACTTATGCAACGCAAAGTTTTGGTTGTCGTTTAGACAGACTTATAAAGCTAGACAATGGTGGCTTTAAAGTCGAGCGGAGAAACCGCTTAACATATATTTTTAATGAGTTTCACTTTTTAACTCGCATTGAAAATGCTAAAGGGCAAGGTGTTAGTTTTGAGTTTGATCAACAAAGTAGACTAGTAAAAGCTTACGAACCAGTAAGTAACGTAAGCATAAATTACCTATATAATAATGATGGCTTTTTAACTCAAGCTACAACTTCAGCAGGTAAAAGTGTATCGCTTGAATATCAAAATAATCAATTAACTACCATTAATCATGCTGATGGCACAATTGAAGAATTTACCTACAATGCACTTGACCAAATTGTTAATCATTTGCTTGATTCGGTTTTGGTTAGTACTACCACTTATGATGATCATGGCAGAGCAATTGAACAAGAAGATTCTCGTGATGATAACTTAACACTCAAGTTAAGCTATGAAGAAACGGACGACTTTATTACCACAACGATCATCGATCGCATTGGTGAAGTTACCGTTAAAAAGTTTGATAAAAATTATCAACTAGTTAATGAAATCGATGCGTTGAATGAGCAAAAAGACATTATTTACAATACTGATGGTAAGCCGACTAAAGTCACTAATGCTCGCGGTTATATTTCTGAAATGGCATATAACCAATATGGTGATATTACTCAATTATTAACTGCTGATGGCGCAATTGATAAAAAAGACTATGACAATAACCGAAACATTACTAAACATATTAATGCTTTAAACGAACAGAGTATTTACAGTTATTTTGAAGGAACTAATAATTTAAAAACAGTTACTAATGCCTTAGGTTTTTCGACAAATTTTACTTATAACGAAAACAATCAACAAGCGAGTGTTACAACGCCTGAAGGAAGGGTTACATATTATAATTTTACTAATGGATTGTTAACCAGCGTAACCAACCCAGAAGGCTATACTCGTAACATCTATTATGATTTAGACGGTTTTATTAGCTCTGAAACAGACTTTCAAGGGAATGTAACCACTTATGAACGTGATGGTTTAGGAAGAGTTACGCGAAAAGTAGATCCTTTAGGTTTAGCTGAAACATGGGTATACGATGCCAGAGGTAATGTAGTCGAATATGGTGATAAACGATATAACAGCGAAGCCTTAAGCTATGCAGGTAAAATTAAGTACAGTTACAACGGTCAAGGAGATTTAACCGAAAAACGCTGGGTAAGCAAGCATTACAATACTCCTGATGTTGTGTATAGCTACAAATACGATGGCGAAAGTCGTTTAATTGAACGCACAGATTCTAATGGCAATGTAACAGTAATAAAACGCGATGCCCTAGGCCGAGTTATTGAAACAACCGATGCGTTAGGTAATACAGTAGAAGCCGAATTTGATGAAAACGGCAACTTAATTGAATCCAGCGATGCTAAAGGTAATACCAGTAAAGCAACGTTTGATGAAATGGATCGCACCACGCAAATGGAAGATGCTGCCGGTAACAAACAATCCTTTGTGTATAACTTGCTTGGGCAAATTACCCAAACAAACAATGCCTTGTCGCAAGCTTGGCATAATGTGTACGACAAACTTTCTCGCTTAGTCAGCATCACCCATCCCAGTAATGCTGAAGAGCCACTTGTTGCTAAGCAGGGGTATGACAAAGATAACAATGTTACCAGTGTCACTGCGCCAGCGGATGACACTCGTACACTTGCTCTTAACAATAATGCACAAGTCGAAACTGAAACCACGGCTGATAACGTAGCGCTGCAATATTCATACAATGAAAATGGTTTAGTAAGTACCATCACTAATGGGCGAAGCCAACAAATCATTTTTGACTACGATAGTGCTTCGCGTTTAACCAGTGTTACTGACCCTATTTCAACCATTATTTATGGCTATGATCAAAATAGTAACCCTATTAACATTGCTGAAAACAACATTACTATTTCACGTTTGTACGACAGCTTTAACCGCGTTGGTCAGTACAAACAAAATGCAGACGATGATCAGCGAATTAACTTTGCGATAGATGATGTTGGTAACATTACTCAGCTGCGATACTTAAATAATAACCAGAGCTTTAACACTCAAATTAAATACACGCATAATGCGCTGAATTTGGTTACATCGGTGAGTAAGTTAGACAGTGATGAAAGTGCGGCGGAGTATGAGTACGATGCTAACCAAAACATAACTCAAGTGACACGTGGTAATGGTACTGTACTGGAAAATACCTATGACAATTTAAATAGGTTAATCAGTAGTATTGATACAGCGCCTGACGGCACAGTAATCCTTGAACAGCATTATACCTACAATGCTATCGGGCAAGTAACCAAGGAAGATATCACGCCGGAATTTTCACCGCCTGTTGAGTTATTAGCTGAACAAGTAATGGCTTATACTGCAGATAATCGTATTGCTAGGAAAAACTCAGAAACTTTTGACTTTGACCTTGATGGCAATACACTCAATGTCGGTGATTTGGAATTAAGCTTTAATGCCCGTAATCAACTAACCAGTGCAGGCAATCACCAATATACCTACAACGCTGAAGGAATGCGTGATACGCAAGCCTACTTTGATGACAGCGGTGAAACTCAAATTCGTTATGCTTTACTACCAGATTATCTCGGCTTACCACAAATCGCATGGCAAGAAGTTACTAACCCTGATGACTCGGTAGATTATCACTACTTTATCTACAGCCCTTATGGTTTAGTTTCTCAGCGAACATCGAAAGCCAACCAAGCATTGCAAGAATACTATTTCCACTACGACTATCGCGGTTCAGTAGTTGCAATTAGTGATAAAAATGGTGATGTGGTTGCCCGTTATGGTTATACGCCATTTGGCACACGCTTTGATGCGCCAGAGTTTATAGAACAAAACAAAGCGATAGAAACACCATTCGGCTATAACGGTCGCGATGGCGTTATTACTGATAACAATGGCCTTCTCTACATGCGAGCCCGTTATTACTCGCCAGAGCTACGTCGCTTTGTTAGTAAAGATCCAATTCGTGGTGATATTAGCGATTTAGGCTCGCTCAATCGCTATGCTTATGTGGGTGGCGATCCGGTTAATTTTGTAGATCCGAGTGGGTATTGTGCTGAAAATTTTAATTCAACATCGTATTTTGGGGGACAATGCATTGAAACTAAATATAATAATGAAGTTTGTGAATATAAAGAAGAAAAGCAGTGTATTCTAAGTGCAGATTCTAACTCAAAATACAAAGAAATAGATACCAATTCGACTAAATCTAATGGAAATTCAGCTGTAGACTATGGGATAAATTATTATAAATATACTGGTAATGCTCTTGAGATAATTGATGATGCTAGTTCTCCAGAATTAACTAGTATTATTAATAAAATGGGCTTGCTCACTAATGTTTCAGGAACTGTATGGAATGTTTCTCAAGGTAAGAGTATAGAAAAAGAGGCTTGGAAGCTAGGTTTTGATCTTAGAGTGTGCGCGCATATCTCAGGTAAGGTCTCATCGAAAGGGAAGTTAGCCGTTTTTGCTAGTTGCGGTATAGCAGGAGAGGAGTTTGCTGAAACAATAGTAAACCCTCAAACAGGAGGGGAGATGTTTATTTCTGGTTTATTAAATTTACCCAGCGATTTTTTAGATGGTTGCGCTAATTTAATAGCTAATTTTCAATGATAGGAAATATATGAAATTTTTTATATTAGCATTTATTTTTATTAACTTTAATGCTTTTGCAGTCGATTACAAATACGATAATTCTAATCGAATTACAGAAGCGAGTTATAAAGATGGCACTGTAGTCAGTTATACTTACGATCAGAATGGTAATTTACTCAGTATAACCCCTAATGAAAGTTCATCAGGCGGTGATGACTCTGGTGGTTCAGATTCAGGCGGGGGTGATACGGGTGGCACAGGCACCACCACACCGGAAACGCCTGAACCCACCAACAAGGAATCTAGCGGTGGTGCTTTGGGTTGGCTAACTTTGCTATTAACTTCTGGCTTTATCGCTTTTCGCTCTCGCGCTAAAGTGAATCTAAAAAGTTCGGATTAGCAATAAAATGAAAGGAATGCACTCGGTTTATATTTTTGGATTCGTGGCTATAGTGTTTGTTATTTCCGGCTGCTCAAGCATTCAGCACAAGCCTATGCAAAGTCGCACTTCACACTTTATGTGCCTTGAGCAGGATAAGACCACCAAGCATTATTTCACCAATACATTTGCTATTGAGCCAACGCTTGAGCAAAAGCAGAATGAAGTTTTGCTTGTAAAGCTACGAATGGAAAAGCAATTACAAACTAAGCTAATCGATTGCCGTGAAATAGCCGTAGAAGATGTACCTCGTGATTTAGATTTATCTGCGAGCAAGTAATTGATTGCTAGTCTTAAGATAAGAGAACAATAAAAAAACCATAATATATCCCCATATATTATGGTTTTTGCTATTTAGCTGTAGTCCTTCCACAAACTAAGCTAGGATCATTTTATGAAATTAATAAAACTATTGTATTACGCTAATACTATAGTAAAAACTTTCTGTTTTATAAAGCAATAAAATCGAATGACTAAAAATATTTGGAGGGATTAAAAATGCCCTCGATGTGCTGATTAGGCACACCGAGCGTTCATTCGGCATTTTAAAGGTAACGGTACACTAATGTGACCTATAGGATATAACAAAAAATGAAAAAACATATGTTATGTGATCAAGCATAGTCTGAGATTTACAATGTGTAAAGCCTATATTTTCCCAAAAAAATTAAATGCTACTTCGCATCGATATACTTACAACTACCGTGATCTAATTGAAAATTTTCTTCTAGTGTTTGTTTTAGACTTTGTATTTCTTCTGTTGTTAAAGGTACTTTGGCTGTAATAAAACGAGTTACAGGTTGACCTTGTTCAGTGCAATTATGTGCGTAGCTAAATTCATTTTTAAGAGGTGTATGTGAAGATGTGCTACAGGCCGATAAAATAAGTATTAGCGATACCGTTAATGAGATAGTCATAGTTTTTGATAATTGATTCATCGCTCGGGCTTATTTAAAAAGAGTGTCAATCATTGCTGATAATTTATCTTTTTCACTATCAGTAAGGTTGTTTAAAAAACGTTCTCTTAGTTCTTTTGCTTCTTGCTCGTTTTGAGCTTTTTTCTCTTGTTGTTCGGTAAGTTTTTTTATAGCAAATTCGGATGTGGGGTTGGAAAATAGAATTTTAATACACTGTTCCATACAGGCTAGGTGTTCAAAATAAGTATTTCTTGCGTCTTTGTTATAGCCCCACGGAGCGTCAGAATTTATTTTTTCTGCACGCCACCTTATTAGTGTTTTTAAGTCGGCATCACCTATAAAAGGATAAACGTAGCCATCATAATAATACTCAATTTGCGGCAAATGTTTGCCTTTATTTGTGAACATTACATTTCTCTTAAGTGTTTTCTTCGTCTTTGAATACCATCAATAATATTCTCTTGCTTATTACTTTTTAGTTCCATTTTTTTATTATATCTATTGCCGTAAATCCATAAAAATAATCCCAATAACGAGGTAATGCCAATTATTATTTCTGCGGTAAAACCAAAGTTTTGTCTTGCTTCTATAAATAATCCTGTAGTGCTTAGAATAAAACCAATACCTGCAACCTGATTACCTTGCCCTGTTAAATAGGAAAGAGAAGAAAGTAGCAAAATAGATATAACAACAAACCCTATAGCAATAGAGTATTTGAAAAAAACTATGAGTATCTCCTGATTTATAGATGGAACTTTTATAGCGTGTTCGCTGTTATATATGGCAACTAAACCAATTGTGGTAAGTATGCTTATAACAACTATAAATTGGAAAAATCCATGTAAAAAATCAAGAGTATTTGTATGAGCTTTGCGTAAAATCACATTGAGTGCGGTTGCAATATGCTTGGTGAATACTTCGAACATTACGAGTGGATATCCTACTACGCTTAACCAAAAAGGTAAGCTATTAATATTGATACCTAACCTATTAAATGTGATGCTAGCTAGCTGAGATATTGCTTCATTAAATGATGGGACAATAATTTGGGGATCAAGTACAAAAACCACAAAACATCCTATATTGGAAAAGTAACGAATGATAAAAAACAATAACAACCAAGATATTTATTTAAAATTCAATGTTGCTATTGAGTATAGAAGTAATTCTTTTCTTTTATTAATAAAAGTAAGAGATCCTGAAGATGATAATGAGTTTTTTCAGGTGCTTTATCCTGAAATTACCAAAAGGCTTAGCAAAGAGTACCCTAATGAAAAAATATCGCCTGAAAAGGTAGCTTATAGAGTATGTAGTAATATTCACAATGTTACACGCCAAAAAATAGTAACGGATGATAATTACTATCATGATATGGGGCGTGTAGAAGCGAGTATTAATCATCTGCTTCATAAAAGGTTAAACCACTTTATTGAATATAAAGGGCAACGTTACTTTCTACGTTTACCTATAGCCCCTGAATCAGCAGCTGAAGAAATTATTAATGAGTTTCTCATTGAGAAATACCCTAATGATGACTTTGACCCTGCCAAAATAGATTATGAGTCATGTTTACCAATAGCCCGATTTGATGACCATGTTATTATGAGCAATGATGGAAATGGATTTGATTTTGAGTTAACTCAATTTAAAAACTTAATTGAGATAATGATTTATTGTAGTCAGGTTGAAAAAGGTATTTTACACCACGGCTTGATTGAAACAATAAATTCAGCAGATGATGAAATTGATATCACAAAAGAATTCAAAGCCTCTTCTTTTCATTTAATTGCTTTTTCTACTAAATATATAGGCCATACTGCTTATGCATTTATTGGGCATCATTTAGCTGAAAATAATGATGCTATTTTTGGCTGTATGACTAAGGCAGACGTTAAAAAAATTGCAGAACTGTATATGGATGAGAGCACTTATCGAAACTGGTTTGGTGCAAAGTTGAGCATTGTTTGATAACAAACTTTAACCAAGGGGCTAAATATCCTTTGATGAATTAGTGCTTTTGAATTTTTCTTGAGTATTATTTTTTCTAAGCTCTATTATCGACTCATTTGTAGTTTGATTTATAAATTATTTTTATAGATAGGGGATAATCGCTATGCAGCAACGTAAAAAATTTAAAAACCCATATATTGGAATTACTAAAGATGATTTTTTTAACAGCTTTGAAAGCCGGGAAGAGTTACTTGTTAATGAAATAAAGCAAGCAGATAAAAAAGGTGAGTCACTTGCTTACTTTAGAATTGATGGTGACTTTTGTTACAACGGTATTTATTACTCTGCTGATATTTTAGTTCCTAAAACCCATTGGTTTGACTCGAGCGATGAAAACCATAGAAAGCTCTGGATTGCGGTAATACACAACGTACCTTACGGCGAATGCTTAGATGCTGAATTTGATTTTGATAAAATAGAGGATGCCAATTTTGGCTCGATGAAGCAAGTATTACTAAGTGAGCTTAACGAACAAGAATTAGATTATGAAAGGGCAAGGCGCGTTGAATTGTTTGCTGACATTGAAAAAGCAGTTATTTCGGATAAAGCTTTTCAAGCAGAAAAATCTGCAATTCTTGCTAAATATTTAAGTAAGGTTACAAAACATTAGGTTTAAATACTCTAAAAGGTACAGTTAGGCTACTTTGACATCTGCCAAAACAAAGCATTGTTGGTTTCATACGACACATAATCACCAATAAATATATAGGCGATTTCGATCGTCTTTTATGGCATGAACGCCGTTAAGTGAAAGACGTTTTAGGTTTTTGGCTGATTTTTATTTCTTCGTTGGCTGTTTTTATTGTATCTACTAAGTCGTTTGGAACGATTTAAACACCCTAATTACTGCGTTAAGGATGATAACGGAGCGAGTTGTATTTCAGCGTGAAAAAGGATCTCTTTTGTCGATAGTACACAGGTACATTGATGGGTTTCGTAAGCTGAATCTGTATCGTCTGACTTTATTGGTGGGCCTACTAAAATATTGAGAGAGTGATTACTTTTAAGTGTTTTTAGTACATTTTTATCAATCGATAATTTGTGTGAAAGGTAAATCATAGGCGCTTTGATTAAGTCTTGTCCTACGGCTTGTGCACGTTCAAGCAAAGCTGAAGATAATAAACTTAATGGATACATTTGTGGAAAACTTACTTTGTCGTCAAACTCGTCGATATATTCTGACTGCTCTGCAAAAGAGCTCGTTAGAAAGTTCTTAGCATTTCCTACAATCATGAATTTACGTTTTAAAAAATATTTTTCAGGTGTAATAAACGTACGGTCTCTAGTGTTAATAATATCGTCAAAGTTTGGGAGGTTGGTAATGCCTTTGATTAGGTGATCACTTGTTTCGCGTTTGTACCCTAGTAACACTGTTTTTCCATTAGCTTTTAACGAAATTCTATTTGAAAAACATTCAATATCTGAAATGGTTGATAAGCGACCGTCCCGTACAATTAATTTTATTGTATCCCCCGTTTTTACAGAGCCTGCAAAGGATAGTTCGTATTGACTAAAATTAAGAGGCTGTGTGCTAACTTGTGGCTTTTCAGACGTGGCTAGTTGATTCGTGTAATTTTTGGCTGATTTGTTGACTTGATCTTCTATAAAACAACCAAGCTGAAATCCAAGTGCAATAGTGCCTTGAAATGGATTGTTTTGAATTTTATGCCAACGATTTTTATCATGAAATAAGTTAAAGTCGTCAGTAGAATTGCGCGCAGCTTCAATATGCATCTGTGTAATTGTGTATTCAGACATAGTGTTCTCTAACTCCTTTTTATCTTTACTATAATATTAATGAATTCAATTAGTAATACAAATTTTTGATTATTTCGTCTAATTATATTTACTTAGTGAATTTAGTTGGTTGTTAAATTCTGCATTTCAATCATTATTTCTTCTTGCCATTGGTAAAACTCTATTTCGAACATTGAGTTATCGTCTAACAATAATGTAAACACTTCATCGCCAGTAAAGGCCACACATGGGGTTAATTGTTCTTGCTTCATCAAGTTGATTAAAGACCTTGTTTTTGTGTTATCTGAACGCATAAAGGTAATCCATGCCCAGCTGCTGTAATAAAGGTCAGATGCATCAAGGTACGGCCACTGTGCATGATCAAAAAACAGCATGATGGGTAGAGGCTCTTTTATGAGTCGCTCAGGTGATATTAACAGCTCGCGTTTGTCGCTATCTATATCTAAGTCTTCATATAGTTCCGCCATGCCTTCATTAAACATTCTAGGTGTTTTACCTATAATATGGGCATTAAACGCATGTACGCTTTCATGAATCGCTGTTTTTAGTGCTTTATCGTCTGAACGCTGATAATCAACAAAAACTATATTTAAACCGCCAAAATAAACGCCTAACGTATTATTTTTAAGTTTAGTTGAATATGTGAAATAAAACGCATTGTATTCGTCTCTTGTGGGCGCAATAACTAAATTGATTTCAATCTTTCGTTTGGCAATGCTTCCTAACATATGAATGTAGTTTTTGTGAATAAATGCAATGCTTTGTGTCAGTTTACGTTCAAGCCTTTTACTTAAATGTGTAGCGTATACGTTAAGGTTTACATAGTCATTTAATGGGTAGGCATACCTGTTATATTTAGCGGTCAGTCCGTCTATCGCTTTATTGAGTGCGGGCTCATAGTTTGCTCTTAAATTGTCTGATGTGCATAGCTTATCGTCAAAAATATGCTGATTGGGATAGGTGTTTTCAACGGCATATTCAAGAGTGGGCGTTAATAATTCTTGAGGTTTTGACGCTTTTTGTTCTACATAAGTTCTGTATTTTACAACGGTTTCAGGTTGTTTTATGTGAGCTTTTTTCACAGCTTGCTGAGGCTGAAGTGGCTCAACATCAGAGAATGAAAATGAAATTACGAGCAGTAACAAAATGAGTGCAAAGTAAACCCACTTGATGTTTTTTTTATTCTTTTGCGTCATTGAAATACGGGGAGCTAAACGGTTAAGCCAAGTTTATGTAAACAAGTGTAGCTAATTTACCGCGCTGAAGTCAGATAAACTATTATACATTGGTAACTTATTTAAAATTAGTGAACACTTTAGCACCCGTTGTTTCTTGATTTTATTTTTTAACAGCAGGTGCTTAACAAGTAAAACTTAGTGTTTAGTTTCGGTTTGTAGAGATTGATCTGAAGGAAGTTTAAAGAAGAAAACATTCCCTCTCTCACCATATTTTACACCTATTTCGCCACCATGATTATGAATAACTTCTCTGCATAGTGTTAAATCTAGTGAATGCTCATCTCTAACGGGTTTTAATTCTGCTTTATCATTAGGTTCTTTAAACAAGTTTTTCAATTCACTTACCGGTATTCGTTTGGCTGAGTCTTCAACTTCAAAATGTATGTCGTTGTTTTCTATGTATAGCCTTACATCTATTTCACCACCTGGAGTTGCATTGTTGATGGCGTTCTGTGTGAAATACGTAATGACAGATTCAATTTGGTGGGGAATACATAACGCAACCGCTTCAATATTATATTTTTTATTGATAATAAGGTTTTTAACTTTTACTTGTTCTGTTTCTAGAAACAGTTGAGTTGCGATCATTGAGTGTAACGAACAGGCTTTTAAAGATGCATTTTTTTGTTGCGATGTAAGCTCAATGTATTCGAGTAACCCATTAAGTACGTGGTTTAAGTTTTGTTTTGATTGTCCGCTGAGTTTTTTAATGGTTTCAATGGATTGTTGAGATGATTTCCCCTCAATAAACAAATCGTTAATGCTCATTAAAATATACAGTGGGTTACTAATGTCATAAGAAATTCGACTCAAAAAGCTTTGATAATCGTTAAGCGTTTTCTTTTCTTGTTGCACTAAGTAAGCGTTAAAAATGAGTTTGCGTAAGTTAATTGAAAAAATTTCGGTATCTAACGGCTTGGTAAATACATTGTCAGCACCAGCGTTTAAAAACTTAATGGCGCCATTTCGGCTGCCTGTAAACCCTAAAAATAAAAAGGGTCGCTCTGGGAAGAGTGTTTTGATGTTTTGCATTAATAAACAGCCGTTTAAATTAGGCATTTCGTAATCGAGTACAACAATGTTTATACTTGGATCTTCTTCTATACGTGCTACAACATTTTCACTTTGGTTTTCAATGGTGTTATTGATGAAATCTAAGTCAAGCACACAAGATATAAGCTGACTATCAACGCGAGAATCGTCCACTATCAGTGCTTTGTAGTTTTGGTAAATACGATATTGACGAATAAATCCAAACACTAATGAAATCAACTCGTCGTTATTCTCATCAATAATTAAATCTATACCATTAGCTTTAGCGGTACGTTCCATCTCAAAACATACGTTATTGGTAATAAGTACGATAGGAATATCTGACGTTGCTTGAATATGAGGAATGTCGGTTTCTTTCACGTCTCGCTCGTATGCAACTACGAGATCTATATCAGGAATATGAGTAAGAAAATAAGCTTGTAAATCACTAGGAGATGCAAAGCGATACGAAGCTAATTTTTCTTCCAACATAAGCGTAGTAAGCTTTACACTTATATGGCTAGGAAGATTAACCAGCGAGGTTTTAAATTTATTCACAGAAACAATCCTTATTTACGTGCACGTATTTAAAAAGTAAACATAGCTTATTAACTATAGAATACAGTTTATAAATCAACCACTATTGGAGTAGGTTTAATTAATTTATTCGATATGTTGCCGTGTTTTAATCACTATTCATTTGTGGGCGACACGTTTATAATATTTGCAGATTTTTAAGGTTGCTAAATAAATACTGCACCACATAAACCAATGAAGAGTAATATGACATTTCCAAATGACGAAACAGGCCAAGTATTGGCAGAAATGCAAGATGCAGGTATTGACCTTACGGTAGCTCACACGGTTGTTTTTTTTCAACTATTTGAGAAAAAAGAGCAAGCAGAAGCTATGGCAAATTATTTAGCTGAAAACGCTCCAGATATTGCAGTTGACATTCACCCTGACGAAACGCCAAATGTTTGGGACTTAGATTGCTCTTTAAAAATAGTACCTATGTACGATGCAATTGTGGCTCAAGAAGCTCAGTTTGAACAAATAGCGGCAAAATTTAATGGCTACAACGATGGTTGGGGAATAGAAGCTTAACCTTTTATACCTACAAATAAGTGCAGTTAACATTGCACTTATTTTCAGTTTTTTACACTTTTAAACACCTACACTACAAATCTCAAACAGATTACATTGAACGATTCCCAGACAATAGTTTCATCTTAAACTTCCCTTAATTAACAAGGACTACACGATGAAATTATTAACAACATTCGCTACTACGTTATTAGCCTTTTCCATTAGTACTACAACAATTGCCGCTCAAGAAAAGTCTCATACTGCTGGGGTGCAGTTTGGTGGCGGCGGATTAGAATATAAAAACCAAGACACCAATGGAGAAGGTGTGGTTACTTCATACCTTTATTACAACTACAAATTTTTACCAAACTATACGTTGGAAGTTGGTTTGTTAAGCGGTTCAGATCTAGATTGGGATTGCGATAAAACTGATGGAGAATGGGAGTGTTTTTCAGATAACGACCGTAAGAACAATATAGACTTAGATGCCGACAAACTTAGTTTGGATGCGTTGGTTGTGGCTATTGAAACTGACTTAGCGTTAAGCAAGCGTAATTCACTATATGCTAAGCTGGGGGCTAGCTTCTACGATTATCAATTAAGTTTAAATAATAACAAAGAAGTTGATGAAAGCGGTGTTGGTTTGATGCTTGAAGGTGGTTGGGAGTATCGTTGGGATATGGGTATAGGAATGAACGTGGGTTTTCAATATCAAAAAATGGGAGACTTAAAAGCTAATACGCTGAACGTGGGTGTAAGTTACTCTTTTTAAATAAATTGTATTAAGTGTCAGCTCTCGTCAATTATTACCAAAACGCATTGCTTTGTAATGCGTTTTTTATATTTTTATTGTTAATATTACATACAATAAAACCATAAATACCATTGTAGCGACCGAAAAATAAAGCACTTGATTCACTCTTTTTACGGCGTGAATAATATCGCGAGCTTCAGGCTCTCGGGCTTTGTCGTTAAAGCTTACTCGTCTCAATTTTTCGCCGTTATATAGTGCAACTCCACCGAGCTTTTTTTCTATAATTAGTGCCATTGTATAAATGGCTATGTGGTTGTTTAGCGTAAAAAAGTATTGCTTGGTGAGTCGCCAATAAAGTAGAAAGTTTTGACCGATAGCTCCGAGCAAAAGTAATAAAACAAATAGTCGAGCAGGTAACCATTGTAGTAGTTGAATAAGCGCATTTACATGTTTACCAAACGCAGAAAACCCTTTCTTTTTAATGTTCCAGCTGTAGTGTATTTCTAGTAATAAGCGGTAAGTCAGTGCGGTGAGTGGTCCAAACAGTAGGAAATAAAACGACACAACAAAGCATTGTTGAATGGTTTGTATGAGTTGCATTTCTATTGTGGCTTTACTGATACCTAGCGCAGATAACTTGTCGGTTTCACGTAGTATAAGTGGTTGGAGTAATTGCTTGGCATCGTAAGTATTATTTGTGTTAAGCGCTTTTGCTATTTTCATCGACATTCGCGTTAACCCAAACGACCCTAACGCTAAATATAATAAAAAGGCATGCCAAAGCCATGTCACAACAACAAAGTTTTCAAACAACCAAAAAATAATGACTAACGGAACTAGAGTAACCAGTACGCCTATAACGCCTGCTATTTTTTGCTGGTGGGCGCTGTTATTGGGATTGTTAACTTTTTTGGCGAGTTGGTCGCAAAAGAACCTAAACAAATGCAGAGGTTCTTTAATAAAGAATATTGAGAGAAATATTTTTAACAGAATCACGCCTAACAATAAGGTTAAATTATTGATAAATGCGTGTTCTGATAAAAACTCTAGCATTACGTAAATGCTTAACCGAGTGTTTTAGACTTCATTACATCAAGCATATTCATAACGAGCTGTGATGAATTTACCGACGCAGTTTCTAAATAAGCTTCAAATGATGTTGGTGACTCTTTGCCAGCAATGTCTGACATTGAGCGAATAACAACAAATGGAATATTCAGCTGATGACAAGTGTGAGCAATTGCTGCTCCTTCCATTTCTACAGCGGCCATAGCAGGGAAGTTTTTACGTGCTTTAGCAATATCGTCGTCGGCTGTCATAAATGTGTCACCCGTTGTTATCAATCCTGATAACGTTTGAATTGACGTGTCGAGCGAATTACTTAATGTATTTACACCTTCTTTAGCCGCTTCGACTAGCGTAGCGTGAGGGATGTACGCTGGCGGATTAGCAGGTAATTGACCTATTTCGTAACCGAATGCCGTTACGTCCACATCGTGATATCTAACTTCATTACTAATTACTATATCGCCCACTTTTAGTGATTGTTCAAAACCACCAGCAGACCCAGTATTGATCACATAATCAGGTGAAAACTTATCAATAAGGAACGCAGTAGCAAGCGCCGCGGGAACTTTTCCTATGCCTGATTGAACAATAACCACTTGGCTACCATTTAATACGCCTTCGTAAAAAGTGAAACTTGCGTGCTCTGTAGCTACACAGTTTTCTAGTTTACTTTTAAGTATTGCAACTTCTGGCTCCATAGCGCCAATAATGCCTGCTTTCATGCTTGTGTCCGTTTGATTCATATAAATATCAAGATAATGGAGCAATTATAGCGTTATTAGGTAGGAAAAACAGAAGGTATTTACAGAGATTACTTAAACCAACAAGAAGCAAGTAACGCAGTAATCAAATAATAGGTATTACTGCGTAGCTTACATTGAACTTAGATTAAATTTTGAATGAATGTCGGCTGATATTCGTTAGTGAGGTAACGCAGCAACCGGGCGACTAGATAATTGGCGTGACTTTTTCGCTGTATTTAAGGCATTAACACTTGAGCGTGCCGCTGCAGGCGTAAGCACGCCTGTATTTTTAGATCTTACTTTAACCATTGGTGCTGGTATTACGCGGCCTTTCATTTTAGGTTCTGGGCGTTTATCGCCAATAATACGTGTGTTTATGCAACTTCTAATCTCTTCAACGGTGTAATTTGCTTTTACTTTAATACGTAGGTGCGGAATAGAAGCGGCCTCAAGAGCGCCACTCACAAACCAGTCTTTTTTGATTTTATAGCCCTTGCCTTGTGTATCTACTAAATCTATCGCGCCTAATAGCTTCATGCTATTTCGGTCGCAAATTACAAAATCTAAGTATTTTTTCTCAGCATTGCTCGCCGCAGTTTGACCCGCTTTTTCAGATACACCGTTACGTATAGTAACTACATCAGACAGCTTTACACGATTAAGTACGCGGTAGTCAGGGCCCATGGCTTGTTCGACTAAATTTTGGAAATTTTTCTCGGCTGAAGTAAATACAGCTTCTTTTTTGTCGAAAGGAAAAGGAAAACTATTGTCGTTTAGTCGGCTGGCCAATAGTGCAACAATAACAATTAGGCCTATCATGGCAAATAGAATAAGTTCCATAAGCGTCTCCACAGATTCAAAAATTTGACGATCAATTTAATAATGTGAATAAAGCAGAAAGTGTGCCAAGCAAGTAGGTTGCTTTTTGAAAGATTTGATTAAATCACGTATATTGTCGCAAAATAATTGAAAGTATAACTTATTGATAAAAAGGATTTAAAATGAAAAAACTAGTTGCTGTTACTTCTTTATTACTTTCTTCGCAATTATTTGCGTTTGAATCGGAGTCTGTTGCAGAAGAAAACTACGTGATTGACGACCAGTGGCAATGGAGCATTACACTCTCAAACACTGGATTTGATGACAGTGTTTTGAAAGAAGGCATAGATACAAGCGCGATTGGCTTTGGTGTTGACCTTGATTATATTGACAATAACTGGATCACAACGTTTTCTGCTGACTACTTGGCTTACGACGACAATAACTCTTTTGAGCAATATGTTGTTGGTTCTGGCTGGCAAAACAAAGGTGATGAATCAACGGAAAGTTCAAATGCGTCAGGAGTACTGTTAGGTGTTGCTACAGGGCGTATGTACTTTTTTGGTGACAACCAAGACGTAGCCGTTATTGGACAAGTAGGTATGAGTTTTATGGCTTATTCAGAGCGTTCAATTTCTTACTGTGATGACTGTTACTCTGAAGATATTGACGTTGACGGCGGTTTGTTTTTAAAAGCTGGTATTGTTAAAGACACAGGGTCATTTAACATAGGTTTACATGCTAAAACCTATTTGAGCGGAGACTCAATGGGAACAACATTTGGCATTTCTGTGGGTTCAAGTTACTAGTTTGTGTCGATAAACTGAATTAAAGCCAATCAAATTGATTGGCTTTTTTGTACGTGAATAGTTACGTAATTAGCCGTTTGGTTAGCTAGGGTATTTTTCTTTTAATGCATTGTATAACTGTTGTTGGAAATCAGTCGCTGACGCGTCAAGTTGAGTAACAAGCGAAGCAAGTACTTCATTGTCTTCTTCACCATTCCAAATTTTAATGTAAGTGCCTTCTTTGTAGCCGTGATCTTGTCGGAAAAAGTTCAGTGTGTTTTTTCCTACGTATTGGCGAAACAGCTCGTTTAAATCCATGTCCATTAAGCGCATACAGTCTGCTAATGCAACTGCGTCAAAAGCTTTGTTGCTTACCGCTGCTGAGGCTAAGTTTTCTAACGCAATTTTAAAGTCATTTTCTGATGTTTGTTGCGTAAGGTCTTCAGCTAGAGTTGCTGCTATATCGTCAACTGGCGTGCCCGTCATTAGGCGTAAGCTCAAACCAAAATGAAATATATCCACTAGCTCTAGTTGCACTTGTGGTACATCGATTTCTTGATGTTTCCACCATTTCCAACCGTGATGATCTAACATTTCCGCACATTCAACCCATATTGCGCGATACCATTCATATTGATTGTCTCTCCATGTATCGCTCACACGAGAGTTCATGGCATCTTGCATCGTTAGCATTTGGGAAATTTGATTTTTTGCGGTAGATAAATCGCTCATGCTTTGTCTCTTCTTGTATTTGTTATGTAAAACTCGCGTTAAAGCGAGTTTAGTATGCGTATATTGTGCCGTACAGAGTCGCGTGTGACAAGCAAATCACTGGATTTAAATCCTTGAATAACGTAATTTACATGGACTGATTACGAATAAAAAAAATACCTAATTTTATGACTCAAAACGCGTCACCCGAAACCCAAAAAGAAGCAATGAAAGTCGCCAAAGCCACACAAAAACCTAATCAAACTAAAGAGCAAACTAAGCTTATCGCTCAAGGTATTGAAAAAGGGATTAGTGAATACAAAAAGCAACAAAAAG
Organism: Colwellia sp.; assembly: GCA_020630795.1. Lineage (GTDB taxonomy): Bacteria > Pseudomonadota > Gammaproteobacteria > Enterobacterales > Alteromonadaceae > Pseudocolwellia. Next base: position 104,339 of record JAHDIK010000001.1, read on the forward strand.
CGAAAGCAAGAGAGCGTGATAAACAACGTAAACAAGCATTAAAGAATAAGGCAACTCAAAACGAGTTGTCTGCGGATAATAATCCGACGAATGTTGATACGAACCCTCAACCAACAAAACCGATATTACCGTGGGTTTTATTGGTGGTTAGCTGGTGTTTATTTCTTGGGTATTTCATTACTTTAAAATAAATACGTTGAGTGTAACGGCGTTTATATGAATAAATGGTACAATCGTTTGTTTAAAGCGGTTACGCAGTAATGTAAACCTCTCTCTTGAATTTACAAAATAGTACCCAATTTATAGCTCATTGTTGATTTATTATCAGGATCAAATTATGCGGAAAGCGTTAGAAATATCTAACTTAAAAAAAGTATACAAAGGTGGGTTTGAAGCACTTAAAGGAATTGACTTAACGGTTGAAGAAGGTGACTTTTTTGCTTTATTAGGTCCCAACGGTGCTGGTAAATCAACAACCATTGGTGTTATTACGTCATTGGTGAATAAAACTTCTGGTACGGTAAAGGTTTTTGACGAAAATATTGATACTGATTTAGAAGCCGCAAAAACGTATTTAGGGTTGGTACCACAAGAGTTTAACTTCAATCAATTTGAATCGTTAACCAAAATTCTTGTTAACCAAGCAGGTTATTATGGTGTAAACCGCGCTACTGCTCATCAACGTGCTGAAAAATACCTTAAGCAATTAGAGCTTTGGGATAAACGCAATGAAGCAGGGCGTATGCTTTCAGGCGGAATGAAACGTCGACTAATGATAGCCCGCGCATTAATGCATGAGCCTAAAGTACTCATTCTTGATGAGCCAACTGCGGGTGTAGATATTGAACTGCGCCGATCTATGTGGGATTTTCTACGTGAGCTTAATCAGCAAGGTATTACCATTATTCTTACTACGCATTACCTAGAAGAAGCTGAAATGTTGTGTAGAAATATCGCGATTATCGACAAGGGTACGATTGTTAAAAACACTGACATGAAGTCGTTGCTAGCAACGTTAACGGTTGAAACCTTTGTATTAGATATTGATCCTGTTGATGGCAATCAGACCTCTTTAGAGTTGGGTGATTACGTGAATCGTTTAGTTGATAATCACACCTTAGAAGTTGATGTAGAAAAAACGCAAACCATCAATGCAGTATTCAGTCAGCTTTCTTCATTAGGAATTAACGTTAATAGTATGCGTAACAAGAGTAACCGATTAGAAGAGCTATTCGTGAGCTTAATTGAGAACAATCAAAACACGACAGGAGGTCAATAAAATGCTTTCTTCTGTAAACTTCATCGCACTTAAAAGTATTTTACATAAAGAAGTTCACCGCTTTATGCGTATTTGGGTGCAAACCCTAGTACCACCAGCGATTACCATTAGTTTATATTTTGTTATTTTTGGCTCGTTAATTGGTTCGCGTATTGGTGAAATGGCTGGTTTTGATTATATGTCGTTCATTGTACCTGGGCTGATTATGATGAGTGTTATAACTAACTCTTATTCGAATGTAGCTTCGTCATTTTTCAGCGCTAAGTGGCAACGTAATGTTGAAGAAATGTTAGTTGCTCCTGTGCCTAATTGGGTAATTGTAGCGGGTTATGTAGGAGGAGGAATGACTCGCGGAATTCTTGTCGGGTTAATTGTTACTCTTATTTCATTGTTGTTTGTAGATATTCAAATACATAATATTTGGGTGATCATTCTTACCGTATGTTTAACGTCTGCAACTTTCGCGTTAGGTGGCCTTATTAACGCTGTTTTTGCTGGAAGTTTTGACGATATTTCTATTATTCCTACTTTTGTTTTAACACCGTTAACGTATTTAGGTGGCGTGTTTTATTCAATCAGTATGTTGCCTGATTTTTGGCAAGGTGTTTCGCAAATTAATCCTATTGTTTATATGGTAAACGCCTTTAGATACGGCTTTTTAGGTATAAGCGACGTAAGTTTAACTGTTGCTTTTAGTGTGCTTGGCGTATTTATTGTTACCTTGTTTGCTATTGCAATGACGTTGATTTCGAAAGGTATAGGGTTAAGAAGTTAATGACTGAACAAGCAATGCCGCTAGGTAACTCTAAAGCTATTGTTACCAACCAAACGGGTATACATGAAAAGTTAGAAGAGGTGGTTAAAAAGCACTTAAATCACCCATCTAAAAAGCCTTACCAAGCTCATACCGTTGAAGCTTTTGAAGAAATCGACAAAGTTGTAAAAGCGTTTAGTGGCGAGGTTATTTTAGATTCGTGTTGTGGGGTAGGGCAAAGTACTCGTTTAATTGCCAAAAGGCACCCTAATGCTTTAGTTATTGGGGTAGATAAATCCGCACATCGTATTAATAGAAACGTTGAAGAATTGGTCGATGACGAGACCGCACAGAAAATAGATAATTTTTATTTAATACGCGCAGATCTAAATGACTTCTACCGATTAGTATTGGCTGCAAAATGGCCTGTAACAAAGCATTTTGTGTTGTATCCAAACCCTTGGCCTAAATCTAAACATTTACAACGACGTTGGCACGGTAGTGCAGTGTTTCCTGAAATGATTCAAATAGGGCAAGAAATGATTTTACGTAGTAATTGGCGCTTATATCTTGAAGAATTTCAAGCAGCATCAACTATTGCAGGTTTAACCGGTGAGTTATCTTCTGTTATCGATGACGAGCCGTTAACACCGTTTGAAGCAAAATATAAAGCGAGTGGACAAGAATGTTTTCAGTTAAACATTCAAATATCGAAATAAAACTGATCATTTTGTAATAGAGATTATTCATAGTTTTAATATTCGTTATTACGGTTTGATTTGAATGTTAACGTTGTAGTCAAAAGTTACAAAATTTAGTGTTTTTCACACAATTTAATGCAGGGTAATTTTTAGGTGTAAATTTATTTGTTATATATCATAGGGTTATTTTTGGCCTGAAACTTGATTATGAGTTGGTATAGAAACAAATAATAGGAATTTACACATGACTCACAATATTAAAAAGCACGTAATGTATGTTGCACTATCAAGTATCGTATTAATTGAAGTTGGTTTATTGTACTTATCATCAGCTATATCGTAGTTTTGAGGGTGAAAAATTAGAGACTTTTATCTCATTTTTTATTAAAGTGCCGCATTAATAAAAATTTCACCTTATCGAAATTAAGATGTCAGAAGTGATAAGTATGGCGGCTAATAAGCGCAAAGCAAAAGCAACACAAGAATCTTTACACCGTATTTTTACCATTCCAGAAGCCCCAGATTCAACATTAGGTGCTATTGAAAAAGAAATGTCGCAAAACCTTGCGGGCTTTCTTGGTAATCATATTGTTGCAACCGATAAACCGCTCACTGAAATAGAAAAAGACTTCGACTGTTCTTCAATTCCTGAAGATCCAAGTTTTGTTTCAGATCACATGCGCCATTTGCTAGACAAGCTAGTATCCCAGTCTGTTCATACATCTAGCCCTAGTTTTATTGGGCATATGACTTCAGCACTCCCTTATTTTATTTTACCTTTATCTAAATTAATGGTGGGGTTGAATCAAAACCTTGTAAAAGTTGAAACATCAAAGGCCTTTACTCCGCTAGAGCGCCAAGTATTAGGCATGATGCACCGTTTAGTGTATCAAGATACTGAGCCTTTTTACGATGAGTGGATGCACAGCGCAAATCACTCATTAGGTGCATTTTGTTCTGGCGGTACTGTTGCTAACATTACTGCGCTATGGGTAGCTCGCAACAATTTACTTAAGCCTGATGGTGATTTTAAAGGTATAGCCAAGTCCGGATTGTTTAAAGCGTTAACCCATTATGGTTATAACGGGTTGGCGATTCTTGTATCTGAGCGCGGACACTATTCGTTAAAGAAATCGGCAGATATTTTAGGTATTGGAGAGGAAAGCGTTGTTGCAATTCCTACCGATGAATACAACAAGATTGATTGCGATAAACTTCGAAAGAAATGTGAAGAACTTGAAGCGAAAAAAATCAAAGTACTGAGTATTGTAGGTGTTGCTGGCACTACTGAAACGGGTAATGTTGATCCGTTGGATGATATGGCTGACATCGCCCAAGAGTTTTCATGTAACTTTCATGTCGACGCGGCATGGGGGGGAGCTACGCTGCTCTCTAATAAGTATCGCGGTATTCTTAAAGGTATTGAAAGAGCAGACTCTGTAACAATTGATGCGCATAAACAAATGTATGTGCCGATGGGCGCTGGGTTAGTTGTATTTAAAAACCCTGAAGCCGTGGCGTCTATTGAACATCACGCTGAGTATATTTTACGTAAAGGTTCAAAAGATTTAGGTAGCCACACGCTGGAGGGGTCAAGGCCCGGTATGGCAATGCTGGTATACGCTAGCTTGCATATTATTAGCCGTCCAGGTTACGAATTACTGATTAATCATAGTATTGAGAAAGCAAACTATTTTGCAGATCTAATTGATGCGCACGAAGATTTTGAATTAATTACTCGACCAGAACTATGTTTGTTAACGTATCGTTTTGCGCCGAAAGTTATTCAAGAATATTTATCTCGTGCTAACGAAGCCGAGCAAGATAAAATTAATGGTTTATTGCATAAGCTAACTAAATTTATTCAAAAACGACAACGTGAAAATGGTAAGTCGTTTGTTTCAAGAACACGTATTGAGGTGTCTCGTTATCAAGGGAAGAAGATACTCGTATTCAGAGTGGTTTTAGCTAACCCATTAACCTCTAAAGAAATACTGTCAGATATTTTGGCTGAGCAATGTGAGTTGGCTAGTGAAAGTGTGAGCTTTTTACCTGAGTTACTTGATATCTGCCAAGCTTAATTATGTTAACTAACAGGGATGTTGGATATTGTTTACCTTTTCTATTTTAGTATTAACCCCCCATCTAACCTTTCATTTGAAATAACATTACATTTATTTCGAAACAAATTATTTGATCCGTATCTATTTTCTCTTTCTAAATGACTTTAGGCTTTAAAAGTTTAAGTGGTTGATTTTAAGTTTAAATTTAACCTTCTGTTTTATTTTGTTATTTCGGTAATTTAAAATAATTAAGTTTCAAATATGTTTCAGTGTTGGTTTTATATGTTTCGTTTCGAATCTTTTTCTTGATTTATGTAATGTATTTTGTAATAATTCATTTGTGGTTACATTAATTGGGTGGTGTATTATGGAATATGTAGAAAGCAGTGTGTTATCTCAGTCAAGTGCGCAAGACCAAATGGACTTCGCGCGTATGCAACAACAACTTGTTGAAGCTAATAAAGAAATTGCAGACTTACAGTCTCAAATTCAATGGCTAGAACGCTCTTACGAATAGTTTTTACGTCATTTATGACAATAAAAAAGCTGAAGTTAGTTTGCTAACTTCAGCTTTTTTGATCGTTTCTTGATAATAAAAGAAGTGACGTACGAAAAGTTACAAACTAACCCTCAAGTTGTCGATCAGTCTTGCTTTTCCACAAAATGCAGCGGCTAAAATAACAATTTCTTTGTCGTCTTCACTGGCTGGTTGTAATGTTCTTGCGTGGCACACGTGAATGTAGTCTGTTTTCAACCCTGCGTTATCAATGTAATTAGCTGCCGTACGCGCAAGTCCAATAAAGTCAGTATTGTTTTTAATTTGCTCTGCTAGCCATTGGATATTTTGGCTGAGGGCTGGTGCAACCTTTAACTCTTCTTCAGTTAAATAGCCGTTTCTAGAGCTAAGTGCCAACCCAGACGCTTCTCTAACGGTTTCCACAGGAATAATATCAATAGGCATTGATAAATCTTCAACCATGGTTTCAATCACTTGAACTTGTTGATAATCCTTTAATCCAAAACAGGCTACATCGGGCTGTACTAAATTAAAAAGCTTACAAACAACGGTTGATACGCCTCTAAAATGCCCTGGTCGGCTTTCGCCACAATAACCGTCAGATACGTTTGGAACTTCAACGTAGGTTTGTTTATCTAATCCTTTTGGGTAAATAATTTCAGGCGTTGGCGTAAATAACAGATCTGTTTCTGCGTCGATCAACTTAGCTTGGTCAGACTCAATTGTTCTCGGGTAGTTATCAATATCTTCATTTGCACCAAATTGCATTGGATTAACAAATATACTCGCAACAACTTTATCTGCGTGTTTGTGCGCTTCTGTAACGAGCGATATATGACCTGCATGTAAATTACCCATAGTAGGTACAAAAGCTATTTTTAGTCCCTGTAAGCGCCATTCATTAATGGTTTGGCGTAAGTCTGTAATGTTATTAACTACTTTCATAGGATATACCGTATTATTCGAAAATGTGCTCTGAACCTGGGAAGTTACCATTAGACACTTCGCTAATGTATAGCTCCACTGCTTTTTTAATATCGCCAGTGTCGATTAAAAAGTTGCGTGAAAACTTAGGCATGTAACTATATGAAATACCCAGTGCGTCGTGCATTACCAATATTTGGCCATCGGTGTCTTTACCTGCTCCAATACCAATTGTTGGAATTGAAATAGCGTCAGAAATCGCTTTACCCAAACTCGTCGGAATACATTCTAATACCAATAATTGTGCGCCTGCCGCTTCCAGCTGTTTAGCGTGTTCAATCATTTCGTTTGCTTTGTCGGCATCACGTCCTTGCACCTTAAAACCACCAAATACATTGACAGACTGAGGGGTTAGGCCAAGGTGTGCACAAACAGGTATTCCACGTTCAACAAGGCATTTTATTGTATCTACAAGCCATGCGCCGCCTTCCATTTTTACCATACTTGCACCAGCTTGCATTAACTTAGTAGCATTAACGTAGGCTTGTTCGGTAGTCGCGTAGCTCATAAATGGCATGTCACCAATAATGAGTGTATTTTCAACGCCATTGGCAACCGACTTTGTGTGGTAGGCCATATGTTCAATAGTTACAGGTAATGTGTCGTTTTCGCCTTGTAGAACCATTCCTAATGAATCACCAATTAAAATGGCATGAATGCCTGCTTGGTCAAAGAGTTTTGCAAAACTTGCATCATATGCTGTTATTGTTGAAATTTTTTCGCCATTTTGCTTCATTTTGATCAACGTAGACGTTGTGATCTTAGCCATAATATTTTCCGATAATGTGGTTTAATTAAACGCTTGTTTTAATCTTAGCGTAATTTACTATGAATTTTTAGCCCATTAGCATCAATGTTATTGCATAACATTGCAATACTTTCACCTGAAGGGAGTATAAGTGATGGAATGATTTCATAAAGAGGGATCAAAACAAACTCTCTTTCTTTTAAACCATAGTGGGGAACAATAAGTCGTTCTGTATTTATGGTGCTCTCACCGTAAAGCAGAATATCTAAATCTAAAACTCTAGGACCCCATCGGTTGTCTTTTCTCACTCTACCAGCGCTATTCTCAATACGTTGCAGTGCATCAAGTAGTTTAATCGCAGATAACTCTGTTTGTACTTCAGCAACCGCGTTCATGTAATCTGGTTGGTCTTGAGGTCCCATCGGTTTGCTGAAATACAAAGAAGAGATAGCGGTTAAAGCACAATCGTCAATTTTTTCGATTTGCTTAACGGCATCTCGTATTTGCTCTTCTGGATTACCGAGATTGCTACCTAATCCAATATATGCAGTGATCATTAGCTTATATCTGTTGGTTTTTTACGTGGCTTACGGCGTTTTCTTGGAGAGCGACGAGCACCTATACGGTTAGATGAAACGGTTTTAATCATTTGTTCTTTCGTTTCATGCGAATTGTTTTGAAAATCGGTCCACCATTTTGCTAATTCTACGAGAGTAGATGATTCACCTGATTCAGAGTAAGTTGATTCGATCTCTGAACGTAGCAGTAAAAAGTCGTAGCCCGCTCTAAACTTCGGATGCTCAAACGCTTTAAAAGCTCGTTTACCTTCGCGTTTTGTTAACTTGTCTTGCAAGATTAGAATGTCTTTCATTACAGCTTGGAAACGCTTAGGAATAGCGATACTACGTTGCTGTTCTGACATAATTTCACTTAATGCGCCAAAAAATGCATCTTGTGGTGTTAAATGGGCACCATTTTGTAATTGTTGAATTTGTTCTTGCAGCGGGTACCAAAGCATTGTGGCAAATAAAAAGGCTGGCGTTACACGTTGGTCGTTGTTAATACGCTTGTCAGTATTTCTTAATGCTTGTTGAATGAAAGGCTGAATATAAATATTGGTTTGTTGATTTAACTGTTGATCAACCAACGGGAAAAAATACTTAAATAAACCATATTCGCGTAATAAGTTGAAATTTTCTTCGGCTTTGCCAGACATGAATAATTTTAGAAACTCTTCAAACATTCGTGCCGGAGGAATGTTTTCAAGCAGCGGGCCTAATTCTTTGATAGGAGCTTCTGTTTCTTTTGACATGTTCATGTCGAGCTTCGTCGCAAAACGGATAGCTCTTAACATACGAACGGGGTCTTCACGGTAGCGTGTTTCAGGATCTCCAATCAATCGAATTTGTCTTGCTTCAATATCAGCTACGCCATTCGCAAAGTCATGTACTGTGTAGTCTTTAGCCGAGTAATAAAGTGCGTTTATTGTAAAGTCTCTACGCTCGGCGTCTTCTTCTATTGAACCGTAAATGTTGTCGCGAAGCAGCATGCCGTGCTCGCTTTGCTTTGACGTTTTTTGCGTTGTTTTTTTATCACTGGTGTCGTGATGTCCTCTAAACGTGGCAACTTCAATAATTTCACGTCCAAAAACAATATGCGCTAATCTGAATCTACGACCAATAAGCCTACAATTTCGAAACAACGCTTTTATTTCTTCTGGAGTCGCGTTGGTTACAATATCAAAATCTTTTGGCTGAATGCCCAGTAATATGTCTCTTACGCCACCGCCAACAAGGTAAGCATCGTAGCCTCCTTTGTTTAAACGATATAGTACTTTTAAAGCGCTTGGGCTAATAAGCTTACGTGATACAGGGTGTTGATCTCGGGTTAATACGATGGGATCAGAAGAATGAGATTCGTTTGATTGTTTGGTTGTACTTTTCCCAAGTACTCGTTTGCACAAATTGATAACGCTTTTGATAATGCAGGCCTTAAAAATAGGGCTATTTCTTTAAACTAAAACAACCCGAATATGGTCAATAAATATTATGTTAATCATATAACAGAGCGTAGAAAAAGAGAACGAAAACAGCGTATTTTCCGCTAATTGATAACAATTTGTTGCTTTTTAGTTACTTTATCAAGCGACCAGTGTTTAATCGCCCACGCGATAATTTGATCTACTGAGTAGTTAATGAGTTCTTCTGGTGGTTGCTGACCTAAATATTTTAGAGCGGAAATTAGTGCGGGTTGCGGTAGGTTATTATTGATAGCGGGGGCTTTGTTCTGTTTACTAAGCTTATAACCTTCTGGTGTTACCGCTAATGGAATATGGCTATATGATGGGGGAGGCGTGTCTAATAATTGAAAAAAGCTCAATTGCCTAACGGTGGGTTCAATTAAATCACAGCCTCTTACAACGTGCGTTATGTTTTGGTAAACATCATCTATTACTACAGCGAGCTGATAAGCAAATAATCCGTCTTTTCTGACTAAAATAAAATCTTCTTCTGAAAAGCTTTTATCGCAAGTAATGTTGCCTTGTATTTGATCGCTATACGTTGCAATACCTATATTGTTAATGAGTCGTGTGGCGCAATTTTTAGCGTTGAGGTTTAGGTTTTTACAGTGTCCAGTGTATGTGCCGCCCATCGCTTTTATTTGAGCGCGAGTGCACGCACAGTGATACGTTAAATTGGCTTTAGATAGATTATTGAGAGTTTCTTGATAAAGTTGACTTTGATTACTCTGATAAAGTACTTCTTCGTCCCAATGAAGGCCATAAGCTTCTAATGTAGATAAAATTTTACTACTGGCGCCTTTGAGTTCACGTGGTGGATCAATGTCTTCTATACGAACCAGCCAAGTTCCGTTGTTGTGCTTAGCGTCTAAAAAGCTAGCAAGGGCGGTTACGAGTGAGCCAAAGTGAAGTAAACCTGAGGGAGATGGAGCGAAGCGACCACGGTAAGAAGATGATGGTCGCTTTTTTATAGGAAGTAACACGATAGAATACGATATTCCTATAAGTTTATAGCAGGAATTAACCTGCCATTTGACGTTCTTTAATTTCTTGAAGTGTTTTACATTCAATACAAAGATCGGCTGTAGGGCGAGCTTCTAATCGGCGAATACCAATTTCAATACCACATGATTTACAGAACCCGAAATCGTCTTCTTCAATTAATTGTAATGTTTTCTCAATTTTCTTAATGAGTTTACGCTCGCGATCACGAGTACGTAATTCAAGGCTAAACTCTTCTTCTTGAGCAGCGCGATCTACTGGATCTGGAAAATTAGCAGCTTCGTCTTGCATGTGCGTTACCGTGCGATCCACTTCTTCACGAAGTTGTGAACGCCACGCTTCAAGAATCTTTTTAAAGTGTTCTTGTTGCGGAGTATCCATGTACTCTTCGTTAGGTTTTTCTTGGTACGGCTCTACGCCAGCTAATGCCAGAAGTCCTAATGCTTTGTTTGCGTTTGTTGGCATGCTTTATCTCCTAGTGCTACTTATATTTTGCTGAGGCGAATAGTTAAAGTATATTCCCAACAACTTAATTCTGTTTGCCTGATATATGTATAAGACAAATATCACGTCTATATATGGTGCTTAATACTGCTAAAACAAGGGTATAACATGAAAAAAAATTAACTAATAAAATCAAATAATTATAAATTCTAGGATGATTTTTATTATATTACCTTATTTTAAACCCAGCCGTTTTAGCAAGTTTTTATGTGATGCGTCAATCATTTTGTTGTTTTAGTTAGTAATGTTTACCATCAAATATTACGAAGATTACAACGTATTTACGGAAATTTTGGTTGTAAGCTGTACGTCGCATTCTGTTTTGTTAAGTAAAAAGTTCGCTTTATAAGCTATTATTTCTACGCCTTTTTTCGAAGCTTCTCGTAATAAATTAGCGTACTTTGAGTCGATATGTTCTGCGGGCTCAACAGAATGAATGCCTGAATGTAAAACCGCAAAAAGCAACACGGCTCTATGGCCTGATTCAACAATGCTGATTAATTCTCGTAAATGTTTTTGTCCTCGGGTTGTTACCGCGTCAGGAAAGTAGCCTTGGCCGTTTTCAAGCAAGGTAACACTTTTTACTTCAATGTATGTTTTGTTATTATTTTTATCGTTGAGTAAAAAATCAATTTTACTGTTTTCTTCGCCGTACTTCACTTCACGCTGAAGTGCTGAATGACCTGTGAATTCGCTAATAACTCCATTACTAATCGCTTCTTCAGCTAAATGGTTTGCTCTAATGGTATTTACGCAAATCCAATGTTTTTCTGGTGTTACTGAAAACTCCCAACTGTTAGGGTATTTTCGTTTTGCATTATCTGATGTGCTGTACCAAACGGTATTGTTTGGTGTTGCACAACCTGTCATCGCACCAGTGTTTGCACAGTGCATTGTTATTTCTTCGCCTGTCGGTAACGTAACATCAGCTAAAAATCGTTTATATCGTTTGATTAAAGTGGCGTTTTTAACAGATATTTTCATGAGCGTTTTATATTCATTTATTTAGTGAAATTGGTTTATTCGGTTGATTAAAACCGACAATAGCATGGATGATAAAACGTTATGTGAGGCAATGCGATACAAATTATGTGATAACTGGTGTGAAAGAGGGGGTTATTTCCAACCCAGTTTTTCTTCAAAGTCTTTGTCGAGTTGTTTGGCAAAATCTTTTGCTTCCATGGCAACTTCTTCTAATCGTTTATCTTCGTCTGACACAGGTGTAAACGTATCAACCCGCGCTGGATATCCTGCTTCGTCTTTTGCCATAAAGGTAATAAAACAACGGTTAGTAACAACGTATTTATTTTCTTTTGGATCTCCGGATCTAACGACCACGTATATATGCATACTGCTTTTGCCTGTATGCACAATTCTCGCGGTTACTTGTACCATTTGTCCAACAAGAATTGGCCTGATAAAGCGTATACCATTTGCTGAAACGGTAACTGAATAGCGCTTACTCCATTTGGCCGCACACGCATATGACGCCTGATCTATCCACTTCATTACCATGCCGCCATGTACTTTGCCGCCAAAGTTAACGTCGGTTGGTTCAGCTAAAAAACAAAACTCTACAATATTGTCAGCTTTCATTATTCATTTTCACGATTATGGGCGCCATTTACTAACTATAGTCAAATTCTGGCATTACGTTACTTTTTCAAGTGATTGCTCAGGGTTATAACCTTCAACAGTGCTTTTATGGATTGAAGTAAAAAGTGTATTTAGTGAATAAGGTTATGGTATAACGCGACTAACTTTGTTTTAACTTCTTCGCTCGATGACTCAAACTTTACCTATAGACGCTATTAAAACTGATTTTTTATCGTCAATTCAAACGAATAATACGTTAATACTTACCGCACCTCCGGGCGCAGGTAAATCGACTTGCTTGCCGCTTTGGTTATTGTCTATGGCGTGTTTTGCTGAGCAAAAAATTTATTTACTTCAGCCACGAAGAGTTGCGGCAAAAAATATTGCGTGCTTTTTAAGTAAACAGCTAGGCGAGAATGTGGGTAAAACGGTGGGGTATCGTTTTAAAAACGAAGTTAAGGTATCGTCAGACACCCGAATGGAGGTAATCACCGAGGGGATTTTAACCAATATCATTCAAAACGACCCAGAGCTTGAAGGTTGTGGGTTAGTGATATTTGATGAATTTCATGAACGCTCCTTACAAGGTGATTTAGCGTTTGCATTAGCTAGAGATGTTCAGCAAGGGTTACGTGACGATCTTAAAATTCTATTGATGTCTGCAACACTTGAAATAGAGCCATTAACGCAGAAACTTCCTGAAGCTATTTGTTTAGCAAGTGAAGGAAGAAGTTACCCAGTAGATATTACCTATGCTCCAGCACCAAAAGTTTTAAACCAATCTCAATCGTTCGTGTCTTTCAAACAGTGGCGCGAACATGCTTTGTTTATTATTAATCAACAATTAAAAAGCCACCAAGGCTCTATCTTAGTGTTTTTACCGGGAGTCGCTGATATAAAATATTTATGCCAGCAGCTAGCGCAGACTTTACCTCAACATTTTTCGTTAGCGCCGTTATACGGAGAGTTACCGCTTTCTGAGCAACAGCTTGCTATCGCCCCAACAAAAAATAATGTTCATAAATTAGTGTTAGCCACAAATATTGCTGAAACGAGTTTAACGATTGAAGGCGTTAACTTGGTGATTGATTGCGGATATGAAAAGTCGGCAGTTTACGATCCAAAAACGTTAACTAATAAGCTGCAACAGCAGGCTATATCTAAAGCGTCGGCAACACAAAGAGCTGGTAGGGCAGGTAGGTTAGTAGCAGGTAGTTGTATTCGTTTATACAGCAAAGAAAATTACGACCGACGAGACGAAAGCAATACCAGTGATATTCAACAAGCTGACTTACTGCCATTTGTTATTGAAGCGTCGCGCTGGGGAGTATCTGCTCTTAAAGAGCTACCACTTATTGAGTTGCCTAGTTCAATAAAAGAAAAGCAAGCGTGGCAAGAGCTTAAATCGTTATCTATTGTAAACGAGCAACAACAGTTAACTCAGCACGGAAAGTCCGTTGCAAATATGCCTACGCACCCTCGTTTTGCGCACATGATAGTTATGGCAAAATCGTTACAAGAACATGTGGAATGCCAAGATCTGGTTCAATTAGCATGTTTAATTGCCGCAACACTTGAAGAAAGAGACATTTTCGAACGTGACCGAGCGAAAACAAATTGCAACTTAGTACATCGACTAGAAGCCATTTTACAACGTCATAATCATGTTAAAAAAGGTATACGTGATCGTGTTATAAAACAGGCCAATCATTTGTTTAACAACAGCGGTATGAGCAAGAGTCAAGTGACAATAGGTACTAATGCAAACTTGCCGTTGAGCTATGTCGGAATGTTACTAGCGCTCGCTTACCCAGAGCGTATTGCAAAGCAACGTAATGTGAATGGGCAGTTAAGTGCGGAGTATTTAACCACAGGCGGTAAAGGTGTTTCTCTTCACGAAGAAGATGCTTTACTGATTGAGCCTTTTTTGGTGGTTGCGCAAGTAGGGCAATACTCATTTAAAAACAAAGAAACAATGATTATTCAGTTAGCGGCAGTAGTCGATATTGAGTTATTGATAGCGCTTAATATTGTATTTCCAATCGAAAAACTACATGCGACGTATGACAACAACACTGACTGTATTATTGCTAAAAAACAAGTAATGGTAGACGCTATTGTATTAAAAGAAACGTCGGTAGTTGACCAGCTTTCGGAAGAACACTTGGCTGAACTATGGCTAAATGAACTACATAGAACTGGGCTGTCTTTACTCACATTCTCGACCAAAGAACGAGAGCTTATTGAACGATGGACGTGGATTACGGCTCACCGAAGCGATTTACAATTGCCTAAGGTGTCGGAAGCGTCTTTATTGGGGGCTGCTGATATATGGTTTATTCCGTATGTTGGAAAGGTTAAAAACAAAAAACAATTAGAAAAATTAAATATTTACGATATGTTGCTAACGTTATTAAGCTACCAACAGCAGCAGCTTATTAACAAGGTTGCGCCAACTCACTTTATAGGACCCACAGGAAGGCGATGTGCTATTCGGTACGAAAACGAAAAGTCGCCAACCGTATCGTTACCAATGCAGGAGCTTTACGGTTTAAGCATTACACCTTGTGTAGGAATGGAGCATGATACAGACAACGTTAATGCGATTCCGCTCAAACTAGAAATATTATCTCCAGCTAAACGACCTATTCAAATAACACAAAACTTGGTGGAGTTTTGGAAAGGGAGTTACAAAGCCGTTCAAAAAGACATGAAATCGCAGTACCCAAAGCACTATTGGCCTGACGACCCAGCTAACGCTAAAGCAACCAATAAAACTAAACGGCATATTAAAGAATAAGCTAACGTTTATTTGCAGTAGATAGATGTTGCATCGCTTGTTCAAAGGTTGATTGTGTACCATCAAGCCAGTGGATTTTTTTACCTTGTTTGGCTAAACGGCGTAGCCATGTGTCTTGTTTTTTAGAGAATTGATGAATAGCAGCATTGAGTTTTTGAAACATGTCATTTTTGTTGAGGTTGCCTTGTAAGTATTGCGCAACAAATCGGTATTCTAACCCATAAAAATTAAGAGTTTCCCACGATACGCCTTGCTTATTTAGTTGCTCAACTTCTTCAATAAGCCCTTGTTCCATACGTTCTTTTAAACGCTGAGTTATGCGTTTTCTAACAACATCGCGTTGCCATTGTATAGCCATGATAAAAGGAGATATTTCAGGAAAATAAGCACTCTTTTCAGGCGTTTTTTGTTCGCCTTCTGCGATTTCAATGGCTCGAACTAAGCGATCTCTGTCAATCAAATCAGTTGTATTGTGTAAATTAGGTTTGAGTGACTTTAAGCGGCTTATGAGCGTTTCTTGAGAGTGTTCAGCTAATTCGTCTCGTAATGCTTGATCGCGAGGTACTTCAATTAAACGGTATCCGTTGATTATTGAGTCTACATATAATGCTGAACCTCCCGCTAAAATAGGGAGTTTTTCTCGGTTGGTTACATCTTCAAACGCGCTGATAAAATCTCGTTGAAAATCAAAAATATTATATTCATAACCCGGTTCTACAATATCAATCAAATGATAGGGAATATTTTGATATTCATCTAAATCTTTGCCGCTTCCAATGTCTAGCCCTTTGTATACTTGGCGGGAGTCGGCAGAGAGCACCTCACCGTTTAAAAGTGTCGCGAGATCAACCGCTAGTTTCGTTTTACCAGACGCAGTAGAGCCTAATATAACAAGCATATTAAAAGCCGACATAAATTTTAAACCTGAACAAATGAGTGACTTACATATTATACCTGCTTGCGTGTGAGCTAGGCTAGAATTTAGTGGGATTGAGTCGCGAACTGTATATAATACCAAGCTTATCGAACATGTAATGTGAATAAAAATTATGTGTTATTTCCCAATACTCTCTTAGTAGTTTACTCGTATTTTATGTCTAAAGAACAAGAAAAACCTTCTGAAACACAACAGCCTCAAAAGTCTAAAGTTAAGAGGTTATTTGTATGGTGCGGCGTTACCTTATTTAAGCTTGCAATCGTGCTGTTTTTTACCTTAATTATTTATTGTATTTACCTTGATGGAAAAATTAGAAATAAATTTGAAGGGCAACGATGGGAAGTACCTATTCAAGTTTATGGGCAAGCTGAAACTCTTACTGTAGGTGAGCAATTAAACTTAACGGTTTTATCTAATTCGCTAGATTTTGCAGGCTACAAACGTGTAACCACAGTAAGAAATGCTGGCGAGTACGCTATGTCGGCTAAAAGGCTTATTGTGTATCGCAGGGCTTTTTCGTTTGATAACGGAATGCAAACCCCTAATCAAATTACTATTGATACTAACAATAGTCATATTTCCAAACTATTAATCGCAAATAAATCGGTAAAGTCTGTGCAGTTAGAGCCTGTATTGATGGACCGTATTTTACCTAAAAATAAAGAAGACAGAGTACTAACCCCTATAGGTGACGTACCTGAATTGTTATTAGATACCTTGTTGTTAGTAGAGGATAGAGACTTTTATTTTCATGCGGGTGTTTCGCCAGTAGGAATATTGAGGGCTTTATACAACAATATTCAAGCAGGAAGAACGGTTCAGGGCGGAAGCACGTTAACGCAGCAACTTGTTAAGAACATGTATTTAACACGTGATAAAACGTTATGGCGTAAGGCGAATGAAGCTGTAATGTCGTTGTTGCTTGAGTATAGGTACAGTAAAGACCAGCTACTGGAAGCCTATATCAATGAAGTATATTTGGGACAAAATTATGCCAATGCAATTCACGGGTTTGGCCTAGGAGCAGAGTTTTATTTTGATAAACCGATTGATCAGTTATCAATTGAGCAAATAGCAATGTTAGTAGGTATTATCAAAGGACCGAGCTATTACGATCCTTGGCGTAAACCTGACAATGCGAGAGAACGTAGAGATTTAATTTTAAAGCTAATGTTTGAGCAAGATTATTTCTCAAAAGATGAATACATTATCGCCATTGAATCGCCTTTAACGGTGCGTAAACAGCGTAGATTTACTAAACAGAAATTTCCAAATTACGTTCAACTTATTAATCGTGAATTGTCAGGTTTGCTAAGTGATTACGATAAAAAATCAGGAATTTTTGTTTTCACTGGTTTTTCCCACTATAGCCAATTAATGCTTGAGCAAACTATTCGCACTAAGTTGCCTACATTAAAAGGCTTTAACGAAAAACTACAAGCCGCGATGATTGTTAGTGATATTGCTACCGGAGAAGTTCGAGCATTGGTAGGGGGCAATAAAAATGGATACGAAGGATTTAATCGTGCACTAAACGCTAATAGACCGATAGGTTCATTAGTCAAGCCTGCTATTTATTTAGCCGCATTAGAACGTTACGAAAACTATACTTTAGCTACCGTACTTGAAGATAAGCCTATTACGCTAACGTCAGACAATGGTAATGAATGGAAGCCCAAAAACTATAGCGGTGAATATAAAGAGTATGTGAGTTTGAATGACTCATTAGTTGAATCGTTAAATGTACCCACGGTGAATTTAGGTATGGAGTTAGGGTTAACCTCGGTTGCCGACATTATTCATATGTTAGGTTTTGATAAAGACATTACAACTCGCCCATCAATGCTTTTAGGCGCAATAAATATGTCGCCGTTTGAAGTTAATCAGTTTTATCTACCTATTGCCTCAAATGGCTTTTACAAGCCTAGCCATGCTGTAACTCGTATTGTATCTGCAGAAGGAGAAACTTTATGGGAAAACATTCCGTCGGAAGAGCAAATTATTTCTACGCAAGCCTCTTATTTATTAGATTATTCGTTAGTTGAGGTAACGAAACGAGGTACTGCCAAATCGTTATCTTGGCGCCTTAAAGGTAAAACTTTAGCAGGTAAAACAGGCACCACAAACGAACAACGCGACAGCTGGTACGTTGGGTACGATAACAAACATTTAGTAACAGCTTGGCTGGGTAGAGATGATAACCAACCAACGGAACATACTGGCAGCAGTGGTGCACTAGTGCTTTATGCTGATTTTATGGCAAAGCAGGGAGTTGTTGATAAGCTGCTATCTATCCCAGAAGGAGTTGTCGAAGTTGTATTTGAAAAAGAAACAGGCAACGCCGTTTTAGATAATTGTTCTGAAACCATTAAACTGCCAGCAATCGCTTTAGGTGTTGAAAAACTTGCAACGTGTAAACAGCCCATTCCACAAGAAAAAAACTGGCTAGAAAAGTTATTCGGGAATTAAATTTAATTTATTGTGTGTGATTTTTGACCAAATGAAGTAACTGTGCTAAAACTTGTTAATCAAATGTAAAATGTGTAAATGAGATTTGTAGTCTATACTAATTTTTAGTTAAGGTTATTAATGCTTCTTGATTACTGTCTCTATTCACTAATGCATTAATAAGGTTATGTTTTTGTAAATTTGTTTTGAGGTTACCATGAAACACCGATTAGATTTTGCGTACTTTACCGTTTTGCCTAATAACATTGTTGAAGTAACAATCGACAATGGTACAACACTGTCTTTAGAAAATGTTGAGGCGTGTCACGAGTTTATAAATACACATGTAGCTGAAGATTTTTCAATGTTAATCAATGGAATACATGATTATAATTTTTCTTTTGAGGCTAAGTTATCGGTGGCGAGTCATGAAAAATTAAAAGCTATTGCGTTTGTTTATTATAATAAAAATAGTCAAGATGAAATTGAGAGTTTATTAGCGTTACGCAAAGTTGATAATTTAAACGCTAAAACTTATTCAGGATTAGAATTAGGGTGGCAAGAAGCTCATCAGTGGTTAGAACAAGAAATGGAATCACTAAAAGTAAGTTAATCCTAAATTTTTATATCTGTTAAAAAAAGGTAAATACGTTAACGTATTTACCTTTTTTTATTTACTTCTTTATTGAGTTCAAACGTTTACATTCACTCAGGTATAAAACGATCATTCATTTGTTTTTATAATTTCGCGAAACACTTATCAGCAGCTTCAAGCGTTTTATTTATCTCTTCTTCTGTATGTGCTGTAGACAAAAATCCAGCTTCAAATGCTGATGGAGCAAGGTATACACCTTCTTCTAACATTAAGTGGAAGAATTTTTTGAATTTCTCACTATCACAAGCTGTTGCTTGCTCGAAAGAGGTTATTGGTGTTGTAACGTCAGTAAAAAAGAAACCGAACATCGCACCAACATAGTTAATGCTTAACGAAACGCCATTTCTTTCAGCTGCTGCTTTTAATCCCATTGCAAGTGTTTCAGTAGCTTTGCTGAGTTGTTGATGTTTATCGCCTTTAGACAGTTCTGTTAAAGCTGCTAAGCCTGCTGCCATAGCTATTGGGTTACCAGACAATGTACCTGCTTGGTAAACAGGGCCTACAGGTGCAATATAGTCCATAATTTCTGTTTTACCGCCAAATGCACCTACAGGCATACCACCACCGATAACTTTACCTAGTGTGGTTAGATCTGGCTTCACATTATAGTGAGCTTGTGCGCCACCTAATGCTACTCTAAACCCTGTCATTACTTCATCAAAAATAAGTACACTTTTATGTTCGTTACAAACCTCTCGTAAGCCTTCTAAAAATCCTTCTATTGGTGGAATGCAGTTCATGTTTCCAGCAACAGGTTCAACAATAATACAGGCAATTTGATCTTTGTATTCTTCAAAAATTGCTTTTACTTGATCAATGTTGTTATAGCTAACAGTAAGTGTATGTTTTGCAAAGTCTGCAGGAATACCAGGAGAGTTAGGTACGCCCATGGTTAATGCGCCAGAACCCGCTTTTACAAGTAGTGAGTCAGCATGGCCATGGTAGCAGCCTTCAAATTTAAGTATTTTGTCTCTGCCTGTAAAACCGCGAGCTAAACGAATGGCGCTCATGGTAGCTTCTGTGCCTGAACTTACCATACGAAGCTTTTCCATTGATGGAACAAGTTCACGTACTTTTTCAGCCATGGTTACTTCTAATTCAGTTGGGGCACCAAAGCTTAAACCGCTTTGTGCAGTAGTAATCACAGCTTCTAAAATAGCAGGGTGATTATGCCCTAAAATCATTGGTCCCCAAGAGCCAACATAGTCAATATAAGCATTGTCGTCGGCGTCATAAATATAGGCGCCTTCTGCACGCTTAATAAAGCAAGGAGTACCGCCAACACCATTAAATGCTCTTACTGGAGAGTTAACTCCACCAGGTATTATTTGTTGTGCACTTTCAAAAAGTTTGTCAGATGTGTTCATATTCGCTCTACTTAAAATTTATTCGTATGCCAAGTGATAGGTTTTTCGTAATCTGTTAGTTTTTCTTCAACACCCAGTGTTAGGGCAAACAACGCCATACGCACTAAAACACCGTTTTGTGCTTGTCTGAAAATTGCTAAGTTATCCAAATCGTTTAAGTCGTCGTCGAGTTCATTTGCTTCTGGACGCGAGTCTCTAGGTAACGGGTGCATAATAACGGTGTGATCTTTACAATATTGCTCATACACTTCTTTATTTAAGCTAAAGTGGCCTCGATATAGGTCAGCTTCATCTTTACTTGCAAAGCGTTCTTGTTGAATGCGTGTTTGATAAATAACGTCGCAAGCTAGGTTACCTTCAATTTTATCGGTTATTACAATTTCATGGCCTGCATTTGATAAGGCTGAAATAACGCTGTCAGGCATTTGTAATGCTGTTGGAGAAACCATGGTAACTTTAATATTGTTATATAGGCTCAACAGTTTAGAGAGTGAATGTACGGTTCTACCGTGTTTTAAATCACCCATTAGGGTTATGTTTAACTTGTCTAATCCTTTACCGAAACGCATCATTTCAGATTGAATCGTAAATAAGTCTAACAATGCTTGGGTAGGGTGTTCATTGGCACCGTCGCCACCATTGAGTACTGGTACGCTGCTGCCTTTTGAAAACTCTTCAACGGAATGCATTTTTGGGTGGCGCATTGCTATTACGTCAGAATATCCACTGATAACACGAGCCGTATCGAATAGAGATTCCCCTTTACTCAGTGAAGAGTTTTCTTCACCAACGGTTTCTCTTACAAAGCCACCTAATAGATTAAATGCGGCGCCAAAGCTTACGCGAGTACGCGTACTAGGTTCAAAAAATAGGTTATTTAAAATAGCACCTTCAAGCACCGTACAACGCTTTTTACGCATTGCATAAGGGGCCATTTGTGAAGATATTTGTAAAATGCGAGAAATAGCGTCGCGGTCAAATTGCGACACAGAAAGAATATGACTTCCTTCAAACTTCATCATATTGATTTACCTAAAGTAATTGATTTTACGTACGAGTAAAATCATGACTAATGAGTGAAATGTGATAACTATTCAAAATAATATCGCGCAGGAATATAGCACAAAAGCGATTTGGTATGAACAAGTGAATCGCAATGTGCTTGATTTAACGCAAGGTCATGCTAGAAAGGTTTTACATAAACCAAGATGATAATTGCAAATAACGTGAGAACCGGAAGCTCGTTAAATAGGCGGTAAAACTTACCTGATTTAGTGTTTAAATCGTGCTTAAAATCTTTAACAAGTTTAAAGCAATATCCGTGGTAAATAACCACTAATATAACGAGTGATAGCTTTATATGTAACCATTTAGCAGCCACAAACCAGTCCATGCCGTATTGGTAAATTATTGTGATACCTAAAGCTATAGTGAGTACACCAAAAGGTGTTACAAAGTTAATTAAACGTCTTTCCATGCCCTTTAGGTGTTCTGATACTTCTGAAGAATCTGTTTCGGCATGATTGACGAAAAGTCGAGGTAAGTAAAAAATACCCGCAAACCACGCTACCATGAAAATTACATGAAAGGCTTTTAGCCATAAAATTGTTGTCATTAACGTATTCTTCCTTCTACTAGGTAGCGTCTGATTTGTTCGAATGTAACAATGCCGAGTATGTCGTCAACATCATTCCCGTATATATAAACTGCCCCTTTGCGCTTTTTAACGAGCAGCAAATAGGCTTCAACTAAAGTTGATTGTGAATGCAAGGGGAGCAATAAGTGTTCTTTTATAGTGCCTTCTTCGGTTTCATCACGTTCTAACCAATAATATAAATCGTTATCTGCTTTCGGGTTTTTAACGTGAGATATAACGAAATAACCTTCTTGTTGATTAGCTAACGCAGTATGTTTTTCATCATCGGATGTTAATTGGTTAAGTGAGAAGTTTTCTTGCATCACACCAAGTACACCAATACGTTGAAGTGATTTTTCGAGCGGTGGCTTTCTATAAGTAAGGTTTTGTATTTCAAGCTGCATGACAAAAAGAGAGCGATTACCAAAAAATTGACCTGAAACCAAACATGACACGGCAATAACAACCATTGCAGGTACTATTATTTCTATTTGATTAGACAGTTCTACCACCGCTAATAATGCCGCTAATGGAGCGTTTAATGTTGCAGCCATAAAGCCAGCCATGCCCATTAATGCGAAATCTGTTGCGAGGTTCGAGTCAGGAAATATCGGTTGAATAATTACTGCTGCACATGTTCCGGCAATAGCACCAATACCTAAAATTGGGCCAACAACGCCGCCGGGTATACCTAAGCCTAATGCACAAATTGTCATAACTATTTTAGCAATAAGTATAGCGCCAAGTACTTGTAAATGTGAATCTGAAAGGTTCAGGGTACTCATGTCTGATTCAATGGCCGCAGGAATCGCATAAGCTAACGTTCCAGTAATAAATGCGGCAAGTAACAGGCGTGAGGCAATATGAAACCTTGCTGAGTGCTCAATTACTGAAACTAAATATCGATTAAAAACAAAAGCAACAATGCCTAAACCGATACCTAAAATAATTAACGAAGGGTAGTGCTGAAAACCCAGTGCGATTTTGTTGAAATATTCAAATTCATGCGCAGGACCAAAAGTACTACTGGTGATCATCGAACCCACTATCGATGCCATCATAATAGGAATAAAAACGTGTACTTTATATTCGCGTAGAATAACTTCCATAACAAATATTACTGCTGCTAGAGGAGTGTTAAAACTTGCTGAAATAGCCGCTGCAATACCACACGCACATAATGTTCTTATACTATTATGTGGGAGTTTTAATGCGCTTCCCAAATAGCTACTAAATGCAGCCCCAAGATGAACAGCAGGACCTTCTCTACCTACAGAAAAACCTGATGCTAATGCTACCACGCTCCCTATAAACTGGTTGATACTGTTTCGAAGTGGGATTACACCATGAGCAACTTTTAAACGGTGTAATACAAACGGAATACCAGTACGTAAATACTTGTAGCCAGTGATCCAAGACACAACGAGAATAATAACGGCTCCAAGCAAGGGTAATAGAAAACGACTTAGCGCATCTAAACTGCTATAGTTGTTTTTTTCTTGAAAATAGAATTGCTGTAGGGCATCAGTCGCTATTGTAAAACCTACAATCAATAGCGCAGAAAGAGCCCCGCCAATGGTGGCTAATAAACATAATTGCCATGATGTAGATGGTAAAGACAGTCGTTTTTTTAATGAAGCCAAAAACATCATAAATAAATCACAAAGCGGTATGCGGCGTTAGGAGGTGATATGTAGATAAATTTGCTTTTATTACATATCATGTGAAGAATAGCGCTCCACAACATTGGATATCATAATACTTTTAAATGAATTGGTTAGCAAAAATAAATCTAAATAGCGTTGTACAAAACATTGGTGTATTTCGATCTTCCTTATTGTTAGTTCTACTGATCTTTGTGTGTTTGTTTTGTGGTTACAGAATGGGAAATTATTTTCATAACTATCAGTCTGACGCTTTATCTCATCAGAAAAAAAGACTCGAACTTCTATACAATATTCAAACCGAGCAAATTAAACGTATTAATACCTTAGAAGTTGAATTAGAAGTTGAACGTATGGCAAGTCAGCGCTCACTAACTTCGTTAAAAGAAGTTGAATCTACTCATTATCAACTCAAAAAAGAACTAGCGTTTTATGAAAAGGTTATGGCGCCTGAGAAGCAAATAGAAGGTGTGGTGTTAGATGAACTTGCTATTACGCCTACTGAAAAGCCAAACGAATTTAATTTTAAAGCGGTGCTAATGCAGCAACAAAAGCAAAAGCGGTATTCAAAAGGTAATATTGATATCGTTGTATTTGGTAAACTAGCTGGCGCTGATGTTAAGTTTACCCTAAAAGATTTATCAATGATGACGTCAAAAGAGTTGTCGTTTAGCTTTAAGTTCTTCCAAACCATTGTTGGTACGTTAACAATTCCTGAAAAGTTTGTGCCTGAAAAAGTCAATATTGTAATTACTCAACCGAAAAGTCGATGGCAGAAATATAGACGCCTAGAAGAAAGCTTTCAGTGGCAGGAAAAGTTGAATAATACTGAAAATGCTATACCTGTAATACTTGACTAAAAAGGTCAGGTTTAAGATAATACGCGCCAGTTATAAACGCACCAAGTAGAGAGTTATGTCTAACCCAGAATTACCCATTAAATTTTCAGATGCTGCGGCAACGAAAGTACTTGCTTTAATCACTGAAGAAGAAAACCCAGATCTTAAACTACGAGTATACGTTACTGGTGGTGGCTGTTCAGGTTTTCAGTATGGATTTACTTTTGACGAAAAAGTAAATGAAGGGGACATGACGATAGTAAAGAAAGGTGTAACTATGGTTGTTGATCCTATGAGTATTCAATATCTAGTTGACGGTGAAGTTGACTATATTGAAGGTCTTGAAGGTAGTCGTTTTCTTGTAAACAACCCTAATGCAACAACAACCTGTGGTTGCGGATCTTCTTTCTCAATTTAATCACTTCTTTTGTTTTTCTTTATTTTGTTTAGGTGTTTTTACACGCCTAAGCAAAAACGTATGTAATTTTTAACATTTTATACCGTAATAAAATCTCTTAATTTTAATGGATTCTGCATTTTAGTGTGGGTTTTGGTATAATCGTTAACATTATATTAACTTAGTAGGATGCTAAATGTTTAAATTATCTTTAAATAATATGATTAAGTCAGCCGTTTTTTCTATTGCTTGCTTAAGTCATTTCTCATTTGCCGATGTGCTTAACGAAACGGAAGTAAAGCACTTAACTGATTTACAAAAAACGTCGCTTAATTCTGATTTGTCGTATCAATTAATTGAGTCTCTAACTACCGAAGTTGGCCACAGATTAGTTGGCTCTGAAGGCGATAAAAAGTCTATTACGTGGGCAGTAGATAAAATGCGCTCATTAGGTTTTGATAAAGTATGGACTGAAAAAGTAACAGGGACTTATTGGCACCGTGGTGACGTTGAAGCCAAGGTATTATCGCCATATCCACACAAAGTAGTCGCTATTGCTTTAGGCGGTAGTATTGGAACGGGCGAAGATGGCTTAACTGCTAATCTCGCACACTTTGAAACATTGAAGGATTTAGAAGCGGCTCCAGACAACAGTCTAAACGGAAAAATAGTATTTATTTCCTACCGTATGGAACGTCATATAGATGGTAATGGTTATGACGCTGCTGTTGGTGCTCGAGTTTCTGGGGCATCAATTGCCGCTCAAAAAGGTGCTTCTGCAATTATTATTCGTTCAGTAGGTACTGATAATAATCGTTTAGCGCATACGGGTGTTATGCGTTATAAAGATGATGTTAAAAAAATACCAGCAGCTACCATTTCTAACCCTGATGCAGATATGTTAGTGAATCAACTTAAGCGTTCAAATTCTGTAGAGTTTTACTTAAAGCTTACGTCGCATACCGACCCGAAAGTTAGCGTTAAAACAGCTAATGTAATTGGTGAAATTACAGGTAGTGAATTTCCTGATGAAATTGTATCTATTGGTGCTCATTTAGATAGCTGGGACGTAGGTACAGGTGCTGTTGATGACGGTATAGGTGTAGGAATGATGATGGCTGCGGCGCACCACATTAGTCGCTTACCTGAACGTCCAAAACGCACAATTCGAGTCATTTTATTCGCAGCTGAAGAAGTGGGTTTATTAGGCGCTAAGCAATATATGGAAGTTCATAAAGATGAAATGAATAAACATATTATTGGTGCTGAGTGGGACTTTGGCGTAGGACCGATTTATGAAATGAGAACAGGCGTTGGTGTTAAGTCTCTGTCAGCTCTTAATGAGTTTGCTGAATATATTAAGCCTATGGGAGTTGCAGTGAGTAAAACGAATACTGCTAAAGCCCAATCAGATATGAGATTGCTAAGCGAAGCAGGTATGCCGAGTATTAACTTTGCGCCTGACGGAACGTTATATTTTGATTATCACCATACAGAGAACGACACTCTAGATAAAGTTGATGCGAAAGCACTTAAACACAATACTGCTATTTATACGATGTTTGCGTACTTTGCTGCTCAATCAGGTGTAGATTTTAGAAAATAACATGTAATTTAACGAGTAGCACAGCGATTGTGTTACTCGTTTGGTTTAACCTTCCATTAATAGAAACTCGATAATTTTATTCATATCAAGATTGAAATCATCAGGTTTTACACCCTTTACAATAAAGTCTTCTTCGTCAGACAAATCAATGTCTTGGCTTTCTTCGTAGTGTTTTTCTTCAGCGTTATAGAACGAACGAACAATAGGGTTTACGGGATCGTGGCTGTTTTTACTTTCCACAATAGCTAGTTTATTCGAGCTTAACTCTACTAGTGTACCTACAGGATAAACTCCCATACACTTGATAAATTGGTCTACCAAGGTTGCATCTAAGTGATTGTTTTCAGCAAGTGATCTTAAAATACTAAACGATTTTATATGGCTAAAGCCTTCTTTATAGCAACGGTTAGCCGTTAGCGCGTCAAACACATCACAGATTGCGATCATTCTGCCATATTTAGAAATGTCTTCCCCTTTAACATTGAAGGGGTAGCCTTTTCCATCTAACTTCTCATGATGTAATGCAGCAACTTCGAGGCTCAGCGCTGGTATCTCAGGTGTTCTCTTAATGATGTCTATTGAATGATTAACGTGAGATTTCATAATGGTAAATTCTTCTTCGGTGAGTTTACCTGGCTTATTCAAAATCTCTGGCGGTATCATGATTTTTCCAACGTCGTGGAGAAAAGCACCTAACGATAATTCTTGAATGATTGACTTATCAATTTTTAAGAAACGCGCAAATATTGTCATTAGTACAGACACAGAAACAGAGTGTTCTAATAAATACTCGTCTTTATTTCTTATATTAATAACACAGGCTAGCGCATCAGAATTATCAAATATCGTGTCGATAGTTTTATCAGTAATATCAAGAACAGGGCTTAAATCAAGCGGTAATCCGTGTTGAGCATCTGAAAACACTTTTTGCTGTATTTGCTTTGATTGGCTAAATAATTCTTTCGCTTGTTTAAGGTTTTCAATAACTTCTTGTTTATTTTTCGATGGTTTCGAAGGTTTTGGAACCTGCGAAGTACTTTCTTCAATAAGGGTTTTAGATGTATCGATTGAAACGGAAATAACACCTTTTGTTTTTAGGTTATTGATAACGTTAATTGATTTTATATGACCAGCATTAGTCAACTTAAAAGTACCGTGTTGCTCGTTAATGTCTACAACAAAGTGACCTACTTTTAGTTCAGATATTGGGGTGCTAACAATCATTGTTATTAAACTCTATTCCTATAAGTCAACAGGGATCTACTTACCATTAATAATAGACCCTAAACTGTTTGATTTTGATATTCTGCAAGCTTTTTATTCATATAAAGCTGTTGATCAGCTTTTTTTAGTAAATCGTTCATGCTGAGCATGCCGTCACTTACTGCTACCCCACAACTAATAGTAATAGGTAGCGACTTATTTTCGTATTGCATTGGGTTGTCAACAAAGTGCTGACAAAGTCTTCTAGATGCGGCAAGTGCTTCTTCGTAATTTTGGCTTGCTAACGTAACCACGAATTCGTCGCCAGCATATCTAAAGCATTTATCGTTTTCACGAATTAAATCTTTCAAGGTTTGGGCAACATATACTAAGACTTGGTCGCCACAATCATGACCGTATGTGTCGTTAATCGCTTTGAATTTATTACAGTCTATAAATAATAGCGCAAAAGAAACCCCATAACGCTTATGCCTGATCATTTCTTCTGCGATAGACGCTTCCATTAATCGTCTATTCGGTACACCCGTAAGCCTGTCGTAGTTCGCGATATATTCTAATTGTTCTCGTGCTAATACGTTAGATAAACATAAACTGACTTTTACTGCCAACTGCTCTAAATGAAAAGTACCTAAACTCGGAGTAAATCGTGTTTTATCGTTATCTGTAAATAACAAACTACCGAAGAGTTTATTTTCTAAAATTAACGGCGTTAGTGCGAAAGATTGCGCGTTACCAAATAAAGATTCAGGAAGTGTTGATGTTAAATCTTTAATATTATCAGTTAAGTAAGGTTTATTATCTAAATGAAACTTCTTGAGCTGCTTATGTGAAATACTGCTGGTATTTTGCTGGTACCAGTAAGATTTAATATTCTCATTAATGAGAAACGAAATAGGTGTTGGGTTGACCAATAATAAGCGAATATCAGTTAAGTTAAATTTTGTTTTAATGGAATTTAGTAGCTTTTGTAATAATTCATCACTTGAATTACACGCTAAAACTTCTGTTTCAATTTCAAACAACTTTTTTGCAATTGATTCATTTGCTTTAGAATTTTTTATTAATTGGTCTAATTCCGACATTATTAACTCTACTTTTAGATCAAACCTACGGCAATGTTATATGAACTCTGCGATTGTGCAAGTACTCTAACGATGTTTCATGGTATTAAAATTGCTTTATAATTTGTAGTGTAAATGGCGTATTAATCTTTTAATTAATGATGCCGATATAACATAGTAATAGCATTTTCGCGTTTTTACAGGTTTGAATATGAAATTTTTTTTATGGGTTCTCTTTTTATCAATTTCCTTGTCAGCTAAATCAGCTGAACTTACCGCCGTACAAATTTATACTGACAATGAATTGTTAGACTTAATAAAAGAAAATAAGCATTTAGACCGAGTTGTACTTGATGAATGTCAGCTTGTTCAAGATATTGAAGCCAGAGCGGTTAAATCTAAAATGCCTTCTTATCAGTTTTTGTGGGGAGATATGTTGGCGTATGGTGTATGCGTTAAAAAGGATATAGAGCTAGGGCTTTATTATATGCGTGAATCTGCTGGTCAAGGATTGGCTGAAGGGCTAGAGCAAATAGGGCGCTACTACCATATTGGTAAATTTATGCAGGTTGATATGGATAAAGCGATACTTTTCCTAAAAGAAGCGGCAACACTGAAAAGTTTAAAAGCGCAAATTAGGTTAGCTCAAATTTATAACAAAGGCTTTGGTAGCCCATTAGACTACCCTGCATTGTATTCTCAACTGCATCATGCGGTAACGGATGATAAAAAAACACATAAGCAAATTGCTATGTTACTAACAAAGCTTGCCGATAAAATGCCGGAGCGTGTTGTAAATGCGGCAAAAGTTACCGAATACTAAGCCTGTAGATACTTGGCTTCTTAATTCGCATCTTCAAGGCATTAGCGTATAATAATAAAAAAGTTTAATGAACTAATGCCGTGACCATAAAAGATCCCCATTCAGCACGTGAAGCTGAAAAATACGAAAAACCAGTGGCGAGTAGAGAGCTGATTCTATCAGTAATTCAAGATGCTCCCATTCCTCCTACCTTTAATAAACTCCTAAAAACTTTTAATTACACCGATGAAAATCATAAAGTTGGTTTAAAGCGTCGTTTAAGAGCGATGGAAAATAGTGGGCAAATTATTTTTAACAAATTTAAACAGTACGCCATTACACCTAAAAATAGTGTGTTAATCGGTAAAGTAAGTGGGCATCGCGATGGTTACGGTTTTTTCACACCAGACGTAAAGCCAGGAGAAAAACCGGGTAAAGATTTCTTTATTTCTTCACATGAAATGAAACGTGTTATTCATGGTGATGTTGTTGAAGCTATTCTTGTTGATAGAACGGATAGAAAAGGCCGGAAAGAAGTTAAAATTTTAGATGTTATTGAACCGAGAAAGTCAGGTGTAGTTGGCCGCTTTTTCGTTGAACATCATATCGCATACGTAGTGCCTGACGATGCGAGAATCAAAATGGATATTTTGATTAAGCCAGATGAAAAAATGGGAGCAAGGCAAGGTCAAGTTGTTGTTGTAGAAGTTATTCAAAGACCTTCAAAACGCGCAAATGCAGTAGGTAAGGTGGTTGAAGTATTAGGTGAGCACTTAGCACCCGGTATGGAAATAGAAATTGCTTTACGAGAGCATGATTTACCTCATCAATTTTCAGAAGCCGTTATTGAAGAAGTTAGCGTGCTCGCAGATGAAGTGGAAGAAGCACCAAAACAATGCCGTAAAGATTTACGTGATCTGCCATTAGTAACAATTGATGGTGAAGACGCTAGAGATTTTGATGACGCTGTATATTGTAAACCTAAGGCAGAAGGTGGTTGGACATTATGGGTTGCCATCGCTGACGTAAGCTACTACGTTCGAGACAAAACAGCACTTGATGATGAAGCTATTTCTCGAGGAAATTCGGTTTATTTCCCAAGCCAAGTTATTCCAATGCTGCCTGAAAAGCTGTCAAACGGTTTGTGTTCACTTAACCCTGATGTTGACCGATTATGTATGGTGTGTGAAATTTCGATTAACGCTGCAGGTGAAATGGTAGATTCAACCTTCTATTCTGCGGTTATGCGTTCTCATGCTCGTTTTACATATACTAAAGTTGCTGCGATTCTAGATGGCGACGAAGCATTAAAAGCAGAATATTCGACTTTAGTGCCTGATCTAGAAAACTTAAACACAATGTACCACGCACTCTCTGATGCACGTCTTAAGCGTGGTGCTATTGCGTTTGAAACCCAAGAATCTAAGTTTATTTTTAATGAAAATAAAAAAATAGAATCTATTGAACCACTTGTGAGAAACGACGCGCATAAAATTATTGAAGAATGTATGATTTTAGCTAATGTCGCTACTGCTAAATTTATTGAAAAGCACAACGCACAAGGTTTATTTAGAGTACACGATAAGCCAAGTGGCGATAAATATAATAACTTTATTACCTATATTCGAGAGCTGGGGATTGCTGCCCCTTCAACTGAAGAGCCAGAGCCGAAAGATTACGGGAACATACTTAAAAGTATCGACGGTCGACCTGACTATGAATTGATTCAAACCATGTTGCTACGTTCGATGAAACAAGCGGTTTATCAAAACGACAATTTAGGCCACTTTGGTTTGGCGCTAGAGTCGTATAGTCATTTTACCTCTCCAATTCGACGTTATCCTGATCTGGTTGTTCATCGTGTTATTAAATCTATTCTTGAAAAACAAGAAGATCAGAACAATTTAAGCGGAGCAAACGACGGTGCGCTTTCATATACACCTGAAGCGGTGATTGAGCTTGGCGAGCATTGCTCTATGACCGAGCGTCGTGCAGATGATGCCACCCGAGATGTTGCAGATTGGCTCAAATGTGAATTTATGCAGGACCATATCGGTGACACATTCAGCGGCGTTATTTCAACAGTAACTAACTTTGGTTTATTTGTTCGTTTAGCTGATTTACATATTGAGGGTTTGATACACATAACATCGTTAGGGCGAGATTATTATCATTATGACGATGTAAGAATGTGTCTGTCGGGCGAAAATACAGGTAAAAAATACTGTGTTGGCGATGTAGTTGAAGTGAAAGTTGCTGCGGTTAATTTAGATGAAAAGAAAATTGATTTAGTGCTTGAAGGAACTCTGATTGAAGCCCAAGGGCATAAACCAAAATCAGACAAAGGTTTTAAAAAGAAAAGCGCCAAACCTAGAGACAAGCGTAAATCTTCAAAGCATGCGAAGAAAAAAAGCAGTAAAAAATCTCGTCCGGGTAAAAACGCTCGTTCAAAAGCGAAAAAGAAGTAAGTAGATTATGGCAAAGCAAGACGAAATAGTATTTGGAATACATGCAATTAACTCAATGCTAAAAAGAGCACCTGAGTTATTTATGGAATTATGGTTTTTAAAAGGACGTGAAGACGATCGCCTAAAGCCTATTATTAACCTCGCGAGAAAGTACGGGATTCCAACCCAACTCGTTAATAGAAAAGTATTAGATGACAAAAGCGACGGTGAGCAACACCAAGGTGTATTAGCACGCGTAAAACCTGGCAAGATTTATACAGAGTCTGATCTCGATGACATTGTTGCAGCAGCAGAAAGAAAGTCTGAAGCACCTTTCTTTTTAATACTTGATGGAGTGACAGACCCACACAATTTAGGAGCTTGTTTACGTAATGCAGACGCAGCTGGCGTTCACGCAATCGTTGTACCTAAAGACAATGCTGCTCGTATAACAGCAACGGTCCGTAAAGTAGCCGTTGGAGCTGCTGATACAGTACCCCTTGTACAAGTTACCAACTTGTCGAGAACAATGAAGCAACTGCAAGAATTAGGTGTGTGGATTGTTGGAACCGCAGGTGAAACCGATAAATGCTTATACGATGTTAAGCTTGAAGGGCCAATGGCTTTAGTGATGGGGGCTGAAGGAAAAGGCATGCGCCGTTTAACTCGTGAAAACTGTGACGATATTGTTAAACTTCCTATGGCTGGTAGTGTTTCAAGTTTAAATGTGTCTGTAGCCACTGGTATTTGTTTATTTGAAATCGTACGCCAACGTATTAAGTAGCTTTAATCAAAATCATTAACTTATAATATTTATAACATGGATAAAGGAGGTGATTAGTGCCTCCTAATAACTGGATTTAGTTTTGAATTTACCTCGTATATTTTCCCCGTTTATATTTTTACTTCTCTTTTTGGTCAATCACGCAAACGCTTTAGATGCAGGAGAGCATGCTGTTATCGGTAATATTGCGTATCAGCAAACTAATGAATTTTTTGCTGCTGAAATTAAAAACCTTGAAGCAGATATTCATTTTACATACGGAGAGTTGATAGCAATGTCGGCAGACATGTATGTGAGTGTAGAAGAAATAGCGTTAGATGATCCCGGTGTTTTAAATGGTTTTTTTAATCGCAATAGAGCGAGTTTAAAAAAGTGCATAAACAAAGAAATTGAAGCGATTAAAAGCAGTAAATATTATGAAGGCTGTGACGACTTAGAGTTTGCCAAAAAGAAATTACACTACGTAACATTAGCTCATGATAATTATAAGCATTTTGCATGGCACAATATTAAAAGCTACATTGAATTGCACGACAAAGCGTTATGGTTTGCAAACTTAGCTTACTTAAAGTGTACGCCTCAAGAAGTAAAACAAAATAAAAGTGTTTGTGAAGCTAAAAAAGAAGAATTAAAAACCTTAGTTCAAGCGTCAGATTACCGTGAAAAACAAAAATCGAAATATAGGCGTTTTCCTAAACTCTTTCCTCGTAAACGATTTACAAAAAAATACCTCATTAAGATGCCAAAAGAAAAAATGATCCGCCTAGCATTATTTACTAATGCCTATGCAGATCATTACCTTACTGATGCTTTTTCAGCAGGACATTTAAGAGTACCACGCTCACAAGTCGATAGTTTTGTTGAAAACTATGAGAAGGGTCATAAAAAGCAAAAAGATAAGCGTAAAAAGGGAAGCTCGGTATCTGGGGCGCTAACTCAGTACTTACATAATCTAGACGGAAGTTTAACGGGTATTGAAGTGAAAAATAGCTTGGGAGACTCTTTTGTTATTAGAAGCGATAAGCAGTTGTTTAGTAAACCCAATAGCTTAGAGTTGTCTGGCGTGGTAGAGCAAAATAGTCAGCTTATACAGCCTATTTTAGCCACTAAATTGTCGTTAAAAGAAGTTTTTACGGTGGTTAAAGAGGGTATCAGTGCTGGTCCAAAAGATGTTTATGGAGCATTACAATATGTACCGTTTGTTAAAAAACCTAAAACAGACAGCTTAGCATTACGCGTAGAAAAGCATATCGAAAAGCATGGGTCAGTAAAAAAAGCGATAAAGAGCATGTCGTCTGAAATGCAATTAGTCTATCGCGGCAACATGATGGTTCATGATATTTCTTACAAAGAATATTTTGGTAAATTTGTTTCTGAAATTCCAAGCATGATGGAAAACTTGAGGTTGCAAATTAAAGAAGAGTCGAATAATAGCGATATTAAAAAACGCATCCCGAGCCAGTTAATGTCGGCTTTATTGAAGTTAAATTAGCCTATTACTACTTACATTTGTTTTTCGTTGCTTTTTGTGAGCATTTTACCTACAATACGCGACCTTAATTCAGCCTGAACTTTTTTTGTTCCTTGCCTCAATACTGGTGTTGGCTGAGCCAGGTAAGAGGCTACAACCGTAGGGAGCTCGTAATGCGTCATTACGAAATCGTATTTATGGTTCACCCTGATCAGAGTGAACAAGTACCTGGAATGATCCAGCGTTATACTGACTTGATCAATGCTGCTGAAGGCAAAATCCACCGTCTTGAAGACTGGGGCCGTCGTCAATTAGCATACCCAATCAATAAACTACATAAAGCACACTATGTTTTAATTAACATTGAAGCGCCTCAATCAGTTATTGATGAATTAGAAACTTCTTTCCGTTATAACGACGTTGTTATTCGTAACATGATCATGCGCACTAAAGGCGCGGTAACTGAAGCATCAGCAATGGCTGCAGCTAAAGAAGACCGTCGTGAAGTTAAGAAAGATGTTGCTGAAGAAGCGCCAAAAGCTACTACTGAAGAAGCTGCTGGCGAAGAATAAGTAACGGTGACTGTCTCTTTTGAAGAGAATAAGCTTGTGTTGGTAGGCGAGGTTGTTAAGAAACCTAAAGTATCAACAAGCCCTGCGGGTATTCAACATTTTCAATTTTCGATCGACCATAGGTCAACGCAATTTGAAGCTGGCATGAGCAGACAAACGTTTGTTCGAATACAGGTAGTTGCAACAGGTGATGTGTCACAACACTTAACTCGTGAGTTAACTGCGGGCTGTAATGTAAAAGTGAGTGGTTTTTTAAACCGCCATGAGTCTAGAACGGGTAATCCGCTTTTAGTATTACATGCTCAACAGATTGAAATGATTAATTAGGAGAAATCCATGTCTCGTTTTTTTAGACGTCGTAAGTTCTGCCGTTTTACAGCAGAAGGTGCTAGCTCTATCGATTATAAAGATATCGCTACACTAAAAAACTATATCACTGAAAGTGGTAAAATTGTTCCTAGCCGTATTACTGGTACAGCTGCTAAATATCAACGTCAACTTGGTCGTGCGATCAAGCGTGCTCGTTACTTAGCATTATTACCATATACTGATTTACATAAGTAACCTAATAAGGGGTTTTGAAAATGGAAGTAATTCTTCTTGATAAAATCGCCAAATTAGGCGGCCTTGGTGACAAGGTGTCAGTTAAATCTGGCTACGCACGTAACTACTTACTACCTAAAGGTAAGGCAGTTTTCGCTTCAGCAGCAAACGTAGAGCACTTTGAAGCTCGTCGTGCTGAATTAGAAGCTAAACTTGCTGAAACTCTTGCAGCAGCAGAAGCTCGTGCAGCTAAGCTTGTTGAATTAGGTGAAGTAACTATCGCATCAAAAGCTGGTGACGAAGGTAAGTTATTTGGTTCAATTGGTACTCGTGACATCGCTGATGCGATCACTGAAGCTGGCGTTGAAGTTGCTAAGTCTGAAGTGCGTTTACCATTAGGAACTATTCGCGAAACTGGTGAATTCGATATCGCAATTCACTTACACAACGACGTTGATACAAGCGTTAAAGTTGTTGTAATCGCAGAAGCATAATATTTTTATCAGCCACTTGTGCTGAAAAATATTTTTAGAAGCGCCATGTTTGCTAAGAACATGGCGCTTTTTTATTTCTATAAGCTTTATTAAAAATTCACTGTTTTGTAAATCTACGTTATATTTACTATCAAGGATTCAATATTATTACTTTGCTTACTTTAACTCTTACCTAAAATCGTAGCGTGTAAATATAATAAAGATAAATTTATTAAAAACTTGCGTACGTTAACGAATAGAGGATAATGCAGGGAAGGCAATTCGTTATAATTAAATAATAAATAGATAAATGTCACTTATTACTAAAATAAATAAGCTGTTTACTAAGAAAAAATCTACGCAAGTTATTGGAATAAGCTTGCAGCCTTCGTGTTTGGACTTTTGTTCTACAACACCTCCTGAACGTCTCGTATGCCAACGAATTTCAAAGACTGATTTAAACGCATCGCTGAATGATGTAGCCGATGAAATTGGTGGCGGTTCAAGTTGCAACATTATTTTGTCGGTTGACCAATATCAAATTGTTCAAGTTGAAAAACCTAAAGTACCTGATGCCGAAGTAAATGGCGCATTAAAGTTTCAAGTAAAAGATTTGGTACCATATGGTGCTGACAATATGGTTCTTGATTATTTTGATGGCCCAACACAGTTATCAGGTGGTATTGCTAAAATAAATGTAGTTTGCGCCGATTTAACTGCGATGCGAAAAATTGTTGAGCAAGTTACTGAAAACGGATTTGATATTAACGTTATAACAACCCCTGAGTTTGCCTATGCTCAGTTAATTCCTTTTAGTGAAGCTGCGACTTTACTTGTATGTCAACATGCTCAAGAAGATCTACTTATTCTTATTATTAAACAAGGCCGAATTTATTTTCAGCGAAGAATAAGAGGTTTGTCACAAATTTCTCAGCGTTCGGAAGAAGAGTTAACTATGGGCGCTATTGATACGTTGAGTTTAGAGATTCAGCGTTCGACTGATTACTTTGAAAGACAGTTAAAACAAGCACCAATTAAAGGGATTGAAGTTATTATCCCAATGAAAAATGAAGCGTTTTTAGTCAGGAAAATTTCGGAAAATACCAACGTAGCTGTTAATTTATTGTCGATGCCAGAAGGTTTTGAAGATAAAAGGGAGTTTGCAGGTACTGTTGGAGCTGCACGATTAGGTAATGTGGAGGCTGTAGCATGACCGATATTATTGTAGGCAAACATGATATTAATTTACTCCAGCCGGAGCTTATTCCCGATAAGCCATTATGGTCATTAAAACGAGTACTCATGTTTTGGTTATTAGCTTTATTGATAATGGTTGGATGGATTTTCTTTAGCCAACAACAATCATCAAAGCTTAAAAGTGAGCATCAACAACTTCGTGTTGAGAAAACACGCCTTAATGATCAGATGATATTATTAGAAGCTGAATTAGAGACACATAAGCCAAGTAATAAGTTAAAAGAGAAAATAGACTTATTAAAGCTTGTTTTAAATAATAAAACTCAGTTACATGAAGAGCTAACAGATAGCACAAACACCCAAGTTGCAGGGTTTGCTCAGTCAATGACTGAATTGTCAGAAAACCACAATCGTGGTATTAGCTTGCAACGAGTTAAAATTAATAAAGACGACATGGCATTTAAAGGTATAACCAAAAGTGCTGAACTGGTTCCTGCGTGGCTTACTGGGTTTGAGAAGTCTACGTTTTTATCTGGAAAAACGTTTGTTAATTTTACTTTGCAAGAAAATGAAGACAGCGCGTTAGAATTTATTGTTAGTTCGTCAAAAACTCTTGAGGACTTTAATAATGAGTAAGTGGCAAGAGTATTCTGAAAAGTTCTTGGCGATTACACCTAGAGAACAATACCTAATCATTTTGACTGGATTAATTGGTATTATTTTTATTTCTTTTAGTTTTTTTATTGAACCCACTTTAGAAAAAAATAAAAAATTAAAAGAGCAGTCAACTTCATTAAAAAGCGAAAATAAATCTATTCAATCATCCATTCAAATTTTTGAAGAAGCGTTAGCTGATGATCCAAATGAATTGATGAAGAAACAAATCAGAGCGTATGAAAAGAAACTTAAACAAGTTGATGATAGATTACTGCTTCTTACGTCTGAGTTGATTGAGCCGATTCAAATGCGATACGCATTGCTCGAACTTTTAAAAACGCAGAAGGGCGTGTCGCTCGTGTCTTTCGAGCTTTTAGCTGTTACGCCATTAATGACAAAGCCAGAAACGAACAACCCTAACGATTCTGCCACTGGCGAAGTCACAAATAAAACAAATACAAACGTCCAAAAAACTGAAGATATACCTGATATTAACTTATACCGACACGGTATAAAAATTAGGTTAACGGGAAAGTATTTTCAGTTGCGCGACTATTTATCTCAAATCGAAGCTATGTCTTGGAAGTTCTTTTGGCAAGAATTTCAATATTCTATTAAAGAATATCCTCTTGGTGAAGTAGAAATAGAAATGTACAGTTTGAGTACTAATAAGGAGTTTATTGGTGTTTAAATTTATTGTGTTAATTCTATCGCTATTATGTACTTTAAGCGTTTCAGCTAAAAATGTTGATCCGACTAAACCTCTCTCTATGTCAGCCAGTGGTGGAAGTGCTGTAGTTAAAAAGGGTTTAGTACTTGAGAGTATTATTCAAGGGAAAAAAGTTAAATCCGCTATTATAAGTGGAAAGTTATTGAAAATAGGCGATTATATTGGCAACCATAAGTTGGTTTCTGTAAGTCGCTCTAGTGTTGTTTTACGTTCAGAAGATGAGCGTTTAAAGCTATCTATTTTTTCGGGTGTTGTTGTTAAATAATTATGAAAAGAAACAATCATATGAAATTGTGTAAATTAAGCTTACCTCATTGTTTAATCTCTTTTTTATCTTTGACGTTAGTAGGGTGCCAATCTATTCCAGAAGCACCAACAGAGGTAAATAATGAATTAGATAAAGCAATTCTTGCATCATCAAGCCCTAAATCACCTAAACCTTTGGCGCAGTTGCCAAGTGCTGTGCAACAAGAGCTAATGCAACAATCAATGCAATCAGCTAAAAGCGGGTTGTTATCAGAAAAACGTTTAGAAATAGCAGCAAGTGATGTTCAGGCTGCTGACTTTTTTGCCGCATTAGTAGACGACTCAGTATATAGCATTGCGGTTCATCCTGACGTTGAAGGTACAATTACATTAAACCTTAAAGATGTAACGGTTCAAGAAGCGCTAGATGTAATCGAAGAGCTGTATGGTTTTGATATTCGTCGTCAGGGTAATGTAATTCAAGTGTATGCAGCAGGTATGCGAACAGAAACGATTCCACTTGATTACTTATTTATTACTCGAAGTGGCTCATCAAGTACGCGTGTGAACTCTGGAGGTGTTTCTGAAAATGATCCAAATTCTGGAGGTTCGTCTGGAAACAGTGGCTCTTCGCGAAACAATAGCTCCAATAGACAAAACAATGGTAATAACAATGGCGGCCAGTATGGGCAAAATAGCCAAAATGGCAGCAGTGGAACCAATATATACACCAATAATGAATCGAATTATTGGGAAGAGTTAAAAGAAAACCTTTCGTCACTTATTGGTGTTTCTGCGGAAGGTGGAGCTGCTAATGAAGGAAGATCGGTAATAGTGTCACCTCAAGCTGGCTTAGTTACCGTTAGAGCGTTACCAAGCGAAATTGCGGCAGTGAGAAAGTTTCTAGAGGCTTCTCAAGAACACTTGCGCCGTCAAGTGATTATTGAAGCCAAAATAATGGAAGTAACCCTAAATGATGATTATCAGCAAGGGGTAAAATGGGAAAATGTATTAGGGCATATTGGTTCTACCGATTTAAGCTTCCAAACGTCGGGTAATATTGTAGGAAATGCGATATCAGCAACAATTGGTGGTTTAACGGGGATTGGCTTTAAAAATGCAGATTTTGCAGGAGTCATCAGCTTATTATCTACTCAGGGTAACGTACAAGTGTTATCAAGTCCTCGTATTACAGCAACAAATAACCAAAAAGCTGTGATAAAAGTTGGTGAAGACGAATACTTTGTAACTGAGGTTTCAAGTACAACCACAACAGGTACTTCTACCACGACAACACCAGAAGTTCAGTTAACGCCGTTTTTCTCAGGTATCGCGTTAGATGTAACACCTCAAATTGATCAAAATGGCGAAGTTATATTGCACGTACATCCATCAGTTACAATTACTGATGAGCAAACAAAAACAATTCGTTTAGGCGACGAAAACTACGCATTACCACTTGCTCAAAGTAGTGTTAGAGAATCTGACACTATTATTAAAGCGCAATCGGGTGAAATAGTTGTTATTGGTGGCTTAATAGAAACGCGTAAAATAGATAATGAATCTAAAACGCCATTGTTGGGTGACATTCCACTGTTAGGTGAGTTGTTTAAAAGTAAAACCTCAGCCACACAGAAGAAAGAGCTGATTATTATGCTAAAACCAGTAGTGGTAGAGCAAAATACTTGGAAGTCTCAGCTTGAAGATGCTCGTGATTTATTAAAACAGTGGTTCCCTGAAGATACGATTAATAGCGAAAATTAATAGATAATGTATTTGTATCATTTTGGTATGCGTGAACTGCCGTTTACGCTCACGCCAAATACAAATTTTTTTCTAGGATTAGAGCCTCACAACGAGGCTTTAGCTGTTTTATTAACAGCATTAAAAACTGGCGAAGGTTTTATCAAAGTCATTGGAGAAGTAGGTACAGGTAAAACGCTACTTTGTAGAAAATTACTTAATGAAATTCCCGAACACTTTGTTACAGCGTATATTCCCAACCCTTATTTAAAACCCGATGAATTAAGACGAGCCGTTGCGGTTGAACTGGGTGTAAAACAGGCTCAACGAATGTCTGTTCAACTTCTTACACAACGTATTCAACAAAGGTTGGTAGATTTACATAATCAAGGTCATTCGGTAGCGCTGATCCTTGATGAAGCTCAAGCATTACCTTCGGAAAGCTTAGAAGCGTTAAGGTTATTTACTAACTTAGAAACTGAAACAAGAAAACTTTTACAAGTTGTATTGTTTGCGCAACCTGAATTAGATAAACGCCTTGATGAAAATAAGTTCAGGCAACTACGTCAGCGAATAACATTTGCCTACCGTTTAAGGTCGATGACAAGCAAAGAAGTATTTCATTATATTCAACATAGAATGTATGTAGCGGGTTATAGAGGTGCGATGCTTTTTAATTCGGGAATGTGTCATAAAATTTATAAAGCTACAGGTGGTATACCGAGGTTGGTTAATATTCTGTGCCATAAAATACTCATGTTGGCATATGGGCAAGGATTATATGAAGTTAAAAGTGCTCATTTAAAAGCGGCTGTTAATGATACTGAAGACACAAAACTGTCGTTTTTTGACAAAAAAAAATTGTGGTTATTAGGAGGCTTCCTGTTTGCGCTGGTCGTTTTATATCGTTTTAAAGATAACGTGATAGGATTATTACCATGAGTGTAATTAACCAAATGTTAAAGGACTTGGATGAGCGTCAAGTTGAACAAAATGCTCCTCCAGGATCTACAACCATGGCAGGTGTTAATTCGTCTAAGTCAAACAAAACGACTATTGCTGTTGTTATTCTACTCGTATTAATTGCCAATGTATTAGGTTGGTATGTTTGGGATATGTACCAAGAGAATAAAACATTAAAGGCAAATGTAGAGTCTAATGCAGCGCCTTCTGATATGAGTAATACTCAGCCGACCTTATTAATTGCAAATAAGGGAAGCTCACTTAGTTCGACGAACACATCTGATACTAATGGCAATAATACCGTTGATATCACTGACAGTATTTCTAACAAAAGTAACGTTGAAAATATAGAAAAACCATTTGAAGGTAAGCTAGTAACCGAAAAACTGCCTGCTCTTGATGCAGCTGAATTTGAAAGCCAAACATCATTTGAATCGCCAAGAAAACCAATACTAGAAGTAAATACGCCTCCAGAGGTTACTCGTATTGTTAAGCGTACAGAGCCTTTAAACAACAATAATACCGTTGTAACACCTGTTCGAAATGAGTTCGAAGAAATAGAACCAGAAATTGAAGTGTTTGAACCACCCAAACAATCTTCGTTATCTATTTCTCGAAAAAAACTATCGCCTGAAAAGCTTGTTAAGCAGAAAATTGAAGGGGCGGAGCGTGCTATTCTTGATAACAATATAGCAAAAGCTGAAAAATTATTTGAAGAAGTATTACTGATTGAGCCAGAGCATAAAAGTGCTAGAAAGCAGTTAGGTGCTTTATGGTACGGAAGAAAGTTATTTGGCCCGGCTGTTAATTTACTCTCTAGAGGCGTTGCATTACATCCAACCGATATAGATTTTAGGTTAATGAAAGCCCGAATTTTATTGAATCAAAATAACGCTACTGAAGCGTTTAATGTGCTTAATGGTTTTTCGACAGCTAAAAATGTTGAATATCAAACGCTATTAGCGAACACAGCACAGTTACTTAAACGAAATAACAGTGCTATTTTGGCTTATCGTCAATTGGTTATACTAGAAGATTATAAAGGAAAATGGTGGTTAGGTTTAGCGGTAGCACTCGACAGAAATGGCGAGTTTGAAGAAGCGAAATCAGCCTACAAAAGTGCGTTAACTAAAAATGATTTATCAGAAGGTTCTGCACAATTTATCCGCCAAAGATTAAATGAGTTAGGAGAATAACAATGGTTGCACCTAAATTAAAAATGCGACTGGGTGATTTGTTGGTACATGAACATATTATTACCAACGAACAACTTATGCAGGCGTTGAATAGTCAAAAATCAACAGGGCGTAAACTCGGTGATGCGCTTATCGAGCTTGGTTATATTGGCGAACGTCAGCTACTCGAGTTTTTAGCGCAACAATTAGGTGTTCCATTTCTTGATATCAGCCAAAGACGTATTCCAACAGAAGTTGCATCGTTATTACCTGAAGTACATGCGCGTCGTTTACGTGCCCTAATTATTGAAGATCAAGGTGATTCCGTTCTTATTGGTATGAGTGACCCAGCCGATTTAGGTGGGCTTGACCAATTAGAACAAATGCTAGCACCTAAACGCTTGAAACTTGCTGTCGTAATGGAGTCGCAGTTATTTGAAGCCTTTGATGGTTTGTATCGTAGAACCGCAGATATTGAATCTTTTGCTAGCCAATTAGAAGAAGAATACGATCAAACAACTGACTTTGACTTAACCACTTCGTTTGGTGACGAAGGCGGTGATGCAACCGTAGGCAAATTATTACAATCGGTATTTGAAGATGCGATTCAAATGCGAGCGTCAGATATTCATATTGAACCTGATGAAAATCAACTACGCATTCGTCAGCGTATTGATGGTGTTTTACAAGAAAATGTTTTAAAAGAAAATAAAATAGCATCGGCCATGGTATTGCGACTTAAACTAATGGCAGGTTTAGATATTTCTGAGAAACGTTTGCCACAAGATGGCCGTTTTAATTTACAAATTAGTGGTCATAACGTTGATGTACGTATTTCGACCATGCCAGTTCAGCATGGTGAATCTGTTGTAATGCGTTTGCTTGACCAAACAGCAGGATTATTGACGTTTGATGAAACGGGGATGCCAGATGATTTAGTGAAACGAATTAGGCATCAAATAAGTCGTCCACATGGCATGGTGTTAGTAACAGGTCCTACAGGTAGTGGTAAAACAACTACCTTGTATGCGGGATTAAGTGAGCTAAATCAGTCAAGTAAAAAAATTATTACCGTAGAAGATCCTGTGGAATATCGACTACCGCGTGTTAACCAAGTACAAGTAAATAGTAAAATTGATTTAACATTCTCATCAGTACTACGAACAGCGCTTCGTCAGGATCCAGACATCATTATGATTGGTGAGATGCGTGACAAAGAAACGGTAGAAATTGGTTTAAGGGGCGCATTAACGGGTCACTTAGTTTTATCTACACTTCATACGAATGATGCAATTACAAGTGCACTACGTTTGATTGATATGGGAGCCGCTGGATTTTTAGTAGGTAGCTCATTAAGGGCGGTTATTGCACAACGACTTGTTAGACGCGTTTGTGATAGTTGCGCTGTAGATCATCAGCCTAATAGCCAAGAAATGTTATGGTTAACGAACCTTGTAGGTGAACGCGCTAAAACGAGTCAGTTTAAGCAAGGTAAAGGTTGCCAGTCTTGTCAATATACCGGTTATAAAGGTCGTATTGGTGTATTTGAGCTACTCGAAATGAATGAACCTATGATGGCCGCACTTAAACGAGATGACGCTGAAACGTTTGCTCAAATGGCAAAAGAAAACCCAACG
Source organism: Colwellia sp. (assembly GCA_020630795.1). GTDB lineage: Bacteria > Pseudomonadota > Gammaproteobacteria > Enterobacterales > Alteromonadaceae > Pseudocolwellia. The sequence continues at coordinate 148,581 of JAHDIK010000001.1, forward strand.
TTTACACCGTTAGCCCATGCAGCATTCGATTACGCTACCCAAGGTATTACAAGCATTGAAGAGGTTTTACGCCTAGTTGAAACTGTTGATGTGGCAGGGTAACTAATAATATGGCTGCTTTTGTTTATGTTGGGCGAGACGCTACTGGATCTCAAGTAAAAGGGAAGTTAGAAGCTGCAAATACAGCTGCTGCGGCAGAGCAACTGTCTCGTCAACAAATAATCCCTATTTCGATCGAGTTATCTAACGAACAAAGCAGCGAGAAGCAAAGCGTAGGGCAAATTAACATTAATGAGCTGCTTGGTTTTGCTGTAGTTTCGCTTGATGATTTGATTGTATTTTGTCGTCAAATGTACGCATTAATGCGTTCCGGTGTTCCTATTCTACGTGCTATTAACGGTATGGCTGACTCGAGTACGTCACCGCACCTTAAAAGTGCTTTGACTGAGGTTTCAACTCAGTTAGAAGGTGGTTATGCACTATCAACTGCGATGAATCAGCACCCCAAAATATTCCCGCCTTTGTTCGTTTCGCTAATACATGTCGGTGAAAATACAGGTAAGCTTGATGACTCATTTATGAAGTTGGCGAGTTATTTTGATCGCGAACAAGAAACACGTAAAAGAATAAAAACGGCACTTCGTTATCCGTCATTTGTATTGGGCGCAATTGTTATTGCAATGGTTATTCTGAATATTTTTGTTGTGCCAACGTTTGCCGATATGTTTACCAAGCTAGGTGCTGACTTGCCTATGGCGACGAAGGTGCTTATTGCTAGTTCCAACTTCTTTTTAGCTTATTGGCCTCATATGTTGGTGGGTTGTATTTTTATATTCTTTGGTATTAGAAATTTTGTTAGGACCGATAAGGGACGGTATTGGTGGGGCAAACGGAAAACACGGCTTCCTGTAGTTGGAAGTATTATTGAACGTTCTATTTTGTCTCGTTTTGCACATAGCTTTGCTATTGTTCTAAGAGCTGGAGTGCCAATGACATCAGGCTTAAACTTAGTCTCTGATGCAGTTGATAATAGCTATATGCGTGAAAAAATAATCACTATGAGAAAATCGATTGAAAGTGGTGAAAGTTTATTACGTTCTTCTCACGCAAGTGATTTGTTTACTCCGTTAGTGCTTCAAATGGTAGCCGTTGGTGAAGAAACAGGGCGAGTTGATGAACTATTAGAAGAAGTAGGTGAGTACTACGAACGTGAGGTAGATTACGAATTAGGTAACTTAACTGCGAAAATCGAACCTATTATGATCGCAATTGTTGCTGCAATGGTATTGGTACTTGCGTTAGGTATTTTCACTCCAATGTGGGACATGATGTCTGCATTCCAAGGTAAGTAGTATTAGTTTGGTCAATTAAATCACTGGCGAATAATGAGTAGACAAAACGTTTCAGACAAGAAAGAAAAGTCATTAGCAGAAATTGTCATTATTGTTTTAATGGTGGCGATTTTGATGATGGTTTTTATTCATTATTTTTTTAAACAAGAAGAACAATTAACAAAAGTTGGATTTAATACGTTAACTCAAAATTTTTCGACTAAAATTACTACCATACGTGCTCAATGGTTTATGGACAAACAGCCGAGAGTTGTTAATTTAGTTTCATCAGGTACCACACAAGAAATTTATATCAACGAAAGTGGCTGGGTAGACTCCCCTAAAAACGAGTTGGCGTGTCGTATTATATGGAATGTAGTTATAGCGGAGCCGTTAACCTTGATGAATATGGATATTAACGTAAAGCAAGTTAGCGTGATGAATAAAAATAAAGGCAGGGTTTGCCGTTATAGTTTAGCGACAGGTGAGTCGTTTGATTATAATTCAAGTGATGGAAAAGTAAGCAGAGTCAGTAAGATAAATACGTCTGTGTAATAATATTTATATTGAAAGAATTATAATTACGTTTTAAGGTAGCGTAATATTGTAAGTAAATTATTGTTACAATTAATTAATCGTTAAAATTAAGTAAGGTATCGTTATGCAAAAACAGTCGGGTTTTACGCTAATTGAATTGGTGATAGTGGTTGTTATTTTGGGTTTTTTAGCAGTAACAGCTATCCCTAAGTTTTTAGACTTAACTGACCAAGCAAAACAAGCAAATATTGAAGGTATGGCTGGAGGATTTGCTACAGGTGTTTCTTTAGCTAGAGCGCAATGGGAAGCTGAAGCACGCCCAACTGACTCTGGTAGCCGAAATGTAGTTGATTATGACGGCACACTTGTTTTACTTACGACACAAGATACAGCAAATGGTATTAGAGGTGGTTATATCGTTTCTTCATTAAACGGTGATAACGATGGTGCGACTTTAGGTACAGGGTTTGGTGCTAGTAACTGTTTAGATATTTGGAACAGTATTTTACAGCAACCGCCTGTTTCAACTACGTCAATAGACACATTAAATGACGTTCCTTCAACTAATTACTTTGTAACAAATTCAGGAACAGGCTCTGATGCACTATGTCATTATTTCTTGAAAGAAACATTGAATAAAGATGCTTCAGGGGCTTTTGTAACTCCATCTGGTACGCTTACAGGTATAGGTAACAGCTTTACTTATCGCCCAGCAACTAGTGAAGTTATTGTATATATTAATAATTAGAATCAACCGTATTTAATTTTGTAGGGAAATTTAGGTAACTATATGAAAAATTTAAAACACTCTCCGTTGAACTCACAAAAAGGTTTTACGTTAATCGAGCTTGTTGTTGTTATTGTTATTTTAGGTATTTTAGCAGCAACAGCTGCCCCTAAGTTTATTGACTTAACGGGAGATGCTAAAGGTGCAACAGTTCAAGCGGTAAGGGCTTCTGTTGAAAGTGCCAATACAATGGCTCACGCAAAAGCGTTAGTTAAAGGTACAACATCAGGTACTGGCACAATTGATATTAATGGTAGCGCTACAGGTGGTAGTGTGGCTATGGTTAACGGTTGGCCTGCAGCTACAACTGCAGCTTGGGGTGAGCTATTAGATGTTGAAACAGGTACTGACGCTCCTTTTACTGTTATTTCTGGTGGCACAACAGGAACTGATGGTGTAATTGTATGGTATCCAACTATCGGTACTGCTCATGCTTCAACTACCGCTGCTATGGCTGCTAATTGTTATGTTAGTTATACGGAAAGTGGCGCATCAACAACTAAACCTGTTATAGCGTTAAATATCGATAACTGCTAACCGAATCTCGTTTATATTATTAAATGGAGAGCCTATGCTCTCCATTTTTTTATGTTATAAATAGTTTTAGTCGCAAAAAGGTTTGATCTCGGTACTTTTACTTTATGCAAAATTCTCAATTAACGTTATCTTCTAATCAGTCTGTTTTGTATCAAAAGCATCACGGGTTTACGATTATTGAATTGGTGCTGGTTATTGTATTGATGGGAATTTTGTCTGTAACTGTTGCACCAAAGTTATTTAATTCAGATGGTTTTCAAGAGTACGCCTATCAAGCTGAAGTAGTTAATACATTGAGAAATATTCAATTAAAAGCTATGCAACAAACTGACGGTAACACCTGCCACGTTGTAAACATTTCGGCAAAAGAGTTAAGTATTACGAGTTTATGTGGAACACCTACAGAGACAGAGCTGGAGGATGAAAAACAAGCTAAATTTGTTCCTGAGGTTGTGATTGATTCCCAAGACAGTATTTCTTTTCAATTGACAGGTGTGTCGACTAGCTTTTCGTTTGATTCTCTAGGTCGACCCGTAAATTGCCTTTCTCCATGTCAGGTTATTTTGCAGGGCAGTGAAACATTAACAGTTCAAATTGAGTCAGAAGGTTTTGTTCATGCGCTGTAATTATAGAGGATTACTAAAAAGACCTCCACGTAACTCTTCAGGTTTTACTTTAGTTGAATTAGTTATTGGTATTGTGGTTCTCGCTTTATCTTTTACTGTGATTTTCTCTATGATCGCGCCATCTGCTACTCAAAGTGCCAATCAAATTAACCAAATTAGAGCATCTGAACTTGGTAAAGCAATGCTGAATGAAATTATGGGTAAAGCATTTGATGAAAACTCTGATTTAAGTGGCGGTGTTAGGCGTTGTGGTGAAGATATTGATTTAGATGGCTCTATAGATAATTGTACGTTAGACGTTAACTTAGGAAACGAAGAGAATGATAATAGAGCATTATTTGATGATGTGGACGACTACAATGGTTTAACTGCCATTGAAAACTCCCTCGGTAATGAGTTAAGTGATCTTTACCAAGGTTTTTCGATATTCGTTGAAGTTTGTAATGACAGCCAATACGATGGTGATTGCACAAATGGTGGAGACAATCAAACGGCTAAACTTATTCGAATTACGGTGACTACGTCGCAAGGTGACGCAGTAACTTTCGCTGCTTATAAGGCGAACTTTTAATGCACCTATTTAACTTTTCAACAACAAAATCACGAGGTTTTACACTCGTAGAGTTGGTACTTGTTATTGTTTTGTTAGGTATTTTGTCTGTTGGTATTAGTGGCTTTTTAAGTATGGGTTCGCAAATATTTATAGATGTAAAAAATAGAGCGTCACTAATTTCTATTGCTCGATTTGCTATCGAACGGGTGACTCGAGATGTTCGTTCAGCAGTTCCTAATAGTATCAATGTAACGCTTGTGGGTAATCGACAGTGTATTGAATTTGTTCCTATTATCGCCGCGGCAAATTACATTAATGTTCCTGCGTTACCAGGAGAGGTTAGCCGTAATTCATTTAACGTTATTGACTTTGGAGAAGCAGAACGGTTGCAATTTGAAGCACAAGGGGCAGTAGATGTTGTTGTTTATCCTCTCAATTCAAACGATCTAAATGCTTCACTAAATTCAGACGGTGCCTCAAAGTTATGGACCTTAAATAACATTTCATTCGATACATCTGAAGATCCTGAATGGGAAGTTTCATTTAGCAATACTGTTTTGTTTGAAGAAGATTCGCCTACTTCCAATTTGTTTTTTATTGATTCGCCAATCAGTTATTGTGTGTTTAATCAAGAGCTAAGGCGCTATGTTGGCGGTAACCCTAACAATGGTGGCGGAGGAAGTGGTGTACTTATGGCAAATAATATTCATACTCCAACTGACGCAGGTGGACAAACCATTTTTCCTTTTGAATTGACCAACATTGCTCAATTTCGAAATGCGACTGTTATGTTTGTATTACAGTTAGAAAAAAATGATGAAGTGGTGGTATTTAATAATGAAATACATGTTCCCAATGTGCCGTAATAATTTGATGAAAATGAACCCTTTAAAAAATTCGAGCGGGAGCTCTCTCGTTATCGCTATTTTTATCTTAGTTGTTATGTCGGTATTAGGGGCTTCAATGATCAAAGTGTTGCGTAGCAATGAACAAACTTATGCTTATGAAGTGCTAGGTACTCGAGCTTACACAACCGCACAAAGTGGCGCTCAGCGTAAATTACAGGAAATTTTTCCCATCGGAGCAGCTACGGATAATGACGCTTGTAAGAGTGAAGAGTTTGATTTTAGTGCGGTCGAAGGTATAAACAATTGCAAAGCAAATGTGGTGTGTTCATCAAAATCGCATTCAAATAGCGGGCAGGACTACTTTACCATTGAAAGCACGGGGTCATGTGATATTAATGGTGAGACAACTTCACGTAGAGTTGAGGTTAAAGCAAGAGGATAACTAGGTATTTGACCCCATTAAATTTCAGCTAAACGACCGCTTACCCTTTCAAAGTGTTGTATATTTTTACTTTTCTGAACAAAAAATTCATTTTTTCTTCATTTTTTATCAAAAGGAACAACACATCCGCGTAATACTGGGGTATGATTAGCCGCTAAAAATAATTATTTCTGGCTTTAGAGATAGTGTATATTGCAGTTTTTCTCTAGAGCTTTCACATCACTTGCGAACAAGTGAGATGTAAAGGACATTTTCAACGTATGTTTAAAAAATTACGCGGCATGTTTTCTAATGATTTATCAATAGATTTGGGAACAGCTAACACGCTGATTTATGTTAAAGACCAAGGTATCGTATTAAACGAACCTTCGGTAGTTGCTATTAGACAAGATAAGTCTGGTGGTTCAAAAAGTGTAGCCGCTGTAGGTTCTGCTGCTAAACAAATGCTAGGCCGTACGCCTGGCAATATAGAAGCGATACGTCCAATGAAAGATGGCGTAATTGCAAACTTCTTTGTTACTGAAAAAATGCTTCAGTATTTTATTAAACAAATTCATAGCAATAATTTTTTACGCCCAAGTCCTCGAGTTCTTGTATGTGTACCATGTGGTTCAACGCAGGTTGAACGTCGTGCGATTAAAGAGTCGGCAGAAGGGGCAGGCGCTCGCGAAGTTTATCTAATTGATGAGCCTATGGCCGCAGCAATTGGTGCTGGTATGCCCGTATCTGAAGCGACAGGTTCAATGGTTGTAGATATTGGTGGTGGTACGACTGAAGTAGGAATTATCTCGTTAAACGGCGTGGTTTATTCATCATCAGTACGCATTGGTGGTGATAAATTTGATGAAGCTATTATTAATTACGTACGCCGTAATTTTGGAAGCTTGATTGGTGAGGCAACAGCTGAGCGTATTAAGCATGAAATTGGTTCTGCATACCCAGGTGAAGAGCTTATTGAAATAGAAGTACGTGGACGTAACCTTGCTGAAGGTGTACCTCGTAGCTTTACGCTTAATAGCAATGAAATTTTAGAAGCATTACAAGAGCCGTTAACGGGTATTGTAAGTGCAATAATGGTTGCGCTTGAACAGTCACCTCCAGAATTAGCGTCTGATATTTCAGAGCGTGGTATGGTGTTAACTGGTGGTGGAGCCTTGCTTAAAGACCTTGATCGTTTATTAATGGAAGAAACAGGTATTCCAGTTGTGGTTGCTGACGATCCATTAACATGTGTTGCTCGTGGTGGCGGAAAAGCACTTGAAATGGTTGATATGCACGGCGGAGATTTATTTGCCTACGAATAACTATAACTTTATTCAATAACCCAAACATTGAACAATTTATAATTATAAGTGAAAACAGAGCGTTTGCTCTGCATGGTATTTATGAGCCCAATATTTAAACATGGACCATCTCCACAGCACCGACTCTTGTTGGTGCTGTTTTGTTCTGGCCTTTTAATTTTTTTCGATCACCATATTGGTAGCTTTGAAACGTCTAGAGGCTACCTTCAATCGTTAGTTAGCCCTTTACAATACTTAGCTACTACACCTAAAAGGGTGATGACGTGGGCAGGTGAAAACTTATCTTCACGCAATAAACTGATCAGAGAAAATCAAGAACATAAAATTAAAGAATTGCTTCTACAAGAACAGTTAATGAAGTTAGAAACTTTAGAGCAAGAAAACAATCGTTTACGCCTGCTCTTATCGTCACCCTTACGCAAAGATACACGTAAAATGGTTGCAGAAGTTATCTCCGTTGACAGTGATCCGTATACCCATCAAATTGTTATTAATCGTGGAGCAAATGATGGCGTATATGAAGGGCAGCCCGTGATTGACGATAAAGGTATTGTTGGTCAAATTCAGAACGTAGGAACCATTAGTAGCCGTGTTATTTTGATAACAGATGTTACACATGCTGTACCGGTGAGAATAAGTAGAAATGGTATTCGTCTGGTTGCCAGTGGCACGGGACAAATTGATCGCCTTATTCATAACTTTGTGCCACATAGCACTGATATTCGGGTTGGTGACAAGTTAGTTACATCTGGCCTTGGTGGTAAATACCCCGAAGGTTATCCAATTTCAGAAGTGTTGCATGTTAATCAAGACGAAACGAGAGCTTTTTCTGAGATATATAGTCAGCCTGTCGCACAAATAGATCGACTTCGTTATTTATTGTTACTTTGGTCTAATGATGAAAATGTGTCTTCCGAGAAAGTGTCAGTTGAAAACACTTCTACGCCAACAAGCGGAGGCTCGGAGTAATGCTTGCGCATAATGGAATTATTATTTTATTAACGCTGTTGTTGGCGCTTATTGCAACGATTATCCCTATGCCTTTGAGTGTTGATGATTTTCGACCTGATTGGGTGATGGTTGTTATTGCATACTGGTGTTTAGCTTGTCCATCTCGTGTGAATATTGTTACCGCTTGGGTTGTTGGTTTTATACTGGATGTTTTATTAGGGTCGGTGCTAGGTGTTCACGCAGCTTCGTTAGCAATTAGCGTGTATATTATTGCTGATAATTTTCAGAAAATTCGTAACTTTTCTATTTGGCAACAAGCAATTATTATTGGCTTAGTTACGGTGCTTTATCACCTGTTAGTGTTTTGGATTCAACGCTTTTTAACAGATGCAGTTTTTTTACCTAGTTATTTGTACCCAGCATTAACAACAGCCATATTATGGCCTTGGGCGTTTTTACTCTTACGAAAAATACGTCGTCATTTCAAAATCAAGTAGAGTTTCTTTATGCATTATTCCTTGGTGTTAGCGTCTCAATCACCTAGAAGACAACAACTTCTTCAGCAATTGGGTTATCAGTTTACCTGTATTCCAGCTAATATTAATGAATCAATACACGTAAATGAAAGCCCCGAAGCTTACGTGAGTCGACTGGCTATAGAGAAAGCTCAGGCGGTAAGTGCACAGCTAAACGATAAAGCCGACACTACTGTGGTGCTTGGGTCTGATACTAGCGTTGTTTATCAAAATGAAATTTTGGGGAAGCCCACGAATTTAAACGACTGCATTCGCCAGCTTACTTTTCTTTCTGGGAATACGCATGAAGTATTAACTGCTATTTCCGCTATATGTGGCTCACGAATTATCACTAAAGTTATTACAACCCGAGTAACGTTTAAAATGTTAACTCAACAAGAAATTAAAAATTACTGGGAAACTGGCGAGCCACAAGATAAAGCTGGATCGTATGGTATTCAGGGCATTGGTGGCCAGTTTGTTTCAAATATAACGGGCAGTTATTCCGCCGTTGTAGGGCTTCCCTTGTATGAAACATCGCAGTTATTAGCGGAATTTGGTTTATTTACAGCTGTTCAGCAGCCAAGTAAGGATGTGGTATGAGTGGTGAATTACTTGTTAACGTTACACCGAGTGAAACGAGAGTCGCGCTAATAGAAAACGGTACCCTACAGGAAGTGCATGTAGAGCGCGAAGCTAAACGAGGTATTGTTGGTAATATTTATTTAGGTAAAGTTATTCGTGTGTTACCTGGTATGCAAGCCGCTTTTGTTGATATTAATTTAGACAAAGCGGCGTTTCTTCATGCGTCAGATATCAATTCAAAATTAATCTTAAATCAAGAAGATAACGACAGCGATCAAGTTCCAGATATTCGTACGCTAGTACGCGAAGGCCAGTTGTTAATGGTGCAGGTTGTTAAAGATCCTTTAGGTACCAAAGGCGCTCGCTTAACAACTGATATCACAATCGCAGCTCGTTATTTAGTCTTGATGCCAAAAGCGGGGCGTGCGGGAATATCTCAACGGATTGAAGAAGAAAAAGAGCGTCACCGACTCAAAAATATCATTACTCCATTTTGTGATGATGAACATGGCTTTATTGTTCGCACAGCAGCAGAAGGTGCGCTAGAGCAAGAGTTAAAACAAGATGCTGAGTTTTTACGCAGAGTGTGGTCTAAAGTAGTAGATCGCAAAAAACGTAAAGTAACCAAAACGGCTATTTATCAAGATTTATCGCTTATTTTCCGAGTGTTACGAGACTTTGTTGGAACAGACTTAGAGCGTATTCGTATCGATTCAAAGTTAACCTTTGATCAAGTTGTCGACTTTACCAAAGAATTTGCGCCGAATTTGAATCATGGTTTGGAGTATTATCCGGGAGAGCGTCCTATTTTCGACTTATTTGACGTTGAAAATGAAATTCAGAGAGCTTTGCATCGAAGAATCGATTTAAAGTCTGGTGGGTATTTGATTATTGATCAAACCGAAGCAATGACAACGATTGATATAAATACCGGCGCATTTGTAGGGCATCGTAACCTAGAAGAAACTATATTTAATACTAACATTGAAGCGACTCAGGCGATTGCACGTCAACTACGTTTACGTAATTTAGGCGGGATCATTATTGTTGATTTTATTGATATGAACGATAAAGACCATCAACGTCGTGTATTAACAAGCCTTGATCAAGCAATGATGAAAGATAACGTTAAATACAGTATTAGTGGGTTTTCGGCACTTGGTCTTGTTGAAATGACACGCAAACGCACGAGAGAAAGTCTTGAGCACATTTTGTGTGGTGAATGTTCTGTGTGTGCAGGGCGTGGGCACTTAAAAACGTGTGAAAGTGTGTGTTATGAAATATTGCGCGAAATAGTTCGAGTAAATCGAGCTCATGACGCCGATAAATTTATTGTTTATGCGTCTGCCGCAGTAAGTGAAGCTCTGGTTAATGATGAGTATCATAACTTAGCTGAGCTAGAGGTCTTTATTGGTAAAGACATTAAAATACAAACCGAACTTATGTATAATCAAGAACAGTTTGATGTAGTGATGATGTAACACGTTTAAAACATGCTAAATAAGACTTAAACGTTAAGGTAGAGTAAAGCGCTTTTAAATGAATCCACCGGGTCGTGTAAATATATAGACCTACGTGACGTTGTTAATTGGATGGTGCAGTAAAGTGAGTACGTCTCGAGTAATTAACCGTTGGTTAAACAGAGTTTATAAAAGTATTGCCATTTTGTTGGTGCTTTTTGCTGTGTTAATTAGTGGTTTACGCTTATTTTTACCTTACGCACATCATTACAAGCAAGACGTACAGAATTTTATTAACCATTCAAATAACAGTAAAATTGTTATTGGCGAGTTATCAATGGGGTGGGAAAAGCTAGGACCCACGTTAATTGTTAAAAATGTTTCCTTGCTAGAAACCAAATCAACCGACGTGTTTATTGATCAAATAGATGTGCACGTCGATTTTTGGCAAAGTCTCTTAAAAGCGCGGTTAATTACGCAAGAGGTAACCCTTGAAGGGGTTGAAGTACTTGTTAAAAACACCAGCTTGTCATCAAACCTTGATGAAAGTGAACAAAACCTAACAGAACGTATTACTAACATATTTCTTGATCGTATCAGCCGATTTACGCTATTAAACAGTCAAGTTGTTTTTCAAACGGATCACATTGAAAAAACCTTATTAATTAGCCAGCTAAATTGGTTAAACGTGGGAGAAAGGCACAGAGCAAAAGGGTACGTTATTGTTGATGGTTTAACGTCTAACAACGTAAAAGTTCTATTAGACGTAACGGGTGATGAGTTATCAGACTTTGATGGCCAATTATATCTTCAAGCGAATCAATTAAATATTACCCCATGGCTCGACACCGTTTTGGCCATAGACAATGAAGATACGCACTCTTCTATTAATTTTGATGGCTGGTTAACCATCAAGAAAGATCTTCCTCTGCAACTACAAATAGCATTAGGAAATAATGAAATTAGCTGGAAGCACAATGGTGAAAGTCAGTTTTTCAGTGTAAACCACGGGCAAGTTATCGCGCAAAGCTCTAGAGAGTTCGAGCAACTATCGGTTTTCACTAGCCCATTGTCTTTTGTTACTAATCATAATGTTTGGAATCCTGCATTCTTTCAACTGAATCAATCTCACGGCGCACTTCATGCGTTTATGAGTAATGTCGATATTGGTGGGATGACCGACGTTTTACCATTATTTTCATCTGATCCAGCATTAACTCAATTAATTGAGTCGATAAATCCTCGCGGGGAAATTACCCATATACATGCAGAAATCACGAATAAAACACCTCGTTATTATGCTCAAATAGAAAATGTAAGTACCCATGAACATAACGGTATACCTGGGTTAAAAAACGTAACTGGTGATATCGCGTATTTGCAAAATAGAATTAATGTTAATCTTAATGCGACTGCAGGCGAATTGGATTTTGCAGAGCATTTTATAAAGCCCATTCCATACCATCAATTAAGCGCCAATATAGATATAAATGTTGATGAAAACTCATGGCGTGTATCAAGCAATAACATAAGTATGGACTCCGATGAACTATCTCTTTCTTCGGAGATATCAGTGTCTAAAACTGACGATATGCCGACAGAAATGTCGCTGTTAACACGTATCAAAAACGTAGATGCAAAATATGCTAATCATTATTACCCTCATTTATTGATGGGAGATAGCCTCGTTGATTATTTAAATAACGCCATTGTTGAAGGGCAGGTTAAGCAAGCTCAGGTACTCTTTAACGGCCCTTTGAATAAATTTCCCTTTCATCAAAATGAAGGTATTTTTAGTGTAAATGCTGAGTTAAGTAACAGCGTATTTAAATTTGATGAATCGTGGCCTGCTATTAAAGCTTTTGAAGCCAATTTAAATTTTACTAACAATAGTATGTTAATTACTGGCCGAAGTGGCTTCCTAGAAGGTGTTAAAGTAAAAGGCGTTACTGCTGAAATTAAAGATTTATTGGATGAGCGAGTTTTACAGGTTAACGCAAAGTTCAATAAAACCTCTCCGCACCTTGTTACAAAATTAATGAACAATAGTCCGCTTGTGGATACCGTAGGTAGCACCTTAAACCAAATAAAGGTAAGTAAGCCTATTTCAGGAGATTTTGCATTAACATTACCGCTAACGGATACCGATAAAGCGATTGCAAAAGGTAATGTTCATTTCAGTAATAACAATGTTGAGCTGCAAACACCTAATATGCAGTTTAACAATGTGTATGGAAAGCTCACTTACAATAATCAAAAAATTACTACCAACAACGTAAAATTGAACTGGCGTGGAATGCCTTTAACGTTAAGTGTGTTAGCCGATGACAAAGAACTGTTTTACGATACCGATATTAACATTTCAGCTTTTTGGAATTACGACCAGTGGAGTAGCCAGTTACCTATAGAATTAAGAGGGTATGCTTCGGGTGAATTAGGCTGGAGTGGATTGTTATCACTGAATATGTTTCACGACGGAGAGTTTGCGTACGACCTCGATATTGAATCTGATATGGGTAAAGTGGCACTCGATTTACCATCGCCTTATAACAAGCCGGTTGATATGCTAAAAAGTGCGATAGCTAAAGTTAGTGGTGAGAAAAATAAAACAATTATTAATGCGTCAATTGGAGATGACCTTAAGTTTTTTGGTGAGTTAAACCATCAAAGCGTGCATTTTGATAAAGCGCATTTAATGCTTGGTAATGACGACGTTTTACTCCCAACATCTGGCTTTCATATTACAACCAAGTTAGACCATGCCAAAATCGGAGAGTGGCAACCGCTTATTAGTAGTATTTTTAGTGCTATTGAAGAGGATGAACTTGGAGAATCTGACGTAGAATTCGCTAGTAAGGCTGGTGAAAATTCGAGTTCACCGAGTATTATCAGTGCTCCAGCTAGGGTGAGGGGAGACGTAAGAAACTTATCTTATGGCGATTATAATTTTTCTGATGTGTACTTTGATTTATCTTCCACCGAACAAGCCTTATTGTTAGATGTAAATGCCAAAGAATTGCGAAGCCAAGCCGTATTTTATAAAGATTGGCTAGAGCAGGGCATAGATATTAAAGCTGATTTTGTTAATTTAACGAAAGCTACAGTCGTTAAGCCTATGGGGGAAAGTGCAGACCAACAAACGTTTAACGAAGATGAATCTGTTGGTGCGATAGAGAATAATGATAGCCATGAGGTTTATGCTAAATTACCGCCAATCAGAGGAATTTGTACACGTTGTGTTATTGATGATGTTGACTTAGGGCAGGTTGAATTTGAAATTAGTAGGAATGAACAAAACGAAATAGAGCTTAATAAATTTGTTGCTTCTAGAGATAAGTCGGTTATCAATCTTCAAGGTATTTGGAGCTTAGCTAACGGCCAAAACGTGACTCGTATTTTTGGTGATCTTGATATTGATGACTTAGAAAAAGAAACAGAAAAACTGGGTTACGAGCCAACAATTAAAGATAGCGGATTAAAAAGTGATTTTGCTTTTGATTGGCTGGGGAGCCCGCACGACTTTTCGGTGGCAGGTTTGAACGGTGTATTTAATGCAGAACTTGATGATGGATACTTAGCAGAGGTGCCTGATCAAGCCCGTGTATTTTCAGTGTTAAGTTTACAGTCTTTAGTGCGTAAGTTGAGTTTTGACTTTCGGGATATTTTTAGTGATGGCATGTTCTACAGTGAAATTACCGGAGATTTCAAATTGAAGAATGGCATTATGTATACCGACAATATGTTCTTAAAAGGCGCCGCAGGAGACCTAGAAGTTAAAGGTAATACTGATTTAGGGAAAGAACTGCTTGATATAAGAATGTCTTATAAACCAAACGTTACGTCTAGCTTGCCAGCCTTAGCATGGATAGCGACACTTAACCCTGTTACGTTCTTAGCCGGTATTGCCCTTGAAGAAGTGATTACCTCGCAAGTGTATTACGAAATGAATTTTGAATTAACCGGAAGTATGTCTCAGCCTATTTTTAAAGACGTTAATCGAAAAACACGAAATATTAGTGTTGGTAAAACAACGCCTCCTAAAGTTGTTGACGAAATTACAACGCCAAACCTTGATACTCAGCCTAATAAGAGTGAAACGAAAAAATTGGATTTACAGTTAGATAAGTTGAAAGTTGATGGTTAGTTTATCTGCAATTCAATTATGTTCAGTACCCAATGTACAACAAAACTTAGACACTATTGAACGTTTGTTAAGTCTAGAAGAAATCTCGAATGAACATATTGTTGTTTTGCCAGAGTGTTGTTTGTATTTTGGTGGTTCAGACAAAGATCAATTACAGCTCGCGCGCGAAAATCAGAAAACGCGTTTTTTACAACGACATTTGGCGGCGCTGGCTAAAAAGTTTGGCGTATATTTAGTGGCGGGAAGTATCCCGTTTCATACTGATAACGATAATAAGTTCACTAATCGTTGTTTTGTGTTTTCACCGATGGGCGATACTCTTGGGGAATACGACAAAATTCACTTGTTTGACGCAGCTGTGGATGACGGTGAAAAATCTTACCTAGAGTCTAAATACACACAAGCTGGTAATTCGGTGAGCGTAGTCGAAACAGAAAGTGCTAAAATTGGCTTAACGGTCTGTTATGATTTACGTTTTCCCGAGCTTTATCGGCAATTAAGAAACAAAAGTGCAGGCATAATTACTGTACCAAGTGCTTTTACGCATAAAACTGGAAAAGCTCATTGGCAAGCTTTGTTACAGGCTAGGGCGATTGAAAATCAAGTATATGTTGTTGCTGCTGGGCAACAAGGTGTACACGCAAATAGTAGAGAAACATGGGGACATAGTATGATTATTTCTCCGTGGGGTGAGATTCTTGCTTGCCAACCTGAAGGTGAAGGCATTGTAACTTCGCATTACTCACAAGAAACGCTAACAAGCATAAGAAAAGCGATGCCTGTTGTAGAACATAATAAATTTGAATCAAAGTTGAACACATATGAATAATATTGAGCGTGAGCTCTTGGCGGATAGCCAATTAGATAAAGACTTTTTAAATAAAACGTTAAACAGTATGGTTCAACGTCAAGTCGATTTTGCGGATTTATATTTTCAGTCTAGTAGCCATGAATCGTGGATGCTAGAAGACGGTATTGTAAAAGAAGGATCTTACAATATTGAAAGAGGTGTAGGTGTAAGAGCTATTTCAGGAGAAAAAACCGGTTTTGCATACTCTGATGACATTTCTCCTGAAGCGTTAAAAAAAGCAGTTAATGCAGCTAAAGGTATTACTAAAGCTGAACAAAGTGGAACAGTTAAAGCTTTTTCTCGCCAAACTCAACCAGAAATTTATCAAGGGGTTGATCCTTTAGGTAGTTTGAGTCAAGAGCAAAAAATAACGTTGTTACACGAAGTTGAAGCACATGCTCGTTCAATCGATAAACGCGTTAAACAAGTGATTGTTAGTCTTTCTGGCGTGTACGAAAAGATACTTGTCGCGGCAACTGACGGAACATTTGCAACCGATATTCGTCCGTTAACACGTTTGAATTGTTCTGTGCTCGTAGAAGAAAATGGTAAGCGAGAACGTGCTAGCTCAGGTGGTGGTGCGCGCACTGATTACAGTTACTTTTTTGAAGTTGAAGGTAAACAGGCTCGGTATCTTAACTTTGCCGAAGAAGCTGTTCGACAAGCGTTAGTTAATTTAGTGGCTATTGAGTCTCCTGCAGGTACGTTACCTGTTGTGTTAGGTGCGGGTTGGCCGGGTGTTTTACTGCATGAAGCGGTAGGGCATGGGCTTGAAGGTGATTTCAACAGAAAAGGTTCGTCAGCTTTTTCTGGTAAAGTAGGTCAGCAAGTAGCGTCTGAGCTATGTACTATTGTAGATGATGGCACAATGGCTAATCGTCGTGGTTCAATCAATATTGATGATGAAGGTACTCCAGGCCAATACAATGTTTTGATTGAAAAAGGTATTTTACAAGGTTATATGCAAGACAAGCATAATGCTTCACTTATGGGAGTTAACCCTACAGGTAATGGTCGTAGAGAGTCTTACGCACATTTACCTATGCCAAGAATGACCAACACATACATGCTAGCTGGCGAGCATGACCCTAAAGATATTATCAAGTCTGTGAAAAAAGGTATTTACGCCCCACACTTTGCAGGTGGTCAAGTAGATATTACGTCAGGAAAGTTTGTATTCACTAGCTCAGAAGCTTATTTGATTGAAAATGGTGAAATTACATCACCTGTAAAAGGTGCTACGTTAATTGGTAGTGGCCCAGAAGCAATGAAAAAAGTGAGTATGGTTGGTAATGACTTAGAAATTGACGCTGGTGTTGGTGTATGTGGTAAAGATGGTCAAAGTTTACCTGTAGGTGTTGGTCAGCCGACTCTGAAAGTAGATGAAATGACAATTGGTGGAACCCAATAACAACACCCCCAGTAAGTAACAAACTCATACAATCACACATATAAAAAGGCGCAATTAGCGCCTTTTCTATATGTGTGATTGTATGTGATTATGTATTTGCTATCTTGTTGTTTCAGTAGGACTATTTTTTTAGTGAAATACCTTCAGGGGTAATAACAACCTTTCCTTTTTTCAACAAATTACCTACCGTTGCTTTAAATGTTTTTTTACTTACACCTAACGTACTTTTAATGAGCTCTGGAGAGCTTTTATCATGTAACGGGCTAACACCATTGTTTTCGGCAATGTATTCCAACAGTTTATCGCTGAAGTCTTTAACTTTACCTTCACCAGGTCTAGATAAACTTAAATCTATTCTTTCGTCAGCGCGCACTTGTTTAATATATCCAGTGATTTTTTTCCCAATACGTAGTGGTTGAAAAATTTCATTGTCGTACAGTAAACCCCAGTGAAGATTGTTAATGATCGCTTTAAAGCCTAAATCAGTTTTTCCGCCAATAATTAACTCTACTTTGTCCCATTTTTGGTAGTCTGCAGGCCAAATATCAATGAATTTGTCGAGCTTACTAGAAGAAACAATACGCTCGGTACGTAAATCAACATATATACGTACAAGGTAATATTTTCCAACTTCCATTTTCGTATGTTGTTCGTTGTAAGGAACCAATAAATCTTTCGGTAATCCCCAATCTAAAAATGCGCCCATTTTATTAACTTGTACTACCTTTAATGATACGAATTCGTCAACTTGGCCTTTTGGTGTTTCTGTTGTGGCAACTACTCTGTCTGCAGAGTCTTTATATAAAAATACTGTAACGGTTGAACCTACTGTGCAGCTTTCTGGTTGAAACTTAGATGGCAATAGTACTTCGCCGAAATCTCCTGCGTCGAGATATGCGCCATTATCATTCATTGCAATGACAGAAAGTGTGTTGAATTTGCCTAAATCAGCCATGTTAATTCGCCGTGTTCATATATTACTAATAGAGTAATTAATATTGAGTTGAGCCTATTTCGGCCGTATTAATTACTTGGGTACGCTAATGATACACGATAGAGGCATTTTCTGGGAGTATTGCTGAATAGTTTATACAGCAAGGGGGTGATTAGCATTGATATGGTAGACAACGCTAACGGAGTATTTCACGTAAATTTTACGATGAAAAAATAAAGAAAATTTAGTTAAAAAATTAACTTGTTAGTCTAATTAACTAATTGTGTTGTGACGTGCGTAGAGCAATATAGATTATCTAATAGGATTGTTTAAATGTTTATTACTTTAAGTTGTTGAAAATTAATTAATATATTTTGATATTTAACAATATGTGTATTGAGATATATTTTAGGCGCATTTCTTGTAACAAGCATTTACAACTTAATTAATTTTTACGCAAAAAAATTAGTTACTATAACCACAATTAAAAAATTGTTATTTATCCCTGTGTTGAGGAATAACCTGTGATTCGTAAAAAACAAATAATACTACCAATCGTAATTATCATTATTGGCGGGCTTGCTATGTTTGGATTCATTAGCATGAAAAAGCCTCCTGAAGAAAAACCAGAAGTAGACAATACACCTATTGTTGCCGTTGAAAGTATCACGGTGGAGCCGATGACACTTAAAGTTGACTCATACGGTATTGTAAAACCTAAATACGAAACTGAACTCGTTGCACAAGTAAGTGGTCAGGTTGTCGAATTATCACCATTGTTTGTTAAAGGTGGTTTTATCAAAAAAGGTCAGCTTTTAGCGCGTATTGATCCAAGTGATTACAACGCTGCGTTAATTGATGCAGAAGCTAATCTTGCATCAGCCAAAGCGTCACTTCAAGAAGAACGCGCACAGGGTAAAGTTGCTGAAAGTGAATGGAAAAGCATTACAAACTCTTCTCCTACGGAGCTAAGCTTACGTAAGCCTCAACTTGCACAAGAGCTTGCTCGAGTAAAGTCTGCACAAGCTTCAGTACTTCGCGCAAAACGTAATTTAGAGCGTACTGAAATTAAAGCGCCGTACAATGCAATGATCGAAAGTCGAATGATTGGCTTAGGGTCATTTGTTGGCACGGGCAGTAAAATCGGTAAGGTGCTTGGAACTGCTATTGCTGAAATTAGATTGCCAGTTGCCGATAATCAATTGAGCTTTTTACAGGGGAATGGTGTTAATTCTGACGTAACGCTTGAAGGTACTTATTCAGGTAAAACAAAAGTGTGGAATGCTAAAATTGAACGTAGCGAAGGCGTTATTGATTCAACAAGCCGCATGAGCTACCTAGTTGCACAAATTCAAGACCCGTATTCGCTAAGTGCTGACAATAAAGAAACACCACTAAGATTTGGGTCATATGTGAACGCAAAAATATTGGGATTAGAGATTGCACAAGCAAGTCGAGTTCCACGCCACTTAGTAGATAACGGGCGTGTTGCTATTTTAGATGACGAGTCTAAATTACATTACTCTAAGGTTGAAATTGTGCGTCGCGATGGGAGAGATGTCATTATTTCTAATGGTTTGTCTGCTGGCGACCAATTAATTGTTTCTGCGCTAGATTACCCTGTAAACGGAATGAAGTTAGCACTGATCAGTGATGAAGTGTCTGATGAAAGCGATAAAGATGCTGATGAAACTGAAAGCGAGACTCAAGTAGCTGCTATTGACAGCACTTCAGGAGAATAATTATGGAATCTGTATCTCCAAAAGAAAAACCTGAAATTGACAAGAGTATTGATACAAATAAAGGGTTAATCGCATGGTTTGCTCGCAACAGTGTCGCAGCAAATTTATTAATGATTTTTATTTTAGTGGGTGGTTTTTTAACAATTCAAACCATTAACAAGCAAATGTTTCCTCAAGTAAAAATCAATTGGATTTCATACAACGCACCATACCCAGGAGCAGCACCTCAAGAAGTAGAAGAAGGTATCACGATTAAAATTGAGGAAGCACTAGAAACAGTGCAAGGCCTCAAACGTGTAATTACCTATTCTAATCGTAACTACTCGAATGGTTGGTTTGAAGTAGAGCTTGATTACGATCCTCAAGTTGTTCTTGAAGAAGTTAAATCTGCTATTGATTCTATTTCTAGCTTTCCAGACGGTATGGAAAGAATCAAAGTAGAACGAGAAAAGTTTCGTCAAGAAGTTATGTACATCAGCTTGTATGGCGATTTAACTAACGGTGAACTGAAAGAGCTCGGTCGAACTATTCATACTGAAATTCAACAGCTTCCATATATCAATATTTCAGACCTGTTTTCAGGATTAGATTACGAAATTTCAATTGAAGTAAGTAAAGATAAGCTTCGTGAATACGGCTTGAGTTTTAGAGATATTTCAAATGCAGTTACAAGTTATTCTCGCAATATGTCAGCTGGTCAAATAAGAGCAGAAAATGGTTATATTAACTTACGGGTAGAGAATCAAGCGTATAGAGGTCACGAATTTGAACAAATTCCAGTTGTAACACAGCAGGACGGAACCAAGATTTTATTAGGTGAAGTTGCCACTATTATCGATGGTTTCCAAGAAGGACTTCAGTACTCAAAATTCAACGGTAAAAACTCAGTCACATTATTTGTTGGTGCGGCAGACAATCAAAGCATCACTGGTATTGCTGAAGTTGTTAAAGAGTATGTTGAAAATAAATCAAAAGCGCTACCAGAAGGCGTTAAGCTAGAAACATGGGTAGACATGACATACTACCTAGAAGGCCGACTTAACATGATGGTAGACAACATGAAAAGTGGTGCCGTATTAGTATTTTTAATGCTGGCATTGTTTTTACGTGTACGTTTAGCTTTTTGGGTAATGGTAGGATTACCGGTATGTTTCCTAGGTACCTTGTTAATTATGCCGATGGAATTTGTTAACGTAACAATCAATGTTATTAGCTTATTCGCCTTTATCCTCGTATTAGGTATTGTTGTTGATGATGCAATCGTGATGGGAGAGAGTGCCCATGACGAGATTGAGGAACACGGCCATAGTACCGACAACGTTATCCGAGGTGTTAAACGTGTAGCTATGCCCGCAACCTTTGGTGTATTAACAACCATCGCAGTATTTTTACCCTTTCTTTTCGGTGAAGGGCCGTCGTCAGCATTCAGTAAGTCAATTGGTGCAGTCGTTATTTTATGTTTAATTTTTTCATTAATAGAGTCAAAACTGATTTTGCCGGCTCATTTAGTGAAAATGAAAATGAAAGAGTTTAATCCGAAAAATCCAATTGATAGATTGCGTAGATGGGTAGATACATCTTTGAAAAAGGTTATTGAGAACATATACAGACCTTCTTTAAAAGTATTCCTTGAATATCGTTACGCCGTGTTAATGTTTTTCATCAGCTTAATGTTAATCAGCGCAGGCTTATTTGGTGGCGGTTTTGTACGCTTTATTGGACAACCTAAAATACCGCATGATTTCCCTCGTGTAACTGTAGAAATGAACGTTGATGCGTCTGAAAAAGCAACGTTACAAACACTGTTAAATATACAAGGTATTATTAATCGAGTAGACAAAGACATTATCGAAAAATACGGTAATTCAATGATATCAGACATGCAGGTTGATTTACGAAGCAGAACAAGTGGTCAATTAATGGTTAAATTAGTTGTACCTGAGTTAAGACCGATTAATACCTTTGAACTTGCTGACTTGTGGCGTGAAGCTATTCCAAATTACCCAGGAGTAAAGTCATTTACCATTGGTGATAACTTATTTGGCGGTGGTCGAGATGATGGTGATATTGCGTTCCGATTAGAAAGTCAGAACGATGCTGACTTGTTAGCTGCAGCTCAAGAGTTAAAAGTTAAATTGAACTCCTATAAAGGTATTGGTGACGTTAACGACAGCCGCCAAACCAGCGCTAAAGAAGTACAATTTAAATTAAAGCCATTAGCATACAGCTTAAATTTAACGTTGGCTGATATTGCTTCACAAGTAAGCTACAGTTTCTACGGGCTAGAAGCGCAACGTATTTTACGTGACAGTGAAGAAGTTAAAGTAATGGTGCGTTACCCTCTTGAACAGCGTAGTTCAGTTGGTCATGTTGATGATGTGATGATTCAAGCACCAAATGGCGCAGAACTTCCATTATCAGAGCTTGCTGAAATCTCATTGCAAGAAGGTGTTACTCGTATTCGTCGTGAAAACGGTAATCGCACCATTAATGTATGGGCAAGTGTAGACGCTGAACAAGTAGAGCCATTTAAAGTAGCGTCAGATATACGCGATAACTTTATTCCAGAATTACTTAGAAAGTATCCTCAGGTTCAAAGTGAGGTGTCTGGTAGTATTCAAGAGGAGATGGACAGTGCTAACGATCAGCTACGAGATTTCGTAATTTCATCACTGCTGATATTCTCATTACTTGCAATACCGTTAAAGTCGTACTCGCAAGCAACAATGATCATGATTGTTATACCGTTTGGTATTATTGGCGCGGTGCTAGGACATTTTATATTAGGAATGGATTTAAGTGCGCTTTCCGTGATGGGGATATTAGCTGCAGCGGGGGTAGTGGTGAACGACTCTCTTGTTATGGTTGATTATGTAAACCAAGCAAGAAAGCGAGGGGAACGCTTAAAAGACGCCGTAATGCATGCTGGTACAAAACGTTTTAGAGCGATATTGTTGACTTCATTAACAACCTTTATCGGGTTAGTGCCTATCATCTTCTTTGAAGTAAGCGCACAAGCTAAAATAGTAATTCCAATGGCGGTTTCTTTAGCGTTTGGTGTTCTGTTTGCAACGATTGTAACGTTAGTTCTTATTCCTTGTTTGTATATTATTATTGAAGATATACGTGGGTTATTTAGAAGTAAAAAACGTAAAAATGAAGCGCTAATAGCGCAACAAGCTAAACTTTCTGCGACTGCGGTTAGCACTGAGTAAGAAAGTTCAGAACATTTATTCAATAAAGTAAAAAGCCATCGGAAACGATGGCTTTTTTGTTTAAAAATTATTTTAAGATTTAAAGATAACGTGAAATCTTTCGTTATTTTACGCCTAGTTCTTTTAAGCGTTCGAGTAAATAACTCTGTTGAGTATGTTTTTCAGATAACACGACTTCACTTCTAGGATGAAGAAATAGAGGTAAAGATATTCTCGATTTAGATGCGTTACTGCCAGTTGGGTTAATTACTCTGTGGCTGGTTGATGGAAAGTAACCACCTGAAGCCTCTTGTAGCATATCACCGATATTAATGATCAAATGACCAAAGTCAGCAGGAACGTCTACCCATTGGTCGTCAGTACCCTGTACTTGTAATCCAGGTTCGTTGGCAGCTGGTAAAATTGTTAACAGATTTATATCTTCATGCGCCGCTGCTCTAATTGCTCCGGGCTCTTCAGTTCCTTCAAAAGGAGGGTAATGTAAAACGCGTAACAATGTATTAGGTGTGTCTTTTATCATGTTTGATAGTGGCTCAGAGTAATGTTGAGCAACGTCTGCAGGGCTGTGCTTTTCTACCCAATCAAGTAGCTCTCCCGCTAATGCTGAAGTTAACGAATAGTACGATAGAATTTCTTCTTTTAACTGCTCAGGAATACGCCCCCATGGATACACATGGTAATACTCTTTTATGTCCTTCTTTTCGTGACCTTTAGCTGTTTCAGATACTTCGCTTGAGAAAAAACCATCTTGTTTTTCAGGATCAAATGCAAAATTTTCTTTATCGGTAGCGTTGAAAAAATCCTGCCAATTTTTGTAAATAGACTCAACTAAACTTTGTTGAATAGGGTGGTTTACCAGTACGCCAAAGCCAGTGTTTTTTAGACTTTCTACGAATTTTTGTGGAGCGTCTTTTGCTAAATAGTCAACAACTTGAACATCCATAATTTTTCCTCGGAACATAGAACTTATGTAGTAACTATAACACTCTCATTTATTATTTTATTAACAGCATGTAAAAATTAAATAACAAAAGGTAAATGGTGCGTATTTTTTGTGCAAATGGATGGATAGATACGCAACAAACTGGATATTTTGTTCATTAAGCGTCAAAATGAATGCATATGTTTGAATAACACAGACGTGCAATGGACTTAACAACTCAAGACTTTGAAAATTTGTCTGGTAATGAAAAAGAGCTCGCAGCCGAAGCGCTTCAATTACTGCATAAATATCAAAAATTACAGACACGTTATACCGCGCTATTTGAACTCAATAAATTATCTAATGAGTGCACCGACCTTGCGTCGTTTTATCGAGAAACACATAAAATAATTGCGTCTTTAATGAAGGCCGAAAACTTTTATGTGGCTATATACGATCCTACATTTGCTACGATTGAGTTTACCTATCACGTAGATGAAAAAGACGTTTTTCCAAAAGGCGCAGTTCCCATACAAGATTTTGAAGGCGGTTTAACTAAATACGTTATCGATACTAAAAAACCGCTGCTTGCTACACCTGCCAAATTGAATGAACTCGCACACGAGAAACAAGTAAAAATTGTAGGCGCTACAGGTGTTGACTGGTTAGGTGTTCCGTTATTAAACGACGGATATGTCGTGGGTGTAATGGCAGTACAAAGCTACTGCGAAGAAACGCGGTATACAGAGCAAGAATTAGACTTACTCATGTATACAGGGCAACACGTAGTAACTGCAATTGGTCGACTACAAGATCATGAGCGTTTATATCAGGCGGTTGACTCTCGTACCAGAGAGCTAATGCAACAAATTAGAGACCGAGAAAAATCTGAACTTTTACAAGAGTCGTTGTTTAGGATTTCTGAACTGACGAATGACAGCAACATTGAAATTTCTGAATTTTATTCAAAAGTGCACAATATTGTTGGGCAATTAATTAACGCATCTAATTTCTATATCGCTAAATTGTCTACCGATACAAATTTGATCAACTTTGTTTACTACGTTGACCAAAATTCAGATGATTTAAGTCGTGACTTTCAGCCACGTATTATGTCGGATCATTTAACAGAATTAGTTATTCGTAAAGGTGAAACGCTATTATTAAGCAGTGACGATATTATCGACTTGCATAAAAAAGGCGTTATTTCTACGCCACATAAAGCAACAACAACTTGGCTAGGTGTACCACTTATTCACTCTGGTGTTGTACTTGGGGTCATGGTAATTCAAAGTTATCATCGAAAGCTTGTTTATACTGAACAAGATGCTGAACTTTTAAACTTTGTGTCAGACCACATTGCTTCAGCAATTAAGCGACGTGAATTATTAGCATTTGAACGCCAAACGCATGAAATACTCGAGCAACAAGTTAGGCTAAGAACATTAGCGCTCGAAGAAGAAATTCTCCAAAGAAAGCAAGCAGAAGAGCAGCTTACCCATGCTGCGTCTCACGATAACCTTACTGGCTTAGCTAATCGTGTTATTTTTATCGACTTATTGAACCATGCTATTGCATCAAGCAAGCGATTTCCTGAGCGACTTTTCGCAATTTTGTTTTTAGATTTAGATCGATTTAAAGTTGTTAATGATAGTTTAGGGCATCATGCTGGCGATACCTTACTTAAAATCGTCGCAAAAGAGTTATTAAGCTTAGTTCGCAATAAAGACACCGTTGCACGTTTCGGTGGTGATGAGTTTGTTATTTTGATTGAAGATTTAGAGTCAAAACAAGAAGCTTATGATATTGCTGAACGTATTACTGAGTTTTTGTCTACGCCATTTATGATAGATGATCATCCTGTTTATATTGGTACAAGCATTGGCGTGTTGTTTAATAATGAACGTTACGATAACGCTGATATTATGCTTAGAGACGCCGATACTGCTATGTACCATGCCAAAGAAAAAGGTCGTGGTAGATATGAGGTATTTGACTCAAGCATGCATAGTACCGTTCAAAATGCATTAATGCTTGAAGCAGATATTCGAGAAGCGATAAAACTTGAAGAGTTCATTCCTTATTATCAACCTATTGTTAATTTAGGTACTGATCGCATTATCGGTTTTGAAGCACTAGCACGTTGGGAAAGTAATAAACGAGGCTTTGTTTTTCCAAATGATTTTATTCCGCTCGCGGAAGATAGAAATTTATGTATGCCGATTGATTTTCAAATACTTGAAAAGTCGTGTGTTCAGCTTAAAAAGTGGCATGATCAGTTAGGTTGTGATGATTTGTATATAAGTTGTAACTTATATTGCGATCACTTCTTTAGTTTATCGCTAGCTGAAGATATTTCAAAAATTCTTGATAAGGTGGGTATTTCGCCGAGCAATTTACGTATTGAACTAACGGAACGTGCGTTGTTAGACAATAGTGATATTGTGCTTAAGAACATGAAAGATCTGAAAAAACTAGGAGTGAAGATACTTCTGGATGATTTTGGAACAGGTTATTCAAGTTTGAGTTACTTACATCTTTTCCCAATTGATGTTTTAAAAATTGATCGGTCGTTTATTACGAATGTTCATGATCATGAAAGTCATCAGGCTATCATTAAAACCATTATCGATTTAGCGACCAATTTAGAAATGGCAACGGTTGGTGAAGGAATAGAAAGCCTAAAAGATGCCGAAGTATTGAAGCATATGGACTGTAAATTTGGTCAAGGTTATTACTTTTCTAAACCACTAAAACCTATCGAAGCAGAGCAAGTTTTAATTGATTCATTAAATCAGTAATTACAATACATTCAGCAATAAAAAAGCCAATCTTTATACAAAGATTGGCTTTTTTGATTTATACGGTTGTTAGATTACATCGTCATTAACGAAGCGTTACCGCCAGCAGCTGTTGTGTCAATTGTAACTGTTTTCTCAGTTAACATTTTATTGAACATTGCTGTTGTCGCATCACCAATAATGACAGGTAAAATCGCGCCTTTTCTACCAGATACTCGTTCGTTTACGTATTGAGAGTATGTGCTATTACGAGATATCACAGCACCGCTAATTGCAGGGTGTTTAAGTAAAACAGGCAAGTTATTCACATGCGTCATATTAATAACGCCGCGAGGTAAACCTGACTTAATTAGCGCACTTACAATAATTTCAGTAGCTACAGACTGAGAATCGTCTGTAGCAACAATCACGGTGTTACCACATGTTATCGCAGACGTGATAGACGCTAAGTTAAATTCAAAACTTGTATTGTTACATATTACGTTAACAAGTAAGCCGCGCGACTCTAAGTGTAAAACGTTAGACTCACCTGTTGGGCCAGGCAATATACTTGGATTTTCGAGCTTTTTTTCAATGAGTAAAAGTTTTTCTCTTACAAGCGTTAAACTGTTGGCTAATGTAGCTTCTTTAACACTTAATGGCATGTTTGTTGACAGTTGCGCTAAGCATTGCCTAATAATTGAAATGCGCTGCGACAACGGTGTAAAGCTCCATTCTAACTCTATTGATTTAGCTTGAGCTGTAAGTGATTCAACATTGGTAGCGATGTTTGTGTCGTTTTCAGGTAGTTCAATTTGCGACTGCTTAACCTCTGCATAGTTCTCATCTTCTACGAGTTTAACAAGGTTCTTCAAATAATGAGGTCCGCCTGCTTTAGGCCCTGTACCTGATAGCCCACGACCGCCGAATGGTTGTACACCTACAACAGCGCCAATCATGTTTCGGTTTACATAGATATTACCTGCTCGCGAGCGAGCCGTTAGGTACTGGCTTTTTTCTTCAATTCGGGTGTGAATACCCATCGTTAATCCAAAGCCGGTACCATTAATTTGGTCGATAACGTTTTCTATATTTTCTGCTTTGTACCTGATCACATGTACTATTGGGCCAAATACTTCTTTTTTAAGCACTGAAAGGTCATCAATTTCATATAAACGCGGAGCAAAAAAGTAATTTTTAGGTGCTGTTTCATTATTTTCTATGATTGATAGATGATCGGTATTACATACATGATGTAAGGTTGAACGATTTTTTAAATAGTCTACATGTTCGCATAATGCTGAATGCGCTTTTAAATCGATCACTGGACCTACATCGGTAGATAAGTAACTTGGGTCGCCCACATGTAGCTCTTGCATTGCACCTTTAATCATATTAATGATCTTGTCGGCGATTTCTTCTTGTACAAACAAAACTCTAAGCGCTGAACAACGTTGGCCAGCACTTTGAAAGCCAGATGCAATTACGTCATCAACTACTTGCTCTGGTAGGGCGGTAGAGTCAACAATCATACAGTTTTGACCACCCGTTTCAGCGATTAGTGGCACTTGCTCAGACTTACGCTCTGCTAGTTTTTGTGAAATCCAGTTTCCAGTTTCTGTTGACCCTGTAAACATAATCGCTTTAATGCGTTCGTCAGGCACAATATGTTGCCCAACTTGACTACCTCGGGCGATAATTGGTTCAATAACGCCGTTTGGTAATCCGCAAGACTTCATCAGTTCGATGGTGCGTAATGCTATTAAACTTGTTTGTTCTGCTGGTTTAGCAATCACGGTATTACCCGCGACGATCGCTGCTGAAACTTGACCTAAAAATATTGCTAACGGGAAGTTCCAAGGGCTTATACACAGCACAATACCGCGTGGCGCAATCGTTTTATTTGTAGAATTTTGCGCGAATAACTCTTTCGCGCGTGCTGCGTAATATCTGCAAAAGTCTACGGCTTCACGTATTTCTGCAACACTATCTGGAATTGTTTTACCGGCTTCCTTCACACATAGGGTGATAAGTTCATCCCTATGTAATTCGAGTATGTCAGCCGTTTTTAACAGAACCTCTGCACGTTCATCTACATGCGTATCAGCCCAAGAGCCAAATGCCGTTTGAGAGCGTTCTATCGCGGCTTGCATATCTTGTTGTTCTGCATGATCTAAGTAGCCAACAACTTCTGCTGTATTAGCTGGATTTGTTACCGGATTTGCTGCGCTTGAAACTTTGTTTTTTGTTGTTGCTGCATTTGAAACTAACTTAGTGGCATAACTCAATAAGTTGTCTCTCATATCAACAATATCGTCGATATCTGTTAAATCGATACCTTTTGAATTTACACGACCCACATTGTGTTCAGTGTCATATAAATTAATCGATTGCGGAATTTTACTGTTGTAAACATTTGCCCAACGTTGAACCGTTTCTACAGGATCTGAAAGGAGTGATTCTACAGGGATATCGTCATCAACAATATTGTTTACAAAAGAACTATTGGCGCCATTTTCTAGTAATCTACGTACTAAATAAGCCAATAAATCTGAGTGCTCCCCAACAGGCGCATATACGCGACATGGAATTTTTTTACAGCTAACAACTTGGTCATATAATGATTCACCCATGCCGTGTAGTCGCTGAAATTCAAACCCTTCGCTGGTGCCAGCCATTTCAATTATTGTCGCAACAGTGTATGCATTGTGAGTAGCGAATTGCGGATAAATAGTATCTCGGTAAGCGAGTAACTTTTTAGCACACGCCTGATAGGAAACATCAGTAGATGGTTTTTGTGAAAATACAGGGAAGTCTTTATAACCTTCAACTTGAGTGTCTTTAATTTCACTATCCCAGTATGCGCCTTTTACAAGACGTACCATCATTTGTCTGCCAACTTTTTGTGTGAGTTCACGTAACCATTCGATGACAAAAATACTTCGTTTTTGGTAGGCTTGAACGGCAATACCAAAACCATTCCAACCTTCAAAGTCTGGATCGCTAAATACGAGTTCGATAATGTCTAACGACATTTCTAAACGGTCAGCTTCTTCTGCATCAATAGTAAAACCGATATCATGAGACATGGCGGCTAATGCAAGTGCTTTTAACTTTGGAACGAGCTCAGCTAACACGCGTTCTTTGTGCGAAAATTCGTAACGCGGGTGAATAGCAGAAAGCTTTATAGAAATACCAGGGCTTTCTGTTGGTCCTTTGTTTTTTGCAGCTGTTCCAATTGCTTCAATTGCCGATTGGTAGCTTTGATAATAACGTTCTGCGTCGGCCATGGTTCTAGCACCTTCACCAAGCATATCGTATGAGTATGTATACCCTTTAGCTTCGGTTTCAACGGCGCGCTCTATGGCTCCATTAATTGTATGGCCCATTACAAACTGGGTGCCCATAATTTTCATGGCGTATTTTACTGCTTTACGAATAACAGGTTCGCCCAAGCGACCTACAGTTTTCTTTAATAGGCCAAATTGATCTTTTTTGTTTTCATCAGAGTAATTTACCAGTTTACCCGTGAACAATAACCCCCAAGAAGAGGCGTTAACAAAGATAGAGTCGCTGTTGCCAATATGGGCGCTCCAGTCTCCTCTTGCTAGCTTATCACGAATAAGTAAATCAGCGGTTAGCGTGTCGGGTACTCTGAGTAAAGCCTCAGCTAAACACATTAACACCACGCCTTCTTCCGTTGATAACGAAAATTCATTGAGTAAGGCGTCTACACCGCCTTGGCCAGATTGTTCTTTACGAATGTTTACTACAAGCTGACGAGCGAATTCCCATGCTCTTGATCTGTCGTCCACTTCTATTTCAGCAATTGGTAGTAAATGAGCAATGATTTCGTTTTCGTCTGCGCGGTAATTATCTCTTATTGCTTGCCTAAGTGGATTATTAGTTTGTAGAGAGTTATCAAAAAGCATGAGTCACCAATCAATTAATTATAGAATTTCAATAAACGCGAATTCTAGATAAAGTATTGCAGAATTTGGTGGTTTTATTTTTATTTTTTCAGTAATTTATACTGCATAATATTAAAAATTCCAAATAAAGTGCTGTTATTATGAAAATCACTAAAGCAAGAGCGTTGGATCGTATTGATTTATTAATTTTAGATACGTTACAAAAAAACGGTAGAATTTCGAATATTGAATTAGCAAAGTGCGTTAATTTAAGCCCTAGTCCCTGTTTAGACAGAGTGCGTAAATTAGAGAACGACGGATTTATTGAGCGCTATGGCGCGTTTCTTAATCCAGCTAAGTTAAATTATGGAATGTCTGCATTTGTTCAGGTAACTCTCGACCGAACAACGTCAGATGTGTTTAATTTTTTTAAACTCGAAGTAGTAAAAATTAAAGAAGTAGCCGAATGTCATATGGTGGCAGGTGGGTTTGACTACTTACTTAAGTTGCGGTTTGAAAACATGGAAGCGTACCGAGAAGTCTTAGGTATGATTGTAGAGCTACCTGGCGTTTCTCAAACCCATACTTATGTTGTAATGGAGCATGTAAAGAATGATGAAGGCGTGCCGATTCTAAGTGATTAAATTTTTTTGATATTTATAGCTTTATGTTTAAAAACTAGCGGTTACACTGTAGATAATATTAATTTGAAAGATAGACAATATGAACGCACTTGAATACGCATCTCAAGCTAACGGATCTTTTGCTTTACCTGATGCTTGCTTTAAAGTTAAATCACTTATGGAAGATGAAAACTCAACTATTGAAGATTTTGCTAACGTAATTAGCGTTGACCCTTCAATGACATCGAGACTTTTACAAATAGCCAACAGTGCTATTTATAGCTTCCCTGGTGAAATTAGTACAATTTCTCGTGCAATCACAATTATAGGTACTCAAGCTATTTATAATATGATGTTAGTTGATGTTGCGGCTACCGCTTTTAAGCACTTCACTAACCAAGCGATAGACTTAAAACGTTTTTGGCGTATGAGTGTATTTTGTGGCCTTGCAACTAAAAACTTAGCAATACATGCGGGTATTCGTGATATAGAACGCTTATTTGTGGCGGGCTTACTACAAAACTTTGGTGAGTTAATTGTTGCAAAAACAAACCCTGAACTTGCTCAACAATGTGAGAAGTATTCAGCGGATAAGCTTCCTTGGGCGTTACAAAAAGAAGTTTTAGGTTTTACTTATACAGACGTGTCGGCAGAGCTGCTTAAAATTTGGCAAATACCAGAGAAAATAATACTTCCTATTCGTCACTACAACGAAGCGAGCTCTAACGATATTAATAAAGACGTAAAAGTGCTGTACTTGGCATCGCGTTTAGCGTTAGTAGATAGCCACCCTGAAGAATTCTCATATGACGAAACTGTTGATGAGTCGCTATGTAAAGCGTTGAAAATTTCTGCTGATGATTTAATTAATGCAGCTACGTTTGCAAGTAACGAAGCGGAAAATATTTTAAACATTATGAATGTGGGTTTATTTAGTAAAAGATAAAAATCCGCAATTGAACATGATGGGTACACTGATTGCTTTAATGTGTATTCATCATGTCAAATATCAAACTGCACCGAAATTTATACACTTCTTTGACTTTTACGTCTGTTGAAAACAAGACATTAAAATAAAACCTTGATAGCATCAAGAGAACAGTAAATAGGCGTACAAGCGTTTATTTATAGAGTTAATGCCCTAAAAAAATTATAAGTAAGGACATACATGAGTACGCAACAAGAACATTTTAGTTCCCGTCTTGGGTTTATTCTCGCTGCAGCAGGATCTGCTGTAGGTATTGGTAATTTAGTTGGTTTTCCGGTTAACGCTGCAAAAAATGGTGGCGGTGCGTTTTTACTTGTATATGCATTGTTTGTTTTCATTATCTGCTTACCTGTAATGATTGCTGAAATGGCAGTAGGTCGTAAAACTGAAAAGCAACCGGTTGGTGCTTATAAATCATTAAGTAACAACAGTCGTTTATGGGGAGCAGCAGGCTTTATTGGCGTATTAACTCCTTTTATGATTGCTGTGTTTTACATGGTTATAACCGTATGGTTGTTTGGATATATTGCGTTAACTGTTACGGGTAATTTAGATTATTTAGCCAGTGCTCAAGGTTTTGGTGAGTTTATAAATAGCCCATATTTATTTGGAGCTATGATTGTTGTCGCTGCTATTGTTAACTTTATATTGGTAGCAGGTGTAAAAGATGGCATAGAAAAAGCAGCTAAAGTGCTTATGCCAGCCTTATTCGTTATGCTAATACTTATGGTTGTGTTTGTTTTAACGTTAGATAATGCAATGGCTGGCGTTAAATTTTTTATTATTCCAGACTTTAGCAAACTTACACCTTCTGTGGTTAACGGTGCGCTTTCACAAGCATTCTTTTCATTATCATTAGGTATGGGGATATTAATCACGTACGGTTCGTATATTAATCGTCAAACTAATATCACTAACTCTGCAAAACTGGTCGCCATTACCGATACGGGTGTAGCGTTTACCGCTGGCCTTATGATTTTACCTGCGGTTTTCTCATTCGACCCAGCAGTAAATCCTGAAAACTTAAGTGATAGCTCTGTTTCACTTATTTTTACCTTTCTGCCTAAAATATTTTTAGCGCTGCAAGCCTCGTTGGGGTACGTTGGTGCGAGTGTAATAGCAACATTCTTTTTCTTACTTGTATTTTTTGCGGCGATTACTTCGTTGGTTTCTATTATCGAAGTACCTGTTTCATACTTAATTACAGAAAAACAAAATACACGTAAAAAAGCATTATCTACGTTATTAATAACAGGCGGTATTCTTACGGTATTTGCGACGTTGTCATTTGGTATGGTGACTTTCTTTACTGAATTTACAACATACGCTGGCGGTACAAAGTCATTCTTTGATGTGGTTTACGATATTTTCTACGATACGATTTTGCCGCTAAATGGCTTTTTACTATGTGTATTTGTAAGTTACCGTTGGAAGAAACATAACTTATCTGCAGAGCTTGCGGTTGGTAATGAAAACTATGTAGGCTCTTGGGTTGAAAAGTATGTTAATTTTTCACTAGGGACGTTTATTCCGTTTATTGTTCTATGTATTTTCTTAAACACAGTTGCGCAAAAGTTCTTCGCATATAGCCTTTTTGGTTTTTAACGCTATTCTTTGATCCTTTATTGACGTATTAAGCCGTATAATAGCGATATTATACGGCTTTTTTATGAAACCTATCGAGCACCACATGATTGAATATATTTCTGCAACCAATTTTGAAGAATGTCAGCGTTTATTTCACGGCAGAGGACATGCTTACCCAGAGTTATCTCACGTTAATGTCGATTGGTTATCGCCTGTAGTTTTAATTACGCTATATCAAGCGGTTGAGGTTGATTGGTTAAACGAACAAGTTTCTCAATTGGTTGCGTTAGTTCCAGCGTGTAAGTCTGTACAAGTTCAGCGTCGTTATGAAAAGTTTGCTCCTACAGAGGTATTATGGGGGGAAGGCATTGAACATACCGTTGTTCAAGAGTCAGGTTTAAAGTACAACATAGCTTTTGGAAAGTCGCAAAATACAGGCTTGTTTCTCGACATGAAGAATGGACGAGACTGGGCAAGAGAGAAAGCCGATGGAAAAAATGTATTGAATCTATTTTCATATACGTGTGCTTTTTCGGTTGCGGCAATTGCTGGGAATGCTAAACAAGTTGTGAATGTTGATGTGAGTAAATCTTCTTTATCTAAGGGGCGAGAAAATCATCGTTTGAATAATCAGGATACGTCGTTAGTTAAATTTGAAGGCGTAGATATTTTTAAATCTTATGGACGTTTAAAAAAATATGGTCCGTATGAATTATTGATTTGTGATCCACCCTCGTTTCAGAAGGGGAGCGTTGATATTGAAAAAGACTACAGCAAAATTATTAAACGTATTCCTCAGTTGATGACAGATAATGGCGAGTTAATGCTATGTTTGAATTCTCCTGATTTAACAGAAGCGTTTTTAAAAGCTGAAGTAGAGCGAGAATGCCCACAGTGCCAATTTATAGAAATGCTTGATGCACCCGCTGTATTTAAAGAAGCACATCAAGGAAAGGGTTTAAAAGTACTTTTATTTAAATACTTGCCGAACGAATAAAGTTAATTTAACACAACGCGCACGGCGAGTGCGATTAAAAATACACCAGTGACTTTATCGACAATGTAACTGTTTTTTTTGAGGGTATTAATAATGTTCCCTCTCGACAGAATAAAGGTAACAAAGCAATACCAAAGCGCGTCAATCGTTCCTACCGTTGCGGTCATAATGATTTTTTGCTGTTCGCTAGAATCAGCACTCACGAATTGGCTAAACAACGCTATAAAAAATATGGCGAGTTTTGGGTTCAAGAAGGCAATTAAAAAACCATCTCTCCAGCCATTTATTCTTTGCGTTTGTGTGCTTTGACTTGTTAGCTCTTCGGTTTCAACGTTATTTGCTTTTTTGCTGAGTAGCGCTTTAACACCAAGGTAGAGTAAAAAAGCCGCACCAGCATATTGAATTATTGAAAATAAAAGAGGTGTATTTACTACAAGCACAGCGACACCTGCGGCAGTAATTGCAGCGTACAGCGCAACCCCTAAACCGTGGCTAATTGACGTAGCATAACCTGTAGCAGCTCCACCATTTACGGTGTTTTTTATCACCAAAGCTAGGCTTGGCCCTGGAGATAAAGCGCCTAAAATGCAGATAGCGACAAACGAAAGCCAAAGATGAAATTCCATAGTTAGTGATTACCTGTATTTGAGTGTCGTTGTCGAAGGAAGCTAGCGAATTTTGGCACACCCTTTTGTGTTTTACCAATATATTTGAACGTTATTACTGAGCCTATTTTGGGAGGATTTTTTCGTTCTTCATTTGTAAAACCACTCCCTATTTTGAATACTATTCCGTCTTTAGTTTTTACTTGAATGGCGCCAAGTAAGCCTTGGTATTTACCTTTGCCTTCAATGTGTTTAAGTACGGTAGCTTCGGCATCGTTATAACGCTTTAGTTTCATTATTTTAGCGTGTCTGCCTACTTTATAGTAAGCGCTTTGATGATGTAACATTAAGCCTTCGCCGTCGCCATTAACAATCTCGTCTAACAACATAAATAACTGGTGATGAGTAGAAACCTTTTGCTGCTTTATTACCTGAATATATTTTGATTTTGTGTTTTCACTGATACGTTTTAGTTGATGTAATCGCTCGGAAAAATTCCCTGTATGTTTTGGTAAATCAAACATCATAAAGCGTATATCTTGCCAACATGCTCCGCTTATTTTCCTCATCGTACACGACATGACTTGTTCAAAGGTATTCCGTCCCATCCAAAGTTCACCGTCAATCGTTGTTTTAGGCCAATGTTTAGTGAACCATTTGGGAGGATTTAGCGCACGCCCACTTTTTGTAAGCAGTTGTTCGCCATTCCAATAACCGCGAATACCATCAAGCTTTTCACTTATCCAATATTGCTCAATATTCTTTGAATGTTTTTGTTGGTAAAGTGTCGGGAGTTGAATGGGAGGCTGTGAACTTGCATAACTAAATGAGGTAAAAAAGAATAATAAAACTAAAACATAATGGGTTAACGTATTCATAAGAACTTCCTGTTCAGCGGATCGTTGAGTAAATATTGTTGTAGCCAATTCATTTGGCTGTTTCGATAGTATACTTTTACACATTATTTTATAATTTTCAAAAACATAAGAATGTACTACATATCAAGGATGGATTTATGAAATGGCTTGTTTTAATCAGTATCACGTTATTGGGCTATTCGAGTAATGCGGCCGCGGCTAAAAAGCAATGTGCGGAATTATTAACGAAACTTCACAATATTCAAGCACAACAGCGCCAAGGTCAGTCATTAAAAAACAGTAATAAATTGAGATCAAAAGAAGACCTTGCTCGCGAACGTTGGTGGGATTGTGAAAATAATAAAACTACCGCTAAAACCAAGAAAAAGAAAAAACGCACGGCTAAAAAGTTAAAAAATGAAATTAAAGTCGTTAAAAGGAAAAAGCCAGCTAAGCGAGTAAAACAAGAATTTTCGTCTAATAAATTGGTTATTAAAGGTAAGTACTCAGGTCAAAAGCAAGTGCAATGGCTGGCGTTTTATAAACGACCAAAAAAATGTGCCCGTCCAAAAACTACTCAGGTATTTGCCTACTGTATGGAGTACAAAGAGAAGCAACAACAGGTGTTTGAAAAGCAATATCAAAATAACTAATGAATGGTTAAAAGTGATACTTTTTTGTTTTTTTAACTGTCTAGTCTTTTTGTAAGTTCTTAATATATTGATATTCTTAGGTTTAATGGTTGGCTTATAGTTTGCTTTTATTTGACTGATATAAACAATTATTTAGGCTAAATATTTATGAACAGTAAGTTAAGATATGCGCTCGTTACCGTAATTGGTGGGTTTTTATCAATTTTAGGAGCTATTTTCATTGTATTACCTGGGCCAGCGTTCTTGTTTTTACCTGTAGGGTTAGGCATTTTAAGCTTGGAACATGAGTGGGCAAAAGGTTGGTTAAAACACTGCCAACGTTGGATGCGAAAAAGTGCAGTTCAAGCTGACAAATGGATTGCTCAACTCAGCAGAAAGCTGCGCAATAGGTAACGAAAAAGCTAACGTATGCATTTATACGTTAGCGTAGTGTAATTATTTTGCTGATTTACTTAACGTATTCGCTTTTCGTTTTATTGAATTTATTTACAATTTCATCAATTGTTTCTTGTTGGTATTCACGCAAGCCACTTAATACCATGTGTTTTTCGCCGTGCCCAATTGTTACGCCGTCAGCAATTAAATCAAACGCTAAACATGCATTACCTCTTTTTCCTTCAAGAGTTAGAGTTGATTGTGACTCAACAAGCTCAACAGATATGAAGTCAATATTGTCGAGTGAAAATGACATGCTTTCATACATTACCATTGGGCGTGTTGGGTTGATCATCACGTTATTTTCCTTCATCAGTTTGACTAAAATATGTGGAAATGTATGACCCGAAAATTCAACGTATGAGCGAATAAGTGCTTCAGTGGTTTGTGCGCACACTGTTTTTTCGCCTTTAACATTCACATGCATGTATTCTTTACCGTTATCGTCGGTAATACTTGCTTCATCAGTTATTTCAGTTGGAAAATTTAACGGTATATTGTCTGTTACCATGCCTGAAAAGGTGAAGTTCATCGAGCTAAACAAGCCTGAGTTAGTTAACACCAGTGAAAACAACAAATCACCAGGTACGCAAAAACGTTTTGCATCTTCATCGTGTAATGGATTGAAGTCGTCTGCTATTTGCTTAGCAAAAGTACTAGCTTGTTTGCGGGTGAAAGATATTTTGTCGTTTGAAGTACTACAGAAATCATCAAGAAACATAGTCAGTTGTTATCACTTATGGTTAGTCGAAAAATCGCGGTATTCTATCAGTTGTTATTGTAAAAATCGAAATTTTTAGATATGAATACTAGATGCCCGACCAGTGGTATATAAGGCTTCAGCGAACATCTGTAACTTATTTTTATAATTCTGAAATGTAGTTTAATACGAGTGTTTCTTTGGATTTTTTTGAAAGTCTTTTAAGTTGATATTCTCTTTGGCTTGCCGTTTGCCTGTTAGGCGATTCTTCTGAGTAAACTAGGGTAACTGGTCGGCGAACACGTGTATATTTAGCGCCGAGTTTGTCGGACGTATTATGTTCTAGTATACGTCGCTCAATTTTGGTGGTTATGCCTGTGTAAAGACTATTATCTGAGCACCGTAGCATGTATACGTACCAGTGTGACTCTTTCATATGGTTACTTTTTATTCGTTACGTAATCAATACGAGGTTCTGTATTTATATTGCTAGAAGTTTACCCTAGATTTTCATAATATACTCGACATTATATGTAGATATATTTTTATCTACTTAATTTTACGGGATTTTTATTCATGCCTATTTCTGAATTTGGTGCTTTACGCAAATTAACAGCGCAGTTAGATAGTGATGGAAACGTTCAATATCAATTACCTATAGGCGAACAGAGTATTCCGTTAAATGAGTTAATTGGTAAAGAAATAACGTTAACTTATAACGCGATGATCAATTGTATGCATTGCGGACGAAAAACTAAAAAAAGCTATTCGCAAGGTTTTTGTTACCCTTGTATGCAAAAGTTAGCGCAATGCGACATGTGCATAATGAAGCCTGAAACTTGTCATCATCATTTGGGTACGTGCAGAGAACCTGAGTGGGGCGAGAATAACTGCATGGCGCCACACTTTGTTTATTTAGCTAATAGTTCAGGACTAAAGGTGGGGATAACACGCCATACTCAAATTCCAACAAGATGGATAGATCAAGGTGCTGTTCAAGCGCTACCGATATTTAAAGTGTCGTCTAGAATTCAGTCAGGATTGATTGAAGTAGCACTAAGCGAATTTGTAGCAGATAAAACAAATTGGCGTGCTATGCTTAAAGGAAGCCCTGAAAAATTAGATTTAGTTGCAATTGCTAACGATTTAATGCCAAAAATATCGCAAAAATTAGCAGATATTGCACTACACTATGGAGAGGATGCTGTTGAGTCATTAGATAGTGATGTTGTTAATTTGAATTTTCCCGTGCAACGTTACTTAGAAAAAATTAGTTCATTCAATTTTGACAAAACACCAGAAGTGTCAGGCACCTTACTTGGAATTAAAGGGCAATACTTAATATTTGATAGTGGCGTAATTAACATGCGAAAATTTACGTCATATCACATTAATGTTAAATGGAATTAAATTTTATATTGTTAGACGATTACCTTAATTATCAATAAGTCATAGACTATTTAAGGTAATAATTATCTCTATAATTATTGGTTATTGTATTTAGGAAAACCGCTATGAATGCATTAGAGTGTGCAGAAAACTCTACAGAAGTGTTTGTTTTATCAGACTCTTTTACTCGAATTAAAGAACTTATTGACGATGATTCATCAACAATTGATGACATTGCTGATATTGTGATTTTAGATCCAACCTTATCTGCTACTATTTTGAAGCTAGCAAACAGCTCATTTTTCAACTACCCGGGTAAAATTGATACCATTTCAAAAGCAGTATTGGTTTTAGGAATTACTGAGGTTTATAACCTAGTAATTGCTTATTTTACGACTGACGCTTTTAATAATATTTCTGCAGATCCTGAATATTTAGAAAGTTTTTGGGAACAAGCCGTTGATTGTGCGTTAATTATTAAGTTTTTAGGTTGTGAGTTAAATACTCCTAACGCTGAGCGATTGTTTATATTAGGGTTGTTGCACAATATAGGTGAGTTAATTGTGCATCAAAATATGCCTGCCAAAATAGAACTATGTAATACGATTACTGAATCTGATTTTCCGTGGGAAAAACAACGAAGTGTGCTTGATTTCACGTATGCAGATTGTAGTGCTGAAGTATTAAAACAATGGCAGTTGCCTTATAATTTGATAGAGCCTATTCGTGATCAAGACAATTACGATTTTGAATATGCAACAGTTGAAAGTAAGTTATTGTATTTATCTAAGCGAGTGATGTTATTAAGTCATCAGTGCAATAAACACCGACCGTCTTCATTAATTTGTGCGAAAGTACTAGCTGACTTAAACGTAACTCCTAAAATGATTCGTGCTGCAAACAACTTTTGCAATATAGAACGTTTAAGTATTTTGTCTATTCTTTCACCGGGTTCTGCTGTAATTTATTAAATCTTCTGTTTGATTTGTTCCTAAAAAGCCGTGCAATGCACGGCTTTTTTTTGTTGTGCTTTTAACCATGCTGTAAAAGCCTATTAACGTTTATTCAACGTGCACCAATTAAAAACATCGCTTTGCATTACTGTTTCATTTTGGTGCATAAAATTTGTAACTATTTTTTAATTATCTCCTATTTTACTGTTTATAAAGGTAAAAATTGTTTGGCATGTCATTTGTATAGTAGTAAGCAAACATAAAAATAGGGGTAATACATGAAATTAGTTAACGCAATTATCAAGCCTTTCAAACTTGACGATGTTCGCGAAGCGATATCTGAGATTGGTGTTGAAGGTTTAACTGTTAGCGAAGTTAAAGGCTTCGGTAGACAGAAAGGCCACACTGAATTGTACCGCGGTGCAGAATATCAAGTTGATTTCTTACCAAAGGTTAAATTAGAGATCGCTGTAAATGACGACGTTGTTGAACGCTTAGTTGAAGCAATTGCGAAAGCTGCCCACACAGGTAAAATTGGTGACGGTAAAATCTTCGTATACAACTTAGAGCAAGCCGTACGTATTCGTACTGGTGAAAGCGACTCAGAAGCAATTTAAGGGGTAGTAGTAATGGAACAAAATATTTTTCAACTTCAATATGCAATGGACACATTTTATTTCTTAATTTGTGGTGCATTGGTTATGTGGATGGCAGCTGGTTTCTCAATGTTAGAAGCTGGTTTAGTTAGAGCAAAAAACACAACTGAAATTTTAACTAAAAACGTAGCGTTATACGCAATCTCTTGCATTATGTACTTAGTGATTGGTTATGACATTATGTACGGTGGTGGAATTTTCTTATCAGGTATTGAATTAGACGGTGCAGCAAATGCAGATGCTTTAGTGTCTACTGTTTTAGCTGAGTCAGCTGAAGCTGGTTTTGATGGCGGTTCAGTATACTCAAACGCTTCTGACTTTTTCTTCCAAGTAGTTTTCGTAGCAACAGCAATGTCTATTGTTTCTGGTGCGGTAGCTGAGCGTATGAAGCTTTGGGCTTTCTTAGCATTTACAGTTGTTTTAACTGGTTTTATCTACCCAATGGAAGGAAGCTGGACTTGGGGTGGTAACGCAGTATTTGGTTTATACACGTTAGGCGACCTTGGATTCTCTGATTTTGCTGGTTCAGGTATTGTTCACATGGCTGGTGCAGCAGCAGCTTTAGCAGCGGTATTATTACTTGGCGCTCGTAAAGGTAAATATACTGCAGACGGTAAAGTAAACGCTATTCCAGGTGCAAACTTACCAATGGCAACATTAGGTACATTCATTTTATGGATGGGTTGGTTTGGATTTAACGGTGGTTCAGTATTAAAGCTAGCTGACATTTCAAACGCAAACTCAGTAGCAATGGTATTCTTAAATACTAACGCAGCAGCAGCAGCAGGTGCAGTAGCAGCTTTAATATTTGCTAAATTACTATTTAAGAAAGCTGATTTAACAATGTGTTTAAATGGTGCATTAGCAGGTTTAGTTGCAATTACAGCAGAACCTTCAACTCCTACGCCTTTACAAGCAACGTTATTCGGTGCAATTGCAGGTGTTATTGTTGTAATGTCAATCATCGCTTTAGATAAAGTGAAAATTGATGACCCAGTAGGTGCTATCTCAGTTCACGGTGTAGTTGGTTTCTTTGGTCTTTTATTAGTACCAGTAACAAACTCAGGTTCAACGTTTAGCGGCCAATTAATTGGTGCTGCAACTATCTTCGGTTGGGTGTTTGTAACAAGTTTCGTAGTTTGGTATGTACTGAAAGTTGTTATGGGTATTCGAGTTAGCGAAGAAGAAGAATACGAAGGTGTTGATAAGTCTGATTGTGGTATGGAAGCATACCCAGAGTTTACTCGCGGATAATCAAACTTTTAAACTTTATAAAAAGCAGCGCAAGCTGCTTTTTTTATGCCTACGTGTTAAGTAAAGTGGTGATCTAGTTTTTGAGTTGGAGATATGAGTGTCAGAACAGTT
Source organism: Colwellia sp. (assembly GCA_020630795.1). Taxonomy (GTDB): domain Bacteria; phylum Pseudomonadota; class Gammaproteobacteria; order Enterobacterales; family Alteromonadaceae; genus Pseudocolwellia. The sequence goes on from JAHDIK010000001.1 coordinate 190,774, forward strand.
AACTGATCATTACGATGCAATGTGGCTTGAATCTATCAACAGGTTTGACCGGCAATTGTTTGAAATTGATCATCATATTCAGTCACCTAATGATTCAAGGAGGGGCATATCGCTAATTATTAAGCATGACTCACATTTAATAGCGGCTTTAAAACCATATATACAAAAACTACAACATATCTCCCCAGAACAGTTTTATTACCCCTTTACATCGCTGCATATTACCGTGCTTCCTATCATTTCGTGTTCTCAATATTTTCAGCTTAATCAAATAAGCATTAATGATTATATCGTGCTAATTAAGGATACGGTGAAGCATGTTGATCCTTTTATCCTAAAATTTAAAGGGGTTACAGCATCGCCTTCATGTGTTCTAGCACAAGGTTTTCCTGTTGATGATAAGTTATTACATTTGAGGGGGTTGTTAAGGCAAGCATTTAACCAGTCAAGTCTTAAAAGTACGATAGATAGTCGTTATAAGTTGACAACAGCGCATAGTACAATTTGCAGGTTTAAGCAGCAGATACTCAAACCTGTTGAATTTACAAATGTATTGAAAGAAATTCGCACGACAGAATTTTCGGAATTACACGTAAACGAGTTATATTTAGTTTATAATGATTGGTATCATCATGCTGATAAAACCATTGTTTTATCAAAAATATCGTTGTAATTGGTTAAAGTTTACTAGTCGTAAATGTGCGGCTAAAAAATGTAAAAATATTAAGTAGGAATGTATGGCTAGAGAACAATTTGGAATATGTGCAGAACCTAATTTGCATGGGTATTATTTGCTTTTTAATGTACTCGACGACCAAAATGATTACTTACGCCAAGCGCTATCTCGTTTGCCTGCGCTCCTTGATAAATACGCAGACCGTTTTTCAGAAGCTAACCTTATTGGTGTTTTTGCTGTTGGCGCTAGTTATTGGGATGAATTTTTCTCCAAAGCGAGACCTAAACATTTAAAAAGTTTCCCTCAAATGTCATGCGAAGATCGTTCTGCACCTTCTGGTAATTATGATTTGTATATTGAAATACGAAGCGATCGTTCTGATGTAAACCATATTGTAAGTAGCAAAGTATGTGCTTTGCTGGGTGACAGTGTCGAGTTGGTGGAGCAGGTTAGGGCCTTTAGATTTTTAGACGGTCGTGATTTAACTGGGTTTGTCGATGGTACAGAAAACCCACGTGGTTTACACCGTCGTAAAGTGGCATTAGTGAGCGAAGATGATGATCCTGACTTCGAAGGTGGAAGCTATTTACATATTCAGCGCTATAAGCATAACTTAAACTTATGGAATTCGATTGAAGTTAAAGATCAGGAAGACGTTTTTGCTCGTACTAAAATAGACAATGAAGAATACTCTTCTGAAAATAAGTTACCTACGTCACATATCAAACGCACAGCACTTAAAGACGATAACGGTGAGAGCTTAGAAATACTAAGGCAGAGTATGCCTTACGGTGATATGAAAATTCAGGGTTTATTCTTTGTGTCTTATTGTCATTCACCTAAACCATTTGAAACGATGTTACACAGTATGATTTATGGCGATGAAAGTGGAAACTTTGATCACATGCTTAAGTATACACAAGCAGAAACAGGAGCTGCTTTTTTTGCTCCCAGTTTAAATTTCCTTGAAAAACTGGCTGACTAACAGCAGAAAATAAGCTAAGCACTACATACACCGTATGTTTTAACGGTGTATTCACTACTTTTCATAATGTATTACGATAAGTTTCTTGAAAACAATAGCTCAAGTTTTTCAATTGTTTGCTTGATTGCAGTTACGTTGGTCGGCGCGATAAAAATAGTGTCGTCTCCAGCAATTGTGCCTAGAACACCGTCGCTTTTACTTAAACTATCTAATAACCTTGCAATGAGTTGTGCGGCTCCAGGACTGGTTCGTATAATAATCATTACATCATTGTGTTCAATATCCAGAACAAGTTGACGCAGGGGACTTTTCGCTGTTGGAACACCAAGCTCTGCAGGGAGGCAGTAAACCATTTCTTGGCGCGCATTTCTCGTACGTACAGCGCCAAATTTACTTAGCATTCTTGATACTTTCGACTGACTGATATTATCAAACCCTTGCGACTTTAGCGCTTCAACAATATCACCTTGTGAACCAAATTGTTCTTGCTTAAGTAGATCTTTAAAGGCTTGAATAAGAGCTTCTTGCTTCATTTGTCCAGTCATCATTTACCAATTATTTATTGTCGTTGTTATATGCATTAGCTAATTATTATACACGATATTTACGTGTGCTTAATACTCTAGTTATTCCTAAGTATTTATAGCGATAGCTAAAGGTTATTATACCTAAGTATAATTTCTCATCACATGAGCAAAGTGTACTCTGTATATCATATTTCTTAATATTAATTGTTTTTTAATCGCCGATGCTATAAGGTTTGCGCATCAGTTTTACGTATTTACTCAAATAACGGAGACATCTCATGAAAGTTGCTGTTTTAGGCGCTGCTGGCGGAATTGGCCAAGCATTATCTTTATTGTTAAAAACTCAATTACCTGCTGGTTCTGAATTATCATTATACGACGTTGCACCGGTAGTTCCTGGTGTTGCAGTTGATCTTAGCCATATCCCTACAGCTGTTAAAGTTGAAGGTTTTGGTGCTGATGATTTAGCAGCTGCATTAACAGGTGCTGACATTGTAATTATTCCTGCAGGCATGCCACGTAAGCCAGGTATGGACCGTGCTGATCTATTCGCAGTAAACGCGGGTATTATCAAAACTCTAGCTGAAGGTATTGTTGCTAATTGTCCTAAAGCATTAGTAGGTGTTATTACTAACCCTGTTAACGGAACGGTTCCAATTGTTGCTGAAGTATTCAAAAAAGCGGGTACTTACGATGCTAACCGTGTATTTGGTGTTACTACGTTAGATGTTATTCGTTCAGAAGCATTTATCGCTGAGCTAAAAGGTTTAGATGTATCAGAAGTTAAGATCCCAGTAATTGGTGGTCACTCAGGTACTACGATCCTTCCATTACTTTCACAAGTTGAAGGTGTAACTTTCTCAGATGAAGAAGTTGCTGCGTTAACGCCACGCATTCAAAATGCAGGTACTGAAGTTGTTAATGCTAAAGCGGGCGGCGGTTCTGCTACATTATCAATGGGTGCAGCAGCTGCACGTTTTTGTTTATCTTTAGTTAAAGGTTTACAAGGCGAAAGTGTTGTAGATTACGCATACGTTGCTGTTGAAAATGGCGATGCTGAGTACTTTGCTCACCCAGTACGTTTAGGTAAAAATGGTGTTGAAGAAGTTTTATCTTACGGTGAACTAAGTGCATTTGAGCAAAAAGCTAAAGAAGATATGTTAGCTACGTTAAACAAAGACATTAAAGAAGGTGTTGATTTTATCAACGGTTAATTCGTATTAACTTAGTCCTGCAAAAAAGCCGCTAATTTAGCGGCTTTTTTATGTTTTTATAAAGAGTTTTTTGCTGATGTAAAGATTACTTTTACTTATTTAAGCACTTCTGTTTGCTGCAATGTGCGCTAACGCTATAAGTGCGTCTTTATATTCAGAACTCGGGATGATGCTCAAAGCATTTATAGCTTTGTCAGCTTCTTCTTCAGCTTTCGTTTGAGTATATGCTAACGAACCAGTGTCTTGCATTGCTTGTAAGATCGGGGTTAAGTTGTCCATGCCATTACCATGCTCTATCGCGTCACGTATTAGCTGCTTCTGAGTATCGTTACCATGCTCCATAGCATATAAAAGTGGCAATGTTGGCTTACCTTCTGATAGATCATCACCTACATTTTTACCCATTTCTTTGGCGTCAGCAGTATAGTCCATAATGTCGTCAACTAACTGGAATGCTGTACCCAAATGCTTACCGTATTCCTGCATGGCTTTTTCAATGTTTTCAGGTTGACCAGAGATAACTGCCGATAGACGAGTTGCCGCTTCAAACAGTTTTGCCGTTTTACAATAAATAACTTCTAAGTAGCTTTCTTCAGTGGTATCAGGATCATTACAATTCATGAGCTGTAACACTTCACCTTCGGCAACAATATTTGTAGCATCAGATAAAATATCCATTACTTTCATATTGTTCAGCTTGGTCATCATTTGAAATGAACGTGTATAAAGAAAGTCACCTACTAAAACACTAGCACTGTTACCAAAAAGAGCATTTGCTGTTTCTCTACCTCTGCGCATATTAGATTCATCAACAACATCATCATGTAATAAGGTAGCAGTATGAATAAACTCAATGATCGCAGCGATCGCAATATGATCCTTGTTGTTATACGCAAGAGCTTTGGCCGCAAGCACCGTTAGCATAGGTCGCATACGTTTGCCGCCGCCATTAACAATATATATGCCTAGCTGATTTATTAAGGCAACGTCTGATTGGAGTTGAGAGTAGATAAGAGCATTAACAGAAGACAAGTCGTCTTGGGAAAGCTGTTGTATTTTTTGTAAATCCATAAATTAAAGAAGGTAGCCTTGAATTTGCGTTACTATATTATGCTAGATATGCCTTGAGTTTACACGATATTTCCCTTTAAAGTAGCTATCTAAAAGTGAAGTTTTCATACATTTGTAAAATAATAGAAAATGATCACTTTTATACTTGCTCTAAGTTATTTCTTCGCGTAGAATTCGCGCCCTATATTTTTAAAAATTAAGCGTCATACAATATGATGGCGCAGTACGGAGTAGCTATGTACGCGGTATTCCAAAGCGGTGGTAAACAGCATCGTGTAACTGAAGGTCAAACCCTTCGTCTAGAAAAACTTGAACTTGAAGTTGGTTCTTCAGTTGAATTTGATAACGTTTTAATGATCGCTGACGGCGAAGCTATCAATGTAGGTGCACCTTACATTTCTGGCGGTAAAGTTGTAGCGGAAGTTGTGTCTCAAGGTCGCGCTGATAAAGTTAAGATTGTTAAATTTAAACGTCGTAAGCATTCACGTAAGCAAGCGGGCCACCGTCAATGGTTCACTGAAGTGAAAATTACTGGTATTAACGGCTAATAGGAGCACTATAACATGGCACATAAAAAGGCTGCAGGTAGTACACGTAACGGTCGCGATTCAGAAGCGAAACGCCTAGGTGTAAAACGTTTCGGTGGTGAATCAATTTTGGCTGGTAACATTATTGTTCGTCAGCGTGGTACTAAATTCCACCCAGGTACTAACATGGGTATTGGTAAAGACCACACATTATTTGCTTTAACTGACGGTAAAGTTCAGTTTGAAGTTAAAGGTCCTAAGAACCGCAAATTTGTAAGTATTGTTGCTGAATAATTTTATTTATTAACAATCTGAATTGTTCTAAAAACCCGCGCTTTGCGGGTTTTTTTTTGGGGAACAATATGGTAAGTCAATAAAATAGCTTATAATACCAATGACTGTATTTGGTATAGTACTTAAGAAATATTTAAGCATGATTGGAGTGCTGAAAAGAAATGAAATTCGTTGATGAAGTTGAAATTAGAGTTGAAGCCGGTGACGGTGGAAATGGCTGCGTAAGTTTTCGTAAAGAAAAGTATATCGAATTTGGTGGCCCTAATGGAGGCGACGGCGGTGATGGTGGTGATGTTTACCTTGTTGCTGATGAGAATTTAAATACATTGATTGATTATCGTTTTGAACGTTTTCACCGAGCCAAACGCGGTGAAAATGGACGTAGCCGTGATTGTACAGGCAAAAGCTCTGATGATTTACTCTTAAAAGTTCCTGTAGGGACGAGAGCAATTGATATTGATACCGAAGAGCAAATTGGTGATTTAACGCAGCATGAACAAAAGCTACTTGTTGCTAAAGGCGGATGGCACGGTTTAGGTAATACACGTTTTAAAAGTAGTACAAACCGTGCACCAAGACAGAAAACAGATGGCACACCAGGCGAAATTCGTAACTTAAAACTTGAGTTATTATTATTAGCTGATGTTGGTCTTTTAGGTTTACCAAATGCAGGTAAATCAACGCTAATCAGAAGTGTATCAGCAGCAAAACCAAAAGTTGCAGATTATCCGTTTACGACTCTTGTTCCAAACTTGGGTGTTGTAAGGCTTGATACGCAGCGTAGTTTTGTTATTGCTGACATTCCAGGATTAATTGAAGGTGCAGCTGATGGAGCAGGGTTAGGTACGCAATTTTTAAAGCATCTTGAGCGTTGCCGTATATTGTTACATGTAATAGATGTATTGCCTGCTGATGGTTCCGATCCATTAGAAAATGCAAAAACAATCATTAACGAGCTTGAGCAACATTCTCCAGAATTAGCTAATAAACCTCGTTGGATTGTGTTTAACAAACTTGACCTACTACTTGAAGAAGAAGCTAAAGAGCTTACCGATAGCATTCTTGAAGGATTAGCGTGGGAAGGTGAGGTACGTAGTATCTCGGCATACAATAAAACAGGTACTGAACAGTTATCATATGCTGTGATGGATTTTATTGATCAACTTCCTGATGAAGTAGAAGACGAAGTGGTAGATGGTAAGTCAGTAGAGTTTAAGTGGGATACATACCATGATGAAGTTGTTTCTGATTTTGATGACGATCTTGACGATGAAGACTGGGACGAAGACGAATACGACGTTGAAGTAGAGTATCGTAAATAAATCCAAGTGTAGTTTTATATAAAGGTGCTAAGTAGTAATACTGGCACCTTTTTCGTATGTACATTTTAACTATTAAAATATAAAGAAGATTATTATGACAATACTTTCAATGATTGTTGCAACTGCTAACAATAGGGTTATTGGTAAAGATAACGATATGCCGTGGCATTTACCCGCTGATTTGAGTTATTTTAAAAAAGTAACGTTGGGTAAGCCTGTCATCATGGGAAGAAAAACATTTGAATCAATTGGGCGTCCATTACCTGGTAGACGTAACATTGTTATTTCACGTGACGCTTCCTACTCTGCAGAAGGAATAGACACAGTAACGAGTGTTGAACAGGCTTTGGCAATGGTTAATGATGTAGAAGAGATTATGGTTATTGGTGGAGGCGCTATCTATAACCATTGTTTGCAAGCGGCCACACGTTTATATATTACGCACATTGATGCTGATATTGACGGAGATACTCAATTTCCAAATTATGATATGGAAGAGTGGGTTAAAGTATCATCTGAAAAGCGCAAAGCCGACGATAAAAATATGTATGATTTAGATTTTTGCGTTTACGAGAGAAAATAATACAATGATATTTTCTGACCTTAATTTTAGACATAAAAAAACCGCATTGCTGCGGTTTTTTCTTGGCTACTATATAGCGCTACAGCTTAAACTCTTGAACTGACTGCTGTAGTTCTTCAGCTAACTTAGCAACTTCAGTACTCGACTCAGCTGTTTGTTTAGAGCCCGCAGTTGTTTGTTCCGCAATAGCTACAATAGACTCTAAGTTAGTACTAATTTCATGTGCAACCGTACTTTGTTCACCTGCTGCTGTAGCAATTTGGCTAGACCGATCGTATGCCTCATGTACTGCATGAGTAATTGTTTCTAGTGCTTTATCAGCTTCTTCACTTTGCTCTACACAATTTGCTGCTTGTTTTTTACCTGTATCCATCACAGATACCGCTTTGCCTGCACCAGTTTGTAGTGCAGTGATCATGGTTTGAATTTCTTGGGTAGACTCTTGCGTTCTACTTGCAAGTGTACGAACCTCATCAGCAACAACCGCAAAACCACGGCCTTGTTCTCCGGCACGAGCCGCTTCGATAGCAGCGTTTAAAGCAAGTAAGTTAGTTTGGTCAGCGATGCCTCTAATAACATCTAAAATGCCACCAATTGACGCACTGTCTTGTTGTAATTGGTTAATAACTTGTGAAGCATCTTCTACTTCGTTAGCTAACATTTCAATTGTGCTACGGTTGCGTTCCGAAATAACTTTAACGCGTTCAGCTTCATCATCAGCTTGTTTAATTTCACCTAACGCGTCGTTAGCGCTTGCAAGTACACTTTGAGAGGTACTACTCATTTCAGTGGTTGCAGATGCAGCTTGTTCAACTTGAGCTCGTTGTTCTTCAATAGCTGTTGTACCTTGAGCTGTTACCGCTGAGGTTTGTTCTGCGGCTGTGGCCAATTGAGTCGAACGGCTTACAATACCTTGAATAAGGTTACGCAAGCTATCAATTAACAGGTTGCAGTTTTTCGAAAGTTGAGCAAATTCATCGTGACCAGATTCATCTAACTTCTTAGATAAGTCTCCTGATGCGACAACATTCAACATTTCATTTACGCGGCTAAGTGGGCGTGTAATGCTTTTTAACGTTACCCAACCGATCCCAATAGCGGCAATAACTGAAATAGCCATAATTAACATTGTATTGCGTGTTCCACCACTTACCGCATCTTCGACATTCTGTCCTGCTTTTATAGTGGTTTCATTTGCCATAGCGACCTGTTTATCAAGTATTTCATTGGCTTTTACAATGTCGTGGTCTGCCGCTGTTAAGCTGTTAGTTGCTTGTTCAATAGCACTCAATTGTGCTTGTTTATTGTTAAATATACTGTCTGAACCAGATATGTAGTTTTGTACCTCTGAAAAAGAGCTTGATAAGTCTTCAGCAATGCTGTTCAAGCCGTTGCTGTTGAGTTCGCTAATAACATCGTTAATTGACGATTCCACTTCAGTCGTGTTGTTTTTAATTTCGCCTGCAACTAAGTCTACAGAAACTAAATCGCTTAAATCGCGATACTCAAAAGCTGAACTTACAATGGCATTAAGTAATGTTTCTATTCGTTCGCTTAAGCTTACTGCACGTTGTAATTTTGTATCGGCCAAGTCGTGATCGGCTAAATCTAATAATAAAGTAACAGAGTCGTCGGCTTTTTCTTCTAAATTGTCTACTTTGTCAGAGAGTGCCGTTTTTTGTTCTATCGATATTTTTCGATTTTCATACACGCCAGTCGCATCAGAAATTAGTGTTGCGTATAGCTCATCAACTTTTGCTAAGTTACCTGAAAGTGCAGGCTTAGATTTTACAATGGCTTTAAGTGACTTGAGTTCAGCCGAGAATTCAGTTTGAGCTGACTCAAACTTCGCAAGCTCTTCAGCTAACGGAGTCAATTCGGCTTTGTAATATCCCTTTAACGTTAAACCACCAATTTGAGATAATTGATTAGCAAGCTTATTACTACTTTTTAGCGTAGGTATCGCAACTTTATTTTGGTCGGTGGTTGAAGATTGAATGGTACTGAGGTTACTTAACGATATGAGACTTGTAGCTAATAAGAAAATTAAAATAACGGTAAAGCCACCAATTATTTTCTTTGCGACGGTTAATTTCATATATATCACCAGTTGGATGTTGAGGTTATATGCAACAAATTATTATTATTCTAGCTTATCGGCGTAAACTTAATTAGCTTTAATTCATTCACCGAGTCATCCTGTAATCGGCTTCATCGCTAGTTAAACGTTAACTCTACCTTATTGATTATAAGATGTGAAATAAGTTTTTAAAATTGAATGGAATTTTAGTGAGAAAGGGATTGTTGAGTAAAAACCTGTTTATCTTCCCACCGGAGCAGTGTTAAATGATTGCCCCAAACACAACCGGTATCTAATGCATAAACCTTCTTATTCGAGCTGACTCCCATTAATGCAGCCCAATGGCCAAATACCCAGTAGTTGTCTGTTAACTGGTTAGATAGCTCAAACCAAGGTTTTAGTGAGCTGGGAGCGCTTTTAGGTGATTCTTTACATTGAAACTCTAAGTCACCATTTAAATGGCAAAATCTCATTCGCGTAAGTGCATTGATACTATAACGAAACTTTTCTTCGTTTGATTGAGCCATATTCCAATTGTTAGGAAGTTCACCGTACATGCGTGCAAGCCATTTTTTACGGTCTTTAGATGTGAGCTTTTGATGAATATTTTTAGCTTGTTTTATGGCGTCTTTAATTGTCCATTGAGGAGCTAAACCAGCATGACTCATATAGACATTTTCGTTTGGTAGCTTTTGCAGTAAAGGCTGTTTTGCAATCCAGTCCATAATCGCAGATACGTTAGGAGAATTGAGTAAGTCGTCTAATTGATCTTTAGACTTAACTTTTTTAATGCCTTCATAAGTCGCTAATAAATGGAGGTCATGATTGCCTAGTACTACTTTTACTGATTCACCAAGTGACATTAAATACTCTATAGTTTGTAACGATTTGCTGCCGCGTGCAACCATGTCTCCAGCAACCCATAAACAATCAGTGCTTTTATCGAAAGAAGCTTTTTCGAGTAAAAGAATCAACTCATCAAAGCACCCTTGAATGTCGCCTATAAAGTAGTTTGCCATGCTTAGTGAACAATATTTGGCTTGGCCAGTTGAAATACGGGAATGTCGATAATGCTGGTTTCTTTTTCGTCAGTAATGACTTGATAATAACCTTGCATGGTTCCAAATGGTGTTTGAAAGAAGCTCCCACTTGTATACGTGTAGCTGTCTCCCGGTAATATGTGTGGTTGTTTACCAACAACGCCTTCACCTTCAACAGTAGACGTGTCGCCGTTTGCGTCAGTTATCAACCAATAGCGACTAAGCACTTGAAACGGAGCGTCAGTATTGTTGGTTATGGTAATCGTGTAGCTAAATACAAATCTCGAGTCATTTTCATCCGATTGTTCGGGTAAGTACTGACTTACTACACTAATTGTTTCTTTTTTTTCTACGATTTCTGATTCTGACATGGTTTATTTAGATTCTATTGGATTGTCTGACACATAGTTCGCCAATGTAATAAAGTCATCAACACTAAGGTTTTCAGGTCTTAGTGATGCGTCTATCCCTAATTCTTGTAGACCATCGAGAGGGATCAGCTTTTTAAAACTGTTACGAATAGTTTTTCTTCGTTGATTAAATGCAGTTAAACAAACCGTGTTTAAAACTTTTAAATCTTTTACAGGGTTTTTAATCGTTTCATGTGGGATAAGCCTAACAATTGCCGAGTCGACTTTTGGGGCAGGGGTAAAGTGCTCAGGACCAATTTCCATTACAGGTATAACCTGACACTGATATTGGGTCATGATAGATAGTCGACCAAAAGATTTACTGTTTTCGCCAGATGCCATACGTTCAACTACTTCTTTTTGAAGCATAAAGTGCATATCTTTCACTTTGTCTTTAAACGTTAATAAGTGAAAGATTAATGGTGTTGATATGTTATACGGCAAGTTACCAAAAATACGAAGTGGCTTGTCGTCAGTAATTAATGACGAAAAATCAAATTTAAGCGCATCTTCTTCATAAATAGTAAGTTTAGGTGCTAAAAAAGGGTGATGACGTAAGCGGTGGGCAAGATCTCTATCTAATTCTACTACCGATAAATGACCTGCACGCTCTATTACGGGCTCAGTTAATGCGCCAAGACCAGGTCCTATTTCAACAAGGTTGTCGGTTGGCTCTGGATTAATGGCATCAACAATACTTTCAATAACCATTTCATTGTTAAGAAAGTTTTGGCCAAATCGTTTTTTTGCCTGATGGCCTAAATGTGTTTTTGAATTCATTATTGGTTATTCGCTAAGTCGATGGCGGTTTTGAGTGCTTCAATCATACTACCTGTATCTGCTTTATTTTTTCCCGCAAGATCGGTAGCTGTGCCATGATCAACTGAAGTGCGAATAAACGGTAACCCTAAAGTAATATTAACTGCTGAGCCAAATCCTTTGTATTTGAGAACGGGTAAACCTTGGTCGTGATACATACTTAAAATAGCATCAGCTTCTTTTAAATACTTTTCTTGGAAAATAGTGTCGGCAGGTAAAGGTCCTATGGCGTTGATGCCTTCGGCTCTAAGAATATCGAGTGTAGGGTTCATTACCTCTATTTCTTCTGTGCCTAAATGTCCGCCTTCACCCGCATGAGGGTTAATACCACAGACGTAAATTGTTGGATTTTCAATACCGAATTTATTCACTAAATCTTGGTGTAATATTTTAGTTACGTGTGTAAGGCGTTCGCTAGTAATAGCTTTTGACACGTATGCAAGCGGTATATGCGTAGTAACAAGTGCAACACGTAAACCTTCAGTAGCTAACATCATCACAACGTCAGGGCAGTTCGCTTGATGTGCAAAATATTCGGTGTGGCCACTAAATGCGATACCACCTTGATTGATTAAACCTTTGTGTACAGGCCCAGTGACAACTGCGTCAAATTCACCAATCATGTTCTTTTCACAGGCAACGCGCAATGTTTCAACAACATAAGCACCATTAGCAGGGTTTAGTGTACCTGTTACACAAGGTTCTGCTAATTCAACAGGAAGTACTGTTAAATGGCCTTTTTGATGAACTTTCGCTGGTTTATTAGCGCTATATTCAACAAGCGCTAACGGAAGACCTAACTCCTTAGCTCTTTGTTCTAAAAGCTCTGGAGAGGCAACGACTACTAATTCAACTGGCCATTCCTTTTGTGCTATAGCAATAGCTAAGTCTGGCCCTATACCAGCAGGTTCACCTGGAGTTATCGCAATGCGATTAACCATTATTTATCACCTTGTTCAATAACTTCGATGTAAGCCTCGTCACGTGTTTCTTTCATCCAGCGAGCGCTTTCCATACCAAATTTTCTATTATAGAGCATATTGTGAGCTTTTCGGGTGTTCATTTGTTCAGTTGCATCTTGAATTCTTCTACCGGTAAGTTGTGTAATATGCCAACCAAATGATGAACGAAAAGGCTTACTATATTCATCAACCTTAAGTGCCGCTAGTGCGTCAGAGAATGCAGGGTCATATGAGCTTGGGTCAGCCCAACCTAGATCACCGCCTCGCGAAGACGTAGGGCCATCTGAGTGTTCTTTAGCAAGTTCGGCAAAATCTGCTTTACCTGCTTTTAAGTCGTCTAAAAAGCCTTGAAGGGTTGATTCTGCTTTCGCTTCACTCATGATTACAGAAGGTTCAATAAGAATATGTCGGGCTTTAACTTCTTCAACTTCAACAACTTCACGACCACGAATATCTAGTATTTTGATAATACTAAACCCTAAGCCTGTGCGAATAGGGCCAACAATTGCATCTTTACTTTTTCCATCAACTAACTCAGAGAAAAGGGTAGGCATTTCGTTAATACCTTTCCATCCCATGTCACCGCCGTCTAATGCGGTTGAATCGCCTGATGACGCAATAGCAAGCTTGGTAAAGTCACTTCCGTTATTTAGTAATTCTATAACTTTATCGGCGCGTGATTTCTCTGCCTTAATTTGCTCTTGGGTAGGATCGGCTGGAAATGCGATTAAGATATGGCCTAAACGGTACTCGACGTTATTATTAGTTTGTTCTTTCATAACGTTTATTAAATTGGCTATTTCTTGAGGTGATACGTAAATGCGTCTGCCTACTCCTGCTCTCTTTACCTCACCGGAAATAATTTCGTTTCTAACATTTTCACGGTAAGCTTCATAATTCATTGAACTATTAACAATTCCTTCACGAAACTGCTCAAGCGTTAAGTTATTTTCTTTTGCCATATTGGTTAGCGTTTGATCAAGTTGTGCATCGCTAATTTGCACACCCATACGCTCACCTAATTGAAGAATAAGTTCGGTATTGATAAGTTTATCTAATACTTGTGTGCGTAAGGCTTTGTCTGAAGGTAAACTTTGATTATTTTGAGCTGCTTGCAATTTAATTGTGTCGATTAGGGTTGATACTTCAGAGTTAAGTACAACACCCTTGTTAACTATAGCTGCTACGCTATCGAGTTTTATTTCTTTTGCCTGAATAGGTGTAAGTGCGCTAATAAAGCTACTTGCCACTACTGTTAGTGCTATTAATGTATTTTTCATATACCGTTAAATTCTTTTAATTATTGAGAAAATAGGGGCGTTTATAGCCAAATATACTCGAGTTAAACATATCAGAAATATTATCTGATATTTGCTTACCGCTGATGCCATTATATACAAATTTGAGTTTAAATCCGCTTTCAAATGCTTCACGATTGTCTATATTATTAAGTGTGTTACCAACATCCTCGATGGTGGAGTTAATGTTTCTATGAAATGAAAAACGAACCCCCCAACAACAACTACTGTATTGAACCCCTAAGTAACTTTCTATACTACGTTCATTTTGTAAGTCTTGTGTTACACGGCCTACTAACTGCCAGTTGGTGTTAATATTTACATTACTTAATAATGAAACTTGCTCAAGTCTATTACCTGAGACATTACGAGTATAGCGATGGTTCAATTGAATTGTTTGATTTTTACCAAATTGGTAATCAATATTCGTTTGGCTTTTGTTTGTGGTGTTAGTTTCGGTGTTGTACTGTATGTCTCCAGTAAACTGCCAAACATCATTTATTCTAAAGTAAACTTCAGTGGCTAAAGCTGATTCATCAACACTAATGTTTTGATCAGAATCATCGTCAATAATAGCGTTACTATTGTTTAAGTATACAATTCTACCTAAGCTTAATCTTAAGCGTTCTTGGTTGTCAGGATCGAAAATTCTACTCGTAACACCCCATGAATATTGATTTGCCTGAGATATTCTGTCTAACCCACTAAAGCGTTTATCTCTGAAGAGTCCGTCGTAATCGTCTTGCAAATTAGTCGTATCGTATAAGCCTATACCACTTTGATCTTTGTCAGGGATGTATAAGTATTGCAGTTGTGGTTCTAACGTTTGAGTATAGCTTTTATTTTTGAAGTTCAGTGTCTTATCAAAATTCATTCCGCCGTGAATCCTGACTTTAGGTAAGGTTCTGTTGACACTTTCTTCAAGTGAACTGCTGGATTGTATATTGTCTTGTCTATAAGTAGTTTGTAATAGTTTTAATTCAGAATTAATAAACCATGCAGGTCGAGAGATAGGTAAAGTAACGCCTGCTTCAAAGTGGTAACGCTCAGCAGTTGGGCGATTTTTTTCATCAGTTGTAAAGCGTGTAATTTCAGAATACATATCAAACATTGCATTTCCAAATGGTAATGCTTGTCTTTTACCTAATTCAATGTGAGGTTCTGTTTTGTAGCTTGATGTGTGATTACCTAAAATTTCGAAATCTTGAAGCTGCATTTTTGCATGCCACGAGTCACCAAAATATGATATTTCACCCACTTGATAGAGGTATGCGTCATTTGAATTATATTGATCACTTTCCATATCAACGAGGTAGTTATCGTCACTGATTGTGGTGTAATCTAAATAGGCGCGGAATCTATCTGAAAATGTACCTACGTGTTGAAAACGAGCTAAGTAACGAGGATCATCATTGTTAACTAATTTTTTATCTTCATCTAAATATTCAAGATTTACTGAACCCGCTTGTAATCCAAATAAATATCTAAATTCAGTTTGCAGCTGAACACCACGTTTAGACATAAAGCGTGGTGTGAAAGTCGCGTCCATGTTTTCGGCAATGTTCCAATAATATGGGATCTTCATTTCAAAACCTGACTTAGTTGAAGATTTCATACTTGGATACAATACTCCTGAGTGACGGTCATCACCGATTGGCATTGTGAAATAAGGAATGTATAAAACAGGAACGTCAAAAATTTTAAATCTAGCGTTATATGCTTCAAGCTGTTTTTCGCCAGCATTTATGTTTATTTCGCTAGCTTTTAATGTCCAGTCAGGTGTTTCACCAAAACAGGTAGTGAAGGTTGAATTAACGAGAGACAACACACCTTCTTGATTGACCGATATAGATTGAGCAGAACCGTGTCCCGGATTTTCAGTTAGTTGGTACGAGGTGTTGCTTAACGTTGTTGCACTTGCCGCTTTACTTGCACTTAGCTGAGAGGCAAAAATATTAATGCCATTGTTTTGGAAGTGAATATTACCCTGAGCGTTTATGAGCATGTCTTTTCGATTCAGCTCAATTTCATCTGCGGTAATTGTTTCGGTTGGGCTTAATAGAGTAACCCCACCAATAAACTTAGCGTATTGATCTCGTTCTATTTGGCTTTTTTCCGATAGAATAGAAACAGTGCCTTCAGCAACATTTTCGTTATCTGTAGATATTTTTTGATAAGTAGGAATAGGGCAATGAAGGCCTGAGTTATCAATTGTTTCATCAGCCAATGCATTATAGCTATAGGTAGTTGCCAGCAAACTTATGAAAATGTGGGGAAAACGCATTAAACTTCCGGAAAATTAGTTTTTATTTTTTGGTGAAGAAAAAACTTTTCGGCATTTTAACGTTAAACAGCATAATAATATAGGTGTTTTATTCATTAACATACACGATGTACTGTACGAATTATAATATTTTAGTGCAATATCTTGGTAAACTAGGTTTTATCTCGTTTACATCTTCTATTTTCAAGGATGGTTTTCATATTTTGACTACTTCTCGATACTCGCTATTACACGATTGGTTATGCGAATTTTTTAAAATCCCCTCAATTACTTTGCACGCTTTAACTGGCGATGCAGGATTCCGCAAATATTACCGTTTTGAACATGAAGGGGTTTCATTTATTGCTGTTGATGCTATTCCACAAATGTCTAACAATCTTGCTTTTGTTGAACTACAAAAGCTTTTTAAAGCGAATGGTGTGAATGTTCCCGATATTATTTGTGTAGATTTATCGGAGGGTTTTTTCTGTTTAAGTGATTTTGGTGATTTACTTTTTGGTAATACGTTAACTGAAACTAATATGGAACAAGAATACAAAAAGGCAATTGATCTTCTTCCTAACATATCAGCAATTAAGTCAACTAGTGCGTATACATTACCGAATTACGATGCTGAATTTGTTCATACTGAATTGAATATATTCACTGAGTGGTTATTAGGTAAGCATTTAAATATTTCATTGAGTACACAGGAAATAAAAGGATTAGAACAAAGCTTTACTGTATTGGTTAACAATGTGCTTGAACAGCCGAAAGTGACCATGCATAGAGACTTTCATAGTCGAAACCTTATGGTATTAACTAACGATAAAAATGATGGCGATGAGGTGGTTAATCATATAGGTGTGATTGATTTTCAAGACGCTGTAACAGGGCCTATTACTTATGATGTTGTCTCGCTATTGCGAGACTGCTACGTGAAGTGGCCTCAAGAAAGTGTTGAAAACCTCTTTGAGTATTTTTGCCAACTGATGCAACAAAATGAAAGTTACTCCGATATATCTTCTGAGCAGTGGAAGAGATGGTTTGATTTAATGGGAGTTCAACGTCATGTAAAAGCCAGCGGTATTTTTGCACGTTTATATCATCGTGACGATAAGCAGGGCTACCTAAAAGATATACCACTTACGTTGTCTTATATTGTAGAAGTATGTGAGTTATATCCTGAATTACATGCTTTACGAGATATCGTAAGCCATAAAGTTATTCCCGCGATAGAAATTAAAGGCTAAAAAACTATGAAAGCGATGATTTTAGCAGCTGGGCGCGGTGAGCGTATGCGCCCATTAACGGATACTTGCCCAAAGCCAATGTTGAGTGTGCGGGGAGTGACGTTGATTGAACACCATGTGAGAAATCTAGCTAAGGCAGGGGTTCACCACATTGTTATTAACCATGCTTGGTTGGGAGAGAAAATTGAAGCACATTTACAGTGTGGGAAACAGTTTGGTGTTTCAATCGAATATAGTAGAGAAGGCGAACAAGCTTTAGAAACCGCAGGCGGCATAATTAAAGCGTTACCGCTGTTGACCAGTGATAAAAGCGATGAACCTTTTCTAGTAGTTAATGGAGACGTGTTTACTGATTTTGATTTTACTAAAGTAGGTCGTTTACATGAAGGATCTTTAGGTAAAATTTGGCTGGTTGAAAATCCAGAACATAATTTAACAGGTGATTTTTATCTTGTTAACGGTAAAATTAAAAACAAACAAGAATTAACAAGTAATCAGCGGTTTACCTTTACTGGAATAAGTTTATTTCGACCGTCATTTTTTAAAGCATTACAGAGTGACAATGTTCTTCCTCTTGGCCCTTTGTTGAGAGAACTTGCTGATAAAGATCAACTTGAAGGCGATATTATTTCAGCTAGTTGGACTGATGTAGGAACGCCCGAGCGATTAGCTCAATTAAACCAAGTTTAACCATATTTAATTAACGAGTGTTAAAACAAAAATTATGAACGTGTGGGGAAAAATATTAGGCGCTTTGTTTGGTTTTATGCTGAGCAAAAGTATATTGGGCGCTTTATTAGGGGCATGGATTGGTCACCGTTTTGATAAAGGGTTATCGTTCGATTTTAGTGATTTGTCTCGTAAGCAATATACCGATGAAGAGAAGCAACAGGCATTTTTTGAAACGACGTTTTCAGTCATGGGTTATGTTGCTAAAGCAAATGGAAGAGTTACATCAGAAGAAATCGCTTTTGCAACGGCATACATGGATAAGTTGTCACTTAAAGGTGAAATGAGGCAGCAAGCGCAAGACTCTTTTAGAGAAGGGAAAATGGCCGGTTTTCCTCTGAACGAACGATTAAAAGCGTTTGTTAGAAAGTGTGGTAGCCGACATGATTTACTTCTTATGTTTCTTGAAATTCAAATTCAAGTCGCATTTGCTGACGGTACTTTAGATGAAAGCGAGAGAGCAGCATTACATAGCATTGCTAAAGTATTACGTATTTTTGCAAGAGATTTAGATAAATTGTTGGAAATGATTATTGCTGGAGAGCATTTTCATCAACAAGGAGGCAGAGGCACTCCATCAAAACATCAACTCGATAATGCATATAAGGTGTTAGGGTGTTCAGAGGATATGACCGATCAAGAAATCAAAAAAGCTTATCGAAAACTTATGTCTCAGCATCATCCGGATAAATTGATAGCAAAAGGATTACCGCCTGAAATGATGGAAGTAGCTAAACAGAAAGCTCAAGATATACAAGCGGCTTACGAAGTAGTTACAAACTATAGGTAGCTTACCAACCTATGGTTTTTAGCCATCCATTAATTTCAGTTAATAATGTTTGTTCAGGATAGTATCCCGTATGAAGGTTATATAATTGTTTTTGACGGTAATATACTTTCATTTCTTTGGTTGCTAATTTTTGTCTGAGGTTAGCGTTTTGGGTAACTGTTTTATTGTCTCGTCGTAAAACAAGGTCTAATGTCGGTAATTCTGACATCGCTATGTTTTGAGCAAATTGTTGGTTGTCAGTCGTTGAATTCATACCAGCGCTTAACATAATAAATGCACTAGGTATTAGACTATTATTTTCTTTATATAAGCGCGTAAGCATTCCTGCATGCCCACCTTGAGTAATAACTAAAAATATTCCAGGATAATTTTTAGCTTTCTCCATTACCGCTGTCATCAATATTTTTAGTTGTGCTTGGTATTCATCCAAGGCCTTTGTATTCGCTTCCATTCTTTGTTTGTCATCAAGTAATGTTGATGGGTAGTTAGTAGGGATATTAGACGGTTGAATTGACAACGTGCTCCAACCTAAATGGGGGAGTTCTTTTCTTAAAAAGTTAATCGATTTAGGGTTTGTCAAGCCTTGTTGCCAATCAGGTAAAAGAATCGCAACGCCTTTGTTGTTTTGAGTAAAACTAGACTCTTCAACAATGACATACTCTTGCGTACCCGCGAGTATAGATTGGGCTTTGCCTTTTGGTAGGTAATGTTTTAAATCTTCGTTCTTTTGCATAAAGGCGTCAGTAGGCGACGCCATTTTAATTGAGCTGCGCTGAATGATGTTATTGCTAGCACCACCTTTATTTGTGCTCTCATCATCTTCCGATGCTTTTTTTTCCGTTTCCTCTTCAGGGGAGAAGTAAAAAAAACTGTAGGCATTATTAGGCAAAAATAAGCCGATGCTAAGTGAAAGAAATAGAGTAGTAAGTAAAATACGAAACACGAAAACGCCTCAAATAATGTTCTATATTGTTATTGGCTCGCAACAAATATTGATACCAACGACAAACGCATATAATTATTATATCGACATAAATAGCAGAATACTTAACGTCAATATATTTTAAATGATTACTTAAATGGGCATTCCGCTGTAAATGTTAATAACTCATTTGTAACAGGATGATAGATACTGAGCATTTGAGCATGCAAGTTTAAGCGTTGTGCCATGGCTAATGCATTGTCATGTGCGTACAAACGGTCACCTAATATAGGATGCCCCAATGAAAGCATATGCACACGTAGTTGATGCGACCTACCTGTAATAGGAGTTAGCTCAACAAGTGTGCTGTTGTTTTGGTAGCTTAAAACGTTGAAATGCGTTAACGAGGGTTTTCCGCGTTCGTGGTCGATCATTTGTTTAGGTCTATTTGGCCAATCACATATCAACGGCTGGTCAACCGAACCTTCTTTTTCTTCAATGATTCCGTAAACGCGAGCAATGTATTTTTTTTGCGTTTTTCTTTTTTCAAACTGCTGGCTTATCGATACATGAGCAGGTTTGTTTAGCGCCATAATAATGATGCCTGACGTAGCCATATCTAAACGGTGTACGATAGTTGCAGTAGGAAGTACACGCATTACTCTGTTTTGTAAGCAATCTTGATGTTCAGGTAGACGCCCCGGAACGGTCAATAAACCACTGTTTTTATTGAGTACAATAATATCATCATCCCTATAAACAACTTGTAAATAGGGACTTTGAGGCGGTGTGTAAACAAAATCGGGGTTCGCGCTCATTAATGCGTAACTACCACTAAACGAATGGCTTCAAACTTTAATTGCGCTTTGTTGATGTAGTTTTCAAGTTCAGCTTTTTGTAACAGTATGAAGTCGATTTCTTCCTGCCTAACACTTGGGTTGATATTCGCTAATGCTGTTAAACGTGCGTGCTCTTCGTCTAATTGCGTGTGCATATTTGTCAGTGCTTTTTGCTGAATATCACTCACGCTAGTATTGGCATGTACTTCGGCTTTAGTTACCAATGGTGTTATTTGTTGTTTCAATGCTTTAACAAGTTGTAAAGCTACTTGTTTTTTGGTTGGACTAAGCTGTTGATCAAGCACATTTTCACCAACTTTATCCGCTAGATTGTTACCATTTTTATCAACTAGTACACGGATAGGTGTTGTAGGTAAATATCTACCTAATTGCAGTTGGCTTGGCGCTGTAGCCTCTAATGTAAATAAGCACTCCAGGAAGAAAGTACCTACAGGTAATGCAGGGTTTTTAAGTAACCCAATTGTTGAATTACCTATCTCATCAGATAAAACAAGATCCATCGCCCCACGCACCATTGGGTGATCCCATGTGAGTAGTTGGTAGTTTTCACACGCTAATGCAGTATCACGATTAAACGTAATGGTGGTGCCGTCGTCAGGTAAGCACGGGAAATTACTATTCAACATATGTTCGGTTGGTTGCAGTGCAATAGAATTATCAGCTTTGTCGTCTTGCTGAATACCAAATACATCTAACATTTGGAACATAAAAGTAGGTAATGTAATTTGTTGATCTAGCTCGTTAATCTTATCAACAAGTGCTGCCGCTTTACCTTGACCAGATGAATGTAACTCTAATAGTTTATCGCGACCAGACTCTAATTCTTTTTTAATCGATAAGTGCTTTTGGTGCGACTCGTCAATTAATTTTTCAGACGCTTCAGACTGCCATTGAGCTGATAAAGCAAGTTCTTGTAATTTGCTTCCAAAGGCTTTGAATACCGCATGACCTGTAATACAAGTATGTTCAAACGCGTTTAGTCCTTGGTTGTACCAATTAAACAGCAAGTTTTGAGGTGAATCTTCAAAGTATGGCACATGAATGCGTATTGTTTCTTTTTGACCTATGCGATCTAAGCGTCCAATGCGTTGTTCAAGCAAGTCTGGATTGTTTGGTAAATCAAACAAAACCATATGATGAGCAAACTGAAAGTTACGGCCTTCACTACCAATTTCTGAACACAGTAATAATTGAGCACTGTCTTCATCTTGAGCAAAGTATGCCGCGGCTTTATCACGTTCAAATATGCTTAATCCTTCATGGAATACAGCAGCTCTAATACCTTCTTTTACTCGTAATGCGGCTTCTAAATCAATCGCTGTTTGAGCGTGCGCACAAATAACTAAGAGTTTTTCTTTGTTTAACTCTTTAAGTAAATCAATTAGGTAATCTACACGTGGATCGATGTCGTACCAATTTTCATGTGATTCAAGCCCAAAGAGCACTTCTGGAGTGTATATCAGCTTGCTTTGAGACAACGTACTTAAATTTTCAGCGCTATCACTCATGATTAAGTCGTCTAGCGTATTTTGATAAGCTTCTGGTAATTCAAGTGGTGTAGGCAGTAGCTTACGTTCAGGAAAACCTTTAATTGTATTACGAGAATTTCGGAAAAGAATTCGGCCTGTACCGTGACGATCTAACAATTGATTCAACACTTGCTGGCGAGCATCATCTTGTTCGTTAATTACGGCTAGTTGGCTACTTATATCAGACTCTTTTAAAAGCTCTGTTAATGTTGTCATTTGCGTTGAGTTTAGTTTATCTCCAGCGACAAGCGAGTTAGCTGCGTCAGCTACTTCGGTATAATGTTCTTCTTCTTCAATGAACTTTTGGTAGTCAAAAAATCTATCAGGATCAAGTAATCTCAAACGAGCAAAGTGGCTTTCATGGCCAAGTTGATCAGGCGTTGCTGTAAGGAGTAATACGCCCGGAATTACTTGAGCCAGTTGTTCAATACATAAGTATTCAATGCTCGGTGCGTCTTGTGTCCAGTTAAGGTGATGTGCTTCATCAACTACCATTAGATCCCAGTCTTCAGCAATTAATGCTTCGTACCATTCTGGATTGTCAGTAATAAAACCTAAGTTAACCAATACAAGTTGTTCTGAGCTAAATGGGTTATTGTCTTCACCGTCATTTGCGCTTTCTACGCAACGTTCATTGTCGAAAATACTAAACGGTAAATTGAATCGGCGCAGCATTTCTACAAGCCATTGGTGCATTAATGATTCTGGCACAACAATTAACACACGCTTTGCTCTACCGCTTACCAGTTGTTGATGAATAATTAAGCCAGCTTCTATGGTTTTACCTAAGCCAACTTCATCAGCAAGTAATACTCGTGGTGCAAAACGACTACCTACTTCTTCTGCAATATAAAGTTGGTGTGGAATTAAGCTAACACGTCCACCACTTAGCCCCATTAGTTCAGATTGCTGTTGTTCAAATTGGTGTTTTAAGCTGTCTTTACGAAGTCTAAACCAATCTAAACGATCTACTTGGCCATTTAATAAGCGGTCGTGTGGTTTGTTAAACTTTAAGAAGTGATCGATCATCACTTCTTTTATTGATGTTGTTTCGCCAGTGTCTTGTCGTGTTCCGTGGTAAGTAATAATGTGATTAATTTCTTCTAACGACTCAACAAGTAACATCCAACCTTCATGGCTTGGAATAGTGTCGCCTTCATTAAAAATAACACGGGTTAATGGAGCGTTTTCAATCGCATATTGTCTTGATTCGCCAGTTGCAGTAAAAACAATTGACACAAATCTATGTTCAACAGAAGTAACAGTACCAAGTCCTTGATCTGACTCACCATCACTTATCCAACGTTGACCAGGATGAAACGACATAAAAACTCCACTTAATATACGACATTAATGATTGATAGGGCTGAAAAACGGGCGCTATAGTACCGTTAATCATAGAAGTGATCATTAAAAAAATCCTGATTCTTAGTCAAATATTTAATAACGAAATGAGAAAGTCATTTAAGGTGTTCATTTTTAAAAAAAATGTCTGAATATGGTCTATATTGGTATTAAAGGAGGTTAAAAATTTAAACACTTTATTTTTGTTACAAAGCGCATAACTCACTTGCCATTGTTCTAATAAAGGGTAAAGTGAGGTTAACTTTTCTCAAGGAGTGATTGTCTAATTATATGATTAACTGTAATTGAATGATCGTAAATAAATAGCACGTTGGCTTAGCTGATTATTTGAGTTGAAGTTCTTCCTATTAGCCATAGTTTCACCTCAAAAATCATCTTATTGATACATGTTTCTTTTATCTATAATAGGGATGCCTATATGAGTGAACACAAAATTATTTATATTTTAGATACCAATATACTACTGCACGAACCTTTCGCTTTTCTCTCCTTTAAAGAACACGACGTTGTTGTTCCCATGACCGTCCTCGAAGAATTAGACTCGATTAAAGATCGCAAAAAAGACGTAAGCCGAGACGCTCGTGTAGCAATAAGGGCGCTTGAAGACACATTGGTAGATGCTACTCCTGAAGAGGTATTAGCCGGTGTTCAGCTTTCACATACTAATGAAGAACATCCAAGTGGTTGTTTATCTATTTTTAATGATTACACCTTAGAGCAAACAGCAACTACTTTATCGTTTAACGAAAACGACAATCGAATTATTAACGCCGCTATTTATATACAGAACGAAAACAAAGACAAAAAAGTTGTACTGGTAACAAAAGACATCAACATGCGCCTAAAAGCCAAAGGTGCAGGACTAGCGCATGTTGAAGACTACCGAACAGATCAGTTAATTGATGATATTCAATTTTTAACTAAGGGATATCACAAATTCGAAGGAGACTTCTGGCAACAGGTTCAAGAGTGTGAAAGCGAAAGCGAAGGAAGAAATACCACACATTATGTGAATAAAAATGTTTTACCTAATGCCTATATGAACGAATATATTTTGGATGATAGTGAGCACTTTGCTGGAAAAGTAACAGGATTCGACGAAGAAACGCTTTCGATTGCCGATATTTCGCAAGAACGCTTAATGTCTAAAGAAGCGTGGGGTATTCACCCTAAAAATATATACCAAGGTATGGCGATGGATGCATTGCTTGACCCGACTATCGATCTAGTTATTCTTACTGGTCCAGCAGGTTGCGGTAAAACATTATTAGCATTAGCAACAGCCTTAGAACAAGTAGTTGAACGAGGCTTGTACGATAAAATTATTGTTACTCGTAGTACGCCTGAAATTGCAGAGTCGATAGGCTTTTTACCCGGAACAGAAGAAGAAAAAATGGCGCCGTGGCTTTCAGCAATTACAGACTCGTTAGAAGTACTTCATAAAAATGACGAGAGTATGGACGGAAGTCTTAACTACATAATGGAAAAGGCAAATATTCAGTTCAAGTCTGTTAATTTTATGCGTGGAAGAAGTATTCAAAATGCACTGGTATTGCTTGATGAGTGCCAAAACCTAACGGCTTCACAACTTAAAACGATTATTACGCGATGCGGCGAAGGCACAAAACTAGTGTGTTCGGGTAACTTGGCTCAAATAGACAGTAATTACTTAACCGCAGTTACATCAGGGCTAACGTATATTGTAGAACGTTTTAAAGACTTTCCTGGTAGTACAACGGTTAATTTAAATGGTGTTGTACGAAGTCGATTGGCATCGTTTGCCGAGGAAAATTTATAACATTATAAACCTTATTGTTTTCTAACTTACGAACTAATGCATACGTATGTTTGCTATGCATACGTATGTAGTGTGTTGCTAATATTATTTGTGTTACTTACTTTCAAGCTAAAACTTAGGTAATGATGAACCTCTAATTTTCAAATAAACATCGCTGTTACCTATATGTTGTGTGATATTTAGGCATTGTAACGTTACTCAAATGCCTTTGATTAATTGAATAGTAGGGCGCATGAATAATATTGATAAACTCGTAGAATTGCATGGTGTAAAACAAATAATCGATGTATTTGATTTGATGCCCGATGTGATTTTTTGGGTGAAAGATATTCAAGGCCGTATTATTTATGGCAATAAAATGTTTCTTCAACATTTAGGGCTAACACATCTAAAACAAGTTTTTGGATACACCGATTTTGACTTTTCTCCATTTCATATTGCTATTCAGTTCAGTAATGATGATAAAAAAGTGCTTCAAGGTGAAGTGATAAACGAACGATTAGAAATGAATACCACGGCTGACGGTAAGTTAGCATGGTTTACCACATCTAAACGAGCGTTGTATGACGCTGATGAAAAACCGATAGGGTCGTATGGTATTTCTCGCCATCTAGATAAAACGTCGTTAGTGCTTGCCGGTCGAGACGCGGTAAAGCTACCGGTTGATTACATCAAGAAAAACTACATGGAAGAAATTACACTGCCGCAACTGGCAGATATTAGTTGTTTGTCGATTAGTGCTTTAGAACGACGATTCAAAAAACACTTAAATCGTACGCCTAAGCAGTTCATCAATGAAGTTCGATTGGAAAATGCAAGAAAGCAGCTTATTGAAACAAACCTACCTATCGCGACTATTGCATATAATGTTGGGTTTAGTGACCATAGTTACTTTACAAAACAGTATCATCTTTTATTTGGTAACCTCCCGTCAGACCTCAGAAAAGACACAAAATAGATAAGTGGTCGGTTTGTCTTTCTGGCTAGTTAATCTTGTAAACGCCGATTTTATTACATAAAAAAGCCGATTTCGTTTTAACGGCACCCACTTTTATGCCGTAAAGTTAAGTGAATAAATGGGAAACTACTTTTGTTTTTCAATAAAACTACTGAATAAACGAAACACTTTTATTGAGCGCCGTAAATAGCGTGAATACAAGAAAGCCCCATACTTTTGTTGACCATAATCGTAAGGGTGAATATGTCAGAATTTACACTAATTTTTACTGCGCTAGGCTCAATATTACTGCTCCTTTTTCTTGTAATGAAAGTTGGGCTTCATGCGGTAGTTGCACTTATTTTAGTCTCCATGTTTACCGGGATTTTTGCAGGAATGAATCCCGCTGATATCGCAGCAACAATACAAAAGGGAATGGGAGGTACTTTAGGCTTTGTCGCTGTGGTTGTCGCGTTAGGCGCAATGTTCGGTAAAGTTATGGAAGCAACAGGGGCTTTAGACAGAGTTGCTCAAACATTGTTGTCTAAGTTCGGTAAAAAGAATGCTAATTGGGCATTAACGTTTACTGGTTTTATTTGTGCGCTTCCATTATTTTTCGATGTAGCGGTTGTTTTACTGATTGGCGTCGCATTTGCCGTTGTTAGGCAAGGTGGAGGTAGTTTAATTAAGATTGGTTTAGCGCTGTTAGCTGGTATTGCTACGTGTCAGGCTTTTCTTATTCCGGCGCCAGGGCCAATCTTAGTCGCATCTCAGCTGAATGCAGATTATGGCTACACCATTTTATTTGGTTTGTTGGCGTCAGTTCCTGCCATGATTCTCGCTGGGCCATTGTTCGGCTCTTTAATTTCGAAGAAAGTTCATGTTGAGTTGCCCGATCACGCCATTGAAGAAATTGATCGAGGAGGGCAATCACTTCCATCTTTTACCCTTGCCATTTTTTTAGTTGCTTTACCGCTAACGCTGATTGGCGTTAAGAGTATCGCGAGTCAATTTGTCGAGGCTCACTCGACACTCTATAACTGGTTGCAGTTTGTTGGCCATCCATTTATTGCCATTATGTTTGCGTGTTTAGCATCTTTTTATCTTCTTGGGCATCGAAGAGGTATGTCGCAAAGTCAGGTAATGGAATTGTGTTCACATGCTTTGCAACCAGCAGGAATTATTATTCTTGTTACAGGGGCTGGTGGCGTATTCAAGCAAGTTCTTATCGATTCGGGTGTTGGTCCAACATTAGGTGGAATGCTTGCTGATTCGGGTTTGCCTGTTGTTATTTTAGCGTTTGTACTAGCCGCTGCGGTTCGTGTTATTCAAGGTTCTGCAACGGTTGCCATGCTAACCGCTTGTGGTTTAATTATTCCCATAATCGAGCCTTTAGCGTTATCTGGTCAGCAGTTAGCTGCGGTAACCATTGCAATAGGTGCTGGTTCGGTTGTGTTGTCACACGTCAATGATTCTGGTTTTTGGTTGGCGAATCGTTACTTGGGAATGACTGAAAAACAAACGCTTCAAACGTGGACCGTAATGGAAACTATTATTGGTGTTGTTGGTGGTTCTGTCGCGGTTTTAATCTCGTTATTTCTGTAGCGTTTATCGAGGTTAGGAGGTTTCGGTGAATTTACCTAGCTCACTTTACTTTTCTATCAATGTCTTCATTTTTTATGCTGTACGTTAATTAGACGCTGAATTTGTTATATAGAAAGCTGAATTTATAGTAACTGCCGAAGGTATTAATCGCTAATATGAATTCACAATAGATGGTTTTTTATTGCCTCTATAGTCGTGAATAATGTTTATTCGAATACTTAGATAAGTCTGGGAACGATGATGAATAATAATAAAGATTCTTATGATGCCATTGTTATTGGCAGTGGTATTTCAGGTGGTTGGGCTGCAAAAGAGCTGTGCGAAAAAGGATTAAAAACCCTTGTATTAGAGCGTGGTCGAAAAGTGGAACACATTACCGATTATACAACAATGTTTGATGACCCTTGGGATCAAAAACACCGTAAATATGTCACTATCGATAAAATGAAGCAGCAGCCCAAACAAGGGAGAACGGGATTTGTAAATAATCCTGAATCTGCTCATTTTTTTGTTGATGATTTAAAGCACCCATACAATGAAGTGAAGCGTTTTGATTGGATACGTGGCTATCATCTTGGTGGTCGTTCAATTACTTGGGGACGACATTCATATCGATTAAGTGATTTAGACTTTGAAGCAAACAAGAAAGACGGAATCGCAGTAGATTGGCCTGTGCGCTATAAAGATATAGAGCCTTGGTACGATCATGTTGAAAAGTTTATTGGCGTATCAGGTCAAAACTTAGGTTTAGCGCAATTGCCAGATGGTAAGTATTTACCAGCAATGGAGCTTAATTGTGTTGAACAACATCTTCAGCGAGAAATAGGTAAAGATAATCCAGACTACGTATTAACGCCTGGTCGTGTCGCTCATATAACAGGTGGTACTTTTGAAAACAGAAGTCAGTGCCAAAACCGTAATCGTTGTATCCGTGGTTGCCCATATGGTGGCTATTTTAGTAGTTTGTCATCGACTTTACCGGCGGCTTTAAAAACGGGTAATTTAGATGTAAGAGTGAATTCAATTGTTCATTCTATTGTTTATGATGACGTAACGAAGAAAGCCAGCGGCGTAAAAATTAAAGATGCGATTACGCATGAAGAATTTGTTATCAACGCAAAGATTATTTTTTGTTGCGCGTCTACCGTCGCAAGTACCGCTATTTTATTAAACTCTACTTCTAAACGCTTTCCAAACGGAATGGGGAACGACTCAGGGGAATTGGGTCATAACATGATGGATCATCATTTAGGAGCTGGCGCTGTAGGTACAATCGACGGTTACGATGATCAATATTACAAAGGCCGTAGACCTTCTAGTTTTTATATTCCACGTTTTCATAACCTGCATGAAAAATCTGAAAAAGTTGACTTCATACGCGGTTACGGGTTTCAAGGTGGTGCATCTAGAGAAAACTGGACGCGAAACATTAAAGAATTAAATATTGGTACGCCATTAAAAAAAGAACTTTCAGCTCCAGGTCCTTGGAGATTGGGGATTATGGGGTTTGGTGAGTTTTTACCGTATCACGAAAACAAAATGTTTTTAGACTACAGCAAAAAAGATCAATGGGGATTACCTACGGTTTCATTCGACGTTGAAATGAAAGATAACGAGTTAAAAATGCGTGACAACATTCAGCACAAAGCGAAAGAAATCTTAGAGAGTGCGGGTTTTACCAATGTTCAAATGTACCAGCGAGAAATTGGTCCTGGTTTAGGGATTCATGAAATGGGTACCGCGCGTATGGGGCACGACCCGAAAACCTCAGTGTTAAACAAATACAATCAGCTGCATGCGGTGGCCAACGTATTTGTTACGGATGGTTCTTTTATGACGTCGTCAGCTTGTCAAAACCCGTCGTTGACGTACATGGCATTTACCGCGCGAGCGGTAGATTATGCAACTAAACACATAGATGAAATAGGTTACCAACATGGATAGACGATCAGTTATCAAGCAAATGGCATTAAGTGGCGGTGTTGTTTTAACGTCAGGCTCTATTGTTGCGCTATTGCAATCATGTAAAAGCACGAATGTGGCACTTGGCTGGAAACCACAGTTCTTTTCGAATTCAGAAATGTCGATTATTACATCAATTGCAAATGAAATTATGCCAAAAGATCACATGCCTAGTGCGAGTGAAGTAAACGTACCTCAATTTATTGATTTACTGTTTCTAGACGTTTTTGACGACAAAGCTAAACAAGAATATCACGCGGGCATTAAAGAGTTTTCGCGCAAATATAAAAACACGCATGGCGAGGTTTTTGAACATGCGGAACATACAAAGCAAAGCTCCTTTGTTCAATCGCTTTACAATGTGAGCGCACAAGATCAAAAAAATATCTTTGAGCTACTCGATAAAGACAATACTCCAGAGGCATTTAAAGATTTGTATGTGTTGTATCGGTTTTTAACCTCGTTGCGTGAACTTACTATTGATACATATTTTACGTCTGAAACCATAGGCGAACAGTACTTAGCTTATGATCCTGTACCTGGAACGTATGAGGTTGATTATCCTGTAGATCCGTCTACCAAAGTTTGGTCTTTATAGAGAGTTTTATGAATAATTTACATAGAGTAAAAAAACGCTTAGTGCATTGTTGCGTAGCAATAGTGACGGTAGCTTCTTTAGTAGCATGTTCAGAACAAAATACGAATGAGGAAAATACTCATAACATATTAACTAAAGAAGAAGCTAGCCAAGGTTGGCAGTTGTTATTTGATGGAAAAACAAAAGGACAATGGCGTGGTTATAAAAAAACGTCATTTCCTGACAATTGGGAAGTGGTAGACGGAACATTACATATGAATCCTATAGCCAAGATCGAAGGGGCAAATATTGCAGATTTGGTTTTTCCTCAGGAATTTGAAAACTTCACTTTAAAACTTGATTGGAAAATATCTGAGAAAGGTAATTCTGGCATTTTTTATTTAGCTAATGAAAAAGACGAACAGTTTTCACATATATGGCAAACTGCTCCAGAAATGCAGGTTTTAGATAATATTGGCCATCCTGATGCTAACAAAGGAAAGGATGGAAATCGGCAAGCAGGTTCATTGTATGATTTAATTCCTGCTCAACCACAAAATGCAAAGCCTGTGGGGCAATGGAATCATATAGAAATAACAGTACAGAATAAAAATGTTACTCATAAACAAAATGGCGTAGTTGTTGTGGAATACACAATTGGTAGCGCTCAATGGTTTGATATGATCGCCAATAGCAAGTTTCCATCTTACAACGAGAATTGGTCAAACGTAGCAACAGCAGGCTTGATTGGATTACAAGATCACGACGATCATGTGTGGTTTCGTAATATAAAAGTTAAAGCCTTGTAGTGCTTTAACGTATGAAGTTGTATTGAATTTTGATTTAGCTATTTTGTATCACGGGAGTGATGTAAAAATGCCCTTAAGCAAGAGAAGGAAGTGAACAACGCTTAAGGGCATGGCTAAAACTGAGCTTTAATGAGTTAGTGCTATTTCCACTGTCGCATTTTATGTCCTTTAAGCGCATAAAATAGAATGAACACATAGCAAGGAATCATTAACCAATAAGCATTTTGCCCACCAAAGTGTTCAGCAAAACTACCGTAAATTACGGGTAGTACAGCGCCACCGGCAATCCCCATAATTAATAAAGCAGAAGCTTTTGCGGTGTGCTTACCTAAGCCATCGAGTGCCAATGGCCAAACGGCTGGCCACACAAGTGCGTTTGCAAAGCCAAGTAGCGCAACAAATGCGACCGTATCGGGTAATAATGGAAAGCCTAACCAACCCCATAAAATGGCTGAGATGCCAGTGCTTTCGTTACTTGAAAATACAACCGCTAAACATAATCCTATACCAACTAATGCTGACGCTAATAATGCTTGGCTTTGACTAAGATACTTAGGAATAACCACAAGGCCAGTTAAGTATCCAACCACCATAAATGCCATGGTGTAAGACGTTAGTGATGTAGCGTTTTCTACGCCTAACTGAGAGCCAAATAACCCAATGGTATCGCCTGCAATTACCTCAACACCTACATAAAAGAATAAAGTGATTACTCCAAGTATTAGTTGTGGAAATTGCCATATGCTTGATGTTGGTTGGTTGTCTTGCGTTTCCGCTTCTAAGTTCAGCTCAGGTAAAGACGACAACTTTAAAAAGAAGGCAAGTACCGCTAAGGCTATTGCTAAACCAATGTATGGCTGAACAAGGCCAGACGCTAACTGTTCAATTTGAGCAAGTTGTTCTGCTTCAGGCAAAGCAGCGATAGATTTAGCACTAACACCACTTAAATCACCTAATACCAGCGCAGTAAAAATAATCGGCGCGACAAAGCCAGCCCCTTTGTTTAATAGGCCCATAATTGAAATACGCACAGCGGCAGTTTCTTGAGGGCCAATTTTTACAATATAAGGGTTTGACGCGGTTTGTAATATTGTGAGGCCAGTGCCTACAATAAACTGAGCGATTAAAAATACAGAAAACTCGCGACTATAAGCAGCAGGAATAAAGAGCAAACTGCCTACTGCCATAATCACCAATCCCAGCACCATAGCATGCTTGTAGCCCGTTTT
Organism: Colwellia sp.; assembly: GCA_020630795.1. Lineage (GTDB taxonomy): Bacteria > Pseudomonadota > Gammaproteobacteria > Enterobacterales > Alteromonadaceae > Pseudocolwellia. The sequence goes on from JAHDIK010000001.1 coordinate 223,210, forward strand.
TTCCAGTACCCAAGCCATAGGTAATGCCATTAATACAAACGCGATATAAAAAGCAGACGCAACCAGCAGTGCTTCAATCTCTGATAGCTCACACACTATTTGTAAAAACGGAATTAAGGCGCCATTGAGCCATGTAACAAAGCCAAAAACAAAAAATAATATACCTATGATAATCATAGGGAGTAACGCACTTTGCTGATTTTGCGTCGGCTGTTCTGAAGTTAATGTTTGCATAGCTCACCTTGTTGTTGGTTTTGTTGAGTGATAGTTCGGTTGTATACATTGTTGCCCGCGATGTAAGTACTGTCTATGTGTAGATCTGTTGTTAAAACCGTCCAGTCTGCGTCATAACCTTCGGCTAACAGTCCTTTTTTACCTTGCAATGACAGGAACTTAGCAGGCGTTGTAGCAGCCATTTGTAGTGCATGTTCTAGTGGGCAATGTAAGTTATTAACCGTATTGCGAACTGCGGTTGCCATATCCAGTGCTGAACCTGCTAAACGTCCACCTTCTATGGTGAGTTTATTACCTGTGCGTGTTATATCCATTCCCGCAAATTGTAGTTCAGTTTGAGTACTACCAACATGAGACATTGCATCGGTTACCAGCATGACTTTTTGCGGTGTTTTACATTTTATTGCAAGCTGGCAACTCACATTATCCACATGTTCGTGGTCCACTATCAAACCACAATACGTATTATTATCTAGCAACGACGCACCAACCATACCTGCAGCTCTGCTGGTTAAAGGCGACATAGCATTGTATAAATGAGTAAAGCCTTGTGCCCCAGCTTCTATCGCTGCTAACGTTTGTCCTGCCGTCGCGTTTGAGTGACCCAAGAATACTTTTACATTATGGGCGACAAGCTCACGTATTACGTTACAGCTAACATTTTCAGGTGCTAATGTTACGCATACTTGCCCTAAGTCTTTTCTCGCAAATAATGCTAATTCATCGTCTGTAATCTTGCGGATATGGTGTTCAGGGTGGATACCTTTTTTAGGTACGCTTAAGTGCGGTCCTTCAAAGTGAACGCCAACAATACCCAACATATCATTGCTAATTGCAGCTGAAATGGCATTTGCAGCCGATTGCATTGTAGTAAAATCGTCAGTAATGAGTGTCGGCAGCATTGCGGTAGTGCCAAACTGTTGATGCGCTTCACTCATACATTGCAATGTTTCTAGTGTTGGCTCATTGTTAAATAACTTACCACCACCTCCATTAACTTGAACATCGATAAAACCCGGTGAAACTAATCCTGACAAATGCACATCAGCCTGATCAGGTTCACCTTGATCAATAAAGACTATTTTTTTGTTTCTTACAATTATCAGTTGGTTTTGTTTAAACGTTTTTCCATCAAATAATCGCTCTGCGAAATAGCGCATACTTGTACCTTATTCTTGATTGTTACAATGTTTTTGTGACTTTTTTTAAGCCAGCTGGTTTGTCGGGGTCTAATCCTAGTTCTCGTGCTATTTGCTCAATGTCTAAATAAAAACGTTGTAAAACCAATAGAGGAACACATCGTGGATGCGCGCCAGAAATAGTAAAACCGATTTCTTTAGTGCGCGATCCTCTACTATTAATATCTGTCATGATAGTTTCATGAGCATCTTGCGATTCATCAAAAGCAGATACATCAATGACCGACAGGCTTTTCTCCACAAGAGTTACAGGCCCATGCAAAAATTCAGCACTACTAAATGCTTCAGCGTGAATGCCGCATACTTCTTTGAGCTTTAACGCTATTTCTCGGCTTACCGCATACCCAAAACCTCTACCTAATACAACACAGTGAGCAAGCTCTTCAATAAATTCGCGAGTTAGTTTATTAGGCTCTTGTATCGCAATACTAAGTAAAGCAGGTAGTTGGTTAAGCGCTTTAAGTAATGCTTGATCTTGTTTCCAACACGCAACAAGTTGAAGTATAGCGCTTAATGTTGATAAGTAGCTTTTTGTTGCTGCGATAGCAAGTTCTTCACCTGCACATAACGGAAGCTCTGCGTCTACCACTTCACTTAGTGGAGAGTTAGGTGTATTAACCAGTGCAATTGTTAACGCGCCACTGTCTTTCGCTGCTTTTGCTTGTGAAATAATATCAGGGCTGCCACCTGATTGAGATATTACTAGCACTAAGGCTTTGTCGAGTTTTAAGCTTTTGTGGAACACACTGTGTACAGACGGTGCAGAAGATGAAACAGGAATGCCCAATTCTACTTCAATTAAGTATTTTGCAAATACACCAGCATGATCGGAAGAACCTCTACCTATGATGTAAACCATCGCAGGGTTAAAGGTTTTAATTTTTTGTACGAGCTGTTCACAAACAGGTAAATTTTGTTTTAACTGTTGCGCAATAACGTGAGGAGATTGTGCCGCTTCTTGGGCCATTAAAGTCGTGTTCATGAGTGTTCTCTGTTAGTTAATTGAGATTTTGAATATAAAATAGCCCCTTGCTCAGGCGTTCCTAAAGGGGGATGAATTAACGTTTGTAATTTAGGATCTAAATAGGGCACTAAAATATGTGTAATGCCACCAAAAAAAGATAAACGTTTGGGGTTAAGTCTGAGTAATTGGTAGCTCAGCTTATTAATGTAATCAGCAGCTTCTTCAACTAAAGCAAGTGCTTCAGGTTGTTTCTGCGTAGCTAATGTTAATACTATCGGGGCCAGTGTAGCGAAAAAGGCTGGTTTAGCAGTCAAGCAAACATTAACCAGCTCATGAGCCGTATTGCACTTTAAATGCGCCATTACTTGCGTAGTTAAAGTATTGCTTGGAATAATGCCATCTAAGCTTTCTAGGCACTGAGTTATGGCCATTTTTCCTAGCCATGCGCCACTGCCTTTGTCACCAATAATAAAGCCGTGCCCGCCTAACTCTAATTGTTTATCTTTGTTGATGGCAGCGCCTGCTGAACCGGTTCCTATTATAACTATTGCGCCGTCTTTTCCTTCGTGAGCGCCTATACAAGCGATATGTAAGTCAGACGTAATGTGTACACTCGAAAAAGGAAGAACTTCTCGCGTAAATTTTTCTTTTACTTCTGGAATATTTAGCCCAGCAAGCCCAATGCCGGCATGAATGTTAATGTTACTTAACGCAGGTAAATTCGCTTTATTAATAACCATGTTTGTTGCGGTAATAACAGACTCTACCGAACCTTTTAAGTCGCGTGCGGCATTTGCTGGTCCAGCAATAGCTTCAGCTAAAAGGTTACCATGTGCGTCTTCTAAACGAGCTTTACACTTAGTGCCACCGCCATCGATACCAATGAAATATTCTGTTGGCTTATTCACTTAAAAACTCCTTAAAAATACGAGTATTAATGACAGCGTTATCATTTTTTGTTGACAAATTTGATGAAGAAAAATACATAGAAAGCCTAATGATGAATGTTTAAAGCGACGCTAGTGCGGTCTGTGTTTGGTAACACGGCTCTAACTTTTGTTAAGTCGGTTGCAATAACGGGCTTAGTGTATGTTGTCCAATGACCAAGATTATTTTGGTATTGCAGTGTCATCCCTTCGTAGAGGTGGTTCATGTGTAACATGTTCTCTAAAACAGATGCACCCGGTGGTGGAATTCGAAATTGAATGTCTTGCGCTGCTAGTCTTGGTAGCTGCTTGCGAACTAATGCTTGAGAGAACTGTCTCCAGGCGGTGTTGATATCATGGTTTAGTTGGTTGTTAGTTTGTGTACTTGCGCTTTTTTCCCAGCTGTTTGCTACCCATGCTTTTTGGGCAAAGCTGAGTAAACGAGGGTAGTACATGTATTGTGCTACGGTGTCGTGACGTACAACCTCAGTCCATAAATGCGCCTGTATACCTTCAAAGCTTGTGTCAGCGTTGGTGATCGATTTAGCTCCGTATGGTTTATTCATACGATCATTCCATAAACGAGCATTTTGTTCAGGAGTTTGTGGCATAAATTGAAAAACCTTATAACTGTCGGTCGCTCTACTTGCCCAATAATAACCCGGTTCGTGAGGATCAACAGCGTAAGGAAAGTCAAAGTACAACACGTCTGGATAAGACAAAATGGTATGCCAACCTTGTTGTGAAAAGGTGTTTGACGCTTCATGTCCGCCTGCTACGAGAAGGTCCCAAACATTCACTTGCATAGGTTTAGTTACCTCAGGCGTGAATTCACGCATACCGTCGCTCCAACCACCAGCAATTATGCCTTTACTTTGAACCATTTGTGCCACTTTGCTCACAAAATATCCGCCAAGATCTTCAACAGAGTGCACAGAAGGAGTATTTTTGATAAAGGCTTCACAGGCTGGCGATTCGTGCCATGCACCTGCTGTTTCGTCGGCACCAATGTGATAGCGCTTCATGGGCACTCCTGCCTTTTTGTGCTGATTGATAAGGTTAGACAGCACTTTATCTACAAAGCGGTAAGTTGAATCAAGACAAGGGTTTAATGTATTGTCGTTATAGTGCTGAACAGACGAATACTGTGTTGTGTCTTTAAAATCAGTCAGTAAAAATTCATTTGCTGCATCGTATTTTTCTGCTTGGTAAAGCTGGCGATAACGCGACTCCATTGACTTGATCGCAGCGCGAGAGTGTCCTGGCATGTCAAGCGATGGAATAATTTCTACATGGTGAGCGTCGGCAAATTGCAATAAGTGCTGATAATCTTCTTGGCTATAAAAACCATTGGCGCTATTGTCTCGGTTTGGCCCACTGCCTAGCTGCGTAATTAAACATTGAGTTTCAGACGGATCGTAACAACGGTATCCACCTACAGTTGTTAGTTCTTCAAGGCCTTTAATTTCTAACCTCCAACCTTCATCGTCAGCCAAATGTAGGTGTAGTTTATTCAGTTTTAAATGAGCCATTTGCTTGATTAAAGACTTTACAAAGTTTACTGATCTAAAGTTTCGAGCTACGTCTAAATGAACGCCGCGAAAGTTAAATCGAGGAGAGTCGCTAAACCCACCAACAGGCAGTTGATAGTTGTCGTTAATTAGCTGATTAATGCTCATCAGCGCATAAAATACACCTGTATTGTCACGAGCGTTTATCGTAATTTTTTCAGGTGTAATATTAAGTGAGTAGCCTTGCTCTGGTATAGAAGAGGTGAGTGCATTCGTAACAATTTCTAGTGGAACACCTTGCTTGTTTAGGCTTATGTTCGACCCTTCAATAAGTCGCCATGCTGCCAAATATTTTTCTTTATCAATGTTGTTAACAGCGAGGCCTTTTTTAGCATCAACCCACTGACTTGTTACATGCGCTTGTTTAATTGAGGGCACAACGAACAGGTTACTTTCTTCTAATGGTGCTTTTAATATTGCTTGATTGCGTTCAAATAGTTGCGCCGCTGTTGCTAACGATGATTGGTCGTGTTTATTACGTTTAATTTGATTTGGAGAAGTAAACGTACCTGCATGTAATATTGATGGTATTGCGTTGCCTTCGGTAAATACCTCGCGAGTCGCTGAAATAATAGATGTTTTGCCGTCGTCATACGCGAAGAAGTAATTAGGTAAAACATCTGTTTTTGATACCGACCAAAAGCCACTTTGTAGGTTAATAGTAAAAGCCTGATCCGCAGCAACACTTTTCAGAGGAATGAGTCGGTGTAAATCACCATTAATGTGTTTTATTTCAAAAAATTCACCATCGTGCGATTGAATCGGCGACAAGTGCGAAAAAACAATTTCCCATCCAGTCGCAGGTAAGGCTTGAGAAAATTTAAGTTGTAGCTGCGATGCATAACATTCACCGGCACTTTCTTCTTTTATGCACGGTAGTTCTTCAGTATTGCTTACGACTTGGTAAGTTACTGCCATATGTTCACTATTGTGTTTAATGGCTGACTCAAGCGTGGTTGAGCTGTGTTCAGAAGTGCAACCCATTAACGTTGCTATAAAGCCAAGGGAAATTAAAAATACAATGTATTGCATTTATACATACTCCAGAGAAGGGGAAAATAATGCTGATTGATTGACAAATTTATCAGCTAAGTTTTGGCAATGATTTTTTGCGTTTTGCCATTTTTGGTTGGATAAGTCTAGTTCACCTTTTTGGTGAGGATGGTAATGACCCATTCCTGAAAATAAGCAATACCAAGACGTTTTCGCGTAAACGAGTTCGTTGCAATGACGCGCTAACACTGCATCAAATGACTCAGTGCTCTTCCATCCATTAATCAATGATTTAAGGGTAGTGGATTGGTGTGTATTGTTGCGATTATCAATCCAGTATTGTGAGTCGTTACGTGAGTTTACGGCGTAGTGTGCTTGTAAATAATCACGCGTACCGTCAATAAATCGATTAATCATATGATTGAATTGGGAACGTGTCTCAGCGTTATTTTCAAAGCGTTCACTGTATTCAATATAAGCTTCGCATGTTTGTTGAACTAGATTTAACATAGGAGCTTCTAAAGGCTCTAAAAAGCCTTGCGATAAACCGACCGCTAAACAGTTTCCTTTCCAGTGTTGGTTTATTCGCCCTGGTGTCCATGATAAATGCAGGGCAGGGGCAGTGTACTCATCCAATGCTTTTCTAAGTTGTTGTTCAGCATCTTCATTTGATAAATATTGGCTACTGTATACATAACCGTTACCTATTCGGCTTTGTAGCGGGATAGACCACATCCAACCACTTTCAAGAGCCTTAGATAAAGTATAAGTACCGTACTGGCTGGTATCATCATGTTGTGTAGCAATTGCTACCGCTCGATTATTAGGTAAATACTTTTCATAGCTAGTAAGCGTTTCTCCTAGCGTTTTTTGAATAAGTAAGCCATTAAATCCACTACAGTCGATAAACAAATCACCACGCAATATACCGTGGTATTCAGTGCTAATTGTTTCAATATTATTGTCTAAATGCTTAACGGCAGAAACTTTATCGTTGATGTGTCTAACACCTAACGATTGAGCATATTTTGATAAGAAGTTGCCAAGTTTTTCAGCGTCAAAATGATAGCCGTAATCTACACCTAATGTTTCATTTTTTGGCGTATAAGGCGCTTTATTTTGTTGTGCTAAATAAGCGGTTATAAAGTAGTCGTCAGGTAAACAAGGGCTGTTGTAGCCTTCACGTCGTTGCTGACAACTATTGAAAAAGTCGTTAACTAACGGACTGTCTATTTCACTATAAAACGGGTGAAAATATGACTTAGGTGCGTTTGCACCACACCAGTCAGGAAATGCAATTCCACATTTGTAGGTTGCATCGCATGCTGGCATCCATTCTTTTTCTGATATGTTTAATGATTGGAAAAATTGGCGCAAGAACGGTGTTGAGCCTTCTCCTACGCCAATAGTGCCTATTTTTTTTGATTCTACTAAAGTGATTTGAACTGCATGAGCGTGCCATTTTTTGGCGAGCATAGACGCACACATCCAACCGGCTGTGCCTCCACCTACAATTATAATTTTCTTTGGTATCATCAAATTACTCCAACAGTGCCGGAACGTTAAGTTCCGGCTATTCGCTTAGAAACGGAAGCTAGCGCCAACGTAGAATCTACGTCCGTTCGAGCTTTGCGTTCCACCTAAACGTTGTCCGTCAGTATTACGTTCGTAGTAGTTTTCCCAAATCTCATTGGTAATGTTCAATGCTTCAAATTTAAACGTAATGTTTTCGTTTAGAATATAGCTAAACTGTGCATCCATTTGAGATTGTTCGTCTCTGAAGTTGTCACCAATTTCAGCCGCCGCTAAAAAGTATTCAGAACGGTAGTTGTAGTTTAAGCGAGCACTAAATGTGTCATTTTCGTAAAAAGCACCTACGTTAAATGAGTCTTTAGATGTGTTCGGGAACCTAACAGTAACTTCGGCAAGAGTAGCGCCGATGATATCACCATCATCATTTGTTATTGCTACTGCTTCATCAACTGCTGCGTCTCCTACGTCTGTGTAGGTGTAATTGAAGTAGCCACCAAAACCATTGTCCATAACGTGCTGTACTTGAAATTCTATACCGTCAATGCTTGTTGAGCCGCCATTTTCAGGTGTTCTTAGTTGGTCAATTTGTTGGCCATTAATTTCTTTAGATACTGTTTTAGTAAAAATAAAGTCGTTAATGTCTTTTTTGAATAATGTTACAGCTACGATTGATGTTTCATCGAAGTAGTGTTCAAAGCCCATTTCAAACTGATTAGCCATTAATGGATTTAACGCAGGGTTACCAGCAGAGCCAGAGCTTGTTTCAGGTGTTAAGTTAACCGCTGGTGCAAGTTGAAACGGTGCAGGACGAGTAAGTACACGAGAAGCTGCAAAACGAACAATTGTGTCTTCATTTAGGTCGTAAGCTACGTTTAAGCTTGGTAACCATTCATTGTATTCACTGTCAAAAGACACGGCTTGGTTAGTTGCTAAGTCGAAGCCATTCGAAGTTGAATCGGTTTCTACGTAACGTAAACCAACGTTACCACGGATACCGTCGCTGTCGAAGTTTGCCATTACGTATAACGCATTAATGTCTTCTTCAATTTCAAATGAAGCATCAGGTAAGAATGCGTTGGTGTTTCTACATAATGCGGTTCCAGAAGCACTAGTACATTCGCTTACCGCGTATAGCGCGTCGTGCATTAAGTCGCGGTCAGGCATAAAGTAGCTAGCAGCAAAACCATTGGTGTTACTATGCTCAACATTGATCATGTCGCCATTCCAGAACTGGTCGGCAGAGCCTAAGCTGCCTGCACCGATTGGCGCCAAGTTATTTAAAGATGTGCGATGACGATTTTGAGAAAAACTACGATCGCGCATTTTAAATCCAGCTTTTATTTGGTTAATCGCGCCAAACTCTACTTCGTGTGTGTAATCGATTTGAGCATAGTTTTCTTTATCTTCTGTAACATTGGCTTGATCGAAAATTCCGCCTAACCACATTTGGTCGGTAGGGTTTTGTAACCAAGGACTTGCCGTAGTGAAGTCGATTCCTGGGTTAGTGCCGTTGGCATTATAGAAGTCAAACTTTGCGTTTGGATCTGCTGCATCTACCCAAAACTCGGTAAAGAAGTCTCTGTTTTTACCTTCACCAGTTGTTGTACCAATTTGAAAGTGTAACGACCCGTTTTCTAAACTGTAAGTACCTTCTAAGTCGATAACTTCAGTCGACATTTCAGAACCTTCACGGAAAATGTTGTCGTAAGCCATATGGCGAGCCCATGCTGGACGATTGTCTACGCCTTCTACGTGAAGTTGGTTTACTATGCCGTTACTAGCAGTACCTGAGTTTGTATCTGTACCTAAAAATGCTACGCCACGAAAGCCTATGCCGATAAGGTTTGAATTAAAGTTGTCGGCCTCTAATGTAGAGTTTAAGTAATGTAAGTTTAAATCAAGTTCGTCTGTAGGTCGCCACTGTGCATTAATGTCAAAACCAATACGCTCACGCTCTTGTTCAAACAATGCTGAACCCATTCCCCAAGGAATAGCGCCTTTTTCGCTTGCGCCAGTAGGAGCTTCAATAAGAGGATCTATACGTGGAATTGTTGGACCAAACCAGCCAAAATCTTCATTCGTTTCACGAACTACTGAACGTTCTTGATAACTTAGAGACGCTAGAATACCGAATGTTTCGTCGTCATTTTTCCAGTTGTACAAGCCTGAAAATGAAGGGTCGACTTTTTCAGAATTGTCGTTGTATTGAGCTTCTGTAGAAAACTGAATAGTGTTTGAGTCTAAATCCATTGGTTTACGTGTGCGTAAAATAACAGTACCACCTAGCGCACCTTCGTCAATGTCGGCTTGTGAAGACTTGTACACTTCGAGTCCACCAACCATTTCAGACGCTAAAATTTCAAAGTTAAAATTACGAGTTGCGTCTGAAAGAACAAACCATTGTGCTGTACCTACGGCTTGTCCGTTAACAAGGGTTAAGTTTTGATCTGGCTGTACCCCACGAATAGTCACGCCTTGGCCTTCACCAAACGTTCGATCAATCGTAATACCTGGAATACGTGATAAAGACTCCGCTACGTTTTTATCAGGAAACTGGCCTATGTCTTCTGCAGTAATAGAGTCAACCACAGCATTAGAAAAACGTTTTTCATTTAAATTGGCTTTGGCACTTGCGCGTAAACCTTTTACTTCGATGCGTTCCATTACTTCTTCAGCTTGGTTTTCTTGTGCTTGAACAGAAGTAGCAGAAACACCTCCGATTGTAGAGCCCACAAAAAACGCAAGCTTAATACTGTGCGCAACTTTGTTTAGTTTTGACTTGTTCATAGGGTTCCCTTATAAATTGACAGCGTTGTCATTGTTGTTTTAAAAAAAATTTTAATCTTATAAAGAATGACTACGAGTATAGATGGTTTATTGCTTTTGTACGTAATAACAGCGTTGTCATTCGGCTTAAATTAAAATGATAACCTGTGCGATTTATTTATAATAATAGATGACAGCGTTATCATTAGTATGTAATCTAGACGAAGTTGATTAATTTAGCAACATAAAATTGATAAAAAAAAGCATAAGAATGATATTTTAATTACAAAAAGTCATAAAATATAAGCCAGTAGATGCTAAATTATTTTTAAATTTACTGATGTAGCTAAGCTATTTTTTACAAGTAATTATTGATAAATGGACATTGAAAAGTGATGAAATCAAAAGCAACAATTAAAGATGTTGCAGAGTTGGCAGGTGTTTCTATTAAAACCGTTTCGCGCGTTACGAACCAAGAAGGTTCGGTAAGAAAAGCAACACTCGATAAAGTAAATGAGGCAATTGATAAATTAAATTATCAACCTAACACGGCGGCAAGAAATTTAGCGGGTAGTAAATCATTCGCGCTAGGTTATGTTTATGACAACCCGAATGCTTATTATGTTTTAGACATGCAAAATGGTATTTTAGAAGAGTGTAGAGAAAGAGGGTATGAGTTAGTTATTCACCCTTGTTCAGTGGCTAACAAATCAATTATTGACGAACTTGAAACAATGGTTAAACGCTCGCAGTTAGCTGGGCTTATTATATCGCCGCCTTTGTCTGAAATGCCTGAAGTACTTACAGCCCTCGACAAGTTAAATATTGCCTATATTAAAATTATTTCGGCATGCGAGGTTAGTGACGATTCATCTCCTTGTGTATACGTAAATGACCGAGATGCAGCGTTCGAAATAACTGAGCACCTTATCGAGCAAGGCCATACAAAAATTGCTTTTTTACGCGGTGATGAATGTCACCGTTCAAGTCACGAACGTAAATTGGGTTATTTACAGGCATTAGAAAAACACGGCATTCAACCTAATAAGTCATATCAAATTGATGGTTCATATTCGTTTGAGTTTGGAGTAGAGGGTGCCAAAGAGCTTTTATTGAATGAAGAAAAGCCCACAGCTATTTTTTCATGTAACGATGAAATAGCAGCAGGCGCATTATTCGCTGTTCGGTTAAACGGACTTGATGTGCCAAGCGAAATGGCAATAGCGGGGTTTGAGGACAGCCCGTTCTCACGCCAAACATGGCCTAAATTAACTACTGCTGCACAACCAACCAATGAAATTGCGCGTAAAGCGGCGTCATCATTAATTCAATATCTTGCAAGCCAACGTATTCGAAAAGGTGAACAACAAAATATTCCTCACTTACACTTTAGGCCTAAACTTGTAAAACGTGAATCTACTCAATTATTAACCGAGGTTTAAATGCTAACACCACCAAAATCAATTTTAATCGTTGGCGGTGGTACTGCCGGTTGGATGACTGCAAATACATTGTTACATGCTTGGCCACTGACGAAAGTAACGCTTATTGAATCGGCTGATGTAGGTATTATTGGTGTTGGAGAGGGAGGAACACCATACTTAAAAGAGTATTTTAAAAAGCTAAATATTGAAGAAAGCGAATGGATGCCTAAGTGTGATGCGACTTATAAAGTAGGTATTAATTTTGTTAATTGGTCGGGAAAGCCTGAATATAACAGTTACTTTCATCCTTTTTATTCTGTTTTAGATAAACCGCCTGCGGAGTTATTCTTTCATAATTGCGGGTTAAGGCGACGAGGTTATGAAGCTTCGTGTCATCCTGACGATTTTTTTGTTGCAGCAGAGTTGGCGCGGCAGAAAAAAAGTCCAAACCTAGCCAGTGCATCCGTCGACATCGATTACGCATATCACTTTGATTCTGCAAAGTTAGGACATTTTTTAAGAGAAAAAGCACTTTCAAAAGGCTTAGTTCATATTGTTGATCATGTTCAAAGCGCCACGCTTAATGAACGAGGTGAAGTAGCTGAGGTTATATGTGAAAACACAGGTTCCTATAACGCTGAGTTTTTTATTGATTGTACTGGTTTCGCAGGGTTACTTATTAACAAAACCCTAAAACGCAGTTATCAAAGTTATCATGAGCAATTGTTTAACAATGCAGCGGTTGCAATTCAAACATCAAACGATGGAGCTATTGTTACGCCTCAAACCGAATCCGTTGCGTTATCAAATGGCTGGATGTGGAATATTCCGCTTACAACTCGTCAGGGCAATGGATATGTATATAGCGATAATCACATCAGTGCAGATCAAGCCGAAACAGAACTACGTTTACAACTAAACATTGATGATAATGCTGATGTAACTGCTAAGCATTTAAAAATGCGAGTCGGTCGATTAAACGAGCATTGGTATTCAAACTGTTTAGCGGTTGGTTTATCGCAAGGCTTTATTGAGCCACTTGAAGCCACTGCCTTAATGTTAACTCAATTGACGGTAGATAAATTTATTGAGTCATTTAATCAAAACAGTGTTCAGAACAAAGTATGCGACCAGTATAACCAAACGATGAATAACGCTTTTGATGGCATTCGAGACTATATTGTGGCCCATTACCAACTTTCTAACCGAGAAGACTCGGCTTATTGGAAAGATAATAAACATAACCAAAATAGACCGAACGTACTGTCAGATATATTAGACGCTTGGGAGAGTGGGCAAGATGTTGAAAAAGCACTTAACACTCACCAGTCAAAGCTTATGTATCTCCGACCTTCTTGGTATTGTATTTTGTCGGGAATGGGGCGATTTCCTACTCAGTTAAAACAAACGCAATATTCAGCAAAGGTTGAAGAAGCTCAACACTATTGTAAAAAAGTCGTACGCGAAAAGTTTTAATCATTCCTATTTTACGGCTTAACCTTCGGTCCTAAATTAATGTAGTTATCACTCTCATTAGCGATACTACGCTTAAATGATGTTTTTGTACTAAGCTAAATGTTAATGTCTATTCATTTTTTTTGTATACAATTTGGTATTAATTGTTTAGGGTTAATTCAACATAGATTTAACGCAATATGTTGATTTAATTTGTTTATTAAAACGAGGTTCATTTGAGTCGCAGTATTCACGGCAAACGTGATTATCAACTCTATATATGGTGTATTATTTGGTGCATTAGTTGTGTGCTTTTTAGTGTGCGTGCTGAATCGTCTATACGTTTTTTTGACGGCGATGAAGCATTAAGAAAGAATCCATGGCAAACCTATCAAACAATTCTTAATCGCAGTATTGCAGATGTTCAAAATTTATCCGAACAAGACAATCTACTTTACTTACTTCGTAAAGCTCAATCCGAGCATTTGCTAAATTACTTTACTAAATTTCGAGCTACGATGGCTGAAGCTGCGTTATTGGTAAATGATACAACGCCAAACGCTATTTTATGTCGCTTCAATATTTATTCTGGTATTGCTGCCCGTATTAACTCTAAATACACATTATCAGAGTCGTTTTTAAATAAAGCACTCGAACAAGCTAAGGCTGAAGGGTTGCATCGTATGCGTGTGTTTGCTAAACAAGAAATGGCTTATACGCACGCTATTCATGAACTTTACGATGTGTCGTTAAAAGATTTACAAGAAGCTTATGTTGCTGCTTTTGCATTACATGATGACTACCTGATTGCGATTATTAACGAAACTTACGGCGCAATTCATGGCTACATGGATAACATTGAGCTTTCTATTGAGTATTACCAAAAAGCGCGAAATGGATATGAACGATTAGGTTACCCTGCTCATGTGAGTAATACACTTTTTGGACTAGCTTCTTCATACCGTTACACCAAACAGTTTGATGAAGCGATTCAATATTTCGAACAGTATCTTGAAAAGTCGTTATACACGCCAGAAATGAAGCCTTCATATTACGGGCTTTATGGTATTTCCATGACTCTAGCTGAAAAAGGTGATTGTGATTTAGCGCTTACTAAAATTGACACAGCTCTTTCTTTGCAGGGCATAGACGATTATGACGCTGAGCTTTATAAATCTCAGGCGAGATGCTTTATTCAGCTTGATCGTATTGCTGATTCTGAAACGGCCTTAAAAAATGCGTCTCTCATTTTTGATAAAATTCCTGAAGTAAAAGGCACTAAATGGCACGTTGAATTGATTAAGATTCAGAGTGAAATAGAATTTGCTAAAGGTAACAAAGGCGCGGCTTACGAATTACTTAACCAATATTACGAAGCGTTTATTGAAATAGTGCAGTCAAATGCGTCATCTAAGCTCATTAAAACACAAGCAATGATGGGAATTGAGCAAAGGAACGTAGAACTTACGTTATTGCAGCAACGAGACAAAGTTCAGAACTTGTTACTAGAACAAAAAAATCAACAAAATACACTATTAATTTATCTTGTTGTGTTCGGCATTTGTTTAATTTTAATTATTTTCGGCGCGCTGTTTTTTCAACGTAACTACAGTAAAAAATTACTGACTTTGTCTATTACCGACTCGTTAACAGGGCTATATAACCGACATTATATTTTTGATTATTTGGCGAAAATAATTGATGGTTCAGACTCATCAAAAAACTCCGTGTCTGTGATTATTTTGGATATAGATAACTTTAAACAAGTCAATGATACCTACGGGCATCCGTTTGGTGATCATGTCATTAAAGTATTATCTGCACTCACACAAGAAGTTTTGAGAATTGAAGATGTTATGGGGCGAATTGGCGGTGAAGAATTCTTTTGTGTTTTACCACGAACAACAACACAGCAAGCTGTGGAAATTGCTCAGAGAATAGTAAAAACAAGCTATTCACATGAATTTGTTACCTCAGACGGTGAATGTGTGAATATTAGCGTAAGTGTGGGCATTGCGAGTTCTGCAACTGATAGTTGCGATGCAGATTTATTATACTCGCGAGCAGATGAAGCTTTATACGAATCGAAGCGTTTAGGTAAGAATAGAGTTAGTGTGTTTCAAGTTGATACAACAAAACAGCAAGAATCAATACCGTTACTTTAATTCTTGCTGCGTACAATCAATCTTGTAAGCTGTTATTGGTAATCGCCAAAAGAGCCAGCAGGACCAGGAAACACAACAGGTGATTCAAAGCCGCTTTTTGAAACGCTACTAACACCAAAGAAGTAATTATCAATGACGATATTTTTGAGTTTGAACGTTTCCACATTTCCCACATATTCACTGTTGGTCCAATTAGCATCTGTTGTTAATCGCCAATGAACGCGATACCCAGCAGCATTACGCGCCATTTTTCCTGTTGGCTTCTTCCATGAAAGCGTGGTTGATGGCTTTACCGCCCCACTAATTTTTACGTGAGCAGGTGGGGCAGGTGCCCAAGCCATTGACGCCATAGTTACTGCATTTAATGATGTAAGCTTAGCGTTAAATGCAAAATCAACGCCTGATAATACATCACCATATTCTCGACCATTTTCGTTTCTAATATCTTGGTGCTGGCGATCATAATGTTCGTTGGTTTCCATAATACGTACCGCAGGGTAGCCAACTTTGTTGAATGGACGGTGGTGGCCGCCACGGCTGAATCGATCAAGGCGGTAGATCATCATCACATCTAAATTCGGAATGTAGTCGTCAGCTATTTTGTCTATATATCGCGCTACATTTCTCGATGGAGAATCTACTTCTCCACCTGTAAAACGTCGTAATTTGGCTTCTTCTGATGTTTCAACGTAGCGTGTTCCTTCTGAAAAAACGCGAGCGGTTGTGTTGTTAATTACGCCGTTTATTCCTGCGATATTGCCTATCATGTCATTGTTAATAACGGCTTCTATTCTCCAATTTTCTTTTATGGCGGTTTCAGCCATTATTTTACCGCCAAATAGACCTTGCTCTTCGCCTGACAGCGCAGCAAACACAACACTGCCATCAAAGTCGTATTTAGATAAAACTCTTGCTGCTTCAATAACTCCGGCTACACCTGAGGCGTTATCGTTAGCACCCGGTGATGTGCTTTTGTAATTGAGAGGATCTGTTACACGCGAATCTATGTCGCCACTCATTACAATATATCTATTTGGGTCAATGGTGCCTCGTTTGACTGCAATAACATTCACTACTTCTGTTGGATTGGGAATACGCTTTTCTCCCGAGAACGTTTGCTTTTGATAAAACACCTCTAAACAACCACCACATTGTTTAGAAATTCTATCAAATTCGGCTTTAATCCAACGTCGAGCTGCACCTATTCCTGTTGAATTTGATTTGGTATCTGAAAGAGTATGGCGAGTGTCAAAACTAACGAGCTTGGTCACGTCAGCTTTAATGCGTTCATGAGAAACATTTTGTTGAATAGTGCGTAACACAGGATGTTCTGATGGCGGTACGGTAAGTTCACTCGCTTGAGAGTATAGTGAAGTAAGTGTTGCTAGGCCGCAAAATATTAAACTGACGAATGTGATGTTTTTTATTTTTTTCATTGTAATTATTCCTACTTGTTAGCTGTGATAAAAGTTAACACAGGCAATATTTATCGACTATTTAAAAACCAAATTTTGCGTTGAGATTAGTAATATATACGTTGAATCAAATTCAGCTTTATATAATGATGAAATGAAAGGTTGTGAGATCTCAATTAATTACCTACGTAACATTCTTACTAATGTTGTGAGTAGAATAAACATGAACAGAAATTATTTGTGGTTAATTATGGTCTAGATAGTAGTTAGCTTCGTAAAGGACTATAAATAAAAGATGAGACTGTTGAACGTGGTTGAAGTTGATGAACTCGCGATAGATGCAATAAAGTTATTACAAACCTACATTGACCATTTAGGCTACAGCGCTTCAATTCATTTTGAGCTTGAAGGGTGTTTTTCTTCCGACGATAAAAATGCTGTTTCTACGTTTGACTATCAATACCTTAGTCAGCAATTGAAGTCACTCAATATTGATGGGCAAGTTATTCCCGAATATTGGTCTAATCAATGGGAGTATGTGTCTTTGTTTAATGGGCAATCACCCCTTAAAGAAGCACAAAACCTGACACTTGCCATTAAAGAATTACCCGCGTTGTTTGCTAGCCAAGGTATTGATAAAACGTTCATTAAACCTGTTGTTTGGTCGGGAGATTCAGGTAAGTTAGCGTTTGGTAGTAAAAATATTTTTACCAATGAGCAGCGCGCTGTTCATATTCCTAATGCTATTCAAATGAACGTTAGCGCACGTGATTCATTGGGTGAAAATATTATTCCTAAACGAGGTTTTGGGGAATGTCTTCAACGGCATTTTTTGAAGTCGAGTTTGTCATGTTGTTTATTATTTTTGCCTGAAGAAGACGCCTATGAACGACTTTTGTTAAAAGACAAATATGGTTTGGCTGATGAGTTATGTTCACCCAACGATATTTCAGGTGGTCATCAAGGCAGTATCGCCCTGTACAAAAAGCTAGGAAAGCATAATCAAAAAATGGGGATAACCCCTTTAGTATACGACCGCTTTAACAACGTTATATTGTCGGAAGATGATTGGACGTCAACAGCGAGAATTGAACATCGCTTAGGAGCTTCAAGTGTTTATTACAATGCTTACGTTAATGTAGTTTTTGGTTTGCTTAACTTGGCGCTTGCGTTAGACGATTACGTAAACGACGCTAGCGCAAAAGAGTGCATGGCAAATACAACAGCGAGTAGGTTGCCAGAATCTTTGCATGACCAACAAAATAAAAAAGGCGCAATTACTTTATTTACTGAGTGTGATTGGTTTGAAAACACGTTAAATAAAATAGAGTGCAGTGTGAAGAACATTTCTTCATCAACAACAGGTGAACATCGTTTTATTGGCAGGCGTTTAAAGCAAGCTATTCTTCAACAATACCAACAAAATGTTATTACTTCTTCAACGTATTTAAACTAAAAGTTATTTTTATGAACACGACTTTATTTCAATGTAAACCACCCAAATTAACAGGCTCATGTGTCGAGAGTAAACGTGATGAAATTAAAGCGTTTTTTGTAAATACATGGCAAACATATGAGTCGTTATTTGCGCAAATTAACAATGACGAAGCGTATTATGAGAAACCAGAACCATTACGGCATCCACTCATTTTTTATTATGGGCATACGGCAACATTTTTTATCAACAAGCTCATATTGGGCAAATATATTGATACAAGAATCAACCGTCGTTTAGAGTCTATTTGCGCCGTAGGCGTTGACGAAATGAGCTGGGACGATCTAAATACTGATAACTACGATTGGCCGTCGGTTAACGAAGTACAAGCGTATCGAGATAGTGTTTACCAAAAGGTTATTAATGTAATAACTACTATGCCTTTATCACTGCCTATTAAACAAGATTCACTCGCGTGGATTATTTTAATGGGGTGTGAGCACGAACGTATTCACCTTGAAACGTCATCAGTCATTATGCGTATGTTGTCATTAGAACACTTAACACCAAATGAACATTGGTCGGCTTGTGCTGAATTTGGTGAGGCACCTGAAAATAGACTGATCGAAATACCCGAAAAAACAGTTACATTGGGTAAAAGTGATATCGACCTTACCTATGGCTGGGACAATGAATACGGCACATTAACGGTTGATGTTCAAAACTTTAAAGCCTCTCAATATTTAGTGAGTAATCATGAGTTTCTCTCGTTTGTAAAAGCTGGCGGCTATCAAAAACCAAGTTATTGGGACGAAGAAGGGCGTAACTGGCTTAGCTATAAAAAGCCAAATTTTCCGGTGTTTTGGCATGAAAAAAACGGAGAATATTTTCAGCGAAACCTTAATCAAATTATTCCACTGCCATTAAGTTGGCCAGCAGAAGTTAACTACCTAGAAGCAAAAGCATTTTGTAATTGGAAGAGTGAACAAACGGGTACATATATTAGAATGCCAACCGAAGCTGAATGGTATTTGTTACGCGACTACGTACCTGATGATTTATTAGCGTGGGACCGTGCACCAGGTAATGTGAATTTAGAACGTTACGCGTCTTCATGTCCTGTGAATGCTATTCAATCTGCGGCTACTCACGCAGGTGAACCTATTTTTGATATTGTTGGGAACGTATGGCAGTGGACTGAATCTGCAATCGATGGTTTTAACGGTTTTAAAGTACACCCGTTATATGACGATTTTTCAACACCGACATTTGATGGAAAGCACAATCTAATAAAAGGCGGTTCTTGGATCTCAACAGGAAACGAAGCCATCAAGTCTTCAAGGTATGCGTTTCGTCGTCACTTTTTTCAACACGCTGGATTTAGGTACATAGAATCTAAACATAAAGATGTACCTGTTACACAAATGAATAGTTTTGAAACAGACGTAAAGGTTAGCCAGCAATTAGAATGTCATTATGGAGTTTCCAAAAGTGGTATTCATAACTACCCTAAAGCGATTGCAAATATTGTAATACAAGCGGCAAACGTTAACAGTTTAACATTGGATAAGTGTTTAGATTTAGGGTGCAGTGTTGGCCGCACTTCGTTCGAACTTGCCCGATATTTTTCTCATATTGATGGTGTAGATTTTTCAGCACGCTTTATTCAACACGGTGTTCAGCTACAAAATAATAAACCCGTTAGGTATGCATTACCGAATCAAGGCGATATTGCGCATTACAAGGAATACGCGCTCGACGAGAGTTTGTTAAACACTAAACATCATATCGAATTTAGCCAAGGCGATGCCACCAATTTAAAGGCGAAATTTTCGCATTACGACGCTATTTTAGCCCAACACATTTTAGAGCAAAGCTACGATCCATCTTTGTTTCTGCAAAATATTCATGAGCGATTAAATCAACATGGTTTACTGATCATAACGTCAGACTACCAATTCGACGAAAAGGTAACAGACAAAAGCAAGTGGATTGGCGGTATTAAAGTGAACGGAGAAAATGTAACGGGATTTGACGGTTTAGTTGAAAGACTATCTCCCCATTTTACGTTTATAGACGAGTCTAACGTTACTCGAGAGATTAAGATTAGCGATCGCCAAAGCCTTGTATCGAATACACATGTAACAATTTGGAAAAAGAAATAATCATTACTTATTAATTGTTTATCTTTTTTGGTGTCATGGTGTGACACAATTTGTTACACCATGATTTAAACCATTAATGAAATAAGAACGACAATATATACAGATAATAATGATTAAAACGGAAAGTTATGTTTATTCGTAACATGTTTATTGTTTGTATTGCTTCGTATTCCTTCGCTACTAGCGCCGAACAAACTACTACACGAGATATAAGTCAGCTAATACATGCCGAAGCCCAAATAACGGTTGATGGAATTCTTGATGAAGACGTTTGGAAAAACGCAACGAGAATGGAGCTCAAATACGATAATACTCACGGAGAGTCTCAATCTGCTAAAGTAAAAACAGAAATGTTTTTATATGAAAACGGCAAATCTCTTAATATTGCATTTAAAGCATATGATCCAAACCCTGAGCTTATTCGAGCTTCATTACGTAACAGAGATGACATTTGGTTAGATGATAACGTTGGAGTCATCATTGATTCGTTTAATGATGAGCGAGCAGGTGTAGAATTTTTTGTAAACCCTTTAGGTGCTCAAGCCGAAGGAACTATGACCGACACCAATGGTTGGGATGGCGATGGCTCATGGGACGCTATTTGGAATAGTGCAGGAAAGCTAACCGATTTTGGTTATGTAGTTGAAATGAGTATTCCGTTTTCTTCACTGCGTTTTCCAGAGTCGAATGATGAACTTGTATGGAACATTGCTGGCTGGCGTAATCATCCTCGCGACATTAAGAGCCGTTTAGCAACGTATCAACGCGACCGAAATATTAAATGTAATTTATGCCAATTCGGTCAAATCAAAGGTTTTAAAAATGTAAAACCTAGTAAAAATTTACAAATTACGCCTACGATCACCGCGTCAAGAGTGGACGAACGAGAAACACCACGTGGAGATTGGACCGAAGGAGATATAGATGTTGAGCCGGGAATAGACGTTCGTTGGGGAATAACACAAGACATGGTGTTAAATGCAACGTTAAACCCCGACTTCTCTCAGGTTGAAGCTGATTCAGGCCAATTAGATATAAACACCACTAACGCACTTTTTTACCGTGAAAAAAGACCTTTTTTCTTAGACGGTTCTAGTTATTTTGATACAAGTCGTTTAAACCTTGTACATACTCGAAATATTGCTGATCCAGACTACGGAATAAAGCTTACAGGTAAAACAAACGATCATTCATATGGTCTTATTGTAGCTGATGATCAGAACACGTCTTTTTTAATGCCAGGAAGATCTAGCTCAGATGTAGCTACGCTTGATCGAAAATCAACAGTCGCGATTGGCCGTTATAAAGTCGATGTTGGAGATCGTAGTAATGTGGGTGTGCTTGTTACCAATAGGGAAGGTGAAGACTATAGCAACACAGTATTGTCGATTGATGGTAATTATGGGTTATCTGACGTAGACAGTATTCGTTACCAAGTGGCGCGTTCAGAAACAAATAATCCTTTTGTAGTTCAAGACGAATTTGAAAATGATAATGGAGATGCAATCGCGTCAGAGCAAAGTGGTGACGCGTTGAGTGTTATTTATAACCGACGCACTAAAAACTACAAATTAGTTGCTGCTTACGATAATCGTGACGAAGACTTTCGAGCTGATATGGGCTTTGTTCGTAAAGTGAATTTTGAGCGCATCGTATTAGGTGGAGGGCAGTTTTGGTATGGCGAAGCTGACAGCTTAATTAATCAATGGGGCTACTCAACCGACTGGGATAAGTCTTACGATCAAAGCGGTAAAATGATTGAAGAAGAGTTTGAAATTTTTGGTTGGATGGAAGGCGCAAAACAATCATTTAGTGAATTTGGTTTAGTCGCTAGAGAGCGGCTTTACGACGGCGAATATTTTGATGAAAAACAAGCTATGTTGTTTGCAAAAGCTATTCCTATTGCAGGTCTACAAGTAGAAGCATTCACTAAAATAGGTAAACAAATTGATTATGCCAATACGCGATTAGGCGATGTATTTGTTTTTGAACCGGAGGTTATGTGGGATGTTAACCAACATCTACAAGTAAACTTAAGCCACGAATATAGCCAACTTGATATTGACGGCTCAAGACTATATACCGCAAACCTAACGGATATGCGTATTGGTTATCAGTTTGATATGCGTAGTACGTTAAAACTCGTTTTACAATATACCAAAGTAGATCGCGATGTAGACATGTATTTAGATAAAGACGATTTACCTGACGCAGTAAGCCGATATTTCTCAACACAGCTCATTTACTCATACAAAATCAATCCACAAACACTGTTTTATATTGGTTATTCAGATGGTGGCGACCAAGACAACGAGTTTAATAAACTTGAGCGAAACCAACGAACGGTATTCACTAAGTTTAGTTATGCATGGCAAATGTAGATTAATAGCACCTTGCTTTTAATTCTTATGGAGTGGTTAGTCGAAGTTTGAGTAGCAAACGTTAAACTATTTCGATAATGTAGTTTACATATGACTATTCAAGGACAGCAACAATGATAACGTTACACAGTTTTGGACCAGTTTTTGGGGTGATGGATGCGAGCCCTTTTGTGGTAAAGGTAGACTTATTTTTACGTGCTGCGCAATTAGAGTACAACGTTAAGGTTGGTGCTGGTTACTTGAAGAAGTCTCCTAAAGGAAAGCTCCCTTTTATCGTCGATGACGGTGAAAAAATAGGTGATTCGGCGTTTATTCTTGAACACCTTAAAAGCAAATATCACATAGATTTAGATAGTCACTTAACTGAACAAGAAAGAGCTACGAGCTATTTAATCAATAAGTCGATTGAAGAAAACCTTTATTGGTGCCTTGTGTATTCTCGATGGGCTGACGATAAAACTTGGCCTATTGCCAAAGAAGCTTTTTTTGCGGGAGTTCCGTTTCCTGTTAGCGCAATTGTTCCTAGTATTATTCGTAAAGGAGTGATTAAAAACTTACATGGTCAGGGTATTTCACGACATTCACATGATGAAGTGTTGCAAATAACAGATAAATCATTGTCAGCACTTTCTGTGTTACTCGGGGAAAATAGTTACTTTTTTGGCGACAAAATATCAACTTGCGATGTTAGTGCCTATGCTATTTTATGTCAGTTTTACTTGGTTGATTACACAAGCGAATTTAACGCGCTGGCACAGAAATATGGTAACCTAAAAGCTTATTGTGAACGCATACAAAGCGAGTATTATGCTTCGTAAAAATGTTCAAATTATTAGTAGCCCATAGGAACTTTCATTGTCATTACTGTCTAGCTTACAATCGCATTTTGGTTTTCAATCTTTTCGAGAAGGGCAAGAACAAACTATCAATCAGGTGGTTAATGGTAACTCCTCATTAGCCATCTTCCCTACAGGTTCAGGCAAGTCGTTGTGTTATCAGTTGAGTGCACTTCATTTACCGCATTTAACATTGGTGGTTTCTCCGTTGTTAGCGTTAATGAAAGATCAGCTTTCGTTTTTAGCGACGAAAGGTATCGCTGCGGCGAGTATTGATTCAACATTGACCGCCGAACAGCACCAGCAAGTTATTCGCGATGTAAAAAACGGCAAAATTAAAATTTTAATGATCTCGGTTGAGCGTTTTAAAAATGAACGTTTTAGGCAATTTATTTCGTCGGTGCCTATATCTCAATTGGTTGTTGACGAAGCGCATTGTATTTCAGAGTGGGGTCATAACTTTAGACCCGATTATTTGAAGTTACCAGCCTATAAAAATGAATTAAATATTCCGCAGGTATTGCTGTTAACGGCAACGGCTAATGCAAAAGTTAAACGAGACATGGCGAATAAGTTTAGCATTGCTCAAGAGCATATTGTTCAAACCGGCTTTTACCGAAAAAATTTAGACTTGTCAGTAGTACCTGTAGCCGAACAAGATAAAAATAACCAACTTAGCCAAACGATTCTGCGACAACATGGTTGCGGTATTGTTTATGTAACGTTACAACACACGGCTGAAACTGTAGCAGCATACTTGCAAGGGCAGGGTATTAATGCTGAAGCATACCACGCAGGCTTTGTTGATGATAAAAGACAGTCAATTCAACAACGATTTATGGACGGTAAAGTTCAAGTTATGGTGGCAACCATTGCTTTTGGTATGGGAATTGATAAATCTGATATACGATTTGTAATCCATTACGATTTACCTAAATCCATTGAAAATTACAGTCAGGAAATAGGCCGTGCAGGTCGCGATGGTGAAGCTTCTACCTGTATCACATTGGCTAACCTTGATAGTTTGCATACCATCGAAAACTTTGTGTACGGCGATACCCCTAGTTTAAAAAGTATTGAAATGCTAATTGAACATATTGCTGAGCAAACATCTGATGCTCGTTTATCTAATGTAAATACTAGCCAATGGGAAATGCAAACTTATAGCCTTTCCAGCGATATGAACATTAGGCAACTTCCCTTAAAAACCTTGCTTGTGCAATTAGAGTTAATGGGTGTATTGCTGCCTCAATTTTCATATTTTGCAGAGTTTAAATTTAAGTTTGTTGCCGATAAAGAAGACATACTCAATAGGTTTGAAGGTGAACGAAAAGCCTTTTTAACTGCTATTTTTTCACATACAAAGTTTAAAAAAGTGTGGGGCGAGCCGAACTTTGAAAGTTTACATGAACACTATCAATGCGATAGATCTCGTGTTGTTAGCGCATTAGATTATTTGAATGAGCTCGATTTGATCGCCCTTGAAACCAAAAAAATGACAGAGGTGTATCAGGTTAACTTAGCGAAACTTCATCAGTCTACTTTAGCTCAAACGCTTTGTGAGTATTTTAAGCAGAAAGAAGAAAGTGAAATTACCCGTATTGCCTCGTTAATTCGTTTTTTTGAATTAGATTCTTGTTTGAGTTGGAATTTGTCTAGATATTTTGATGATCAAAATACCCCTCAACGTTGTGAGCATTGTTCTGTTTGCAGAGGAAATAAGGCTATATTAAGTTATTCACAGCAACTTACATGGCCAACAAATGAAGAAATTGTGAGTGCGTGCCATGAATTACGCAATCATTTATCTTCTGAAAATTCAGCACTAGAACTGAATACATATTGTCAATTTTTGGTGGGGTTAACGGTCCCTTTATTTACGCGTAAAAAGTTGAAAAAGCTAAATGATTTTGGTTTGTGCCAAACATTAAAATACAGTGATGTGCGAGATAAATTAATTTCGTTGAATATTACGTGACTGTATTTCGCGATTGTTCAGGTTTTATTTTTGAATAACGTTATGAAAGCTATTTTGAAAGGTAAAGCCAACCTACTTTATTGGGATAGGTTGGCTTGTTATGTAGCTTAAATTATGACTTTTTCTCGCAGTTGTCATCATCACAACAACTGCTTTTAGTATGAACATGCCCATGTTCTAATTCTTCAGCGGTAGCATCGCGAACTTCCAATACTTCTACTTCAAACTTTAATTCAAT
>JAHDIK010000001.1:248987-261357 GCA_020630795.1 Colwellia sp.
TAAGAGCTATCAATTAGCGTATCTTCTGAATCTGACACGGCATAGTGAATGATGGCTACTTTGTTCGAGGTAATTTTCATAGTGTTTCCTGCGTTGTTATTCTTTTTCTGTTAAAGAATAAGGTAAAGGTTGAATAGTTAATTGTGTGTTTGAATCTTGTAGTCTTAGCGTCGCTGACTGCTCAGTGTCGCTTGACAAAACAGCTTGAAAATAAACAGAACCATTTTCAGCTTTGTATGAGGTTAGAACGTCACCGGCTTTACGCCAGTTGTCTCCTAATTGCTTCTCAATAACTGGCGATTCAATTGTATCATTGGTTGTTCCTGCAATACTAAATAGTGCACGTTTGTTTTTACCTAAGTATTGCATACGAGCGACAGTTTCTTGGCCAAGATAGCAGCCTTTTGTAAAGCTAATTGCATTGACGGCTTGTAGGTTTAGCATTTGTGGAACGTATGATGAAACACCATCGTTTTGTAATGCGGGAAATCCTTCAGTAATTTCAAGTAAATTCCAAACTGATTGTGGATAAACTGCAATGTTTAGCGAGGCTAAATATGCGTTTATTTGCTCTGGTGTATCAATAATTAAATAACGTGGTATAGCGCCGTCAATAAACACAAATGTAGTGTTATTTACTTGTTCTACAGGAGATATATGTGTTGGTAGTACTGAGAAATTCGAAGAGAGTGCTTGTGTTGCTTCTGCGCCACATACGGCAATAAAACTTAAATTTTTCGCTTCTTCAATTTCTACTTTTGCGAATACACCAAATTTTTTCAACTCTGCTAATGAAGCATCAAGTGTGCTTTTGGGTTGAACCAGCAAATTGTCTCCATTACGCATAATAAATCTAAACGCAGAGAATACTTTTCCTTTGGCATCGCAATGTGCGCCATTTAGCAAACTGTTTTCGTTAGCGGAATGTACGTCACAAGTCACTTGCCCTTGCAGATATTTGTTTTGTTCTTCACCCGAAAGTGAAATGGCACTAACCTCGGTTAGTTGTACTGCGAATGCTGAAGGAAGTTGGTCAAAGCTAGGTAATTTTTCTTCTACGGTAAAGGTCATGAAAATAGCGCTTGAATGCAATGAAAAGGTTACTTAATTAATAGGGGCATTTGAAAAAAATACAAGCTTATATTGTTTAAATTGTTAGAATAGAGACAGATTAATTAACAATGGGTGTTTTATGACGCTAAAAGACAACAAACCAAGGCTACGATGGGCATGCCGAAGAGGAATGCTTGAGCTAGATGTTTTATTTTTACCATTTGTAAATGAAGCTTACGACGATCTTTCTCCTGAAAATAAAGATATTTTTGAACGTTTATTAGTATGCCAAGACCCTGAATTATTTGCGTGGTTTATGGGACATAAAAAGTGTGAAGATGAAGAACTCAACTCAATGGTCCAACTTATACTCAGTCGCGTCAAAGTATAGTATTCAGGTTTTCAATTCTAAAACTAAGCAATTACTTCACGTAGTAGGTGTTGCGTTGGTTATTTGTTTGTTGGCGGCAATAGGGCTGTTTCAAGTGAATATGGTATTAGTGCAATATATTGTGTTACCTGCTTTGATCGTAGTGATTGCGGCTGCAAATTTTGTTTATAGTAAAAACAAAAATGTAGCTTTAGATAGTAGCCTCCCCATATTTACGCTAGAAATTGATGATAGAGGTGATGTGGTATTCGACGGTTGTAATTTTAACCTGCATCTAAACAGTCGGATAAGTATTTTAGGGTGTTGGCTGGTACTGGAAAATTCAAGTATGCCGAAAACTGAGCTTGCTAAGCTTTTAATTTTTAAAGATTCAGTGTCTACACAAAGTTATTCTCGCTTATGCCGTGCGATAAATCGCACAGCTAATGTAAATGAAAACGAGGTGAGCGCTTAAACTTTGTGTGGCAATTTAGGTTCTAAAATTGTTGTTTTAGCTTCATCAAGAAGATCTGGGTAATCTAACGTGTAATGTAAACCACGACTTTCTTTACGTTCCATCGCGCTTTTTATTATTAATTCAGCTACTTGTACTATATTTCGTAACTCAAGTAAGTTATTGCTTACTCTAAAGTTTTGGTAGTACTCGTCAATTTCACTTTGTAATAATTCTACGCGGTGCAACGCACGCTCTAAGCGTTTGGTGGTTCTTACAATGCCAACGTAATCCCACATAAATAATCTAAGCTCGTGCCAGTTATGTTGAATAACAACTTCTTCATCTGAATCAGTAACACGACTTTCATCCCACGGGGGGAGTGTTGGGTACTTCACTTTTTTCTTAAGTGTTTTTTCAATATCTTGTGCAGCTGCTTTGGCAAATACTAAGCATTCTAATAGCGAGTTACTCGCTAATCTATTAGCGCCGTGTAAACCGGTATAGGTAACTTCTCCAATCGCATATAAGTTTTCTAAATCAGTTTTACCTTGCTTATTAATCATTACACCACCACAAGTGTAGTGAGCAGCAGGAACGATAGGAATAGGCTGTTTGGTTATATCAATACCAAACTTGAGTGTTTTCTCGTAAATGGTTGGAAAGTGTTGCTTAATAAAATCTGCTGGTTGATGGCTTATGTCAAGATACATGCAATCAACACCTAAGCGCTTCATCTCATAATCTATCGCTCGAGCAACAATATCGCGAGGTGCAAGTTCAGCACGTTCATCAAAGCTTGGCATAAACCTACTACCATCCGGGCGTCTTAATAATGCACCTTCACCTCTCAGTGCTTCGGTTAATAAAAATGTACCCGCATCAGGGTGAAACAAGCAAGTAGGGTGGAACTGATTAAATTCCATGTTTGCAACTCTACAACCTGCACGCCATGCCATTGCAATACCATCGCCACTTGCTACATCTGGGTTTGATGTATATTGGTAAACTTTACTTGCACCGCCTGTAGCCAAAATAATTTTTTGCGCGAAGATGGTTTCTACTTTTTCGCTGTTTCGGTTCCAAATATATGCGCCGTTACATTCGCGGTTGTCATTTTCGTCGGTATTACAAATAAGGTCGATGGCGTTGTAACGTTCAAATAATCGAATTCGGTTATTGTTTTTTATTTGATCGACAAGGGTTGTTTGAATAGCCTTACCTGTTGCATCGGCAGAATGAAGAATACGCCTGTTGGTGTGCCCACCTTCACGTGTTAAATGGTATCGAGTTTCGCCGTCTTCACTGTCTTCTTGATCAAAGTCTACGCCTTCATCAATTAGCCATTCCATACATTCTTTGGCGTTTTCAGCGGTAAATCGAACAATGTCTTCGTCACATAATCCAGCACCTGCAATTAAGGTGTCTGATACATGTGAGTCAACACTGTCGTTTTCATCAAAAACCGCAGCGACTCCACCTTGTGCATAGTAGGTAGAACCGGCATTAACTTTAGCTTTACTTAGTACTACAACATCTGCATGTTTGGATAAATGCAAAGCCAGTGATAATCCTGAGGCTCCACTACCAATAATTAATACGTCGCAATTGTGTTGTTTATTCATAAAATTTGGTTTTTGATGTATTCTATATGCAAAGATATTAACTTTTATTGAATTCCTATAACAGTAAAATTAAAGGCTTAGCGTTCGATTTTTTACTTATTTTTCATATTTTTTTAATTTTTTTCGAACTTTTTATTATTAGGTGAGTCCTAATTTATGCGTTTGTCATGAGCCAGATGTTAAAGAAGTTAAGTTTTATTCAGGAGATAGGGCTCGAATGGGCGAACAAAACGTTGATCAACAATTGGTTGAACGCGTACAGAACGGTGATAAAAACGCATTTAATTTATTAGTTTCTAAGTACCAGCATAAAGTTGCAAACTTAGTTTCGCGTTATGTAAAAAATCAAAGTGATGTGCCAGACATAGTGCAAGAAGCATTTATTAAAGCATATCGCGCGCTTCCAAATTTTAGGGGAGATAGTGCTTTTTACACATGGTTGTACCGTATAGCTGTTAATTGTGCAAAGAACCATCTTGTTGCAACAGGTCGTAAGCCTCCGGGAAGCGATGTTGAAATTGAAGATGCAGAGATTTATGATAGTGGTGATGCTTTAAGAGAAAATGCGTCACCTGAAAAATTATTATTAACGAAAGAAATTAAGAAAGTAGTATTTGATACCATTGAGCAGTTACCCGAAGATTTAAAAACAGCAATAAATTTGCGGGAGCTTGAAGGGTTAAGTTACGAAGAAATAGCCGTAATCATGGAGTGTCCAGTAGGCACAGTGCGTTCACGAATTTTTAGAGCTCGTGATGCAGTTGATAAAAAAATACGTCCATTACTTCAACGTTAAGTAACTATAATAAGTTATAACGCTAATTTTAAGGTGTAAGTATGAGTGAAAGTAAGTTTGAGACAGTTTCATCTTGTGTTGATAATTATCTGCCACAAGATTCGTCTTTCGATGATGTTATCGAAGATCGAGAAATGTCTGATACTTGGGGGCGTTATCAATTGATGGGTGACATCATGAGAAACGAAGTGCCTCAAAATATTGATTTGGATTTGTCTGCTAAAATTTCTGCGGCTATTGATGCAGAACCTACGGTATTAGCACCAAAACCATCAAACAAACCTCAAAATACAATGAAAGCGCGTATTGTTAAGTTTGTAAAACCGTTTGGGCAAGTTGCTATAGCGGCATCAGCAGCAGGTTTAATGGTGTTAGGTGTTCAACATAACAATATGGTACAAACTGATGATGTTGTGCCGGTTCCTAGCATTCAAACAAATCCATTAATTGGTGTTGCTGAACCCGTAAGCTTTAATTACAAACAGCCTAATCAAGTATCACAAAAGCAAGCTTATATGGAACAACAGCGTCGTTTACAAGCATTACTCGCTGATCATCAACAGCAAATTAAATTAACGGCCACGCAAAACAAAAAGTCGCCAGTTGAAAAAACTGAAGCTGCAAATAGTCAAACAAATAAGGTTGAAAACCTGCCTAAATGAAAATCTTAACTTGCGTATTGTTGCTGAGTACTGTTTTCTCAGCAACTGCCGCAGAAGGTGAAAAAGCTACAACGTGGCTTAATTCGCTGTCTCAATTCCTAAAACAACGTAATTTTAGTACTTCGTTTATTGTAATTCGAAATAATCGCGCAGACCCTTATCACTGGTTTCATGGTGTTACTGAGTCGGGTGAAGAACTTGAAATATTGTCTTTACTCAATGGTCCAAGACGAGACGTACTAAGAAAAAACAATATTGTTAGTTACATCGAACCTGAGCTACCTCCATACTCTGTTGATACACACCAAATTAGTGGACCAATACCTCCCATTTTTAGTGGCGATATTTTAGCGCTGACTAAAAATTATGATTTTATTTCTGTTGGAAAAAGTCGAGTGCTTGGGCGTCCAGCGCAAATTATTCGTATTGTTTCTAAAGACAAGCACAGATTTGGGCATCGACTATGGTTAGATGAAGCGTCTGGCATGTTAGTTAAAATGGCGGTATACACACGCCAAGGTGTGTTGTTAGAGCAAATACAATTCACGCACTTAGAATTGTCTAAGACGGTTCCTGAGCCTTTGTTGCAATTGCAGTCTTCAGAGTTACCTCCTGTAGTCGAAACGCCTAAAGACTTGGAAGAAACCGATTTAAACTGGAAGGTTAATTGGTTACCAGATGGTTTTAAACGTATTAAAACGAACCGTCATCGTATTTCGTTGACTAAACAACCTGTTGAATTTATGTTGTTTTCTGATGGTTTAGTTGAGTTGTCTGTGTATATTAACAAAGGTAATGTTAAACATCGTGACGTAGATTTTGTTCGAACAGGAGCAACAGGTATATTCAATCAAGTGGTTAATGGATTAGAAGTCAGTGTTGTTGGTAAAATTCCACCAGATACTGCTAAAGCAATTTCAGATTCTATAACATTGTTACCGAAAAAATGATTGAAGAACTTGCGACTGTTGTAAACGCTAATGACGATGTTTTTGATGTTGTTAGCGAAGTTAAATCTTCTTGTTCTGGTTGCCAGCAAGTTGATAATTGCGGTAGCGGGCAAATTGCTAAAGCGTTTCCAACTAAAAAATTATCTTTAACACTCAAATCGGATTTACCCATAAATCAAGGTGATACAGTCGTTCTAGGTATACCCGAAGGGTGTATTGTTGAAAGCGCATGGCAAGTTTATTTGTATCCTTTATTTGGACTTATTGTATTTTCAGCATTAGGGCAATATTGGGTAAATAATCATATGCTTTCGCATGAACTTTATGCAGTTTTGTTTAGCGGAATAGGTGGTTATTTGGGTTTTTTACTCGCTAAAAAAAAGCAAAAAACAGTTCAACGAGTTGGTAAACTTACACCCAAAATTTTACGCGTTGTTCATCAAAAAATTCCTATTGTAACGCTATAAATCCTTTCTGTTTGTTGTTGCTTTAAGTTAATTGCTTATAAAGATAGCCCCCGTAAGCGAAATTCGGTAAAATCACGCAATTGCTAACTTATAATTCGTTGTACTTGAATCTCCATCTATGAAAAATATTCGAAACTTTTCAATTATTGCCCATATCGACCATGGTAAATCAACTCTTTCTGACCGTTTAATTCAGCACTGTGGTGGCTTGCAAGAACGTGAAATGGAAGCACAAGTTCTTGACTCTATGGATATAGAGCGTGAGCGTGGTATTACAATCAAAGCTCAAAGTGTTACCTTGGACTATAAAGCAAAAGACGGTGAAACATATCAACTTAACTTTATCGATACTCCAGGCCATGTAGACTTTTCTTATGAAGTATCGCGCTCATTAGCGTCGTGTGAAGGTGCGTTACTTGTTGTTGATGCTGGTCAGGGTGTTGAAGCACAAACCGTTGCTAACTGTTACACCGCGATAGAAATGGATTTAGAAGTTCTTCCAATTTTAAATAAAATTGATTTGCCTCAGGCTGACCCTGATCGTGTATCAGAAGAAATAGAAGATATTATTGGAATTGATGCAACTGGCGCAGTTCAATGTTCTGCTAAAACAGGAATCGGTATCGAAGATGTTCTAGAAACTATTGTTGAGAACATTCCTGCACCGGAAGGTGAAACCGACGCTAACCTTCAAGCTCTTATCATAGACTCTTGGTTTGATAACTATCAAGGCGTTGTTTCACTTGTGCGAATTATGAATGGTGAAGTGAAAAAGGGCGATAAAATGCTGGTTATGTCTACAGGGCAAACGCATATTATCGATAAAGTTGGTATTTTTACGCCTAAACAAACAGAAACTGGCGTTTTAAAAACCGGTGAAGTTGGTTTTATTATCGCAGGTATTAAAGAAATTCATGGTGCACCTGTAGGTGATACCATCACAATTTCTAAGAAAGAAGCGGCAGAACAGTTACCTGGTTTTAAAAAGGTACAACCTCAAGTTTATGCAGGTATTTTCCCTATTAGTTCTGACGAATATGAAAATTTTCGTGATGCGCTTAACAAATTAAGCTTGAACGATGCGTCATTATTTTTCGAACCTGAAAATTCATCAGCTCTAGGTTTTGGTTTTCGTATTGGCTTTTTGGGTATGCTCCACATGGAGATTATTCAAGAGCGTTTGGAACGAGAATACAACCTTGACCTTATCACTACAGCGCCAACCGTTAATTACGAGATAGCATGTACTAATGGTGACGTGTTATCTATTGATAACCCAAGTGATTTACCAGCAATCAATAACATTGACGAAATTAGAGAGCCGATTGTACAAGCTAATATCCTTGTGCCGCAGGAGCATCTTGGAAACGTTATTACCTTGTGTATTGAAAAGCGTGGTGTTCAAAAAGATATCATTTATCACGGTAATCAAGTTGCTGTTACGTACGAATTGCCAATGGCTGAGGTTGTAATGGATTTCTTCGATAAATTGAAATCTACCAGTCGAGGGTATGCTTCTCTTGATTATAACTTTGTGCGATATGAAGCGGCTGATATGGTACGTGTTGATGTAATGATTAACGGTGATCGTGTAGATGCGCTAGCCATGATTACACACAGAACAAACTCAGTTGCACGAGGACGCATGTTAGTTGAAAAGCTGAAAGAACTTATTCACAGACAAATGTTTGATATTGCAATTCAAGCAGCAATTGGTAACAACGTTATTGCACGTACTACCGTGAAGCAATTGCGTAAAAATGTAACAGCCAAATGTTATGGTGGTGATGTTTCTCGTAAGAAGAAACTACTACAGAAACAAAAAGAAGGTAAGAAACGTATGAAGCAAGTAGGTAATGTTGAAATACCTCAAGAAGCGTTTTTATCAGTATTAAAGTTAGAAAACTAATAGGGAAAGATTGAGAATCGTATGGCAGTTTATTTTTCAATATTTTTAGTTGTTATTACACTAATTACAGGGATTGTTTGGTTAGCGGACAAGTTTTATTTAGCTCCGCAACGTCAACTTAAATTAGCAAATGCAGAAGAGCAATGTGATGGAGAACTTGAGCCTGAAGCTATTGCGTCGTTGATCGAACCATCGGCACCTGTAGATACTGCAGTACAAATTTTTCCTGTTATAGCGTTTGTTTTGATTTTACGTTCGTTTATTTATGAACCGTTTCAAATACCGTCAGGATCTATGATGCCAACGTTGTTAGATGGCGACTTTATTCTGGTGAATAAATTTAACTATGGGTTACGTGATCCTGTTGCTCGTAATAAATTTGTAGAAATAGGTTTGCCTGAACGTGGCGATGTTGTGGTTTTTAAATACCCAGTTGACCCAAATGTTGACTATATTAAGCGTGTAATTGGTTTACCTGGTGACCGTATTATTTATCGTAATAAATCATTATATATCAAACAAGTATGTAAGCCTGAAGATAAAGCGTGTTCTGATTTTGAACAGGTAGTTCATACATACCGACCAGAAGATTCAACGCCAGACGGTTCATACGGTTTAACCCGTTATACTTCTGAGATGCCAAACAAAACTCATGATATTTTAATCAACAATTCGGTTTTACCTCGCACACAGCATTATTTTCAACAAGCAAGTACACAACGAGATGAGTTTGTGGTTCCTGAAGGACAATACTTTGTGATGGGAGATAACCGTGACAATAGCTTAGATGGGCGTTTTTGGGGATTTGTTCCTGAAGAAAACCTAGTGGGTGAAGCGGTTGCTATTTGGATGAGTTTCACATTTGATCGCCCTGAAGACAGTATATTACCGGGTTGGATACCTACAAGTATTCGGTTTGAACGTTTAGGTGGAATTAATTGATAAAAAATACTCCACACGCGCTTAAAGCCTTATCGAAACGTATTGGTTATCAGTTCAACGACCAAGATTTACTCTTACAAGCGTTAACGCATCGAAGTGCAAAAGGTACGCACAATGAACGCTTAGAATTTTTAGGTGATTCAATTTTAGGGTTTGTTATCGCTGAAGCTTTATATCAAAAATTCCCTGAGCATGA
This sequence comes from Colwellia sp., assembly GCA_020630795.1. GTDB lineage: Bacteria > Pseudomonadota > Gammaproteobacteria > Enterobacterales > Alteromonadaceae > Pseudocolwellia. The sequence goes on from JAHDIK010000001.1 coordinate 258,412, forward strand.
TGAAGGAGACTTAACCCGCATGCGTTCTAGCTTGGTTAAAGGTGTAACACTTGCCGAGCTAGGTCGACACTTTAAATTAGGAGAACATCTAATTTTAGGTGCGGGCGAGCTTAAAAGCGGTGGTCATAAACGTGACTCTATTTTAGAAGATGCCATTGAAGCTATTATTGGTGCTGTATATTTAGACTCAGGTCAGTCGGCGTGTAAAAAGCTTGTGCTAAATTGGTTTGAAGAGCGTTTAGCGATCATTAAACCGGGTAATGAACAAAAAGATCCTAAAACGCGTTTACAAGAGTTTTTACAAGGTAGAAAAATAGCGTTACCTGAGTATGAAGTGACGGAAATAACAGGTCAGTCTCATAATCAGCAGTTTACAGTACGATGCACAACGAGTGTTATCGACAAAGCGGTGATCGCTAAAGGAACTAGCCGTCGTAAAGCTGAACAATCAGCGGCTCAACAGGTTTTGGACTTAATTAACAAATGACAACAGAAACAAATTATTGTGGACTTATCGCAATCGTAGGCCGCCCAAATGTAGGTAAATCTACATTGTTAAATAGCCTTCTTGGTCAAAAAATTAGTATTACATCTCGTAAGCCACAAACGACTCGTCATCGTATTTTAGGTATTCTTACAGAGGAAAACCGTCAGGCCGTATTGGTTGATACTCCGGGTTTACACTCTGATGAAAAGCGCGCGATTAACCGATTAATGAATCGAGCAGCAAGTAGTTCTATTGCTGAAGTAGAGCTTGTTGTATTTTTAGTTGAAGGCACGCATTGGACTACTGATGACGAACTTGTATTAAACAAAGTTAAAAAGAGTGGCGCTCCTTGTATTTTAGTTGTAAACAAAATAGATAATGTACAAGACAAAGAAAGCCTCTTACCGCATTTACAAAAACTAGGAAGTAAGCATAACTTTTTAGAAATTGTACCTATCTCTGCGAGTAAAGGTGACAACGTTGATAAAATACATAACAGCTGTATGGCTGCGTTACCAGAAGGAGACTTTTGGTTTCCTGAAGATCATATAACCGATCGCTCAAGTCGTTTTATGGCGTCTGAAATTATCCGAGAAAAGCTCATTCGTTTTACTGGTGATGAGTTACCTTATTCTACTACGGTAGAAATAGAGCAATTTAAAATGGACGACAAAGGTGTATTGCACATCAACGCCTTAGTATTAGTTGAGCGCGAAAGCCAAAAGCGCATGGTAATTGGTAATAAAGGTGAAAAACTGAAAACCATAGGGCAAGAATCGCGTCGTGATATGGAAAGCTTATTTGAGCAACAAGTCATGCTTGAAACATGGGTAAAAGTAAAGTCTGGCTGGGCTGATGATGAAAGGGCGTTACGTAGTTTAGGATACGGCGACGATTACTCTGGTTAGCTAAAAGTTAGTTAAAAATGGACGCTCTCGAACAATCGGCTTTTTTGCTTCACAGTAGACCTTTTAAAGATCATCAGTTTATTGTTGAATTATTAACTGAACATGATGGAAAAGTTTCGGCAGTTGTTTATTCGGGTAAAACTCAAAAATCAAATAAAAAAGGGCTTTTACAGCCCTTTTTACCGTTAAAGGTACTTTTAAAAGGTAAAGGCCAACTTAAAAATTTAAGTCGTGTAGAGTGCTTTCAAAAGTCATTTAATTTAACGGGTAACAACGTATTTTGTGGGTTTTATTTAAATGAATTAATGGTAAGGCTGCTAGGCGAACATATTGAATGCCCAGCGTTATTTAATCAATATCAGCAAAGCTTAGTAGGGTTAGAAGCGCAAGAGAGCCAAGAGTGGATTTTAAGGCAATTTGAAACGGTGCTACTTGAGGAACTCGGACAGAGTTTTGATTTTTCTCCGGTATTTGAGTCTGACGAAAACTATTTTTATTACCAGTTAGAACACGGCTTTGTTCCGGCAGTAGAGCCATTAAAATTACCGATGTACGGTAAAACTCAAATTCAAAAAATAGCACAACAGATCTTTGATGACGAAGAAACGTTAAAAACGTTTAAGTTATTAATGCGTCAGGTTATTAATAATCTATTGGGTGGAAAGCCACTCAATAGCAGGAAATTATTTACAAGGTAATAATTATTATGAATGACATTTTATTGGGTGTTAACGTTGATCATATCGCGACACTAAGACAAGCTCGCGGTACAGATTTCCCAGATCCAGTATATGCGGCAAGTGTCGCTGAACATGCTGGTGCAGATGGAATAACGGTTCATTTGCGAGAAGATAGACGTCATATTCAAGACCGAGATATTCACGTTCTAAAACAAACGTTAAATACCCGCATGAATTTAGAAATGGCGGTTACTGATGAAATGCTAGATATAGCGTGTGACGTAAAGCCTGCGTTTTGTTGTTTGGTGCCAGAGAAACGCGAAGAGCTTACAACAGAAGGTGGTTTAGATGTTGTGAGTCAGCTAAGTAAAATTACCGAAGCGGTTAGTCGTTTGTCGGCCGTGGGCACACAAACGAGTTTGTTTATTGATGCTGACATTGCTCAAATTGACGCTGCAATTGCAACAAAAGCGCCATATATTGAAATTCATACTGGTCAATACGCTGATGCAACAAGCGAAGAAGAGCAAGCGCTAGAGCTAGAACGCCTTACAAAAGGCATTAAATACGCGCACCAAAATGGGTTAAAAGTTAATGCAGGTCACGGGTTAAATTACTTTAATGTTAAACCTATCGCAGCAATTCCTGAAATTATTGAGCTTAATATTGGCCATAGTATTATTGCAAGAGCAGTAATAGATGGCTTAGATAAAGCTATTAGAGATATGAAGCGTCTTATGCTCGAAGGCAGAGCGTTAGCAAAATAGGAATATTTTCAATGTCGGTTGTGGGTATTGGTACAGATATTATTGAAATTAATCGCATTGGTGAAATGTCGGAAAAAATGCGAGAAAAACTCGCTATTCGAGTG
>JAHDIK010000001.1:261457-395681 GCA_020630795.1 Colwellia sp.
TGAAATACGAATATTGTTAAATATCAATTAGCTATAAAGTTTCAATATTCGTCGTATTACCAAGTCATCATACCTGTTCGTAAAAAGCTAGCATTTTCGAATTTTCAACTATACTTAAGTATACCTATACATAAGATTATAATAGAAGATTGTTATGCAGTTAGAAAAACATCCTATTATTGATAGACGACACGAATCACCTGAACAGTCGGTTTGGTGGCACAAATTAACGCTTGCTCAAAAGTTTTCTGCAAGTAGTTTAGGGAAATTCGGTTATGAATTATCGTTTGTTCGAAATGTACAAGGAAGTCAAATAGCTATTTTACAGTGCAATGGCGGTGTTGCGGCTATTTCAGAAGATGGGGAAATTAATACATCTCCTGATATTAAAATTAGATAGACTGCCGTTAAATTAGCGGTATTAATGGCGTATTCTTGGTGGCTCTAACGAATGTAATATTTGTGGAGCAACCTTGATAACGTTGTCTACATGCTCAAAAAACTCGTAAAACTCCGGCTCTAAATCTTCAATACTGTTACCTTTTTTCAGTGCGGTTTCTATTTCGTGAGTTACTTTTCCTAAATTAGGTACTCCGGAATAACAACATGCGCCATTTAGCTTATGTACTAGTGTTTTAAGCTGTTCTATATCTTGTGCGGTTAATGCTTCACTAATAAGCTTTTTAGTTTCTGGCAGGCTGTTGGTTAACCCTGTTAACATATCTTTAGCTAAGTCAGTTTTGTTTCCTGCACGCCTAAGTGCTAGCGACCAATCGACAATTGCATTTGCGTGTTTGTTGGTTGTGGTTTGACTAGTCTCGGAGCTATTTAGATTATCAGGTACTGATTTAGCATGTTGAAATGAATCAATGTCACAGTATTCATAAATCGTGTGGCTTAACATAGCTTCATCGATTGGCTTAGACATGTAAAAATCAAAACCTTGTTCAATTAATTTGTCTTTTTCACCTGTGAGAGCGTGAGCAGTAACTGCAATAATAGGGGTTGAGTCATTAAACGTTTGTGCTCTAATAGAATTCATCGCAGAAATACCATCTAATACCGGCATTTGAATATCCATAAATATCAACGCATATTTTTCTATCTTACATAAATTAAGCGCTTCTAATCCGTTTGTTGCGGTAACAACCTCAGCTACCTGTTCTAACAACAATGTTTTGATAAGTTTAAGGTTTGCTTCGTTGTCGTCTACGGCAAGTACTTTGATTGGTGCAACTTTTTTGTCTGGCACCGCTACTTGGTTTTCTTCTTTGTCTTTATCGTTATGTCTAAATGCTTTACTTAATCGTGAAGGTGTAATGGGTTTTGAAACACAATGAGACGCACCACTAGACACGAGTGTTTCTTGTAGTTGTGGTGAATTACTATTTACCGCAACGATGATTGAATCAACCAGAGGGCTAAGACGTTGAATTAATTTCTTTAATTCATCTAACGCGAGTGGTGTTGTGTCGTGTCCGATCAGTAAATGATCAAACTGTTTATCTTGAGACAATACATGGTCTAGCTGGTTTACCGACGTTGCGTGAGAAACTTGCATTCCCCAATCTGACATTATTTGTGTTGTTGCCATACGGCTGTGCATATGTGGTTCAATATAAAGCACATTTTTATGCTCTAGCGCTGAAGACGGTAACTGCGAAATAAGTGGGATAGGAGTCATCTCACATTTAAATGTAAACCAGAACGTTGAACCTTTACCTTCTTCACTGGTAAAGCCTATGTCGCCATTCATTTCAGTGGCAAGTCTTTGAGAAATAACGAGGCCAAGCCCTGTACCGCCGTATAAACGCGTCACGCTTTTATCTGCCTGCCCAAAGGCTTCAAAAATCGCTTTTTGTTGCTCGTGGTTGATACCAACACCAGTATCGGCCATTTCAACACGTAATATAGTAAATTGTTTATCAACCTGTTGGCATTTTATATCAATGTTTACAGAGCCTTTATCGGTAAATTTAATTGCATTACTTGCTAAGTTGATAATGATTTGTTTTATACGCATTGCGTCACCAATCAGAGAGTCAGGTACCGACTGATTCATATTGAATGATAACTCTATGTTTTTTTGATGAGCACTTGGCGCTAATAACGTAAGTACTTCTTCTGTTGCTTCTCTAATGGAAAATGGAATGTTTTCTATGACCATTTTACCGGCATCTAATTTTGAAAAGTCTAAAATGTCATTGATGATAGATAGTAGGTTTGCTGCTGAGCGCTCAATAGTGTGTAGATAGTCTCGTTGTGTGTCAGATAGTGGTGTTTTAAGCACTTGTCGCGTAAAGCCGATAACACCATTTAAAGGAGTTCTGAGCTCGTGACTCATATTCGCTAAGAACTCAGACTTAACTTGGTTAGCGTCTTGTGCTTTTTTATTAGCAATATTTAACTCAACGTTTTGTATTTCAAACTGCTCTAAACTTTCTCGTAAATCAATAGTGGCTTGCTCAACACTTTTATGCATTTCATCGTCTACATCTTCTAACGACTGTGCCATTGAGTTAACACCGTTCTTTAAGAACTCTAGCTCGCCAATCAGGTCTCCACTTATTCTACTGTTTAGTTTTCCTTCCCTTATTCGATCTACGGCTTGTACCATTGATGAAATCGGGCGAGTAACATTTTTAATCAATCGCATTGAGAATATAAAGTTGATAAGCACCCCTAACCCGACAATGCCGTAGGCAATGAGTACTTCACTTTGTTGAGCAAATTGAATTTTACTTTTATCAATTTGTAATGCGACGTAACCTATCGGACTCGCGTGGTTACTTGTAGCGTTTGTCTCGTCAATAATAGGTGTTTTATATACAAGGTAATCTTCGTATTCCTTCATTAACGTAGTTTCAGGAATAGGCTGGCTGGCCTTAAGGCGCATTAAGTTCACGTCGCCATGATAAGAACTCGTCACAAATATTTGATTGTCTTGCGTGAAAACAGCGATGCTTTTTATGATGGAAGATTGGCTGCGATGAGCAAAGCTAATAAGGTGTCTTAATTTTTCGCGTTCACCGTCTATTAATAAGTCTGATCCTGCTATAGCTAAAGGTTCAATAATACTTCTGGACTGTGTTTCCAAAAAGTTATCTAACTCAACATAGCGACTATATGAAAAATAAGTCGCAACTCCCAGTCCGATCAAAGTTGTAGGAACTAGTGTGAGTAAAATGACCCAGTCTTTGAGACTAATTTTATGCATGAACTTCTTAACTTAGTGTAGAATCACTAGCTTATAAAAACCTTATTATTCCTTATCATGTCATATACGCGCACAAATTTGTAGCGTTGGATCAGCGGTAACTTTAAACATGGCAAAAATTTTTACAGCAACAAATAAAAAGAAAGCATCTGGGCAAATTATATTGCTTGATATTGAGCGACTTGACGCTAATGGATGTGGGGTTGGGCGATACAAAAAGAAGCCTGTATTTGTTGAAAATTCACTTCCTAACGAACAAGTAAAAGTGAAAATTATTGAAGCCAAAGGTAAGTTTTATAAAGCAAAAGTAGTTGAGTATATTGCTAAAAGTGAACATAGGGTTGAGCCATTGTGCCGCCATTTTAAAAGCTGTGGAGGTTGTGACTTACAGCACTTAAACACTGATGAACAACTTGTGTTTAAGCAACAAAAAGTATCAAACCTGTTTGCTCGGGAGAATCTGATTAGTCACTTACCTTGGCAACCCGCTATTGTGAGTCAGCCATGGCATTATCGACGTAAAGCGCGAATAGGTGTTCAGTATAGTAAAAACGGAGAGCCGATTGTTGGCTTCCGCCAAAAGCAAAGCAATACATTAACACCTATTAAGCAATGTAATGTGTTAGTTGAACCTTTGCATAATGTATTTACCGAGCTTAGCGATATCTGTCGAACGTTAACCTTACCTAAATCGATTGGACATATTGAAGTTATCGCAACCGAAAAAGTATCAATTGTGGTTAGGCAACTCATTCAACTTAATAAACATGACAGAGAGTTGTGGTTAGCCAAAGCGAGTGAGCATCAATGGCAAGTATTTATAGATGATGGAAAGTCAGTTTCTGCACTAACATCAGTGGAATCATTGGCTTATCGTTTATGTAATAACTCTATAAATATAAATGATAAATCAAATGGTAAATCAATAGATTATGACGTGACTATTCGCTTCGAACCTAAAGATTTTATTCAAATTAACCATGGTGTTAATGAGAATATGATCTTTCAAGCGCTGCAATGGTTGAGCTTGACGAAAGATGATGTTGTTTTAGATTTATTTTGTGGCTTAGGTAATTTTAGTTTGCCTATTGCCCAACAAGTAAAAAAAGTCGTTGGCGTTGAGGGTGTGCAATCGATGGTGAATAAGGCCATGACTAATGCAGCGTCAAACAACTTAACTAATATTCAATTCTTTCAAGCAGATCTAAATGCTAGTTGGTCTGAACATGAGTGGAGTCAACATAAATACACTAAAGTGTTATTAGATCCTGCACGAGCAGGGGCATTTGATGCAATTCAACAACTTTTATTGCTGAACATTAAAACAATCGTTTATGTGAGTTGTGATCCCGCAACTTTAGCAAAGGATAGTCATTTATTAGTTGAAAACGGATATAATATACAAAAAATATCAATAATGGATATGTTTGTTCACACAAAGCATATTGAGACTATGGTATTGTTTACCAAAGCGTAATGTGGATTTTTTAACTTAAATAGGATTTTCATGGTTTCTGTTCGTCGATCACATCAAGTATCTGAATCTAGTTTTGAGAATTGGCTAAAGGCACTATCGCTAACAACAGCTAAAACAGAAGCGTTGGAAGCAGTATGGGATAAAGTAAAGCATCACTTTACCGCCGATGAAGAGTGCCAAGTTAAAGCCCAAGAAATGGTCGAAATTTTATCAGCACTAAATCTTGATAAAGATTCTCTGTGTGCGGCTTTTCTTTGTCCACTTCATGAATACAACCGCATTGATTTAGATTTTATCCAAGAACACTTTAACAGCGCTATTTTTCATTTGTGTCGAGGTGTCGATCAAATGGACGCCATTAAAGTTTTACAAAAAAGCCATAGTAACCAAGTGTCAGGCACACATATCGACAACATTCGAAAAATGTTGCTTGCAATGGTTGATGATGTTCGCGCGGTCGTGATTAAACTTGCGGAACGCTTATGCCATTTACGTATTGTTAAAAATCATGACGAAGAAATAAAAGTTATTACCGCTAAAGAAACAGTAAACATTTACGCGCCATTAGCGAACAGATTAGGAATAGGGCAATTAAAGTGGGAGCTGGAAGATTTATCGTTTAGATACCTTCATCCAAATACTTATAAAAAAATAGCTAAATTGTTAGATGAAAAACGACTTGATCGTGAACAGTACATGGTAGATTTTGTCTCTAATTTATCAGAACAACTGGATTCACTAGGGGTTAAAGGTAAGGTTTTTGGTAGGCCTAAACATATATTTAGCATTTGGAAGAAAATGCAACAAAAGTCGTTAGACTTTGAACAATTGTTTGATGTACGAGCGGTTCGTATTGTTGTAGACGAGCTACAAGACTGTTACAGCGCTTTAGGTGTTGTACATACAAACTGGAAGCATTTATCAAGTGAGTTTGATGATTATGTTGCTACGCCTAAACCAAATGGATATCAGTCAATCCATACGGTTGTGTTAGGTCCTGAAGGCAAGGCCGTAGAAGTTCAAATAAGAACTCAACAAATGGACGATGACGCTGAATTAGGTGTTGCAGCGCATTGGCGTTATAAAGAAGGTACTGCGTCTGGTAAAACGTCTGGCTTTGATGACAAAATTAGCTGGCTACGAAAAATTCTTCAATGGCAGGAAGATGTTACCGAAAGCGGAGAAATTATTGATGAGCTTCGTAGCCAAGTATTTGAAGATCGCATTTATGTGTTTACCCCTTCAGGAGAGGTTATTGACCTACCCGTAAATTCTACCCCGTTAGATTTTGCTTATTATATTCATTCAAATGTTGGTCACAGCTGTATTGGTGCGAAAGTATTTGGGCGTATTGTTCCTTTTACACATAAATTACAAACTGGCGACCAAGTAGAGATTTTACGCTCTAAAAAAATGAATCCTAGTCGTGATTGGTTAAATCCAAACCTGCACTATATTCATACCGCTAGAGCAAGAGCAAAAGTTCAACACTTTTTTAAACTTGCAGATCGCGATAAAAATATAGCAACAGGAAAAGAGTTACTTGATGCTGAATTGAGTAAAAATCACCTATCTCAAGCCGATTTAACGTCTACTTTTAAGCGCTTTAACGTAACAAGTGTTGAAGACCTACACGCGGCAATAGGTTCTGGTGGAGCGCGACTTCAGCAAGTTGTTAATTTTCTTCAGCAAAAAGATGATGAATTAAACCCAGCAGTAGAAGATGACCCGCAGTCGTTTGTTAAAACGTCTAACCCTACTCAAAAACAGAAAGCAGATGCTAACGGCGTAACAGTTTCTGGAGTGGGGAACTTATTAACCCATATGGCTAAGTGTTGTCACCCTGTACCGGGGGATAGTATTTTAGGTTTTATTACGCAGGGCAGAGGAATATCAGTACACAGAACAGACTGTGATCAATTAGCAAATGCTCTAAATCAGCAACCTGAGCGAGAAATAGAAGTTCAGTGGGGTGAAGAACAAACATCTAGCTATCAAGTTACTATAAAAGTGATAGCAAGTGACAGACAAGGTTTGGTACGAGATATTTCGACGATTATTGCTAATGAACGAGTTAGCATTGTTGGGATGGAAACACACTCTGAGGCCAGCCAACAAACCACGTCAATGAACCTTAAACTTGAGTTGTCTAACCACGAAATTTTAACAAGACTTCTTAAAAAGTTATTACAGCTCGACGATATTATTGAAGCAAAACGTATATAACGTTTTATATGAAAATTGGATTATATTGCACATGTTAAATGAACAAGCATCTATTGAAAAACTTAGATGGATTATGGCGAGACTACGAGATCCTAAAACAGGGTGTCCGTGGGATATCAAGCAAACATTTGAATCTATTGTTTCTCACACTATTGAGGAAGCTTACGAAGTCGCTGATGCTATAGAACAAAAAGACTATGTAGAACTTCAAAAAGAGTTAGGTGACTTATTATTTCAGGTGATTTTTTATAGCCAATTAGGTGAAGAAGAAAAACTGTTTGGATTTGATCATGTTGTAGATGCAGTATGTGAAAAATTAATACGCAGACATCCGCATGTTTTCGCTGATAAGTCATTAACCACTGACGCTGAGATTAAAGCGAACTGGGAAAATGAAAAGACAAAAGAGCGAGAGAGTAAATCTAACCAACAAAACTTGAGTATATTAGCTGATATACCTAAAAACTTACCGGCTTTATCTCAGGCAGCAAAAATACAAAAGCGTTGCTCTCATGTTGGATTTGACTGGGACAATACGAATGATGTATTTGATAAAATAGTAGAAGAAGTTGCTGAGGTTAAAGAAGAGTTACATACTGATAATCAAGCATTGGGCGAAGAGTTAGGAGATTTACTTTTTGCTGTGGTGAACCTTTGTCGTCACGCTAAGCATGATCCTGAAACATTATTGCGAAAAGCTAATCAAAAATTTACTAAACGCTTCCAGTCGGTTGAAAATAAAGTGAGCCAGTCTACAAAGTCATTTTCGGAACATGATCTGTCAGAGTTGGAAGCATATTGGCAAGAAGTAAAATCTGAAGAATAACCAAATGCCAACGTGTGAACTGTCTATAGTTTAGGCGGGAAATAGAAACAAAAAAAGCCAAGTGTTTACTTGGCTTTTATCATCAAATTTTACGCTTTCATTTTACATTACGCAGATGGTAACTCTGCGTTGTGGTATACGTTTTGAACGTCGTCACAATCGTCTAACATACCCATGAATTTCTCAAAGTTCGCAATGTCATCTTCATCGGTTAACTGCGTGTAAGATTGTGGTACAAAAGTGATTTCTTCAACTTCAAGTTCAAACTCAGGCATACTGTCTGCAAATGCCGTTTTAATTTTAAAGAACTCAGTATGCGGAGCAAATACTGTAATGATACCGTCTTCAAGCTCTACATCTGTAACGTCTATCTCAGCCATTAACAGGTTTTCAAATACTGCTTCATCGTCTTCACCTTTAAAAGCAAATACAGCTTGATGAGCAAACATGTGAGATACCGTGCCAGAAGATCCAATTTTAGAGTTTGTTTTAGTAAAACATTGGCGCACGTCTTTAATTGTACGGTTACCGTTGTCTGTTAAACAGTCAATAATTACCATGCAACCGCCAGGACCGTATCCTTCGTAGCGTGATTCTGAATAATCTTCACCACCTGTACCTTTTGCTTTTTCAATTGCCTTATCAATAACGTGAGTAGGTACTTGATCTTTTTTTGCTTTATCAATCAATCGGCGAAGAGCTAAGTTACTATCAGGGTCTGTACTTCCGTTTTTAGCACAAACATAAATTTCTTTACCGTATTTTGAGTAAACTTTCGTTTTAGCGCCTTGTGTTTTGGCCATCGACAATTTACGGTTTTGGTAAGCTCTGCCCATCTTAAAATTCTCTTTACTTTGCAAATTAACTGTGACGAATTCTAACAGTCTACAAAGGGGTTTGACTAGGGGCGCGTTGATTTTTATGAGTAAAAGTTACTCAGAAAATGAGGTGTGTACCCAGTTTGCAAATAATTCTACTTCTTCTTTGTTATCTACATTGTGGTGTTGGATTAAGTAGTAACGGTCTTTGGTGATCAATTCTTTCTCAAACAATTTTACCAATAAGCCTTCGTTAAACCATGCATCACTCATTGGTAAAGGAATCAGGGCAATTCCCATCCCCCTCTGCGCGGCTCTAGCTACACCAAACATGCTATCAAATTGCATTATTTTATGTGGTTCAAAATGGTCAACACCTACTTTTTCAGCCCATTGATGCCATGCCCATGGTCTTGCTCTGTGCAAAATTAATGGAACCGAACTTAATGCGTCAAACCCAGCGTGTTGCCATTTTTTATAAATTTCTTTGTTACACGCAGGCGCATATCGAATAGGGAATAGATCATGTACTGCTGCAGCATTTGGTTTATTGTTAGTTAAAACAATAGAAAGGTCGGCAACAGGAGAGGGATCTGAACCCGATTTTACAGTTTCGAGTTGTAAGTTAATTGTTGGGTTTTTATCTGCCCATTCGCTTAAGCGAGGAATAAATAATTCGCTCGCAAAAAATTCAGGCAAGCTGATAACAATGTTAGTGTTTTGCTGACTGTTAGTAAAATCTGAAATCGTTGATTCTAATTGAGATATTAACGGCTGTACCGATTGATAAAATTGTTTACCTGCACTGGTAAGTTCAATGGAGCGCGTTTGCCTTTTAAACAATGCTATACCAAGTTGCTCTTCCAGTTGCTTAATTTGATGGCTAACTGCTGAAGGTGTTAAGTAAAGCTGTGAGGCTGCATGTTTAAAGCTTAAACATTTTGCAGCTATACAAAATGAGCGTAAGCCTCTGATAGGCGTTTGAATTGGCATATAAATCAATAAGTAATGACGACATTATGTATAAGCAATAATTAGTCCTAAAACGTGACTTTATATTTACATAATTAAATCAGCTATTTATGTTTGTTGTTTATGTGTTTTATTTTACCTTTGCTCTGTTATGGTGAATGTGTTTGCACCTAGTTGGTGCCTTTTGCTGCAGCCAAAAAAAAGGACACCAAACGGTGTCCTAAAAAAACAACAAAACAAATGTTTTACGAAAAGTCGGGGAGACTTCAAAAAACAAGTTCATCATATCGATCAGCGACACGTCCGACAAGTTGAAAGAAATCACTTATGAGATTAAAAAAATTCATCTATAAAGTGTTACTTAGGTGTTATTGATTTGACTGCTCAACGAAGTGATTAAATGATGAAAAGTATGAGTGTTAACAATCTATGAAGTAGGTTTGGTTTAGTGAAAAAAAGACAAAAAAAAGGACACCAAATGGTGTCCTAAAAAAACAACAAAACAAATGTTTTACGAAAAGTCGGGGGAGACTTCAAAAAACAATTACAGTTTATGTTTTGTTGACACATGTGACAAGTTCAAAGAAATCATCTGATAAGTGAGAAAAATTCACTTATAAAAATTGAACCTTAATAAAGCCCTATTAAGTCGCTTGTCACCAGTATTTTATTGGCCTAAATACCTCTGATGCTAAGTGCAATAGGGTTTTATCTTATTTAAATTTTGAAAATAGCAGACTCTTTCTTTAACTCAGTTGATAGATTGGCTAACTCTATACTCGACTCAGCTATACTTTCTGTGGCGATACTGGTTTCACTAACGCCGTTGTTTAGCGTTTCAACATTTTGAAGTATTTCATGCACGACTACGGATTGTTGTTCAGCAGCAGTGGCTATTTGGGTGCTTAAATCGCTGATTGTATTCATTTCTTGAGTGATGGTTTTGTTGAGTTCGTTAACTTCACTAGCATGCAGTTGTACTTTATTTGCTTGTTCAACACTTTGTGACATAACGCTAACTGAAGAGTTAGCTCCAGACATAATTATGTTGATAACGTCATTTATTTCTTGTGTAGAGTCTTGGGTTCTTTGCGCTAATTGCCTTACTTCATCAGCAACAACGGCAAAGCCTCTACCTTGTTCCCCGGCCCTTGCTGCTTCAATTGCAGCGTTTAATGCAAGTAAATTAGTTTGGTCGGCAATGCCTTTAATCACTTCAAGAATATTGGCTACTTGATTAAAGTCTGATCTCACTTTTTGTACGCTATTTTCTGAACTTTGAATATTATCTATCATGGTGAGGATAGCTTGATAAGTGGCTTCAATTTTTGATGAACTTTCAAGTACCTTTTCTTTAATATCGTCAACCGCAGAGGATGTATTGCTGGCGTTTGAAGCAACTTCATTTACCGTAGCTCCCATTTCTTGCATGGCGGTTGCTAGTTGTTCTGAAGCGACTCTCTGGTCTGATAATGAATGGCTCGTTTGTGTGGTAATACTTGCTAATTCTTCCGAAGTTGAACTTTGTTTGCGTGACACGTTTGCAATGTTTCTCGCTATATTTGCTAAATTCTCAACCATACGTTGAATTGCCGCTTGTAAGTCTCCTACCTCGTCTTTTGCTGTACGCTTTATATTAACGGTTAAATCTCCTTCTGCGACATGCTGTGCTATTCGAGAAATACGGATGATAGGATTAGCTACTTTGCGGGCTAGAATCATGCCTATAAATCCTATAATAACGACAAAAACACCCATAAGCACTACCATGAAAATGGTGTTTTGTTTGATTGATGCAAATGCTTCAGGCTCATCTATTTCAGACAATATAGCCCAATTAAAGCCTTCAAATTCTATTCTGTCGTACGACGATAAAACAGGGTTTCCATTGTAATCAATAATAATATCGGTGCCTTGAACCCCTTTAAGCGCATTTTTAGCCGCGGTTGTATCTACACCATTTTTTTCAACTGAGCCTGCAAAGCTTGCTTTAACTGAGTGGCCTTTCGGATCTAAAAAAGAGTTACTACGCATTTTTAGATCGTTACCAACTAAGTAACTTTCGCCCGTTTCGCCCATACCTTCTCTTACGCCCATAATGTTTTGAATACCTTCAAGTGGTAATTGTAGAGCGATATAAATTGCTGGCGATTGATTCGCGTTGAGTAGTGGTTGTGCAATAAAGGCAGCCGGATCGTTGTTACTGGGTTCATAAGGAGCAAAATCTACAAAACCATACGCTAAACTATTTTGTATGTTGTTGATTAAAGTACCCAGGTTAGAGGATGCGTACTTACCTGTTAATATATTGGTGTTGTAGTCAGCTTCCTTTGAAACGGTATAAAAAATATGACCAGTAGAAGATATTAAAAATAAATCATAGTAACCATATTGTTCTATATAGTTTTTATAAAATTCATGCTTGTTTAACGTTTTAGGGTTAAATGCTTCAGCAACGTCAATTTCAGAAATAATCGCCCAACGAATATTGGACTGAATGTCAATGTAATCCCAGCTACTCACCACTGGGTTATTATTGTAGTCTAAAATTATTTTTGTCGACTTAGTGCCACTTATTGCAGCAGTAACTGCTTCTGTATTTACTTTGTTTTTATTTAAAAATGATGCTTTAACCGAATAATTTTCAGGATTAAGGTAAGAATCAGAGCGCATTAATGTGTCAGACCCCACTAAATAGCTTTCACCTGTTTCGCCCATGCCTTCTCTATTTCCTAAAATGCTATTAATTTTTTCAATAGGTTGTTGATAAGCAACGTAGCCGATGCGATTACCGTTTTTAATAACAGGTTTTACCGCGAAAGCGGCGGGGTCGTTGTTACTTGGCGCGTAAGGTAAAAAATCACCAAAATGAACTATGTTGTTCGAACTGTTTTTTGCCTGTTGAAATGCTTGAAAAAATGAGCTGGATTTAAGATCTTTAGGAATATTCTGACGTAAGTCACTCTCCCGGGTAACGGAATAAATAATCGTTCCATTGTTACTGATAATAAAAAAATCATACCAGCCGAAGTATTCTAATAAAGGTTTATAACTCTCGTCGTAGCTATCTAATAGCTGTTGCCATTTAGGCTTGTTAGTAAAGTTTGTTAGGAGCGATGAAAGGTCGTTATGTAATTTTTTTTGTTGGGACAATAAGGTTAATTGCGTTTTATTGTTGGTTAAATAGTCATTGAGTTGTGCTTTTTTTACAGCATTTACGGCGGATAACTTTAAAAATTCCTGTTGTTGCATGGTACTCGCAATATCTACTAATACTCCCATATCGCCTTTTCTTTCATCGAAGTAAGTATGAATAGCTTGTTTTTTAATTTGGTTTATTGCGGTTAACTGATTATAAACTTTATCTGAAATATCGTTGGACGCATTGAAGGTAGATATAACGCTAACTAGGATAGCAGGAAGCAACCCAACACAAAGAAGTAAGATCAATATTTTGTTTTTTAAACTGTTAATCTGCAAAGTTAAACTCCCTTTAAGTATTTTTCTTGGCACTCTTTTCAGTATTAATGTAACACAATAGTTTTTCAATTTTCTTATAGATGAATTTTTTTCACTTATGTGTGTTGCATACGCGTTGGCAACGGTGTGTGTTTATTCGTTTTGGCTTAATAGGTGTAGTAGGGAGCCAAGGTTTAACGCATATTTTTCTACGTTGATTATGTTCGTTAGTTTCTGTATAAATTTTAAACATGATATATACTCAACAAAGTTAGCTCTCTATGTTGTGCGTTGTATGAGTGGGTATTTGATAAAGTATATTGTTTATTTATTGCTATATGTTTTTTCTTGTTCTTTGAACGCCAAGGAATTCGTGATTGGTGTTCAAGATATTCGTTATTACCCGTTATATGACTTCCCAAAACCTAGCCATACGAAAGACTTGTTAGACGCGTTTGCAAAATCGAAAGGTTATAAATTTACTTACCTTCCGTTACCTATATTAAGGTTTGATAAGTGGCTTGAAGATGAAGACATTGACTTTAAATACCCCGATAATCGAAGGTGGTTTCCAGACAAGCCATTGCATACTAAATTGACTTTTAGCAAACCTACTATTGAATTGATTGCTTGTGCAATGACGAAAAGAAACAAAGCGTATTCTTCGAGGAAAGAGGTTAAACGTCTTGGAAGTTTGCTAGGTTTTCACCCAAGTTTATGGGTAGATTTAATTAATAGTGGAAATACGCGCCTGATTGAAAGCCCGTCAACTATCGATATTATAAAACAAACATTATTTGGTTCTGTAGATGCGATTAATTTAGAGCCTAGCGTAGTGAATTACCATTTAAAAAAATTAAATAAAGAAGGGGAGTTAATCATAAATAAAAATATCAATTACCAAGTATATACTTACCATTTATCTACAATTAATCACCCTGAAATCATCACTGAGTTTAACCATTTTCTCAACAAAAATGCTGAGCTGTTAGTGGAACTGAAAAGCAAATACAATATTGTAGATGTAACACCATATCGATAAAACTGTTCTACTGATTGTTTAAATCAGTTCCACCAGTTTTTGTATTTAAGAATGCGGAGCTAGTTTTTGGCAATTTCAATTGGAATTAACTCGTATTCTATCGAACTGTGTAAGCTGTTATTGATGTAAATTTCCATGTTATAAATACCAGGAATATCGTCAATACTTGCTCGCATAAATATAGCGCCTCTTTTTTGAATCAACATAGATTTACCTATCAATTTTCTAGCCTCTAAATTTGTTGGGTCAATAGGCATGATGTGAATTGAATTTAATGTAAATTTTTCGTCTTTTGGGCTAGTTATTACAAGGCCATACAAAGTAGAGTCGCCACTTAATGAAATTGGAATTCTAGTTGTTTTTTCAAAACCTACGGGTTCGCCAACGTCATTGTGTATTACTCTTCCAAACTCTAATTTATATGTTGATTCTTCAGCAAATGTTTGAAAACTCAATAAGAATAAAATTGTTAGTAATCTACTTGTTTTCATGAGCAACTCTCCTAACAGAAAATGGTTTGAAAATGATTGGTATTAAAAATAACGCTAATAAATAAATAGTTTTAGGTTCAGGTACACTGACTATGTTTACTGGTTGTGTTCCTGAGATTTCCGCAGCAATTTTGTTTTCTATTGACTCTTGAAATGCAGCAAAATCAGCCGCTGCAAGTAGAAATGGGTCATCTCCTCCAACAACTTCGTTATAATATTGATCTATTACAGATTGGTCTGTCGTGATTACTATGCCATTAATGGTGTCAACACCACTATTTAACGCATTAGTTTGCGCAGCAGCGATAGACTTTCCGTTGTTTTTAGTACCATCACCCGATATATCAATGATTTGAGAGAATCCCGAAAAACCATTACTTTCAAATAATGGGTAAGCATATTCTATCGCGCTACCTATTGCTGTCATTCCCGAAAAAGGGCGGGCTAATGCCCCAATCTGATCTGCGAAGTTTTCAGAACTCTGTGTTGAATCTATTAAAGACCAGTCAATCATTACCTCTTGCTGATTTTTACCTGACCACATAATTAACTGCACAGCAATTTGCCCTTCAGTACCGTTAATAATGGCATTTTTAACTTTATCGCCCTCGAACGCAGCTTTGTAACCCTGTAGTTGAAGGTCGTACTCTGAGCTGTTTATGCTACCTGAAATATCGACGAGCAATTGTAGTTCAATATCCACGTAATCTATGGCCAAAGACGGGGTGCTAATAGTTAGCATAACGAACGAAAAAGCATTCATGATTCTTTTTAGCATATCTACTCCTGATTTTTTTGTTTGTTTTGATCGTGCAACTTTCTTGCCTGATTTTTTCTATTTAAATATCAGTAGCTTATGTTCTTTAAATGAAGGGCCTTGCAAATAGCGAGTAAGGTTGTTGCAAATTGCAATGCAAAACGATTAGTGCTTAGATTTTTTATTTTAAATTGTTGTTTTTTAAGGGTTAAATTAATGGTAAGTATTTTGCTTTATTGATAACAGTAGATTCATTTAGAGGGCAATATTATGAGTGGTTCATATAGAAAAGATCGATATATCAACGTAAATCATAAAGAAGTTGAAAGAAGCTATAAAGTTGGGGTACTTACTTTCCTATTGCTTTTATTGGGCGGTGTTGCATTTTGGCAGTGGGATAAATCTACTGAGTTAAATAAACAACTAGCGGCAACTCAAAATGAAATTCAGCACAATAATGAAGAGCTTTCAATTTTGCGTACGCTTAACCCATATCATGTGGGATCAAATGAAGTTTTAAAACAAGCTGTAGCGAAAGCTGATCTGTTTCCTGGGTGGATAGCGAGAGTGTATCCAATTCCAAAAACGCTAGAAAAAGCTCCTTATATGCAAGATGTAGGTTCGTTTGTTTTACATGAAACTCGTTTTTCTCTTTCGAGTCATAAAAGCTATGGAATTGCTCAGCCTTCTAAAAGTATGTATAGAATGAACGGTTTGTTTCCTAATCATAAAAAAGGGCGTTTACAAGTTGGTGTTGAGTTCTATTTAACTAACTCAAAAATGGGGAAAAATAAGGGAGAATTAACTAAAATTTGCTCATGTTATGCCCGTATTGATATTAATAAAAAACGTGTTATTGATAGTCGATTACATTTGGTCTCTCGTTATGAAGCTGATCAAGTTTTAACGGGTGACGTTGAGCTAAATAAAGGGTTATTTCCAATTAGTGCAATGTTCTATTGTGATGAAAAATCTGACTTTAATGGTGAAGATGTAGAAGTATCAATTTCATTTAGAAATTCTGAGCAGTATAACTTAACAACAAGCCGTTACTCTGTATTTCATATTTATAATCCAGAGAACATTACTGCAAATTTATAACGCCTAATAACTGTTAAACGAGAATTTAAAAAAGGTCGCCCGGTGATAGTGATACTATTCTCGGGCTTTTGACAGTTTTGGAAACCTTAAAGTAAAAGTACTTCCAATATCTTGTTCAGAATTTACACTTATTGTTGCATTATGTTTTTCAATGATAGCGTAAGAAACGGAAAGCCCTAATCCTGTGCCTTCATTTTCACTCTTAGTTGTGTAAAATGGCTCAAACAATTTCTTAATCGTTTTATTATCCATTCCACACCCAGTGTCTGTTACGCTGACTTCAATATAGTGTCCAACGACATTACTGGTAACGGTTAGTTGACCATTGCCTTTCATTGCTTGCGCTGAATTAACAAATAAATTGACTAATACTTGCTGTAATTGACCGTAATTTCCTAGTATTTCAGGTAAATCTATTGCTAAATTTTCAATTACTTCGTGATCGTACTTCAATTGATTCCATACGATCTTTAAGGAAGATTTGATTATCTCATTTAGGTTAATTTGAGAAAATTCATCTTTTTCCTTTTTAGAAAATGCTTTTAAGCTGAGTACTATTTCCGAAATTCTCTCAACCCCCTCAATGCATGAATTGATTAGATCATCAATATCGCTTCGAGCAAAAGCCAAATTTTTTTCAAGCTTTGGGTGTTCTTTTAACACTGAAATTGAATTAGCTGAGTATGTGTTTAGCGCTTGATTATAAATTGCCGAGTAATCCTTTAGAACATGAAGATTACTCGTGATAAAACCTATCGGATTATTAATTTCGTGGGCAATTCCTGCAGATAACTGCCCTAGAGAAGCCATTTTTTCACTATGAACAAGTTGTTGTTGAGTTGATCTTAGTTCTGATAGGGTACTTTGTAGTACTTGAAAATTATATGACAGCTCTATTTCTGTAGTTCTTTTCTTGAGTGCAGAAGAGAATTGTTGGCCTGCTATATTCAGAGTTTCTTTAAAGCCCTTGTCGTAACAATAATGGTCTAAATCTAATATGAGCAGTCGACTCTGTGTTTTAGATATATGTAGTGGTAGGTAAAGAATTGAATTACTTTTAATTAAGTGCTTTAGAGGAGCAAAAACCTGATTACCTTCCTTTTCTTCTCGGTGCCATAACGAATCATCTTGATTAAGCATATAGCTTAGTGCGTCATTATATTGGTTATTCCAATCTAATCTGGTCCAGCAATTTGTAGTTAAGTTCATTCTGGAGATTGTTCTACTTTTTTTGGCGGTTTGTGTTATTTGAAAAACAGGGCAGTGACTCATCAATTTAGACAAATTTAAGACGAAAAAATGAATCATTTCGTCAATGTTTTTATCAGATAATAAATCTTGTGTAAGTAGAGCTAGGAACTGAAATTGTATTTGGCGATCATTAGCGTGTTCTAAAGCGTCGAGAATATCTTTATTTTGGTCAAAGTTTACTTGTGCCTTTGCATCTAGTTTATCTTCTAAAACTCTTTTCGCCTGTCGTTCGTTGGCTAGCGCTTTTTCAAGTATGTTAACTTTTTCTAATAACTGAGCATTTACGTTTCCAGGCGTATTAGGCAATGATCATCTCCCTTACATAAACATTGAGTTTGACTAACCGATACAGATTGGTTGAAATGTTGCGCTGCACCTAATATTAAACCCTCAGCAAAATAACACATTTTTCTTTTAGATACATATCGCATAATGAGTACATTACTCTTGGGTTGATCGTAAAATAGTGTTGGAGTGTAAGCCAAGTGATCTGCTTTTTTTACTTCTATATGGATAACATTGTCTACCGCAATTAAAAATTCAAAAAGGTTAGTAATTTTTTCAATATGCTTGAGCGCGATTGACATTAACTGAGGGAAAAAATATTGGCCAAAATCTCGTTGGAGACTCTCTATTGAGGAACCTGTTAGTGTAGCTAATTTTGTAATAATGGTTTCAAATTCATTGTCATCATAAATTTCAGTTGAGAGGTATACACCATTAGACTTTAGTTCACACTGGTCGAGTGCTGTTACCCACACGGCAAGGCCATATTTTTCTTCTATAAATGCTGAAAAACCAACAAAGATCGCACCTTTCAATTTTCACCTGCCTGAAAAAGTCGTATATTTAATAAGTATAATGCTAGCATGCCATTAAACAAGGCGTTTATTTTTAGTTGTTAAGGATTGGATGATGTTACCTTCGATATTAATTGTAGATGATGAAGTTGAAGTATTAAAAGCATTACAACGCGTATTACGCGACGACTATGATGTTCATCTATATGAAAACCCTACAGAAGCACTCGCGTTTTATAAAGAAACTCCTACTCAAATTGTCATCTCAGACATGAAAATGCCAACCATGTCGGGAGCCGAGTTTTTAAAACGTATCTATGAAATAAACCCTCGCACCAAGCGTGTAGTATTAACAGGTTATGCCGATACTGAAATGGCGGTACAGGCTATTAATGAAGGGCACACATCCATTTACTTAAACAAGCCGTGGAATAATGATGAGTTAAAAACTAAATTGGCTGATTTGATTTCGGAATTAAAAGATGAAAATAAGAAGTTGTCTGCGATAAAAAAATTAAAAGCAGACAATCAAAGGCTTTTTCTTAATCAAAAATCACTGGATGCTGTTACTGGCTTTATTCAAGAGGAATATGACAACTCTATTGAAGAGTTATCTCATGTAAAAACTTTCAATAATCAATTACTCAGGTTAAGTGCAAACTTAGTATCAATGTATTCGCATGACATGCAGGGGCATACACATAGAGTTGCTCATCAAGCTAAGGCCTTAGGTGCAAGGCTTGGGTTAAAAGAGTTAACTAATATTAGAATTTATTTAGCTGCGTTGTTTTATCGCGTTGGTATGTATAGCTTACCGTCTAAGATTATAGATAAACCTTGGGATTCATTGTCTGCTCAAGAGCGACATTTATGGGTTAAGTTTCCTCAAGCGAGTGCAGACATTATTGGTGAAACAGATATTCTAAAAGCAAGTGCTGATATTGTTAAACATTTATACGAAAACATAGACGGAAGTGGAAGTCCTGATCATTTATCGCAACAGCACATACCTATTGGGTCGAGAGTTTTATCTATTGTGGTATTTTTTGATTTATTAGTTTCAGGAAAGGTATCGGGACTGCCAGTTTGCCCGACCGAAGCTTTAATTGTAATGAAGCCAATGGTAGGGCAACGTTTTGATAATAAAATTTTTGGCGAATTTGTTAAGTTGATCGAAGCACCTAAGCAAGAAGAGTTACTTGAAGTGCCAAAAAGTGTTGATCATTTATGTGATGGGATGATTGTTGCGCAAGACATTTTGAATCACAACGAACAAAAAATCCTGGGTGCTCAAACCGTATTAACTCAGGCGTTAATCTTACGGTTAGTTCAGTATCAAGAAAAAACGCAGAAGCCACTTATTGTATATATTAATGTATAACGATAATTTTAAAAGGTTATAAATTTTGGATTATATCGATTCACTCCCTCTTGTTGTAATTGTAGATGATGAAAGAGAAATATTGGCATCTATTAAGCGTTGCTTAATGAGAGTAAACGTTCGTATAGAGGCATTCACTTCTCCTCGATTAGCAATAGAATTTATACAAAGTAATCAACCAAAGGTTGTTATTTCAGATCAAAGAATGCCAGATATTTCAGGCACTGAATTGCTTTTAAAAGTTCAAGAGTTATGGCCTGATTCAACGCGTATTATGTTAAGTGCATATCAAGATTTTGATCAAATAGCGCAAGGCTTTAATCAGCAAGTTATGCACCGCTTTATTTCTAAACCCTGGAAAAATAAAGAGCTATCTTTTCTTGTTGAAGATGCTACTAACGTAAATCATAAGCCTCTAGAAAAGTCAGGCGCTTCTAGCCCTATCATAGGCGAGAGCAAAGCGATGCAATTGTTGAACAAAAATATCAGTATTGCTGCAGGCGCGAATGTGCCTATTTTCATCCACGGCGAAACCGGCACAGGTAAAGAGCTTGTTGCTAACGCTTGTCATAGTTTAGGTTGTAAAAGTGAAGGTAAGTTTATTGCGATAAACTGCGCTAATTTTTCTGAGACGTTGATTGAATCACAATTGTATGGACATAAAAAAGGCGCTTTTACTGGAGCTGTGTCAGATCAAGAAGGTCTACTATCACAAAGTCATGGCGGTACTTTATTTTTGGATGAAATAACCACATTGCCGTTAGGTTTACAAGCTAAGCTGTTACGAGTATTGCAAGAGCGAGAGTATACGGCCCTAGGCGATACGAAAGTTATTCCGTTCGACTCTCAAATTATTGCTGCTTCTTCTGAGAAGTTATCCGACTGTATGAACCGTGGGGAATTTAGAGAAGACTTGTACTATCGGCTTAATGTTATTCCGTTAACGATTCCTCCATTAAGAGATAGAGAGAGTGATGTAACATTGTTAGCCAATCATTTTTTAACCGTATTCAATACACAACATAATAAAACGTTTTTAGGTTTTACCAAAGGAGCAGAAAACTTAATTCAAACGTTTAAATGGCCGGGAAATGTTAGGCAGTTAGAAAATACTATACATAGTATCTGTATTATGAATACTGGGGAATTAGTAACAGAAGGCATGGTTAAGTCTTTACTGGCTGATAGCATGGAAACTAAGAGCACTCCGAAAGGCCCTGCACACCAAATGAAGATAACAGATGAAGTGCTTGAATCTAACAATTCAATTATTCCCCTAGAGGTGGTTGAGAGAAATGCCATAGAAAATGCAATTAGTCAGTGTAATGGGAATGTAGCTAAAGCTGCCGTTTTACTAGAAGTAAATCCATCTACTATTTATCGAAAAATGCAAAAATGGGAACAGCAATAACGTTCTATTTTTTATAGATTGTTTCAAGGCGCATTATTACAGAATTAATCGAGTATCCCCTATCGTCAAAACGCTTATGAATTAACTTATCATCCAGCTTTTGTTTTGCAAGTTGGTTAAGTGCATTTACCCATTCAGCAGGTTGCTCTAATGACAAAAATGATAAGTTATTTAGATTCATATCAACCTCAGGCGGTATAGTATTTGACGCAACGCAAACGAGGGAAGCAGCTTGTGCTTCTAAAAGCGCAACGGAAACCCCTTCAAATAAAGACGGCATAATAAACCCGTCGCATATATTCAGAATACTTGGAATGTCTTGATTGGCCGGAAGTAAAGTAAACTTATCCTCAAGGTTAGCTTGTGTAATATCATTGATGAGATCGTTTTTAAGCGGACCATCACCAACACAAAGAAAATGAATATCGTCTGATAGATATTCTTCTTTAGCCAACGTTACAAGAAACTGGTGGTTTTTAACCGTTGAAAATCGCGCAACTAAAGCAACAATACGTTTATTTTTAGCTATGTCATATTTTTTATAAATATCTGCTGGTTCAATAAAATCATTAAGCATTCTATCTACATCTATCGCATTATTAAGTACTGTGTAGGGTTTGTTACCAAAAAGAAACTTTCCTGCTTCGTTACCACAGGCTAAATGAATATTACTGTATTTATGCGTAAAGTAGCGAAGAATTGAAAAAACGGGAGCGAGAGACTTCTTTTCTAACCCCGAAGTATGAGAATGACAGACTCGAATAGGTATATTGGCATTTTGAGCAAGCTTTAACATGACGACGTTTTTGAAGCTGTTGTGAACGTGAATAGCATCGTACTTTTTGCCACTGAATATAGTGTTAACCGATTTAATGTGTTCACGTGGTGATTGCTTAAATGTTTTTATGAGATGGATTTTACCACCTAATTGTTCAATTTCTTGTCGAATGGGACCATCGTTGAAGGTAATAAAGTCAAACTGGATATGGTCTCGGTTAATATTTCGATACCAATTCATAACAACGGATGAAATACCACCAGCGGCAAGTGTTGGAATAACTTGGAGTATATGTGCTGGTTTTATCATAAATAACAATCTCGGTAAGTTTTACGACATGATTCAATTGTAAAACCTCTGTCTCGAAATGTATTATCGATTATATCTTTATCTGGATACGGAATCTTTGACATCTTTATGATAGCACTAGCCCATGACTGTACTGAATCATCTAGGTCTATAAATTGGCAGAGATTAATACCAATATCAGCTTCTTTAGGGATACCTGTTGATAATATGCAAGGCAATCCTGCTGCCTGAGCTTCTAATGCTGAAACTCCCAATCCTTCTGATATTGATGGCATTATTTTTATATCAAACAAATGGATAATATCTTTTACATCATTTCTTGTACCCCAAAAACGAAAGAACGGGGTAATATTATCTTCTTTTATTTTTTGTTTTATAGGTTTTAACAGCTTTCCGTCACCTATAAAGTGAAAACAGAAGTTGAGAGTATTTTTTTTCAATACATTTGCTATTTTAACTATGTGTTGATGATTCTTAACCTCATTAAAACGTGCGATCATAACGATGTTAATAATGGTAGGATCTATGTTGAAATCATTTTGCAGTTTACTACGTTGATAATTACTTACGTGTATAATTCTTGAAAATTCGAAAGCATTAGGTACTACGAAGTAATCATTGTTGCCATATAAAAAATCTCCTGCACAGCTCGATATAGCTAATTTTTTAGTTGCAAAATGGTTACAAAGTGATTGCCCTAACTTAAACGAAAACCCCTTTTTCTTTTGTAAATGTCCTAATGACTGGTTTCGAGCATGTGTTACACGTTTTTTTATACCAGCTAACCATGCAATAAAGACGACTATCCCCGAAAAGTAGGATGTGTGAGAGTGTATAGCATTATATTTGGGTGACTTCCGGAGTAGTACAAATAAATTCCACAAAGTTCGTATTAAATTAACCTGCGGGTTTTCAATTATGTGAATAGTACCTTTGGTGTTGAGTACCTCATCTGTAAAATAACACTTTGTATCTGTCATTATCACGAAGTCATTAATAACATCACTCTTTTCCTGAGAGCGATATAAGTCCATTATTCGACTTTCAGCACCACCTAAGTTTAAATTGGCAAAAAGGTGCAATACGCGTATCTTATTACTAGTAGACATGTTTTTTCTTCACTTCTTTCGCCGGACTGCCAACAACCGTTGTATTAGCTCCAACATTTGACAGCACCACCGAGTTCGCACCGATTTTAGCATTGTCACCAATTACAACAGGTCCTAAAATTACAGCGCCAGCACCTATAAATACGTTTTTTCCTATTGTTGGGACACCATTGTCATCTTCGCTTTTCCCGTTACCACCGATAGTAACATTTTGATAAAGTAAGGAGCCATCGCCAATAGTGGCGTGCTTATGAATAACGACACCTAATCCGTTATGGAAAAAACCAACATTTTTACCAATTTTAGCTGTGTATTTTACGTCGCACGCAAATACAATTCGGATAAATTTATGGAGTAAGTTTGGTATTAATGGAATGTTTTTTTCGTAAAACCAACGAGATAAATAATACATTCGAACAACGGCATGCATTTTAAGGTTTCCTACAGCATATTTTTATTTTAATTATGGTCTTACTTTACACGTTAATATCTATAAATTAAAGGCGTGATGTCTAGTGTAGTAAGGCCTTTGCTCAATAACGTGTTAGTAAAACAACGTATTAAATATACGTCTCAACGAATCTTTTATTTTTTATTTGGTAAAAATGCTAAAAATAGCTATCGCTAAATGAACTCGCCTCACAAATATAGTGAGTTGTACCATAAAAAATATAAGGTAATCATTCATGAAAAAGTCCCTTATTACACTTT
Source organism: Colwellia sp. (assembly GCA_020630795.1). Taxonomy (GTDB): domain Bacteria; phylum Pseudomonadota; class Gammaproteobacteria; order Enterobacterales; family Alteromonadaceae; genus Pseudocolwellia. Next base: position 285,594 of record JAHDIK010000001.1, read on the forward strand.
TACTTTCGAGTGTATTGGCTACGCAAGCAGTAGCATCAATAGATACTGATTTACTATCAGGTATCAAGGTTAGGAATATTGGTCCCGCAGCAACTAGTGGGCGTATTTCTGATGTGGAAGCCGTTATTTCAAATCCAAATATAATATACGCTTCTGCAGCGTCAGGTGGTGTTTGGAAATCAGAAAATGCTGGCTTAAATTGGGCGCCTATTTTTGAACATGAAGATTACGCATCTACTGGTGCTATCGCTATCAACCAATCTATTCCAGATATTGTTTGGTTAGGTACAGGGGAGGGAAATGTTCGAAACTCGGTATCCATAGGTGGCGGCATATATAAGTCGATTGATGCAGGTAAAAACTGGACCAATATGGGGCTAGCGAAAACCGAGCATATTAACCGCATTGCTTTGCACCCAACCAATCCAGACATTGCTTACGTAGCAGCGTTGGGGACTTTGTGGTCTGAAAATAAAGAACGCGGAATTTTTAAAACGGAAGATGGCGGTAAAACGTGGAAGAAAATTTTATTTGTAAATAATACAACTGGCGCTACTGATATAAAAATGGATCCTCGCAATCCCAATAAATTATATGCTTCTATGTGGCAGTTTAGACGTTGGCCAGATCGCTTTGAATCAGGTGGAGAAGGTTCGGGCTTATATATTTCACTCGATGGTGGAGAAACCTGGACTGAAAAAACAATGGCTGATGGTTTACCAGAAGGTGAACTAGGTCGAATTACTATTGATATCGCAGAAAGCCAACCAAATACTGTTTATGCATTAGTAGAAGCGGAAAAAAGTGCGTTAATACGTTCTGACGATGGTGGACTTAGCTGGAAAACAGTAAACAGTGAAGTTGGTGTAGCTGATCGCCCATTTTACTATTCAGAGATCGAAGTTGATCCTAATAACCCCGATATTATTTACAATATCGCAACCAAAATTAGGCGTTCAATTGATGGTGGTAAAACATTTAGTTTTATCCAAAAAGTAGATTGTTGTGCGGCGGGTAATACTATCCACATTGACAACCATAGTTTATGGATTAACCCAAACAATTCAGAGCACCTTATTTTAGGTAACGATGGTGGAATCGCGGTAACTCAAGACAAAGGTGATAGCTGGCGCTTTGCACAGAACATTGCCATTTCTCAGTTTTACCACATACGTGTAGACGACGCTCACCCATACAATATTTATGGTGGATTACAAGACAACGGTTCATGGAGAGGTCCCGCTGAAGTATGGCACACAGCTGGCATTCGAAACCTACATTGGCAAGAAATAGGTTTTGGCGACGGATTTGATGCTATGCCATTTCCTGATGATGTAACCAAAGGGTACAGCCAATCTCAAGGTGGGTATTTAAGTCGTTGGGATTTAAACACTGGCGAGCAAAACCTAATTATGCCACCTCCACCAAACAAAGAAACCGAACTACGTTTCAATTGGAATGCAGGTTTAGCGCAAGACCCATTCAATAAAGATACTATTTATTACGGCAGTCAGTTTGTGCACAAATCAACGGATCGTGGTGAAACGTGGCAAGTAATTTCAGGCGACTTATCAACTAATAATCCAAAATTTCAGCGTTATAAAGACTCTGGCGGATTAACACCAGATGTTACAGCTGCAGAAAACCATACCGCAATAATTACGATCGCGCCTAGCCCAATTAAACAAGGTGTTATTTGGGTTGGTACTGATGATGGTCGAATTCATGTGACTCAAGATGGTGGTAAATCATGGAAGAGTGTTGAGAAAAAAGCACGTAAGGCACCAAAAAATTCATTTGTGCCGCATATTGCACCTTCGTTACATAAAGCAGATGAAGCATTTATCGTGTTTGATAACCATCGCCGTGGTGATATGAAACCATACATTTTTAAAGCGTCTAAGTACGGTAGCAAATTTAGTAACTTAACCACTAAAAATATTCGTGGTTATGCACTGTCAGTACTGCAAGATCATAAAGATGAAAATCTCTTATTTTTAGGTACAGAACTAGGTTTATATACGTCTACCGATGGTGGAGATGAATGGTTTAAATATGACGATGTACCAACAGTTTCTGTGATGGATATGGCAATTCAGCAACGTGAAAATGACTTAGTTTTAGGTACTCATGGTCGTTCAATTATTGTTATTGACGATTATAGTGCGCTACGTGGACTAAATGAAAAATCATTTAACGCACCTTTAAAGCTACTAAGTGTGTCTGATGGACAGCAATATGTTAGTAGTAGAGCACCATCTTCAAGATTTTGGGGAGATGCAGCATATGTAGGCGAAAACGAAGTTTATGGTGTTGCGTTAACGGTAATGGCTTCTGGCGATCACTTACCTCACCCTGATGAAGATAAAGATAAGTTACGCAAATTAGCAAAAGCGAAAAAAGCTAAATCTAAGGCAAAAGACGTTACACCAGCATTAACTAATAAAGCACGTGTTATTGTAAAAAATGAGCAAGGTGAAGTTGTTCGAACATTTGTTACTAAGTTGAAGCAGGGTGTAAACAGAATCGTTTGGGGCTTAGAGTCTGACGGCGCGTTAAACATGCCAGGACAAGAGCCAAAAGAAGATAAAGATATTCGTTCTGCTGGACCTGAAGTGGTTCCTGGTACTTACACATTAACGGTGTCGTTGAATGATCATGAAATGCAAGCAACCGCCAAAGTACTTAAAGACCCTCGTTATTCAGTGTCAGTTCAAGACCTGAAAGACAATTATGTGTTACAACATCAAGCAGTAGATATGTATTCAACGTTAACTAAAGCGGTTCATGCCTTGGTTGATAGCAAGAAAGACATTGGTTTGATTAAAACAATGGCAAATAAGTCTTTAGAAAGTGTGGAAGGTGACAAAGAGCAACACCCGATGACATTGCTTGTAAATTCAGCTGACGAACTTGTTAAACGTATTGGAGAGCTAGACAAAGGATTACGCTCAATACCTAAAACTAACGGTATTGTTGATGAAAGTTATAAAGTAACCTCTAAAATATTTACCGCATGGGCATACGTAGGAAGTCGCTACGGCAAGCCTTCTCCAACGGCAAATATTTATTTAGAAAAAGGTCAAGATGCGCTTGAAAAGGCTGTGAAAGAAGTAAATGAATTTTTGTCTAAAGATGTTGCGAGTTTCAAAGAGCAATACCAAAAAACGGACTTAGGTTTGTTAAACTCAGTCTCTTCAATCGAAATGAAATAAATTCGATTACGCAGACTTAACTTGCATGAAAAAGCACCACTATGTGGTGCTTTTTATTATAAAAGGTTATTTAATGAGTAATAATTCAGTTTGGCGACCATTTAAATACCACACCCCTGAGTTGTCGAAAATGGCATCTTCCTCGAGCATTATTCTTACTTCTTTATTCCACTCTTTTATAAATGTCGCATTATTTAACTCAATTGAATAGGCTGTATTAAGGTGTAAAGGGTAGTCGCCCGAACCCGCTACACCGCCTTGAGAGTCCCACATACCTAGTGTTGTACCTGCTGCATGACCATGGTAGCCCAGAGGGTGAGTATATATAGTAGGTTTTAATCCTTGGTTAATTGCTTGCTCTCGAGAGGATTTTAATACAACGTTGCCAGTTACTCCTTCTTTAAAATTGTTTGTAAAAATATCTTGTAGGTCGTTTGCTTTACGTAAAGCTTTTTGAAGATATTTAGGCGCTTGGCTTTCTCCTTTGTGCAATACGTAGGCGTGTTGTTGTGTGTCGGTATTAAGACGTAAATAGGTAATTCCAAAATCAACATGAAGTAAGTCTCCTCGCTTTACAACGTCATTTTCATTCGTATTTGTAAAGCTGCTTTCGTGATCAAATGCACTATTGTCACTTCGTTGAATAGATACACTAGGATGGAACCATGTTTTAAGCTTTAATTCTCGCACTTTTTCTCGTAACCACCATACAATATCTTTTGGCGTTGTATGACCAACTTTTACAACGTGACTTGAAAAAGCCTCTGCGATAATACTATGCGCAATTGAAACCATTTTTTTATATTGTTCTAATTCCTCAGGAATACGTTGCTCTAGCCAACCAATCGCTAATGGTTCGGAAGATATAATTCGGTTCTCATACTTTTTAGGTAAAAAACGCATAAAGTTTTGTTTGTCTGTAACGACTAATCCGTCGGCATGTGCCCACGTTTTCGATTGATTAAGCGCAATGTTTTTAGGATTGTACTTATCAATAATATTCATCAATGCTAACCATTGGTTTGGTTGCAATTCTTTATCCCAAGCTCTTTTGAATACGTTGCCAACGTTATAGGGCGCGACAGCATAAGCATTAACTTTTTTATCATTTTCTCTCGCAAAAACTAAAATTGTAGTGCGACGAGCCGAAAGCCATGTTGATGGAAGCATTGTTTTGACGATGGGGTCTTCGTTATATTCTCTGCTGATAAGTATCCACATATCAATGTTGGTTTCGGTCATTAGTTGTGGAAGTAAAGTCTGAACACGTTTTTGTGTAATATCATCGATAAACTCTGCTCGTTCTCGCATTGATAATATTTCGGTGTATGCATTTGAGCTTGCCAATTGTGGAAAAAGGCAAAGTATTAGCATAGTAAACATGATTACTTTAGTCATTTAGTAGCTCCAGAGAACGAGTGTTATTGGTTGTTATTAACTACTACTTGTACATGATTTGCGCTGTTATGTCATTTTAAAGAGCCTTATTTGGGGTTAGCTGTTGCTTTTGCCATTGATGGGGAGGCACGCCAAAATGTTTTTTGAAGCAACGTGTAAAATATTGGCTATTAGAAAAACCTAAATCAAACGCTAACTCAGTTATTGATGTGCAGTTTTTATTAACGAGTAGCTTTGCGGCGTGCTGCAAACGGCATCGATTTAAATAAATAACAGGGCTAGAGTTAGTAAGCTGTTGGCAGTAATTACTAAAAGCCGATCTACCCATACCGCAATGATTGGCCATGAGTGCTAACGTCCATTCAAATGCTGCAATTTCATGATCAGAGTTGAGTTCCTCTAAAAAAATTTCAACCGTACGTGCTTTCGTTGTTAAGTGTTCTTCTGTAACAATATTTTGTGTTCTTAATAGCTCTAACAATGCGAGTAATAATTGGTTTAGATACAGCATAATATGCGATGCAAATTGCTCTAATGGTTCAGACTCTATAACAGATTGTAAGCGTTTGAATATTTGTAAAATTTCATTGTTTGCTTGCCATGCGGGATGTTCGTTACCACGGAGAAGCAACTCTAGTTCATTTTTATCTGCATCAGTCAAGATACACCAATCAGGCCAAAACCATGCTTGATTGGGTTGACGAACACCTACGTCTAGAATGATCCAATGCAACCTTCCTGGGCTTAAATTAGGATCACCAACTTGGTGTAATTGCCATGGTCGAGTAATCGTTAATGTTTTTGCTGGAGTGTTGTATTTATTACCATCTACGGTCAGTGTGTTAAAGCCATTCTCTTGAAAACAAATTTCTATACCTTCATTTCGATGTGGTTCAATTCCCCAGTCTTGCTCATCTACAACATGCATAAAACCCATGCTACTAATACCTTGTAAAAGTTTTTTTCCTATCTTTTTACCAGGGTAGTTACCGTTAGATATGGCTTTTAGCTCGATTTTGTTATTTTTTGCAGCGGAAACTTGAGGTAAGCAATTGTCTATTTCAAACCTTAATTTATCTAATGTATAAATGGGCTTTTTCATGAAATTAACCAAAAGAATTAAAACTTATTTTTATAATATTTACCATTTAGGTAATTGTGCAAGTTTTATTTTGAATTGTTGTTAGTATTTATATCAACTGATGGTTTTAGAACGCCTTAATTAGAGAAAGTAGACGCGTATGAAAAGTTTAAACCTAATCGAGCCTGGTAAATTTGGTTTTGTCGATATTCCCGAACCAAAGCTCACTGATGGGCACACTTTGGTTAAAGTATTATCGTGCGGAGTTTGTGGTTCTGATCTTCACGCAATGAGCGGCAAGCAACCTTTTTTTACGTATCCTCGTAGGTTGGGGCATGAGTTATGTGTGGAAGTCATTAATCATCACGAAGATTCAAATTTAGAGGTTGGTGATAGATGCGTTGTTGAACCTTATTATTTTTGCGGAGAATGTATTGCCTGTAGAGCGGGAAAAACAAACTGCTGCCGTAACCTTAGTGTTTTAGGGATTCATTTTGATGGCGGTCATACACCTACTATGCTGGTGCCTACTCAGTATCTTCATAAAGCAAACCAATTAACTGTTGAACAGGCTGCATTAGTAGAGCCTTTAGCGATTGGTTGCCATGCGGTTGAACGAGCAAATATTAACGCTGGAGAGCCAGTGGTAGTGCTTGGAATGGGAACTATTGGTATCGCCGCTGCATTATTCGCGAAAGCAGCAGGCGCAAATCTTGTCGTAGTCGATGTTGATGATATGCGACTCGACTTTGCTAAAAACCAACTTAATTTTGAGGTGTGTTTAAACGCCAAAGGAGATTTACGCACACAGCTCAAAGAGCACTTCGGGCAATTACCTGCTTGCATTATAGATGCTACGGGTAATGAGTACTCTATGAACAATAGTTTTAATATTGTTGAGTTTGGTGGTCGTGTTGTTTTTGTTGGGTTATTTAATGGCGATGTGAAAATAGAGTCGGAAAATTTTCAGCAGCGTGAAATTACGCTACTGGCTAGCCGCGCAGCATTGTCGTCAGACTTCAATAAGGTAATTAATGCGATTTCAACAAATCAGATGGATCCAACGGCAATGATCACTGAACGACTTCGTTTTTCTCATTTAGATGAGGAAATTACACAGCTTATTGGGAAACCAAATTTGATCAAAGCGATTATTGATTATTAACGTCAATTGTTATCAAGAAGAACACAACTTTTTATCTATATACCGGAATAAATACAACTTATGATTATTACCAAACTCGAACCTATTATTTTACATGCTCCAGTAACTCGCGGAGGTATAAAAGATAGTACTCATTCCATTACACACTGGGGAGCTCCTGGTGTAGCTATTCATACGGACACAGGTCATATTGGTTATGGTTTTTCAGGTACTCATGCACATTTACCTACCGATAAGCTCATTGTAGATTGCATAACTGATAGTTTCGGCCCTCTATTAATTGGAGAGAATGCCTTAGCTACTCGAGCTTTATGGAACAAAATGTACAAGTCGAGTGAAATTTATTGGGTAGGGCGTTCGGGTATTACGCATTTAGCATTGGGTGCTATAGACATCGCTTTATGGGACTTAAAATGTAAAGCTTATGATGTGCCGTTATGGAACCTACTTGGCGCGTCAGGTAAAGAAAATCTTGAAGCATATAATACGGATGGTGGCTGGTTAAACTGGACAAAAGAAGAACTGGTTTCAGACTGTAGACGAATGGTTGAAGAACATGGCTATCGCGCAGTTAAAATAAAAGTGGGTGGCGATTCTGGTACTGAAGATTTGAAGCGTGTTGAAGCGGTTCGCCATGCACTAGGTGACGATGTTCGTATTATGACAGACGCAAATGGTCGATGGTCGTTGCCTGAAGCAATAAGACTAGGAAGTCGTTTAGCTGACTTTGATATAAGCTGGATAGAAGAACCTATGGGATTTGATGATATTAAAGGGCACCAGCGTTTAGCTAACTCAATATCTACTCCTATCGCATTAGGTGAACAATTATATTTAACTCAACAGTTTAGAGATTTTATACAAGCTGGAGCAGTAGATTTTGTTCAACCTGATATTGTTAGGTTGGCAGGTATTACAGAATGGTGGACCGTTGCCGAACTTGCTCATGCAAATAATTTACCCGTAGTACCGCACGTTGGTGATATGGGGCAAGTGCATCAGCATTTATGTATGGCACATCCTGCTTGTGATTTACTAGAATATATTCCTTGGTTAAGTCAGTGGATGAAACACCCTGCACAGGTTAAAGATGGTTATTATCAAGCGTCTCAAGCTGCTGGCGCTGGTATGGAACCGACTCAAGAAGCTCTCCAAACAATAAATAAGATTTAACATGATGAAAAAACTTATATTACTTTTTGTTAGTTTGTGTTTTGTAAGCAGTAACTCTTACGGGTTGTCAGCATATGAAAATCGCATGCTGGCAGATAAGAAACAGAGAATAGGCTTAGTCGCTTTTGCTCCTGCCAGCCAAGTCAAAGGTCTTAAAAAAATAGCTCAAAAAGTTGAAAGCCAACATATAACGCTAGCAGGTGAAAACATTCATAACCTCTCCATTTATTTTCGAGAGTTAAATGAGAAAGTAATGGTGTTTGCCTATTTTGAAAGCCCTGATAAAACAATAACTGGTTGGGAAAAGCGCTTAGCCAGCAGTTCGTCGGAATTAACGTTGTTAACCAATCAATTAATTCCGCATAAACGAGCCAAAAAAGACGAAAAATGGTTACGAATGGAGTGGATGAATCTTGTAGCTAGCGACACAGTATTTCCATATAAAAACAAGCCAGTACAAAAAATGGGTTTGATAAGTGGCTTAAAACCACAGCATGAGTTGGAGTATCGTCAATTACATCAAGCCAACTGGCCAGGTGTTGTAGACGGCATGGTTAAATCGAACTACCGCAATTGGACGACATTTTTAGTTGAAGTTGATTCATCGCTCTACTTGTTTACATACGCTGAATATATAGGAACGGATATTGACGCTGACAATAAAGTGATGGCGGCAGACCCCACCACTCAGCGTTGGTGGACACATACTGAAAAATGCTTACTTAATCTTCACGGTGAAGGTAATTGGTCATCTATGTCACCACTGGTTGAGGTAACGAAATGAGACTAAAGAACAAAGTCGTATTTCTTACCGGTGGTGCTGATGGTATTGGCTGGGAGTGTGCTCAAGCCTATGCTAATGAAGGTGCAAAACTTGTTATTTGTGGGTTAGATAAAAACTACGTTGAACAGAAAGCGTCGGAATTAGATGGCGAGCATTACGGTATACGGTGCGATGTATCAAACGATAACGAAGTATCAAAAGCGATTAGCTTTATTTTAGATAAGTTTGGAAAACTTGACATTATTCATAATAATGCAGGTGTTAGCGCTCCCACAAAGCCTATCCATAGCACAACCATAGAAGAGTGGGATACGGTTTTTAATACCAACATTAAAAGCGTATTTTTAACTGCTCGCCATGGACTAGAAGCGTTAAAACAATCGAAAGGTTGCATATTAAATACATCAAGTATGGCTGGTGTTATTGGTCAAGCGAACCATGCGGCATACACAGCTACTAAAGGGGCAATGAACTCCTTAACTAAATCAATGGCCTTAGATTATGCAGAGTTTGGCATTCGCGTAAATGCGGTATGCCCAGCGGGTGTATGGACTCCTATGTTAAGAGAATGGGCGGACGAACAGCCTGATAGCGCTTCAATGGAAGATTATTTAGACAAAATCCATGCATTAGGTTATTGCCCTGAAGGTGACGTAATTGCGTCGTCATCAGTGTATTTAGTTTCAGACGACGCACGTTTTGTTACCGGACATATTCAACATGTTTCGGGCGGAGCCGAGTTAGGTTACAGACGACTTTAGTTGTTATTTAAAGAGAGATATTTAACGTATGAACGTTAACAATGATAAGCATAACTTGCAGCAAGATATTGCACTGGTTACCGGTGGCGGCACTGGAATTGGGTTTGCAATAGCGCAAGGTTTAATTACCGCTGGTGCCAAGGTGTGCATTACCGGGCGAAGAGCTGAAGTGCTAGAAGACGCCGTAAAAATACTTGGAAATAGCGCAACCTATTACGCTGGTGATATTACACAAGCTACAGACAGGCAAAAAATGGTGGAGCATGTTGAAGGTACGTTCAATGGTCACGTAAGTATTTTGATCAATAACGCAGGTCAAAATATTAAGCAACCCGCGTTAGAGGTAACAGAAGAGTCTTTCGACGATGTACTTAATACGCACGTCAAAGCAGCATTCGCGTTGTCTCAGCTTGTTGCTCCTAAAATGATTGAACATGAGCAAGGCAGTATTTTGTTTATGGCATCTATGGCTTCGTTTATGGGAGTTCCAAACGTTATAGCGTACACAACTGCAAAAACAGCGGTTTTAGGTTTAACACGAGGCCTCGCTGCTGAATGGTCTAGCTTAGGTATACGTGTCAACGCAATTGCTCCGGGGTGGATACATACGCCTATGACCGATAAAGCATTCGCAAATGATGACCAACGCAAACAAAAAGTATTGGCGAGAACGCCAATGCAAAAAATGGGAGAGCCGGAAGATATTGCGAATATGGCAGTGTTTTTAAGCTCTACAGCGGCAAAGTTTATAACGGGACAGTGCTATACCGTTGATGGCGGAGCCGCAATAGGTTTTTGATAGGATAAACTATGAATATACATTGGGTTGATATAACAATAATAATTGCCTATTTGCTTGGAATAACACTGTTAGGTTGCTACTGCGGAAGAAACGCATCGTCGTCAACAAACAGTTATTTTTTAGCAGGTAGATCACTTCGATGGCCAATGATTGGTATGGCGTTATTTGCCACCAATATATCCACGGTTCATTTAATTGGGTTAGCAGCATCTGGTTACGATCAAGGTATGGTGGTTGGTAACTTTGAATGGCTGGCACCTTTTCTACTTATTTTACTTGGCTTAGTGTTTGCGCCGTTTTATTTTCGTACAAAAATATCTACCTTACCTGAGTATATTGAAGGCCGATATGGACCAGCTTCTCGTACAGTACTCGCGATTATGGGGGTAATTGGCGCCCTATTTATTCATATAGGGGTTACTTTATATGCCGGCGCTGTTGTATTTCAAAGCTTTGTAGATATTGACATTATTTGGTCGATATTAATTATTTCAGCTTTAACATTACTATATACCGCGCTTGGTGGGTTAAAGGCTGTTGTTATAACCGAGGCTGTGCAAACGGTAACCCTTATCTTTGGTTCGGCGGCCGTCGCTATTTTTGCGTACATTGCATTAAAAGATACCGGTATATCATCGTTAGACGAGTTAAAAGCTGCAACCAAGCCACAACAATTAAGTATGCTGCGTACCGAAGGTGAATATAGTTGGTACGCAATGGCACTGGGGTATCCTATTTTGGGGATTTGGTATTGGTGTAGTGATCAAACCATCGTACAGCGAGTACTTGGTGCTGAAACGGAACGAGATGCACAGTTAGGCCCTATATTTGCGGGCTTTATTAAAATATTACCTGTTTTATTTATGGTGTTACCGGGTGTGTTTGCTTATGTTTTGTTTCAAGAACAAATTGGTAGCAACAAAGATGCAACCTTGGTTGTTATGATAAAAGAACTACTCCCTATAGGTTTGCAAGGTATTGTTATTGCTGGATTACTAGCTGCGTTAATGAGTACGGTCGCTGGCGCGTTAAATTCAACTGCTACCTTAGTTAGTATTGATATCGTAAAGCGAGTTCGCCCTCAAACATCTGAAAAAAATCTCGTATTTTATGGCCGAATCACAGTGTTTGTAGTGCTTTTACTTGCAATTTCTTGGTCAACGCAAGGTGAAAAGTTTGGTGGGATTTTTGAAGGTATTAATCAAATGATCGCTGTTTTAGCTCCACCTATTAGCGCTGTTTTTATATGGGGTATATTTTGGCGAAGAGGTACAGCAAAGGCTGCGTTATGTACGCTAATTGGTGGGTTTACCTTGGGAGCTGTTGTATTTTGTTTAGACTTTCCTGCAGTGTCAGGAGCATTTTTAGGGTACGACAATGAAGGTAATCCTCTTCGCTACTTTACTGATCATTTAGGTATTCCATTCATGCTACAAGCTTGGTGGCTGTTTGTTATTAGTAGCATTATTTTAGTGGCAGTAAGTTATGCAACACCTAAGCCTGATCAAGACGTAGTTGATAAATTTTGTTGGGAAAGCCCGTTGCATGTATTAACAGAAAAACCACTCAGTGGCATATCTGACCCACGTGTTGTTTCGCTAATTTTAATATTAACAATGATGTTGTGTTACGCCTTCTTCTTGTAAGTCGCGCGGTATACACAACCTATAAATATAAACGATAAAGAGCAATTAAAATGAATATAAACTTATTCGGTAGCCGTAAAGGTATACATCAAGAGAATACGCCTAGCTTTTCGTCACCTAAATCACTCGTGTCAGTTTCGTTAGCTATATTGTTAGCGAGTTGTTCGGGTGAACAGGCTAATAAAGAAATAAAAGCAGCACCTGTAGATAGTACTGTTAAAACTGAAACTGCAGCGTCATGGGAAGAACTCGGAAAAGTTAATCATAAGCCTGACTGGTTTCAAGATGCAAAGTTAGGTATTTACACGCATTTTGGACCTACATCTACCGCGAATATAGGCATGAAATACGCGTCAGGTTGGTATGGTTTAGATATGTATATGGAAGAGGCGTATGACTGGAAAACAGGTGAAGTACGTTTATTTGGTGATGACAAAAAGCCAAAGTCGTCATACTCGTTTAAGCATCATGTAGATGCTCATGGACACCCTTCTAAATTTGGTTACAAAGATATTATTAAGCAGTTTAACCCTGACAAATTTGACGCTGAAGAGTGGGCTGATTTGTTTAAATTGTCGGGTGCTAAATTTGCAGGGCCAGTAGCCATTCACCACGATAACTACGCTATGTGGGACAGTAAAGTAACTCGTTGGAACTCGAAAGAAACAACGGGGAAAGACATTACAGGCGACCTACAAAAAGCACTAGCCGAGCGAGATTTAAAGCTACTTACCTCATTCCATCACGCATTTACGTGGGTTTACTATGCAAATGCTTATAATTTTGACGCGACTGCAGAAACGTCAGATTTATACACGGATCAACATGAACTTACAGACTTTAAGCCTAATAAGCGATTTCATGACAGATGGTATGCAAAGTTAAAAGAAGTTATTGATAACTACCAACCTGATGTTATTTGGTTTGATTGGTGGGTAGAAGAGCTTGATGAAGACTATCGAAAAAAGTTTGTTGAATACTATTACAGCCAAGCTGAAAAATGGGGTAAAGAAGTTGTTATTAATTATAAAAACGAATCTTTCCCAAGTTCAGTAGGGGTTTTGGATTATGAGCGTGGTCGTCCAAATAAAATTAAAGATGAATTTTGGATGACAGATACGTCACCTGGTGCTTGGTTTTATTATGAAAATGCTAAGTTTGTTAACCCGAATGAAATTGTTGATATTCTAATCGATATTGTCGCTAAAAACGGGTTGATGTTACTTAATGTTCCGCCAAATCCAGACGGTTCTATTCCTCCTGAAATGAAAGACATGCTAGCAAAACTTGGAGCATGGTTAGAAATTAACGGGGAAGGAATATATGAAACACGCGCTTGGACCGTATTTGGTGAAGGTCCTACACGAATCAATCGTGGTGGTCATAAAATAGAGAAGCAAAAAATAGCGTACACAAATAAAGATATTCGTTTTACTAAGAAAGGTGACGATACCATATTTGCCTTTGTTATGGATGCTCCAGACGAAGATATTGTAATAGAAACACTGAATACTAATTTGTCAGTTTTACCGTCAAAAATTAAAACGGTAGAAATGTTAGGTAGCAATGAACCTGTATCTTGGAAAGTAAATAAAGATGGTTTAATTATTGAAAAACCAAATGCAGTGCCTAGCGAGTTTGCTGTTGGTTATAAAATAACATTGTTATTGGAAGAAGAAGTAGGGATTGGTGGCGAAGATCCGGGTACAAATGGTGAATAAGTACTTCTAAAGTAAGAATGTTAAAGAGCGGTTTAGTCTTTATGACTAAACCGTTTTTTTATGAAAGTTACTAACTTATCAAAGGGCCTGTATACTGAGTGAATAGTTAATACGTAATTTGGGTATATCAATGTCTTCTAGAATGCGGCTTTTAATTTCTGCTGCGGTTTCTTTCGTTTTTTATTTTACTTGGTCTTATTGGGCTAACAGTTTGGCGTCAAACGATCAGGCATTAGTTTTACGCTCAGCGCTCGTACAGGGTACGTTAAGTGGTTCTATAACTTTAGGGTTTACCTATGTGCTAGAAGCGGTAGTTAAGCGTTTTGGTGGAAACTGTTTCTCTTTAGCGTTTGTTGTTCCTGTATTGTGTTCTGTTCATTCAAAATCTACTCATAACATTGCCATTTTTAATACGTTCAACTCGGCATTAAATCTATCAGCTAAATTTCTTAGTGGTCAGTGCCTGCCTGGTACACTTTTAGCACCTCTTATTCCGTTGTTTATTCAATCGAGTATAACGATTGGCGTAAATGTAATTAATCAAACGCCAAACCTCTGGTTAACTGTCGCTCCAAGTATATTTTTTACAGCTGTATATGGTTATGTATACACATTTACCTTGCTGAAAAGTAAAGACTAATAGTTAAAGAACAACTTCTAATTTTTCTTACATTTGCTTTATGAGTAACTAAACTCATGCAAATTTAGTTGACAAATGTGGCTAAAAAACTATCATTATATTTTTAAATGACGATTCGTCATAAAAGAAGCCGTAAGTTAATGACACCGAGAATTATAGACGATCACGCTATACAAGCGCGTGAGCAACACATTATTGACACCACTATTTCTTTAATAGAAAAAGAGGGGATAGAGAACCTTACTATGGATAAGGTTGTTGCTGCTGTGCCTTATTCAAAAGGAACAATATACAAGCATTTTCTTGGTAAAGAAGATTTGTTTTTAGCTATTGGTAATCAAGCTATTCGTATTATGTCGGAGCTTTTTAGCAGGGCTGCTCAATATCAAGGTTGTTCGCGTGAACGAATGCTGTTGATCAATATTTCTTATTTGATATATGCAATTTTACATCCTACGCTTTTTAAAACAGTGCAATGTGCTAAAAGCCCAAGTGTGTATGGAAAATCGAGTGAGCAACGCTTGTCGGAACAAGAGCATCTTGAAGACAAAGTAATGAACATTATGACCGGTATTATACAAGATGCTGAAATAGATAATGATTTTGTAATACCCGAGCATATGGATTTAAGGCAAGTTTGCTTCTCTACTTGGGCGATGGGCTATGGTAGTATTTCATTATTATCTGCTGAGGTTGACCAGTGTAGTGCGAGTAGCGGACTCGTTGTAGAAAGAGAGCTATTCAATCAAAACAATTTGTTGTTAGACGGTTATCAATGGGCGCCATTAACAAAAGATAAAGACTATAAAGCGGCGCTTGTACAAGCTTTACAAAAAGTGTTCCCTCATGAGCTTGCGTTAATGAGTTCGATGGGACGCGAATTGAACTTTAATTAACACCAAGTGTGTTAATTGCTGTCATAAGATTTACATAACAATGCGATAGCATTTGTTGATTTTAGTTAGGTTAACGTAGCGATATTGTTTAGCCGCGTTGTTTAACTGTATTACTTAACTGTATTACTTAGCTGAGTTACTTAGCCAAATTTTTTAATAAATATTTAATTTTAGACCGGTGCTACCACCGTTTTTTTTAATACAAATAGTGACGAATCGTCACAATGGAATACATTATGAAAGATAAGCTGTTTGAATTTGTAGGAAGACATCCGTTTTGGGTGCTTCTTGTTAGTTTTACGTTTGCGATTATCGCAGCGTCAGGCGCAAGTAATTTAAGCTTTAAGAGCGATTATCGCGTGTTTTTTGGTGAAGATAATCCTCAGCTGATTGCCTATGAATCTATGCAAAACATTTATAGTAAAAGCGACAACGTTGCGTTTGTTGTTGCACCGAAAGACGGAAATGTTTTTTCAAAACAGCATTTAAAGGCGATTCAATCTCTTACCAAAGAAAGCTGGCAAGTGCCTTATTCAACACGTGTTGATTCAGTAACCAACTTCCAATATACGTACGCTGAAGAAGACGACATGATTGTTGAAGATTTGGTGATGAATACAGACCGACTATCACAAACCGATCTCGACAAAATAAAGTCAATCGCATTAGAAGAACCTTTACTAGTCAACAAAATCGTATCGCCGGGTGCTAATGTTTCTATTGTAAACGTAAGTATTCAATTACCCGGCGTTGATCCTAATACTGAAGGGCCTGAAGTTGTAGCGTTTGCACGTGATATAACCGAAAAGTTTTTAGCAGAAAACCCAGAAGTTGACGTGTATTTATCAGGAATGGTAATGATGAATAATGCGTTTAACGAAGCGGCTATGGAAGATGGTTCTACACTTGTGCCATTAATGTTCTTAGTTGTTATTGTGATTATTGGCCTATTGTTACGCACTATTTCAGGTACGGTAGCAACCGTATTAATTATTATTCTAAGTATCGCCACAACTATGGGGATTGCTGGTTGGTTAGGCTATTTTATTACAGGGCCATCATCTTCAGCACCTACGATGATCTTAACCTTAGCGGTAGCTGACTGTATTCATATTCTTACCTCTATGTTTTACGAAATGCGCCACGGTAAAGATAAAAAAGAGGCCATTGCGAAAAGTATCAGTGTTAACTTCCAACCTATTTTCTTAACGAGTATTACTACTGCTATTGGTTTCTTAACCATGAACTTTTCAGATTCACCTCCGTTTCACGATCTTGGAAACTTAGTGGCCATTGGGGTTATGTTAGCGTTTGTATTCTCTGTAACGGTTCTTCCTGCGTTGTTAACTGTGCTGCCTATCAAGGTTAAAGTTATTGAAGAGGGCGACCAAAGCGCAATGAACAAATTTGCTGACTTTGTTATTGAAAAAAGAAGGTTATTATTACCTTTAGCAAGCGTATTGATTATTGGTATTACGGTGTTTATTCCTAACAACCAACTTAACGATAACTTTGTTGAGTATTTTGATTCGTCGGTACCTTATCGTTCTGCGACCGACTTTATGCAAGATCACGTTTCAGGAATGACATTATTAGAAGTGTCGGTTGAAACAGGCGAGTCTAGCGGTATAAACAATCCTACCTATTTAAAAACATTGGCAGACTTTAGTGAATGGCTACGTGAACAGGAAATTACGGATCATGTAAATACGATCACCGATACATTAAAGCGATTAAACAAAAATATGCATGCCGATGATCCTGCTTGGTTTAAATTACCAACCGATCAAGAAATGGCTGCTCAATACTTGCTGCTTTACGAAATGTCATTACCGTATGGGTTAGATTTAAATAATCAGCTAAATGTTGATAAATCATCAGCTAAAATTGTGGCAACGTTCAAAAACTTAACCAGTAACGAACTTATTGAATTAGAAAAAAACGTAACACAATGGTTTGAAACTAATGCACCGCAATATAATGTTGTTATAGCAAGCCCTAGTTTAATGTTTGCCCACATTGGGCAACGTAGTATTTATAGTATGCTTATTGGTACATCGTTAGCATTAGTGCTTATTTCAGTAATTTTAGGTATCGCACTAAGAAGCTGGCGCTATGGTGCAATAAGCCTACTACCTAACATTATTCCTGCAGCTATAGGATTTGGTATTTGGGGATTAATAGACGGGCAAATTGGTTTAGGTTTATCTGTTGTCGTGGGTATGACACTCGGGATAGTGGTAGACGATACCGTTCACTTTTTAAGTAAATACTTACGTGCACGCCGCGAAAATAATGCAACGCCTAAATCAGCAGTACATTATGCCTTTGGTAACGTGGGTATTGCGTTATGGGTAACGACCTTGGTGTTAGTTGCTGGGTTTAGCGTACTGGCTCAGTCTACCTTTAAGCTAAATGCTGATATGGGCTTATTAACCGCAATTACTATTTTTATGGCACTGGTTGTTGATTTTCTATTTTTACCGCCGTTACTTATGGCAATTGATAAAGATAAAGACGACAGTGTAACGGAACAGAAAACATTAACCACTGAACCTTCAGCTAGTTAATCAAATAATGGAGAGAAAAATGATACATAAACGCATAGTGACAAGCTTTATAGCGACTTTGGCACTTTCGTTATCGGCAGTAAGTGTATTTGCTACTGCTGACGAAGCGGCAAAACAGAAAGGTTTAGACATATCAAAAGAAGCAAAGGCGCGTGATGCCGGTTGGGTAGATGGAACGGCCGACATGCTTATGATCTTGAGAAATAAACAAGGGCAAGAAAGTACCCGCGAAATTAAAACGAAAACACTAGAAGTATTAGACGATGGCGATAAAAGTCTTACTGTTTTCAATAAACCAAGAGATGTAAAAGGCACTGCTTTTTTAAGCTTTTCGCATCCAGTTGGAAACGATGACCAATGGCTATACCTTCCAGCATTAAAGCGCGTAAAACGTATATCTTCGCGAAATAAGTCAGGACCATTTATGGGTTCTGAATTTTCATTTGAAGATTTAAGTTCATTTGAAATAGAAAAGTACACCTATAACTACTTGGGAGATGAAACAGTTGATGGCCTTGATAGCTTTATGGTTGAACAGTTTCCAGTAGACGAAAACTCAGGTTACACACGTCGTATTGTATGGATAGATAAAGCCGAATATCGTTTATTGAAAATTACATTTTACGATCGTAAAAATTCATTACTTAAAACCCTAACTTATCAAGGTTACAACCAATATATTAATAAGCATTGGCGTCCAGATTCTGCCCTAATGATTAATCACCAAAGCGGAAAAAGCACCGAGTTAAAATGGACTAATTACGCTTTTAAAACAGGGTTACAAGACGATGACTTTAACCGAAATACTCTCAAACGAGTACGCTAATTATTATGAAAATTAAGAACAATATCGTGAACCTAGCGTGTACAGGTTTGGTTGGTTTAGCCTTACCTGTAACGGCTTTTTCAGCAGAATTTGAAGTGTCGGGTAAAGTTGGTGTAGAGCAACGTTATTTCGATGAAAAAGGGCAATTTAACGAACAATTGTCTCATGGTCAGGCTTCAATTTTTATCGAGCCAGAGCTTTATTGGAGCTGGAATAATGGCAACGACAGTCTAACGTTTAAACCGTTTTATCGTAAAGATCAGCATGACGATGAACGAACTCATGGCGACATTCGAGAGCTTTCATACATTCATGCGAGTGATAATTGGGAGCTACGTGCCGGTATACGAAAAGAGTTTTGGGGAGTGACTGAATTTCAACACCTTGTTGATGTAATTAATCAAACTGACACTGTTGAAGATTTTGACGGAGAAGACAAACTAGGGCAGTTAATGCTTAACTTCTCAATGGTGCAAGACTTCGGAATAATTGACATTTATGTGTTACCCGGCTTTAGAGAACGTACATTTGCAGGTTCAGAAGGGCGCTTACGTGGTCCATTAACGGTTAATACTGAGAATGTGAGTTATGAATCGTCAGACGAAGAAAAGCACATTGATTTCGCGTTGAGATGGTCACATTCCATCGGCGCTTTCGATATTGGTAGTTATTGGTTTCATGGTACAAACCGTGAGCCAATCTTAACGCCGGTTATGGTAGGGAATAAATTAGTACTTAATCAATACTACAACCAAATGGATCAATTTGGTTTAGATGTACAAGCGACAATTGACGACTGGCTTTGGAAGTTTGAAACCATATACCGTAACACAGAAGAAGACGATTTTTGGGCTGCACAAGCGGGTTTTGAATATTCTTTTGTAGGAGTGTTTGATAGTAACACTGACTTAGGTTTACTGGTTGAATACGGCTGGGATTCTAGAGGTGATGGGGATAATGGCTCAATGGGGGCTGCTATTCAAAATGATTTGTTTTTTGGTAGTCGCTTAGCGTTTAACGACATGCAAAGTAGTGAAGTGTTGTTTGGTTTTGGTGCCGACCTTGACCACAATGCATTTAGCTTTGTATTAGAGGCAAATCGTCGCTTTGGCGAAAGCTTTAAAGCAAGCTTAGATGTAAGGTTGTTTCAAAGCACAAGCTCTACAGACCTATTGTATAGTATTAAAGATGATGACCATTTACAGCTTGGCATAGAGTACTACTTTTAGTTTTAAATAAAAAAGCCTTAACTAAGTTAAGGCTTTTTTATTTACTCTAAATACTGATGATTAAAACGTTTGAATACTCAGTATTAATCAATTTAACTTGTTAAAACCGAGTAATTAACCAATCTTCATTTTCACTAAAATATAACGTACGAACTTCTCCTTTACCTTCAATATTTACCATATTGATTTGTGTAGGCCAAAGGTCTCGTAAAGTACCGTTAAGCATTTTTATGCCGTTAAGTTGAAGCGGAAGTTTGGTTTCTTGGTATACCCAAAAAAACTTTCCTTCAACTTCATAACCTACGCTAGTTAAAGCTAAAGGCTTGTCTGACAATGTGCGAACTAAAAACTGTTTAGCTACGTAATTAGCAAACTGTTTTTGAGTAATTTCCGAGTTGATAATGTCGGCGTTTTTATTAAATAACGATTGCACCGCGTGTTCGGTATCATGCATGTAAAATCGATGCGATACTTCCAGTTGGCCAGATCGTTTGTTAAACAATACCGTTGTTTCAGCTGCTTTTTGTTGGTGAGCAAACGTACTGCTTGCCACCAACAAAAGAGGCACAAGAAAAATAAATAAGCCTTTAGGCATTAGTTGCTCTCTTTGCTTTTCTTGTTGTCAGCATCTTCGTCTGTTTTAAGTTCCGTTTTTATATCTTGCATGATATCGCGGTAAACTTTTCCTTTACGTTTTTTAGCTTTGTATGCTTCAACGCGAGAAGGAATAATTTGACGAGGGTAGTAGTTATTTTCTACATCCACATCTGCAGTTTCCCAACCTGGATCTACAGCTACGCTAACGAGCTCTTTATTTTTGTCTGTTACAACGAGCTTGCGCACTTGTTTTGGAGTACGGCGCCAAATCTCAGCTGGAACATATTGGCTTTCTTTTGAGCCGTCTTTATACGTAAGCTCTAAAATAATTGGCATAACTAAACCACCAACATTTGAAAACTCTAACACGTAGTAATTTTTATCTTCTTTTACTGCGCGCTCTAACGTTTTACGTTCCCAAGGTTTTAAGTCTTTCAAGAACTTGTTGTACTTATTACGTTCTTTATTCGTTACCGTGAAGCGATCGTTTTTGTCGTAAAAATCAGTCACGTCTTTATTACGATCTATCCATAACTCTGTACCTGCCGCTTTGTTGCGCTCAACAAATAATGACGAAGGCTTGTCTGCTTCAATTTGACGTAAACGTCCATAATCGATGTCTGGGTTATGTGTGTCTAATCGCATTTGGTAAACCTTGTCGATAGAAATATCAACATGGTCAGTAGAATAGAACCAGCCTCTCCAGAACCAATCTAAGTCTACGCCTGAAGCTTCTTCCATTGTGCGGAAAAAGTCAGATGGAGTAGGGCGTTTAAACTTCCATCGTTGCGAGTATTCTTTGAAAGCAAAATCAAATAACTCACGACCAAGAATAACTTCGCGTAAAATATTTAACGCCGCTGCTGGTTTGGTGTAAGCATTCGGACCTAAACGTAAAACACTGTCTGACTGTGTCATAATTGGTACTTGATTTTGAGACTTCATGTAACCCGTAATATCACGCGGTTCAACGCCCCAAGGAATTGTAGGATCCCATTCACGACCTGCTACACCATCTAAAAAGCTGTTTAAACCTTCATCCATCCATGTCCATTGACGCTCATCAGAGTTAACGATCATAGGAAAGTAAATATGGCCAATTTCATGGATAACTACGCCAATTAAGAAGCGCTTTTCTGCTTGTGAATAGGTGCGAGAACCATCGTCTTGTAACTCAGTACGAGGGCCATTAAAAGTAATCATAGGGTATTCCATACCACCTACAGGTCCATTAACTGACTGAGCGGTAGGGTATGGGTAGTCAAATGAATAACGTGAATATACTTCCATAGTATGAACAACTGACTCTGTTGAATACTTCTTCCACAGGTCTCCACCTTCTTTTGGATAAAACGACATAGCCATAACGTGCGGCATGTCTTTACCACCTTGTTTGTAGCCCTTAGCATCCCACATGAATTTACGCGAAGAAGCCCATGCAAAGTCACGAACATTATCAGCTTTAAACTTCCACGTTTTACGTTTATTAGTCCCTTCTTTTTCGTTTTCTAACGCTTCTTCTTCAGTAACAATAAATACAGGGCGTTTAGCTGTTTTCGCTTTTTCTAAACGATTACGCTGTGTTTTTGTTAGTACATTTTTAGGATTTGTTAATACGCCTGTTGAACTAACAATATGATCAGCAGGTACATTGATTTCTACTTCGTAGTTACCAAATTCTAACGTGAACTCACCACGACCTAAAAACTCTTTGTTGTTCCAACCTTCGTAGTCGGTATAAGCGTGCAAGCGAGGGAACCACTGTGCGAGTAAGAAAATATCATTACCGCCTTCGCGAGCGTCTTTTTCAAAGTGCTCATAGCCAGAACGTGCAGATACTGCGTCTTCTTCAACAATATTGAATGCAAAATCAATAGAAAACTCTACTTTTGAACCAGATTTAAGTGGTTTAGGTAAATCGATACGCATTTGTGTACCAACAACTGTAAAGTTAAGCTTTTTACCTCTACTGTTTTTAATCGCGCTAATTTCATAGCCTAGCTCGTTGTCAGCCATAAAGTGTTGACGACGTAATTCCCCTAAACTAATTTTCGCTGGTGTTTTTGCATCACCTACTGCTGTGAATGGGCCACGACGGCCAATACCACCAAAGTTGTTTGCAGCGTTAGCAATAGAATCATCTTTGAATATGTTTTGATCTAATTGCACCCACAAGTACTTTAATTTATATGGAGAGTTGTTGTGATAAGTAATTTTTTCACTACCAGTTAAACGACGTTTGTCTTCATCAAGTGAAACTTTAATTTTATAGTCTACTTGTTGCTGCCAATAGTTTTCGCCGGGTTCACCTGCAGCATTTCGATACACATTTGGTGTAGGAAGTACTTCTTCTAATTGGCGAAATTTGTCTTCAAAATTACCTTTGGTTTGTTTAATTGCCGATGCATTAGTTGAACACGCGATAGAAAGCGGTAATAACAATGCAGCAAACATAGTTATAATGTTAGGTTTCATTTAATTTGCTTCTTATGTTGTTGTGCTGAGCACAAGGAACGTACGTTCACATTATATTCTATTTATAGATAAGTTATACACCTTATGAGTTATATTGTAACAATAGTGAGATGAATACATGTTTGTTGTGGTTTGAGGATAATTTAATCGAAATGATTAATATAGATTCAACGAAGCAGTTAGGTATATTTTGCCAAACTAAAACAAGTATTGGTTAGTTAAACACTCTTAAATTTAACTTTATTAAAGGCTTGCCGGGGTTCTTCAATTGCATCTGAGCTACTGTTTTTAAGATATTTATAAGTTACTTATTTACGTGATATCATTGAATATAGTGTTATTTTATAGATGAATACATAGAACCCAGAGTTTATTCATTAACTTAATAAGGTTTTATTGTTTTATTGATATAAAGGAATATGGACGTTAAATGAATGATCGCGGGTTTCATCAGCCGCACAAAAGAGTACGCTAGGTTTTCCATTTTCTAAATACAGTTGCGGTCGTTCAAGGTGAGAAACTTTTTTAACACCGTCTTCTTGCCAGTTTATTTCTAATGTTGATACCAATGGTTTTTTAGCTAATTGCCAATCAATACCGTTTTGGGATTCGAATAACGCTAGTGATCTACCTGCTTTAGTAAATACGCCTTGCATGTCTTTAACGATTGCCCAAAGCTTTCCATTTTGTTGCCATATAAAAGGATCTTCTGCGGGAAATTTTTCGCCTTTAGCGGTAAATATTGGATCAGGGTGTTTAATAAAGCCGTTATCAGGATATTTTGACGTAGCTACCATATGAACAACTGGCCCGCCTCCTGGCAAAGGTTTAAGCTTAGCAACTGATTTATATACAAGTACAAAAGTACCGTCAACGCGCTGTGCAATGGTTGGGTTACTCACCATTAACGCATCATATGCCTGATTATCTTTACTTACATCAATAAGAGGTTTGTCTGAACGTTGCCAAGGACCGTATGGGCTGTCACTTATAGCAACGCCAATACGTTGATTATTCCGGTGAGACCAATTAAAGCCTTTAATTACTTTTCCATCACCGGTATTGCCCATGTAATATAAATAATATTTATTGCCAAATTTATGTACGGTAGGATTGTGCGTTGTACCACCGTCCCAGTATTTTAGGTCTCTCAATGGCAATACCACTTGATGATGTTTATATGGGCCTGTTGGTGTTTCTGCTATTGCATGTGCTATTTCTGAGCGTGTAAGCCAGGCATTGTGCCCGTATTCTTTTTTCCATCGGCTATAAAATAAATGGTACTTCTCATCATCACCTTTCACCATGCTTCCGCCCCAAATAAAATAGTCGGGATCTATAAATTTTGCATGATGTGGAACTGGTTTCAATAACTTAGTAAAGTCTATATCGTTATCGCTGAGAAAATTTTTAGGGTCTGCTAGAGGGCTGAAAAAGCTAGAAAGACAAAAGAGTATTGTTAAGGTGTATTTCATCATTATATAAGTTCTGTTTTTATCGGTGTTGATTCTATTGCCATATCAATGAATTTTGGTGTTAACCCACTTAACAGGTCACGGTGGTTTAGTACAAAAAAACTATCGATTAGTTAGTATTGTGCTCAGCAAACTATTTGACACTATTTATTACAACAAAACGAATTAAATATTGAACATATTCTCATAAATAAGTTTAACAATGGTTTATTTATGATTCTATTTTACTTCTTGGTATTAGTGTGATG
This sequence comes from Colwellia sp., assembly GCA_020630795.1. GTDB lineage: Bacteria > Pseudomonadota > Gammaproteobacteria > Enterobacterales > Alteromonadaceae > Pseudocolwellia. Next base: position 310,296 of record JAHDIK010000001.1, read on the forward strand.
AATAACGTATAGGGTGCAGAATATCGGAGTACGTGGTTTTATTGACGCTAGTGAAATTTATTATGAATTTAATCAAGCACTTTGTTAGAAATGGATACAAAAAAGCCCTAACCAAAGTTAGGGCTTGAATGAATGGTGCCGACTGCCGGAGTCGAACTGGCGACCTACTGATTACAAGTCAGTTGCTCTACCAACTGAGCTAAGTCGGCACACAAAGCTGTGTGCGATAAATGTATCGTAAGATAATTTATCTTGGCACCGAATGAAGGACTATTTTACGTATCATTCATTCTAAATAATGGTGCCCCGACCCGGATTTGAACCAGGGACACGAGGATTTTCAATCCTCTGCTCTACCAACTGAGCTATCGGGGCAAACAGTGTCTTTTAGGCTTTGCCTTGAAGACGGGCGCTATTAAACTGTTTTTCGTTTTACCAGTCAATACTTTTTTTATAAAAAAGTGTTGTTTGATGCTTTTTTCGTCTTGTTGATGGGTTTGTCGGCATACTTCCGACAAAATACAAGCAGTAGCTTTATTGTGACGAAGTTATTCGTTATTTTTTAATAGGTACGTAACCTTCAATTTCTGGCTCTTTTCCTTCAAATAAAAACTCTATCATGCATTTTTCTAAGAATGCGCGGTCGTTTGGCTCCATCATGTTCATTTTTTTTTCATTAATTAGCATGGTTTGTTTTTTTTGCCATAGGGTCCAAGCTTCTTTACTGATGTTGTCGAAAATTCTTTTTCCAACTTCACCCGGATACAATTGAAAACCTAAACCTTCAGATTCTTTATCTAAGTATTTACAAAAAACAGTGCGACTCATATTCAATTCTCTATATATGCTGATACTAGGTAAGCAGGTTGATTAGCTTTTGGGTTGAAGCCGCTAATCCTACTGACGCTTTATTGGTGAGATCATACCATTGTTGGCGATCTTTTTCGTTTATTTCTTTGGTAATGTTTACTTCACAGTCAATTACTACAGGCGTTATGTCTAAATGAAAATGGCTAAACGTATGCCTAAACTCTGGTAATACTTGTTGGTTGAGCTGTTTTAAATTTAATGAAGATAAAAGTGCTGGTATTTGTGAATGTTTTTGTACTTCTAAAAAGCACCATAAACCTCCCCAAATACCTGATGGAGGTCGCTTTTCCATAAGCACTTTGTTACTAACGCGAGGGATGAGCATGATTGTGCTTTTTTCAGGTGTTACTTTTTTAGGTTTCTTTTGAGGGTAATTGGCTTGCTCATTTAACGAATTTGCTAAACATCCAGACTCTAAAGGGCATTCTCCGCACTTAGGTTTGCTACGAGTACAAATCATGGCGCCTAGGTCCATCATGGCTTGATTAAACTGAGCGACTGATTTTTTTGGCGTTAGTACTTCAGTTATTGGCCAGAGTGCTTTTTCGTATTTAGCTTGTCCGTTGTAACCTTCAACAGTATAACAGCGAGCCAGCACGCGTTTTACGTTTCCGTCGAGTATTGGGTGGTGTTTGTTTAACGCTAAGCTTAATATCGCTCCTGCGGTTGACCTACCTATACCGGGTAGAGCTACTACTTCATCTAGTGTTGTTGGAAACTCACTTTTGTATGTATCAGCCATAATTTTGGCTGCTTTATGTAAATTACGTGCGCGAGCGTAGTAACCTAAACCTGTCCAATGGTGTAAAACTGTATCTTCGCTTGCGTTGGCAAGGTCGGTAATAGATGGAAAGCTTTCCATAAAACGTTGGTAGTAAGGAATAACTGTTGCTACTTGCGTTTGTTGTAGCATTATTTCTGAAATCCATACGCGGTAAGGGGTTTTGTTTTGTTGCCAAGGAAGGTGTTTTCTACCTTGTTTATGATACCAATCAACAACTTGCTTGCTAAACGTTTTTGCTGAGGTTTCAGATATATTTATTGTATTTGTCATAGTTGGAATAGTGTAGCTAATATTACTAGGTGGCTCAATTTCAAATTACGCGTATTTAAGGTTGCAAAAATTTGGGTAATCATTATCCTCTCGCCTTAAATTGACATACAACACCGTAAAATTGACTGAACAATTCAGTTAAGGACTTCAAATGAAAATAAATGCAAAGAACAGAAATCGTCGTTTACGTAAAAAATTACGTGTAGATGAGTATCAAGAATTAGGTTTTGATATTGGTTTTAAATTAGATGATAAAGCGTCTGATGAGCAAGTTGATGCATTTATGAATAAATTTTTTAGTGAAGCTATTGAACCGCAAGGTTTAGGTTTTGGTGGAGAAGGCGATACTTTGTGGCACGGTTTAGTATGTACACAAAAATTAGGTAAATGTACCGAAGAGCATCGAGCTGGTGTAGAAAAGTGGCTAACAGAGAATGGCGCTACCGCTGTTTCAGTTAGCGAGTTATACGATGTTTGGTGGGCAGAGTAGTTTTATAAACTATACATTCATGCCTCTTTATATACTTAACAATTAAGATAAATTATGACTGAAGAAAGAACTCACAAAACAATTGAAGACGCCGAAAAAGAAGGCAAATACATTAGAAAAGTACGCAGCTTTGTAAAGCGTGAAGGGCGTTTAACTAATGGTCAGGCTAAAGCTCTTGAACAATTTTGGGATGTAATGGGCCTTAGTCATAGTGAAGGGTTAATTGATCCTAACAAGTTGTTTGAGAACAATAATCCTGTTGTGCTTGAAATTGGTTTTGGTATGGGCAAGTCGTTAGTAGAAATGGCTAAAAACGCTCCAGATCTTAACTTTATTGGTATTGAAGTACATAGACCTGGTGTTGGTGCTTGTATTTCGCTTGCACAAGAAGAAGGTGTGAAAAACTTAAAGGTATATGAGCACGATGCGATTGAGATATTAGCTGACTGTATCCCTGATGGTTCGTTAACAACGGTTCAGTTATTTTTTCCTGACCCATGGCATAAAAAGAAACATCATAAGCGTAGAATTGTTCAGCCTGAGTTTGTTGAAACAATACGCCAAAAACTTAAAATTGGTGGTGTTTTTCATATGGCAACCGATTGGGAAAATTACGCAGAGTGCATGCTTGAAGATATGAATAATTCTGAAGGCTACACAAATTTGTCAGAAACTAAAGATTACGTACCTCGCCCAGAGTCTCGCCCATTAACTAAATTTGAGAATCGTGGCCAACGTTTGGGGCATGGTGTTTGGGATATTCAATTTAAACGTGTTGATTAGTTAAAAAACATTAAAGATCTCGCTTAATTATATACATAGGTAGTTAAGCGATTTTTATTAATATTTGCTATAATAAAATCAACTCTTAGGTAAAAGAGTTGCTCATGGTAGAGATAAAATAATTATAAACGGCTAAGGATAAAAATATTAATACAGAGAATAGAAGCAGCTATAAATACTAAGGGATGAGTTTGCTGTTTCTTGCATTAAAGAAACGAGAAAGAGAAACCTACATGAGCATCATGCTTCATCCTTCCAAAGCAACGCCTAAGCGCTTTCGCGTGCAAGATAAAGTATTAGGTATTCAAAAATATTTCAGTTTAGACAAAAAAAACGAAGCCGATAAATTTTGGCAAGAATGTTTAAACAAACGAAAGTATCGTCAACTACGTTTAGAACTTCCTATTAATCAAATTTTTAATGAAGATGGGTCTGTAAAAGGGCTTAAAAGAAAAGTTAGAAACAGAAGTGACAGAGCACCTTATGAGTGTTTTGAAATTCAAGTGAATACTGCCTTTGGGCAAAAGAAAACTGAAATTATACTTTCAGATAAAAAGTTTGAAGATGCGTACAAACAAGCCCAAGATAAAATGTTAGATATGTTAAATATTGAGCGCACGTACGAAATAACTAAAATGTTTAACGCAACCAAAAGGCTTTATTGGTAACGATAAAGCTTTACATCAGTATTTATAAAAACTGTTGCTCTATATAAAATAAGTGCTGGCTATTTCGTTTATTGCCGGTGCTTATTAGCCATTCTTCGTCAATAATTTCACGTGCTAAAGCTGCTTTTAGAATTCTTCCTTTGTATTGTGTCCAGTAATACAACGTCGCTTGTTGATGAACCTCCGTATTTGGAAATTCAGCAGATCGTGTTTCTTCTAACTCTGCAATAATATGAGCAATAACCTTAGGTTTTAACTCATCGTTTATCACCTTTTTAAAACGGGTAAACTTTTTAGCTCTCATAAGTTGCCAAAACAACCACATCAATGAGAGAAGGGCGATAACTACAATGACTTCCACAATATATCTCTATTTAAAATTTACGTAGGTAGGTTAGCACAAGTTCAGCTGCAACCTAAGTGAATTGAAGCTCCATGTTGCTTGATAATGTGTCTGTGCTCGAATTATCAATACACCAATTAATAGGACGTTGGTTTCGTGATTCAAGCCATTGATTAGCTTTTGAAAAGTGTTTACAGCCAAAAAAACCTCGGTATGCAGAAAGTGGAGAAGGGTGAGGCCCTGACAATACGAGGTGCTTTTGCGTGTTGATCTTCTTGCCTTTCTTTTGAGCGTGGCTACCCCATAATATGAAAACACAGCCACTGTTGTTGGTATTCAGTGCTTCAATAATTGCATCAGTAAAGGTTTCCCATCCTAGCTTTGCATGTGAGTGTGCATTCCCCTGTTTAACTGTGAGTACTGTGTTAAGTAGTAATACGCCTTGTTCTGCCCACGAAAGTAAGTTTCCGTGGTTAGGAATGGTAAACCCTTCTATGTCTTGTTCTAGCTCTTTGTAAATATTGACGAGTGACGGCGGTACTTTGATGCCGTGCTGCACTGAAAAAGCTAATCCATGCGCTTGAGATTGATTGTTTTTACCTGTGCCGTGATATGGATCTTGTCCTAGAATTACAACTTTAACGTTTGGTAAATCAACGTACTTAAATGCGTTGAAAACATCGTTTTCATTTGGATAAATAACTTCTCCGCTTTTACGTTGATTATCAATGGTATTAATGAGATCGGCATAATAAGGTTTGTTTTGTTCGTTATCTAAAATGTTTTGCCATTGTGGGAGAATATTCATAGAGCGATTATAAAAGTGAAGTAATTAAAAAAGGCAGCTTAATGCTGCCTTTATACATGATTAGATGAATAACATTAATCTTTTTTTAATGGTTATGCGTTCGCAAGTAAGTATTCACGAAGTTTAGCGAAGTCTGCAGGCATATCAATCGACAAAGTTGTTTCAGTCGCACAATCTGCTAGCTCTTTTGGCAGAGCGATGGGTTGCCCTAATGTGCTTTCAACAACATCTTTAAACTTAGCTGGGTGAGCTGTACCTAAAAATACACCAAATTCATTGTCGTTTGCACCATATTGAAGTGCTTTGAATGCAACCGCAGCATGTGGTTCACTAATGTAACCAAGCTTAGCTAAGCCAATCATGGTGATTTGTGTTTGTTGTTCGTCAATTGATACTGAACTTACGCAGTCTTTATCAACAATTTCACTCTTAAGCATGTGTTCTACGCGTGGCCAGTTGTTTGGGTTACTAACGTCCATCGCATTAGAAATTGTTGCTACCGTGTCGTTTGGTGACCATTCACCTGTTTCTAAGTAACGAGGTACGGTATCATTTTCATTTGTCGCAGCGATAAAACGTTTGATAGGTAACCCCATTGCTTTAGCAAATAAACCAGCTGTTAAGTTACCAAAGTTTCCGCTTGGTACTGAAAATACGATGTTATCTAAATCAGCGGTGCCTTTTTGGCGAGTTAACTGTGCAACTGCTTCAAAGTAATAACAAATTTGGGCTAATAAACGACTTATATTGATCGAGTTAGCCGAATTTAAACCGATTGTATTTTTAAGCTCTTCGTCATCGAACGACTTTTTAACGAGCGCCTGACAATCGTCAAAGTCACCTTCTACAGCGATGGTTTCAATATTTCCACCCAGTGTTGTGAACATTTTTTCTTGAAGAAGGCTGATTTTGCCTTTCGGGTACATAATAACAACTCTAATATTGTCTATACCATGAAAAGCATGTGCTACTGCTGCACCAGTATCGCCTGATGTAGCGGTTAAAATAGTGATTTTTTTGTCTTTACTGAATGATTGTAAACACTTAGCCATAAAGCGTGCGCCAAAGTCTTTAAAAGCTAACGTTGGGCCGTGAAACAATTCTAAAATAGCTCGGTTTTCACTAATTGGCTGAATTTGAGCAGGGAAATTAAACGCAGAAGTTACAATATCTGTAAGTTCATCTTTCGTTAGGTCATCACTTACAAAAGGAAATAATACTTGTACGCTACGCTCAACAAGTGGCATGGCAAGTAATTCTTTAATATTGTTTAATTGAGGGATCTCTTCAGGAAAAAATAACCCTTGGTTTTTTCCTAAACCTTGTTTTACTGCGCCAGCAAAACTAATTTCTTCGTCATTCTCTTTAAGATTATAAAATTTCACTATGTATTTCCTACTAAACTTTGTTTTCACCAAGTGTGTTGTGCTTGATGTTTTAATTTTTAAGCTGCGTTATGTGTACTATAAAACGCATGCTCCTATTTCGTCGACCTTACAAACATGTACGAAACCTAAATCTGTTTGTAGGTAGTTTTCTGACAGCCAATTTGCCATTTCTTGTGCTTTGCTTTCTGATTCAAAAACACTAAAAAGGGTAGGGCCTGAACCTGAAATACCTGCCGCTAATGCCCCTTGGTTTAACAAATGATCGCGAGACTCCTTAAATTTAGGGAGCAGGTGTTCTCGATACGGTTCTGCGATAATGTCTTTTACCACAGAAAATGCTTGTTGTTTGTCGCCTCTATGGCACGCATCTACAAATGTTGCGATGTTTTGACCAAAGGTAATTACATCTTGGCGCGAGTAGCTTTCAGGTAATACTTCTCTCGCTGCTTTTGTTGATACTTCAATACCAGGGTATGCCATTACATAAAAGCAGTCATCAAATCCTGGTAGTGCTTTGCTGATAACTTGTGCGTCAGGCACCATTAGCTGTAAGTTACCCATATAGCACGGTGCTACGTTATCGTAATGTAAGCTTCCGCTAATTTGAGCTTCCATTTGCCCCATCATAAATAACATGCTTTTTTCGTCAAAATACGGAGCAGATAATTGATGAGCTTTTTGATAATAAGCGTTTAAACCTTCTAACGCTGCAACTACTGAACATGCACTTGAACCTAAACCGCTGCCAACAGGCATTTTCTTTTCAAGTGTCATTTTAACTGAATCGATAGGGTGCCCAGCTTTGTCCATTGCTTGATTAAATAACAATAAGCTATGCCAAACAATATTGTCGGTAGGCGCACCAGGTAGCTTGTTAGCAAAGTCTCCAACCACAACTAAGCTATTTGTATCGGCTTTTTCTACCGACACAACATCACCTAACAGCGTACCGTCAATTGGTTTTACGGCTAAGCCTAATATGTCAAACCCAACACTCAAGTTACCTATTGATGCTGGGGCGAAAACTGAAACTGACATTAGTGTTGTTGCTCCCATGCTAATGTTCTTAAAATGTCACCAAATACACCAGCAGCAGTTACTGCGGCACCAGCACCATATCCTCTAAGTACAAATGGTAATGGCTGGTAGTAGCGACTGTGAATAGCTAATGCATTTTCACCATCTTTAATACTGTACAATGGATGTGCAGGACCTACCGCTTCAATAGATACTTGGCACTTACCGTCGACGATGTTACCTATGTAGCGTAACACTTTTCCTTCAGCAGAGGCGCTTTTTACGCGTTGACCAAAAGCTTCGTCAATTGACTTTAAGTTTTCCATAAATGTTGGCACGTCGCCACTGTCGTCAAAATCACTCGGTAGTACAGATTCTATGCTGATGTCTGATAGTTCAAGTTGCATACCTGCTTCACGTGCCATGATAAGTAATTTTCGGGCTACGTCCATACCACTTAAGTCGTCTCTTGGATCTGGTTCAGTAAAGCCATTTTCTTTGGCGATAGCTGTTGCTTCAGAAAGAGGCATTCCTTCTTCTAACTTACCAAACATGTATGATAAAGAGCCAGATAATATACCCTCAAACCGTTGTAGCTCATCACCTGCTTTTAATAAGTTTTGGAAGGTATCAATTACCGGTAAGCCAGCACCAACCGTTGTTTCGTATAAAAATCTACGGTTAGTTTTTTGTGCTGCAACACGTAATGCTTGGTAATACTCCCAAGAGTCTGTATTTGCTTTTTTGTTTGGCGTTACAACGTGGAAACCTTCTTCTAAAAAGTCAACATAACTCATGGCTAACGCTTCGTTAGACGTTGAATCTACCAGTACAGGGTTTATTAAATGATTTTCTCGTACGAAAGCTTTAACGTTAGCTGCGGTAACTGGAACAGGGTTTTTACCTAATGTTTCTTGCCAGTTTTCAAGGTCGATACCATCTTCATTGAATACCATGCCTTTACTATTTGCTAGGCCATAAACCTTCACAACAATGTTTTGTTCAGTTAATTTCTCTTGTTGGCGAGCGATTTGATCAATTAATTCGCTACCAACAACTCCACAACCTACCATGAATACGTCGATAGTTGGTTTATGAGAAAAGAAGTTCTGATGACTTACTTTCATGGCTGACGTGCATTTACGTTGTTCAATTACCACAGAGATGCTGCGTTCTGATGAATCTTGTGCGATTGCTACAACATTCACTTGAGCTTGCGCTAAAGAACTAAAGAATTTAGCTGCAACACCACGTTGATGGTGCATGCCGTCTCCAACTAAAGACACAATAGATAGGTCATGCGTCAGTGTAAGTGGCTCTAGCAAGCCATTTAGTAGTTCAAGTTCAAACTCTTCTTGCAAGCTTGTTCTGGCCATTTCAGCGTCTTGTGAATGAATACAAAAACTGATGCAGTATTCGCTTGAAGATTGGCTAATAAGCACGATCGAAATGTTTTCACGACTCATGGTTGCAAACACACGGCTCGCCATACCTACCATACCTTTCATGCCTGGGCCTGAAACATTAACCATGGTTAGATTATCGAGGTTTGAAATAGCCTTAACACGTTTTTGTTGATCATTTTCGTTCGCTATTAACGTACCTGGCGCTTTTGGGTTGCCTGTATTTTTAATTAAACACGGGATATGGTACTGAGCTATTGGGCCAATAGTTTTAGGGTGTAAAACACTTGCACCAAAATAAGAAAGCTCCATAGCCTCTTGATATGAAAGGTAGTCTAACAACGATGCGTCTTTAATGACTCGTGGATCAGCGTTGTATACGCCATCAACGTCAGTCCATATTTCACAACATTCAGCTTGCGCACATACTGCTAGTACTGCTGCAGAGTAGTCTGAACCATTACGACCTAGCGTAGTGACTTGCTTCTCACTATTTACACCGATAAAACCAGGCATAATAGCAATATTACTTAAATTTGAGTAAGTTGATTGAAATGCTTCTTTACATTGTTCTAGCTCAGCAACTGCGTTAAGGGAAACATCGTTTGTAAGTAAAAACTCTTCTGGTGCTAAAATTGATACTTGCTCATTTTGAGCAACTAATGCTGATTGAAGTAGCGCAACACTTAAACGTTCGCCCATACTGATAATGATAGCTCTGATATGCTCTGGACAATACGAAAGCATATTAGCGCCTTTTAAGTATTGGCCTAGGCTATGTTCCCACTTGGCTAAAGTGTCTTCTGAATGCTTTCTATCAAACGTTGAAAGTTTCGCATCTAAGTCGTTAATAATGGTTTCAATTGCACGCTTAAAAGAACTTAAATCAGAGGTGAGTTTGTTTTCATCGTTAATATTTTCAGCCATTGCTACTAAGTGATTAGTAACACCTTGAGGTGCTGATACAACTACGGCTACAGGTGTTGTTGAGCTCTGATCTTTGATGATTGCAGCAACTTGCAAAAATTTGTCTGCATTTGCTAAAGATGAACCACCAAATTTTAATACGCGCATTTTTATTCCCTCTTTATAACAAAAAAGCCCGTGAGTTTTAGGTCACGGGCTTGGATATAATTTTCATTTATACATTAGCCAGCGACTACCGTCCAAATAATGGTGGTAGTGGTCGTAATAATGATTCTGTTGCTGTTAAATGTATTCATGGGCATAAAATGCCTTAATATCTCATTTAAGTCAAATGAATTATGAATAAAGTGGGGTTGTATTGTGAATAAAACAGAAGTTTTTTGAATAAGAGTGAATAAGTGAATAAAAAATCAAATTTCATACTTATTCTCTTAACCATTACATAAACTGAGGTTCAGTATAATCGGTAAAAGTTAGTCGTGACTTTATTATTAAATTTAATGAATAATTTGGGAAATAGAAGCTTAAGGCTTAAATTTGAATATTTAAACCGGAAATGTGCTCAACGTTTCCTAATTAACGCCCTTTAAAAATTAAGCACCTAACAGCAAATATAAAGCACCAACTGACAGCGCAGCTGACACTATATAAATACCTGTAATTTTGTATTTAAATGTTTTGAATTTCATAGTTCTGCTCACAAAAAACGATACGTTAACGTTATCTAAGCGATATTTATGCCATACCGTTACATGGTTAGACGATAAAATAAACAAAAAGTTTAATTAATATACGAAAAATGCTGTAGAAAGGTGTTTGTTACAAAGAAAATTTATTAATTATTAGTGAGTTACCATGAAATTTGGTGCTGATTTTCTTTTAACCACAAACTTGCTTGCTTGTAGTTGGGCATATGTTCTGCAACAAGTTGCCAAAATTCAGCAGAATGATTCAGGTGTTTAATGTGGCAAAGTTCATGAATAATCACGTAGTCAACAACCCAATTTGGTGCCATTGTCAGTAAATAGTTAAAACTTAGTTCATGCTTATTGTTACAGCTTCCCCAGCGCGCTTTGTATAGGCGAACTTTATACGCCGTTGGAATTAATCCTACTTGGCTAGATAGCGCCGGTAACTTTACGTGTAAGTAGTCGATTAATTGCTGTTTCATCCACTTTGAAAGTTGCTTCTTAATAGTGGCTTCGAGCGCTTCATCGTTGCTTATAGTCTCTTTATTTTTTAACGAAAGTACAATGTTAATTGCTTGTTCATTGACTGTTATGGTTGTTTTTGACGCATACGAAACTGATATGTTTTTTGGTATGCCATTAATTAATATAGTGTTATTAGGAAGGTAAACGGGTTTAGGGGAGGATAATGCTTGCCTAGAGTCGGCAAGCTTTTTCATAATCCACGATGATTTATTGGCTATCAGTTGGTCAATATACTCGTGTGAAACATGTTGTGGCGCTCTAACGGTAATTTCCGCATTCTTAATTTGTAGGGCAATGGTTTTGCGTTTATTACTACGAATTAAGTTATAGCTAAGTGGCATAAAATACGCTGAGCGCTAATTACATGGAAAGACGCGAAGCCCTATGCTTCTGAGTCTGTTTCTTCCGTAGGTGATTTTGCAATGTCTTTAGCTGCTTTTTTAGGAGTAGCTTTTACTGCAGGTTTTGCTTTTTTAGCTTGTAATGCTATTAATACATCGTCACGATTTTGAGCAAGGTAAATACTAAGATCTTCTTTTTGTTCGTCTGAAAGTTCAAATGGCGCTTCACTTAACATAGCTGTTAAATTATCAGCCATATCAAGCATTTTGTCATAATCATCTGCCGCTTTTTTGTCCATGAATGTTTGAACCTCCACACCGTGTCGAATGACAACAAATCGACTTTCAACTGCCATTTTTTTCCCTTAATTAACTCATTTGAATAATTAATAAAAAATTCTAAAGTATTTGATAGATTGTAAACTTATCACTCTAAAATTTACCTAAGCGTAATTACACGAACGCTAAAATATGTGTATACAGTATCATTTGTTGCTGTATGTAACAACAGTGTTTTGGCTGTTTTTTATGTAACCCTAAACCGTTTGGTTGTTGTTTTTAAATATGGCTAGCTTGTGATTTGACGCACACGCACATTACGGCCTTTCAACTTGTCTTGAGATAACTTTCGTAAAGCTTTTTTGAGCGAAGCTTTGGAAACGGCAACATAGGCCCATGTAGCACCAAGTTGTATTTTACCTACATCGGCTCCTGGAATGCCGTTATCTCCGGTAAGTGCACCTAATATATCGCCTGGTCTAATTTTTTGTTTTTTCCCTGCATCTAATTGCAGTGTTGTCATTATAGGTGTTTTAGGTATTTTACTTAACACACTTGTGTCAGGTAGCAGCTCAGGTTCAATCGTTCTGTCTAAATAATCTTCGAGTAGTCCTACCTTGTAGCTTTCTTTTTCGCTGTATAAAGAGCATGCAATGCCTTTACTTCCTGCTCTGCCTGTTCTTCCTACCCTGTGAACGTGAACTTCACTATCGCGGGCAATATGATAATTAAATACGGCGTCTAAAGTATCTATGTCTAAACCACGAGCCGCAACATCTGTTGCCACCATAATACTCGCACTTTTATTCGCGAATCTTACCAAGGTTTGATCTCTGTCTCTTTGTTCTAGATCACCATGAAGAGCAACCGCGCTAAAACCATAGTTACTTAGTGTGTTGGTAACTTCTTGTACTTCTTTTTTGGTATTACAAAAAATAATACTGGTTTCAGGTTCGTGCTGAAGAAGCAATAGTCGCAATGCCTCTATACGTTGTTGGTCGTCTTCAACCTTATAAAAGTGTTGGGCAATACTTAAATTGGTGTGCGTACTTTTCGCTTCAACCATTTCTGGCTGTTTCATTATTTTATTGGCAATTGCTTGAATTTGTTTAGGGTACGTTGCACTAAACAATAGCGTTTGTCGTTGGTTAGGTATTTGTTCAACAATAGCATCAAGCGATTGTTGGAACCCCATTTCTAACATGCGATCAGCTTCGTCTAAAATTAACGTGTCTACATCGTGCAGCGTTAATGTTCCTCGCCCTAAATGATCTTCAATTCTACCGGGTGTTCCCACAATAATGTGAGCTCCGTGTTCAAGCGATCCAACTTGTGGACCAAAAGGAACACCACCACATAAGGTTAAAATTTTAATATTGTGGATTGTTCGAGCGAGTTTACGTAGTTCTTTTGCTACTTGGTCAGCGAGTTCTCGTGTTGGGCAAAGTACAACAGTTTGTATTCTAAAACGCTTAACGTTGAGTTTATTTAACAAACCTAAACCAAACGCTGCGGTTTTTCCTGAGCCTGTTTTCCCCTGCGCAATAAGATCTCCACCTTTTAATATATGAGGCAGACTTTGTGCTTGAATGTCTGTCATTTCTTCATACCCTAGAGAAGACAGGTTTTTTATAAGATCAGGGTGAAGGTTTAATGAAGAAAAAGCTTTTGTAGTCAAAGGGGTTGTCTCGTAACAAAGGAAGTACAAGCATTTTACATGGTTTCAATCTTTTCTTCAGGAATTTATTCGGTGGTTTATATAAACCAAAATTTAATGGCTTTAGCTAAGTATAAAGGCTGTTCTAACGGTAACATATGACCTGTATTTTCAATGACCTCTAATTGTTTAGTTGCTTGAACTTTTGACGGTATGGCTGATAAATATGACTCTATTCGTTCAATATTTACTAACTTATCTTTGTCGCCAACTAAAAATTTTAGAGGTTGTTTAAGTTCGAATAGTTTGGGTAACAAATTCTCGCGTTGTGTTGTAACGTTCAGTTGATGAACAAGTACATCTTTACCTAATGTTTCATCCATATCTTTAATGGTTTGAATAATAGGGTGGTTATTGTGATTGATTGGGTGTAACAAATGGTGAATACGCTTTTCTGGAATACCGTTGTAACCATTAGCTTTAATCCATTGAATCGTTCTAGAGCGCTCTTTTGTTTCTTTTTCGGGTAAGCTGCTAGACATATTCGATACAAGTAACAACTTGGCAACTTTATCAGGGAATTTAAGCGCAATATTTGAGGCTATATATCCCCCGAGAGAGAATCCTACGAGTAAACTGTTATTTGGTAGTTCTTCACTAATCGCCTGTGTAATCTCATCAATATTTGCAAGCGAAGGAATACGTAAATGCTTAACCGTAAAGTTTTGAGGTAACTCCTGAGCTAACGCTTGCCATGCATTAGTCCACAAACGTTCATCACACATTGTGCCAGGAATAAAAAAAATGGTTTGCCCTGTTGTTAACATAATAATGGTTACCTAAATACACTGATTTATGTGAATCAATCGCCGTTATACTTGTACATTACAGGTAAAACGCATAATCTGAAATTGTATACTATTTTAAATATTAAACTTACGAATATTGCACTTTTCATTTTACATTCTATATTCAATAAGTACTTGTAAGTTATTTTATTTAAATACATTTTTATTCATTTATTCTTGTTTCTTAAACAAATTATCAGCAAAAGTACATCTCCCCAAAAAAATGTAGGTTGTAGTGCATATGGACATAACGAATAAAAATGATTTAGACGATTTTGCCAATTTGAATGTATTGGTGATTGATGACAACCGACTTGTTAACGATTTTCTCAAGAATACCTTTTTCGAATTAGGCTTTAAAACAGTGCGTTGTGCTGAAAATGCTTATCACGGATTGAGCTTATGCGATGATATTAAATTTCACATTATTGTGTGTTCTTTTAATGTAAAAAGTGACAAAGACGGTTTTCATTTACTTGAAGAACTTAAGTTTAAAGGTCACGTTAGTAAAACAACCATTCTGATATTTTTAAGTACAGAAACCAGTGAAGCATTGGTTAATTCTATTGTAGAACTTCAGCCTGATGACTTTTGGGTGAAACCTCTGTTACCTAAAACTGTGATTAAACGTTTCAAATATACAATAGAAGTAAAAAAGCGTTTATTTAATTTGTATCACGCTATTGATAAAAAAGAGCCCTCTAAAGTGATTTATTACGCAGATCGCTTTTTACTCGACAAAGGATTGCAAAAATATCACCCAAATATAGAACGTATGAAAGGTGAAGCCTTAATTAACCTTGTTGAATATAAAGAGGCAGAACGTTTTTTTAAAAGCTTACAAAGCAAATATAACTATGCTTGGGTTCATTTAGGTTACGTTCGTGCACTCCTTAAACAGAACAAAGTGGAAGAAATTCAAGAACTATTAGAAGAGCTTGTAAACAAGCCCGATTCGCGTTTTGCTACGCATGACATGTTAGCTGAATATCATATGGAGCATGGAGAATTTGAAAAAGCGTACGACGAGATAAAACAAGCCACAAAATTAGCGCCAAGGAATATAGAGCGTAATAAAAAATCGTGGGATTTAGCTCGATTGAATCATGATCACTTAGGGCAATATATTGCGACTAAAAATATTGCAATTAATGCTAAAAATTCTATCCATGACTCTCCAGCGTTACTGTTAAATGTAATACGTTCTGGGATTGACCTCGCTTGTACCATAACCGATGAGAGCTCCAACAAAATTTTAGCTGAAACTGATAAGCACATTCGAGAGCTTGAACACGGGTATGCTGACGCCGCTTCATTTAAGCAGCAAATTTATGTGGTTAAAGCACGTTTACATAATGTGCGTGAAGAAAAATCTAAAGCTGAAAAGCTTGTAGAAACTCACTTATCAGTAAAACCTACAGAATCTATTGAAGACAACTTAGATAAAGTGAAGGTTTTTCATGAATTAGGTATGAGAGAGGAAGCGACTATTCTGCTTAATGCAGTAAAGAATCAAGTTGCGGGAGATTCTTTAACAAATGAAGTATTGAGCAAATACGTAGAACAAGAGGCTGATGATAGAGCGGAAATTAACTTTACTCCTAAACAGCTAAACAGTATGGCTGTAGAGTTTTTTCAAAAGAATAAGTTTTTGCCTGCGTTGAATTCTGTCAATCAAGCGCTGCAACTAGCACCAAACAATATTAAGCTTTTATTCAGTTTATTGAAGATTCTTATCGTGATAAAAAACAAAGAAGCTCTAGAAGAAGATCAGATTAACATGGCCGAAAATGCGATTAAGAAGCTAGAAAAAGCAACGTTGGATGATAAAAAGTTACATGTGTTTAACGGACTTAAAAACAAATGGCAAACAGAGAATACCAGCGTAGGTTCTTAAAAAGTATAAATTAATTTACATATATTGAGCAGATTTTAAACATTAAGCTATGCTTAGATTATTGAGCCTTAAGAACATTCGTGGCAATGTGTAAAAAGCTATCGAGTAAAAGTCGTTTAGAAATATAAATTAAAGGTTTTTTCGTAGGTATATAAATGAAATATAGTCATTTAATTAAACATGTAGCTTTGCTGTAAAGGGACTTTAATGAGGAAAGAAGTTTCATATAATAATAAATTAACTAAGCGAGTTTTAATTTATGTATTGCTGTGCAGTTCGATGTTGTCTCTTGTGTCAACGGCTGTTCAGCTTTATATCGACTATAACAAAGATATAAGTTCACTTGACGTTCGCTTCGACAACATAAAAAACAGTTATCTGCAATCCATCTCTACAAGCCTATGGGACTTTAATGAACCGTTAGTTAAGCAACAAATTAAAGGTATTGTTGACCTACCTAATATTCGCTACGTTAAAATTACGACCACCTTTGGTAAAGAATATGAATTCGGTATACCTGTTGTAAAAGTGGCGAAGAGTGAAGAATACCCTATATTTTATGAAGATAATGATATTGGCGTTCTGCTAATACAGGCTGACTATAAAGATATTGAAGATGAACTTATTCGAAAGGCAGGTTTTATTGTTACGTCTGAGTTTATTAAAATTTTTCTTGTCGCATTTTTGATTGTATTTATTGTTCATTGGCTAATAACACGACATTTGTTTCTTATTACTTCCTATTCCCAGAACCTTACATTAGACAATTTAGACGAACCGCTATCTTTAAATAACAGACCATTAAAGAAAGACGAGCTTGATATACTCGTTGACGCTATAAACGACATGAGGTCGAAGATTAAAGACGACGTAGTTAAGCTTGAAAAAGCAGAAGATGCGTTATTACAGCTTAATGGTGAGCTTGAAGTAAAAGTGTATGACAGAACTGCTAAACTTGCCGAAAGCAATAATCAACTACAGGCCTCGCTTGATGATCTCACGGTTGCTAAAGATCAACTGGTTCAATCTGAAAAAATGGCTTCGTTAGGGCAACTCGTTGCAGGTGTTGCTCATGAAGTTAATACTCCATTGGGGATTTGTGTAACATCTATTTCAGCTCTGAAAGAAAAAGTAAACGATCTGATTAACTTGATTGAGTCAGGCAACCTTACAAAGTCACAATTAATGTCTACGTTAAACTTGTTGATTGAATATCAGCAGATTGTAGAGCGTAGTTTAGACAAGGCTGTAAATTTAATTAGAGGCTTTAAGTCGGTAGCTGTAGAGCAACATACAGATCCTGAAATTAATATTAATTTGTCTCAACATATTAACGACATTGTTAATACGGTTAAAACCCTATTTAAGCGAAAGAATTACAATATTACGATTGACTTAGATGATTCATTAGAGCTTGTAACATTCCCAAGTGCTTGGAACCAAATTCTCACTAATTTTTTAATGAACTCACATATTCATGGGTTTGAAGACAGAGACGGTGGTAACATTGCACTTACGTTTATAGAAGAAGACGGCATGTTAAAGTTTACCTACTCAGACAATGGTAAAGGACTGCATGGCGACGTTAAAAATAAGATATTTGATCCTTTTGTAACAACCAAGAGAGGCCAAGGTGGTACAGGGTTAGGTATGAATATTGTATTTAACTTAGTCGATGCTAAATTAGGCGGAAAAGTACGGCATGTAGATACAGAAGAAGGTTGTACTTTTGAAGTGATTGTTCCTATTACTCATAAAAAAGTTGTAAATAGAGTGCCTAAAGTGGATGTTATTGAAGATTAACAAAACGGTAGTATGTGATTCTATTTTCATTTCATACTACCGTATTGTAACAGTCTTTGTTTACTCTTCAGCTTGTTTGAATACCATTTGAGTATAATCAACCATACCTAAGAGCTTTTCATTTTTAACAACCGGTGCCGTGTGGATACCTAATCGCTCAAAAAGTCGCGCGCAGTATTTTACGTCCATTGTTGGTTTTACAGTTAATACAGGCTTGGTCATAATTTCGTACAAGTTAACACGCTCAGGAGAGCGGTCTTTAGCCAGTACTTCTTTTGCAATGTCAGACAACATGACTAAACCATACTCGTCGTCGTCGTGTCTTTTATTAATAATTAAAGCTTCCACGTTATGTTTTTTGGCTAGTTGAATACCTTCTGCGACGGTTACCATGCCATCAGCTAGTTGGTAGCTGTCGCTCGACATTGCATCTTCTACACATACTTTTTTACTGCTCATAACTCTTCCTCAATTTTTCCTTTCAATCGCTCAACTTGATGAGCAACACCCACGGCGTCTTCTACATCTATTTGTATTGCAATGCCTTTGCCCGGATCTTGATCAAAGCCTGCTGCTGTGGCAATGCGTTCTAATATTTTTCGGCTTAAGTGCTCTTCAACGACGAATAGCAATACGTCTCTTTGTGTTTCGAGCTGCATACCAAAAAACGTTCGCTGTCGTTTAATACCTTCACCACGAGCGTTGTTAATTATTGTTGTACCTGTTGCTCCTGCCATTCGTGCTGCTTTCATAACAGCCTCCGTTGCATCGTCTTCTATAAAAGCAACTATCAGCTTAAAATGCATGGTATTTTCCTACTCTTCTGTTTGGTTATCATGTGTATTAATGTGCGTTAGTTGTGCATATGCCATTACAGCCATAATTGGAAATAAGCTTGCAAAAGCGATCAGACCAAAGCCGTCAATAAGTGGGCTTCGTCCCGGAATTGTACTTGCCAACCCTAAACCTAATGCGGCTACAAGTGGAACGGTAACGGTTGACGTTGTTACTCCACCAGAATCATATGCAAGCGGTACTATAAGTTTAGGACAAAATATGGTTTGAATAACAACAACGATGTAACCGGTAATAATGTAGTAATGGATTGGATCTCCTACTACGATACGGTAGCTTCCCAATGAGATACCAATTGCTACACCAATTGCCACTGCAATACGTAAGCTTGTTGCATTGATTGCTCCACCAGATACTTCTTCTGCTTTTAATGCAACAGCAATGAGCGATGGTTCAGCTATTGTTGTACTAAAGCCAATTGCTGCAGCAAATGCATATATCCAGCCATAGTCAGACCACACAAGGCTACCTGTAAGTATTTCTCCGCCAGATAAAAAGTCGACTGATGTAAGTTGTTCAGCCATCATTTTGCCTAGTGGAAATAACGCTTTTTCTAGTCCGAGAAGAAATAGCGCAAGCCCCAATAGTACATAGAAAAAACCAAAACCAACTTTTTTAACATTTGGAATAGGTTTGCGTATAACAAAAAGCTGAAAAACCAAGATTATTGACAGTATTGGCAGTACATCTACAACTGTCGCTTTAAGGGTGCTAAATATTTCGATTAAAATTTCAGGCATCATTAACTCAACACCATTCCGTAAATCATTACAAATATCATTGGTGTTAGTGACGCAAACGCGATTAAACCAAAACCATCTATCATGGGGTTTCGTCCTTTAATTGATGAAGCAAGTCCAACCCCCAATGCCGTAACAAGTGGCACTGTAATGGTTGATGTTGTTACACCGCCAGAGTCGTAAGCAATACCTATAATCCATTGTGGTGCGAAAATTGTCATAATTACTACGAGTACATAGCCACCTAAGATTAAGTACTGTATCGGCCACGCTCTTAATATACGTAAAACACCGATAACAATTGCTAACCCTACTGAAAACGCGACGGTATAACGCAATCCGTTAGCGTATGAAGCTTGAGAAGCGTCTGTCGCTTCAATAATTCCGCCTGTAGCAGCAACATTTGCTGCCTCTTTCGCGACAGCAATAAGGGAGGGTTCTGCCACCGTAGTACCAAAGCCTAAGCAAAATGCAAATGTGAGTAACCACCAAATACTGCCTTTTTTAGCAAAGGCTTGTGCCATTGATTCGCCAATGGGGAACAGGCTCATTTCTAAGCCATAGATAAAAAATGTTAAGCCAAGTACAACCAGTACAAGGCCTACAAAAATTTCACCTATGTTTGGCATTGTTTGCTGTAACACAACAAACTGGAAAAAAGCGATCACGAGAATAATAGGGAGTAAATCTTTGAAACTTCCTAAAAATGCTTTGAAAAAAACGAGTAATTGTTGATTCATATAACCTTTGAATGATGTTTTTCGGTTATTATAATTAAGGAAACAATACTGTTTTTTGATCTACATTAAAGAACGATAACTTTAATGAAATCATGTTGTTTTTAGCCAGCCTATTTAAAAAAAGTAAAGTTCAATTAAGGGACATTTATGCAGTTAACAGGTAAAAGTTTAATCGCAGGGCATTGGGAAAAGGGCAGTGAACTTGGGTTTAACGCTATCAACCCTGCGCTTAACACACCATTATCGCAAACTTACTATAACGCGACTGAACAACTAATCGAAAAAGCGATAGAAGAAGCCAATAGCGCTTTTGCCGTGTATAGCTTGTTAAGTGCAAATCAAAGAGCTGAGTTTCTTCGTAAAATCGCTGATAATATTCTTGATTTAGGCGAGCAACTTATTGATGTTTGCAACCAAGAAACTGGGCTAACTAAAGATCGTATCGTTACCGAACGCTCTCGTACTCTTCATCAGTTAACTTTATATGCTCAGCAAATCGAATCTCAAGAATATTTGCCTGTTTTCGAGGCCGCAGACGCAAACCGAAAACCCTTACCTAAACCAGACATTAGGCTGGGCTATATTCCGCTAGGTGTGGTTGGCGTATTTGCAGCGAGTAATTTTCCGTTAGCGTACTCTACGTGTGGTGGTGATACAGCTTCAGCACTAGCAGCAGGTTGTTGTGTGATTATGAAAGCACATACTTCTCATCCAGGTACTTCTGAATTGGTTGCAAGTGCAGTGTTAAAAGCGATAGAAGAATGTGAATTACCTAAAGGCGTTTTTTCACTCATTCAAGGTGACGACTACCAATTGTCTACCAAGATTGTTAAACACCCGAAAGTTAAAGCTATTGGGTTTACTGGATCTGAACGTGTTGGCATGATTTTGCAGCGTCAAGTATATGATCGGGAAGACCCAATACCGTTTTATGGTGAGTTAGGCAGTACTAATCCTCAATTTTTATTGCCAAGTAAATTAAGTGAAAACCCCGAACAACTCGCCCAGTTATTTGTTGAGTCAGTCACCTTAGGTCAAGGGCAGTTCTGCACAAACCCTGGTCTTTGGGTGGTGTTAAAAGACGAAAAAGATAACGATAGTTATACACGTTTTTCCAATATGTGTTCAGAAAAAATAAAGGTAAAACAGGCGGGTGTAATGTTAACGCCAGATATTGCTAAAGACTATCAACGTTCAGTCGATAACTTTAAACAATTAGATGGAGTGATGTGTATTGCGCACGGGCAGCGGGCTAAGTTTGAACACTTTTGTGCGCCAGCGTTGTTTGAAACAAATGTTAAAACTTTCTTAAATTCACAGGAATTAAGAACTGAAGTTTTTGGACCATGTGCGGTTATTGTATTGTGCGAATCGTTTAAAGACGTTATTCGGGTAGTCGACAATATGAAAGGAAATTTAACGGCAAGTATTCACGCAAATCAAAGTGATCGTGAACATGTTATGTTTCTTTCACACAAGTTAGCAAATAAAGTTGGACGTTTAATATACAACCAAATGTCAACAGGTGTTGAAGTGTGCGGGGCAATGAACCATGGAGGCCCATTTCCGGCGTCAACTGATATTAGGTCTACATCAGTTGGGAATGAGTCCATAAAACGCTTTCAACGACCTATCTGCTATCAGAATATGCCTGAAGACTTTTTGCCTTGCTTGTTAAAAAAATGTTAACCAAAAATGCGATATTTTAGCTCTTGTTAACAAAAAATTAATATTTTATGCAATATTTGCTTTGAATTCACTCTTGAATCTTTATAATAGTCGTCACTGTTTTCAGGGAATGCTTTATGTCTATTGTATACAAAACGAGAACGCAGCTAGTTGTTGAAACTATTCGAGAGAAGATCTTGAGTGGAGAAATCAAAGCTGGTCAACCTTTACGCCAAGCCGCATTAGCTCAAGAGCTTAATGTTAGCCGAATTCCTGTTAGAGAAGCTTTATTGCAATTAGAAGCAGAAGGATTGGTAACATTTGAACCACACAAGGGCGCAACGGCAACGGAATTAAACGCCTCTCAAGTAGATGAACTATTTGAGCTAAGAGCAATGTTAGAAGCAGATCTGCTAGCGTCTTCAATACCAAATTTATCTGATGAAAAGCTTGATGAAGCGACTGGAATTTTATATCAGTTAGATCGAGCACTAGGTACAGAAAATGCTGCTAACAAATGGAGCGAACTAAACTCTAGCTACCATAACTGCTTATATTCAGCGTCAGACAAGCCCCAAACTCAAGAATTAGTGAATACACTAAATAAAAATGCTGATAGATACATTCGTATGCATTTATTGTGGGCAGGTGGTATTTCTAAAGCGGAGTCTGAGCACAATGAGATTTTAGCGCATTGTAAAGATAAAAATATTGAGCAAGCTACAGCTATTTTGAAAAAGCATATTTTAGGCTCACGTGATGAAATTAAAGCATTTTTACACGAAAGAGAGCTAGCTAACGCTTAATCTTTCTTCTTGAACCTGTTTTAATTCTTCAAAGTAACCGCTTGTTTTTATGTCTAAAAAGCAAGCAGTTATTGACTTTTTAGCCCTCTATCTATAGTATTCCCGCCGCTTAAACGTGTCTTGTTTAAGGTCTACAGCGTATATTTCTTATTTTTTATCTATTATTAGATAAAGCTTGGCTTAGCAACGTTAGTCTGGCTGAAGTATTACGCGATTAATTTATTTACATGATTTTTGTTGCTCGATAACTGTGCAGCCTAGCTTAGCACCTATGTGCTTATAATGACGTGAGATAGCAATGTTTGATTTACATGCCAGTAAAGTTTCAACCCTGAAAAACGATGTTTTATCGGGATTAACTGTTGCATTAGCCTTAGTTCCAGAAGCAGTTGCTTTTGCTTTTGTTGCTGGCGTAGAGCCCTTAGTTGGCTTATACGCAGCATTTATGGTGGGGTTAATAACCTCTATTTTTGGTGGTCGTCCTGGAATGATTTCAGGTGCAACAGGCGCAATGGCTGTTGTAATGGTAAGTTTAGTTGCTATTCACGGAATAGAGTACCTGTTTGCAACCGTTGTACTCACCGGTGTGTTGCAAATACTGGCTGGTATTTTTAAGTTAGGTAAGTTTATACGACTAGTGCCGCACCCCGTAATGCTTGGCTTTGTAAACGGCTTAGCTATTGTTATATTCTTGGCGCAATTGGGGCAATTTAAAATTACCAATGCAGCTGGAGAGCTAGAGTGGATGCAAGGTTCGCAGTTGTACACTATGGCTGGGCTAATTGTATTAACCATGGCTATTATTCACTTTTTACCTAAACTAACTAAAGCTGTTCCTTCTTCACTAGTCGCTATCGTTGTGGTTACTGTTCTTGTGCAAAGCTTAGATTTAGACGCGAGAACGGTGGTTGACTTTGTAAGAGATATGACAAACGATCCTGCTGCATCGATTGCAGGTGGATTACCTCAATTTTCAATTCCAAATGTACCTTTTAATTTTGAAACATTTCAAATAATTCTACCCTTTGCGCTAGTGCTGGCGGCAATCGGTTTGATTGAATCTCTACTTACATTAACTTTGATTGATGAATTAACAGGAACTCGTGGCCGTGGTAACAAAGAATGTATCGCTCAAGGTGCTGCGAATACTGTAAATGGCTTTTTCGGTGGTATGGGTGGTTGTGCCATGATTGGTCAATCTATGATTAACGTTAACTCTGGCGGTCGTGGTCGTGCATCAGGTATCACTGCTGCGTTAGCATTACTTGGTTTTATATTATTTGCTTCTGGGCTGATTGAACAAATTCCTTTAGCGGCACTTGTTGGGGTTATGTTTATTGTTGTTATTGGTACATTTGAATGGTCTAGTTTCCGTATTCTAAGTAAAGTACCTAAAGCGGATGCTTTTGTTATTATTTTAGTTTCTGGTGTAACCGTTGCTTCAGATTTAGCTGTAGCCGTTGTTGTAGGTGTGATTGTATCGGCGCTTGTATTTGCTTGGGAACACGCTAAACACGTTAACGTAAAGCGTTCAATTAACGATGAAGGCTCAACTGTTTATGACGTAAGTGGCCCATTATTTTTTGGTTCGGTTTCTAGCTTCTTAGAGCAATTTGAAATGGATAATGATACTGATGATGTTATTGTAGAATTTAAGAATTCACGTGTAGCAGATCACTCGGCGATTGAAGCTATTGATACCTTAGCTGAGCGTTATTTGTCGCGCGGTAAAACGATGCATTTACGCCATTTAAGTCGAGAATGTACGCAACTACTTACTAAGGCAGGAAGCCTTGTTGAGATTAATGTGATTGAAGATCCTGATTATCACATTGCTACTGATAAGCTAGCGTAGGTTAAACGTGAATAAGCACCTTTATGTTATAATGATTAAAGGTGCTATTAGCGTGCTGTTTGGCGTTTAAATAAGGTTTTTTGTAGTGAGTATGCAACTAGAGTTTTTCGATGTTCCAAGCCCATGTATTGGCATTTGTCAGTTAAGCGACAAAGGCCAATGCTTAGGTTGCTTTAGAACACGAGAAGAGCGTCAAGTGTGGACGTCTATCAACTCTGATGAGAAACAAAAAATTATTAAGCGTTGTATTCAACGTAAAAAACGCGCTGAAAAACAGGTTATTGCAAAGGTGGCAGTGGAAGAAGAGAAAGAAGTCATTCAGCCGTCTTTATTAGACCAACCTCAAAAAAGTACACTTGATACATCAACTAACTTCGATTTTGACGATTTTGAACTATAACATCAAAGATTGTCGGTAAATCAGTTGCGGCAGCATTAATTTCACTATATGATGTTGCCTCTTTTAAGGACCCTCCTTGAAGAACGTTGCCCCGATAGCTCAGTTGGTAGAGCAGAGGATTGAAAATCCTCGTGTCCCTGGTTCAAATCCGGGTCGGGGCACCATATAAAAGAAAGCCTGCTTTTTAGCAGGCTTTTTGCTTTCTAAAAATTGTTAATTCGTTTCCCTGCTGTATTTAAATACAAGTACAATTGCCTGCTCGCACGAGATTTTTAATGATTACTTGTGCGCATAGTGAATGTGGGTAATAGTTACGTAATATTGGATAGGAGGTTTTATGAATACAGTATTATCTATTTTAATATCATTACTTGTTCTCATGAGTTGTAAAAAAGAACCTCAAGCTATTACAGAGGTTATTAAAATGTCTGAATCAGAATCAAATGAACACTGTCCTGTTTTAAGTAGTAGTGACTGGGTTGCTAGCTTATCTAAACAGAAAGGCACATCGTCTTATTTACTTACCGTTAACGGTGAAGTTTCTATGCCAACACCGGGGTATAGTGCTGAGTTTATTGAAGGGCCTACCGATCGCATGAATCCTCCAAGTATGAGGTTACATGTTACTTTTAGTGAACCTAAACAAATGGTCATTCAAGTTGTTTCACCTAAAAAAATTAGTCATACAATCGGAACTCCAATTTCAACATTTCGTTCAGTAATGGTGTTATGCGGTGGTAAATTATTAGCTGAAATTAACAATGTAACTTTGGATGAAAACACTATTTAATCGTTTGTGTTAATACTACGGATGTAAAGTAGAGGTAAAAGTGAAATTGATGTTCTTTAAGTTGTAGAGTATACAGGCTGCTTTTTATTCAACGTAATTAAAAGTAGCTATGTTGATAGTCTACGTAACTTCAAACTTTTCAATTATTTTTGCTACACTTAACGAGTGGATTCGAATTTTCTAGTTGAGCTTTCCTTTTACCTCGTTGCGGATAACTGATGATTAAGTATATTATTATTATTGTATTATTTTTTTCGTCATTAGATGTAATGTCTAAGCAGTTAGATCGCCCCTTAAAAATTGGCTTTGCCCAAATAGCACCTTATTCGTATTTAACTCCTGAGGGAGACGTTAAAGGCATAGAAGTGGAAATTGTGCGGGCGTGTTTTGACGAAGAAAGTCATAAGGTAGAGTTTAGCGTATTCCCTTATGGGCGCTTGCCTATCGCGTTAAAAAATAAAGAAATAGATGGTCAACTCACCACTTTACCCACAAAAAAAACTTCGAACTTATTCTATTCGGGTGTAGTAGCGCCAGAGTATCAAGTTGTCGCAATTCACTTAGCACGCAACAATCTTAATATTGAGTCTATCGCTGATTTGCGCGGCAAAGTTATTGTTGCTCATCAAAGAGCTAAGTTTTTTTACGGTGATGAATATGCCGATATTGCGAATAAAAGCGGTAAAAATTACTCTGAATATGCTGTACAAATGAAGCAGTTGAAGCTTTTATATAATAATCTCGCAGATGTTATTATTATTGGTAAAAATATCTTTAATCATTTAAAGAGAGAAGCAAGCTTCGATACGTCGGAACCTATAACCGTATCGCCTATTTTTGGCGAGAAAAGAGGCTATAGAAATGCTTTTCATTCAGCAGAGGTTCGAGATTCGTTTAATAACTGTTTGACCGAAATTAAAAAAAATGGGGTTTATCGTAACATTATTGTGAAAGCGTTAAACCCAGTTGAAAAATAGTCAGCCATTTATTTAGGCATCATATTTTTCGGCATGAGTACCGCAATAACTTCACCTGTCGCACATAGAGTATCGTGCGAAAATACTTCAATCGAAACAACTACTTTTCTTTCTTTTATTTCTGTAAATGTGCCTATAAGTGTTAGTTCAGTATTTTGTGGTGTGGGTGCCAAGTAGCGTACATTTAGCCCTCCTGTTACAAAGCGTAATGATGGCAAGGTATCCATTTCTCTTCCTGATGATTGATAAGCGATAGCTGCTGCGCTACCTGTACCATGGCAATCTATAAGCGAAGCAATTAACCCCCCATAAACAAAACCAGGAATTGCGGTATACATTTTTTCAGGTGTATAGGTTGCAATTGTTTGTAATGGTTTAGCTTTATCGGTTGATTCTTTCCAATAGCTTTTAAGTTGATGGCCGTGTTTGTTATTTTTTCCACAACCATAACAATGGCTTAACTCTTCAGGATAATAGTCTTGAAATGCTTTGGGCTTCATTAAATGTCCTAGAGGTTTTTGTTTATATACTATCGGTTAAAGTGACTTAGGGGGCAGGCCTTAAATCATCTATAACTTTACCATCGTTTGGGAGCTTACCTAAAGGAAGTATCTCTACGGTTCCGTTAAGCTTTGTAATGTCTTTTAGCGACTTTTGAATACGTTCAATTGTTTGCTCTACAGGTGGTGTATCTTTATTTTCGGTAAGTTCACACTGTAAATGCATTTGATCGTTGAGGTTAATTTGATTAACGGATAAGCGTACTTTGGCAATATTTGGAAAAGTTAATCTTAGTTTTTCAAGCTGGCTAGGGTGTACGAACATACCTTTAACTTTTGTGGTTTGGTCGGCTCTACCTAACCAACCTTTTATGCGC
The DNA here is from genome assembly GCA_020630795.1 of Colwellia sp. Classification (GTDB taxonomy): domain Bacteria; phylum Pseudomonadota; class Gammaproteobacteria; order Enterobacterales; family Alteromonadaceae; genus Pseudocolwellia. The sequence goes on from JAHDIK010000001.1 coordinate 337,794, forward strand.
ATGTTTGTGCGTCCGCATGCGCTTGTTCCTTCTTTTATTGCTGATAGATCGCCTGTCGCAAAACGTATAAGTGGATAATCTTGGTTAAAACTGGTTACAACAACTTCTCCTATCTCTCCGTCTGATACTGGCTCACCCGTTCCAGGGCGAACAATTTCTACAATAATGTTTTCACTAATAATAAAGCCATCATCAGCAATGGTTTCGTATCCTATCAGTCCTATATCGGCACTTGCATACGCTTGTAAAACCTTAATACCTTGTTCAGAAAACTGTGCTCGCAGTTGTGTAGGCAGCGCTTCGCCAGTAACTAGTGCTTTTGAAATACTGCTTATGTTTCGATTGTTGTCGCGTGCTTTATCAAGCAAAATTTTTAAGAAAGAGGGAGTTCCGCAATATCCTTGTGGTTTAACATCTTCAATAATATCTAGTTGTTGTTCGGTTTGACCAGGTCCGGCTGGAATTACACTACAGCCGCATGCTCTTGCGCCTGAGTCTAATATAAAGCCGCCTGGTGTCAGGTGGTACGACAAACAATTTTGAACAATGTCACCTTTTCTAAAACCAGCGGCGTGAAATGCTTGACCTACTCGCCACCAATCATGTTTTGTATTTTCAGGGTCGTAAATAGGGCCCGGCGATTGGAATATTCGATGAATATTTGCGTTATTCGCCTGTAGCCCTCCAAATAACGGTGTTTGTTTTTGCAAATTGATAAGGTCGGATTTACGCGTTATAGGAAGTGATGCTAACGCTTGTCTCGATGTTATTTTTTTAGCATCAACATCTCGCAATATTCGTTCATAATGGCTACATTCATGCTGTGCAAAAGATACAAGTGATGGAAGCTCAGCGAGTAAAGATTGCTCTCTTATTTCATGGTCGATAATTTCATGATCATTAAAGTACTGGTTCATATGTTTTCATCTTTTAAATTGCAGTAAAAATACATGTGATTAGGTTGGTTTTTATAACCAACGTTTACGGCGCTTGTAAGATTTAAGATTTTTAAAACTTTTGCGTTCTTCGTTACCACCACCAAGATAAAATTCTTTTACGTCTTCGTTATTCATCAGTTGCTCTTGTGTACCGTCGAGTACGATTTTTCCAGACTCCATGATGTAACCATAATTTGCGGCACGTAGTGCATAGTTAGCATTTTGCTCAACCAGTAGCATGGTAATACCCTGATCTTGGTTGATTTTTTTGATGATGGAAAAAACTTCTTTTACGAGTAAAGGAGAAAGCCCCATTGAGGGTTCGTCAAGACAAATCATTTTTGGACGGGCCATTAGCGCTCTACCAATTGCCAACATTTGTTGCTCGCCACCCGATAAATAACCTGCTAACCCCGTACGCTCTTTTAATCGTGGAAAGTAATGAAATACCATTTCTATATCTTGATTAATTTGTGCGTCGTTACGTGTGTATGCGCCAAGTTTTAAGTTTTCAATTGACGTCATATCTTCAACAATGCGTCTTCCTTCCATGACTTGGAAAATACCACTGCGTACAACATCTTCGGCGTGTTTTTTATCGATACGCTCACCCATAAAGGTGATATCGCCGCGAGTCACTTCACCATCTTCAGTTTTTAGTAATCCTGAAATTGCTTTAAGTGTGGTTGATTTTCCTGCGCCATTTGGTCCAAGTAAGGTAACAACTTCACCTTCTGGTACGTCTAATGAAACACCTCGAAGTACTTGAATGACTTCGTCGTATACTACTTCAATGTTATTTACCGAAAGTAGGGGAGAAGCGGTCTCAATTTTTACGGCTGGTTGCGACATAATTGCTCCGTTAATTTTAGTGGTTAATAAGTTAAAAGGTTGTGAAGAGCCATATTAAATAAAGGGGCTTTAACATGGCTCTTTGTAAACATGGTTGTTTTGAATGGCTACTTGTATTTTAGTAACCTAACCAGTCATCACGGCGTTTTAGTGTTACTTGTGATACTTGTTCAATTTTGACATCACCATCGTTGTAATTACCTTTGTAAACATTGACTTGGTTTACACCTCGGTGATCATCATTGCTCCAGTTTGCACTCAAACAAACACCTTCTAAACCTTTAGGAACCCAGTTTGTATGGGCATACATACCTTTTTTAACATTGGCACCAGTAATGCCACCATTGTCTTTTGCCCACTCCATTGCTTCTTTCATAAAGAACGTTGAACACACGCCACGCATATAGTGATGAACACGTTCTTTTTTACCTGATTTATCAGACATTTTTGATATTTCACGTACTAAATTCATTCCAGGTGCTTGGTCGCCCCAGAAAGGGGTCATGGTTGGGAAAATGTAATCTCGAATACCTTCACCAGCTGCTTCAAATACTTTTTTATCGCCACCCCAAATATTGGACATAAATTGAATATTGGTACCTACGGTATTACATGATTTAACGAGAGAAAGAACAGAACCACCTAAGTTACCTATGTACCCGTAATTAGATCCAGAGCTTTTAAGACTTAAACACTGAGCTTTAAAATCGCCAGGTTTCATTGATATTACGACGGGAGGCATCACTTTAAATCCAAGTTCTTTCGCATATTCAGCACACGCTGCTTTAGGAGCGTTAGGAAATGGATGGTTAGCACCTATGTGAGTGAATTTAGGTTGACGATTTTTGTTTTTAGTTTTCCAATCTTTATAAGCCCATTGTACAAGTCCTCTACAGGAATCTGAGTAGGATGCGCCATAGAAAAAATTATAAGGAGCTGGTTTTTTTGTATGAGGATTTTTTCCTGTAGGGTCGGTTAAATGACCTGAGTACGATGCCGAAAATACAGGTGTTTTATCGCGAGCTACAAACGAAATTAAGGCTTCAGTGTCGGCAGTTCCCCAACCTTGCATAGCTACCATTTTTTTACGAGATTTCCACTTTTTATATGACGCGATGGCTTGAGGTACTTTGTAAGCATAGTCAATTGTTTCAAACTCTAGTTTAGTGCCTTTAATACCACCATTAGCATTAATATATGCCAATGAATCTCGAACGCCATCAGCATAAGGTTTACCCACAAAAGCGGTAGGACCCGACATGTCGGCAAGATGGCCAACAAATACTGAATCGGCTGCTTGAGCTTGTGTCACACTTATTGAAATTCCTACGGTGAGAGCGCTGAGTAATACTTTGTTTGTTATATTTTTATTCATGTTAACTTTCCTCGAGTTATTACTTTGTTGTGGAGTACAAATGTGTACCTGTTGTTATAGTTAATGTATTCACCTATTACTTTTGGCCGCGATAATGGGCTAATAAGCAAAAGGGTAGAATTTCCAATAGTTTTTAATTTGGGTCCAGCGGTGTGATAAACCTTCAGGTTCGAATATTAAAAATCCGATAATTACGAGGCCAATCGCCATTTCTTTTATGTATGCGAGTCCGTCAACAACCATCGGAATATTTCCCCAATCAGTCATTTTCATGATACCTACAATGCCTTCGAGTGCTTCAGGTAAGAACACCATGAAAATAACGCCCATCAAAGTGCCTTTGATTGAACCTAAGCCACCTATAATGATCATGGCTAGAAACTGAATTGACATAAAAATAGTAAAACCTTCGGCAGATACGTACCCTAGGTAGTGCGCATACAGTGCTCCGCCAATACCAGCGTAAAAAGAGGAAATACCAAACGAAAGTAAACGATATTTGTTTAAACTTACGCCCATTATTTCAGCTGAAAGGTAATGATCTCTAACGGCTATAAATGCTCTACCGTCACGGCTACGCATTAAGTTACAGCCCCATATAAACATGAATACTAGGGCGAATAGGGCAACGTAATAAAAGCTTTGGTCTGTATCAAAGGCGAAGCCAAATAACGTGAGAGGTTCTGCCATTGAACCCGCAGAACCGCCTGAAAACCAATCAGCTCTTGCAAAAAAATCTTCAATAATGAATTGCGCAGCGAGTGTGGCGATTGCAAGGTATAACCCCTTAATACGTGCAGCAGGCATACCAAACATCATGCCCACACCCATGGTAAAGAACCCAGCAAGTGGAATTGACAAAAATACAGGTATTTGCAAGCTAGTACTTAACCAAGCCGAAGCAAATGCTCCAAAGCCAAAAAAAGCGCCATGACCTAATGAAATTTGACCGGTATAGCCCACAAGAATATTTAACCCGAGCGCGGCGATACCTAAATATGAAATTTGGATTAGTAAAGTAATAAAGTAGCCATCAACAATAAGTGGTGCAAAACACAGCGCAATAATGCTTAAAATAGCTACCCAGCGAATGGTTTTGGTTTCAAAAATAGTATTATCTTGTTTATAGCTAGTACGAAAATCTCCGCACGGTCGCATGGTTAAACTAGACATAAGTAACTCCTAAATAAAATGCATAAGTTGTTGTTACCTCTGGCTAAAGAGGTAATACATAAACTAAATTCGTTCGATATCTTTTGTGCCGAATAATCCGTATGGTTTAAACCACAGAATAATTAGCAGTACATAAAACGGTGCTATGTCGTACATGTTGCCAACGTGTAGGTATTGGCTATCAAAAAATTCAGCAACATTTTCTAAAATACCTATGGTTATGCCGCCTACGATGGCACCGACAATTGAATCTAAACCACCTAAAATAACTGCTGGGAAAACCTTTATTCCCATAATGGAAAGCGAATCTGATACACCGTTTACCATGCCTATAACTACTCCAGCAGTGGCTGAAACTGTTGCGGCAATACCCCAGCTCATGGCAAATACTTGCTTAACAGATATACCTAAGCTTTGAGCAACTTGTTGGTCGAACGCAGTAGCTCGCATTGCTAAGCCGTGCTTTGAGTGTTTAAAGAAAAAGTAGAAAGCGAGCATGATTACAAGGGCTATTACCGTACTCATGAGGTACGCCATTTCTATATTGAGTCCAAAAATATTGATACTTTGGTTTTCAAACACTTGTGGGTAGCTTTGTGGTGAAATACCAAAAATCCATTTCATGAGTGCTTGGAAAAATATTGATAGCCCAATAGTGACCATGATGACCGAAATAATAGGTTCGCCAATCATAGGGCGAAGCACGACCATTTGAAGGAGTACACCAAACGCCGCCATAAAGCATAACGACAATAAAAATCCTACAAAGAAGGGGAGCTCTAGGTAGATGAGTGACGCCCAGCATACCCACGCACCTATAAGTAAGAACTCACCTTGAGCAAAGTTAACAATTTGTGTTGATTTATATACCAGTACAAAGCACATACCGATAACACCATATAACAAGCCAACAATTAGGCCGTTTACAATAAGTTGAGTTAAGAGTTCAAAGTTCATGATGCTTTCCTTTGTTCTTCACGGTTGGTTGTTTCTGTAGAATTAACATGGTTGTTTTCAATTAACGTGGCGACGTTAAGCTGAGTTTGAATACGAGAGTTACTGCCGTCTTGGAAGGTAATAACGGTGTCAATGTCTACCATTTTTTCGTTGTTGTAGATTGACTCGATAATATCGCCGTATTTGTCAGCTATAACGGTTCTACGGACTTTACGTGTTCGCGTTAATTCACCGTCATCTGCATCAAGTTCTTTGTACAACAGTATGAATTTATTGATTTTTTGTGCTTCAGGTAACGTATCGTTAACTTTCTGAATTTCTTCAGAGAGTTTTTGGTAAACCTCTGGCAGTGTTGAAAGGTTTGTGTAGTTGGTAAACGCTAAACCTTGTTGTTCAGCCCATTTAGATACAATAGAAAAACGAATACATACAATGGCGCTTAAGTATGGTTTGTTTTTCCCTAAAATTACCGCTTCTCCAATGAAAGACGAGAATTTAAGCTTGTTTTCAATGTATTGCGGTGAGTATTGAACACCGCCACTTGTTTTAGCGAGATCTTTTATACGATCGATAATGACCAAATGGCCTGAGGGTTTAAAGTATCCTGCATCGCCTGTGTGCATCCAACCGTCAATTACGTCTTCATCGTATGCCTCTTGGTTGTCTAAATAGCCGGTAAACATGCCAACTGTTTTAGCAATAACTTCGCCTACACCTTCTTTGTCGGTATTAATTACGTCGACTTCGGCACAGTCAAACGCATATCCTACGCTGTCGTAGTCAATATCATTTTCGTGATGCACTGTGTAAGCACCACATAGTTCTGTTTGCCCGTATAGTTGGCGAAGCGGAACACCGATTGTTTGGAAGAATCTAAACGTATCAGGCCCCATTGCAGCACCACCTGTTGCGGCCGATTTGAGAAATGAAAACCCTAATCTATCTCGCAGTGCTCTCATCAGTAATACGTCGGCTAACCATGATGTTTTTCCTTCCGCTTGAGCTGTTTCTGCTAGCCCCATCGCAAAGTTGAACAGCTTTTGTTTAAGTGGTGTTGAATCCATCATTTTGGCTTTTACGTCAGCTAAAATACCTTCCCAAACACGCGGAGCAAGTAAAACAAAGCTTGGGCCTATTTCACGTAAATCTGCCATTAAGGTTTCTTGTTCTTCTACAAAGTTAACTATTTGACGAGCGATTAACGCTTGTCCAACAGCGTAAACCTGCTCCATGATCCAAGGTAATGGTAAAACCGAAACGTAATTATCGCCAGGTTGTCTAGGATCTGCTCGTAAGTATGAGCTACAGTGCTTAACAAAGTTTCCGCCACCTAAAAAGGCAATTTTAGGCTTTGAAGTAGTGCCAGACGTTGTGCAATAAATAGCGGTGTCTTCTGCTTTTGTGTTTTCTATTAGAGAGTCGTAAAGCTCTGGTGTTTTAAATTCAATGTCTTGACCTAGTTTGTATATATCTTCAATGCTTACTAGGCGCTTGTCGTTATATTTACGCATGCCACGAGGATCGCAATATACGATAATTTTAACCGTGTTTATTTGATCGCCAAGCTCCATGAGCTTGTCGCATTGTTCTTCATCTTCTGCGATAACAACAGTTGCGTTACTTTTGTTAAGAAGATATACAACTTCTTCGTGAAGAGAGTCTTGAAATATACCTATTGAGTAGCATTTCATTGCATGAGCTGATACTTCACCCCAAACCCACTCAGGTCTATTATCACCAAGCAGTGCGATCGCATCGCCGGGTTTTACGCCCATATTGAGTAGGGCGAGCGATATCCATTTAACGCGATTTTGATAGTCAGACCATGTGAATTCGTTCCAAATACCGAGTTCTTTTTCACGCATTGCTACGTCGTTTGGGTAGTGTTTAGCGTTGTGGTTAAGAATTTTTGGAAACGTGTCTAAATCACCCATTTCAAAGTCTTGTGATAAAGCGGACATTAGCTTGCCTCCTTAATTTCTACTTCGGTTTCAGCAGTTTCGTCTTCTATACCTAAATATGCGCGCTTAACATGAGGATCAGCCATAACTTCATCAGGTAACCCTGCGATCAGCTTTTTACCAAAATCAAGCACCATAACCTTATGAGATATGTCCATCACCACGCCCATATCGTGTTCAATCATTACGACGGTAATACCGAATTCTTCATTTAAGTCGAGTATGTAGCGGGCCATGTCTTCTTTTTCTTCTAGGTTCATGCCAGCCATTGGCTCATCAAGTAAAATAAGTTGTGGTTTTAATGCCATTGCTCTTGCCAGTTCTACGCGTTTACGTAGCCCGTATGAAAGGGTGCCTGCAACCGCTTTTCGTATATGAGATATTTCTAAGAAATCAATCACTTCTTCTACATATTTGCGGTGAGCCAATTCTTCTTTTTGTGCGTTAGACGCCCAATATAAAGGGCCTGTTAACCAGTTATTTTTAAGTAGGTGATGGCGCCCAACCATAATGTTATCGAGTACAGACATGTGACCAAATAAGGCTAAATTTTGAAAAGTACGCCCCATGCCTAAATCTGCACGATCGTTTGGGCGTAGTTTGGTTACGTTTTGATTATTAAAATAAATGTTGCCTGCGTTTGGGCTATATCTGCCAGAAATGCAGTTCAACATGGAAGTTTTACCAGCTCCATTTGGGCCGATAATTGAAAATACAGAGCCTTTAGGAACCTCAAAGCTAATATCGGTAAGGGCTTTTACACCGCCAAATGCTAGGGAAATTTGCTCTACTTTGAGTATTGACTCACTCATACCCATACTCCTAAATTGAGAGAAACAATGCTTATTAACCTGGGGTTAAATACATCGGGTTTATGGCTTTTTCGCCATTGTTAATTACATGTTTACGTATTAAAAAAGAGGGGAGTTTCACCCCTCAAAAACGCGGTAACCATGGGGATTACCACGCCTGGGTTGGAACGTTTAGTTACAGCACATATTTCAATGACATTTGTGCATAAACTGAATCGGCGTCTTGGTCGTCCATAATGAACTGACCAACCTCAGCACCTACTGCTAATTTAGGCGTGAGGTTTTTAAATAAGTTGATACTCCATTGACTGCGGTCAGCGCCAGACACATCAGCTTCTGCTCGCCCGTAAAGTATTGTTGTTCTTAATGATTCATTCCAAAAGTGGCGATATGCTGCAAGGTAGGCAGTAACGTCTTCCACTTCTTCACCGACTACGTCTTTAGTAAAAGCGACACCAACGTAGCGGCCAAGCTCTCCTTTATGAATTTGAAAACGAAAATCATCTTTACCCACGGTTTTGATGCGACCTGCCACAGAAACACCGAATGCTGTTTCAGATGCGCCTGAGGCTGTATTTAGTTGACGGCCTAAACCAGAAAATGAAACGCTTCCCCAGTCACCTTTTAGGTTGTAACGGGCAACTACATCTGGCGCTGATTCGTCAGTGTTGTCTCCACCCCATGTTTCTGGGTTTTCAATAGATACTTGAAAATTTCCCATGGTGTAGCGCATTTGTGTTTGGCGTATAAAAACTAAACCTGTGGTTGCACCTGCAAAATCTGCCGACTCTGGAATAGCGCTGGTATTCATTAATGTTGACCATGTTTGTCCGGCGAGAATATCTTTGTATTTGACAAATGCATGACGTAAACGAGGGTGAGCAGAATTCGATACTATTTCGTTTCCTTGGCCGCCCCAAAAGTCCATTTCAATGAACCCTGTAACATCACCGTGTGTATACTTCATATTAAAACGTGTTTCGTTGGCGAATAAATTAAACTTAGACGCACTTTCATCGAGCTTTGTACCAGAACCAATCCAAAAGGGTCTGTATGCAACATCACCGTCAACATACCTAGCATCTACTTTTACGTAGCCACCAAAAGATACTTTATCTTTATCGGTAATTTGAACGTCGAAGCCAGCATGTGCAGAACTAGCAACAAGAAAAGAAGTGGCGAGCATTACTTTTTTATAGTTTGTATTTAACATTTCATGTTTCCCTTATTTTTCTTTAATCAATTGTTTTGGTCGTTTTGTATTCAATCCAATAATAAAGAGCGCTGTTTTTTCGCACAATCGACAATAAGGCTTAGCGCCTAGGCGCTAGAACAAAGGGGCTAACACCAAGGTTCTAGTACTTTAGTGCTAGGCGTATTAAGGAGAAGTTAATACGTTAATCGAATAGCTTTTGAATTTGTTGTTGTGCTAACTTGAATAGAGAGGATGAGCAAATAGAGAATTGAATGTTTTCAAATTGGTTATTAGTTAGTGTAAGTATTGGCTATATTGGTTTGTTGTTTCTTATTGCGTATTTAGGTGGTAAATACCGCCATAAATTAGTAGCAAAACAACATGCTATTATTTATGCGTTGTCACTCGGAGTTTATTGTACCTCGTGGGGGTTTATTGGTACTTCAGCGCAGGCGGCAAACAATAACTTTACGTATATATCGGTATATTTAGCGCCAATATTATTATTTGTATTTGCATGGCCATTTATTCAGCGAATAATAAAAACGAGCTTACAACTTAAAATAACGTCTATAGCTGATTTGCTTTCTTCTCGTTTTGGAAAGTCGCAAAGTTTAGCCAGTATAGTGACGCTAGTTGCACTTATTGGAACCATGCCGTATATCGCTTTACAGTTAAAAGCTATCGTCTATTCCTTTCAAATATTGCAAGAAAATCAATTACTAGAAGTTTGGCAAGTCGCTCTTATTGTTAGTTTAATTCTTGCGTGGTTTACCATTATATTTGGCATTAGAACCATTGATGTAACAGAGCGTCACCCTGGGGTTATGATTGCTATTGCCTTTGAATCAGCCGTTAAGCTGTTTGCATTTTTACTTATTGGTTTGTTTGTGTGCTTTATTGTTTATGATTCACCAGCCGATATATGGGAATTGTCGAAAGACCAAATGTCGTTAGATCAGCAATTTGAGGTAAGTAATTTTGTTGGTTATTTTGGATTGTTGATTATTGGCCTTTCTGCTTTTTTGTGTTTTCCAAGACAGTTTCAAGTCATGTTTGTTGAAATCAAAGAGAAAAAACACAGCGCTATTGCTCGTTGGTTACTACCTATTTACGTTTTAGTTTTTGCTTTTTTTGCTGGGCCGATTGGCTTAGCGGGTAGCTTAAAATATGGTTCATCACTCCCTTCAGACGCTTATGTTCTTTATTTGTCGGCATATAACGGTCATATGTGGATGTCGTTATTTGCGTTTTTAGGGGCAGTATCTGCTGCTAGTTCGATGGTTATTGTGTCAACAATTGCGTTAAGTACGATGTTAAGTAACGAAATTGTATTTCCGTTAATGTTTAAATACTCGGGTCAAAAACATCATAATTTTCATCATTTTCAGTCTCGTCTTCTCCTCATTCGTAAGTGCTTAGTGCTGCTAGTGATATTTTTGAGTTACGGCATGTTGTTGTTGTCACCTCCGGATACGTTATCTTCTCTTGGCGAAGTTGCTTTCGGCGCTATTGCCCAAATAGGCCCTGCATTATTCGCTGCATTTTTGTGGAGAAGAACAACATTATACGGGGTACTTGCTGGTATATTGAGCGGATTTTCAATTTGGGTACTGCTTAACTTATTGCCACAATTAGGCTTTTACGCTCACCCATTCGCTGCAACAGGGTTACCTGAAACAACCGTTGTTACGTTATTTGGATTGTTAGCGAATGTATTTATGCTTTGGTTGGTCTCTATGCTGACACGGCAGAGTATTCGTGAGCAAATGCAAGCAAAGTTCTTTTGTAAAGAGCGCACTAAGCCTCAGTGGGACGTAGAAAAACATCACAAAGTTGACACTAAAGAGCTTGAATTATTAATTGCACGATTCATTGGAGAACAAAAAGCACGAGAATGTTTTGAACAGTACCGATTAAGTAGATCTGAAGGCTATGATAAAAAAGGCAATCAGCAAGAAAAAATCAACAAAAACATTATCCTACACGTAGAAGATACGCTTGCGAGCGTAATAGGTTCTGCATCTGCTAAATTGGTCACTTCATTCGCTACCGGTGGGCGCGAAATGGAATTTGATCAAGTAGCAAAGTTGGTTGAAGATAACTCGCATCAACAATTGGAATTTAGCCGCACCGTATTGCAAAGCGCAATTGAAAATACGGCAGAGGGTATTTCCGTTATTAACGGTGATTTAAAGTTGGTGGCATGGAATAAACAGTATCTAGATATTTTTAATTACCCTGACGACTTTGTATATATTGGTTGCCCTATAAGTGAGCTGATTCGTTTTAATTTATCGCAACAAGAACACTTTATTAAAGATATCGATTTTCAGGTTGAAAAGCGTATTAATTACATTAAACAAGGGAGTCGCCATAGTTCTGAGAGAAAGTTAAAGAACGGAAAAACCATTCATATAGAAGGAAACCCCATACCTGGTGGCGGTTTTGTTATGATTTTTTCCGATATTACTAGTTATAAACAAACCGAAGAAACCCTAAAAGAAGAGAATTACGATCTAGAATCAAGAGTGCGTTACCGAACCGCTGAATTGGAACTCGCTAATCAAGACCTAGAGCGCGCTAATCAAGAATTAGAGTTGGCAAAAGCTAAAGCTGAGTTAGCTAATATTCAAAAAAGCCAATATTTAAAAGCGTGTAGCCATGATCTTCTTCAGCCATTGTCCGCAGCTAGGCTGTTTTCGTCTTCGATACGATTAAGCCCACGTGTGACCGATGAAGAACGAGAACAAATTAGGCAAATAGATACATCGCTAGAAATTGCCAATAATTTACTGCTTGATTTGAATGAAGTCGCACGTATTGAAAGTGGAAACATTACGCCGTCGATTAACGATGTTTCAATTGAGTCATTGTTTTCCATGTTGAGCAGTGAATTTGCAGCGTTAACTGACGAGTATAGTGTTGAATTTCATTGTAAAACTAGCAAGTTATATGTTCGAAGTGATGTAACGTTACTCGCACGCATTATTCAAAATTTTCTCAGTAACGCATTTCGCTATGCGCATCACGGTAAAGTATTGTTGGGATGTAAGCGGCAGGGGAGTGAGTTAAGTATTCAAGTGTATGATAATGGCCCTGGTATTCCTGCCTGTGAGCAAAAACAAGTGTTTGAGCAGTTTACACAATTAAAATATGACAATGCTATTGGCCCTAAAGGCTTAGGTTTAGGGCTTAACATTGCGCAGAGTTTATCGAAAATTTTAGGACATACCATTAATTTACGTTCAAAAGAAAATAAAGGGTGTTTGTTTAGCGTAAACGTGCCTATTGCTATTGCTCCAGAAGTACAAGTTGCTCAAGCACCTATTGCCAAAATGAGCTTACAAGGGGTAGGTGTTTTATGTATAGACAATGAAGATGACATTTTAAAAGGCATGGCAAAGCTATTAAGTGCTTGGCAATGTAATGTTTTTACTGCAAATAGTGCCGATAAAGCCAAAAAGATGTATGAAAAACATGAAGATGAGATAGACATTTTATTAGTGGATTATCAGCTTGAAGACATACAAACAGAAACATCTCGGCTAACACAGGATAATATGCGTGTAGACCACGAACTTAATGGCTTAGAGTTAATTGAAATTTTACGTGGCATGAGTCATTACCCTTTGCCTGCAATATTAATATCTGCCACGACCGATGAAAATATTATTACCTTAGCTGAGCAAGCCGATATTAGCTTTCTTAGAAAAATAATCAAACCAATAGCACTGCGTTCATTAATGAGTTCAGTGTTAACGAAAGAATTAGAAAAAAATTATGCTAATCAATGATTGTCGAATGGGTGAGAAAGGCTTAAATGTTCATTTAGCAAAATAACTGCTTGTGTTCTATTTTTTACGCCTAGCTTCAAAAATATAGTACTCGCGTGGGTTTTAATTGTTGATTCAGAGATCCCAAGTTCGTAAGCGATTTGTTTATTAAGTAGTCCGTCGCCGAACATCATCAGGATTTTATGTTGTTGAGGGGTAAGAGAGTTTATTTTGTTACTAACTTCGACATTGTGGCTTTGATTTATGCCAAACTCTCCATCAGGTGTCCAAAGCTTACCGTCTAACACATTTTTGATTGCAATAATCATGTCTGGTACAGGAGTCGACTTTGGAATGAAGCCTGCTGCACCGTGCCCCATTGCTTTGTGAATATTGTCTTTGTCTTCAAAGCCTGACACGATAATGACCCCTAATTCTGGATACTTCTGCCTTACACAAATAAGGTTGTTAAACCCTTGAGCACCAGGAATATCTAAATCAAGCAGTAGTAAATCAAGCGAGGTTTCTTCATCTAATATTTGCTGCAGTTTTGGAATTGAATCTGCTTCTAATACGTCGAGATCATTAAATTCAGCCTTTAACGTTATAGTTAGTGCTTGTCTGAATAATGGGTGATCGTCTGCGATTAGTATTTTCATCATTTCAATCTATTTTATGGTGGTCTATCGACTTTTTGCGTTTATATAGAAGACGCAGATTACGTAAATGTACTGCTTAATGAAAGCTAACATACCGTATAACAGCAATGATAACAAAGAGTTTATGCAGTGTTTTAGTGTGTGCCTGTAACATTATTATAGCGGGTTATAGCTTCACTATCTTGAGCTAACACCAGTTACTACAGTTAATGCTGGCGAATGGGTGAAGCTGTCGGGTACTTATGAACACACGATAGCAACCCAGGAGAGTGCTGCTTTGCTTTATGTTGAAGGCGATGATGTAACGGTAGATTTTTATGTCGACGACCTATCGGTAACGTTAGTAACCGCAGATTAACATGTAAATTTAGCGAATTTTTTTACTAAGGTGGGTGAGTCCTATACTGGTAATTGAGTCAACGTAGAACTAGAAAGAAGTAAGAATAAATAGAGCTAATGGATTTATCTGTTAGCTCTTTTTTTGGGCTAAAATTTGTCTTCAAAACGAAATGCATCAAATACAATTATGTATTTCATGATGAAAAAAATTACTATCTAATACTATTGTTAAATATACAAATTAGAAGCCGAGAACAATGCCTCGGCTTATTTTTACTTTACTTTATTTTATTTTAGGTAAGTTTTACTGAGTACGAGCTAAAGCTTGGCTGGTATTAAATACTTGCAGAGCTGCTGTAGAAACAAAACCGCCAGTATCATTAAACCTAATCGTAACGGTATTGTTTTCATTCAACGCTGAAAGGGCTACTGGTATTTCTATTACACCAAAGTAATTGTCTCTCCCAGGGTTAACGTCACCTGTTATTTGGTCGTAGCCTCTAAAGTCACTTGGTACTGTTACGTCTGTACCGTTAACTTTTACGGTTGGCATTAATGACTTTCCATGGTCGCGACCAATACCTAAACGCAGTATTGCTTCACCTGTATTACCTACGGTTACATCATTAATATTAAACGTGATATCCGTATTTTCAGTAATCGCTTGTTTATAGTCATTCGCGTAATACTTTACTTCATCATTGGTTTGGTTAATGTTGATGTCACTGTTGTACGTTACTTTAATAATTGCAGTGCCTTCACCATCCAATGTAATTGAATCAGGTAACTCGCTTGAGTTTGTTTCGTCAATCGATGATATCCAACCGTCAGTTTTTAAATGCTTTATGTTTACTGCTGTTATGTTGGCGGTATCAATACCAAAAGCGTGTAAATTAACGTTAGCTTCATCAAACTCTAAGTTGTTTAAAATAACGTAAGCAGTGTCGCCATCAACGTATGCATCAACTTGAATATCCAGATCTGAAGACCAAGTGTCTACACGTGTACCGTTAACCTCAGACCAAAGGTTATAGAAAAGTTCAATGTCAGAATAAACCCAGTCTGTTTGTGAACTGTCTCCTGTGCGTTCAAATTCTTGTACCATTAAACGCGGACCATACGGAATACTTTGACCATTTTGTTCAGTGCGACCCCATTCTGCTTTTACCACAATAAACGGAATTGTTTTTGCGATTACGTCTGGTCGTTCTAAAAAGCTCATTAATAACTTGTTAGTTGCACGCATTACTAATGTGTCTTTTTTATGCGTCCAGCCCACACTTCTTTCACAGTGGCTTGCAGCACCGTACTCAGAAATAACATAGGGCTTCATTTCACCGATCGCGATATGGCTGTAATTTTCCATCATGTCCATTGTCGCTTCAGCGTTACTACCCGAGCGGTATTTTTCTGTGTTGTTATGACAAGGAAAGTCATATAGGTGAATGGAATAAAAATCCATTTCCTCCCCAGAAGTGTCTATAAATAGCTTATCTCGCTCTTCCCAGCGTTGAAAGTTGTTTACGTCAAAATCAGGAAATGCAACCGTATATCCACCTACCGCTATGCTATTATTTTCGGCAGATTTACGAATTTCAGCTTTAGTGGTGTTGTGAAATTCAAATACCGTTTGAGGTGAAACGTAGTTTGCGTCTGACGGATTTCTAACCGTTGTTAGATCGTATAGTGGCTCATTCATTATTTCAAAATATTTGGGCTTTGGCGCCCAGTCGTCGTGAGCAGTACTTCTAAAAAATTTAGATAAATATTGATTAAAGTAGTGGCCTGTGGCGGTGCCGAGCGGTTCACTTTGTGTATTTGTTTGTGAAAACGACCATGGCGTGGTATCGCTATAACGATTATTGGCAAAAGGAGTTATGTTTGTTCCTTCTGGCCAATATGGGTGTTGTTGACCACCGACGATCATATCGAGTGCTCTATGTTCCATCGCTCGAGCGTCTATTGATTTTTTACTGGTGTTGTTTGCGTAAGTCCAGCCAAAGTCTCCAGCAATGGTGCTAGCGGTAGCTTCGTCTACAAAACCTGCTCTAGCGCTATCTTCACGTACGTTGCGTAGTGCCCATCCAATACTGCCTGTATCTCGTCCAAAATATACGTCGTTGTTTGTGACAAAATTTACCATTAAGTCAGGGTCTTTGTTGGCTGCATTTCGGCTATGCACATCGTTTTCACCCCAGCCATTTTCCGTTGGCGACGCATGAATTGTAATAAATTTTTGTCGGTCGAACGTGTCTATACCGCCAACGGTGTGGCGTGTATTAAAGTTAATGTCTACATTAATACCTGCTGGTACAACGATATCTTGAGTCGTTACTGAAAAGGTATCGGATATGCCACCAATAGTCAGTGTAACATCCGATTGCGTATTAGCATTTGTTGCTGTTGTAAGGCGTACCGTAATTTTTTGATTATTCGTTATTGTGCCCGAATTCGCGGTAAATGCAGCTCCGTCAATAGAGTATTCACCGCCGACAATAGATACGGTTGCTGCGCTGTTGATACCTGAAATAGTAATTTCTTGCGAGGTTACTATAGTGTTGCTTTCTACCTCGGTTTGATCGGTAAACGTAAATGCATTTGGGGTCGTATCTACGGCTGGCGTGGGTGTTTTGTTATCGTCGGGGGTGTCGTTTGACGAACTTCCGCCACCTCCACAGTTACTAAGTGCTGCAGAAAATAACAAGGCTTGTATACAGGTAACTAAATGCCTCTTTCTCATGCGTAATATCATTATTTTTCTCCCAGGTTTGCGCTTTTATCTAAATTTTTATATTTAAGCTCTGTGTGGTTGTCGTTTTATATTTTTATTGTTTTTGTAAATATTATTGGTAATTGTTAACAATATCCAATATGTCAGATTAACAGATTGAGTGATTTTTAAAAGAGAAGGAGGTAATTAAGCGATTGCTAGATAGCTAAGAATATGTTTTTAAATAACATTTAATATTGAAAAAGCGGCATATAAATAATATGCCGCAATGTTTTATACGTTTTCAGTAATAAATATTTCTAAAAGTTGCTGGAGTGTTGCAAATTCTTGGTCAAAAAGTGCTGTTGTATTTGATAGCTCAGTAAAATTGACATTATTAGGGTTTTCAATAATGTGTGTTTCAATAGATTTAGCCAAGTCTTGCATTCTGTATGCATATAAATTTCCTGACGCACCTCTAATACTATGAGCCGTTCGTTTAGATAACTCTATATCCTGCGACTTTACCGCATCATGCAGCTCTTTGACATGGCCTGGCATGTCTTCTAAATACATGGTGACAAGTTTCGCGAGGAGTTTGGTGTTGCCTCTTACACGGCTCAATGCAGTTTCCGTGTCCCACGCTACTTTTTCAATAATGTTATCTTGATCATTCTCTGTTGTTTGAGATTTGTTACCGTTGTTCGAGCTTGGTGGCGTAGGTGTGTCATGCTGCTGTTTTACTACAGCTTGGGTTGTGTTTGAGTCGCTTTCAGTCTTTACAAAATCAGCAACGTTTAATCCCGATTTTTCGATTAGCCAGTGTTGTAGTGTTGATAATAGTTGTTCGGCTTCAATAGGTTTACTTAGGTAATCGTTCATACCTACATTGAGACACTTTTCTTTATCGCCTTCCATTGCGTTAGCGGTCATCGCGATAATAGTAATACTTTTGTGTTTATCGCCTGCTTTACTATTACGTATTGCTTTGGTTGCGTCGTATCCGTCCATTTCAGGCATTTGGCAATCCATTAACACGAGCGTATAAGGATCATTTTCAGGTGCACTTTCAATTGCAGAAATGGCTTCTAAACCATTCCCAGCAATATCTGCAGTTAAGTTAAACTCTTGTAGTATCCCAAGTGCTACATGTTGGTTTATACGATTGTCTTCAACAATTAATAGTCGAGTTGATTTTGGCCAGGTATATTTATGTTGTTGTGAAACGCTCTGATCTTCACGTTTTAATGAATGAATATAATCACTCGTTACTAATGGAGAAGCTTGTTTTAGTGTATCGCCGTTGTCCGACAATATAGCGAGCGTGTCAAACAAGTCGCTCGTTGTTGCAGGCTTAGTAAAGTAGGCGCTGAAACCTATATCAGCAAAAAATTGATTTTCATTTTTTGTGCTAATTGAAGTCATCATAACTAACTTCATGTCTTTATAACGTGCGTGTAAGAGCTTCCCTAATTCTGCACCGTCCATTTCTGGCATTTGCATATCAAGTAATGCAATATCGAATATTTTATTCGTATGTTTAAGCGCATATTGTTCGCAACATTCGATGGCGTTTTTACCGCAGTCTGCCTCAAATACGTTAGCTCCCCAATGTGTCAATTGCCCGTTTACGACTTCTCGATTTGTTTTATTGTCATCTACTACCAGAATATTGAGGTTCTTGATATTAAAGGTTGGCAGTACTTGAGTAGATTTATCACTGCTTTCAATGTCAATTTCAAAAGCGAAGGTACTGCCTTTGTTGAGTTCGCTCGTTACGTGAATATCGCCGCCCATGAGTAAACATAGTTTTTTAGTTATCGCTAAGCCAAGGCCTGTACCACCATATTCTCTAGTGGTTGACGCGTCTACTTGCGTAAATTTATCGAACAGTAGTGCTATTTTATTTTCTGGTATACCAATACCTGTGTCGCTAATAGAGCATGACAAGGTAAGCTTATTTTGTGACTTAGTAATGGTTGCAACACGAATAACAATCTCACCCGTAGGGGTAAATTTAATAGCATTTGACACTAAATTTGTCAGTATTTGTCTAATACGACCTGAGTCTCCTTTAACCATGGATTGGTCAATATCTTTAACGTCGAGAATAAGTTCAATGTTCTTTTCTTGAGCATGAAGAGCCATCGCGTCAGAAAAATCACCAAGCATTTTACGTAAATCAAAGTCGATAATTTCTAGCTCAAGTTTACCTGCTTCCACTTTTGAAAAATCGAGTATGTCGTTGATAAGCGTTAATAAAGATTCAGCACTTGACTTCGCTAAGTGGACTTTGTCTTCTTGATCTTTGTTTAGTTGGCTGTTGAGTAATAAACCTAGCATGCCCAATACGCCATTCATTGGCGTTCTGATTTCGTGACTCATACTCGCTAAAAATTCACTTTTTAGATTGCTGTTTTGTTCAGCAATGAGAGATGCTTTTTTCAATAAATGGCGCGCGTTATTTTGTACAATTGCTGCAGCAAATAAATCACTGATTTCATTGAGTACAGCAATGTTTTCTTCTATGTCAGTTTGAGGTGACGATGCACTAAACACAATAACACCAAGACCATTATCGTTTGAACCCATACTAAATATTGGAATGAGATAATGGTTTGAGTTTTGGTTAATTGAATGTTCGAAGTGAATGTTGTTTTTATTGTTATTAACTTTATCTAAACACGTTAGCGTTAATGCTTCTAATAATTGTAAGTCACGTTTTGGTAATGATTCTTGGCTGTACCATTTGAGTAGCGGGGTATTGCTATCGATATCATCTTGATTTGTTTCTAGTATCATTACACCAGAATACGCAATGTTAGATAAAAACTTCAATGTGGATATTGATTGAAGCGCTTTAACGGAGCGTTTCTCCATCGAAAGTTGTTCTGCAAGTGTTTCTGCAACGCTGAACTTTACTTGAACTAATTCATGTTGATGTTGCTGCTGCGATTCAATGAGTTTGCGTTCGCTAATATCACGCATCATGGCAGTAAAGTTGTATTCGTTTTCTACTTGAACTTTTGATATGGCTAACTCTAGAGGGAATATGGCTCCGTCAGAGCGCAGGCCTTCCACTTCAATGGTTTTATTGGTTAAATTGCTTTTGCCAAGCTTTTGAAAGTTTTCGAATCCAGCTAAATGCGAATCTCTGTATGAATTCGGCATTAAAGCGGTGATATTTCTTCCAATGATGTCGTTACTGTTATATTTAAAGATCTTTTCTCCAGCAGGGTTTAATGCCGTGATGGTACCCGAAGCATCAAGCGATATAATGCCATCGGCAACTGAATTGAAAATACCTCTAGATTGCGCTTCACTATTCGCGAGAGCATATTCAGCGTTTTTCCTATCGGTAATTTCTAAGTGAATTCCCACCATACGAATAGGTTTTCTTTCTTCATCCCATGACACAACCTTTCCTGAGCTATACACCCAAACCCACTCGCCTGATTTATGTTTCATTCGAGCTTCCATCGAGTATTCGTTTATTTCACCCGCCCAGTACTTCTCAAGTTTTTCACCTGACTCTACTAAATCTTCAGGGTGACAATTGGTTAACCATGTTTCCAGTGTTATCGGTTCAAGTTCTTGGAGGGTATAACCGATAATTTCTGCCCAACGGTCGTTAAACGAAATAGTGTTGTCTTGAATGCCCCAGTCCCAAATTCCTAACGATGCATTTTCAATAACTAGCTTTAATTGATTTGAACTTTCGGCCAGCGCAAATTCTGTTAATTTTTTATGCGTTATATCTGTGCGAATAGCAATGTAGCTTTGAGGGCGCTGATTCTTGTCCATAAATGGCACAATTGTGGTGTCTACCCAGTAAAGCGATCCATCTTTAGCTTTGTTGCATACTTCATTACGCCATGTTTCGCCGGCTAATACCGTTTTAAACATGTTCTTCCAAAAAAGAAGGTCATGTTTACCCGAGTTTAGAATGCGGTGATTACTACCGATAAGCTCTTCGATGCTATAGCCAGAAACATCAGAGAATTTTTTATTGGCGAAAGTTATTGTGCCTTTAATGTCTGTTATTGCGACCAAAGAATGTTGATCTAGTGCATATTTCTGTTCTTCTAATAATTCGCGAGTTCGTTGAAAATCTTGTTCGCTCATTTCTAATTGCTGTTCATGGGTTTTACGTAAATCGATCATGGTGTTGAACGAGGAAATGAGTTGGTTAATTTCATTCGAAGAATTGCTCGATTCAATTTTTTGACTTTTCCCCTTCGCGAAGTTCGCGCTAGAGCGAGCTAAGGCTGTAATAGGTTGAGTAAATTTACGCGCAATAAAGTACGAAGCGATTAATGCAATTAATGTCATTACTAGCACGGTAATTAGCATGGTGTTTAACATGATTTTTGAAGCACTTAATGCATCTGATTCATTCATTTCACTCACTAACAGCCAGTTAACTTTTCCTGCTTTTATTTGCCTATTTGTCCCTATAACCCGAAATGTGGGGCCTTGATATCCGCGGATAGAAAAAGGTGTATGCTCAAGGCCTTTGGCCGCAGAATCAATCCATTGATTTACGTTAACCGTGTCTATTTTTGTTTTTAAAACATCATTCCAGTCGTTGTGTATAGGGGTTCTTAAGAGTTGATCATTTCCAACTAAATAATGCTTAATCGGTCGGTCTTCATTAGCTGTTGTTTTAAAGGCATCAAAAATACGATCTAGTGATAATTGAACGGCAAAAACTCCAATAAGCTTTTCATTGGAGTCGAATATGGGAGCTGATAAAAAGCCTGCGATTATGTTATTTGAAGGCGCATAGCGCTCAATCCCTGAAAAGGTTGCCTGTCGGCTTTGAATAGCGTCTTGAACTGATGATGAGAACTTCGTGTTCGAGTATTTACCATTAATAATGTTTTCACCAAGGTCTGTTTCTTCAGCAAACGTGAATAAAATATTACCTTGTAAATCAATAAGGAAAACATCATAGATGTAATCAAAATTTTGTTTGAAAGCCGCTAAATCCTGTAAGTTTTCTTTGGTTATTTTTTCCCACTCTTTACTTTTTACATAATCAGGCAAAGGTAGCGCTTCGTTTTTCCAAGCAGTTTCATAGGTAATCAATAATTCATAAGTACCCGTTAACTGTGCTTGCGTATTAATTTCCATGAATCGGTAATCAAACCAATTATCAATAAACTGTTGGCTTAGCTTTGCTGACTGCTTTAGCTCTTTTTGAGCGCTCACCTTTAAGCTATTTTTGGTTTGGTAATAATCGAGTAGGCTGGTTAACATGATTGGTGACAATGATAAAAACATAAACCATGCTAATAGGCTAAACCGTAAAGAGTTCCATGGGGAATTTGATATTGTTTTTTCGTCCATGTGTGTTTCACTTTGCATATGTATACCGATTATTAATACTTATTTTAGTTATTTATGGCATGTCTAATAATAGACATATTTGTAACTTGTTGGTATTTAATTAATCAGATTTTGACGTTAATCTCAGATTTTTACGTTTTTTTCAGATCTAGCATGTTAAAAAGGTTAAAAATTAGAAAAATCAACGAGATTGTCTAAACTTATTAAAAAGACTCTAGTGAGAATTAGGTGTGACCAATAAACTCCCTGCAACCCCAATATTATCTACAACGCTTGATGTATTGAATAAAATTGAGCATAAAGTCCACGAAAGTGTTGACCTGCTAGGTTACCTTCAGTTTTTCCATGAACAGTTATTAAGAGTTATTTCCGCAAAAAACATCTATGTTGCGCTTTATAACGAACAAAAAAATGTAATTAGCTTTCCGTTTAATATTGATGAAGTGGAAGAGGAAGTGGATGCGTATCGAGAGTTTACTTATAGCGATCCTAAACAATCACCAACAGCTTGGGTAATAGGGCATCGAAAAGAGTTGTTAATGGAGGAAAGCAAAGAAGTCGGCACGCCTGTTATAGGGCTGAGCTGGCGAGGAACTAAAGCTAATCAATGGTTTGGTGTGCCGCTGTTTTCAGTACAAGAAAAGTGTTTTGGTGCGGTAGTGATTCAAAATTATGATGAGAAAGATACGTTCAGTGAAGATCAATTAGAAATTTTTAGGTTAGCCTCTATTAGTATCTCTAGATTTTTAGTGAAACAGGAGCTACAAACTAAGTCGCTTAACATAGAGAGTGAAGCGAAAATTAAGCATTTGGAAAAGGAACTTGCGAGAACAAATGCTTCTGAAAAATTGCAGAGTGCGCTTTTTAAAATAGCCTCCATTAGTTTCAACGAAAATGACTTGTTTTCATTTTATCAAAACATTCACAAAATTATTGATGAGTTAGTATTTGCAAAAAATTTCTTTATTGGTTTGTACGATGAAGATCTACAAGTTATTAATTTACCTTATTTTATTGATGAAAAAGATGGTGATATGCTTCAAAACCAAACCGTTGAAATAGGTAAGGGAATAAGTTCTTATGTATTGTCTACAAAAAAACCACAATTATTAGATACTGAACGACATGAAAAATTGATGTCGTCGGGTGACATTGAAGACAAAATAGGTACTGATTTTACTTCATGGATCGGTGCACCTATGATTTCATCAACCAATGTTCAACATGGCATTATTGTTATACAAAGCTACGATCCTAAAGTGATATATTCTCAATCAGATTTAGAGTTGTTGAGCTTTGTTGCTACGCATGTTGCTAATGCTATCGAATCCACCATTAACATGCGCCAACGCACAGAATCTCAGTTGAAACTTGCCACTCAACATCGATTATTGCAGGAAAAAAATACCGACCTGAGCAAGATGGTAGCGCAATTAAAAGCGACGCAAAAAGAATTGATCCAAAAAGAAAAAATGGCAAGTTTAGGTGGTTTGGTTGCCGGTATTGCACATGAAATTAACACACCTCTCGGTATTTGTGTAACAGGTGTTAGCCATTTACAGGAAGAGTATAAAGCCATTAAAGAAGCCGTAGACAATGGCACATTAACTGAAGAAGAGCTGGGGTACTTTTTTGAGGATATTGAAGAAGTATTAGCTATTTTACAAACGAATACAGTTAGAGGTGCTGACTTAGTTAATAGCTTTAAACAGGTCGCTGTTGATCAGTCGTCTAATGATGTAAGAACCATCAATTTACACCATTATATACATGATATTATTCTGTCGTTGAGGCCTACCTTAAAGCGTTCTCCCGTAGAAATTCAAGTGAAGTGCCATGAAGGATTAACCGTTGACGTAAATGCGGGGGCTGTTTCTCAAATTATTAGTAACCTTATACTCAACTCAATTAAACACGGGTTTGAGCCTGAAGAACCAGGTAAGGTACTTATTGAATGTTATGAGAAAAAAGGCTTTATGTTTATTAAGTTTGCAGATAATGGAATGGGAGTAGATGAAGAAGCACTAAAAGTAATTTTTGAGCCTTTCTACACCACGAAGCGAGGTGAGGGAGGAAGTGGCTTAGGTACTCATTTAGTCTATAACCTTGTAACTACTGCACTTAAAGGGAAGATTACCGTTCAAAGTAAAATAGGGAAAGGACTAGCGTATTTAATTAAATTTCCGATGGAATAATAATATTAAGCGTAAACTCTACTAACGTTATTAGAAGTATTTAGCTATAAAAAGCCCTGTAAACTGATCTGATTTACAGGGCTTTTACTTGGGAGCAATAAACAACGAGAGTGATTACGCGCTGTTTTAATTCTCAGTATTAATCATCTTTGTATACATTATTAATTGCTTGCGCTTCATCAATGTTTGCAAGTAGCGCATCTACAACTTTAGGGTCAAGATGCTTGCCACTTACTTCGTGCATAAAGGCTACAACATCTTCTATTGACCATGCTTCTTTATAACAACGTTTATGGGTAAGTGCATCAAATACATCTGCAACAGCTACAATGCGTCCAAATATATGTATTTCTTCACCCTTTAAGCCTGATGGGTACCCTGTTCCATCGTATTTTTCATGGTGTTGTTGAGAAATAATTGCCGCAGTTTGCAAAATAGGGCGCGAAGAACCGCTCAATATGTTGAAGCCAACGGATGGATGCTCTTTCATAATATCCATTTCACTTTCATCGAGCCTACCTGGTTTTAGTAGTACTGAGTCTGGTGTCGCAATTTTCCCAATATCGTGCATTGGAGCTGCTTGCTTAAGTAAGTTACATTCCTCTTCACTAAGACCTAATTCTGAGGCCAGCAAAAAGCTAACTTCAGACATTCTTCGAATATGATTTCCAGCTTCTTGAGAACGTGATTCAACCACATCGCCTAGGCGATAAATGAGATCTTCTTGTGTGTCGATAATTTCTTTATTAAGCAACAAGTTGTCGAAAGCTAAACTTACGTTTCCAGAGAATACTTCAAGGAGTTTGGTGTCAATTTCATTAAGGTTTTCAACTCCTTTTAAATATAGCAAACTAACTTTGTCAGTTTTACTTGGAAAGTACCCAACTAATGTATCGTTTTCGTAAATACTTTGTTTAGCTTCTATGGCTTTGTTTAAATACACTTGTGCTTCTTCGTCAATACTTGATTGCGAATTCTCTTCGTTGATTTGAGCAATAACTTGATAGTCGTTTTCTGAATAGATAGCGCCTAGCCCTTTAACTTGCACAAGCATACTCGGTTCGTTCACGTGTAAAAGTGAAACAACTTGTTGAAGTAAACCGCTAAAAAACTGTCTTAACGTTCTGTGTTCTAAAACATCTGTTGTAGATGCGATAACACGTTCAAGCCCATGTCTGTATGCTTCTTGATAAACACGTGCTTCTTCAACTTTTACAATATCTCGGTAAGCACGTAATGCAGCGAATACTGTGGTGAATAGCTTTTTACGATTCAGTTCTGTTTTTTCTTTGTAATCGTTAATGTCGTAATCAACAATCACTTGTTCTTCAGGTGCTTGGCCTGGCTGGCCTGTTCTAAGCACGATGCGTGTGAAGTGGTTATTTAAATCTTGTCTTATTGCCTTAGCTAACATTAATCCAGCGTCGTCAGTTTCCATAACAACATCAAGGAATACGAGAGAGATGTCTTTCTCTTTAGCCATTAACTCTAGGCCTTCTTTAGCCGAGTGAGCGTGAAAAAATTCAATTCCTCTGCCATCAAGTTTGAAACGCTTTAACGCCATTTTGGTGATTGAATGTATATCTTCTTCATCATCAACAATAGCAATTTTCCAAGGCTTTAAAGCGGGATCTGAATTTTTGTTTAAAAATGAAAGTGGCATGTAAACTCAAATACTTAATTACTTGTAGTTTATTTATAGTAAAAAAAATGAAAAAAAACAAAAGGTCATTTAAAAAAAAGTAAAAAAAACGTTATTTTCTTTCGTTGAAAATAACGTTTTTTTTGTTGTGTATTTATTTGTTTTATAAATAAATCTTTAGCTATTTAAAATCTTCGCTGTTGTAATACAGAGGTTTCATAGCTCCACAGTACGTAAGTTTGTAGTGTATTTCATTTTCAGTGGGTACAGCTGACGATGCTGTGAAGTTGGTTATACAATTCACATCGTCAGACAGGTATATCAAATGCTCATAACTAGGAGGTGTTTGAATTTGATGTATGAGTATTCTTTCATTGTTGCGCAAAGTTACAATGTCATATTTTTGTCTTTTGTTTGATTCTTCTGGTTTATCAATAACTTTTGCGAAAAGCTTTTTATCAAAAATGATTTTTATATCGGAGTAAATCTCAAAGCCGTCCTTTTTGAAATTACCGTTATACACGTCAGCATTAACTTCTACTGTTTCGCCACGTATTAAACGCTCTAAATTAAATTCGTCGGGCTTTATTGTAACTAGTTGAGCATCTTTTACTAGTTGGAGTAGTGCTAGGTTTTTTACGTCGAGTTTATACAAAATTTGTACGTTATGAGGAGATTCTAATTTAAGCATGTGCGATGCATAAACCGATGAGCCTTTGTTTAATAACTTCATCCCATGAACGCCCATGTATTTTGGGTTTAAAGGGGGGAGTTCTTTCGCTTCTTCTTCGGCAAATACTGGAAAACTAAATAGTAAAACAAATAGAGATATTACAGCTTTATTCATAGTGAAAAGGTGTTTGAAGATGTTACCAATGAGTGTAGCAGTTTCGTTGAAAAACGTTAGAAAAATTTTATTACTGAAAAAGTTTTTAGCAGTGTTGAAAGTAAAAATCCTCCAGCTGCATTATGCAGTGGAGGATTTGTTTTCAACGATAACTATTAGTTTTAAACGTTATATTTTACATAGGTATAACTAAATTTTAAAACGTATAAGTTGCCGTGATTTGGAATGTTCTACCGTTTGAAAAGTAATTTGCCGCTGTTTCATATTCTTCATCAAATACGTTATTCACTTTACCAACTACTGCTAGGTTATCGGTTACCTGGTAATTTACTGATGTATCAAACAACCAATAGTCACTTAACGGCTCTACTGAATTAGAGTCTAACGATTCGTCACGGTAGTTTATTACCCCATTAATTGTGAAATCATCTACATGATAACCTAATGTATAAGTTGCGGTAATTTCAGGTCTGCGTTGCAAAGACTCTTTCGTTTTTACATCTTCCGTTTTTACATAACCTAACGCTAATTGTTGTGAAAAACTTTCAGTATTGTAAGCCCACGTTAATTCAGCGCCCTTTATTTTTGCGTTATTAATGTTAGATGGTTGCCAAGCGCCTTGAGCATTCGGAGCCCATGCAATAAGGTTTTCTACTTCAGAATCGAAAACACTAAATTCAACTTGCTGGTTTTCACTCTGATGTCTTACCAATAGCTCAATATTGTCGATATTTTCTGGGAGCAAGTCTGCATTTCCAGAACCTGGCCAATACAAGTCGTTAAATGTAGGAGCTTTGAAACCTGTTGATTTGCTAATACTTGCTAACCATGTTTCATTAATTTCGTAGCCGGCAGATACACTGTAAGAAGTTTCTGTACCAACCGTTTCAACATCATCATGGCGCACAGCAGCTTCAAGCAATAATCCGTTTTGATTGTGGCGTACTTGCAGGTAGGCAGCGTTTACATCACGCTCTAATACATCCCACGATTGAAAACCATCAATCCAAGAAACTTTATCTTGGTTTCCATAAATTTTTTCAACGTATGAATCGAGCCCTGCTGATACAGACGTACTTTCTGAATGGGTATATTGCGCTAAAACCGAAAGTTGATTTCGTTGCGTTTGAATAACGTCGCTATCTTTTTTAGCTATACCATTACCGAATGTTTGCCCTTCGTCTTGGCTTTTTGATAAGTTGATTTTTGCAAAAAACTTGTCAACGCTATACTCAGCACCTAGATTAACATGATAGTTTTCATGTTCTTCTTCATTAGCGTAAAAGCTAGGACATGCCTTAGATGGATCATCCCAACAAGGAGAATCTGGATACGATGCATCGTACTCAGAACCACCTTCATTCCAGTTAGACGCAAGTGTAAGCGTTAATTCATCAGTAATTTCACTGCTACCTACTGCACTAAATGTTAAGCGGTCGTAGCCGTCTTCGTCAGGCTCATTAATATCGTATGCAGATTCAGATGTTTGATAAGCTGTAAATCCATCTGACTTTTCACCTGCTAATGTTAACGTTAGTGAGTGTTTTTCACTGCCTAATCCAATTGAACCACTGGCTTTTCTTAAACCGTCGCTGCCTAAACCAACACTGATACTACCTTCACCCGACGTGAGTTTTTTGGTAAATATTTGAATAACACCACCAAATGCATCAGAACCCCATAACGCAGCACGAGGACCTTTAACAACTTCTATTCTTTCAATTTGTGCTGGAGATAATGCTGCAAAATTAGTTGTACCTAAAGTTGCTGAACCTACACGAACACCATCAACTAAAACTAGCGTATGATTACTGTTAGTTCCGCGCATAAACACAGAGCTAGACTGGCCAGCACCACCTTGATTAACAACACTTACACCAGCAACCATACTAAGCAAGTCGGTAACATTTTGAGGTTGTAATTGTGTTATCTGTTCTGCATCTATAATGGCTGATGAAGACAGTGATAGAAATTGGTCTTGTTGTGTTCTACTTGCGGTAACAAGTATGTTGTCATCAACTTCGGTAAAAGCAAATGACGATGATGAAGCTGCTAAACCTAGAGCTATTAAGGTTGCAGTTACAATATTTTTTTTCATGTTTTCCTCGTTAAAGATGCCCACCGCATCTTGTGGTATCTCATTCATGAGATGTTATTAATAATAAAGGCCGGTCTCCGGGCTTATTGATATGTACATATCAAATTACCGTTGCGGGGGCAGCACAGGCTTTGAGTAATCTCACCTGTTTCCCGTTTCACTCGTTTAACACGAACACCTTTATTATGTATTGATGCATACACAACACCGACGTTATGTATGCGATATTTGCCACACAACAATATTGCTGTAGGCGGTTGAATAAGCGCAACAAGTGCATATTATTCAAATTCTTTCATTTATTTTCTGTTCAATTCAGCATAAAACTTTCGAGATTCATCAATATCTGCACATAACTTTTTAAGCTCGCCTAGTAGTCGTGCTGTTGTTCTATGAAGTTTGTCTGAATTAGGTTTAATAAATTGATTATGTTTTGTAGCAGGCACTTCTTGCCACTGTGACCATTTAATAGCGTTTGGGGTAGACTCGCCTTTAGATATAGGCTGAATAATCACTTGTGGTTTGGTTACAATAACCTGTTCTAAACCTATTTGAGGGTAGTCAGTTGCACTTTCTTCAAATGGGTTGTTTGCACCACATATTGATAAATGTTGTTGCGGTAACGCATTTTTGCCAACGGTAGTGAGTGGGTTTGGCCACAACTCGTAAAATACTGAAATACTAGCTTTATTTTGGTACTGGGTTTTAATTTCTTTCAGTTCTGCTTCGTATTCTTTGGCTAACTCTTCTGCACGTTCTGTTACTCCAGTAAGTTTGCCAAAATATCGTAGTTCAGTTGCTACGTCTTCTAAACGAATAGGATCTGAATAGACAATATTAAGGCCTAACTTTTCTAAGCGTTCTAGATCGTCGCTTGGGTTTCCTGTTTTCCACGCAATGATAAGATCGGGTTGGTAAGCGAGTATGTCTTCTATTTTTAGTCGAGCATAATTACCAATTCTAGGAATATTATTCGCTTGCTCTGGGTAGTCAGAATGTTCCGTTGTTCCCACTATGTTATCGCCAACACCAATACTGAATAGCATTTCTACTATGTGGGGTGCTAATGCAACAATACGTTGGTTTGGTGAGTTATTTTCATCTTTTGTTGAGCTTTCTGCATAGCTATTAAGTGACAAAAAGCATAACCAAACGGCTGATATAACTGAAAATTTATTAAGTATGTATCGCATGCTACCAATCCACGCCTTTTTGAACGCGTATACCATTATCAAAAGCGTGTTTTATTGATTGTACTTCCGATACAGTATCGGCAAGCTCGATAATTTGGCGGTGACAGGCTCGTCCTGTAATAACAACATGTTGCATCGCTGGTCTATTTTTTAATGCTGATATAACGTCTTCTAAGTCGATGTAACCGTATGTCACCATATAAGTCAGTTCATCAAGCAATATAATATCGATTGACGTATCAACTAACATTTTTTTAGCTTCAGCCCATGCTACTTGTGCTGCGGCGGTATCTGCCTCTTTATTTTGAGTTTCCCATGTAAAACCTGTTTTCATTACATGGTGTTTAACACCGTGCTGTTTTAGCAGATTCATTTCACCGCATTCCCACGTGCCTTTAATAAATTGCACGATACCCGCTTGTAAGCCGTGGCCTACAGAACGTGTAATCATGCCGAATCCAGATGTTGATTTACCTTTGCCGTTACCTGTGATAACTAGTAATAAACCTTTATCTTCTGTTGCTGCAGCAATACGCTCGTCAACTTTTTCTTTAAGCTTTTGTTGACGTTTTTTGTGGTTTTCATTTTTCTTATCGTCGTTAATCATCTTGTGTTCCCCAATGAGTTAATATGTCGTTTAGTTGACTTAAATTTAAATGTTTTTCACACGCGTCGGCTAACGCGTTAATCGCTTTATTTTGTTGTTCTTCGTAGCTTTCAGGTAATGATATTTCAGCACCACACCAAGCGAGAATAAGCTGGAGAGCCTCTGGCTCATCAAATATTCCATGTAGATAACTTCCTGCAATCTTATTGTCGCTAGAAACATAACCAGAAGCTTGATTGTTTATTTGTAGTAGCGAGTTATAGGTGTTTTCTGGTGCAGATATTGTATCAAATTGACTCTGCCCAGCGTGAATTTCGTAGCCTGTTACATTGCTAGTTTGATTATTTAACATCATACTGCCTTGAACGTTTAGTAACGTTTTGTTGGCAGCAAGGTTTGTTTGCATTGGTATATAACCTAACGCCTCAGAAGTACCTGTTTTTCCTTCTATACCTAATGGATCTGATATTGAACGTCCTAACATTTGATATCCTCCGCAAATACCTAAAACTTTTCCGCCGTAGCGTAAGTGTTTTGCTATATCTGTGTGCCAGCCTTGCGATTTCAAAAAATCTAAATCAGCTCTAACATTTTTACTGCCAGGTAATATGATTAAATCTGCAGGAGGTAATGGTGTGGTTTGAGACTCCGATGCGTAAACAAATGAAAAATCTATTTCTGGGTGCCAGCGAAGTGCGTCAAAATCGTTGTGATTACTGGTGCGAGGGTAAACTGGCACGATAACTTTAAGTTTAGTTGATTGACTTATTTGCTGATCATCTATCGCGTCTTCAGCGGCTATATGTAATCCATGTAAATAAGGTAAAACACCTAAAATGGGCTTTTTTGTTTGTTCTTCAAGCCAGTCAAGGCCAGATTGTAATAGGGAAATGTCGCCCCTAAATCGATTAATAACAAACCCAACAACACGGTTTTGTTCAGATGGCGACAATAACGCTAATGTGCCTACTAAGTGAGCAAACACACCACCTTTATCTATATCAGCAATAATTATAACAGGGCAGTCAGCTGCCTCGGCAAACCCCATGTTAGCAATATCACCTTCGCGCAAGTTGATTTCAGCAGGGCTTCCAGCTCCTTCAACAATTATGTATTCAAAGTTTTTTTGTAAACGTTGATGTGACTCCAGCACAGCGTCCATCGCGACTTGTTTGTAGCTGTGATATTCGCTTGCTTCCATGTCTGAAATGGCTTTGCCATGAATAATAACTTGAGCGCCAGTGTCTGAATTTGGCTTGAGTAATATGGGGTTGAAGTCTATTTGAGGAGCTATGTTAGCTGCTATCGCTTGAACTGCTTGTGCTCTGCCTATTTCTCCTCCGCAGGGAGTAACAGCACTATTTAGTGCCATATTTTGTGGTTTAAATGGCGCGACTTTTTTATGTTGCCTTGCTAATACTCGGCACAGCGCTGCGACTAACGTAGTTTTACCTGCATCAGAAGTTGTTCCTTGCACCATAAGGGTTTTACAAGCAGCAAGTTTGATATGTTGTTCAGTAGGCTTTTTCATAAATAGTTAGCTATCTTGAATTTTCGACCTACCTAAACCGAACGATTCAGGGGAAAGTGCGATACTTTTAAGTGGCGAAGATACACAAATAACTTTACTGTGATTTATTGTGTGTTCATGTTTAACCAGTGTTACCCCTGAATTTGGAATATTTAGTTGGCTGAACAATGCTTGGTTTCCAAAGTCTAGATTTAACAAATGAGACAAAATCATACGGATCACACCGCCATGACAAACTAGTAATAAATTTTCATTGGTATTTTCGGCTAAGAGCATAGTCCACGCCTGAGTAACTCTTTCGTAAAATTGCTTCAAAGGTTCTGCTTCAGGTAAAACGTGTTCTTTGGGATTATTCCAAAAGCGCTCTAATTGTTTCCATGTTTGTTCACTGTATTCTGATGATTTAATGTCGTTAAATGTAATGCCATCTACTAGACCAAAATCCATTTCTTGCATGTTTTTATCTACGTTAAACAATAACGCATTTTGTGAAGAAAATTGTGCTGCTACATCACGACAGCGCTTGAGAGGAGAAGATATAACGCGCGTAATTTTTTGTTCAGCATATTCTTGATAAGCGTTTAAATGTGCAAGAATGTCTTGGTTAATTTCTTCTGGAACATCAATGTCAGTTTTTCCATATAGCGCCGGTAATCCATTTACTTTGCCATGTCGTAAAATCAATATGTTAGCCATTTAAATCACCTTTAATTGCCATTGGAATACCTGCGGTTACTAAAGTTACGTTATTTGCTGTTTGGGCTATTGCTTGGTTTAACCAACCAGCGTGATCAACAAATAGTCGGGTTTCTTCTCCCATAGGAATAACACCTAATCCTACTTCGTTAGAAACTAAGGCAATTGTTACACCACGTAAGCTAGCTGAAGATAGCTCTTTAGTTAGCGCATCAACTTGTTGATTGACTTGCTGCGCTTTTGCTTTTGTTGTTAGTGTTTTCGGGAGTGAGTAAATAACGTTGTTGAGCCAAAGCGTTAAGCAGTCAACTAAATAGATACCGTTTGACCATTGTGCGATTTCTTTCGCTAGCGTTAACGGGCATTCTACGAGGTGCCATTGCTTGTCACGAGATTGTTGATGGTGTGTAATTCGTGTTGTCATTTCTGTATCAAAAGGGATTGCTGTCGCAACATAATTAAGTGAGGTAACCTGATGACTAGCAGCCGTCTTTAAACACCAATTTTCTGCGAAAGAAGACTTCCCCGAACGCGCTCCACCTAAGATCAAGTGAATCATAAAGAACCCTCTATGAGTGACTTAAGCCCTTGTGATGTTGAAGCTAACGTTAAAATAGTTAAGTAAATAAGTAATTCGCTAATTTGTTGTCCCGCACCTAAACAGTCACCTGTATAACCACCTAATCGAGATATTAACCAGCGTTTGAAGGCAGCGCGAAATACTAGTAATACTGCAATAATCGCAACGGCATTTAAAAACGAAAAATAAAGCAGGGGAGCAGCGCCTATTGCGCACAGCAGCGTTAGTTCAAAAGACGATTGTTTGTTTGCCAGAGGTTTACTTTTACTTGTATCTATATCTGCAACATAAGGTAAATCGTAAATCAAACTTCCAGCGAGCGCTCTAGACAAAGAGTAGCCAAGTAATAATGTTGCAATGAAGAGATTTAAAGACTCAAATTTGGCTATTTCGATCAGAGCGAAACCTTTAAGGAACAAAGCCATAAGCAGTGTAACTGAACCGTAAGTTCCAATTCTACTGTCTTTCATAATGCTTAAGCGCTTCTCGACAGTCATTCCGCCGCCAATACCATCAGCCATATCAGCTAAACCATCTTCATGGAATGCGCCTGTCATTAAAAGGCTTGTGATAATGAGTAAAATAATGCTAATTGTTTCTGAAAACACAAGTGAAAAAGTCGCGTAAAATACACACAATAAACCCGCTAAAATAAGCCCGACGAGCGAAAAATATCGTCCAGATTTATTTAGTAATTCAGCGCTGTAATACATGGTGTGTGGTACGGGAAAACGCGTAAAAAAACTCAAAGCTAAATAAAATAAATTTAGCTGACGCTTAGCGTACCTAATGTACTTATTTCTTGAAGATGTGAGTGGCAATATTTGGCTCAAACGGTCACTCCAGCATCTTCAAAGCTTGCCATGTTATTGTAAAATTCTGCGGCAGAACGTAATAATGGTAGTGCTAATGCTGCCCCAGTGCCTTCACCTAAACGTAAGCCTAAGTTTAACAAGGGTTTTGCATTTAAGTGAGACAGTAATAACTGATGCCCAAACTCTTCAGATTCATGCGAAAATATAAGATAGCTTCTCGTGTTTGGTTGAATTTTGCAGGCAACGAATGCTGCTACACTCACGATAAAGCCATCTATTAATATGCTTATGCCTGCTGCTGCCGCAGCTATAACCGCCCCAGTCATTTGCACTATTTCAAAGCCGCCCAATTGTTGAAGGATCTCTACCGGGTTACTGGAGTCAAACCGACTAACGGCTTTTTCAATTAACGCTGTTTTTTTGATGAGTTGTTCTTCGGTAATGCCCGTTCCTATTCCGACACAGTCTTGAACAGGAGCACCTGTTAATTTTGCAAAAATTGCAGTAGCAGCACTTGTGTTACCTATGCCCATTTCCCCTAATATGAGTAGGTTTGTATTGTTTTGAATAAGCGGTGTAATAGCTTGCTCACCATACGACAAGCCTAATTCAACTTGCTCTAAAGACATGGCTGCTTCAACGGCAATGTTATGGGTGCCAGCCCCTAAACGCATGCTTAAAAATGACTCTGGAGACAGAATCTCATCATTATTTAAAGGCTCAATAATGCCAGCATCAACTACTTTTAACGTAATGTTATTGCTTTTACAAAAACAATTAATGGCTGCGCCACCTGCTAGAAAATTTTGTACCATTTGGCGCGTTACACAACTCGGTGCAATTGATACACCGTCTTCTGCAACCCCATGGTCACCAGCAAAAATAACTGCGGTAGGCTTATTAATTTCAATGTTGTTAACTAACTTCCCTGCTTTATTACTTTGAATAAGAGCGAGTTGAGCCGCAACATCTTCAAGTTGCCCTAAAGACCCTACCGGTTTAGTTTTTTGATTGATAGTTTGAACAATATGTTTTTCAAACTCTTTATTTATCGGCTTAACTTGCATGACTAATCTCGCTTACATTTTTCTGAGTAGAGCTAAAAAGAATAAGCTCCCAAGTGCAGAGGTAATTACCCCTATAGGAATTTCTTGACCGTCTAATGCGGTGCGTGCAATTACATCTACCCACACTAAAAAGCACCCACCAATAAGGCCTGTTGTAATAAACAATTTTGAACTGGTTATGCCTACAAACGGGCGGACAATATGAGGGATCATTAACCCTATAAAGCTAATGCCTCCACAATATGAAACAATAACGGCGGTAATGGCTGCGCATAGTATTAGTGTAATTAGGCGTAGCTTTTCTACGTGAATACCTAATGTTTTTGCGCTCTCATCACTTAACAATAATGCGTCAAGCTGTCGTCCTAATATCATGGCGATAGTGGTTGAAATTATAACGACTGGCAGAATCCACAACAATGCTGTGGCGTCGGCTCTTGCTAAACTACCCATTAACCAAAATATTACTCGATTACTCGAAAATGCATCGCCTGTATATAAAATGAAACTAGTAATTGAACTGAGTAAAAATGAAACTGCAACACCTGCCAGTAGAAGGTGTTCTATGCGTCGCCAGTTACTTTGAAGTAATATTAGAATAATAATGACTACCGCGAGCATTGAACCTAAAAAGGCAGCTAACGGTAACGAAAATACTTGAACTGACTCAGGTAAAAATGTTGTAAGCGTTGCGCCTAGTCCAGCACCTGCAACAATGCCGAATAAGTATGGGTCAGCAAGAGGATTACGAGTTACATTTTGCATTAACGCGCCAGCTAATGCTAAGCCAAAGCCTGCAACAAACCCAAGCAACATTCGAGGAAATCGAACTTGCCAGAGTATGGTGTCGTAAATAGGCTTTTCGCAAGATTGCGTTACGCACTGCCAAACGGCCTGATAGCCGATTTCAGCAACTCCATATCCTACAGAAGATACCAACGTAAAAAATACAATAGATATAATGATTAACATTAACCATGTAAACGGCAGTTTTTTAGTTGGGAGTTTTATGGCTTTGCTCATTCGTTTTTCTCACCATAAAACTCATTGATACCAGCAAACGTTACACGCGTTTTTTGTGTAAACGGGTTTTTATCAATTATACAATTGAGTTTAAATATTGACGCTAATTGTTCTTGATTTAACGCATGTTCAGGAATGTCGTCGGCCACTATTTCACCTTCATGCAATATAATCATTCGGTCGCAGTATTGCGCTGCTAAATTAAGATCGTGAATAGTAATTAACAAGGTAATATTCAGTTGCTTAGCCAGCGCTAAAATTTGATGTTGGTAATACATGTCTAAATGATTAGTCGGTTCATCCATAATCAATATATTTGCCGACTGAACAATGGCTCTGGCGATTAGCACACGTTGTTGCTCACCTCCTGAAAGGGTATTGAATTGCTGGTCTTGTTTGTGTTGTAAGTCAACTTTTACGAGTGCTTGATTAATGCGAGAGCGATCTTCATCAGTGTTAAGATCAAATAAACCTTTATGCGGTATCAACCCCATGGCAACAATATCAAGCACGGTAAGATTAAAAACAGAATTAGATTGTTGACTGACTACTGCAATTTGTTGAGCTATTTCTTTTTTAGGTAATGCCGTTAATGATTTACCGTTTAAATATATATCGCCAGTAAATTGGATATGTTCACCGTAAAGACATTTTAATAGCGATGTTTTACCAGCACCATTAGGGCCAACAATTGCAACGGTTTCACCCGCATTAATATTGAGGTTAACTTGCTTTACAACGTCAATGTTATTCACTGACCAAGTTAATTGTTTTGCTTGTAATACAAAAGAGGACATGTACGCCTTTACAACTTAAAAAAGTATAAAATACGGTAGATAAATGCGTACAGACATAAGAAATCTAACTGACGATACAGCAGACTCTTAGTTTTTCGCGTTACCCGCACGTTTAACTAATGGTTTTTTAAGGCAGGTCTCCTGACTCATAGAGATATCCCAAATAGTACCTTCCCAGCAGTTGCCAGTGGTTTTTATATTCAGCTCTATTTACAGTTGCGGGAACAGTTGTGGAATTGATAAATCAATATTATCGCACCACATTCCCTTTTAAGCTCCTACGTAAAAATGAAAAAGTAGGAACACCTTAAAGTTTTCACATTCTACCATAACTCACCGTGAAACAAAGCAGACAAGGTGGTTATTCATTAAACACTAGAAAAGTATTTTTATGATCTAGATCAATAAGTGAAATAAATTCACCTATATTTTCAAATAAATACCAGTAAACTACGGCGATTTTTTTTTTATGTACTAACCTTAATTTTGACTCATTCTTTTCAATTTATTCTCTTACAGGAAGTTTAATTACATGGCGTTTGCAAACATTTCTTTTCGTAACAAAATCTTTATTCTTTTATCTTTACCACTTATTGGCTTTTTATGGTTAAGTATTTCTACCATTTCTGTAAACGTTTCCATGAAAAATGAAATGACTAAGCTGGCAGAAGTTACTGAGCTTTCAACAGTTTATAGTAACTTAGTTCATGAGTTGCAAAAAGAACGTGGAGCCACGGCAGGTTATATCGGTTCCAAAGGCACAAAGTTTGGAGAAATTCTCAAAACGCAAAGAACCGCTACGGATAAAAAAGCGGCTGTTAGAAAGCAGTTTTGGAGTAATAACAGCGATCATGACGCAGAAATTGTTTCGCTTCACATGTCTATTAACAAAGATCTTAATGAAATCTCTACGATAAGAGCGAAAGTAGACGCTCAACAATTGCCTCTCAAAGATGCTTTGGCGTATTACACGCAGTTAAACGCTAAGCTGTTAAGCGTATCGAAGGTTATTAGTCACTTAAGTACAGATGCTGAAATTACTGAAAATGTCGTCGCCTACTATAACTTTTTACAAGGCAAAGAAAGAGCAGGTATTGAGAGGGCGGTATTAAGTAACGTATTTGCTCAAAATGCTTTTTCTCCAGCGATGTTAATAAAGCTTATTACATTGATTTCAGAGCAAAATACGTACTTTGAAAGTTTTCAGGCTTTAGCAACTAAAAGTAATAATAGCTTTTTTGAAAAATCACTGAATCATTCTGCAGTTGCTGCAGTTAAAAAATTAAGAAAATTAGCGCTAGATAAATCTCAGGAAGGTAATTTTGGCGTAGAGTCTACTTACTGGTTTGAACAAGCGACGGGGCGCATAAAGCAATTAAAGCAAGTTGAAAATAATCTGAGTCAATCCGCGATTGAACTATCTTCTAGCATTCGCGACGAAGCAAACAGCGCGATGGTATGGGCGATTTTATTTACGCTTTTAATTGGTTTAGGTGTTTTGTTGATAAGTACGATCATTATTAAAGATCTAAACAGCCGTATTAAAGATCTTATGTATGTATTAGGAGAAGCTCGAGACCATAATGATTTAACGGTTCGTTCAACATTTAATGATGAAAGTGAACTTGGGCACATGTCATTGTCGTTAAATAGTACTTTAGAGCGCTTTAGTAATACGGTAACTGACATTTCAGGTTCAAGTATTGCACTTGCTTCTGAGGCAGAAGAAACTGCGCAAACATGTGAATATAGTTTTAAGAACATTGAAGAACAGCAGTCTGAAATTGCATTGGTTGCAACCGCTATTGAAGAGCTATCTGCAACCGTTAAAGAAGTTGCTGCCAATACCCAAAGTGCAGCTGATGCCGCTAAAGGAGCCGATGGAGAGGCTCAAAGAGGTTTGGATATTGTACAAAAATCCTATTTGTCGATAGAAAGCCTAGCATCCGAAATAACCGATCTATCTGATAAAATTACTAACTTACATGAAAGCAGTTTAAATATTACCAATATTGTTGATGTGATTAAATCGGTAGCAGAACAAACGAATTTACTTGCATTAAATGCTGCAATTGAAGCGGCGAGAGCTGGCGAACAAGGTCGAGGTTTTGCTGTTGTTGCCGATGAAGTGAGAACACTTGCTCAACGTACTCAAGATTCTACAAGTGAAATAGAAAACTTTATAATCAACTTGCAATCTGATGCTAATTCGGCATTTGGCGTTATTGAAAATAGTCAAAAGAAAGCTGTTGAAGCTGTTGAAAATTCAAAAGATGTTGAAAAATCATTAAATGATATAACACATTCAGTTAGTCATATCTTTTCGTTAACAGAACAGGTGGCGGTAGCGGTTGAAGAACAGTCTGTAGTTACGCAAGAAGTGGCGCAAAACGTAATTAACATCGAAGGCAAGTCGTTAGAGTCTGTCACAGGAGCCAAACAAATAGCGACTACAGCGCAACATCAAGCGTCATTAGCGGTTTCACTCCAAGATACCGCTAAACAGTTTAAAGTCTAAGTATGTCGGAACGTAAATAGGTTCCAGCGTAAGTATGCTGCTTATAGTGACTAACGTTTGATTGTTGTTATAGCGTAATCGTTTTTATGTCAAAACATTGCGCTTTACCGCTAACCTCTACTTGAGTAATTTCAGTGCCGTTACTAATTACTTGTTCTCTAACTTTTGCAATAATTATAGACGGTGAGTTCATGCTGAGGCCTTGGTTAAACTTATAGTTACGTTCAGGTGTAATGTTATGTTTCGCAAAGTAACACGCTAACGCACCGCATGCGCTACCTGTAGCAGATTCCTCTGGAATACCAAATAACGGCGCGAAATTTCTACACGTTGCCGTTATGTTATTAGGTAAGTGGGGCACTTCAAACACATGTAATCCAACCGCGTTGTATTTTTCACTGAGTGCTGAAATAGCATCAAAGTTAGGTTTTATAGAATCTAAGCTGCCAAGGGGGACGGGAACTATGATGTCTGCTAACCCCGTTGAAATTATTTCACAAGGTAAACAGGTAGATTTAAACAACTCTCGTTCAATATTTAATACGTCAGCAACTTCATTGCTTGCTATTACCCCTAAATATTTCGGTAAGGTTTGCTCCATGGTGATAGAGCCATCATTCTCAACTGTTACGTTTAGCTTTCCTGCTTTTGTTTGTTGGCTGTATTGTTGGGTAGAAATAATTTCTTTCGCATGTAGTAACGAAAAAGTTGCCAGCGTAGCGTGTCCACAAAAGTCTACCTCGTGGTTTGGCGTAAAAAATTGTACGTTAAAATCGCAATGAGGATCTGATTTTACAAAAGCGGTTTCAGAATAACCTACATGTTTAGCAATATTT
Source organism: Colwellia sp. (assembly GCA_020630795.1). Lineage (GTDB taxonomy): Bacteria > Pseudomonadota > Gammaproteobacteria > Enterobacterales > Alteromonadaceae > Pseudocolwellia. The sequence goes on from JAHDIK010000001.1 coordinate 378,338, forward strand.
TGCATTTGTAAGTTAGTAAGGTTGTCTGCATTTAAAACAACTCCTGCAGGATTCCCACCTTGATTGTTATATGTAAATGAATTGATGCAATAAACGACAACTTCCATGATGTATTCACTCTATTGTTAAAAAATAATGGTTTATTTAAAGCCTTAAACGTAAACTCATTTTGAATATTTTGGTGTAACCTTGATAAACATACAAAAAGTTACCGATAAAACGAAGCTTTATCTCCAACGATTGATAAAAATAAATGGATTTTAAAGGAATATAAAATGAAAAATAAATTAAGCGTGTTGTTAACGCTTGTTTTGTGCTCGGTTAGCACTCATTTGTGGGCAAATGAGAATGCTTTAACCTTAGAAGATTGTCATCTTGACGGAATTACATCGCAAGTAAGGTGCGGTACGCTTGTTGTTCCGAGTAATTATAAAAAGCCAAACGGCGAAACGCTGTCAGTTAATTTTGCGATATTGCCTGCTATTGATAATTCTGCCAATAAGGAACCACTTATGTTTCTGGCTGGAGGGCCGGGGCAAGCTGCGGTTGAGTTAGCGGGGCATATTAGAAGCAGATATCGTGAAATAAGAAAAACACGCGATATTATTTTAGTTGACCAGCGTGGCACGGGTCAGTCGAATCCGCTGCAATGTGAAGACTCATTAAAAGGTAAAATGTATAGTATTGTGCCTGAAGATTTTAATGAAAAAGAAGTACAAACGTGTCTTGATGCGCTACAAAAAGACAACGACCTTAGCGTGTTTTCATCAGAAAATGCTGTTCGTGATTTTGACGAAGTACGAAAGGCGTTAGGGCATCAACAAGTTAATCTTTACGGCGGTTCTTATGGAACGAGAGCTGCGTTGGTATATATGCGAATGTTTCCTAATGCTATCAAAAGTGTTGTTTTAGACAGCGTTGGCCCAGTTGAAGTGCCAATTGGTTTATTTGGCTTAAGTTCGGCACGTTCGTTTGATTTGTTAATTTCGAATTGTAAAGCCGAGGAAGGGTGTAAGAAGGCATACCCTGACTTACGCGCAGAGTATGATGCTGTGGTTGAGCGTTTGGCGCAGTCGACTATAGGTTTACAAGTTGCTCATCCTCGCCTAGGTACGCAAACGGAGTTTAACTTAAGTAAAGGTAAGTTTATTAGTACATTATTTACCGCTTTATATAGTACCCAAACACGTAATTTAGTGCCGCTTATTATCCATGAAGCTTTTAATAAGAATTATCAGCCGTTGTTAGGCTTGATCTCTACTAACGACGGAGCCATGAATATGTACATTGGCTTACATTTTAATATTGTATGCAGCGAAGATATGCCAAAAATATCTCCCAAAATGCTTTCAGCAGATAAAAATAATACTTTTGGTAAAGATCAGGCACATCAGGGCTGGAAAATAGCCTGTCCGTTGTGGCCTAAGTATGAAGTTGATGAATCATTTTATGAACCTGTTATCGCTAATATTCCAACGTTAGTTCTATCTGGTGATTTAGATCCGGTAACTCCTCCAAGTAATGGAGAAAAATCGGCAGCTACATTGCCAAATAATCATCATATCGTATCAAAAAATAGTGCACATATTGTTGCTACAACTCATTGTGGGGTTTCTATCGTCAATGAATTTTTGGAAACGTTATCTCCAAAGTCGTTAGACGAATCTTGCTTGGCTGACATGCCTAACGAATCATTTATGACGAGCCTAAACGGCAGCATATAAGGACATTGAAATGATAGAAGTAAACAATTTACACAAGTCTTTTTCTGGCGCCAAAAAGCAGCAAGTTAAAGCGTTAAAAGGGTTATCTTTTCAAGCGAAAGATGGCGAAATAACCGGTATTTTAGGCCCTAATGGTGCGGGTAAAACAACCTGTTTACGCACTTTGTACGGTTTATTAAAGGCCGATGAAGGTTCAGCAATTATTGATGGCATTAAAGTTACCGAAAATCCACTTGAGGCTCGAGCAAAATTAGGAATATTTCCTGATAAATTCGGCTTGTATGAACGGCTAACGGCATACGAGCAAATTGATTATTTTGCCAGTATTCATGGGTTACAGGGGAATGAAAAGCATCAAGCTATCGAATCTATTATTCAAGATTTAGAAATGGAGGAGCTTGCTCACAGGAAAACGCAGGGTTTTTCTCAAGGTCAACGTATGAAGGTTACGTTAGCTCAAGCGTTAGTTCATAAGCCTCAAAATTTTGTATTAGATGAACCTACACGTGGTTTAGATGTAATGAGCACACGTGTGTTGCGTAATTTTTTAGCTAAATATAAAGAGAAGGGACATTGTATTTTGTTTTCATCACACGTGATGCAAGAAGTCGCGGCATTATGTGATCGTGTCATCATTGTTGCTGGCGGGAAGTTAGCCGCAGAAGGAACACCGCAAGAGCTTTGCGATTTAGCTGGCGAGCCATTACTGGAAGATGCTTTTGTTAAGTTAATTGGTTCTGACGAAGGAGTTGCCGCATGATGCAGTTTAAAGCGTTGTTAATTAAAGAGCTTAAAGAAGCTTTCCGTGACAAACGTGCGTTAATGGTTGCAATGACAATGGCATTAATGGCTCCTATTATGATCATGGTGTTGTCTAAAACGATGATCAAAGAAATGATCGAAACACCTCCAATTTATTTAAATATATCGGGAGGGGAGTTCGCGCCCAAGCTTATAAAACAACTTAAAGACAACAATATTTTTTCACTTGAAGAAGCTGACAATAAAGATAAAGGCGTATGGAAAGAGCGTAATGTAGGGCTTATTATTCCTGAAGATTTTGCTCAAAACATGATGGAAGGTAAAGTTATCGAAGTTGTTTTACGAGCCGATTACAGTGAAAAAGCATTAAACTCTCCATTGCGACGAGTAAAAACTGAAATAAGAATGTATGCGCAAAGTATTGGCGCTAAGCGACTGATAGTGAGGGGAATAGATCCTCGTATTCTCCAACCTATAAAAATCGCAGAGCAAGATACGGCGAAGCCGAGCAGCAATGCAGTGTTTATATCCATGATGCTAGGTTTGTATGTGTTAATGGCAGCATTTATGTCGGGGCTATCTGTAGCGATTGACTCTAGTGCTGGTGAGCGTGAAAGAAATGTTTTAGAGATGTTGCTATGTCAGCCCGTGAGTACCTTAAAAATAGTATGTGCAAAATTATGTTGTGCAAGTGCCATATCAATTTTAGGGGTAATATTAACCTTAGTGTTAACCTCATTTTCAGTAGGATTTGTTGACCTTACTAAAATAGGCGCAACGTTTAATTTAGATGCGTACATGGTTATCATCATTGTATTGATGCTTCTTCCAATCAGTTTCTTCGCTTCGGCACTTCAGTTGTTTGTATCGTTTCAGGCAAAAAGTTTTAAAGAAGCGCAATCAACCGTTAGCATGATTATTATGCTACCGGCGATGATCCCTGTCGCATTAATGTTTATTGACAACAAACCTAAATGGCTAGACTGGTTGCCTGTATCTGGACAGTCTTTGTTGATGGACGATTTATTTAAAGGCTTGCCCGTAAATTGGGCAGCGTACGCAGCAACAGCAGCGGTAACAATAGCAATTACCGTTGTGTTAGTGGCAATTCTTTCTTACCGATTGAAGTCAGAAAAAGTCGTGTTAGCGCTTAGCTAATCATGAATTAATACTGCATAAATTACCTTGAAGGCTCTCAATTTTGAGGGCCTTTTTTATGGGGCTGTTATTTCAATATGTTGTTTTGTGTTATTTTATTGTTATATATTTTGTTTTGTTTATTTTTTTTGTTTTTTATTTGTTGTTTTTGTGGTTTATTTGAATTATATTTTTATTGGTATCTTCGTGATATTGGCTTTTTAAGCTATTAAAGAGCACGAGATATAAAAGATTACTAAATGAACTAACATTTGTTGGTTTTTACATGTACAAAATAGCCAGTTTGAGGCAGAATACGCCGCATAAAATTTGTTGAATTTATCCAGCCTGATTAACGCTATTGGCTGACTACTTGAGGATTTAAAATGCTTACTCGTGATATGAATATTGCTGACTTCGATGCTGAATTGTTTGATGCAATTACAAAAGAAACAGTTCGCCAAGAAGAGCACGTTGAACTAATCGCTTCAGAAAACTACTGTAGTGCTCGTGTACTTGAAGCTCAAGGTTCGCAGTTAACCAATAAATATGCTGAAGGCTACCCAGGAAAACGTTACTACGGCGGATGTGAATACGTAGACGTTGCAGAGCAATTGGCTATCGAACGTGCTAAAGAGTTATTTGGTGCAACATACGCTAACGTACAGCCACATGCTGGTTCTCAAGCAAACGCTGCTGTGTTCCAAGCACTTGTTAAGCCAGGCGGAAAAGTACTAGGTATGAGCTTAGCTCACGGTGGTCACTTAACTCATGGTTCACACGTAAACTTTTCAGGTAAGTCATACGAAGCTATTCAATATGGTTTGAACGACGAAACTGGTTTAATTGATTACGAAGAAATTGAACGTTTAGCGGTTGAACACAAACCTGAAATGATTATCGGTGGTTTCTCAGCATACTCAGGTATCGTTGATTGGGCTCGTATGCGTGAAATTGCAGATAAAGTAGACGCTTACTTTATGGTTGATATGGCTCACGTTGCTGGTTTAGTTGCTGCTGGTTTATATCCTAACCCAGTTCCTCACGCACATGTTGTTACAACAACTACACACAAAACATTAGCTGGCCCACGTGGCGGGTTAATTATTTCTGGTTGTGACGATGAAGATGTTTATAAAAAATTAAACAGTGCAGTATTCCCTGGTGGTCAAGGTGGCCCATTAATGCACGTTATTGCTGCTAAAGCAGTAGCATTTAAAGAAGCATTACAACCAGAGTTTAAAGTTTATCAGCAAAACGTTTTAGATAACGCAAAAGCAATGGTAGCGGTACTTCAAGAGCGTGGTTATAAAGTTGTTTCAAACAAAACAGACAACCACTTATTGTTACTAGACCTAATTGATAAAGACATTACAGGTAAAGATGCTGATGCTGCGTTAGGTCGTGCACACATTACAGTTAACAAAAACTCTGTACCAAACGATCCACGTTCTCCGTTTGTTACATCTGGTCTTCGTTTAGGTACTCCTGCAATTACTCGTCGTGGTTTTGGTTTAGAAGAAACAAAAGCACTTACAGGTTGGATTTGTGACATTCTTGATGACATCAACAACGAAGACACAATTGCAGCAGTTCAAGGTAAAGTTAAAGAACTTTGTTCGCGCTTCCCGGTTTACGGTTAATTTTTTAAACAGTAGTTTGAATTGTTAATATCGAATAGAATGGCCGCATTAGCGGTCATTTTTGTTTCAAGAAGCCAAATTTTCAGGAGTTTTTATGTTTTGTCCTTTTTGTTCAGCAATAGACACAAAAGTTATTGATTCAAGATTGGTGGCTGACGGACATCAGGTTCGAAGAAGGCGTGAATGTTTAGCATGTCATGAACGTTATACAACGTTTGAAACTGCAGAACTTGTTATGCCTAAAATTGTAAAACGAGATGGTTCTCGAGAACCTTTCAATGAAGATAAAATGCGTAACGGACTTGTTCGTGCACTTGAAAAAAGACCAGTGAGCGTTGAGCGAGTAGAGTTGTCTATCAATAAGGTTAAATCAACTTTAAGGGCAACAGGTGAACGCGAGGTTTCCAGTGAAATGTTAGGTAATATCATCATGGAACAGTTAAAAGAACTCGATAAGGTTGCCTATGTGCGCTTTGCTTCAGTGTATCGTTCTTTTGAAGATATTAAAGAGTTTGGTGAAGAGATAGCGCGTTTAGGTGATACGGACTAATTTAATCATGGATCGTCATTTTTCTTCCTTAGACTACACTTACATGCAACGAGCAATCAGCTTAGCTAAGCGTGGGCATTATACTACGTCACCAAACCCTCGCGTAGGTTGCGTGTTAGTTAAACATGACCAGATAATTGGTGAAGGTTATCATGTTAAAGCTGGCGAAGGTCACGCTGAAGTAAACGCTTTAAAGCAGGCAGGTAGTCAGGCTAAAGGTTGTACTGCATATGTTACGTTGGAGCCTTGTAGTCATTTCGGAAGAACGCCGCCATGTGCACAAGCATTGATTGATGCTGGCGTTAAACATGTTATTGCTGCAATGGTAGATCCTAATCCAAAAGTTTCCGGCAATGGATTAAAAATGCTAGAAGCTAACGGAATAACAACGGCTTATGGTTTACTTGAGCAAGATGCATTGGCGTTAAACACTGGTTTTATTCACTTAATGACAACAGGCCTTCCGTATGTTCGTTGTAAGTTAGCATCGAGCCTTGATGGCAAAACCGCAATGAAAAGCGGCGAAAGTCAATGGATTACCTCGGCTGAAGCTCGAAAAAATGTTCAGAGAATTCGTGCTCAAAGCTGTGCCGTTTTAACAGGTGCTAACTCAGTTATTGTTGATAATGCAAAAATGAATGTTAGATGGTCTGAATTGGGCGAGTTACAAAGCGATTATATAGAAGAGAATGTAAGGCAACCCGTACGAGTTATTATAGATTCTCAAAATAGATTAACACCAAACCTAGGTATATTTTCTATTGAATCACCTATACTTATTTTTTGTCATACCACTGATGAAACGCATACTTGGCCTGAATTTGTTGAACATATTAATGTGCCGCTACGCGATGCAAAGTTAGACTTAACATCGGTATTGAAAGCACTTGCAAAACGCGGTTTAAACGATGTACTTATTGAGTCGGGCGCACAGTTAGTTGGTGCATTTATCGAACAAAACCTTGCCGATGAGCTGATACTTTTTCAAGCACCCAAGTTAATGGGGGCGGATAGCCAAAGTTTAGTTGCAATGCCAAACGTTCAGCAGTTATCTGACGCTAAAGCATTAACCATTTCAGATGTACGAATGGTCGGAAAAGATATTCGTATAACGGCTAAAATTAGTAAAAATTAGCATTATAAAAAACAATAAGAGATATTATGTTTACAGGAATTATTGAAGCTGTTGGCCATATTCAAGCGGTGCAAGTAAATGCGCAGGGCGCTCGTATTATTGTTTCAACGGGTTCACTCGATATGAGTGATGTTAAGTTAGGCGACTCTATTGCAACTAATGGTATTTGTTTAACGGTTGTCGCGTTTGATAGCAACTCATATAGTGCTGACGTATCTAATGAAACACTTACACGTACCGGATTTGCACATTACTCTGTTGGACAAAAAGTTAATTTAGAAAAAGCCATGCTGCCAACTACACGTTTTGGTGGGCATATGGTGTCAGGGCATGTTGATGCGTTGGCAGAAATTGTAGCGGTAGAGCAAGACGGCAATAGTATTCATTATTGGGTGTCTATGCCAGATTCTTTAGCGCCATATATCGCAGAGAAAGGCTCTGTGACGATAGACGGTACAAGCCTAACGGTAAATAGTTTAGCTGAAGATAAGTTTAGGTTAACTATCGTTCCTCACACAACAGAGCAAACAATTATTAGTAGTTATCAAGCAGGTTCTAAAGTTAACTTAGAAGTTGATTTAATTGCTCGATATATAGAAAGATTACTTACACACAAAACAGCTGAAACCAATCAGTCGTCGGGTGTTACCCGCGAGTTACTTGCTCGTAGTGGTTTTATCAAATAAAGAGGTTGAAATGAAACTTAACTCCCCACAAGAGATTATCGATGATATTGCTCAGGGTAAAATGGTTATTTTAATGGATGATGAAGATCGCGAAAATGAAGGCGATTTCATTATGGCTGCTGAAAAGGTAACCCCTGAGGCCATTAATTTTATGGCGACTCATGGTCGAGGTTTAATTTGTATGCCTATGACACTTGAAAAGTGTCGCCAGTTAAAATTACCACTGATGGTAGATAATAATAACGCTCAGTTTAGTACCAACTTTACGGTTTCTATTGAAGCTGCTGAAGGAGTTACTACAGGTATATCGGCTGCAGATCGCGCTAAAACAGTTCTAGCAGCAGTAGCACCAGACGCTAATCATTTAAGCATTGTCCAACCAGGGCATATATTTCCACTAATGGCTCAAGATGGTGGCGTGTTAAATCGTGCTGGTCATACAGAAGCTGGTGTAGACTTAGCGCGTTTAGCTGGATTAGAGCCTGCATCAGTCATTGTTGAGATACTAAATGAAGATGGCACCATGGCGCGTCGTCCTGATTTAGAAGTGATTGCTGAAAAGCATGGCCTTAAAATGGGAACTATTGCTGATTTAATTGAGTACCGTAATGCCAATGAAACCACTATTGAGCGTATTTCAGCCTGTAAACTGCCAACAGCATACGGTGAATTTGATTTAACTGTTTTTAAAGACACTATTGATGGTCAAGCTCATTTTGCATTGACTAAAGGTGAAATTAAAACAGACGAACCAACACTAGTGCGAGTGCATTTAGAAAACACGTTTAGAGATTTACTCTTTAGCGAACGTGAGAGCATAGCCCGTTGGCCTATGGCGAATGCAATGAAACGAATTGCTGATGAAGGCGGTGTATTAGTGCTTTTAGGTAAGCATGAGTCTCCAGCATCGTTAATTGCTCAAGTTCAGAAATATGCCAAACAAGATGCAGGTGAAGTAGTTAAAGAAGTTAAGCGCCATGTAGGTTCTCGTAATGTAGGCGTTGGCTCTCAAATCCTTTCGAACTTGGGAGTAGGTAAAATGCGCTTGTTAAGTACGCAAACTAAATACCATTCATTATCAGGTTTTGGGTTAGAAGTTGTAGAATATATTGCCGAGTAGTTACAGCAATTAATTCAACTAAAACGCTACTTTAAGTAGCGTTTTTTATTTCTGTAAACTGAGTTGATTCAAATGTTTGGTGTTGAACAAATAAATTACGCACGTTAAGGTTGTTACACTGTAATACTTTGTTAGTGCTAAACATTTTAGAAGCACAGTTAATTGAATCCCTAAAAGGAGTTATTTTTATGATAGATTTTAAGAACTCAGCCGTTTTTAAGTTAAAGCCAATAGATAATGAAGACGCTAAAGAAGATTTTCATGCGTTTTTAATAGACGGAGAGTCTATTTTTGCCACATTTAAAACGATAAGAGATCAAGTTGTATTTACCAATAAGCGTGTGATTGCGGCAAACGTACAAGGTATTACGGGATCAAAAGTTGATTATACGTCAATCCCTTATAATAAAATAAACACTTTTTCTATTGAAACGTCTGGAACCTTAGATTTAGATTGTGAAGTGCAATTGTATATAAGTGAACTGGGTCGCGTTGATTTTGAAATTAAAGGTAATTTTGACATAGTTGGTTTTAACAGGCTCGTGAGTCAATATGTTTTAGGGTAACGTAATCTAATAAAATTTTTGCTTATTACTTATAACTAATTCTTAAAAATCAAAGAATAAAAAGCTTGTTGTTGAAACAAATTCCATTAAGCTCATCGTGGTTAACCAGTAAGTTTTATCTGTATTAAAAGGTTTTACTCTATATTTCGACTTTGGTCGAGTATTCCATATCGATAACTTATTATATGATTTAGACAATAAAGCAATATTCAACGAATTGATGTTTTTGGTATTTACCGCCAAGTTATCAGCGTTAAAGTATCTCAAAATTAAGGAAGGCACATGCAAGAATTAAAGACCGTTTATCCAGTTTTAGAGGCTGCTAGAAAGCATACTCATATTGATAGTGCAACGTATGATGCAATGTACAAACAGTCAATCGAACAGCCAGAAGTATTCTGGGCTGAGCAGGCTGAAAAGTTTATTGATTGGTACAAACCATGGGATAGTGTGACTGATGTTGATTTAAAAACAGCAGACATTAAGTGGTTTTCAGGTGGAAAATTAAACGTTTCTTATAATTGTATAGACAGACATTTAGCCACAAAAGCAAATGATACAGCGATTATTTTTGAAGGGGATAACCCAGACGAAGCTGATAAGGTAACTTACCAACAGTTACACGATCGCGTTTGTCGTTTTGCTAACTTATTAAAAGATCGCGGTGTTAAGAAAGGTGATCGCGTATGTATTTACATGCCGATGATACCTGAAGTCGGTTACGCAATGCTTGCTTGTGCACGAATCGGTGCAATTCATTCGGTAGTATTTGGTGGCTTTTCTACTGAATCTATTAGAGCGCGTGTTGCAGATGCAGACTGCCAAGTTGTTATTACAGCAGATGAAAGCTTACGTGGTGGACGAGTAATTCCATTAAAAGCAAATGTTGATGCGGCAATTACCGAGTGCCCTAATGTACATTCAGTCATTGTGGTTAAGCGCACGGGTGGTGATGTTGCATGGAACGATAAGATCGACGTAGATTATTCAACAGAAGTCTCTAAGTTCCCTGCGATATGTGAACCTGAAGTAATGGATGCAGAAGATCCATTATTTATTCTTTATACATCAGGCTCAACTGGCACTCCTAAGGGAGTTTTACATACCTGTGGTGGTTATTCTCTTTATGCAGCAATGACACACAAGTATGTATTCGATTATAGAGATGGTGAGGTTTACTGGTGTACAGCTGATGCTGGTTGGATAACCGGCCATACTTACATTTTTTATGGTCCACTAGCTAATGGTGCAACAACGCTAGTGTTTGAAGGTGTGCCAACATACCCTGATGCAGGACGCTTTTGGCAAGTATGTGAAAAGCATAAAGTAAACGTTTTTTATACTGCTCCAACAGCTATCCGTGCATTAATGAGTGTAGGCGATGACCTTGTTCATCAATCAGACTTATCGTCACTACGCTTATTAGGAACAGTAGGTGAACCAATTAACCCAGAAGCATGGAATTGGTATTATGAAGTTGTCGGTAAATCTGAATGTCCAATTGTCGATACATGGTGGCAAACAGAAACGGGTGGTATTTTAATTACCTCTTTGCCTGGTGCTGTTGATATGAAGCCAGGTGCAGCTGGTAAACCATTTTTTGGTGTGCAACCTGCTTTATTTGATAAAGATGGCAATACATTAGAAGATGAAAACCAAGGTTTACTTGTAATGACGGGGAGTTGGCCAGGGCAATTAAGAAGTGTTTATGGCGACCATAAGCGTTTTTACGATACATACCTAAGTCAGTACCCTGGTAACTACTTTACTGGTGATGGTGCTCGACGTGATGAAGATGGTTTTTATTGGATCACAGGTCGAGTTGATGATGTGTTAAATGTGTCAGGGCACCGTTTAGGTACTGCTGAAATTGAAAGCGCGTTAGTTCTTCACCCAGCAGTTGCAGAAGCGGCTGTTGTAGGTTACCCGCATGAAATTAAAGGCCAAGGTGTTTATGCTTATGTATCCCTAATGGGTAATGCGTCTGAATCTGAAGAACTTCTTAAAGAGTTAACTGAGTTTGTGGCTAAAGAGCTCGGCCGTTTTGCTAAACCTGACTATATTCAGTATGCGCCTGGTTTACCTAAAACACGTTCTGGTAAGATTATGCGTCGTATATTACGAAAAATTGCTGAAAATGATTTAGATACATTAGGTGATACATCAACATTGGCGGATCCTGCCGTTGTAGATAACTTAATAGCGAATAGAATCGTTCATGGTTAAGTAAACCAAAGTTCATAAAAAAGCGCCTTAGGGCGCTTTTTTTGTGTCTACTCTATATACGAGCGAAAAAAATAAGTGTAAAATATTTAATACAAAATGAGTAAATAAAAGTTTACATTATTTGTTTTTGTAAAGGTTTGTTAGGCGATGTTTTAATTTTTCTTTAAAATTCAATTGTTAATGTATTTTGGTTACTTAATTTCAATTAAAATGAATGATGGAACAAGTGTTATGTCACAAGTAAATACCCCAGAAGTTAAAAAGAGTCGTTTAAACGATATTCACGTAAATGCAGAAGAAGTATTAATTACACCTCAAGATCTTAGAGATGAGCTTCCGCTTCCAGAAGCAGGGCGAGTATTTGTTCAGAAAGCCAGAAATGTAATTTCAGATATCATTCACAAGAAAGATAGCCGCTTGTTAATTATTAGTGGTCCATGTTCAGTCCATGATGTCGATGCGGCAAAAGAATATGCGCGCGAGCTTAAAAAGTTGCACGATCAATATAAAGATACGCTATATATTGTAATGAGAGTATATTTTGAAAAGCCAAGAACAACGGTTGGCTGGAAAGGTTTGATTAACGATCCTCATATGGACGGCTCGTTTGATGTAGAGTCTGGTTTAAGAAAAGCTCGTGAGCTTCTAATTTATTTAACAGATTTAGGTTTACCACTTGCTACTGAAGCGTTAGACCCGATAAGCCCGCAATATTTAGCTGAACTATTCAGTTGGTCTGCGATTGGTGCTCGCACTACTGAGTCGCAAACACACCGAGAAATGGCGTCAGGTTTATCAATGCCAATAGGTTTTAAGAATGGCACGAATGGAAGTTTAGGCGTTGCAATTAATGCATTACAGTCTGCCGCTTCATCACATCGTTTTATGGGCATAAACAAACAAGGGCAGGTAGCTCTTATTAAAACATCAGGTAATCCAGATGGACACGTTATTCTTCGTGGTGGTAAAGCTCCAAATTATCAAGCCGAAGATGTTTTAAATTGTGAACAAGATTTAGCGAAGCAAGGTTTAGAGCCTGGTATTGTTGTTGACTGTTCACATGGTAACTCTAATAAAGATTACACACGTCAGCCTATCGTAGCGAAAGATGTGTTTAATCAAATCGTTGAAGGTAATAAATCAATAATCGGTATTATGTTAGAAAGTAATATCAATGCTGGAAATCAAAGTGATAGCATTCCAGAAAACGAGCGTGCTTATGGTGTTTCAGTAACTGACGCTTGTATTGATTTAGGTACAACAAAATCGCTAATATCAACGGCAGAAACTACACTTAAAGCCGTATTAAAAGAGCGTATATCTTAATAATATAAACAACAGCTCTAATTTTGATTTGATGAGAATTAAATGGATAAAGAGATATTTGATAAAAAGCTGACATCATTACGAGATGAAATTGATGATATTGATAGTCAGCTTGTCAATTTACTAAAAAAGCGTCGAGCGGTTACAACAAAAGTCGGTGAGTTGAAAAGCGAAGTCGGAATGCCTATTTATGCGCCAGAGCGTGAAGAAGCGCTGCTGTCTAAACGTAGACAACAAGCGCAAGATGTTGGGTTGAATCCAGATGTAATTGAAGATGTATTGCGTCGTTTAATGAGCGACTCTTATGTTAGCCAAGATGCAAGTGGGTATTTATGTGTTAACCCGCACTGTAAAAAAGTTGTGGTTATTGGAGGAAAAGGCCAATTAGGGAAGATCTTTGTAGATTTGTTTGAGCGTTCAGAATACAAGGTTCAAATACTTGAACAAGAAGATTGGCCAAACAGTAAATCAATACTTGATAACGCAAGTGTTGTGATTGTTGCTGTTCCAATTAGGTTAACCAGTATGATAATACAGCACCTAAATGATTTACCTGAAAGTTGTATTCTTGCTGACGTTACAAGTGTAAAAGAATCTCCGTTGTACGAAATGATGAAAGTTCATCAAGGGCCTGTAGTAGGGTTACATCCAATGTTTGGCCCTGATGTTACTGGGCTTGTAAAGCAAACTATTATTGCATGTGAAGGTCGTAACCCTGATGCATATCATTGGTTGCTTGAGCAATTTGAAATTTGGGGAGCTAAAATTTATAACGTAGACGCAGCTGCGCATGATCAAGCGATGTCTATGGTACAAGTTATGCGCCACTTTTCTACAATAGCCTATGGTTATCATTTAATGACAGAGGGAGCGGATATTGCTCAATTGGTAGAAATGAGTTCACCAATTTATCGGCTTGAATTGATTATGGTAGGGCGACTCTTTGCTCAAAGCCCTGTCCTGTATAGTGATATAATTTTCTCAAATACCGACAACATAGCCATGATGAAACGTTTTGCGTTTAGGTTTTTGGAATTACTTGAGGATGTGGAAATGGGTGATAAAGATTCATTCGTAGAAATGTTTAATCATGTTTCGGAATGGTTCGGAGAGTACGCTGGGGACTTTCTTGCGGAAAGTAAATCGATGTTATTAAAAGCTAACGAGCTCAAAAGGCATTAGTTTTACAAATATTAAAAATCCTATAGTATGGCCTTTTTATTTCTTAGAAAGGCCATTTTTTTGAAAGCTTCTATTAAGTCACTAGTCGTTATTGCTCCGCTGTGTTTGAGTATATTTTCTTGTAGCCATGCTACTTCTCATAACGAAACTCCGATTACGGGTGAAATAACACAAGAACGTTTGTTAAAAGATTATCAAGGTTTTCAAAGTGGTATTGAAAGCTATCGAATTTCACCTGAAGATAAAGCGATTATTGCTCAGTGGCCGTCGGATCTGCATATCGATATATTCTTCGGGACTTGGTGTCATGATAGCCAACGAGAAGTGCCACGTATCTTGAGTATCTTAAAAGAAAATACTCAAATTACGTCAAGGCTAGTCGCGTTAGGAATCGATAAATCAGACCCTAAAAATTTAGGTGAAACTAATAATGTAAAATATACACCGACGATGGTTATTAGGGTAGGAGATAAAGAAATAGGCCGCATAGTTGAACGACCTATTGATAGTTTAGTAAGCGATATAACAGGTTTTATAAAAAAGAATAACGCTTAGAACTTATACGAAAAGCCAACGGATATTGATGTATCAATCCATGTTGTATCGTTGTATTGAGGGGCGCAAGAATCTTCTTTGCAAAACAATGTATCGCCGTCTTGCATTAAGCTTGCGTAACCTCTTAACTCAGTAACAATTGAAGCAACATCAGAAAGTTCATATCGCGTTCCTATTGCAGCAGTAAATGATGGAGCAATTTCATTGCCGCCATCGCTTGAAAAGCGTGCACCACCTAAACCTATAGAAACCGTTGTTACATAGTTTCTTTGTCTAAATTGCGCAATACCGTTGAAGTGTGCATAAAGTACATCGATAGATTGTGAAGAGCTGTCTTCATCAGCACCAAAATCATGACTAGCATAATTAACTAATATTTGGCCTTGTCCATTTGGCGTGTCTTGCCACGCAAACCCTAAACCAAAGTGAGTAGCACTATCTACAGAAATATCTTCATCAGTAAGTGTATTCGTAAGATCAGAACTATACATTTTGCCAATATAAGGCGTAATTTCAAAGTTAGTCGCCATAGTTGATGATGCGCTTACTAACGTGAAAACTCCAATTATCTTCGTTAATAAATTGCGAGAATAAGACATGTTCCGATCCTTTTTATTTTCTTATAAATTAATCTTACTATGTATTGAGTTGAGAAGGTAACTTTTTAGTTATCTTCTCAACGAATCAATTACTTAAATAGGCTGTTAAGCTTATCAAGTGCTTTTTCTTTGATCTTATTAGTAATCGTGTCTTTTATTTTTTTCTTTTGTTCTTTCTTTGCTTGTTCCCAAATTGAAGAAAGCGCTTCTTTAGCTATTTGAGCACCAAGTTGGCTAGCAGGAAGTCCTGATGTACCACCTATATTTGATAAATTGATGTCGCGTAGTACAACCTGATGCTCTTTATTGCCCAACGCAGAAAGGTCTAAAGATAAACTTGTTTGAGCAAGTGTTAACTTTGTTACTCTGATATTGGGTTCTTTTGTTTTACTTTCCTTAACAGGTTCATTGCTTTTTGGCAGGTTCTTTTCAATTTCGTCCAAAATTTCTTTTAAGTTAGCTTTGCCGTTATTGGTTAATTCAACAAATGCTTGAGGATTGTTTATCGTGATTTCGTCAATCACGATAGGATCTTCAGTTAAACTTTTTATATTAATATCAAGCACAACCGTATCAAATGAAAAGGCATTTTTGTATTTGTAGTGTTTAGGGTTTCCTAAACTAAAGCCGTTAATTATACCTGCGCCTTCAGCTAGTTTCATTTCTACGCTGTTAACATTAACCTGCTGGCTTGTAATTTTACTGCCTTGAGTTTCAATTTGTGCCTTTATAAAGTCGTTAAGCTGGCCACTGGCTAAAAACCATAATGCACCACCACAAACGAGTAAAAGTACGAGTACTAGAGCAGCTAATTTTTTCACGATTAAATCCTTAAAATCTTTAAATAGAATAGTTAATAAAGCTAACTTTATGTTTATGCACTGATTATAGGGTATTTACTAAATAAAAACACTGAAGATATTGTTAATGTGGCCGCAATGTACGGCAAAATGATTTTGATTAAGGCAGTATTTTATGTGCAGGGGGTAGTGCAATATAAGTTGAGCAGATAAAATTGCATATACACAGACTTAATTTATGTATTCTAATGGAAAATGAGATAGTTAACATAGGGCTGATTAACCCTAAAAGTCCTACTAATGTTGGCGCAGTTATGCGAGCGGCAGGTTGTTATCAAGCAGATACTATATTTTACACCGGTAAACGTTATGCCCATGCTCAAAAATTTAATACTGATACTAAAAATATTAAAGCCAAAGTTCCATTAATAGGTGTAGATAATATTAAAGAAGCAGCATCCAAAGATATTTCTATTGTGTGTGTAGATTTAGTTGAAGGTGCTACACCGTTGCCTGAATTTGAACATCCGAAAAACGCACTTTATATTTTTGGGCCTGAAGACGGAACAATACCGCAAAATATTATTGATAGTGCTTACTCGGTTGTTTATGTACCAACAGTAGGCTGTATGAACCTAGCGGCCTCTGTAAACGTGCTTTTGTACGATAGAATGTTAAAAACTAAAACGTATGATATTAGCGTCGATTTAATTAAAAAGAGTAGAGATACAAATAATAAAACTAGCGTAAAATAAAGGGAATACTAATCATACTAAAGTCTTTATTTTATAAAGGTAAAACTTCTTGACTAAACGTTTTAATCATATAGAATGAAGACAGCTTGAAAGTAATACCTATATTTATGTACGCCGTTTCGATGTTATATTTTAGTAGCTCGTCCTGTTTAATAAGTAATAGCAAAACTTCCTGCAACACCGCTCTAATATTGGAGCAAAAAATTACTCAAAAAGAATAGGATATTACTATGTCTACTACTACTGGTACAGTAAAATGGTTTAACGAATCTAAAGGTTTTGGCTTTATCGAGCAAGAATCTGGTCCAGACGTATTTGCACACTTCAGTGCAATCCAAGGCGACGGTTTCAAAACTTTAGCTGAAGGTCAAAAAGTTCAGTTTACTGTTACTCAAGGACAAAAAGGTCCTCAAGCAGAAAACATCCAAGCACTTTAATTTTTATCCGTATGTAAATACGGTAAAATAAGTGTATAAAAGGCAAGTTATCTTGCCTTTTTTTATGTCTAAAATTTCATAATCCTTTCTACTTCTACTTCTACTTCTACTTCTACTTCTACTTCTACTTCTACTTCTACT
>JAHDIK010000011.1 GCA_020630795.1 Colwellia sp.
GACTGGTCATTAATACCAATGAAAGTGACTGGCAAGAAAGTCCTTCGCCAAGTGTATTACGCAAGCCTTTAGAAAGAGAAGCTAAAGAATCTGGCCATACAACAAGTATTGTCATGTACAAACCTGACTCGTCATTTAAAGCTCACCCTCACCCGAATGGCGAGGAGATTTTTGTGCTCGACGGTATATTTTCTGACGAACATGGAGATTACCCTGCTGGTACCTATATTCGAAACCCTGCAGGTACAAGCCATGCTCCATTTAGCAAAAACGGGTGCATTATTTTTGTAAAGCTAAACCAGTTTGATACAAGAGACACAAAACAAGTCAATATCAACACCACTACACAACCTTGGTTAGCTGGCATTGGTGGATTACAAGTAATGCCTCTGCATGAATTTGAGCATGAACATGTTGCTTTGGTTAAATGGCCAGCGAATGAAAAGTTTCAACCACATAAGCATTTTGGCGGTGAAGAAATATTGGTATTATCAGGGACTTTTAAAGATGAACATGGGAGTTATCCAAAGCATACTTGGATACGAAACCCACACATGAGCGAACATCACCCTTATGTGACTGAAGAAACCATTATTCTAGTAAAAACGGGGCATTTACCGTTAAACAACCAATAAACACGAAAGATAAAGGCAACGAATTTTCTTATGACTGCAGAACGGTTCATACCATTTACGAAACGAGACATTATCTCGCTATGCAAAACCAATAACCAAGCGTTAGCAGATAAGCCATTTGAAGAAATATGTGCATTGTTATCTAGTTTACTTCACTTTCAGTATCACCATTTACTTGAAAATTTAAAGCAATCGTACGAGCCGTTTGATCCTAATTCTGATACAAAACCTCTAACTACGCCGAGCAATGAAGAGCTAATGGCATATCAAAAGTCATTTGCTAAAAACTTTGAACATGTATTAAACGCTGCCAACTTTGAAAAAATAACGGACACTGATATTCACGATGCCTTAGAAGAAGAGTCTTTATTCAAAGTAAAGCTGGAAGTTAAGTTCAGCGACTTTGAAGAGATTGTGTTTTATCGACGTGGCGTATCTCAAAAAACAGAAACAATACGTAAATTTTTTGGTCTTGTTAAAGAACCCATTACATTTACCAATTACGATCGTGTTGCTGTTTACATTAAGTTTAAAAGTAAAGAGCACTTTGTAGAGCGCAAACTTCCTATAGGTTGCGAGCCAAGTTCAACCGTTATTAAGCTTTTTCAAAACGTTCCCAAAGCTGATTTAGAAATGCTATTCCCCAATAGTGAAATACGCATGCGCCCTATCGATAAATTAATCATAGGTGCATCTGCCATCGTAGGTGGTGCGGTTGTTTTAGTCACAAAACTAGGTGCTTCACTTATTTTATTGGCAACGCTATTTTCATTCTGGATAGGCATGAGTGAAGAGTCTGTAGAGATTGGACAAAAGCAATTAATTGCTTTGCTTCTAGGCTTTGGTGTTTTCGGCAGTTTTCTATTCAAAGAATGGAGTAAATTTAAAAACCGCAAAATTAAATTTATGAAAGCACTCGCAGATAACCTCTATTATAAAAGCCTCGACAACAATGCAGGCGTATTTCATACACTGGTGAATGAAGCGGAAGAAGAAGACTTTAAAGAAGCCATACTGGCCTATAGCTTTTTACTCAAGCATGAAGATGGCTTAACTGCTCAAGATTTAGATCAGGAAATTGAAGCGGTATTTAAAGAAACCTGTGATTGCACTCTCGATTTTGAAATTACTGACGCTCTAGCGAAGCTCGAAAAGTTTGGGTTGGTATATTGCAATCAAAATGTCTATCAAGCTATCGACATAGCGTCAGCTAAAGTTGTACTAGACCAACATTGGGATAAGTTATTTTAACCTGATGAAGATGGTAGCGATTTGAGCCATTGAATCGCTTCTTCGGCTATACCGAAATTAAATGTTCAACCCAGAGCTTACTCAGACTTCAACCAAGTTATTGCCTGTTCGTATTCTTCAAAATCACCAATAATTTGTTTAGCTTTAGAATTAGCAAGTGTTTGTACCATAGATAGGGTTGCAACCGATTTAATAACGCGTGCTTTTTTAAGAAGGTTTTGCTTGCTTAGCCAATAGTTTAACTCGTCAACTTCTTTAAATGCCTCAGGTGTCCCACCAAGCATATCAAGCAAGTTAACTAAAATAGAGAATGGCTTACCCTCAAATTTGCTTACTTCTTCTTTTATGCGACTAGAATAGTTTTTTGCGCCAAACTCATTAAACTCGCCAACGAGGTGCACAATAATAATGTTGTCATCTATTTTAATAGAGACTTTACCGTGATCTAAATTCATCTTGAGCTCCCACACACTCTTTTAGAAATTGTTGTCCCTCAATTTCATACATCAAAAACTACGTGCTCATATAAACAATCAAAACTTGACCAGTTATAACAACTTTTACGACCATTTGTGGTCAGACCTTTAAATCATCTCCTACCAATTAAAAATAAATAAAGCACCGTAACGTCTACCTATTCAAATATTACGGTGCTTACGTTCACTAGCCTGTATTACGTAGACCTGTTGCTACACCTGCAATACTGACCATAAGCGCCCTTTCTAGTGCTACATCAAGCGCTGCGGTTTCATCTTCCGCGTTTTGACGCGCACGAGCGAGTAATTCAACTTGCATTAAATGCAGAGGCTCTAAGTATCCTGAACGAATTGTCATTGACTCTTTAGATGATAAATCATTTTCCATCACCTCTTTTTGATCTAAAAGTGTTAATAATAAATCTCTGCTTTGCGTCAGTTCAGCGCGTAAATTTTCACCGAAATAACGCATTGACTCTTCTACTAACCTTTCGTCATATTTTTCAGCGATATGACGATTAGACTTCATAAACACCATTTCGAGCATAGATAAACGCGATGAGAAAAACGGCCAGCTAGCCATCATTTCTCGCATTGTATTTTCGTTACCTTTATCAATTGATGCTTGCACGGCTTTCATTACACCCAACCATGCAGGTAATACCAAACGGTTTTGCGCCCATGCAAATATCCAAGGAATAGCACGCAAGCTTTCAACGCCGCCATTTGGTTTACGTTTAGACGGACGACTACCCAATGGTAATTTCGATAACTCCATTTCTGGTGTAGCACTTCTAAAGTACTTAACAAAATTAGGGTCGTCTCTTACAACACCACGATAATTGTCACGAGCATCGGCAGCCATATCAGCAACCACTTTACGCCACTCATCTTTCGGTGCCGGTGGTGGCAGAACAAGCGCTTCTAAAATCGCACTCGCATATAACGCTAAGCTGTGTTGAGCGACGGGTTCTGTACCAAATTTATAGCGAATAGTTTCACCCTGTTCGGTTACACGTAAGCCGCCTAAACACGAACCTGGAGGCTGCGATAAAATCGCACCATGTGCAGGTAAACCACCACGACCAATTGTACCGCCACGACCATGGAACAAGGTTAACGAAATACCGTAAGACTGAGCTAATTCAACCAATGATTCTTGCGATTGGTATTGTGCCCACCCTGCCGCTAATGCACCTGCATCTTTAGCGGAATCTGAATAGCCAATCATGACGTATTGATGTTTTTGAATGAACTCTCGATACCAATCAATCGCGAGTAATTGGCTAATACTGTCGTGAGCATTGTTTAAGTCGTCAAGTGTTTCAAATAATGGCGCTACAGGCATCGCCCATTGAATACCTGCTTCTTGCAATAATAAGTGCACAGCTAATACATCTGAAGGTCTACGAGCCATCGAAATAATATATATACCCAACGCTTCAGGGTTTTGTTGCGCGACTACTTCACAGCTTTCAAGCACTTCTTGAACATCTGCCGACGGAGACCATTTACGTGGAATTAATGGGCGTTTTGAATCAAGCTCTTTAAGTAAGAAGGCTTGCTTGTCTTCCTCGCTCCATTCATTGTAATCACCCATACCTAAGTATTGCGTAAGCTCACTAAATACTTGCGCATGACGGTCTGAATCTTGTCGTATATCGAGCTTCAGCAAGTTGATACCAAAACAATATGCTCTGCGAATAGTGTCTAGCAGCTGGCTATTAGCAATACCGCTCATACCAACGCTATTTAACGAGTTATAACAAAGCTCTAATGGTTCAGTCAGTTCAATTTGGTTTTCAATACCAACGTTTAATACTGAGGTCTCACCATTTAAATAAGCGTCAATACCTTCTTCTGTTACTGTTAACTTTTGCTTTAACTCACCTAACAATGCGCGGTATGGTTCTTTAGCATCACCTACTTGGCTACGTAATTCTTGTGAACAAGCTTCCATCGAAAGCTCTACAAACAGGGTTTGAATGTCGTTTAAAAAGAGTGCGGTTGCACGTTTTTTAGCAAGTAATAGTACTTTTTCGGTTACTTTTGACGTAACAAATGGATTACCGTCGCGATCTCCGCCCATCCATGACGCAAAGCGAACAATATTAGAATTTAATGGTAAGTTAATATTAAATTCGTCTGATAACTGTTTATCAAACTTACGAATAAAGTCTGGAACCGCTTGCCATAAAGAGCTTTCGATTACTGAGAACCCCCAGCTTGCTTCATCAACCGGTGTTGGTCTTTCTGCTCTAATTTCATCGGTGTGCCAGGCTTGACTGATCAGCTCAGCGATGCGCGTTTCAACGCTTTCACGTTGTGTATCAGACAAATTATCAACATGTAAATCTGATAAACATTCAGCTAAACGCGCATACTTATAAATAAGCGTTCTGCGTGTTACTTCTGTTGGGTGAGCAGTAAGTACTAACTCGATTGAAAGTTTTTGTACTGCTTCAACAATCGACATTTCGGTTGTTTCACTGGCTTTTAATTTCGCGAAGAAATCGTTTACAGGGTTTTTGTCAAAACACTTAGCAACAGTGTCTTCTTGTTCCGCTAAGTTTGCTAAATTTAAGAATTGAGAAAAAGCTCGACCAACCGTCAATAATTCATCATTCGACATGCCTTTAAACGCATTTTGTAGCTGTTCGGTGCTGTTGTTATCACCTAAAGATGACTTACGGCCTTCAATACGAATATGTTCAATTTTTTCAAGCCATTCATCCCCTAAATGCTCTTGAATAATATTCCCTAGTTCGGTCCCTAAAAAGCGCACCATTTCTAATAATGAATCATCGATTCCTTTTTGCATATTTTGCCTCGTCAACGTATATCATGAAGATGAATTTATCTTATCAAAACTATGAATAATTAATTATACAATTTCATTATTTATGCAAAGAAAGCGACATAATCACTACAAAACGCCAATAACTCCAATCTTTACAAATACTTTACACACATCCAATTGATGCCATTAATTGATTCCCGTACGATACTTTTCACCATTTATGTTGATTAATTAATCAAATTATCCTTAATCACGAGATTCACATGATACGAACAATTCAACTCGCATTACTGTTTTTTAGTTTAACTGTAGTGAATACAACTTATGCTAAAAAACCGAACTTACTCATTATTCAAACCGATGAGCATAACTTTAGAACCCTCAGTAGCTACCGTAAACATATGTCAGTTGAACAAGGCGAAATATGGGGCAAAGGTGTCGTCGTAAACACACCGAATATTGATAAACTTGCAACAGAAGGAGCCATTAGTCTTAACTATTACGCTTCATCACCCGTATGCACACCTTCTAGAGCGTCATTTATGACCGGTTTGTATCCAAGAGCAACAGGTGCTCACAAAAACAACTTAAAACTCAACGGTAAACTACCAACCTTTGCAAAAATACTAAGAAATGAAGGCTATTCAACTTCATATTTGGGTAAGTGGCATTTGAACGGCAAAGATGAAAAGTACCAGTTTGGTATTAAAGACAATGCTGGCTTTACCGACAATCGTTTTATGATGACTGCGGGTCACAATCCATATTTCCATATTACCAAACAAGGTATTACCGGCATTAACCAAAAAAAGGCGGATAAGCTCCCAAAAAATGAGGTTATTCACTTAACAGATTACTTTACTAATAAAGCACTTAATATTCTTGAACGAGACAAGCATAAACCGTTTGCGATGATGATCTCATTCCCTGATCCACACACACCTGATTATGCTCGCCCGCCATACCACACCATGTACGAACATTTACGACCTCAACCACCTAAAACAATGGAAAAACAATTGTTAGCAAAACGTCCAAAATGGGCGAGTAAAGGTAAAACAGACAAAAATGAAGCGAAGGCGTTCAAACCAGAAGCTGTAAAACAATATTTCGGTATGGTTAAACACATTGACGATAGCGTGGGTCAATTACTGACCTTTTTGGACAAAAATAACTTAACCGACAATACAATTGTTGTGTTTACCTCAGATCACGGAGATATGTATTTTGAACACAATAGAACAAACAAAAACGTACCATACGAAGCATCTGCACGAATTCCTTTTTTAGTAAGATACCCTAGCAAAATCCCTGCGGGTAAAGTTGTGAACAAGGCATTTACTACTGTTGATTTTACACCGACTATTTTGGGGTTAATGAATGTAAAAAGCACAGCAAACTTTCACGGTATAAACGCCGCCAACGACTATACATCGCCAACTAAAATCGTGACTGAAAATAGAATGACGTATTTTGTACCTACGTCAGGCTCATGGGTTACCGCTGTAGACAATAGATATAAATTAGTACTTCATAAGAGCGTTGAACCTTGGTTATTTGATTTACATAAAGATCCTGACGAAATTACTAATTTTTACAACGTAGCTGCTTATAAGCCTATTCAAACAAAAATGAGAATAGAATTAGCCCGCCAACTAAAAGCAAATAACGAAAAAAGTGTTAGGTTTGAAGAACTAAAACTTTAAATAATGCTCGTTAAAGCCATTGTGCAGACACAATGGCTTGTCTATAAATTTACACCAATAACTATACAAGTTTAAAAGTAACTCTCCATTCGCAAAGTTTGCCGTTATCTGTTTTAATTTAACTTACTAAATTAAGCACCCCGTAGATATCAAAAAACAATAAAGGCGTGATACGAATGAAAAAAGCTTTACTCTTTTTGCTCACCACATTTTCTCTGCAGCTCTTTGCTTCTGAGCCTATAACCTTAAAATCTTTGACTAAAAACAATAAGCTTCATAAAGGTTTTGTTGGGCATATTTATGATGCAGAAAGCAATAAGTTGTATCTTAAAATTAATCAACTTGATAACGAATTTATTTATCAATCTAGCTTGCCACAAGGGTTAGGCTCGAACGATATTGGTTTAGATCGCGGGCAATTAGGTAATGTGCATTTAGTAGAGTTTAATAAAGTAGGAAATAAGGTTTTTCTTAACCAAAAAAATACGAAATACCGAGCGGTTTCTAATAATATTAACGAATCAAAATCGGTTGAAGAAGCTTTTGCTTCTGCCACTTTATGGGCGTTTCCGGTGGTTGAGTCAGGTAAAAGTTGGACATTAGTTGATGCTAGCGACTTTATTTTACAAGACATACATGGCGTTAGCCGAAAATTAGCAAAACAAAAGCAAGGTACTTTTACATTAGATAAAAGCCGTTCTGCTATTTACTTGCCACGTACCAAAAGCTTTCCTGACAATACTGAACTAGAAGCAAGCATTACATTCACAGGCAAAAAGCCGGGTAAATATGTTCAGCAAGCGGCAATAAACCCATATGTTTTATCATTACGAATGCACCACAGCTTTATTCGTTTACCTGAAGCAGGGTATGAACCACGTACTTTTCATCCTCAAAGTGGTTTTTGGTCATTTGAATACCAAGATTATGCTCAACCGATTAACCAACCTATTACCCAACGCTTTATTCCTCGTCATCGTTTAAAAAAGAAAAATCCAAATGCTGCCATGAGTGAAGCTGTTGAACCTATTGTTTACTACCTTGACCCCGGCGCTCCAGAACCCGTAAAAACAGCATTATTAACGGGTGCAAACTGGTGGAATCAAGCGTTTGAAGCAATCGGATATAAAAATGCCTTTCAAATAAAAGTACTACCTGACGACGCCGATCCGCAAGACGTTAGATATAACGTTATTCAATGGGTACATCGAGCAACACGAGGCTGGTCGTACGGTTACAGCGTGATAGACCCTAGAAATGGTGAGATTATTAAGGGGCACGTTACCCTAGGTTCGTTGCGTGTAAGACAAGATTATCTTATTGCTCAAGGTATGCTTTCACGATTTGCAGACAGCGAAAATGACACTGAATTAATGAATTTAGCACTTGCTCGCATCAGACAATTATCAGCACACGAAGTAGGACACACACTAGGCATAGCGCATAACTTTGCAGCGAGTAGCTACAACAGAGCATCTGTTATGGACTATCCGCATCCATTGTTCGAAATAGACAAATCAAACAATTCAATTATGGCGAAAAATGCGTACGCTGAAGACATTGGCGTATGGGACAAAGCCGTTATTGAGTATGGCTATCAAGATTTTTCTCAACAAAATGAAGAACAAGCACTTAACAAAATTATTGAACGTAATAGTCAGAAGCAAATGCTATTTGTATCGGACCCCGATTCACGTCGTATTGGCGATGCTCACCCTAAAGCGAGCTTATGGGACAATGGTGAAAACGCAATTGATGAATTAGAACGCGTGATTGAATTAAGGGCGATAGCACTAAATAACTTCGGAACGGCAACATTGCACAGCGGACGCCCGTTTTCTGACTTGCACGAAATTTTAATGCCGGTTTATTATTTTCACCGTTATCAAGCAACCGCTGCAGGTAAATGGTTAGGTGGAATTGATTACAATTACACGCTCAAAACTAACCATTCAAACTCAGCCGTATTTACCAACGCCAATGCAAAACAACAAAAACAAGCGCTTAACGTACTCCTTAAAACATTGACGCCTGAGTTTTTAACGTTAAACCCGTCAATTGCCCAACTTATACCACCTAAAGCATATGGTCATTACACTTCACGCGAAAGCTTACAAGGCAACACAGGAAAACTGTTTGATCAAACGGCACTAGCAGCAGCGTCAATACAACATACGCTATCCATTTTATTAGAACCCACACGCTTAGCTCGACTTCACCAGCAAAGTGCTTTAAACGAAGATTTTTTAAGTATTCAAGACCTCGGTGAAGAAATTCACGACGAAATTGTATCTGCTCGCGTTTCTAATAAAACGTGGTTACAACACAGTACAGCAATAGATTTGTTATACAGTAATTACCTCAATTTAATTCACAGTAATCAGGTGCCTATGCAAGTTAAATCAAGCATTTATGGTTTACTATTAGCGCAGCAAAAGTTTTTAACTAAAAAGCTCAAAAAAACCAAATCAAGTTCAGCACGTTATGGCTTTTATCAATACCAACTTAATCGCCTTAAAGACGCGAAAATAGAGAATATTGATAAAGCAAAACTCATCAGCTTGCCTAAAATGCCACCTGGTTCTCCTATTTAAACAAGGCGTTTTCATGCAATTTATTTAGGATTGTAAAACATGTGGCACTCAATTATGCAGTGCCACAACACTCAGGAATAAGATGAATGGATAATAATCAAATTTCTCAGGAAGACGCACAACAGCGTGTAGAGCAAATAAATGCCTACAAACAAGAGCGCATTGCACTACAACAAGCAGGCATATACTCACCCGACGACAACGAAAATCAGCTAATAGACCATTATCACCAACAACTCATCAAGCAACTTTGTGAACGGTTTGATGTAGACACAACGGCAAACTCAAAGCAGTTAACCCTCGGTATGAAAATCGCCTCGCTTTTCGGCGCGTTGGCAATGGCGGTCAGTATATTTTTCTTGTTTTATCAATTCTGGGGACTGTTAGGCACAACTATTCAAGTAAGTATTCTCGTTTTAGTTCCTGTAGCCTTATTTTTATTAACATTACATTTAGCGCAAGATGCAACAAAAGCTTATTTTTCGAAAATATCAGCGTTGGTAACACTTGCTAGCTTTGTATTAAACCTGACTATGCTAGGTGAAATATTTAACATAACACCGTCGCCCAATGCGTTTATTGTATGGTCTGCGTTCAGCTTTTTATTAGCCTACGCATGTAACGCGCGCTTACTCGTGTTTTTCGGAATTGTTGGTGTTACTAGCTACATTGCGACACAAGTGGGTACGTGGAATGGCATGTACTGGATTAGTTTTGGAGAACGACCAGAGAACTTTTTTATACCTGCTATTATCACCTTTTTCGTGCCTCACTTTTTTAACCACAAACCCTTTGCAGGCTTCGCCACTATTTATCGCGTAATGGCGATGATCATATTATTTATTCCTATACTCATCTTGGCGAATTGGGGTGAAATCAGCTATTTAACATGGAATAGTCATATTATTGAAGGGAGCTACCAAATAGCCGGTTTTATATTGTCGGCTTGCGCTATTTGGTTGGGTATAAAGTATTTTTATAACGACGTTGTAAATACAGGTAACGTATTTTTTGTGTTGTTCTTATTTACCAAATTATTCGACTGGTGGTGGGATTGGATGCCCAAATATATCTTCTTTTTCTTACTCGGGCTGACAGCATTATTAGTGTTAGTTGTGTTTAAGCGTATTCGCACACACAATACGCTAAACCAAGCTTTACCGGAGGTACGCTCATGAAAAAATATCTAATAATTGGGTTATGTATACTTATTGCAACAAATGCAATGGTGTTAACTGGCGTTACCTACAATAGAAGTGAAACAACCTCACAACTTTTACTTACAGAGCGTGAATTACCGCTAAATTATATGCACGCTCGTAATAACCACAACTCAAGTGTGTCAGTAAGTATCAAATGGCGCACGCCAATTCCTACCTTTCAAGAATACCAAACCTATACACCGAGAAACCAAATAGTCACTAAAGCTGAATTTGAAAAGCTCGGATTTAATGCCACTCTAATCACCAAAGCTTACGGAAACGAATCTAAAGAGCTTTATTGGGCATTAGAGCATGAAGGCGATTTACATCAATCCGCATTACAAAAAGCACAAGAGCACTACAAACAATTAACGTCGGTTTACGAAGAGGCTCCCACCAAAGAAAACCGTACTCGACAGCTCAATGCGAAAAAGCTCGTTGAGCGAGAAAAACATGAACGCTCACGCCTGTTTTTTAAAGAGGCTTCAGCTTCGCTTAATGAACTAAGTAGCAAATATGCAAATCAACATAATATGATTATTGTTAAAGGCATTACCAAGCCTCAATATTTTAGCGACAAACAAGAATATCGCATCGCACTCAATCGATTATCAATATCGCAGATCATGTTGCCTTTAGAGCAAGCTAGCGCATTAAAAAACCTAAAATACAACAGTTCAAATAAACTGAAAAAGCCTCGATATTCAATAAATATAGATTGGGGCTTAAAACTTGAGCCCTGGGTAAATAACGTAACATTACTGGCACAACAATAAACGTAAACTCAAGGCTGTAAATGAATATGCCCAACACAACCAATAACGCTACAAACAAATGTTAGGCAACTGTTAGACATATAACACGATGTTATCTAGATTGAGCGTTCGAAAATGCTCTCCTATCAAAAAAAGGACATGTAATGAAAACCAAATTATTCGTTTATAGTGCAATTGTTAGCTCACTATTAACTATATCGGCGTGTAGTCAAAATCAACTATCGTCACAAAAAACGGAAGTATTATCCTCTATGAACAACGTTACAATTAACTACCCAACAACAAAAAAAGGAACGGTAGTTAACGAATATTTTGGCACAAAAGTGGCCGACCCTTATCGCTGGTTAGAAGACGATATGAGCGACGAAACCGCACAATGGGTTAAAGCGCAAAATAAAACGACATACGGCTACTTAGACAATATTCCATACCGCGATCAAATAAAAAAACGCCTTTCAAACTTATTAGATTATGAAAAAGTCGGCATGCCGTTTATTGAGGGCGACTATTCTTATTTTTACAAAAATGATGGTTTGCAAAACCAATACGTTTTATACCGCCAAAAAGACGGACAAGAGCCAGAGGTATTTTTAGATCCAAATACTTTTAGCGACGACGGCACGGTATCTCTTTCACAAATAGAGTTTTCTGAAGATGGCTCGTTAGCCGCCTACTTTATTTCTGAAGGTGGTAGCGATTGGCGTAAAGCGATGATCATTGACACTAAAACCAAGAAAGTACTTGAAGAACCGCTTATCGATATTAAGTTCAGTGGAATTTCATGGGTGGGCAACCAAGGTTTTTACTACGCCAGCTACGACAAACCTAAAGGCAGCGAGCTTTCTGCTAAAACCGACCAACATAAACTTTATTTTCATAAATTAGGCACACCGCAATCAAGCGATACATTAGTGTTTGGTGGAACGCCAGAAGAAAAACATCGTTATGTAGGCTCAGCAATTTCAGACGACAACAAATATTTGTTTATATACGCAATGGTTTCTACCTCTGGCAACAAATTATTTGTAAAAGACATCACTAAACCAAATGCTCCACTGGTTTCAATTGTTGATAATACAAAGTCAGACACAGAAGTAGTTAGCGTTAAAGGCGATACATTATTTTTGGTTACCAATTTAGACGCGCCTAACAAACGTGTCATTAAAACATCAATTGCTAATCCAACACCTGAAAATTGGGTTGATGTAATCGCAGAAAACAAGAACGTTCTATCAGTTTCGAAAGCTGGTAATTACATGTTTGCTCAATACATTAAAGACGCGACATCTAAAATTGAGCAGTATGATTTTAACGGTAACAAAGTGCGCGACATCACATTACCAGAAGTTGGTACTGCGGGTGGTTTTAGCGGTAAAAAATCACAAAAGAATGTTTACTACTCATTTAGTAATCAAAAAACGCCAAGTACAATTTTTAAACTAGATATTGAAAGCGGCGATTCATCAGTCCACATGAAATCAAAAGTAAATTTTGACAGTGATGACTTTGTATCAAAGCAAATATTTTATACATCAAAAGACGGCACAAAAGTACCGATGATCATCACGCACAAAAAAGGCATTACGCTTGATGGCACCAACCCAACTATTTTATATGGCTACGGCGGGTTTAATGTAAGCTTATTACCGCAGTTTAGCTCAACACGTGCAGCATGGTTAGAGTTAGGTGGTATTTACGCAGTAGCTAATTTACGTGGCGGTGGCGAATACGGTAAAAAATGGCATGACGCAGGAACACAACAGAAAAAACAAAATGTGTTTGACGACTTTATTGCCGCTGCAGAATACTTAGTAGCAGAAAAATATACGGCTTCAAACAAGCTAGCTGTTATGGGGGGGTCTAACGGCGGTTTATTAGTTGGTGCTGTAATAACACAACGCCCTGAGCTATTTCAAGTTGCCCTTCCTGCAGTTGGTGTATTAGATATGCTGCGTTACCACACATTTACCTCTGGTGCAGGCTGGGCGTACGACTATGGAACATCAGAAGACAACAAAAACATGTTTAACTACCTACTTGGCTACTCGCCAGTACACAACGTTAAATCTGGCGTAAATTACCCAGCAACTATGGTAACAACCGGCGACCATGATGACCGTGTAGTACCTGCACACTCGTTTAAGTTTGCTGCTGAGCTACAAGCTAAACACACAGGTAAAAATCCAACACTCATTCGCATAGAAACAGATGCTGGTCATGGTGCAGGCACACCTATTAGCAAAACGATTGACCAATACGCTGATATTTTCGGATTTACTTTGCATAACATGGGTGTAAAAACACTCAACTAACGTTAAAAACAGTGTGGGAAACATTTACACGTTTTCCCTCTTGTTTTCTCTCTTAATAAACCAAAAAGCCAATCGACAATTCGATTGGCTTTTTTCTTTAAGCTAGTTACTAGTTATTGAATAATGAAAAATGTGGCTATTTAACTCTCACGAATTAAGTAATCAAAAGCTGATAATGACGCTTTTGAACCTTCACCCATTGCAATAACAATTTGTTTATATGGCACCGTTGTTACATCGCCCGCAGCAAAAATACCCGGTTCTGTTGTATTACATTTTTCATCAATAATAATTTCACCATGCTTGGTACGCTCTACAACACCATTTAAAAACTCGCTGTTAGGCACTAAACCAATTTGTACAAATATGCCTGATAACGCATGCTGTTTAACTTCGCCCGTCAATCTGTCTTCATATGCCAAAGCAGTTACGCTACCGTTTTCCGCAATAACTTCTTTAGTTGCAGCATTTTTGATGATGGTTATTTTGGGGTGGTTTTCCGCTTTCTCGACCAATACTTGATCCGCTTTTAACTCAGGTAAAAACTCAAATACTGTTACATGGTTTACCATGCCAGCTAAATCTAACGCCGCTTCAATGCCTGAATTACCACCGCCTACCACAGCTACATCTTTACCTTTAAAGAAAGGGCCGTCGCAGTGAGGACAATAAGCGACACCTGAGCCAATATTTTCTTTCTCACCTGGTACACCTAATTCTCTCCATTTAGCGCCTGTAGCAACAATCACGGTTTTACTTTCAATAACCTCACCACTTGAAAGGTGAATTTTCTTCACTGGCCCTTTTTCGATTTCAGCCACTCTTAAAAATTCTTTAATAGTAATGTCGTAGTCTCTTAAATGTGCTTGCATGTTACCTGTAAGTTCTGAACCTGTAGTTTTTGAAACCGAAATCAAATTCTCAATACCCACAGTGTCTTTAACTTGCCCACCAATACGGTCAGCAATCATCGTAACTTTTAAGCCTTTGCGCGCTGCATAAATAGCTGAAGCTACGCCAGCAGGGCCACCACCAATTACCGTAACATCTTGTTGTGGTAACGCTTCGGTAGGTTCTGTTTGCGTAATATATGGATAACGCTCAATTAATTTATCAACAAGTTGAGCCGTGTCTATTTTACCGTTAGCAAATAACTCTCCGTTTAGGTAAACACTGGGTACACCTTGAATATTTCGGCTTTCCACAATATCTTGAAACAAACCTCCGTCAATCATCTCAGAGGTAATTCCGCTATTTAACAACGCAAATTGATTTAACGACTGCACAACGTCAGGACAGTTATGACAACTTAGCGAAATAAACACTTCAAAGTGCAAATCGTCTTTAATATTTTTAACCATGCTGGTTAAGGTCGAATCAAGTTTCAGCGCAGTACCTGACGACTGTAAAATAGCCAAAATAAGGGAGTTAAACTCGTGTCCGCTAGGTATTCCTGAAAATTGAATACCATTACTTACCCCATCTATCTCTAAGTAAAATGTGATCGGGCTTCTTAAATTCTCATCTCTTTCTACTAGCTCGATATTGCTTGTTACCGAACTTAGCTGTGTTAAAAAATTCACTAATTCTTGACGCTTTTCATGATCACCAGTTTGTAGAACTAATGTCACTTTATTCGTCATGTTTTGGGTATACGTTTTAATTGCGTTTAATAGTTCTGCATTTAACATAATACTGCTCCTACTTGGGTCATAAAAAGAGCAGAGAGACCTACTGGCCTCAACTGCCTTGCTAAGAATGGTTGGGGGTAGCTTAAATTTTTCCTACTAGGTCTAAGCTAGGTGTTAATGTTGCTTCACCTTGTTCCCAAGCCGCAGGACATACTTCACCATCGTTATCACGAACGTATTGAGCTGCTTTAACATTACGAACCATGTCTTTCGCACTTCGACCAATACCGCCAGCGTGAATATGAGCAACTTGAATTACGCCATCTGGGTCTACTAAAAACGTACCTCGGTGCGCCATATGGTCTTCTTCAATCATTACGTCAAAACCGCGTGTAATCGTACCTGTTTGATCACCAACCATTGGGTATTTAATTTTGCCAATAGCGTCGCTTGAATCGTGCCATGCTTTATGTGAAAAGTGCGTATCGGTAGACACTGCGTATACTTCAACGTTTAACGCTTGTAACTCTTCATAATGAGTCGCCATATCTTCTAATTCAGTCGGACATACAAACGTAAAGTCAGCAGGGTAGAACAAAAATATGCTCCACTTACCTTTTACACTTTCTGATGAAACATTTACAAACTCACCGTTATGAAAAGCTTGAGCGTTAAATTCTGGGATAGTTTTGCCTATTTGAGCCATGATTATTTCCTCGTTAATTAATCAATAAAATTTGCTTTAGTGTTGTTAACAAAAGCCGTTTCGCTTTCGATGAACACATAATAGGGAAACCCGAACAATTGATAAAATTAATAAAATCTATTTTTATGTTCTATTTTTTTGAATTACTAACAAGTATAGCGATACTATAAAGTAATGGAAAAAGTAGGAGCTTAAATATGATTTCGCTGAAACAAATTAAATACGCACTCGCAGTTGAACAATACCGCCACTTTAAAAAAGCATCGGAAGCCTGCAACGTATCACAGTCGGCATTAAGTACCGCAATAAATGAAATGGAAAAGCAACTGGGTATTCAGCTCTTTGAAAGAAACAACAAACAAGTACTGATAACAGAAGATGCTAAGCCACTACTCGAAAAAGCAAAGCATATAAAGCTTGAGATGGATGAGCTCATGGAACTTGCACAAAGCAATAAAACGCCGCTATCTCGCCCGATGACACTAGGAGCAATTCCTACCATTGGCCCTTATATGTTGCCTAAAGTACTGCCAGAAGTAAGGGCAAAATATCCTAATTTTAAACTGCAAATTATTGAAGAACAGTCGCACGTGTTAGTTGATATGGTGCGAAATGGCGATATTGACGCCGCTGTACTCGCGTTACCCTACGCAACTGACGGGTTAATGAGTATGACTTTTTGGGAAGAAGACTTTTATTGGGTTAGCCATCGCGATGAGTCTCCCGAAAGCCTGCATGAAATTACCAGCGAAGAATTGGAATTAGAATCGCTCATGTTATTAAAAGAAGGACATTGCTTAAAAGATCATGCGCTTGCGGCGTGTAGCTTACAAAACAAAAAACAAAAGTCAGATTTTGATTCAACCAGTCTTCACACCTTAGTACAAATGGTTGCGGGAAAAATAGGTACAACATTGGTGCCACAAATGGCATTAGATCAACTCATTTATAACGAGTCAGAATTACGAGCTGTACATTTAAATGAGCCTGGCCCACATCGCATCATTGCGTTTATATTCCGCCCAAATTATGTAAGAACCAACGAACTAAGCTTATTAATGGAGATGTTTGCCGAGCAGCTTGCTATAAAATGTAACCCTGCAAAGTAGATTGAAGCAAGTTAAGTATTGTTCTAATAATTAGAACGACTTTATAAATTTAATCAATTATACAAAATTGAGAATACGCGAGATGATAGTAACGAATCCACAAAAAGAGGTAATCATTATGATTCGTTTTATTCAGAAAATATTAGGCGTACAAAGCAAAAGCAACCAAAAATCTCATGCTAGTCAGTGTAACTACGCAAACAATTACTATGGTGACCAGCTTTGTTCTTCACATGAAAAAAGCTAAAAACACTAATGCGTATAGCCCTAAAAAACAAAGGTTTACCAGCCCTTAATAATGCAGCTAGCATTACGTGCTGATAAACCTTTTATTTAAATAACCTACGCTTAAACTAGCTTCATTAAATGTGCTTTATCAAACGCTTTAAGTTCTGAGAAATTTCCATTTTTAACTTGATTAACCCAATCAGGGTTCGAAATTAACGCTCTACCAACTGCAACTAAATCAAACTCATTTTGACCAATTCGCTCTACTAAATTGTCTAAGCTTACTGGCTCTGCATCTTTAAAGTTTGCCGTACCGTCTTCTGGTAAAAAGTCTTGATTAAGCCCTACACTACCTACAGTAATCGTGTGTTTACCCGTTAACTTTTTAACCCAGCCAGCTAAGTTTAAATCACTTCCTTCAAACTCTGGCTCCCAATAACGACGTTGAGAACAATGGAAAATATCAACGCCAGCATCAACTAACGGTGTTAAGAACGCTTCCAATGCTTCTGGTGTTTCAACCAAACGCGCCGTGTAATCTTGCTGTTTCCATTGCGACCAACGGAAAATAATTGGAAACTCTTCGCCTACAGCATCACGTGTTGCTTTAATTAATTCAATTGCAAAGCGTGAACGTGCAGCAAGATCTCCGCCGTATTCATCGTCACGTTTATTTGTTCCTTCCCAGAAAAATTGATCAATAATGTAGCCATGCGCACCATGAATTTCTACGGCATCAAATCCAATATTTTTAGCATCTAATGCAGCTTGAGCAAACGCTTGAATCACTTCATTAATATCGTCTTTAGTCATAGCATGACCCGTTACCATATCAGGCATCGCCATACCAGAAGGGCCATAACCTGGAGTGTCTCCACCCGGCTCAACACCTGGCTTACGTATAGAGCCAACATGCCATAATTGTGGCGCAATTTTTCCACCAACAGAATGCACAGCATCAACAACTTTTTTCCACCCCGCTAACGCTTCATCGCCAGCAATAAACGGTACATTTGGGTAACCAGACGCGGCTTTATGTCCAACGCACGTACCCTCTGTAATAATAAGACCTACACCGCCTTCAGCACGTTTTTTATAGTATTCAACAACCATGTCATTAGGTACATTACCTGGCGAAAATGAACGTGTCATAGGAGCCATTGCTATACGGTTGTTTAGTGTAAGTTTTCCTAACGTTATAGGAGTAAACAAGTTGTTTATATTTACCATTTTATTACCTATCAAATCGCTGTAAATTGTATGTAAAATCAATCTCGTTAACTTTCCTACAGGTCAGTTAACAAAGTAAAATTTTTTGAGTTTTCTAATAATAATGAATCAATGCGTTAACCTAGCAGCTGCGCTTTAGTTTGAGCGATAGCATCATCAATAATGCTCCCCCCATGTACGCGAGAGTATTGCAACGCACCTTTACACGTAAGCACAAACAATAAGGCTTGATGCTGCGCAGAACCTTTAAACATTAATTCGTTGTTTGCTCTACCTTGCTCTAAAATATCAGCAATAAAGGTCAGCTCATGCTCATCAAGTTTTTTAAGTGCTTTCTTCATTTCTTCTGGAAGCGAAGCAACATCAGCTTGCAAGCTACTTAATGGGCATACTTTAGATTGTCCGCACGCAAAACCAAGTAAACCGTTAATGTATGCTTCAAGTTTGTCCATCGCGCTGTTGTCAGCTAACGTTATTTTTGCAAAAGCTCGTTTATGCCATTCTTGTATTGCCGCACACAACGCAACACCCAAATCAGCCTTTTTAGGGAAATGGTGATGGATACTTGCCTTAGTAATACCAAGCTCTTTTGCTAAATCTTGATAACTAAAATTTTCAAAACCTTTCGATTTTAATAGTTCTAGCGCCAAGCTAACAATTTGCTCTTTTCTGTTTTTTAATCGAGTTTGCATAATGGGAATATAACTTACCTAGTAGTAAGTTATCAAGAAAAGGTTTACTTTAGTAAATTTAATAAGCCAAAAACATGAGTAATGCTAAGATGTACATACCCAATAAAAAAGCTTTCTATCACTCATTGAATCAACAAAAAATAGAAAGCTATTATCTTGATTAATAAAGATTTTTTCTCTTTAAATTTATATAGATTTACTTATATTTGTTAACCAGCCCTAAAACTTTTTGAGCTTTTTTTAATGAATGCTGAGCGCTTTCTCTATTCTTCAAAATATTGCGATAGCGTTTAACACATGAGCCATAACTCATATTAAAGTGATCGTTTTGATCTCTGACACACTCTTTTGGTTTGGCGCTATTTACTGTTTTTTTCGCTTTAATTAATGCAGCCTTAAATACCTTTTCAACCTCATCAGTATTTACGCCTTGCTTCAATATATACTCTGCTACTTCATATTCCTCTTGCTTCATAGCAATATATACTGGAGTCCCTTCTTTACTTCCGTGGT
This sequence comes from Colwellia sp., assembly GCA_020630795.1. Classification (GTDB taxonomy): domain Bacteria; phylum Pseudomonadota; class Gammaproteobacteria; order Enterobacterales; family Alteromonadaceae; genus Pseudocolwellia. The sequence continues at coordinate 19,862 of JAHDIK010000011.1, forward strand.
TATAACGTATTTTAGTATTAAAATTAAACCCTGAATCTTTCGCTTTTTCGAGCACATCTTTCCAGTTACTTTTAGGGTCATAAATAATATGCGTTAAAATCGAATTTCCTGCGTACTCGGTTGCAATTCGGTCAATTTGCATACCGCCTTGGAAAAACAAATCAATAATTGCTTCGTCGTTATGCACAATCGCTTTATAAAAGTCCTCACTGTTCCAAGGTATACCTAAATTAGCTAATTCTTTCCGTGGATTTTCACTCACTTCCTTTTTTGTATTCTCCATTTGCTTGTCGATACTTTTGAGTGATTTATTCGCTTCAACTAATTGAGCGTTTACCATACCTAAAGAAGCTTGAATTTCTTGCACAGTTGTTAATTTTGAAGCGATTAGTCCTTTCTTTTTAGCGTCTTTAGTTTGATGCTGATAAACCGTTAAGGCCGTTGAAAGAACAAAAACAATTAAAACAAAGTAGCCAAATATAGTGTGGTTTTCGCCCCAACTTTTAGAAAATAACTTTATTATTCCTAAAACTAACAAAACCACTAAAGACAGTGCCGCGATATATGTAGCAAACGGCGCGATAGGCTGTGTTAAATCGCATAACGTAACCAAGCATCCTGCAACACCAACTGACTTACTTAATTGACCTAATTTTGACATGAAACATCTCGTTCAAAAAAAACTCTATATTATTAATAAATAAAGAAAAATGTAAAGGGTATATTTTATCCTAACTTTTATAACCAAAAATGAAATACAACAGTTACTAAACAGGTCTATATCGAAACGCACTGGTTGCGGCTGTCTAAACAAAAAGATGGCTGTTCTATACTTAAACACTGAGTGCGCAAGTGTGAATATTCAATATTGTTGTTATAGAGGTGTTAGCTATGCAGAAATATGTTGTCCTTATTCTTATTATCCTATGCTCGTTTGATACGCATGCATTCAAAAGTTCGTCACATAGTAAATCCGATACACTACAAATTATTTCAATCGCTCTCCCACCACTACAGTTTTATAACGACCAACATGAACTTGAAGGCTACTTTGTTGAAGTTATTAAAGCAGCCATGGCGACTACGTCACTGGATTACGATATGGCGCTTTATCCGTGGGCGCGAAGCTACAAAATGGCTCAAAACGAACAAAACGTGTGTATTTTCTCTTTAAATAGAATTAAAGAACGAGAACAAAAATTTAACTGGATAGCTCAGCTAGCTGAAACGCATTCTGCACTTTACACATTAAAAACACACAACGTTAAAATTAGATCATTAAACGAAGCTAAAAAGTATACCGGCATTGCGATAAGAGATGGCGTTTATCATCAATTGCTTATGAGAAATGGTTTTGAAGAAAACAAAAATGTTTACGTGGTTGGTAATTCCGACGCGTTAGTCAAAGTGGTGTACTCAAAACGACAGGTTGATTTTATTTTGTCTGACGACGTTATATTAAATCGCCTTGCTAAAAAACTAAAATTAGACCCCGAAGCATTTAATCGACAATTTTATTTAGATATTACCCCATTAAAAGACTATATCGCGTGTAGCCCTCAAACATCCTCTATAGTAACCAATCAACTCAAACAAGCGTTCAATACAATAAAACATAATGGTGTGTGGGAAAACATTAACAATAAATGGCGTAGCAAGCTGGGCAATATTATTCTTTAACAAACGTAAAGCCGCTAGTTCAAAGCATTTTGGTATAGCTTTATCACAAATTGCAAAAATGCATTCACCTTAGGAATTTTAGAACGATTACGCGGATACAACGCAAACGCATCTACAGGTGGTAAGCCCCATGTTGGCAATATTTGAATAAGTGTTCCGTTGTTCACGCTTTCTTTGCACATGTATTGAGGCATAACACCAATACCTACTCCGTCTACAATCGACTGTTTCATTATCGAAAAGTCATCTACAACCAATCTTGGTTTAGCGGTTATCACATGCTTTTCATTGTTGTTGGATACAAGGGTTAACGATAAATCATTAGTTACCGAATTCATGAGTATGGCGTGATTATCAAGATCTTCAATATCCGTTGGAATACCATACTCTTCAACGTAACGAGGGCTAACATACAAACTCCTCGTAAAACTGCCTAGCTTTTTAGCAATCAGCATCGAGTCATTCAATTCGCCAATACGAATAAGCATATCAAACCCCTCTTCAATTAAATCTACACGCCGATTAGTTAGGCTAAGCTGTACATTAATATCGGGATACTCATGCATAAAGCTTGCAAGTGCTGGCCTTAATATTTGTTGACCGGTAGATACCGATGCACCAATTTTTAAGTCGCCTCGATAACTGTGTAACAGCTCTGATACGCACGCAGTAGCTAAGTCAGCTTCTTCATGGATTCGCTTACAATGAACAACATAACGTTTACCCGCTTCCGTTAAATGCTGCGAGCGTGTAGACCGCTCCAACAAAGTAATATTTAGTTGTTTTTCTAGTCGTGACACTTTACGGCTAACGTTTGCTTTAGGCATACCAAGCTTATCGGCAGCTAAGGTAAAGCTGCCTGTTTCAACAACCGCTAAAAATACCATCATATCGTTCAAGTCGTAAGCCATTCATCACACCATTGTTGTTGAAAATGAAATTATCATATCAACTAAACGGTATTTATCAAACAATATACACCTCGTATGATGGTTTCACACAAACATTAACGAACACCCAATTTGGAGCGCATTATGCAAATACTCACTAAAAACACATTACCCCTAGGTGGATTCGCTGGCTTAACAGAGCACCGACTAGTAACCGATCGCCGTGTATTTGGTGCTCGTAAACAACCGAATACGTTTGATGGTATTGGTAACTTCGTTTACTTGGCTGACGCAACATTTAATCCATACGGTGAAACACACATGCATCCGCATAAAGAGATTGATGTAATTACCATTATGATGGACGGTCGTGTTACTCACGAAGGTTCGTTAGAACACGGGCAAAACTTAGATGCAGGTGAAGCGCAAATACAACGCGCGGGTGGAGAAGGCTTTTCGCACAATGAAATAAACCCAGATCCAACAAAAAATCGTTTGTTACAGTTATGGGTATTACCCGATGAGCTAGGCGAACCAGCGGGTTACAAACACTATACGATTAACAGCTCAGGCACTACACGTATTTATGGTGGTTCAAAAAACCAAACCACTACCTTTAACAGTAAAACCTATATTGATGTTGTGCGCTTACAGGAAAACGAACAACTAGAGCATAACGAGAGCGAAATGTTAGTTTATGTGGCTAGCGGATCAGCTAATTTTACGGATAAAAGTGAAACATTTGAAGCAAATGAAGGTGATCTAATACGCATTACACCACAGGCAATATCTGCTACATCATCCTCAGAAATAATTATTATTGGTGAAATTTAAGCAAAAAAATAGAGGGAATAATTATTCCCTCTATTTGTTATCTATAAACACAATAGTACGTGCTTGCCTAACGGCTAATTTCGATCTGGAAATAAATCTTTTTGCACATACGGTACGTTTCTATCTTTGGTTTGCTCGCGTAGTTGTTTAAACAAATCAGGCGAAAATTGGCTACCAGTATCACCTGTATTGCCCCAGCTATTACGAATATAAGTAGCAATTGCAGCTAAGTCTTCATCTTTCAACGCAGTATTTGTTGCAAATCCGGGCATAACGGCAGAGGTATTCCACTGTTGCCATCCCATATTAATGCGGCCCATTAAACCGTGAAGCATAACTTTCGCTAATATGGTTTTGTCGTCTACCCATTCGCTTTTTGTAAACCTAGGACCCAATGCAGAAACACCAGTACCATTAACGCCATGACAACCAAAACAAGCCGCCTCGCCGTTATAAAGTTTTTTACCTAAATCGTAAGCAGTTTTACCATTTGCAGAAAGCTGTTCTCGGTTACTCATTTCAGCAGGGTTTTTACCTAAGTTATTCACAATATACATAAACGCTGAATCAGGATAATTACCACCAATACTTGCCATAAACTCAGGGGTTTTGTCTCTTAACCCACTTACTATTGCTTGTCGTGTCCATGGCATTTCTATGTATTTATCTAATATCAACTTAGCAAGTTCGTAAGCTTTAGCCTCGTCAACGTTGTCAAATAACCCAATCTGCAATGCGGTTTCAATTGCGAGATCATAGTTTTGCATTGCCAACGGTTGTAGCTTTTTCAATAACGATTGATGAGAACTTGTTGGTAATTGGTCGGCTACAGCAATGGCAGCTCCTTGTACTTTATTTGAATCCACCGAAAGAGAATGAAAAACAATATGCTCACTCACTGCATTTAATGAATACAATGCCCATAACGCATTAATAATAGTGACATCGTCATGACTATTTTTAATGAGTTCTTCAATGCTTTTTACAACAGTTAAGTCGTTTTTCTCAACCAATAAACGTCTTGCGGTATCGCGTTCCCAACCATTAACACCACCAAGATACGGCACTAACTCTTTAGCAGAAAGCAGAGATAATTTAGCAGGTGAATGCAAAGGCGTATTTTGCCAACGTAAGCGATAAATTCGCCCCATGGTGTTGTTGTTTTTGTCGAGATCACGCGAGGCAACTTGTTTGTTTAAATAGGTTGTTACGAACTTTTTATGCTGCAAAATTCCGTGATACATATCTAAAACATATACAGAACCGTCAGGCGCGTTATACAAATTAACAGGTCTAAAACGCTCATCGGTCGACGTTAACAGCTCATCTTGCGGATAAACGGGTTTACCTGATAATTCTCCGTTTGACTCAAGAATATAACGAGCAGTAATTAAATTAGCCGCTGGTTCAGGCGTCATTGCCATGCCATAAAAGCTTTCGGGAAAGTTATTCCCACGGTATACCAAGCTACCGCTCGCCGCAGTAAAGTTTTTAAGCTTACCTTTATGCTCGCCACTTTCGACCAAAGTGCCTTTTAAATAACCTCTGTTAACACCAGGATTTATACGAGATGGATAAACACGACTTGGACCAATATTTTTTGCGGTCATACGGCTAAAAAAGTCTGCGTTTTTTAACAACGCATTCGGTCGTAAATACTCCCCCTGAATAGGGCTAGAGTTACCGTTATGATATAGCCTACCGTAATCGTCGCTACTTAGCCCCCACTGGCCTCTATAGTCTGTTTTGGCAAGCACAGCTTTCCAATATTTATTACGATAAAGTTCTTTCGAACGCTCAGGAATGTCAGCATTTAACGGTAAAAATTGATACTTTTTGTCGCTTTTAGCGTTGTAGTACCAATTATCAAATCCGTACAACATGGTATTGGTTTTATGTTCTAAGCTACCGCCTTTTGCATAATTTGGGTCGATAACTTCACGTATTCCAGCCGTAAAATCAGGCAGTACTTCGGTAAAATATAATTGGGTATGATCAGCATACACAATACCGCCTTTAACCAAACTAATGGTTCGAGGTAAAATAATGTCGTTCAAAAACACAGTGCGTTTATCAATAACGCCATCGCCTGTCGTGTCTTCCAATATAACAATATTACCTTCAGGCGCTTGCTCACCATTACCGTATATGTCGGGCATGTAGCGAGTCATTTCACATATCCAAATACGACCATCAGCATCAAATGCCGCCGCCACCGGATTAAACACATTAGGCTCTGACACAATATTTTCTAACACAAAGCCTTGTTGTAACTTCATGCTAGACAAAGCTTGCGGCACTGTAAGAATAGGTGCAGGTGGAATATCTTCCTTAGGAATAACATCTTTCATCACATGCCCTTCTCTATCGCCTTGATTAGCAATAGCTTGAGCATATCCTGCCCCATGAACATGTTTTTTAGGCGCTGCGCCTGTATCGTTTACATTATGGTGTGGAGCACAACTCGCCAGCGTAAACGCCAAAGACGACGTTAATACAACACAACGAGCTTTGTGAAAAATCGGCATAACATTCATCTCAGTTATAATTCAGTTACGTTAATGTTTTTAAAGCGCACCGTATTTTTAGTGCTACCCGTTTTACGGTATGAACCACTGCCATGATGCTGAATACCAATATAGCCCTGCTGTGCTTTTACATCGTTTACGTGTGTAGTAAGAATACCGTTTACATAAATTTTAATGTCTGAGCCTACACACTCAACACGATATTTATTCCACTGGTTAGCAACAAAAGCATTCGCTTTCTCATCGTCCCACACGTTAGCGTAATTTTTTATAAAGTCTTGATCAGGAAATGAACGTTCTTTATGAATAGGGTGCAACCACTGACGGCCACCTTGCTCGTATAGTCCACCACTCCATTTTCTATCGCTTACATCAACTTCAGCTTGGTATCCTGCGGCTTGTTTTCCTTTTTTTGTGTCGACTATTTTCGCTCTAAAAATAATGCCCGAATTAGAATACTCTTTCACGTCTGGCATCAGTATTTCAGCTTCAAAAACAAAGTCTTTATATTGCTTTTTAGTAAGGTAAAACCAATTGCCGGTAGAAATTAGCTCAATTTCATTATTTTTAAAGGCAGCCTCGCCGTAGTTATATACGTTCTGCCACTGATGAGCGCCCTGAGTCAGGTTTTCAGTCCGTGTTGGCTCTTCAGTACTTGTACACGCAACCAGTAAACACGCTAAACTTAACCCTAAAATACTTCTTAAAATATTCATATAATCCCGTCACGAAACAAGTGAAAATTGTTAACAATGTATCGGTATTACCTAACATAATCAACGCGTTTTTTACTTATCAATAAGTACATTTATTAATGAATCAACTGTATGTTGTTCGTTCAACATTATCAATGCTACTTATAGTTTAAACAGGTATAGCTTATTATCTTCTTGTTAGCGCTCACGCTACGGTTTTCACATTTATACGTTCAACCGCTACAACTAAAAACGCATTGAGCAAGAATAACTTACATTATATGATGACAAGCATTAACCAATATGAGCATGTAACACTTGTAGAATTACGTTACCCCTTAATTTATTCAATAACTACACTCATTAAAAAACATAAATACAGGTACAAATAGCATCTACAAATTTTCAATTTACTTATCAATCGTGTTTATTGCGTTACTCACTATTGCGTATTTTCTCAATTATATTCCTCAAAGCTTACTCATAATCTATGCGGCAGGCAGCATTATTAGTTTTATTACATACGCAATAGACAAGTCTAAAGCTAAACGGGGTGCTTGGCGTATTCCTGAAAAAACATTACACCTACTTGCCCTATTAGGCGGTTGGCCGGGTGCGGCAATAGCCCAACAAACATTAAGGCACAAGTCACAAAAGAAAAAATTTAGAATCGTTTTCTGGAGCTGTGTTATTGTAAATTGCGCAGCCTTAACGTGGTTTATTTATACTAAAAACATAGGCATTTAATGGAAAACCTGAATGTTGTTAACTTAATTCAAGCTAGTACTATCACCACAGGAATTTTAGGTGGCTTGTTGTTATGGTCAACTAAAAGCAAAGAGTTTAGAGGCCTTGCTGCGCTACTGTTTTGTATTGCTTTTGCTTCATTCATTAACTTATTAGAAGAAACCGAACTTACCCGCAATATTTATTTAATTAGCCCAGCTTTTATCATGCTATTTGGTCCTGCCATTTATTTAGCAACAAAACTACTTATCAACAAAGTATTAGAAAAACACGATTGGTGGCATTTATTACCCGTAATTCCTATTTTACTGCTTACCTCCCATACCTACGCCGTTATTGCCATTGGTACAGTTTGGCGTTTAGGGTATGCCTTGTTAACCGTATTATTGTTAGTACAATACAAACGAACAATGGATGAAGAGCGATCTGACTCAGACGATTTTTCATTACGTTGGTTAGTATGGGTGTTAACAATTACCGCAGCGTTTAACTTAATTGATTTAATACGTTTGAACCTTCAACAATATATTCCTTACGACATAAACATACTCGGGCAAGGTATAAATAACGCTGTGTGGTTAGTTGCCGCTATGGTAATTATTATCAAATTACAGTCTCAGCAAAGTATTCCTAAAAGCCCTGAACAAACGACTAACACACCTAAAAACAACACACCCGACAAAAACAATTACCACTCTATTTTTGAAGAATTAGACAAGATCGTTACAACCAATCAATGGTTTTTAAAACCGCGAATATCGTTAAACGACATGAGTAACTTAACAGGATTACAAACCAGAGATATTTCTCGCGCCATTAACCTAGTTGCTCAACAATCGTTTAATGAATACATAAATCATTATCGCGTTCGCTATGTTTGCGACACATTAACGCAAAATCCTCAACAAACACTCACTAACATAGCATTTGACGCTGGCTTTAGCTCTAAAGCCTCGTTTAATAAGGTATTCAAAGCCATAACAGGCACAACACCAACCGAATACAAAACTAAAAATGCGTAATAACCGTGTCTACAATCACGATATTAGCCACGTAAAAGCAAGACATTAGACGCCCAGCAACTCGTTTCACATTAACGTTAGCTCCATCACGAACAGGAGCTAACCATGAAAACTTTCACTATTATTTTACTCGCACTAATTACGTCGTGCGCCGCAAGCAAAGTACACAGCACATCAAAAAGTAACAGCTTTATACTCAAAAACATCAATATAGTAGATGTTGAAAACCAACAAATTCTCACATCAAAAACAGTCACCGTACAAAACGGAAAAATATCGAATATTGCACCAACGCATGAAGCAACAACCACCAGTAACTTAACGGTTGTTAACGGCAATAATGGCTACATTACGCCGGGGCTTATAGATATGCATGTACACATGTATGAAAAAGCCGCGTACCTATTCACACTTAGTCATGGTGTAACACATGTGCGTGTAATGAACGGCGTACCAAAACAACTAATATGGCGTAACAATATAAAATCAGGCAAACAAATCGGCAGCACATCAACCGTTAGTAGCCCAATATTGTCAGGTTATAAAAACACTTATCTACATCACACCATTGAAACCGCCGATCAAGCTAAGCAAGCCGTACAACAATACAAACTGCAGGGATACGATTTAATAAAAGCATACGGAAACTTAAACGAAGAAGCGCTGTTAGGTGTTTTACAAGAAGCTAAAAAAATAAACATGCCTGTCGCAAAACATGGACCTCATGGTTCAGGTAACATCGCATGGTCACAGCTTAACGAGCTTCAATCTTTCGAACACGTAGAAGACATATACCAAGGCCTTTTAAATCATACGTTTTCAACAGAAAAGCTACCGCAAATAATTAAGCAATTAAAAGCGACCAACGTACCTATTACACCCACACTTAATATTTATCATCAACTTACAAAACTAAGCCAACATAAAAATAAACATTTAAAACAAACACCTAAACACTACACCTCAAGCATTATCGCGCTAGAAGCTTCACAAAATCAGGTAAAACGCTGGGTAAATGCTTCTGAAAAAATGGCGGCACATAATCAAAAAGTACTCTCGTTTTTACAGTACATTACCAAACAATTACATAAGGCAGGTGTTCCACTGTTAGTAGGTTCTGACTCTGGTGTATTACTTTCTCCGCATGGCTTAGCTACTCATAACGAAATACAGCTATTACAAGCAGCAGGTATAAGTGCATACAGCGTACTGGCAGCAGCCACAATCAACCCAGCCAAAGCGTTAGAGCTAAGCAATCAAATAGGCAAAATAGCAACGCACTACAATGCCGATTTTATTTATTCTACAACCAACCCGATAACCGATTTGTCAGTACTCAAAAATCCCGAAGCCGTTATAAAAAGCGGACACTGGTACACACAAAAACAACTCGCTCAAATGAGAGAACAAGCAATAGAATCAAGAAGCATATGGGAAGAGCTCTTCGTATTATTTGAAGGATTATAAAACAGTAGCACGCAGCTTTTATCTTCTAAAGCGCGTGCTAATAAGCTATGTTTAGGTAACGACTACAAAGTGTAAGTAAACCACATTACAGCAACACGGAGGTTAACCTTGTCATCACTACATATTGCTAGAGCTATTATTGCGTTTAGTTGGATTTACCACGGTTTATTTCCCAAACTTATACACATAGCGCCGCTAGAAAAACTGATGACCGCAAGTATAGGGTTATCAAACGAGCTTTCGTATGCAGTTACCAAAACAGCAGGTGTTGGCGAGATTATTTTCGGCATACTCTTATTTATATTTTATAAAAACAAAGCCCTCATTCTGCTTAATATATTTGGGCTGGTAGCACTACTAGGTTTTGTTGCAATACTACAACCACAGCTACTTATTGAGGCATTTAATCCAGTAACAACCAACCTTACGTTAATCGGGTTAAGTGTCATTGTATTGGTTGAGCTACAAAAAGCGAACGTACAAACAACAACCCAAACGGAGAATACATGAGCACCGTAAAATATCCTCCAAACATAACCGAAAACGACAACGTAATTTTGTTTGATGGCGTGTGCAAGCTATGCAACGCATGGAGCCAATTCATTATAAAATACGACACCCAACAACACTTCAAACTATGCAGCGTACAGTCGCCAGAAGGTCAAAGCATACTTAGGCATTTTAATATGCCAACCAACCATTTCGACACCATGCTATATGTAGAAGGTGCACAATGTTTTGAAAAAAGCGACGCATTTCTCAATGTTGTAAAAAAGCTTAATTTTCCATGGCGTTTACTGTATATATTTAAAATTATTCCCACAGGAATACGAGATTGGTTATACGACCGAATAGCACTAAACCGATATGTTTTATTTGGTAAATACGACAGTTGCTTAATACCCAGTGAAGAACACAACAACCGATTTTTGAAAAGTACGCATTAACTAAATTGGTGACTTACATCACCAAAAGGAATACAAATAAATGGACTTAACAACATTACTCCACATGTTGCTTAGCAACTTCTGGTTTTTAATTCCCCTCTTCCTCTTTATTGCTGTTATTCAATCAGCATGGTTCAAAGGGCTTTTGGGACGTAGTAATTTTCCAAAGTGTCTTAATATTGTTGGGATAGGTTAGTAAAATTTAGGTTTTAATAAGGTAATTTTTTAAACTTCCGTTGTTTAAGGTCCATTTTAAGTATTTAAACCACCTGCTATGATGACTTTGAATTTGTTATTAAAAAATAAGGGAATTACTCGAAATGGAAAGCATCCCATTAAATGAAATTTATCAACACAAGCTTAATTTTTTAATTGGAGCTGGTGCTTCAAGCGGGATTTTTCCTACACTATGGCTTTCCGTTAAAGACTCAGATGATGAAACCAAAGAAGAAACGATTGAGACTTTAGCAACAAAGTTAGCTTTGTCTGATCATAAGCACCATCATACTTTGTTGTTTATGTATTATTATCAAAAAATCATAAAGCCTGTGTGTGAGTTCCAAATTAGTGATGCTAATGAAGCACAACAGCTGGAAGTCATTAATAATTACGAACTGTTTATTGATTCAGTAGTCAGGCTATTACAGCAAAAAGGTGAATTTTTACGACGCTGTAACTTATTCACTACAAACTACGACGGTTGTATTCCCCTTGTAGCCGACAAACTAATTAAGCAAGGCGCTCTTGCATTCCATATTAATGATGGTTCAAGTGGTTTTTTAGAACGATCGTTATCAGCAAAAAATTTTAATACCTATTTATGTGAAACAGGTGTTTTTGGGAGACACTCATCTGATATTCCTCAAGTGAATTATATCAACCTACATGGTTCGGCATATTGGCGCAAAAGAGGTGAATCTATCATGGTAGATTATTCATCAAGCAAGGCGGATGTTGCTATACCTCCTGAAGCTGAAGTTTGGCTAGAGAAACTTGACGCTATTCTTAACGATGAAACTAAAACCACAGCTGATGTACTAGAAATTGATGTAGAATTCACAGAAGACATTGAAGAATCTTTTTGGAGTGCTTACAACAAATTACCAATTGTAAATCCTACCAAGTGGAAGTTTCACGAAACGGTATTTGAAGAGCACTACTACCAAATGTTAAGGCTACTAAGCTACCAGTTAGAGGAACCGAACTCAGTATTAATAAGTTTCGCTTTCTCTTTCGCTGATGAGCATATCCTTAATTTAGTGAAGCGTTCATTATCCAATCCAAAGCTACAAGTATTTGTTTGCTGTTATAACGATAAGGAAAAAATCGTTATGGAATCACGCTTTAATGGTTATCAGAATGTTAAGTTAATTGCTTTCGAAGACAATGATTTAGACTTCTCTAAATTCAACGAGTCAGTATTTAATGCAAGTATTCTCAGGGATGCTGAATAAATGAGTATTAATGTAGGTGAAGTAGTAGCTGTTAGAGGAACCCAAGTTACATTACGAATTTTTGAAGAGTCTAGCTTGGAGACATTATATTATGACGGTAAAAAATACAAAGGTGTTTCTATCCGAGAATACATAGGTGTTAAACGAGGGTTTTGTTTAATTGTTTGTGTAATTGAAGGGGAGTATCTTGATGAAAATCGCTTTGATATTGATAACAACAAAAAACAGTACATTCGCAAAGTAGAAATAAAGCCTATTGGCTATTTTGAGCAAAATCAATTTACTGATGGCATTAAGCTGATGCCAATGATTAAAGATAAGGCTTTTTTACTCAATGAAAGCCAAGTAATTCAAGTTTTTAGTCAGGGAACAGATGGAAACTTTAATATAGGTAAAATGCTGAAAGAAGACCTTCCTGTATCGTTACCTTGGCATAAAATTTTTAACAGTCATATAGGCATTTTTGGCAATACAGGTAGTGGAAAATCCAATACGTTAACTAAATTGTACTCTGAGCTATTTGCAAACTATGAAGATAAATTAAAGGGCAAAAGTAAGTTCTTACTCATAGACTTCAACGGAGAATATACTGGAAATCAGTTGATTAAAGACGCTGATAATAAGAAAACATATAAACTTTCTACAGGAAATAGACAAGGAAATAAGTTCCCACTTCCCTGCTCACAAATCTGGAATACTGAAATATTAGCTTTGCTTTTCCAAGCAACCTCCAACACCCAGACACCATTCTTAAACCGAGTAATCGTGAAGCGTGAAAAGCATAAAGAAAGGGCCGATAGTTTAAAAGATTATGTGATCAGTACATTTTACATTTGTTTTGTAAATCCTGCTCAAAATAAAGAGTTTTTGATTCATCTCAAAGTCATTGCAAAACACCTTAATCATCGGCCTTTGATTGAAAAGCTTGATGGGATTTTTTGGTACGATCAAGGTGATAAGTTTGCATATAAACCGCAACAAGGAGTCAACTGGGAGTGGTTTGAAACTGAGCAAGGTTTTAATGATAATTTGCGACCATTGTTAGCAGCAGTTGATACCGCTCAGGTAGACACCTTTGATGAATTAGTTGTACGGATAAATATCCAGCTACTTAGAGACCTAACCTACGGTTATATACAATTCGATCATATACAACCACTGCTAAAAAGAGTTGAGGCATCAATTAAAGATCTTCATAAGATTTTTGATATCAAAGAAAACACGGATGATGAGTTTAAGTTGCTAAATGTTGTGTCTTTAAGAAACTGCAATCAAGCCAATAAGAAAATTGTCCCTTTGTTACTAGCCAAAATGTTTTATCAAGGCCATAGAGATACTGTTGAAAACACGCCTAATAAGACACTCCACTTTATAATTGACGAAGCTCATAATATTTTGTCACAACAATCAAATCGAGAACACGAGAGCTGGAAAGATTATCGACTTGAAATGTTTGAAGAAATTGTAAAAGAGGGCCGAAAATTCGGAATGTACCTAACACTATCAAGTCAACGTCCAGCAGATATATCTTCAACAATAATGTCGCAAGTACACAACTTTTTTATTCATCGGTTAGTGAATGATAAGGATTTGTTCCTAATCGATAATACTATTAGTACTCTTGATAGGATGTCAAAAAGCCTAATACCAAATTTGTCAAAAGGAAGCTGTGTTATCACGGGAACTGCATTTGACCTACCTATTGTAATGCAAGTTGACTACATAGAAGAAAAAGAAAGCCGTCCAGATAGTGACGATGTAGATTTAGGAGTTCTCTGGGGAATTAATGAAGAGGATGCATAAGGAACATTAACTTCCGATACAGGTATCTAGACAATAACTTAATTTAACAAAATAGAGCTGTTCGATGTTACTCATTTACAAATGAGAATTTGGCCCTAAATGAGAATACCGAGAAAATTCTCATTCTCAGTGAGATTCTCCAAAAGCTTAAAAACTCACTTTAAAAACTTTTTTAGAGCAAAAGCTTTACTTTTGTAGAGTAGTTGCTCTATAATGTATTTGTTCTCAACCGAACAGTTTATTTTTATTTGAGTTTCCCCAAAACTTACTACGCCGGTGATCATTATATCATCGGCTTTTTTTTGTCTAAAATTTAACTGTAGGCATAAAAAATCCCCGTAACGTTCATTACGAGGATTTAGGTTAATACGTGCTTGTACTGTTAAACGCTATTCTTCGGGTAGTTCTGGCGCTAGGTCTTCATTAAACCATTCGCAAATTGTTGCAGTTGCTTGTTCTGACCCAGTACGTTTTAGTGATGAAAACGCCTGCACTTTAATGTCGGCGTTGTGTTCGTTCAGTATTTTTTTAACGCGTAGTACTTCTGCACTGCGTGGGCCTTGCTTTAGTTTGTCGCATTTTGTGAGTAGTACTAAAACAGGTAAGTCGCTGTCTACCGCCCATTGAATAAGGTCTTTGTCTAGGTCTTTTAATGGATGACGAATATCCATTAGTACAACTAAACCTTTAAGGCAGTCTCGCTTTTCTAGGTATTCGCCCAGTGCTTTTTGCCATTTTTTCTTCATTTCAAGAGGTACTTTGGCAAAACCGTAGCCGGGTAAGTCTATTAAACGTTTGTTTTCGGCTATTTCAAAAACATTAATGAGCTGCGTTCTGCCGGGTGTTTTACTGGTGCGAGCTAGGCTTTTTTGGTTAGTAAGTGTATTTAACGCACTCGACTTACCTGCATTAGAACGACCAGCAAACGCGACTTCAATTCCGTAATCTTCAGGCAACCGACGAATGTCTGGCGCACTAGTGGTGAACGTGGCTCGGTGTAAATTTACGCTTGATGATGACAAAATTGCTTCCAAATGTAGTAATAATTACCTCATTATATCTGTTTTTTGCCTTCAAAAATTAAAAACTGCGAAAAAATCACCTTATTTTTACTATGCTTATTACACGCCGCAGTAATTCGTGTAAAATACTGCCAGTTTTTTTATTCACTTTTTTTTAACGAAGTAAGTTGCTTAGTTAAAAGCAAGACGAGATCTATTCAATGAAACGTATAATTTTTTCGCTATTAGTTGTGTTAACAGGAATAAACGTAGCTGTTGCTGGTGATGCAGAAGCTGGTAAAAATAAAGTAGCATTATGTGCCGGTTGTCATGGTGCAAACGGTATTAGCCCAAGCGATGCCTACCCTAACCTTGCAGGCCAACACGCCGATTATATTGTTAAACAGTTAAAAGCTTTTAAAAATGGTACAGATCGTAGCGATGCGGTAATGGCGCCTATGGCTGCTGGATTGTCTGAAGAAGATATGGCTGATATTGGTGCTTACTACAATAGTTTACCAAGCACGCCTGTAACGGCTGATGCAGGTGGCGATGCTGGAACAAGCGCTGCGGCTCCTGTTGCAGTAGCTAAATATGAGCCAAGTGCAATTGCAGGTAAAAGCTTATATGAATTAGGTGATGCGTCTCGCTCAATTGGTGCTTGTATTGGTTGTCATGGTAAAGACGGTAACAGTGAAGTACTTATTTACCCTAACCTTGCTAAACAACACCCTGAATACATTGAAAAGCAATTACATAACTTTAAAGCAAACGAAAACCGTACAAACTACGCGATGAACGAGTTTGCTAAAAACTTAACAGACGAAGAAATTCAAGATTTAGGTGCTTACTTTGCTGACACTTCAGCCGTTGCTAACGTTAAAGCGAAAAAAGTTATTGCAGTAGCAATTACAGAAGACGTTATTGCAGGTAAAGCTAAAGCTGCTGCATGTGCTGCTTGTCATGGTGACGCGGGTAACGCTACTGTTGCTATGTACCCTAAATTAGCGGGCCAAGGTGCAGAGTACATTGTTAAGCAACTTAAAGAATTTAAAGACGGAACACGTAAAGACCCTGTAATGTCTGGTATGGCTGCTCCGCTTTCTGAGCAAGACATGGTTGAGCTTGGTGCTTACTTTGCTGCACAAAAAGCTACAGCGGGTAACGGTAAAGGTTCTGAAATTGGTCGTAAAATTTACTTTGGTGGTAAAACTAACCACATTCTTAATCAGTCAGTTACTGCTTGTGTAGCGTGTCATGGTGCTACTGGTAAAGGAATGGCTAAAGCTGAGTTTCCTGCACTTGCTAACCAAAGCGTAGAATACATTACTAGCCAACTGAAAAAGTTCAGATCTGGCGAGCGTGTTAACGACAGATCTAAAATGATGCAGAACATTGCTGTTGCACTTTCAGATGAAGACATTAATGAAGTTGCTCAGTTTATTTCTTCTTTAAAATAAACACGGCTAGCAAGTTCAATAAAAACAGCACTTAGGTGCTGTTTTTTTATGCCCAAATTTTAGTTGTTTGTTGTTAAAAAATTTACCTTGTGAATTTTAATTACTCATTAACGCTAACTTTCCATTAAAAATAACTTAGCTATTATTAAACCAACGTAATCTTTAACATTTATATGCGCTGGGCGTGTTGTTATTTGTATTTGTGTTGTTAAGATTAAGTACGTACCTGTTTTTATTATTTAATCACAAGGAATATGCTGTTGTTTACTAAGTTACCTACCCTTACGTTATATCAGCTCAAAAGCGTAATTTTACTGTTGTTGGTTTCCGTTTCGTCTCACGCATATAACAACGATACAAACTCGTCTAATTCTTTATCTATCAACGTATTGAATGTAAATAGTCAGCCTTTAGAGAACATGGTTGTTTACGTTGAACCAGTAGGCCATACCATTACCCACAAAAATGTCGCTACCTTAGAAATAGGCCAACAAAACAAGTCTTTCATGCCGTACATTAGTGTTACGCAATTAGGTAACGAAGTTGCTTTTAATAACAAAGACAATATTACCCATCATATTTATTCTCCTGTTGGTAAGAGTAAGTTCTCCATAAAAATTCGTTCTGGGCAAACACTGGTTAAAAACAACTTTCAACAAGCTGGTGAGGTGTCGATGGGGTGTAATATTCACGACTGGATGAGTGGTTACATGCTGATTGTAGACACGCCGTTTTTCGCAAAGTCTGATAAAAATGGGCAAGTTGAAATAGAACTGAATAAATCGGGTCAATATAAAGTGGTGGTTTGGCACCCTCAAATGAATGAAGCGAATAATAGAATGTCGAAAGTCATTAACGTGAACGACTCTATGAGCATAACCATGCAGCTATTAAATCCTATGGATGAGATTCCTACCCAAAAAAATGAAGACGATTTCGATTTTCTTTCAGACTATTAAAGGTAAAGCGTGAAAATGAAAAGCTTACAAACGAGAATATTTTTATTTTTTGTTTTATTACTTTTATTCGTTCAATCAATTGCACTTTGGACATTGTTCGAGGGTAACAATGCGCAAGAACAGCAAGAAATTAACAACCGATTAAACACAGCTAAAACCATTTTTACTGAGCAGTTTAATAGCAGACGAGACTACCTCGCAGCTTTTGCTGAAACCGCAGCAAAAGACTATGGCATTAAAGACGTATTTGAAGGCGACACCCGCAGTTTACTTGTGGCTTTAAATAATCATCGCCAACGCATAGATGCTGACTTAGCCATGGCTATTTCTGCCAAAGGCGATATAACCGCGCAATTAAAAATTGCACGTATTAATAATTTAAAAAATAAAGTA
This sequence comes from Colwellia sp., assembly GCA_020630795.1. Taxonomy (GTDB): domain Bacteria; phylum Pseudomonadota; class Gammaproteobacteria; order Enterobacterales; family Alteromonadaceae; genus Pseudocolwellia. The sequence continues at coordinate 37,742 of JAHDIK010000011.1, forward strand.
CAAAAAGGCTCTGAATTAGGGCAAGCATTTAAACACCCTGAATGGCTTGAAAGCCAAGAACAAGCTCACTTGTATATGCTTGACGGCACCTTGTATCAACTCAGTTTGTCTCCACTTACCGTAGGTTCAACTACCATTGGTTGGTTAGCATTCGGCTTTGAAATAAACCAAGAACTCGCGAACCACTTTTTAGACATAACACAGCTACAAGTTGATTTTATTTTAAATGAAAACAACAACTGGTTGCTGGTTGCGTCATCAAACCCACAAGCCGATATTAACTTTGCTAAAAGCATAGTAGACGGTAATACGCCTGATCAATACATTGCGATTGGCGATTTAATTTCTGAATTCGACAACCAAGAATTCGGTTTAGCCATGTACGGGCTACGCGCCGATATTGTGGAAGTACTGCAAGAGCAATGGTGGCAATTTTTGGTGTTAACCTTAATCACCTTGTTGCTATCGTTAGCAAGTGCCTACCTAATTGCGGCGTCTATTACCAAGCCAATTAAGCGTTTAGTACAACAAGCTAAAATTATTGCCGAGGGTGACTACCAACAAAAAATATCGTTGAAAGACAGCAGCGAACTAGGGCAATTAGCCGACGAATTTAACGTAATGCAGCAAGCGGTATTAGTTCGTGAGCAAGAAATTACGCACCGCGCAAACCACGACCCATTAACTGAATTACCTAACCGTAATATATTAATTAAAACGCTAAACGAGTTAATAGAAGCGCGTACGAGCTTTCAGTTATTTCATTTAAATTTAAGCCGTTTGAAAGATGTAAATGAAACGTTGGGGCACGACGTAGGAGACTGGTTAATTCAGCGCACCGCCGAGCGTTTAGCCAAATTAACGCAATTTACGTTATTAACACATACAGGTGGCGACGAGTTTGTTTTATTGTTTGTTAAGCAAGAAAAGCATTCTATTAATGAATTGGTTAAGAGCATTAATACAGCATTAGAAGCGCACTGCGATTACGGCGGAATTAATCTTCAATTACAAGTACGCATAGGTATCTCGTCGTTCCCTGAACACAGTAATGTTGATAAAACACTACTGCAAATGGCTGACACAGCACTACAAAACGCGAAAAAAGATAACAATAACTTTCAATGTTACGACAAGTCGCTAGACGTAAATAGTGTTGAGCGTTTAAACCTGATCAACGACTTAAAACACGCAATTTCAGATGACCAATTAGAGCTGCATTATCAACCTAAACTTGATTTACAAACCAATATTGTTACTCATGCTGAAGCGCTAGTTCGCTGGTATCACCCTACTCTTGGTATGGTTCCACCTGATAACTTTATTCATATTGCCGAACAAACAGGGCAAATAAATAAGCTTACGCGTTGGGTGGTAACTACCGCATTAAAACAATCCGCTACTTGGCGAAATAACAATATAGACATTAACGTTGCGGTAAATATATCGGCCGAAAACCTGAAAGAGCCTGACTTTTACGAGTTTATTATTGAGTCGATTAACGCAAACCATGTACCTGTAAATAAAGTTACGCTTGAGGTAACTGAAAGCGCAGTGGTAGACAATCCAGAGTCAGCCACTAAGTTGTTACAACGCTTTAAAGACGCAGGAATTAAAATTTCGATAGACGACTACGGAACAGGTTATTCTTCATTAGCTCAATTAAAACAACTCCCTGTACATGAATTAAAAATTGATAAATCGTTCGTACAACATTTGCATGAAGATGAAGACGATCGCATTATTGTAAGATCTACCATTGAGCTCGCTCATAACATGGGATTGTCTGTAGTGTCTGAAGGTATTGAAGACGATTTTGCATTACGCTGGTTGGCAGAACAAGGTTGTGAATTAGGGCAAGGCTATTTTATTAGCCGACCTAAACCAACAGACGACTTTACAACATGGATGAAAAAACAAAACAAAAATACAGTTGAACAAGGCTAATACGTGCAAAAACTTTTTATTCTTATTTTTCTATATACGAGTGCTGGGTTAAGTGTATTTAATCACGCTAATGCATTTGAAGTAGAAACAGTTTTTCATGGTGTACTTGACGTACGAGCCACCTCTACCGACTCGTTAACCAGCTATACGCAAGGCGGATACGGAAAATTTGCGTTAGACAACGGTGAAACCTTGTCGCTCGCACAAGCCGGTGGTGAAGCTTCGCTCATTTGGGATAACGGCATTAGCGCGCATGTTGTAGCAAATGCCTATAACAACGATAACAACTTTGATATTGGCATAACCGAAGCTTATCTAAAATATACTGGATTGCCCAACGAATCTGGCTATCGCTGGCAGTCTAAACTCGGTATTTTTTATCCTAGAATTTCACTCGAGAACAACGCCTATGCTTGGGCAAGCAAAAACACGCTGAATTCATCAAGCATGAACACTTGGATAGGTGAAGAGGTACGAGTGTTAGGTAACGAACTCACACTCACCCGTTTAGGAAAATTCAATAAAAATGCTTTCGATGTGTCTTTTTCGTTAAGTACATTTGTCAATAACGACCCATCTGGCAGCTTATTGTCTTGGCATGGCTGGACGATTAGCAACCGTCAAACCTTATGGACCGAACGCATAAAACTTCCTGCTTTTAGAGCAAGAATGGAAGGATACGATCTCTATACGCAAGCCTCTAAGTCAGACCCATTTATCGAGCTTGATGACAGAGTTGGCGCGCATTTACGTGCCGAAGTTAAGTTTCATAAAAAAGGCGCGTTGTCTGCAGGTTATTACAACAATAATGCTAAACCCTATATTGTTGAATATGGCCAATACGGCTGGAAAACACGCTTTACCCACATAGATTTACGTTGGTTGCTGCCTAAAGGCTTTGTGCTTACTAGTCAGGTATTACACGGCGACACGCTCATGCAAAGCCCTAACAAACAGGACGTTGTTAACAACGACTACACCAGCGGTTATATGGCAATAACAAAACGCGTAAAAGCTCATAGATTTACCGCGAGAGTTGAAAAATTTAACGTGAAAGATAACGATACAACTTTGGGCGACAACAACACCGAACGAGGAAAAGCCGCCACATTAAATTACACGTATAGGTTATCTAAACCTTGGTTTATTTCTTCTGAATTTACATGGATAGACAGTTACCGCCCTGCACGAATGTATACCAACAATCCTATCGACCTAACCGAACGACAATTAACATTAGCTGCACGCTATTTTTATTAATTTTATTGATTATATAAGTGAAAATATTTCACATTCACTAAATTCGTGTAAAATGTGTTTATAGTCATTTATTTAACCCACGATACGCTAATGATAATGGTTAGCGTTACACTGAGAGTCTTTTATGAAAAAAATACTGTTAACATTGCTTTTAGGTTTAGGCGCATTAAACGCAGCATCAGCTATTGAAGGCAACGCCGACGCGGGTAAAAATAAATCAGCAATGTGTGCTGCTTGTCATGGCGCAGACGGTAACTCTGCAGTTCCAATGTATCCAAAATTAGCAGGTCAAAGTGCTACTTATATCGCTAAGCAATTAGCAGACTTTAAACTAGGTATGACATCTGGTGGTAAAGAAGGTCGTGCAGACCCTGTTATGGGCGGTATGACAATGGCATTAACGCCACAAGACATGGCTGATTTAGGCGCATACTACTCGTCGCAAACTGCAACGGCAAATAATGGTGACGTTAACGAGCTAGGTAAAAAACTATACATGGGCGGTGATTCATCTCGCGGCGTAACAGCATGTATTGCGTGTCATGGTGTTTCAGGTAAAGGTATGGATTCAGCTGGATTCCCTTCAGTTGCAAGCCAACACAGTGCTTACATTAAGTCGCAGCTTGAAAAATTCCGCTCTGGCGACCGTAAAAACGACAATGCGAAGATGATGCAAAACATTGCTATTAAGCTTAACGATCAAGACATCGAAGCGCTAACTCAGTACATTACGTCATTCAAATAAGAGTACGTTAATACAATCAACCGAACATAAAGCAAGCTTGTGTTTGGATATATAAAAAGCAGCGTTAAGCTGCTTTTTTAATGTCTAAAATTTGTATTATGCACACGTATTACTGAAACATTTATTCACGATTTATTGTGTTCGACTTATTTAATTCACAAACGATTATGTATAATATTATGTTAAACATTTAACAATATGACACTTACACATGAAAGCATTACTCTTACTCTCAACATTATTTATTACCTTTGCTAGTCAAGCTTTGCAGCTTAAAGCCGTGGTTAGCGATTTAAATCAGCCAGTTGATGTTAAGTTCTTCCCATCGTCTAACGACCAAATGCTTATTGCCGGTAAAGAAGGACAACTTACCTTTGCAAATTTATCGGATAAATCACAATACAATGTGCACGAGTTTAAGGTAAAAAGTGGCTCTGAAATGGGGTTGCTTGGCTTAGCGTTTCATCCTGAGTATGCAGACAATAGTTACTTATTTATTAACTATTTCCCTAAAAAAGGCGACCGAGTTACTCGAGTGTCTCGCTTTGAATTAGCGAAGAAAGATAATAAATATTCGCTGTTAAACGAAAAAGTTATTTTAGAAATTGAACAGCCGTACCGTAACCATAACGGCGGACAAATTGCTTTTGGCCCTGACGGGTATTTATATATAGGTATGGGTGATGGTGGTTCAGGCGGCGATCCTAAAGGCCATGGGCAAAATACTCAAACCTTACTAGGTGCAATGCTACGTATTGATATTAACACACCAAATAATGTTGCTTACACGGTTCCAAGCGACAACCCTTTTGTAGGTAACACAAATTACAAACCAGAAATTTGGGCATACGGCTTACGCAACCCATGGCGCTTTTCTTTTGCCGGCAACACTCTTATTGCTGCCGATGTAGGCCAAAATAAATTTGAAGAAGTGTCAATTATTGAAAAAGGGCAAAACTTAGGTTGGAACATTATGGAAGCGACGCATTGCTTTGAACCTAAAAAGAACTGTAACCAAGACAACTTAGTTTTACCTAAAATTGAATACCCACGTAGCGAAGGTCAATCTATTACAGGTGGCTACGTTTACCGTGGTACATTGTTACCAAACTTAAAGCAGCATTATATTTACGCTGACTTTTTATCTGGCAATATTTGGGCTGCTGATTTTCCTAAATTTTCGGCAACACAAAAATTATTATCTAAGCAAGGTAACCTTTCTACTTTCGCATTAAGCGATAATGGTGAAATTTACGTTGCTGGTTATGCAAAAGGTAAAGTGTACCAACTAGTTCCTTAAATATTTCGTATAAAAATCATACTAAAAAGGCCAATACTTCTTTGTTCCTAGCATTTTTGTAATTGTCTTCTAAAATTTATCTTAGATAATAAAATACTATTTTCAGGTAAATAGATGGACGATTCGAGCAAAGAAGTATTTTTCTCCCCCGACGAACAACTTGTTTCAATTACAGATTTAAATGGCGACATAATCTACGCGAACGACAATTTTTGTAAAATTGCTGGTTACTCTGAACAAGAGCTAGTCGGTCAGCACCACAATATCGTTAGACACCCAGACATGCCAAAAGCCGCATTTGCTGATTTATGGCAAAAGCTACAACGTGGAAGCTCTTGGCGAGGCATGGTTAAAAACCGCTGCAAAAATAATGATTTCTATTGGGTAGATGCCTACGTAACACCTGTTTATCAAGGTGATGACATTGTAGGTTATCAATCGGTTCGAACTTGCCCAACCGACAAACAAAAAAGCGCAGCCGCTGAACTTTATCGCAATATAAACGCAGGCAAAATACCCAAAGAGTTTTCTACTAATATTCCATTAAAGCGTATTTTAGCAGCCGTTATTGTTCTACTAAGTACGGCTTTTATCGCAATGCAATATGGCGTTGTACCCGCAATTATTCAGCTGGTTACCTTAGCTGTACTTATCGCTATTTTTACCGACGAAATGTTTGTAATACCTCACTACGTGAGAGAAGTAACAGCCAAGTACGACAGTCCATCTCGCTACGTATTTTCTGGAACAGGTATCGGGGCGTTACTGAAATACCCATACCAAATGCAGGAAGCAAAAATCAGAACCATTCTTGGACGTAGTCATGATTCAGGAAAAATACTCGCTCGACTTGCCGAACAGCTGTCGGCTAATGCTCAAAAAACCTTAACGGGCTTAGTAGAAGAAAATAACCAGCTCAACCAGCTCGCTACGGCAATAACACAAATGAGCAGCACTATTTCTGAAGTCAGTAAAAATACAACGGATGCTCACGACAAAGTAGTTGATATAGTAAAAGAGTGTGACCAATCAATCAAAACTATGGAGCACAGCGAAACAACCATTAATAGACTAGCTGACGAGGTTGGCGAAGCGGCGGCAAGCGCACAAGACCTAGTAAAAGATGCCGATAACATTGCTACCATTATGGCGGAAATTGAAGGCATAGCAGATCAAACAAACTTACTCGCATTAAACGCGGCAATTGAAGCAGCGCGTGCAGGTGAACAAGGTAGAGGTTTTGCAGTAGTAGCAGATGAAGTACGTACACTTGCGAGTAGAACGCAATCGGCTACAGAGCATATTAGGCAGTCGGTGGTAGAGCTACAAGGTACGCTTTCATCGTGGAGCGAGATAATGCTTAAAAGCAAAGAAGACGCTAGCAATAGCGTTGAGCGTACACTCAGTGCTAAAACCAGTATTAACAACGTTAAATTAATGGTTGATAACGTAAGCGATATTTCGGCTCAAATCGCTACAGCGGCAGAACAACAAAGTGTAGTGGCAAGCGAAATAAATAAAAGCATACATACCATTGACGATATTTCGAAACAAAACACCGAAAGTGCTGAAAATGCTAATACAAACAGTGTAAAAGTCAACAAAAACGCGAGCGACCTAGAAAATCTAAGCTCAACGTTTAGAGTACAAGCTTAGCCCTTAACTCAATGCGTAATTCAATGCTTAGTTCAACACTTAATTTAGCCATTAATCAGTTGCTGAAATTCACTTACTGCACGCTCAGGGCTTTCAGCTTCTGTAATTGCAGTAACGACAGCGATACTGTCTACACCCGTTGCTAATACTTCAGGTGCTCTCGAATGATTTATGCCACCAATAGCAACAACAGGTATATTTGTTGCCAAATTAAGGATATGTGCTAGGTTATCAACACCTTGTATTTGCCCTGTCATATTTTTGGTTTTAGTCGGATAAATCGCACCAATAGCAAGATATGAAGGTTGTAGTTGTTGCGCCAGCAAAAATTCATAGCAACCATGCGTACTAATACCTAAACGTAAGCCTGCTGCATGAATTTTATCAATGGGTGTCGTTTGCAAATCTTCTTGGCCAATATGAACACCATACGCGCCATGCTCAATAGCCAACTGCCAATAATCGTTTATAAACAAGCGCGTTTCAGGGTATTGCTTACTTAATGATACCGCCTGCTTAATGATGTGATTTAACTCGTCTTGCGATTTATTTTTAACGCGTAGCTGAATAATATTCAAACCTAGCGGTAACAAACGTTCAAGCCAATAGAGCGAGTCGATTACCGGGTATAGCCCCAGCTTTTCAACTCCGCTTTCATCACTCGTTTTATTTAACGCTAACGACTTAAAAGCTGTTAACGCTTGATATTGGGTATTAATACTAGAACTAACTGTTGGGAAATAAACTGACTTTTTAGGAATAGACGTTTGTTCAAATGCGCCGTAATGATCTTGCTTATTTTCGTTAACGACTAGCCCTTGATTGATAAATGCTTTAGCTAACGTAAAAGCGTCTCGTGTTAAATGTCCTTGTGCAACAAACGCAGCAAGAGCAGACGCAAAGCTACAACCTCCTCCGTGTGTGTAGTTGGTATTTACAACAGGTGAACACAAGCCGTAAGCGATTGTTTCATCTTCACTCATTTTACTTGAGTCGTCGTCCGTTAACGTATGCAAACAATAATCTACGCATTCAACTATTTGTGCTTGTTCATCACCTTGAGTAGCTTTGTGATTATCACCAGCCATGTGCTCAGGTATTAACGGATGTCCACCTTTAATGATGACCGAGTTTACACCTAACGCCAAAATACTTTCCGCTAAACGCTCAACATTATCAGCGTTACTATCGGCTAGAATTTTTGCTTCCATACTGTTGGGCGTAATAATATCGACCAAGACTAATAAAGGCGTTAATTCTGCAACGCTTAATTGCGAAAATTTACCGCCAACTGAAGCTTGCCCAACAGGGTCAAAGATAACTTTTACGTGTGGCGACTCACTTTTAAGTGTTGTAAGAACATTTACCAACCAAGCAACTTGTTCGCTATTAGCCAACAAGCCTATTTTAATCACACGTGGCGGTTTATCGGTAATAAGCGCATCAAATTGCTGTTGTAGAATACCTACGCTAATTGGATTGACACTTATTAACTGCTGAGAATTTTGTACCGTGTTAGCCGTAATTAAATGACACACTTCTACACCCAGCGAATGTCCCGTTTTAATATCTGCCGCTATACCTGCTCCACCAGAACAATCACTGCCAGAAATGGTCCAAACGATTGGTTTGTTGTTTATCTTGTTATCCATCAATTTTCTACTTTTACGAGTACATAAAGGTGAGTTACATTGCTTGCAATTGTTGTACTCAAGAATTCTGATGCCAAAACGGCGTATCTAACGTCGGCGTTGACGGATGCGCAGTTTGTCGTTCAGCCATAACACCACCCACGTAAGCTGTTTCACCTGCCTGTAGCGACAAAGCAAACGCTTTCGCCATTGCAACAGGGTTATCTGCTAACGCAACGGCACTGTTTAACAATACACCATCGTAGCCCATCTCCATCGCTAAACACGCGTCAGACGGCTTACCAATGCCTGCATCTAAAATCAACGTTGTATTAGGCAATCGCAAACGAATAGTTTCAAGATTATAAGGGTTCATTAACCCTTTACCTGTACCTATTGGCGACGCCCACGGCATAACAACTTCACAACCTAAATCACTCAACCTTTGGCAAAGTACAAGATCGTCAGTGCAATATGGGAGTACATTAAACCCATCAGCAATAAGCTGTTCTGTTGCGGATAACAGCTCAATTGGATCTGGCTGTAAGTTGTAATCGTCGCCAATCACTTCAAGCTTTATCCAATTAGTATTAAAAATTTCTCGGCTCATATGAGCTAATGTAATCGCTTCTTTCGCGCTTTTACAACCCGCAGTATTGGGAAGTAAATGCCCATTAGTTTGCGCGACAATTTCTTGTATATATTGCCAAATTTGGTTGCCCGATTTGTCTGCTGGGTTCTGTCTTTTAAGCGACAACGTCACGACTTGCGAACCGCTGGCTAAAATAGCGTCTTTCATTATTTGTGGAGACGAATACAAGGCACTACCGATTAATAGGCGGCTGTTTAACGTTTTTCCATATATAGTTAATGACATAAAACCTCTTGCTATCCGCCTTGAATAGGAAACAGAACATCTATACTGTCGCCTTGTTTGATGGGTGTAGTACTGTAAAAGTCTCTACCAACAAATTCACTATTTAGTGCTACGGCAAAAGTGGTTTGTTGTTGGTCGTCAGACAAAAATAAACGCAGCGCATGAGCAACTGACGCATTTAACGAGTCTGCTGGAGGTACGCTGTAACTTACCCCGTTAATGAAAATATTCATAAAATTATGCTCTCGAAAGGTTTACCGTAATAGGCAACCACTCAGAATACTCAAACTGTGAGTATTCACTTTCTGTTAGGTTCTCGTTTTTACTAAGCGAATCAACCAGTAATTCCACCTGTTTAAGCACAACAGGCGCTATTAAAAAGCCATGTCGATACAAGCCATTCACTTGAACAAGACGATTATTCGCGATGATTTGGGGTTGATTGTTACTAAACGCAGGGCGACATTGTGAAATATGCTGTCGAATATTCGCTTCAGCAAAACCTGGGTGTACGCTGTATGCTGCACTGAGTAATTCCATGGCTGAACGCACGGTCATCGGCGACATGTCGTCGCTTTCAATCTCTGTTGCGCCAACAACATAAAAGCCTTTACCTTTAGGTGCAATATACAGTTGATAACGCGGATGCATTAACCTGATCGGTCGCGATAAATGAACATTGGGCGCAAGTAACTGAAATATTTCACCGCGAACAGAGCGTAAATCTGACAAAGGTGCGGTCTGCTTTTTAGCAGAAGATAAAGTTGCGCCAGTACCTCTACAATCTATGGCTAAATCAAAAGCTTCTGATAACACTTTTTTATCTGAATTATCCTGACCAACAGCTACATAGCTGAGCGTACAATGACTCTCACCTTGATTGATTTCTACAACTTCAGTTTCACTTCTCCAGTTAACAGTCGACTTTTCTAACTGCGTTTTTAGTGCAATTAATAGTTTTCGATTACCAATTTGCCCTTCTTGTGGCAAATACAGCCCTTGATTAAACGAGCGCCCTAACTCTGGCTCAAGTGCTTCAAGCTGCTGTCGGTTTAACGACTGTGTTGGATATTGTGGATAATGTGATTTAATAAAGCGCGAAAAATGCAGGTAATCACCTTGATCTTGCGTGTGGCTAACCATAATCGCACCATCATGCTGAAAAAACGTATAGTCGTCTAATGTCGCCAATAACGCTGGCCACAATTTAAGAGACTCCATACCCATTTCAACAATATTAGGTTCGCTATGCATAGCTTCACCTAATGGCGTTAACAAGCCAGCAGCAGCATAAGCTGCGCTATTACGTGCATTGTTATCGTCTTTATCAAATAGGGTAACTTGATAACCTTGTCGCGTTAACGACAAAGCTACCAATCTCCCCATTAACCCTGCGCCAATAATGGCAATATTCATTTTATAAACCCGTGAGTCGCTAAACTATTTAGCTACGTGATAGATTTCACTGCCTGTAGCTTTGAATTCAGCTGACTTTTCGGCCATGCCTTTCTCTGCTGCATTTGCGTCTAACACAATAGTTTCATCAACGAGTTGAATTTCAATTTTGTTGCCTGATTCTAAATCAGCGGCATAATCTCTAACTTCTTGTGAAATTTTCATTGAACAGAATTTAGGACCACACATTGAACAAAAGTGAGCAATTTTACCTGACTCTTGCGGTAAGGTTTCGTCGTGATAAGCTTTTGCTGTTTCTGGGTCTAAACCAATATTGAATTGATCGTACCAACGGAACTCAAAACGTGCTTTAGACATAGCATTATCGCGAATTTGAGCGCCCGGATGACCTTTAGCTAAATCGCCAGCATGAGCCGCAATTTTGTATGTGATCAGCCCTTCTTTTACGTCTTCTTTGTTTGGTAAACCTAAGTGTTCTTTTGGCGTTACGTAACACAACATTGCACAGCCGTACCAACCAATATTGGCAGCACCAATACCTGATGTAATATGGTCGTAACCTGGCGCAATGTCAGTTGTAAGCGGCCCTAATGTGTAAAAAGGTGCTTCGCCACAGTGCTCTAACTGCTCTTCCATGTTCTCTTTTATCATGTGAAGAGGTACGTGACCTGGGCCTTCGATGATCGTTTGAACGTCGTGCTTCCACGCAATTTTAGTTAATTCGCCTAATGTATGTAATTCTGCAAATTGAGCTTCATCATTAGCGTCTGCTACTGAACCAGGACGCAAACCATCACCTAGTGAAAACGACACATCGTACTGTTTTAAAATTTCACAAATATCTTCGAAATGCGTGTATAAAAAGTTTTCTTTATGATGCGCTAAACACCATTTCGCCATGATAGAACCACCGCGAGAAACAATACCTGTTACACGTTTTGCAGTCATTGGCACGTAGCGCAATAAAACGCCAGCGTGAATTGTAAAGTAATCAACGCCCTGCTCTGCTTGTTCAATTAACGTATCGCGGAAAATTTCCCATGTTAAGTCTTCTGCAACGCCGTTAACTTTTTCAAGCGCTTGGTAAATAGGTACAGTACCAATTGGAACTGGCGAGTTACGCAAAATCCATTCACGTGTTTCATGAATGTTACGGCCTGTAGACAAATCCATTACAGTGTCGGCGCCCCATTTTGCTGACCAAACAAGCTTTTCTACTTCTTCTTCGATAGACGACGTTACTGCTGAATTACCTATGTTCGCGTTTACTTTAATTAAAAAGTTACGACCAATGATCATAGGTTCACACTCTGGATGATTGATATTTACAGGAATAATCGCGCGGCCACGTGCAACCTCATCACGTACAAATTCAGGTGTAATTTGCTCTGGGATACTTGCGCCAAACGATTTACCTTCGTGTTGTTGAAGTAAAATTTCGTCTTTAACTTCTTCACGTTTCAGGTTTTCACGAATTGCAATATATTCCATTTCAGGTGTGATAATTCCCTGTTTTGCATAGTGCATTTGCGACACATTTTTACCTGCTTTTGCACGTCGTACTTTTGGCAAGTGGTCAAATCGAATGTGATCAAGACCTTCGTCAGCTAAACGCTGTTGCGTGTATTCTGACGTTTTAGAATCTAAAAATTCAACATCGCCACGTTTTTCAATCCAGCTATCACGTAAACGCGGAATACCTTTGTGTACGTCTATTTCTACATTTTCGTCGGTATAAAAACCTGACGTATCGTATACACAAAGCGGCTCATTTTTCTCGTAAACAGGCTCTTCTTTCGTACCGCCAACTAACGTGTCTGTTAGTGTAATTTCACGCATACCTACTTTGATATCGTGAATTTTTCCCGGTACGTATATTTTTTTAGAATTTGGAAATGATTGATCTGATACGTTTTTTAAAAACGCTTCTGCAGCTTCACGTTTTTCACGTCTAGTTTGTGGTTTTTGTGTTGAATTAGTTGAATCAATGGTCATCTTCTCTCACCTTATTAATCTTTAAAAAGGCGGAGCTATAGGGGTATAAACGAGGAATAGCCGAGATGTGGATAAAAAGCTACTCACTTGTTTCCTTCGCAGATATTAATCTGAATCAGGTTCTACGGATCCCGCTTTCGCGATCTCAGCCCTTTGGCACTCCGACAAGTCTTATATCAGAAAAAAAACGTGTTAAACACGCTTGTTGCTGATATTTCATTAACTCTCGTATTTTATAAACGGTTGGTTAACGTATTTGATTCTAGCGTGAACATTCGTTAATACACAACCTTTTACTTGGCATTACTTATAATTGAATGATTAAATCACAAATCTTAATAATTACGTCGCATCTACGGTACGTGTACAAACTCACTCATCGCCCAAAACCAGTTAAATAGTTTTTACTAAGTACAATTCACCATATAACCCTGTAAAAAACTGTAGTAACATTACTCAAATACAAAAAATCAAATGCATATATAAATACACTTATGAGCACGAAAAGAGACCATAAAATGAAAAAGCTATCGTTCATGTTTATTACAGCCATGTCATTAGGGTTTTGCGGATCTAGTTTAGGGCACGTACATAAAACACCTACACCTGAGCAAACAAAGTCTGCCCAAAATCAAATTGTGCCGGGTAAGGCAATTATTTCAGGTGGTTATGAATACCAACCCCACATGCTGAAACTTCCAAAAGAAGTCGACATTAAACATGCTCATGGCTTAACACGTGACAATGAAGACAATATATATTTAGCGTTTGAATCGAATAATATAAACAGCAAAACACATGCAATAGCGATGTTTGATAAACAAGGAAAGTTTATACGTTATATTGGAGATTCATCACTTGCTTGGGGCTCCCCTCATGGGCTCGACCTTGTGTACGAAAATGGCGTTAAGTATTTGTATTTAAGTACTAATTGGCTAACTGTATCGAAGCTAGATATGGATGGAAACATCGTTTGGCAATCAAAAGAGTCTCCCGATACAGCGCCATATAAGAAAGACCGAAAAAAATATCGCCCTACAGATACCACAACCAATCCAAATTCAAATCAACTTTATGTGTCTGACGGCTATGGTAGTTACACGATTACTGAACGCGATAAAAATTCAGGACGTTTTCTCGATAAAGTATGGACAGGGCAAAAATCAGGTAAAAACTTTACTGTTCCTCATGGTGTTACCTATGACACTCGAACAGGGAATATTTTGGTTTCTGACCGAAAAAATGAACGAATTGTTATATACAGCCAAGACGGCGAATTTATTAACGTAATTGAAGGCGAAGGTATAAGCCGCGTGTGTAACACTGATATTTGGCAAGATCAACTATTAGTCACTAACCTATACGGCAGTGTAAGTTACTTAGATAAAAACAACACATTAATCGACACGATAGAGCTTAACAAAGTACTCGGGGCAAAAGGTCATAAACACCCTCACGATGCTATTTTTATGTCGAACGGCGATATTGTTATCGGCACGTGGAAACCAGGACATTTATCTTACTGGAAACGTCTTAAAAAATAACACGCTAAACGATCAAGTAACCTGCTGACTGATAAATATCAGCCAGCAGCCAACCGCTGATTTGTCTGCATTTAAGCCTTATTTTTACGTTGCAGGATTAATGCACTAATCAAGTTGGCTATCCCCGAATTCGCTGATATTATGCAACTGGGATAAACAATAAAATGCACATATGAAAAACAAAACATTCCACCTACTAGTTACGTTACTTTGCTTAACCTATAGCGAACTAACCATCGCTAAAGACATTTTTTCTAGTGCTGACAAAGTAACTCGCCAAGACATTTTACGTGGTTCAATAACACCGGAACGAGCGTGGTGGGATGTACAACATTATCATTTAAGTTTACGTGTTAACCCTGCAACTAAAACGATTGCTGGCACTAACACCATGACGTACAAGGTAATAACTAGTCCTCAGTTAAACGCCACCACTAAAACGCCGTTACAAATAGAGTTACAACCCCCTTTAGTATTAGAAAAAGTCACTCAAAGTGGTAAAGCATTAACCGTTACTCAAGACGGTTATACCTATTTTATTCATACGCTCAACTCAGCCGCAGTAGGTAAAGAATATAAATTGGTAATGCACTATTCAGGCTCACCTCAAGAAGCTAAAAGAGCCCCATGGGACGGTGGCATTACATGGAGCAAAGATAACAATGGTATCGACTTTATTGCCTCATCTTGCCAAGGATTAGGCGCAAGTATTTGGTGGCCAAATAAAGACCACGCTTACGATGAACCCGATAACGGCGTATTGATGAGTATTGAAGTACCAGAACATTTAACCAATGTGTCGAACGGTCGATTAACTAAAGTTGAACAACACCCGTCGCGTAAAACCAAAACGTTTCATTGGAACGTTACCAACCCTATTAATAACTACGGCGTAAATATTAATATTGGTGATTACGTACATTTTGGTGAAACCTACAAAGGTGAAAACGGCACGTTAGACATGGATTACTACGTAATACGTGACAACCTAGCAAAAGCAAAAACTCAATTTAAAGACGCAAAACGATCTATCGAAGCACTTGAATACTGGTTTGGCCCTTACCCGTTTTATGAAGACAGTTACAAACTAGTTGAAGCGCCATATTTGGGTATGGAGCATCAAAGCTCTGTTACCTATGGCAACAAGTATCAAAATGGATACTTAGGTAAAGACCGCAGCCAAACAGGCGTAGGCATGTTGTTTGATTTTATTATTGTGCATGAAACTGGTCATGAGTGGTTTGCCAATAACATAACGCATGTTGATATTGCTGATTTATGGATTCATGAAAGCTTTACCAGTTATTCCGAAAGCCTATTTGTTGAGTATCATTTTGATAAAGCAAAAGCATTTGAATATGTACGCGGCCAACGTATGAATATACGTAATCAAAGCCCTATTATCGGTACTTATAACGTTCACCGAGAAGGTTCGAGCGACATGTACGATAAAGGTGCAAACATGCTACACACCATACGCCAAGTAGTAGATAACGATAAGCTTTGGCGTAAAACGTTGCGCGGATTAAACAAAACGTTTTTTCATCAAACTGTCACTTCTCAACAGATTGAAGAATATCTAATTCAATCATCAGGAAAAGACTTATCAAGTATTTTTGATCAATACCTACGTGATATTCGTATTCCAACCTTTGAATTTTTCGTAAAAGATAACACCTTGAAAATTAAATGGGGTAACACGGTTGATGAATTCAATATGCCCATAAAGATCTTTATCAACAATACACCAATGTGGGTTAACCCAACAACAAAATGGACCGAGGTTACTATTGCGCATAACAACCCCACAATACGTATCGACCCTAACTTTTACGTAAATACCTTGAACATTTTGGGCGTACAGTAACATGAGCTTTTTTAGCGTATGTTTTATCAATTTACTCAGGAAACGTTATAGCGTGTACCTTGGTTTATGCTGCCTGTTTTTTTCTACAATTACGCTGGCAGATCACGACATTCACGTGATCTGTAAAAAGTCTCCAAACGCTTGTTTAGCAAAAATAGACAATGAACTCACGCACACTAAACAACAAAGCCGATTATGGTTTAATTTATTACAATACAAGCTAGATTCATTATTTAACTTACGAAAAATCAGACAATTAAAAGACAACATAGCTCCGTGGATTGATGCAAAAGATCTCCCTATTCCTTTTCAAATTAGCGTATATATTTACCACATAAAAACCATGCCGAAAGATACACCTGTTGAAGAAAAACAGCGCTATATCGACAAGGCTAAAACTCAAGTTAATCTGTTAAACAATGTATACCCAAACCCCATAAAACTGGTTGAATTAGCGAATTTACAAATAATTATTGGTGAGGTTCAAGAAGGTTACAAACGCTTACAATCACTTGCTGCACAGTACAGCCGTAGAAACGACCCATATTTTCAAATGGAGCTTTACGCTAACCTTGGTCATGCCGCAAATAAATTGAAACTCGTAGAAGAAAAAATAGACTATTACATTAAATCGCTTGAATGGGCGATTGAGTTTAACAACCAACAACAGATCGCAGTAGCGTATTACAATGTTGCTAAGTCACAATTTATTGAAAATCAGCTCACACAGGCTATTAACTCTTTTAACAACTCAGTTAAATACGCCCACTTAGCTAATGACCATGTATTACATGCTCAAGCACAATACTTTTTAGCAAAAAGCTACGCCGCGCAAAAACAATATAAACACGCTCATAACGTATTAACTCAAATTCAAATTGCTAACATGCCGTCAGTATACAAAGCACCTTTTAAAGAGCTTATACAACTTACTCAACGACATGTTAATTAACCATTTAACACTAGGTACTTAACTATGACTGAACAATTTATTAAATCGAAAGCGGCTATCGCTTGGGGCCCAAAACAGCCATTAACTATTGAAGAAGTTGACGTAATGCTTCCGAAAAAAGGCGAAGTACTCGTTAAAATTATCGCTTCTGGCGTTTGTCATACCGACGCATTCACTTTATCTGGAGAAGATCCTGAAGGTATATTCCCTTGTATTTTAGGCCATGAAGGTGGCGGTATTGTTGAACAAGTTGGTGAAGGGGTAACCAGTGTATCGGTAGGCGATCATGTTATTCCGTTATACACACCAGAGTGTCGCGAATGTAAGTTTTGTTTATCAGGCAAAACAAACTTATGTCAAAAAATTCGTGAAACTCAAGGCAAAGGTTTAATGCCCGACGGCACTACCCGCTTTTACAAAGACGGTGAGCCTATTTTTCATTACATGGGTTGTTCAACATTTTCTGAATACACGGTATTACCCGACATTTCATTAGCAAAAGTAAACCCGAAAGCACCGCTTGAAGAAGTATGTTTATTAGGTTGCGGTGTAACCACGGGCATGGGTGCCGTTATGAATACTGCGAAAGTAGAAGAAGGCGATACGGTTGCCATATTCGGGCTTGGCGGCATTGGATTATCAGCGGTTATTGGTGCAGCTATGGCCAAAGCTTCGCGTATTATCGCGATAGACATTAACGAAAGTAAGTTCGAATTAGCCAAAAAATTAGGCGCAACAGATTGCATTAACCCTAAAAATTTCGATAAGCCAATTCAAGAAGTTATTGTAGAGCTTACTGACGGTGGTGTTGATTACTCATTTGAATGTATTGGTAATGTAGATGTAATGCGCTCTGCACTAGAGTGTTGTCATAAGGGCTGGGGCGAGTCAGTTATTATTGGTGTAGCAGGTTCAGGACAAGAAATATCAACTCGTCCGTTCCAATTAGTTACAGGTAGAGTATGGCGTGGTACAGCATTTGGCGGTGTTAAAGGTCGTACTGAACTGCCAGATTACGTTGAACGTTATTTAGATGGCGAGTTTAAGTTAGACGACTTCATTACTCATACTATGAGCCTTGAGGGTATTAATGATGCATTTGATTTAATGCACGAAGGCAAAAGCATACGCTCTGTTGTTCACTTTAATCACGACGAGTCATAATCACTATGTTAACTAACATCAACAATGTTATGAGTTTTGGGGGTAAACAACAACAGTTTACCCATCAAGCAACCAGTACAAATTGTACTATGCAGTTTGCGATTTACTTACCTCCACAAGCCAGTGAAAACAACAAAGTACCTGTTTTGTATTGGCTATCAGGGCTTACTTGTACTGACGAAAACTTTGTACAAAAAGCAGGAGCACAACGTGTAGCAGCTGAACTTGGTATCGCAATTGTATGCCCAGATACTAGCCCTCGCGGAGACGATGTGGCGAACGACGAAGGGTATGATTTAGGACAAGGCGCTGGTTTTTACGTAAACGCTACACAATCTCCTTGGAATAAACATTTCAACATGTACGACTATGTTGTCTCTGAGTTACCAGCGTTGATCGAAGCGAACTTTCCAGTAACTACACAGCGTGCGATCAGTGGTCATTCTATGGGCGGTCACGGCGCATTAACTATTGCGTTAAAAAATCCGTCACGTTATTCATCGGTATCGGCTTTTAGCCCTATTGTTAATCCAATTAACTGCCCTTGGGGTCAAAAAGCGTTTACTACTTATCTAGGTGACGACCGAACAACTTGGTTAGCATACGATACATGTGAATTAATTAAAAAAGCGACTCAACAACTTCCTATGTTGGTTGAACAAGGTTTAGCAGATAACTTTTTAGCAGAGCAATTAAAGCCAGAAAATTTGTTAACTGCCGCTAATGAAAGTGATTATAAAGTGACACTTGAACAACATGAAGGTTACGATCATAGTTACTTTTTTATCGCGAGTTTCATCGAGAAACACTTACGTTTTCATGCTAAAAACTGGTCATAATCTGTGATAACTTAAATAAGTTGGTGATAAATAACGTGACATTCACCCGTTACGAACTATTGCTAACTTATTGATTTTTATATTGTGTCATGTGTATGTCGCATTGGTGACGTGGTGTTTTGTGTCATTTCTCTGCCAAAATACAGTCCAGATAACAGCTACGGAATAACAATGATAGTTAGGAAATTAAGATTACAACGTGCATGGTCTCAAGAACAATTGTCTGAATGTAGTGGATTAAGTATTCGTACTATTCAACGCATTGAGCGAGGCCAAAAAGCAAGTGTTGAATCTTTAAAGTCTTTAGCTGCTGTTTTTGAAGTAGACATAACGGACTTAACGCAGGAGACAGATATGACACACTCAACAGTGCCAGAAATAAACACAGAACACGTAAAGCTCACTCAAGAAGAGCAGTCAGCGATTGAATATGTAAAAGACATTAAAGACTTTTATTCACATTTGTGGAGCTATATTACATGCATCACATTCTTAACAGTAATTAACTGGTTTGTTTCTCCGGAGTACTACTGGGTTATTTGGCCTGCACTCGGGTGGGGGATAGGCATTATTTCTCATGCGTTATCAACATTTGAGGTTGTTAACTTATTCAGCCCTGAGTGGGAAAAAAAGCAGATTGAAAAAAGATTAGGTAGAAAGTTATAACGCGCTAGCTTTCCCCTTCCACATTCAACCTTCTGTAACAGGGTCGCCCGATCCTGTTATACTTTTATCCCGTTTGCCTAGCTTTGAAGTAAGACATGAACCACCAAATTAGCATAACTTCTCCTGATCAATTCAACACTGTACCTTGGAAAAACGGCTTAGGCGAAACCATTGAAGTCGCCATTAATAACGGAGGAACGTTAGCTAATTTTGATTGGCGCTTAAGCATGGCGAGTGTTGTTGAAGACGGTGAGTTTTCAAATTTTGAAGGCTATACCCGTAACCTGATTTTAATTGACGGTAATGGCATTAATTTGCAACACAACGACAATAAAATAGACAAGCTTAGTCATTTACTCGATATGGCGACTTTCGATGGAGGCTTTAAAACAGTTGGTAACCTGCATGCCGGCGACATTACTGATTTTAATATCATTACGCGAACATCTCGCATAAAAACAGAGGTAATTGCACAGCTACAGTTAACAGAACATTCGCTCAACAATGCTGATTTATGCTTTATCTATTCCTTATACCGCGAGGCAACCATCACCATTCAGTCGTCTACTAACAGTACGCCAAATATCATTGATTTGCCAGCGCAACATTTGCTCAGAATTAACAACACTCATGAGATAGATGCGAGCATTTCAGGAACTCACCTCATTCTCGTTTACCTCACTCATATTGCTACATAACTCTCCAAAAGAATGGTTTGTTATCACCTAAAATGCGTAACTAATCGCTGAATTTTTACCATTTGGCTCGTTCCAGTGGAATTTTTTAGTCAGTGTCGTACGCTCGTAAAAGTTTAATCATAAACCAATCACTTTTAGGCCAACATATAATGAAAAGAACACTTACAACGTTATTCAGTATCATGTTAATGCTATCGCCATTTAGCTCGAACGCTGAATTTGAGCGAAAAATCGCAATTGACGAAAGCAAAACCACTAAACACAGTACTAAAGTTAACGGTAAAAAGTTTGAATATACCGCAACCACAGGTACACAGCCGGTATGGGATGAAGACGGAAATCCAACCGCTACGTTATTTTATACGTACTATAAACGCAGTAAAGTTAAAGACAGATCATCTCGCCCATTACTTATTTCATTCAATGGTGGCCCTGGTTCTGCGTCGGTTTGGATGCATGTAGCATACACAGGACCAAAAGTATTAAACGTAGACAGTGAAGGCTATCCATTACAACCATACGGTGTAAAACCAAATGATTATTCGATTTTAGACACCGCAGACATCGTTTTTGTTAACCCAGTAAATACAGGTTATTCGCGCGTATTACCGAATAAAGACGGAAAAATGCCGTCTAAAGAACAACAAAAGAAAATGTTCTTTGGTGTAAATGCCGACATTAAATATTTAGCCGATTGGGTAAATACCTTTGTTACTCGTAATAACCGATGGCAATCTCCTAAGTACCTCATTGGTGAAAGCTATGGTACAACAAGGGTTTCAGGACTAGCGCTTGAATTACAATCAAGACAATGGATGTATTTAAATGGCGTTATTCTCGTTTCACCAACCGATATTGGTATCGAACGAAAAGGCATTGTAAAAGCAGCTAATCGTCTACCTTACTTTGCTGCTGCGGCTTGGTACCACAAAGCACTTAATAGCACATTACAAAACCAAGATTTACTCGATATTTTACCAGAAGTGGAAAAATTTACTCTTGAGCAATACTTGCCAGCGCTTGCTAAAGGCGGATTTATTTCATCCGCAGAAAAACAAAAGATTGCAGAAAAAGTCGCGTATTACTCTGGGTTATCGGTACAAGAAGTACTTCGTAATAACTTAGATATTGAAACTTCGTATTTTTGGAAAGAACTACTACGCGATAGAGAACAAACCATTGGACGTTTAGACTCACGTTATTTAGGTATAGATGAAAAAGTTACTGGCAGTAGACCTGATTACTACGCCGAACTTACATCATGGTTACACAGTTTTACGCCTGCTATTAACTATTATTTACGAGAAGAATTAGACTACGTAACCGACGTTAAATATAACATGTTTGGTAATGTTCGTCCTTGGGATAGAACAAACAACAAAACTGGTGAGAACCTGCGTTTAGCCATGGCTCAAAATCCCTACTTAAATGTAATGATACAAGCAGGTTACTACGACGGTGCAACCAATTATTTTGATGCTAAGTACACGATGTGGCAGTTAGATCCGAGCGGAAAAATGCAAGACCGCTTGTCGTTCAAAGGTTACCGAAGTGGTCACATGATGTATTTACGATACGAAGATTTAAAGTCAGCTAATCAAGATATTCGTGAATTTGTAAAAGCAACATTACCTAACAAAAAACAGGCTGCAAAATACTAGGTTAGATATAAGGGTTAGAAGGTAACCCGTCTTACTTACAACTGTTAATACGCTTGCAAACACTAAGGCTTTTCATTTATTGAAAAGTCTTTTTATTTTTACGCGCCAAACTACAAAGCAACTCCACCTGCGTGTCTATTTTCGGTTGGGCTCGAACGCTTCATAACGAGGTAAGTTAGCATCTAAATCTTCCCAATTCGCTTTTGATGTTACAAAGTTATGCGAAATTGGGCGCTCGACAATATCGGAATCTAATATACCGAGTCGTAAGCGGTATCGTGAAAGGTCTTGTTCATTAGAGCTATAAACAGGCGAACCACATGCTGAACAAAAATGTCGATTTCGCCCTGGTTTGAATGAAAATATACTAAGTAATTCCTCTCCTCTTACAACAGAAAAGTCGGCACTATTTACAAAACCATTGGTCGCATATGCAGTACCACTATTTTTACGACAGAGTGAGCAATGGCAATGAATAATATCGCTAATTTCTCCCGCAAGTTGTATTTGAACACCACCACATAAACATTTTCCGTAATACATTTAATCCATACCTCTACACATTAAATCTGCAGTTTTCTACTATACCGAGCTTAACAAAATACTTGTTTCACTATTCAACACACCATCAATCGTTCTAATATCTCTCAAAACGAGATCGAACTCCATTAAATTAGACGTTCTAATTTCGGCAACTAAATCCCATGCTCCATTCGTTGTGTGCATTTTTTCTATTTGAGGAATACCCCGCAATTTATTAATAACCTGCGTTGTTGATTTACCTACCACCTCAATTAACATCATCGCTTTTACAACATCAGTTTCAAGGGCGTCATGCGCTCTAATGGTAAACCCCAAAATAGCACCAGAATCAACCAAACGATCGAGTCTATTCTGCACCGTTCCACGAGATACATGAAGTAATTTGGCTAACGTAGAAATAGATGCCCTTCCATCGGTTCTTAAAATCGAAACTAACTCTTTGTCTATGGCATCATGCAAATATGCATGTTTTTTTATGTGAATACTCATAATGCACTTAATTTATCATTTTGACATTTAGTTTATACAAAATGATAAATATTAATACATTTTATATAAATTATTACCATATTGATTAGCCTAGAAACTAGATAGCATATTAATTCGTTCAATTTAAAATGTAATCATTAGCGTAAATCGCTATTTTATGGTGTTAATTATGAAGACAGTTGATGACTTAAAGTCGCCAAACATTTCCTTTATTAGCGTTACTCAAATGCTATCACTTATCCAAACCTATTCAGCAGGAATGCTGATTGAAGGGATTGCCGAGCATATAAAAGAAGACTTTATACGCTGGGATGATTTTGATAAATCACCTCGCTTTGCGGCGCATTCTCAAGAGGGTGTGATTGAACTTATGCCAACAGGTAATTCTGATAAATTTAGCTTTAAATACGTGAATGGACATCCTAAAAATACCAAAGTAGGTTTACAAACAGTTACCGCATTTGGCGTACTCTCCGACGTGGCGAGCGGATACCCTTTAATGTTATCTGAAATGACGATACTAACAGCTTTACGAACCGCAGCTACATCAGCTTTAGTTGCTGAGTATTTAGCGCCAAAAAACTCTTCAATACTCGCAATGATAGGCTGCGGCGCTCAATCTGAATTTCAAATACTAGCGTTCAAACACATACTGGGTATAACGCACGTAAAGCTATACGACATTGACCCAAGCGCAATGACGAAATGTGCAGACAACTTAAAAAATTATGATATTAATATTGAATTATGTTCGAACGCCCACGAAGTAGTATGCGGTGCGCACATTATCACAACGTGTACAGCTGACAAGAAAAACGCCACTATTTTAACGTCTGATATGGTGAGTGACGGTGTTCACATTAATGCTATTGGCGGTGATTGTCCTGGTAAAACTGAACTTGAAGATAAACTACTTGAACGTGCAACAGTATTTGTTGAATACGAACCTCAAACCCGCATAGAAGGTGATATTCAGCAACTTACAAGCACGTCTCCAGTTATTGAGATGCATCACGTTATTCGAGGGACTAAAGCAGGGAGAACCAACGACAACCAACTTACAATATTCGACGGAGTTGGTTTTGCAATAGAAGACTACTCTGCCCTTAGGTATATGTATAACCTAGTAAAAAACACAAACCAATTTCAACAGATTGAGTTAGTTGCTAGCCCCGAAAACCCGAGAAATTTATTCGGTTTATTAGATAGCAGTAATATCAACCACGCTGATTGTAAAGGAGTTGCATAATGGCACTTTTTCCTCAAGCTCCTTCAGCCGTTGTCATGGTAAGGCCTCATCACTTTAGCCCAAATAAAGAAACCCAAAACGACAATAGCTTTCAATCAACACAAGCATTTAATTCAGCCGCTATTAAGCAACTTGCTTTCGAACAAGCGACGCAAGCTGCAAAAACTCTTGAATCCCAAGGAATTACAGTACATATATTTGAAGATAACACATCAACTACGCCCGATTCTGTATTTCCAAATAACTGGTTTTCTACACATACTGGTGGGCAGATCGCCATATATCCTATGTACGCTAAAAACCGTCGAAAAGAGCGCAGAGTCGATATAATAGAAACGCTAAAAGCACAATACCGTGTTCAAGACGTTATTGATTATTCTGGCTTAGAATATGACAACCTGTATTTAGAAGGTACTGGAGCAATGGTACTCGATCATGTTGAAAGGGTTGCTTATGCAGCACGTTCAAAACGTACAGACTCACATGTATTAGAGCGATTTTGTTCTCACTTTAATTTTGAACCTATGCTATTTGATGCAGAAAACAAAGAAGGGATTCCTGTTTATCATACTAACGTTTTGATGTGTATTGGTAGCGATTATGTGATGGCTGGATTTGACATGATCACCAACAATGATCGCAAATTCGAAATTATTAATCGTTTTAAACGCGCAGGAAAACAAATCATTGCGTTATCTGAAAGCCAAATCGAAGCTTTTTGCGGTAATGCTCTGGAATTACAGGCTCAATCAACACGTATACTTGCACTTTCTGAACGTGCATATAAAGCACTAAACACCGAACAAATTACACTTTTAGAAAAAAGTGTTAAGTTAGTACCTCTAGATGTATCAGCCATTGAGCTAGCAGGAGGATCTGTAAGGTGTATGTTAGCAGGTATTCACTTGTCCAAGCGTTAGTTCGAATGTAGTTAATTTTTCAATTCGTTTATCGATTTTTCATTACAGAAGGAAGCAGTATGATCAGTTTTATTGTCGACCCCATCAATAATATTCTCTGGGGCCAAGGTCAAATTTTAATTTATCTACTGCTTTTTGCTGGTTTTTGGTTTTCATTTAAACTGGGGTTTATACAGCTTCGCTATTTCAAATACATGTTTTCAGTCATGAAAGGCAGCACAACCTCCGACAAATCTGGTATTAGTTCTTTTCAGGCCTTATGCACAGGGTTATCAGCGCGAGTGGGTACAGGTAACCTAGCAGGTGTTGCGATGGCTATTTCACTTGGTGGCAGTGGCGCTGTATTTTGGATGTGGGTGATTGCGCTTCTAGGAATGGCAACCGGGTTTGCCGAGAGCGTACTTGGTCAACTATATAAGGTACGAGACGATCATAAAGAGTTCAGAGGTGGTCCAGCGTATTACATTCGTTCAGGCTTAGGTAAACCTTGGTTAGCCATTTTATTTTCGCTGTGTTTATTTCTCGGTTACGGCATTAGCTTCAGCGCAATGCAAGCCAATACCATTTCTGATGCACTAAACAACACTTTTAACATTCCTAGCGAATATTCTGGCGCTATTATAGTATTACTTGCTGGGAGCATTGTAGCCGGAGGCCTACGTAGTATCGCGCGCTTTGCCGAACTCATAGTCCCTTTCATGGGGTTAGCGTTTATTGCCGTAGCCGTTGTTGTTACGCTTATGAATATTCAACTATTACCCAGCATGTTTACTGATATTTTCTTGTCTGCCTTTGGCTTAACTGAAGCAGGTGCAGGTGCATTAGGCGCAGCGATTAAAAATGGTATTCAGCGAGGTCTCTACTCAAACGAAGCGGGTGCAGGTAGTGTTCCTCACGCCGCTGCTGGAGCTTCACCAGTACCCAACCACCCTGTAGCGCAAGGCTATGTACAAATGTTAGGTGTATTTCTTGATACTATGGTGCTCTGTACCTGTACAGCGGTGGTTATTCTTCTTTCCGATATAACCATTAGCGGCGAAATGGAAGGCATAAGAATGACGCAAAATGCTATGACAGCTCACTTTGGTAGCGGTGGTAATTATTTTGTTGCTGCGGCAATTACATTATTTGCGTTTACCTCTGTTGTTGCAAACTACGCTTACGCTGAAAGTAACCTACACCTTTTTAAATTGGATAATAAATTTGGCCGTATCACATACACTGGAGCATATCTATTTATGGTGTATTGGGGAGCAAGTGCATCGCTAAAACAAGTATGGGGAATGGCCGACATGGCATTAGGATTAATGACTCTGGTAAATATATACGCCATTGTATTGCTAACACCTACTATCGTTAATTTAACCAAAGACTATCAAGCCAAATTAAAAAATGAAGAACAACCAACCTTTGTCGAAGCAGATGTAGAATTTCAGGGTACAACTGAAGAAGGCGTATGGGCTAAACGTTAATTAATACTCAATAAAAAACGTCGGAGTTACTCATCAGTTTATGATGAACAACCGTCCGACGTTTATTTGATAAGCTACACAAGGTAACCTTATTTTTTCAGCTAATGCTTGTAAAGCTAGCCACTAACTACGTTATATTTTGTGGTTTATCACTTCATAACCTAATGCTTCAAGCTGAGGCTTTAATACACTAGCGTTACCTACCACAACCATTAGCATTTCATCTAAATTAAGATGCTTTTTAGCAAGGCTATTTATCTCTTCTAAAGTAATATTTTCAACAATATTCGCGCGAGTTTTAACAAAATCTGGCGCTAAGTCATGCTCTAATATTTGTGCTAAAAACCCAAGTTTAGCGCGTGGTGTTTCATATTTAAGTGCGTCTTTTTGATTAATTGCTTTACGCATGAACGCTAACTCTTCTGGTGTAATACCTTTTTCACCGTATTGCTTAATTTCTTTAATAAATTCAACAATTGATTTATCTGTTACATCGGCCCTAACCTCTGCACTCGCGGTATACGTACCTGAAAGCTTATCCGCACTAAAGTATGAACGAGCGCCATACGTATAACCTTTATCTTCACGTAAATTTAAGTTAATTCGGCTATTAAAAGCGCCACCAAGAGGGAAATTCATCAGGTAAGATTTGTAATACTCACCTGTTATATCCTGTGTAATTGAACGTTTACCAATGCGTATCGCCGATTGCGCAGCTTCGTCTTTATTAACTAAATAAATAACGCCTGTTTTTGTATCTGGTTGAGGTAACTCAAGTGCCAGTTCAGCGCCTTTACCTTTCCAAGCATTAAAAATAGATAATTGATCATTCACTTCTTTCTGAGCAAGATCTGACACTACAATGATTTGCCCCCCTGCCGGTTTTACTTGCTTAGCATAAAATGCCTTTACGTCATCTAGCGTAACGTTTTGAATGGTTTGCTCGTTACCGTTGTGTGGCATTGACGCAATATTGTCAGCATGTAATAACTGCTTATATGCCGTAGACGCTAAGTACCCTGCGTTTTTCTTCGCATTAATCGCACCTTGAATAGCATTGTTTTGGTTACGCTTAAACTCGCTTTCGATAAATGCTGGAGACATAAGCTTTTCGTTTACCAATGCCATTGTCGCATCAATATGTTTAGTTAATGCGTTTACATTAACTCTTAAATAATGATTTGATGCAGAAATATGAACCGAACTACCAAGCTTTTGCAAAGCTTTGCTCATGTCTTCTGCGCTGCGAGTTGTGGTAGATTCATTCAGCATTGCAGCAAGTAACGATACTAAACCAGCTTTATCTTTATTTTCGTAATAACGACCTGCAGGTATTTTAAGTAACAATGAGGTTGTTGGTGTTTCTAAACTTTGTGTACCAAGCACTTTGATACCATTGCTTAATTGCCCATTCCACATTTGTGGTACATCAACCGCTTTGTTTGCACCTGCTGTAGGAATAACGCTGCGATCAAAATTATCAACCGCCTTTCTCACCGTAACATCTGTTTGTGCTATAGCTTTTGTATCAAATGTTCTAGGTTTTGGTGTAAAAGTATCTTTAGCGGCGATCATGTTTAAACGCCCCTTAGGTACTACGCTCATGATTACACCATGCTTACCTTTAATATATTGATTAAACACACGCATAACATCAGCTTTGGTTACATTAGCGTAGCGAGCGATATCTTGCTCAATGTAGTTTGGGTTTCCTTTAAAGGTTTGATTAGCAGCAAGTTGACTTACTTTGCCCGAAACACTTTGCAAACCAAATACGAAACCTGATTCCATACTTGCTTTTGCCTTAATGAGGTCGTCGTCTTCAACGCCTCGTTCTTCAAACTCTACTAAGGTGTTGCGAATAACTTTTTCAATATCTGCTAACGACTTTCCTGACGCAGGATGAGGCAATGCAAACATATTAAAGGTACATGCTAATTCAGCACACGGATGATTAACCGACGCTTGTACCGCAATTTGGTTTTTGACAAGGTTTTTATATAACAGCGACGTTTTGCCACCACCTAAAATCGTTGATAACAAGTCGAGCGGCGCTTCGTCTTCATGGCGCACAGAAACGGTAGGGTACGACATGTAAATAAGTGGAAGGTGCACGTTGTCTTCCATTGAAATATAGCGATCTTCATTAATTTCAAATGTTGGCTTTTCAGGCATTTCCACTTCTGGCCCACGAGGAATTGAGCCAAAATACTTTTTGGTGAGCGCGAGTGTTTCTGCAACATTTATATCACCACCAATCGTTAACGTCGCATTATTTGGCCCATACCAACGTAAGAAAAACGCTTTTAAGTCGTTAACATCAACACGGTTTAAATCTTCCATGTAGCCAATTACAGGCCATGAATATGGGTGACCTTCTGGATATAACGCTTGAGATACACGCTCATTTAATCGACCATAAGGTCGATTATCAATTCGCTGTCCACGCTCGTTTTTAACCGTTTCACGCTGAACTTCAAATTTTTCCTGTGTTACAGCATCAACCAAAAATCCCATTCGGTCTGATTCAAGCCATAACATTTTTTCTAACTGATTCGCTGGAACCGTTTGAAAATAGTTAGTGCGATCGCTGTTTGTTGTACCGTTCATGGTACCACCAGCTTCAGTCACTAATTTAAAGTGCTGTTCATCTGCAACGTTTTCAGAACCTTGAAACATCATGTGTTCAAAAAAATGAGCAAAGCCTGACTTACCAAGCTCTTCACGACCCGAACCAACATGATATGTTATGTCTACATGTACGAGTGGATCTGAATTATCTTCGTGAAGAATAACGGTTAGACCATTATCTAAAACATATTTTTGATACGGAATAACGGTTTCGTTACCTGTTTTCTTAACTTGCTCTACAAATGTTACGCCGGCAATTGTTGGCAACTCAACAGCTGTTTTAGCCGTATTTTGAGTATTTTCACACGCGGCTAAACAAGTCAGTAATAAAGGTATGGTCCATTTTTTCAACGTTATTGCTCCTATACAGAAATGCGGTGAGCATAAACACCCACGACTTAATTCGATTTTTATACGCTTATTAAAACTGAATTAACGCGAATTAACCAGCATTTGACATGTTTATTTACAATTGAACAAACAGTGCACAGTTGCTGATTTTATTGTGTTACAAGGCCAAGCTAATCAATCTCTTTGGTTTTATTGTTTGTTTTATTGACAAAACACACGAATGATATCATTATGATATCACATCTGGTTTTTTAGGAAGATATTCAATGATTGAAAAAGAAATTAAAGCGCCAAGCGGTATTCCAATGATTGCTGTAATTTTGGTCTTGCAAGTGGCGATGATCGGATTAACAATTTTTGCGATGGCAAACCACATTCCGGCACTCATTATTGGCGGCATACTTTTCAACATTATTGTTGGTATTTGTTGGGCAGGATTCTTTATGGTTAACCCCAAAGAAGCCCGCGTTATGCAGTTTTTCGGAAAATATGCAGGCACAGTACACGACACCGGCTTACGCTGGGCAAATCCATTTTATACAAAAATGCGTGTGTCTTTACGTGTTCGCAATTTTGAAAGCAGTAAAATAAAAGTAAATGATAAAAACGGTAACCCAATAGAGATTGCTGCTGTAATAGTATGGGAAGTAGTCGATACCGCAGAAGCTGTATTTGAAGTAGATGATTACGAAGATTTTGTTTCAATACAAAGTGAGTCTGCATTACGAAATTTAGCAACAACATACGCTTATGAAAATCATGAAGACGAAGAAGGCATAACACTTAGAAGTGATCCAACTGAAATTTCAAACGCCTTACAAGTTGAAGTACAAGACCGATTACAAAAAGCCGGCGTTAAAGTGGTAGAAGCTCGTATTAGCCACCTTGCTTACTCGCCAGAAATTGCAAACGCTATGCTGCGTCGACAACAAGCAATGGCAATTATATCAGCACGCCAAAAAGTAGTTGAAGGTGCGGTTGGTATGGTTGAAATGGCATTAACAAAACTGTCTGAACGTAACATTGTAGAGCTAGATAGCGAACGCAAAGCCGCTATGGTTAGTAATCTACTTGTTGTATTATGTAGCGACGATGCAGCGCAACCTGTTGTTAACACGGGTAGTTTGTATTAATTGCCTACTTCTCGCCTATGAATAAAGCAAGTTATTAGGTATTCAATTGTTATGTATCAGCTACAAGAATGTTACTAAACGTGGCGCTCTTGTGGCTTGTAAGTTTATTGTTATTTGGAGTATTAAGTGGCTAAAAAAGCGTATCCGCTCAGGATCAATGAAGAAATACTTTCTGCGATGCAGCGCTGGTCTGACGATGAGTTACGTAGTCTTAATGCCCAAATAGAGTATGTACTACGCGATGCCCTTAGAAAAGCTGGACGTTCGAAGCCACCTGAAATTACGCCTATTGTTGACCCTGTTGAAGATAAATAACCCAAAAATGTAGGAACAAAAGACAACGGTTATAATCATCTGCGATACTTTTTTACGCTCCGCTCAACTCACCAATCTTCGCGCTTACCTTTTTCCACCTCAATCAATTTTTATTATTTATTACTAATTTGAAAGTTTATTACGTTTTAAGTTTTGAGATTAACTATTAGTACTTACCTAATATCACTTTATTTTAGGCAAAAAAAAGCCGATGACAGAATCATCGGCGTATTAGCTATGAGGAAAGCTAAAGTATACAATTATTACAACAAGCGTTCGCGTTAGGAACAAGTGCATTATAGAGTAACAACTCTATAAAAGTAAAGCCCAAAATGTAATTAATTTACATTTTTTGTTTCTTTATTACTTTCAGTATACTTTATACGCTTTTTTAGTGCGCCTCGTCCCAATTATTTCCGATTCCGGCTTCAGCAATTAACGGTACACTCAACGACACAGCGTCGTTCATCAACTCTACAAGCTTTTTCGTTGTGTCTTCTACAATGTCTTCATGAATTTCAAAAATCAATTCATCGTGTACCTGCATTGTCATTTTAATGCGTGGGTCTTGCTGTTCTTCAATCCACTTATCTACTTCTAGCATTGCTTTTTTAATAATATCGGCCGCTGTACCTTGCATCGGTGCGTTAATTGCCGCTCGTTCTGCACCTTTTCTTCTCATGCCATTTTTAGACTTAATGTCTGGCAAGTACAATCGACGACCAAATAAGGTTTCAACGTAACCATTTTCGGTCGCATTTTGACGCGTGTCTTCCATGTACTTTTGCACGTTAGGGTAACGTTCAAAGTATGTGTCCATATATTCTTGTGCTTGATGACGAGGAACATCAAGTTGCTTAGCTAAGCCAAAGGCAGACATACCGTAGATAAGACCAAAGTTCACCGCTTTCGCACTTCTACGCTGATTCGTTGTAACGTCGTCTAAATCTACTGAGAATATTTCTGCGGCAGTCGCCTTATGCACATCAAGCCCATTACTAAAGGCTGATACTAAACCAGGGTCGTCAGACAAATGCGCCATAATACGTAGTTCAATTTGAGAATAATCTATCGCGACTATTTTGTGATTAGCTGGTGGAATAAACGCTTGGCGAATTTTTCGACCTTCTTCACTTCTGATTGGAATATTTTGCAAATTTGGATCTGTTGAAGATAGTCGCCCTGTGGCCGTAACCGCTTGGTGATAAGACGTATGTACTCTACCCGTTTTAGGGCTAACTAATAAAGGAAGCTTATCTGTGTAAGTTGATTTGAGCTTGCTTAAACCACGGTTTTCCAAAATAACTTTAGGTAAAGGATAATCTAACGCTAATTCTTGCAATACTTCCTCTGCCGTTGAAGGAGCGCCTTTCGGTGTTTTCTTAATGACAGGAATTTTTAAGTCTTCAAACAATATCTTTTGTAATTGCTTAGGCGAACTCAGATTAAAGCTTTGCCCTGCAATGTTATGCGCTTCAATTTCTAACTCATTTAATCGAGTACCAATTGAGTGACTTTGTTGGTCGAGTAAATCACTATCGATTAATACACCATGCTGCTCCATTCTTGCTAAAACAGACAGCAATGGCATTTCAATTTCTTCGAATACTTTTTTCTGATCTGTAGACTTTGCTAACTTAGGGTAAATAGCTTCATGTAACCTTAACGTAATATCAGCATCTTCTGCTGCATAATGTCCGGCTTTGTCTATATCAATTTGATTAAACGTTAACTGCTTAGCGCCTTTACCTGCAATGTCTTCAAAATGTACGGTTTTATAACCGAGGTACTTCTCAGCTAATGCGTCCATGTTATGGCGTGTAGCAACACTATTTAAACAATACGATTCGATCATGGTATCAAATACAATACCCTGCATTTCAATATCATAGTGGGCCAATACATTAGCGTCGTATTTTAAGTTTTGGCCTACTTTTGCGACATTTTTGTCTTCCAATAACGATTTTAATTGCTCTAAAACCCATGCAATATCAAGCTGCTCTGGAGCGCCAACATAGTCATGTGCCAATGGTACATAGGCTGCTTTACCTACTTCTACGCTGAATGACAAACCAACAAGGTCTGCTTTCATATATTCAACGCTAGTGGTTTCAGTATCAAAAGCGAAGTAGTCTGCCGCTTTAAGCTTTTCAAGCCATTGTTCAAATGACTCTTTTGTAAAAACAATATCGTATTCAGTGTCAATATTGCTGTCTGGTGTTGATTCTTCGTCGTCACTAGCTTCTGAAGCATCATCCGACGCTACGTCACCTTTATTTAAATCGGCAAGTAAGCGACGCAATTCGTATTTAGTATAGAGTTCTTTAAGAATTTCAACGTTACGTTCTTTTGGTGCTAATTGCTCTGCTGTAACTGGTAATTCAACGTCTAATTTGATGGTGGCTAACTCATACGATAGTGGTAATTGTTCAAGTGCTGATCGTAAATTTTCGCCAATTTTACCTTTTACTTTGTCTGCATTTGCAATCACGTTGTCTAACGTTTCATGTTCTAACAACCATTTAACGGCAGTTTTTGGTCCACACTTTTCAACACCAGGAATGTTATCTACTTTGTCTCCCATTAAAGCCAAGTAATCAATAATTTGATCAGGGCGTACGCCAAACTTCTCAATAACGCCTGCAACGTCTAATTCAACGTTTGTCATGGTGTTAATTAAACGAACATGCTCAGTAACAAGCTGCGCCATGTCTTTATCGCCCGTAGAAATAACCGTTTCAATACCTGCGTCACTCGCTTGTTGCGCTAATGTTCCAATAACATCATCGGCTTCTACGCCTTCTATCACAAGTAAAGGTAACCCCATTGCTTCTACTATTTGATGTAGTGGTGCAATTTGTGTGCGTAAATCGTCAGGCATTGGAGGACGATTAGCCTTATATTCAGGATAAAGGTCGTTTCTAAACGTTTTTCCTTTAGCGTCAAACACCACCACGATGTTTCCATTCGGATAGTCTTTTTTAAGACTTCCAAGCATGTTTAAAACACCGGTAATTGCACCTGTAGATTGTCCATCTGAGGTTGATAAAGCTTGTAAATAAGGAACATGATAAGCACGAAATAAATAAGACGAACCATCGACTAAAATAAGTGGGGATAACGTTGAAGTTGGCATGAGAATTTTTAACTAACAGACAAATTTAAGCAAGAATGCCATATTCAGAAATTTGTCTCTACTTAATCGTAATAAATTAGTCACAAATAAACATGGAAATTGTGGATAACTTTGTTGAAAACGTGAAAAAGCCACACAAAGATCTGATGACCGATATGCAAAAATACATTTAACTACATGTTATTACTGATAAAAATTATATAGGAGTGCTTATATACACTTATTATTATTATTTTTAGTAATGTGGATAAATAAATTATTTTGTGTATTAACTATTGGTTATTTTCTGAACCAACAAAATAATTGAGACGAAAGATTACCAGATTTTGACGCTAATACCAGACAATTATTAAACTATTTTTAAAGATTTTTGACAGGCTTAAATAACAAAAAAACATAAGCGAGGAAACACAAGGGGTGTAGAAAATAGCAACAATATTTAAAGAGAATTTCACAAAAATTTAATATAAAAAATGAGATAATTACACACCATTAAAAATAACATTTCGTTATTAACAATCTGCGTATAAATTATCTCATTTTAAGTGACAATATTTTTATAACGTTACGTGCTTATAAAAAGCTTAAGCCTTGCTTAAGTAATGAGCCAGCTGAACCCATACCGTTTTGGTCTAAATAGCCAGTAAGCGTATCTACTAAAGGTAAAACTGTTTCTTTAGGTACACCAATTTTTTCGAATGCTGCATCTAAATAACCTAAGCTTGCTTTACCACCAGTTAATGAAGATGCTAAACCAGAAACTTCTGGTGCTTTCTCAATTAAGCTATCAACACCTGGAATTGCTTTACCTAATGATGCAAAATCATTTGAGCTTAAGTTACCTTGAGCCGCTTTAAAAACTGCACCCAACGCTGAAGAAGCTTTATCTTTAGGTAAACCTAGTTGCTTAGCTGCATAGTCTGCAATTAGGTTTTCTTTAGCTACATTTGCTACCTCAGTTAATGCTGAAGAAGCTGAATTTGTTACTTTGTCAGCGCTTGCACTAGTGTCTAAAGACTGAGTTGCACATGCTGATAGTAATAATAATGACGATGATAATAAAATCGAAGTTACTTTCATGTTTTTTCCTTAATGAATATTAACAAACCTATGGTTTTAATCTAAAACAACTGGCGCATAGTATACCTGAACTACCAGCAATAGTTTGAGTTAAAATAACTAGGTAGGCTCGTTACCTAACTTCCATTTAATATTACAACCAATAGAAGCGATTTGCTTTTCGTCTACCGTGTTGCCCGCTACTAATGCATTTAATGCTTGTTTTAAATCTTCACCAGAAGCTTGTGCTTGCGAAGAGTCGTAATTACCTGACGAAATTCTATGCGGGCGCGTGCTATCAAACTGGCCTCGGTAAGCAAGTTTTTGCTCTGCATCAAAAACAAAAATGTCAGGCGTACAAGCTGCATCGTATGCATGGGCAATCTCTTGCGTCTCATCAAATAAATAAGGAAAGGTATAGCCTCTTAACGCCTTCTCTTCGGCCATTTTGTCAAAACTATCGGCTGGATAATTTTCAGTATCGTTACTATTTATCGCAACAAAAGCGACGCCTTTTTCCTGATAGCTTTTAGCAAGTTCAGCAAGAGCAGGTGCAATATGAATAACATATGGACAATGATTACATATAAATAAAACAACCAGCGCCTTTGCACCGGAAAAATCATTCAACGATGTATTCATGTTTTCAGTATTTTTTAAGTCAAAAAAAGGGGCTTGGGTACCTAAGTCCATCATTTTCGAGGCTGTCATCGCCATCTTGTTTTCTCCAACAAATTGAATACGCAAAGTTTACTGAATATCAGGTGGAATATATACATTCAATATCATTAATATTTTGATGTTTATTTAACCATTTACAAATCACCTCATTTAGTAATATATTACCCATCACATTGTTTACAATTAACAAAATAAATTATGATTAAGTACACACTAACGTTTATCGTATTCATCGCATTTCATTTTAATGCAATTGCAAAAGAAGAATTAACAGTATTCAGAGAGTTAAATTCAGATACACCTCCAGCTAATATTGCAGTAAGTAATAGCGGTAGAATATTTATGAGCACGCATTTAGCTTACAGTCCTCCGCATAAGGTCGTTGAAGTATTACCTGACGGAACATTTACCCCTTACCCCAAAGAAGACTTTTTCCCTCCACTCAACGGAGTTTTAGGTGCCATTGTAGATAAGCACGATATATTTTGGTTTATCGACACTATTTGGGGAAAAGACGGTATGGGTCGTGTTATTGGTTGGGACACAAAAAAAGAAGAGTTATATAAAATATTCTATATTGCTCGTCCAATAGTTAACGATGCGTACATTCTAAACGACATGGCGGTTGACCGAGATAACGAAGCCATTTACATCACAGAAACGGCAGACGCAAAAACATCAGCCTTATTAGTATTAGATTTAAAAACAGGGCTAGTAAGAAGAGTATTAGACGGTTCATTTGCAACGATTCCTGAAAACAAAGCGCTTGTGATAGATGGAACTACTGTAAAAATGCAAGGTAAGGAAGCTAGAGTTGGTGTAAACCCGATTACTATTGACGTAAATAACGAGTGGGTTTATTTCGCTCCCATGAGCGGTGAATCACTTTACCGTATAAAAACGTCTGCATTAAACAATAAAGAACTTACTCCAAAACAGCTGTTATCACATGTAGAAAATTATGCACCAAGACCAATGGGCGACGGTATAACCATTGATGCAGACAACAATATATACGTGTCAGATTTAAGTAATAATGCCATCGGTGTAATAACTCCTGATAGAAAGTACAAAATATTACACCAAGACAAAGGATTACTTAGCTGGGTGGAAGGGTTTTCAACCGCTGGTAAAGCCGGAATATATGCAACAACCAATCAACTGCATAAGTCGCCAGCATTTAACAATGTAAAACCAACACCTAATAAATTCTACATTGTGAATTTTAAAGCACTTGGAGAAGCCACAATAGGAAGGTAGTGCGCACTATAGCTTTAGTCGTAAAAAAGGCGGTTTTTAAAAAAATAAC
This sequence comes from Colwellia sp., assembly GCA_020630795.1. Taxonomy (GTDB): domain Bacteria; phylum Pseudomonadota; class Gammaproteobacteria; order Enterobacterales; family Alteromonadaceae; genus Pseudocolwellia. The sequence continues at coordinate 75,248 of JAHDIK010000011.1, forward strand.
AAAACCGCCAAACGACAAGAAACTATTTTAGTAATGTAGTTACAACTTTCTCTAAGCTAGACAGACCTGAAGCTTTACCGATAGCTAATGATGCTGATTTTGACGCCCCTTTTTCATTAGCACTTAACGCTAATAGTGCCCCAACTCTATTTGAACTAGCGCAGTGCAATAACACTTTGCCATTAGCTTCATCAAGCAACTTCCTTACTTTACGACTGTTTTCAAAATTAATATCTTTCGCGCCAGCAATAGGTAGACTCACGTATTCAATTCCTAATTGATCAGCGACTTTTGCTTCATCAAATTTCATTTCTTTATCAGAACGTAAGTTAATAATACGTGTTATACCGGCTTCTTTTAGCTCTGCTATTTGGGCAATTGACGGCTGACCACCAACCCACAAGTTTTGATCAACTTTACGAAGATTTTTAACGCCTATATTTTTGTGTTGATTTGCAGACCATTTCACACTAAAAATACCGCGTAGATCCCCTTCTTTATAACCTGTTGCTAAATCAGCAGGGTAATGCTTTTCGAGTGCCGAAGCGACGGAAGCATCAACAACATCTCCGTGACACGCTAAACACACTTTAGCCGTAGTAATTTTTTTAGCGTAGATCGCTTGGTTGTCACCAAATTCTTGATAATAGCTATTAGCAGGTTGACTCTCCATATAGTCTAAAATAGTCGTTTGCATAGCATCAGGTTTGTTAATGGGATTGCGGTGCTTTTTACTCACTCGCTGTAATTCAACATTGTACTTTTTAGACATTAATTGAGTGATAACAGGCGCTTCACTTTTACATACCTCAATAGCATTAACCGGGCCGCCTGATTTCATTGCTTGAACTAATTTGCTTTTTAGTTCTCCTTGAAATTCATTAACAATAGCTTCGCTTTTTGAAATAACCATAGTGTCTGCATGAACCGCAGCGGTAAATACTGTGCCAATAATGGCTATAGAAATAAGTTGTTTTTTATTCATGTTGAATCCTAACGGGTGAATTTACCAATAGCTAAACGCAGCGAGCATTTATAACTTTAATGAGTCAGTTGTATATTAACCATACTGAACTATTACTGTTAGCAAACGGCGTACCATAAAACACAAAACAATAACCTGCTGTATTTTATATCTATTTTTTATAAGCTGTATTTACTCTATGCGCATTTTGTCATTTATGACAAAATAAATACCAAAAATGACAATACACATCTTCTTATGAAAAATGCCCAACAGCTTAGCCAAATGTTAGCCGCTTACGATGTACCTGCTATTTTGGTATCAGCACAGTATGAAATTATTGCGGTAAATTCTCATTACGAGAAAAAATTTGGTGTTTACAATTTAGCCGAAAAGCCAAAATGTTTTGCTGTATCACACGGCTATAATAAGCCTTGCGATCAAGAAGGTGAAGACTGCCCATTAATACCGGCATTAAAGTCTCGTAAAAAAGAAAAAGTGCTACACGTGCATCAATCTCCTCACGGGCGTGAGAACGTTAATGTAGAAATGATTCCAATATTTAACGATAACGGAGAACTTACCTTTTTCGTAGAACTGTTTAATCCTGTACCTTTAGCGAGCGGTGATCCTCTCAAACAAAAAATAGTGGGTGAAAGCCCGTCATTTAATAAGCTGCTATCAACCGCGACACGCGCGGCAAAAAATAACGTAAACATATTGCTGTTAGGAGAGTCGGGCACGGGTAAAGAACTGATTAGCCAACTAATACACTTATCGAGCGACAGAAAAAGCAGCCCTATGGTTACATTAGAATGTGCAGGGTTAAGCGAATCACTCATTGAAAGTGAATTATTTGGTCACAACAAAGGCGCATTTACAGGAGCGAGTATCGATAAAATAGGCTTAGTAGAATACGCCGATAACGGTACATTGTTTTTAGATGAAATTGGCGATATATCACTCGATACACAAGTAAAATTACTCAGGCTTATTGAATCAAAAACATTCAGGCGAGTTGGTAGTACAGAAGTGAGGACGACAAATTTTAGACTCATTTGTGCAACCCACCGTAACTTAAAAGCCATGGTAAAAAATGGCGAATTTCGATTAGACTTATACCACCGTATTAACGCGTTTCCCATCACAGTTCCCTCGCTCGCCGAACGTAAAGAAGACATACCGCATTTAGTTTCACACATTTTAAAAACACTATCTGCTAAGCATCAGTTAACCACTAACGCCATTAAATACCTTGCCACTCAGCACTTCGAAGGAAATATTAGAGAACTCAAAAATATTGTAAATAGAGCAGTAATACTATGCGATAGCGACACAATACACACGTCACATATTAAAGAAGCGCTCGCGTTAGATGTTAACCAAGATAATGTGTTAGTTAATCAAAATAACAATACGCTTTGTACGTTAAAAGAGTGGGAAAAAAGATACTTCGAAAAGCTCGAAGAAACCTATGAAAACAAAGATGATATGGCAAAAGTTGCGGGAATAAGCTTGCGCACATTGTATAGAAAGCTAACGATGTAACGTTAAAAAATAAAAACAATAGCCTATTACGTAAAATCAGTAATAGGCTAACAATTTACTACTGTATAAGCATAAGCCTACATTGTGACAAATTCTTCGGCAGAGGTTGGATGTATCGCTATTGTATTATCAAAGTCTGCTTTGGTAGCGCCCATTTTCATCGCTACTGCAAACCCTTGTAATAGCTCATCACTACCGAAACCGATACTGTGAATACCGACTATTTTTTCTTCTTCACCTACACATATTAATTTCATACGTGTTGGGTCACGGTAATCTTCAGTAATAGCTTGGTACAACGCGGTGAATTGTGAATTATATACCTTCACATTTTCTTCACCGTATTCTGCAAATGCTTCTTTTTCACTTAACCCTACGGTTCCAATAACAGGATGGCTAAACACAACTGTTGCAATGGTTGAATAATCTAGATGTTCGTCAGGTTTATTGTTAAATAAACGTTCACATAATCGGCGGCCGGCGGCCACTGCTACAGGCGTTAGTTGTGCTCGACCCGTATTATCACCAACTGCATAAATATTACTTACGTCGGTATTTTGATATTTGTCTGCAGGAATAAATCCACGTTCATCTAACTCAATACCAGTAGCCTCAATATTAATATTGTCGGTTGCTGGTTCGCGTCCAATTGCCCATACCAATTTCTCAACAGGGCCTACTGTTTTGCCATTTTCTAAATGGATAGTCAGTAATCCGTCATCACCTTTTTCAACCTTGGTAGGAATACTATGCGTATGTAATGTTGGTCCATGTTTCGCCATTTGCTCTACTAATGTGTCGCTTAGCATGTCATCAAAACCACGTAATGGCTTTTCTTTACGCACGAGCAAATGCGCCTGCGTACCAAGCGCATGAAACACGCCAGCTAATTCAACGGCAATATAACCCGCCCCTACTACAGCAACACTTTTAGGTTGCTCTGTTAACGCAAAAAAGCCGTCTGAGTCTATACCGTGCTCAGCACCTTCAATATTAGGAATACTTGGTCTGCCACCTGTAGCGATTGTTATATGATCTGCCGTGTACTGAGTACCATTAACTTCAACGGTATTGGCATTTACGAACGTTGCAAAACCATCAATAACGGTAACTTTATTTGCATCAAATCCTCTCTGATACGCGGCATGAATACGCTCAATATATGCTTCTCTATTGCTTACGAGTTTAGCCCAATCAAATGACTGTAGTGGCGCTTTAAAACCGTAGTCAGACGCAAACTTTAATGCATCGGAAATCTGACCTGCGTACCACATAGCTTTTTTAGGTACACACCCTACATTTACACATGTTCCACCGATATATTTTGCTTCAATTACCGCTGCTTTTTTACCTAATTTAGCCGCACGATTTGCAGATGCGATGCCGCCGCTACCGCCGCCGATAGAAATGTAGTCAAAATGTTGAGTCATAATGGTTCCGATTAAATAGTTAAATGGATTATTGGTTAAAGACCTCGATTACCTGTTTGTAATTTCATTCTTTATTAACCCTTTATATGGGTTGATATGTTCAAAGAATCAAGACGATGCGAGTAACGGCTGTTTATTTTGTGTGACAAGGTAATCACTAAGCTCTTCAAACGGTAAAGGTCGACTATAAAAATAGCCCTGTATATCTCTACATTTAAGCTGACTTAAATAATCAAGTTGCTCCTGTGTTTCAACACCTTCTGCAATACACTTCATGTTCAACCGTTTCGCCAGTACAACAGTAGCATCTACTATCGCTTCGTCGGCACTGTTTACGTTAATACCTGATACGAAAGTGCGATCAATTTTAATAATTTGCAGCGGTAATTGTTTTAAATACGACAATGAGGAATAACCCGTGCCAAAGTCATCGAGTGCTAATAAAATGCCGAGTGCTGATAGCATATTCATAATTTTTATGGCTTTTTCTGGCTCAGAAATTAGTACACTTTCTGTAACTTCTAGCTTTAACGCACTCGCTGGTAAGTCATGCTTAAATAACTGCTTTTTAATGAAAGGCACAAGGCTATCTTTAGCAAAGTGTAAAGGTGAAAGGTTAACAGAAAGAAATAGCTCTTCATTGGTTTCACGCCATTTAGCAAGGTCTCTCAACCCTCGGTCAATAGCTTGTTCTGTCATTTCAACAATTAAACCCAGTTCTTCAGCGATAGGAATAAAAGTTAAAGGCGGAATTAATTTTTCAGGCGTTTGCCAACGCAACAACAATTCAAAACCAATAGGCTTTTCAATTGCCGAATCAACAATTGGCTGATAGTGATTAACAAACTCGTTTTTACTCAATGCTTGTTTCAAATTAGATTCTACCTGCAAGCGTGAATTTGCTTCGTAATTCATTCGTTTAGTAAAAAACTGAAACGTATTTCGCCCTAATTGTTTTGAATAGTACATTGCAACATCGGCATTACGGAGAAGTTCATCGGAATTTCGAGCATCATCAGGATACAACGCAATACCAATACTTGCGCCTACGCTAACTACGTTACCGTTTAATGTGACAGGCTTACCTACGGCTTCAATTAATTTTTGAGCAATACTGCCAAGCTGCGAATTACCTTTAAAATATTCAAGTAAAACGACAAATTCATCGCCACCAATACGTGCAATCGTGTCATCTACCCTTAAAGTGTTCGTAAGTCTTGCGGTAACTTCTTGCAACAACAAGTCACCACAATCATGCCCTAAGGTATCGTTAATTTGTTTAAAACGGTCTAAATCAATAAAGAATAACGCAATTGAGGTATTTTTGCGTTTTGAATAATCCATGGCGTGCTTGATTCTTTCAAGCAATAATGAGCGATTGGGTAAGTTGGTAAGATGATCGTAATTTGCTAAATACCTTAGCTCTTGTTCGGCAAGCTTTTGCGCAGAAATGTCTGAAAAAACACAAATGTAGTGCAATTGGTTATTCGCTTCGTTACGGCTGACCGTAATATTTACAATAACGTGATATTCGTCACCATCGTCTGTAAAGACGAGTTCTTCACTCTTCCAATGCTCGCCTTCTTTTAAACGAGATAAGACTTTACGATATTGATCGCGTTTCTCTTGGGTAAAGCCAAACAATTTATCGCTGAATTCAAACTCCTCATTCTCCCAGCCAAACACTTCACACAACGATTTATTGGCCGTTACACGCGTGAAATTTTCACTAATAATAAACACCCAATCTTTGGTTTGTTTGAATGCATCGCCGTAATACAAAGCGCGTTCTTCTGAAGCCTTAGTATCTGTAATGTTGGTATACGATCCAGTAATTCTGATTGGTTCTCCGTCACTTGATACTTCAACAATTTTGCCCAAGTCTTTGTACCATAGCCACTCGCCTTTCTTATTTTTTAAACGATAGGTACATGTGAAGCTGTCGTTATCAGACTCGTTATGTAGGAAAATCTGCCAACGTGATAAAAAGTCTTCTTTGTCTTCAGGGTGAATTAACCCAACGTGCTCTCTAAACGGGTATGAGTCTTTAAAGTCTGCGTAACCTAGGTCTTGAGATGCTCGCTTACCAAACATTAAGTTGTCATTGGCTTGCCAATCCCATACCTCACTATTACTCCCCGTCAACGCAAGTTGAAGTCGATTTTCTCTAAATTTAACCTCTTCATGTGCATTAATTAATTCGACACGTTGCTTTTGTCGTTTATGAACCCATGCACCGATAAAATAAGCAGCGATAATACAATAAATAAGATAAGCAATTGGAGATGCCCATGGAGCATAAGATACCGAAAAAATAATTGTTGTTGGCGCTGAAAATTCACCTGTTACAGGTGATTCAGCTCTAATTTCTAGAACGTGTCTGCCTGAGGATAAAAATGGAAAGGTAATGCTATTTTCGTAAGTTAAAGGATATTGAACATCATCATTACCTTTAAGCTTATATTCATAACGTATTCGTTCAGTATTACCAAAAATAAGCGTAGAAAAGTCAACGCGAATACCTATATCGTCATAGGCCAGCTTAATAGGTACGTCAGTATTTAAAATAAGCGGCAAATCTAAATCCCTCGATAGTGCACTCACATTAGTTACAGTAACCGAGAAGTCTTCATTCGCTTGTAGTTGTTTTAACTTTAGCGGTTCAAAAATACTGACACCAGACATGCCTCCATAGATAAACCTCCCCTTAGAAAAGTCAGACCAAGCACCACCATTAAATTCATTGTTACTAAAACCGTGTTTAGTATTAAAGTTTCTAAAATGATGAGTTTTACTGTCCATGAAAAACAAACCATCATGACTAGAAAACCATAGGTCTCCGTCTGAATCTACCTGAACACCGTAGATATTATTATCGAGAATAGAGTTAGTGCTTGAATAATGATATTTTGGGGTAAAATCTGGTAAAGACAAACCGATAATGCCTTTACCTAAAAAGGTCATCCAAAACACATTATTTTCATCAATCAGCCAATTATCAATATACGTCCACTCGGTTAGGTTCGCCCTAGGATGGGTATAAAGCAGGCTAGATTCACCCGTTAACGTATCAACTCCCCATAACGAATCATTATTTGAAAACATTAACATTGAACTGTCAGGCAAAAAACCTAATAAATTGGTAATGTCTTGCTCAACCGTTCTATAATTTAGATCTTTTGCGATATCAAAGGTATGCTCTACAACCTGTTCAGATAACGATATTTTAAAAATGCCCTCTTCTGTTGCGAGCCAAATGTTTTGATTGTCATCAACCGAAAAAGATATATATGCGCCTGAAAGTAGCTTTGTTATTTCTTCTGAATAAGCATTATCAAGTAATTCAAGGGTCGACGTATCAAAAAGTTTAACGCCTTCGTATGTGCCCAATAACAAAACATTGTCATCATAATATTCCATATGGAAAATATGGTTAGCTCCATAAATTTCCTTATTGGTTTTATTCACCAAATACGATTCAACTGCATGAGTAGTACTATTAACTAGATTAAGCCCATTGGCAGTTGCGACCCAAAATGCATCACTGTTTTGGCGATCAGGAACTATTTTCCATACTTCATTGAAACTCAAACTACTCGGGCTATTTTTTTTATAACGATAATTTGTCACCAATTCACTAGATGATTGCCAAAGATATAAACCTGATGCACCAGTTCCTAACCAAAACATGCCTTTATTATCAATAAATACCGACCTAACCGTATCGTCCGACACGTCGTCATATACATCAGAATAACCGAACAAGTAATCAAGCTGCTTCTTCTCATAATCAACAATGAGTAACCCTTGGTTAGCCGCTACGTACAAGTTCTTAACATTGTCAAAGAACTGCCATGTTGAAATTCCTTCAGCAAGTTTTACATATTCTGGGAGATCGGTGCGTTGGTGATAATAATCATCTAAAAACGCGATATCCAAGCGAGAAATACTGGTAAATGAGCCTATATACAGATCATTTTCATGTGCGTGCAACGTATATATTTTTGTTTCATCGGCGGCTGTATTGCCATTTTTAGAAGACGTTATAGAAGGAAGTTTGCGCCACTTTTTTTCTTGTTTATTTAACGCAAAAATTCCCGCAGAGGAACCCACAATCAAATAGTTTTTATGCTCTAGAAATTCAGTAATATTCGCGTTACCAGGAAGGTCTAGCGACATATCCGCCACTAACGACGCTTTATTATCGTGTTCATCGTATTGATATATATGCTTTGACGTCGCAATCCATATTTTTTGATTGCTGTCTTCGATCATGTGAGATACATATTGGTTTTTATCGAGGCTAGTTTGTGCAATTACCAGCTGATATTTATTAGTTATTGGGTTGTAGTTATATATTCCTTTGTCGTACACATTAACCCAAAGTAAACCTTTAGAGTCTTGTTCAAACACTTCAATAGAGAAATTGTCAAAGTCATCGTCTGGCCCTTCAAGCAGTTTAAAGGTGTATCCGTCATAAATATTTAACCCACCATCAGTACCAATCCATATAAAACCAGACGAGTCTTGAACAACCGAATTTACCGTACCTTGAGATAGGCCATCTTCAACGGTTAACGTTGATAATTTAAGGTTGTTTACGTTCGCAACTGCAGTAAACGTAAAAAGCCCGTTCATCACGAACAGGCAAAACAACATAAAAAAGCTACATAAAAACTTAAACATAAAACCCGAGCACTACCAACATATTTAGTATTTTTCTCACGTCTAATTCATCCATAAATTGCGTAATATTATTCTATTGATTTAATGGTATTAATTTTTGGTTATTTATAAGTTAGCATTCCATTTTTAACATAAATAAAAGGGATATACCAAACTGCGTATTAAATCTCACATATTCGTGAGAACGTATTCAATATAAGCATAGTTAATTTTTGAGAAATATCATTAAATTTAGATATTTATATCAAGTACTGGGGTATTGCTTTATTTGTCCTTGAAATGAAGCCAATTCGTTATTACATATAGAGTAAGTATTTCTATAAAGGTCAACAATCGATGACAAATCCATTACTTGTACAAACTGCTTTACCTGAATTTTCAAAAATCAAACCAGAACACGTAAAACCTGCCGTTGAACACGCTATTTCAGAGTGTAAAAAAGTTATAGATAATGTGTTGTCGTCTACAACTGAATTTACATGGAAAAACCTTGTTGAACCTATTGACGAAGTAGGCGATAAATTAGGTAAATTATGGTCTCCTGTATCACACATGAACTCGGTTGTTAGTAGTGATGAACTGCGCGACGCGTACGAGTCATGCTTACCTATACTGTCTGAATACAGCACATTCGTTGGCCAACATAAACCACTGTATGAAGCATACCAACAGCTTGCAGAAAGCAAACACTATCAATCACTTAATGTTGCTCAAAAGAAAGTAATTGACGATACATTACGTGACTTTAAATTGTCTGGCATTGCCTTAGAAAAGTCTCAACAAGTCCGTTACGGTGAAATTGTTACGCGCTTATCTGATCTCAGTTCGCAATACAGCAACAATGTATTAGATGCTACTCATGCGTTTACAGTAAATATAACCAATGAAGACGAATTGTCTGGCTTGCCAGACAGCGCAAAAGAAGCAGCTAAAGCATTAGCGCAAGAAAAAGAACTTTCAGGTTGGTTGTTCACGTTAGATTTTCCGAGCTACTTACCTGTAATGACATACTGCGATAACCGCGATCTACGTGAAAAAATGTATCATGCGTTTTGTACTCGTGCATCAGATCAAGGGCCAAACGCCGGTGAATTCGACAATAGCGACTTCATGCTAGAAACACTGCAATTAAGGCACGATCTTGCAGTGTTGCTAGGTTTTGAAAATTACGCAGAAAAATCAATCGAAACTAAAATGGCGGCTAAAACAAGTGAAGTTATTGGTTTTCTTGAAGGTTTAGCAGCCAAATCAAAGCAACAAGGCGCCAAAGAAATACAAGAACTAACAGAGTTCGCTAAAACCATCACGCCAAATGGCGACGAATTACAAGCGTGGGATTTACCTTATTATGCAGAAAAGCTAAAACAAGAACGTTACGCTATTTCCGACGAAGAATTACGCCCATACTTCCCTGAAAGCAAAGCCGTTTCGGGATTGTTTGAAGTAGTAAATCGCTTATTTGGTTTAACCATTACACAACGTGATGACGTTGATACTTGGCACGAAGATGTGAAGTTTTTTGATGTATTCGACGCAAACAATAACCAAAGAGGCAGCTTCTATTTAGATCTTTACGCGCGTTCCAAAAAGCGTGGCGGCGCATGGATGGATGATTGCGTAGGTAGAAGACAAACAGTAAATGGCGATATTCAATTACCTGTTGCGTACTTAACGTGTAACTTCAACAAACCAGTAGGTAATAAGCCGGCTTTATTTACGCACGACGAAGTTGTTACCTTGTTCCATGAATTTGGTCACGGCATTCATCACATGCTAACGCAAATAAATGAAAGCGGCGTGTCAGGCATCAACGGAGTTCCATGGGACGCTGTAGAACTACCAAGCCAATTTTTAGAAAACTGGTGTTACGAGCCAGAAGCACTTGCCTTTATTTCAGGCCACTACGAAACTGGCGAACCTTTACCTGCCGACATGCTGGAAAAAATGCTTGCGGCTAAAAACTTCCAGTCTGCAATGCAAATGCTTCGTCAACTAGAATTCAGTTTATTCGACTTCAAAATGCACATGAACTTTAATCCTGAAGCAGAAAATACACATTATATTCAAAACACATTAAATAAAGTGCGTGAACAATATGCGGTAGCTAAAGCGCCTGAATTTAACCGTTTTCAAAACGGGTTTAGTCATATTTTTGCTGGTGGATATGCTGCGGGTTATTACAGTTATAAATGGGCAGAAGTTCTATCAGCAGATGCATTTTCGAGATTTGAAGAAGAAGGTGTATTTAACAAGAATGTTGGCCGTGATTTCTTAAATAACATCTTAGAAAAAGGTGGTTCAGAAGAGCCTAGCGATTTATTTGAAGCATTTAGAGGCCGAGAACCTAGCATTGAGGCATTACTTCGCCATAGCGGCATAAAATAGTTATAAACAAGGTATATGGAGGCTTTCAGGAAGCCTCCATATATTAAATTTCACTTTTCAACGTAAAAAACAGATTAACCACTCCCAACTCGCGCCGATTTTTTTTTATTATTGGCCGAATATTTCCTACCTTAAATTTCAATAATCCGGATAAGATTGATCAGTATATTGTTAACTATCTTTCTAAAATTAGTGGCCGCTTATGTTTAAAAAACTGTTCATCACACTTATTTGCGTATATTCGCAAGGTATTACAGCCGAAGTAATGACGTTGCGCGATATTGAAAATAGAATGGATAGTTTCAATCTTCCAAAGAATATGGAAATTAACCTTTGGGCCGACCCTTCTCACACCCAAAACCCTGGCTATTTCAGCTTTGACTCTAAAGGTCGACTAATGATCGCTGAGATTTACAGGGTAGATCAAGGTGTCGATGATATAAGACGATATAACAAAAATTTATCGATAGCAGATGTGGAAATTGAAACATTAGAAGACCGCTTCAAAATGTACCATGACTTTAAAGATCAGCTACCCGAAGGACAATTCAGTAACACGTCAGACAAAATTCGCTTTGTATCAGACACAAATAATGATGGAAAAGCGGATAGGTCTACCCTATTTGCCGACGGTTTTAACGATCTATTGGATGGTTTAGGTGCTGGCATAATAGAACGAAACGGCAAAGTGTATTACACCAATATTCCTCATTTATGGCAGTTAGAAGATCACAATAACGATGGAATATCAGATAAAAGAACATCACTACAAAGCGGCTTTGGAACACGAGTTAGTTTTCTAGGTCACGATATGCACGGCCTAATTTGGGGTCCAGAAGGACGTCTATATTGGTCAATCGGTGATAGAGGTTATAGCTTTACTACCAAAGAGGGAAAAAAAATTCATGGCCCAAATTTAGGTGCTGTTTTTCGCTCAAATGCAGATGGTTCGAATATTGAAATTTACTACAACGGTTTACGAAACCCTCAAGAACTAGTTTTTGACGAATTCGGAAACCTATTTACCGCAGACAATGATGGCGACCATGGAGATTTTGAGCGCATCAACCATCTTATTGAAGGTGGTGATTCAGGCTGGCATGCAGGTCACCAAAGTATCATGAGCTTTACTAATAGGTTTAATCTGCGTTCTTCAGAATATACTGGCGAACAAACTATTCCAGTAGCGTGGCTGGTTAATGATATGTCATTACCAAGAAACAACAACCAACCTCAATTCATGCTACCAAGTATTGGGCAACTTTATACAGGCCCTTCCGGATTAACATATAATCCAAGTAATTATTTAGGCGAGAAATGGCGCAAAAGCTTTTTTATTGCACATTATGGTGGTTCAGCTTCTGGATCTTATGTCAGTACATTTAAAAATACTGAAAACGGTGCCTCGTTCCTTGCTGGTACAGTTACTGATTTTATTAGAGGCATAAATGTTACCGACGTTGATTTTGGGCCTGATGGACGATTTTACCTTTCTGAATTTAATTTTGGTGGATGGAAGCCCAAAAATGAAGGCGCAATATATGCGTTAAGCAACCCGAATATAGACTACAACCAGAAACAAACCCATAAAAAATATCATCAATTATTAACGAGTGACTTTTCTCAAAAAACGTTAAGCATGCTTAACGAATTACTTTCAATTGATCATCAAACCATTCGTCAACGTGCTCAGTTTGCAATGGCCGATCGTGGGGCCGATGCATTACGCTTTTTTAAAGCAAACGCATTAAACTTCTCCGCTGATACGTATAGTAGAATTCATAGTATTTGGGGTGTTAGTCAACTCATTAGAAATAACAAAGCTGATTTATCAGTACTAAAACAGCTTTTACCGCTACTAAACGATACCAACGACCAGGTACGGATTCAAACCGCTCGTGTACTAGGAAGTCATAAAAGTGTATTTGCTGAGTCAGCACTTATCAAAGCACTTAACGACAAACACAACCAAGTCGCTATGTATGCAGCTTATGCGTTAGGAAAAATACAATCTAAGTTTGCGGTCAAACCAATTATCAATAAATTAGATAAAATAAAAGATAAAGATTTATGGTTAAGACATGCTCTTACCATGGCCTTAAAAGGTATTGATAAAAAACATTGGCTCAGCTACAAAAAACATCCATCTAAGGCTGTACGCTTAGGTATATTGCTATCACTTCGCTTACTTAATGATAACGACATCGCTTATTTTCTTAATGATAAAGATCAAGCGCTTGTTGATGAAGCGATCATAGCAATTGATGACAAATCACTTACCAGTGTAAGAACCAATGTTGCATCACTCCTAAGCCCAAACATGCGACACAACACACAAGCAGAAGCGTATATACATCATAGAATTATTAACGCTAATTTTAACGAAGGTCAGATTGAGAACGCAGTCAATTTATTAAAATATGCCGCATCTCCTATCGTTCCCGATAGGTTAGCCGCCGAAGCTCTTGCTGCTATTGAAGGTTGGCAGAATGTTAATCCTATAGATACCGTAACAGGGCTGCCAACACTCGCAAATAAAAAGCGCGCCAATATTACGTCTACAATTAAAAAACTAATACCTGACGTATTAGCAATTGCAAAAGATAAGGCACTCATACAAGCAATGAGAATTGCAGGCCAAGTAAACTATATATTACCTATTACATTGTTAGAAAAAATATCAACCGATATCAATGCGAACATTGAAATACGTGAACAAGCGCTTGAATTAATTCAAGCGAACTTTAGAGAAAAAGCAGCGCCTATAGCGACTAAAATGCTTTCAGAGTCATCTAGTAAAATTCGCTCAATAGCATTAAGAAATTTATTCATTAATGATAAAAATCGCGCCCTAGCGATTGCCAATGGCTATTTAACGTCAACATCCATTATCAACCAAAAAATAGCGTTGTCTTTATTGGGTAATAATACCAACGACAATATAGACAATGCGCTTGTTACTAAACTCAAACACTTAAATCAGCAAACGCATGAACCTGCAATCACCCTTGAATTATTAGCCGCTGCAGAAAAAAGTAACAATAAAGAAATTCAACAGCTACTCAAAAAATACAACGATAAATTAGCTAAATCTGATGTAACTACACAATTTGCAAGTACCTTAATCGGAGGTGATAAAGAAAAAGGTAAAGCATTAGTTTTTGGAGGAGGTGCTGCACAGTGTATTCGTTGTCATACCATAAATGGTGATGGCTCTTTTGTGGGGCCTGACTTATCGAGTATCGGTAAACAACACAATGTTCAATACTTATTAGAGGCGCTCGTTGAACCTAACAAGGCAATTGCTCCCGGCTTTGGCGTTATGACACTAACAATGAAAAGTGGCGAAACAGTTTCTGCCCTATTTTTTGGTGAAACAGAAAAAAGCATCACACTTGGTAAAGACCAAGATAGCAAAAAAGAATATTTAAAAAGTGAGATAGAAACAATACAACGCCCAGTATCAGGTATGCCACCTATGCGTTATATACTGACTAAAACACAAATTAGGGATATTTTATCCTACTTAAAAACCCTTAAAAGTGACCCTCGTCCGACCGGTCATTAATCACAAATATAATAGTTAAGCATAAGGAAACAGAATGAAAAAAATACTCGGTATACTATGTATTGCACTTAACATTAGCATTTTGTCTGGTTGTAACAATACGATAAAAAGCCCTACAGCTGAGCCAACTCTAAAAGTACCTCCAGTAAGTGTTCAGTTATGGTCGGTTAGAGATAAACTTAAAAACGATTTTAAAGGCACATTAAAACAACTTGCCGACCTAGGTTTCGAAGGGGTGGAATTTGCAGGTAATTATGGACCATATAGCGAAGATCCAGAAGGCTTGAAAGCTTATTTAACCTCAATAGGATTAAAAACAAGTGGCGCGCACCTAAACGTTAAAAAGCTAAAAAGTGAAAATAGCGAAGATTTGCTTAAGTTTATTCAAGCATTAGACGCAAAGTATGTATTAATATCTTCAGATCACCGAGCGTGGAGTGCTGACGGCATTAATAGCCTTGTTTACGATCTAAACGTACTAACACCAAAAGTAGCCAAGTATGGTTTACAGCTAGGTTATCATAACCATGATCAAGAATTTGACGATTACCAAAATACAACATTCTGGGATCATATCGCTAAAAACACCCCTCAAAGTTTTGTACTACAAATGGATGTTGGCTGGGTAAATTATGCAGGTAAAGACCCTGTAGATTACCTTAAACGCTACCCTGCACGTACACAAACAACGCACATAAAAGTACGTACTCACAAAGGTTCAAATCAAAGTCCTATCATTGGCAAAGACGGATACGATTGGGCAACGCACATAAAACACAACGTTAAAGTTGGCGGCACAGAGTGGCTAGTATTAGAGCAAGAAGAATACCCTAATGGATTAGACTCGATGCAAACAGTTGCTCAATCTAAAAAAGGGTTAGACGCGGTTATAAGCTCACTTTAAACCCAACCTTTCATACAAGAACACGTAAATGAGCGTGTTCTTGTTTCTTCTCTCGCTTTTCCCCTTCTAATAAATAAAATAATTTCTTTGTTAAAAAACCAATACCTTTTATTATTCGTATTAATGTCTTCATTTCAGTTACACGTGTTCAAGGTATATAAAAATAATGGAAAAAATCCAAGCCATTTATCAACGCGCTTCAGAGCGTAAAGGTGGAAACGAAGCACTCGATTTACTTTTGTCTGATATAGCATATCCAACCGATGTGTTAAATGAGCTAAGCGACGACAGAGCGCTTTCGGCTTTCACCAAGAAAATATTTCAATCTGGCTTTGTTTGGCGTGTAGTTGAAAACAAATGGGACAATTTTGAAGAGCTATTTTTCGATTTCAATATTGAAAAAATATTAATGATGCCTGAAGAGATGTTAGAAAAAAAAGCAAGCGATCCCAAAATAATACGTAACTACAACAAAGTTAAAACGATTAAAGACAACGCTCAAATGATTTTTAACGAGCAACAAAACGGGCATAGCTTTGTAGAATTTATCGCTAACTGGCCATCAAACGACATTATTGGTTTATGGGCGTACCTTAAAAAAAATGGCCAACGTTTGGGTGGCAATACAGGCCCTTATAGCCTTCGCGCCATGGGTAAAGATACGTTTTTACTCTCTCGAGATATAGAAAGTTACTTTAGAGCTCACGACATTATTTCAGGTGGTTTACAAACAAAATCTAGCCTACTCGCTATTCAAAACACATTTAACGAATGGCAAAAAGAATGCGACTTATCACTCGCACAAATTAGCCGTTTAGTTGCCTTTGCAACTGGCGACAATCACATACAAGTTGAATAATATGAATACTCACCATATTGGTGTTGCCTACATTGACAGAACCGACGTAGATTTAGCAAAAAAAATAGCGCAACAATGGCAGCTAACCTACATAGGTGACGTAGCTTCTAGCCACAAACATCCCGATCTACAATTTATTCTGCAAGTTAATTTTCAAGTACTTGAGCTAATAAAAATAGACGAACCAAAACTCACGCCAATCAAGGTAGACTTTGTTGAAGGAGCCGTTGCACACCGTCGTAAATTTGGAGGTGGCAGAGGTCAAGACATTGCCAAAGCTGTGGGCTTAAAGCATGGTTTTACACCGCACGTACTCGATGCGACTGCCGGCTTAGGAAGAGATTCATTCGTACTCGCATCTTTGGGTTGCCAAGTAACCATGTTAGAACGTAATCCAGTAGTGGCAGCATTGCTCGAAAACGGACTTGAACGAGCAAAATTAAATGAAGACGTAGCGACAATCGCTAACAATATGTCGTTAGTTCACAGTTCACTGATTGACTCACACCCTGAATCAATAAAACCTGACATTATTTATCTAGACCCAATGTACCCACATAAAGAAAAGTCGGCTGCTGTAAAAAAAGAAATGCGAGTATTTCAAACACTCGTGGGGGAAGACTTAGATGCCGATGGTTTATTAGCGCCAGCATTAGCACTGGCAACATACAGAGTTGTGGTAAAGCGCCCTACTTATGCGCCCCCATTAGCCAATAAAACACCATCAACATCAATCAAAATGAAAAAGAATCGTTTTGATGTATACGTAAATCAAGGAATACCAAAAATTTAAAATAAACTCAATTCAGATTCTACAAAATATACATTCAAAAATTTTCACGTGAAGATAGTACCCAATAAATTATTTTGATTAACATCCACAATTTATTGCGTTTGTAATTTAAGCCAATAACCCTAAAATCCGCTTCATTAGATAAACTACATTGATAAAGGTTATACGATGAAAACATCTCCTAAAAACTCAACCAACTTAATAATAATCGTATTTTTATTATTAAGTTTTTTTATTGCTCAAGTTGCAATGGCCGGTAACACGATAGCGCCAGCCAAAAAAATAGAACAATTATTCTCTAAAATAGAGCAAGAAGTGAATACTTTAAAACATAAACAAGTATTCAATAAACAAGAGTTAAAGCAACTTCTTAATCAGCATTTAATGCCAGAAGTTAACAATCGCTACTTTGCTTTAAAAGTACTAGGAAAGCATGTTAAAACTATGGATGACAATCTAAAGCGTGGCTATGTTAACGAATTAGAAAATCAACTTATGCATAGCTATGCTAACTTATTATCAAAATATAATAACGAAAAAGTCCTAGTAACCAGTGAAAAGATTTCTTCAAATAACAAACATGCACAAGTTGCGATCAATGTTATAAACCAGCAAAAAACAGTTAGTGCGGTTATTAAATTAAACAAAAATAGTGAAAATCAGTGGTTAATTTTTGATATTGTCATTGAAGGTATTAGTTTATTGCAATCTAAGCAAAGTGAAGTTCAGTCTAGTATTTCCAAAATAGGAATTGAAAAAACACTAGAAAAGCTTAAAGAACTAAACTTAAAACAAACAAACTCATAAAGGGCAAAGGAACCAAGGTTGTTAAACAAATTAGTTCATATAAGTAATGAATTCTTCGCTTTAGTATCGCCAATATTCAGTAACAAATTATTTGTTACTGTTTTTGTTATTGCCACGATATTTTTAGTGAAGCTGTTAATCATTTCTCTCATAAAAATACGTTTCAACAAAAACAAACGTTCAAAAATTAATATAGTAAACAATTTAGTAACCATCATATTACTTATTGTAGTATGTAACATTTGGGCATACGAGATACAAAAATTTGCATTCTCAATTGCCGCTTTTATTGTAGCGATAGTGTTGGCAACAAGAGAGTTTATACAGTGCTTTATTGGCTTTTTATATATTATTTCAAGTAGGCCATACAGAACAGGCGATTGGATACAAGTCGGCGATTATTATGGAGAAGTACACTCGACAGATTGGATGAAATTAACACTTCTAGAAGTAAATATTGACGCGTACGAATACACAGGAAAAACATTATATTTACCTAATAGTAAACTTATAACGTCTTCCATTAAAAATTTAAATTTTCTGCGCAGATACGCAATGCATCATTTTATTATTACGCGTGATGCTAGTGTTAATCCATTTAGTTTTATCGACGAGTTATACGAGAAAGCCCATAGCTATTGCGCTGATTTTAAAGATGTCGCTTGTCGTTACAATCAATTAATAGAAAGCCGATTAGACGTAAATATAGCGGGTCCGGAACCCCATATTCAGGTAGCAACATCTGACATTGGAGACACTCAAGTATTGTTTACTATTTTTTGTCCAACGGAACTTGCTATGCAAATAGAACAAAAACTAACATCAGATTTTATGTCTATGTGGTTTGAACAAAAAAACATTACACGATAATCAAAACAATACGAGATAAAACAAGCATTCGGGTACAACAATAAGAATGCTTGTTACTTTGAACTAAAAAATATAAAAATATGAAGATTAAATTTTTACTTATAAATCGCGTTCATTTTTAATGATTATTGCACCATCCAAATGTACATCCCTTTGTGGGAACGCAATAACAATACCGTTTTCTTCAAACAATTCATCAATTCTAAAACGAATATTACTACGTACTACCCTCAGGCCGCCTTCAACACCTGAATGGATCCAAAAGGTTGTTTCAAAAACCAACGAGTTATCGCCAAAATCTTCAAAAGAAACTATTGGTTTTGGTTCACCTAAAACTTCTTCTTGCTCGACCGTAGCTTGCATAATTAACTCTGCAACTTTTTTAGTTGACGTTCCGTAGGCCACACCAACTCTAACTGAAGTACGCACTAATTTATCAATTAATGTCCAATTCACTACGGTATTTTCTAACAATTTACTATTAGGGATAAGTAGGTGCACACCATCAATTCGTCTAATTCTAGTAGACCTTGTATTAATTTCTTCTACCGTACCTTTAGTCGTTTCAACTTCTAAAAAGTCACCTATTCTAATTGGCTTTTCCCACATTAATATCCAACCGCTAATGAAGTTGTTTATAATGTTTTGTGCGCCAAAACCAAAACCAATGGCTATAGCACCCGACAAAAACGCAAAAGCAGTAATAGGAACATTAATTAAGTCTAATGTAGTAATAACCAATACAATAATCGCAACCACATAAAATAAGCGTTGCAACAAATGAATAATATTTGGGTCTGTATTTCTTAACACTAAACGTTTAGTTACAAACTTAACAAATAGTCTCGTTAACCAGTATCCAACAATTAACACTATTGGTATTAATACCACATTACCTATGGTAATTGACTGCTCACCAATCGTCATAATGTGGGTATTTAGAAAATTTTGTATTTTATCTAATGTCATAATCACTTACCTTTAGCGAAGTTATTCTTCAAAATTATGCAAAACATTCATGAATACTTTAGCGGGATCCACTAAAAATTTTTCACCAAGCCCTTCCCGCCCAAGTAACATTAAGTAATTCATATCCGAACGATCGGTTAAGGTTATTTCAATATCCCATATTTCAACTCCAAGGCGTATTGCAGTCTTAATCACATAACGCTGCTCTGACGTTCCATTTGACGACTTTACCTTTCTAATGTCACTAATTGCAGCGTTACACTGTACTAAGCGATTTACATTGTGAATATCAGGGTGAATATCAAATTCAACAAACGGCTTACCTTCTTTTATATATTTTCTAATGTTATCAACATGTAATGAAGACGTTTTAGCTCCTGTGTCTACCCTCACCTCAAGTTCATCAATCCCTAGCTCAGGTAACGCTATCGTTTCTAGTCTTCCTACAATTTTTTTATCCATTGTTGACATACTTCAACCTCCTCGCATCAGTCATCATTAGTTTATCATCTCGCCATCTGGCAAAATGTTATCTATCGCGACTTCAATATTTTCAGCAATTTTACTGTCATCTTCCGAAAAATAAGCAATATGAAACATGGCCTCTCCCTCTTGAACAAGTGGAATATTTTGTCGACCAATTAAAATACCCGATCGACTAGCGACCACAACATCAAGCACTTCCCCTAATGGATCACCAATTTCAGCTAATACTTCACCTTTAACAACTTGATCCCCCAAACTTACCATGTTATTTACAATGCCACTCGCAGTAGCTCGATGCCAACTGCTACTTTTAGCAATATAAGGTTCAACAAACTTCTTTTTACTACGTTTTTTGCGCATCAACGTTAAGTATTGGAGTACATTTTCAATTCCTTTAATTCCAGTACGAATAGAATATTCGTCAAATCTCAAAGCTTCTCCTGCTTCATACAGTAACACTTTAGTGTTATTGGCTACTGCCGCCTCTCTCAATGAACCATCAACTAAGTTGGAATTGATAATGACTGTCGCTGCAAAGACTTTCGCTAATTCTTTCGTTTCTTCATCGCCAATATCGGCTCTAATTTGAGGGAAGTTAGAGCGGTGAATTGCCCCTGTATGTAAATCAATCCCATAATCACAATGCTCAGCAATTTCTTTCATAAAAATATGCGCTACACGTGCGGCTAATGAACCTTTTGAAGAGCCTGGAAAGCAACGATTTAAATCGCGCCTATCTGGCATATATCGACTTTGGTTAACGACTCCGTAAACATTTACCATGGGAACACATATGAGTGTCCCACGAATAATTTTGAAGTTTGGCTGACTTAGCAAACGCCGTATAATTTCAATGCCATTCAATTCATCTCCGTGAACGGCAGCACTAATAAAAACCGTAGGTCCTGCCTTTTTTCCACGAATGATATGAACAGGTAATGAAACATCTGCATCTGTATATAGTTTAGCTACAGGAATTTCAATTTTCTTGTCTTCGCCTGGCAGTATGTCTACTCCGCCTATACACAAAGCTTCCATTTACGTCTCCTAACCTTGTCCGCGCGTTCTGTTTAGTCTATTTTTAGGGCTTTTTTCAATAAATTCAATAATCATACCTGCAACATCTTTTTCGGTTGCACTTTCTATACCCTCTAACCCTGGAGACGAATTAACTTCCATAACCATAGGCCCATTTTGAGATTGTAATAAATCAACCCCACACACATTTAATCCCATAACTTTAGCCGCATTTACGGCTGTTTCTCGTTCAGCTTTCGTTAATTTAACAATTGTTGCTGAACCGCCACGGTGTAAGTTTGAACGAAATTCTCCTTCAGCACCTTGACGCTTCATTGCAGCAACAACTTTGCCTCCTACAACCAAGCAACGAATATCGGCTCCACCAGCTTCTTTAATATACTCTTGAACCAAAATATTTGCTTTAAGCCCCATGAATGCTTCAATAATACTCTCCGCAGCTTTTGCTGTGTCTGCTAACACAACACCGATCCCTTGTGTACCTTCTAGAAGCTTTATAACTAATGGCGCACCACCAACATTCTTAATCAAATCTTTAATATTATCAGGCTTGCTTGCGAAACCAGTCCGAGGCAAACCAATACCTTTTCTTGATAACAGCTGCAATGAACGCAATTTATCTCTGGAGCGACTGATCGCTACAGATTCATTCACGTTAAAAGTGCCCATCATTTCAAACTGACGCGCGACAGCAGTACCATAAAATGTAATTGAAGCACCGATTCTAGGAATTACAGCATCATAAAACGGTAACTCTTCACCATGATAACGAACTGTCGGACGACTGCTCGTAATATCCATATAGCAATGTAAAGTATCAATAATGTCTACTTCGTGTCCCCTAGCCTCAGCTGCTTCTTTCAAGCGCTTTGTAGAATATAGTTTTGCGTTGCGCGATAAAATTGCAATTTTCATAATGTTCTCACTCTCTTTATATTAATTTCAGGTTTAAAACTGAAGAAAAATCTCTTCGCATTTTTGATAAATGGAGTGTAGACTCAAATCAATACACAATAAAATTCATTATTTTACTTGTTTTGACAAAAAAAATTGATTGGATGAATGATGAAAATAGAATTACTTAAAACATTTTTAGAGGTTAGCCGAACACTTCATTTTAGAATTTCTTCTGAGAATCTATTTATTACTCAATCGGCCGTTAGTGCACGCATTAAGTTACTCGAAGAAGACCTTGGAGTTTTGCTATTTGACCGCAGCCAAAAACACCTAAAATTAACACCTGAAGGGCATCGACTCATTAAACACGCAAATGAGTTAATTTTCATGTGGCAAAAAGCAAAACAAGATGTTGCTATCGCAGAAGGCAACAATATGCAACTGGTAATAGGCTCTATGATGTCTATTTGGGATATAGTGCTACAAGATTGGCTCCTAAAAATTCACCGCAATATCGAAGACTGTAGCTTATTTACAAGTACATCAAATCCGCTAGATTTAAGAAAAAGCTTACTAAATAGAGTAATTGATATTGCGTTCTTATTCGAACCAAATCATATAGAAGATATTATTTCCGAAAAAGTAACAACGGTTCCATTACATCTTGTTTCGACAGAAGTAGAAGACACAAGCAAGACATACGATTTAGACAATTTTGTTATGGTTGACTATGGTGAGTCTGTTAACTCAAATTATATACGTGACTATCATGAAGCTCCTGCAGCTAAACACTACATGAGCCAACCAACTATCGCATTAAACTTTATTTTAGATGGGGGTGGAAGCGCGTACTTACCGAGGCAATTGACGTTTGAACATGTTAGAAGTGGTAAATTATTTCTAGTAGAAAATGCTCCTGTTTATTCTCGTGAAATATATGCAAGCTACCTTGCTAAAAGCCAAAAAATAGACATTATCGAACAAGCACTCAACTTGTTCCCTTATGTAGACATATAAATAATCTTATGCCACATATTTAGAAATAGAATAAACAGCTCACACTACTCAAACTATTTAACCTAAAAATAATTTACATAATATGAACTGTTTAAAATTTATCTTAATAAAGCATGAGTTTGAATAACTCGCTAAAATTTATTAACTTCTAATTCATCATTAACACACTGAATCATATAAAAATTTAAATCTATTTTTTCAATTTTTTCTTCTTGTGCTAATGCTTTGCACTCTCGAACTACTATTTCAACGATGCTGGTTGATGCTTTTTTAAAAGTATTTTTTTCTTTAGCAATAACAGGAAAAATCAACATTAGAGCCACTGATAAAATACTTAGCTTATTCCTTATTGACATTAATGTTGAAACTCACCATAAAGCGTATCGATTTCTCGCGATAAACGTCTTCTCTCTTCGAGAGAATCAAGCCTTCTCTTTATTTCAAGTTTCTTTTTTACTTTTTGTTTAATAGCAATTTTATTCTTTGAGCCATACGCAATTTCAAAACCTGAAATTCCGGTTTCTAAATACGAATCATCGTCAAAGTTTGCATCATCATATTCATTAATATTCATTTCGTTTCCTTTAAAATTCGACATTGAATTCCAAGAAATAATGTGACGAAATATACAATAAGGAAAGTGAAATATTTTTAGATTTTTAATAAATATTTTTGATTAATCATTAAAAGATATGAAAGTTAGAAGGAGCGTTAAAACCATTTATTTCGTCTAAATAGCCAAACTTGAACAATTACAACAACAACTAAAAACAATACAAACAACCCAAATGCGTTGCTGTTGTCAACGCCTGGCACTCCACCCACATTTATGCCAAGCAATCCGGTTAAAAAACCCAAGGGTAAAAAAACCGCAGCTACAATTGATAATACGTACATACGATTATTCATTTGTTCATTTAGGCGATTGGTTACTTCCTCTTGAGTAACGCCAGCGCGGTCTCGAATAGAATCTAAGTCTTCCACAAACCGTATCAGCTGATCTGTCACTTCTCTTAAACGAATTTTTTCTTCGCTTGAGAACAAAGATATTTTTTCACTCAGGAGTTGCTGCATAGCCTCACGTTGTGGTGATAAATATCGGCGTAAAGATATCACTTGTCGGCGCAAATCAGCCAATACACTTCTAGACGAATAATTTTCACTAGCAAGAACTTCTTCTTCAATTACTGAAACTTTATCTTCCAAGTCATTAATCGTATCAGTCATCCTCGCCATTAATCGCTCAGTTAACTGAACAATAAGTTGCGCTGGAGAATTGGGGCCTTGTCCATGTTGAAGGTCGCTTACAATATCAGTTACCGATAATAGTGGACGTTTTCTAGTACTGACTACACGATTTTTTTCAACCCAAAGTCGAATTGAAACCATATCTTCAGGATCACTGTTTGGAGAAAGGTTGACGCCTCTTAGAGATATTAATATCCCATCATTTACAATTGTTGCTCTAGGTCTTGTTTCTTCGCTTATTAACGCATTTACAACGATGGGGCTTAATTCACTTTCATTTTCCAACCAAGCTTGAGTATCTGCTAAGCTATAGTCAAAGTGCAGCCAAGATGAACTAGTTATATCAACTTTTTCATGATTTTCGATACTTATAGCTTTATCATTTTCAACAAAATAAAAACCATAAAGTAAGCCTGTATTTTCCATATATCACCTACGAAAATTTAAATAGATTTATTGGAGAAAAAGAAGTGTGTTCATTACTGAATGTGAACCTATACACAGCTAGCAACGCAATAGATGCCATGCATTAAAACGTAGATTTTTGTATAAGCTATAAATTACTTAAATCTTTCCATTCATCGTCATTTAATATTTTTTCAGCGTCTAACAAAATAAGCAGTTCGCCATCTTTATTTGAAACACCATCAATAAACTTGGCGGTTTCATCGTTACCTACATTTGGCGCAATATCTACTTCACTCGCTTTTACACTAATAACTTCTGCAACACTGTCTACAAGAATACCAACAATTTGACCCGCAGCTTCCAAAATAACAATTCGCGTATTGTCGGTAACTTCAAGCTCTTCTAAACCAAAACGTTCTCGAGTGTTTAATACACTAATCACGTTACCACGCAGGTTGATAATACCTAACACATAGCTTGGAGCACCGGGGATAGGAGAGATTTCACTGTAACGCTGTATTTCTTGTACTTTTAAAACAGGAATACCATAACTTTCACCACTTAGTCTAAATTTTACCCATTGAGTGGTTTCGTCTTTTTGGTTAGCTTCAGTTGCAAAATTGCCCATGTGTAACTCCGTAGCAAACATAACATACAAGAAAAATAGCAATAAAATTACTATTACAAAATTAGATTACGCACCTTCACATAATCAACTCCAAAACTCAACTGAATCCATCTTATTTCAATTGATTTAGCACAACTCAAACGTAAAATAAGCATGAAAAAACACCGACATTGTTAACAATATGTAAAACCAGATCACGCATTTTTAACAACTAGCAAAAATAATCAAACAAAATTAAATTTGTCATAAAATTGTCATAAAAAGCAGAAATAATTCAGCCAATCAAAAGTCCGTCTGGCTCCTATTATGCGCGTTTCTCAATTTTTTAAGTTGTCTAGCATCGCTATTTTTACCTTCGCCCTTATATTTACGATGACACTATACTGGGTGTCAAACGCATACAAAACGAGTCGTATTGATAATCAGCAATATCAAGACATAAAAACACTCGCGTCAATCAAGTTAAATAGAATTATCAACACCTACTTACAAACTGGAGATGCCACGTTATTAGCGGACGCAGACGTTGTTTTAAAACAAATATCAGCGCAAGCTAAAAACATTACGATTGACGGAATATCTAACAAAATCAACGAGCAAGTTGCATCGATTCAACTGTTACTTTCTACAAAAATTAGAGCGCTTGGTAAACTCAGCGGAGATCCCGCTGCTATTTTAAGAAACAACGAACAAAACATTAGTGGCATCAATAGCGATTTGAAAAAATACCTTAACCAAACTGTCATAATACCTAACGATCAAAAACAAGTTTATAGCGATTTGCTCTTTAGTCTTTCAAATCAATTAGTTGAATTAATCAATTTGCGCGAAAAAGCTCTAGTAAATAATAACGTACAAAAATCCGTTAATTTTGCAGTAGACAACTTAGCCATTACCTCACAAAAGTTAGCTCAATTTCCTGCATTAGCAATATTTGAAGCTGTAGAAGATGAAGATGACCTTAGTTTTGATGAAGACGAAGAACCTACGGACTTAAGCGAAGAAGCGATTGATGAACTTCAATCGCTGGTAAATCGCTACAAAAGCGAGCTTTCATCAACCTTAAAAACACAAGATAAGCAGTTACACACTAAACAAGAATTAGTCACTCAGTTAAACACACTTGAACAAACAATTACTCTCGGTGAGAAACACGTAATTGAGCAACAACTACTTACAGAAAGTAGCACACAACGTATAACGATAGGCTTAGTGGTGTGTTTAGTTATTTATTTGCTCATAAACCACTTTTTACAACATAAAATTATTAGTAAACCGTTACAGCTATTACGAAACAGCTTTGTGCAGCTAGTTGATACTGGCAACGTAAGCAATATCACAGGTATATCTGACAAAACCGAGCTGGGTGAAATATCAACAAGCTTTAACAAATTGGTTGCGATGCTAGGTGAGCAAGACAAAGAAAAAGCACAACAGCTCAGCGTGGTTTCAAACGCACTAAACACCATGGAAAATCAAGCAAACGCCATAAATAACACATCAGGTGAAGCAAGCGCCCACGTACAAAACGTTAAGCACCTCATGTTAACTCTGAGCCAAGCCACAGACGTAGTTAACGGGCTATCACATCAAGTAGTAGAAAATGCAAAAAATACGCAAAACGCGATGGGTACAAGCCAAGAGCATGTAACACAAGTGATTGTTGCTAGTGAACAAACAAACGTGGCAGCGCAATCAAGTAAACACGAAATACTTCAACTAACAGAGTCGGTAAGCAGCGTAACAAGCATTATAGAAGTAATAAGTTCGATTGCCGACCAAACCAATTTACTTGCCTTAAATGCAGCTATTGAAGCAGCACGAGCCGGCGAACACGGACGAGGATTTTCAGTAGTGGCAGATGAAGTAAGACAACTTGCAAGCAAAACACAAGACTCTCTTACCCAAATCAGCGACCGCTTAACGCAATTAGAGTCAGCGAGTAAAAGTATTGAAAACACCATACTAGGTATCGAAGAAGCCTCAACCAAACAGCATAATATTGCCAATCAATTAAAGGTAAATGCTGAACAAGTAAGTGAACACGCTAAAGCGTCTGCCACCGTTGCTCAAGACACATTAGGGCAAATTACTATGCAACGTGAGCAATACTTAGTATTTGAAAAAGCGATGACGCAAGTAAACAATCAAGTCGATCAGTCTAAACAACTTGCAGAGATCATTGTTAACGATGTAAAACGCCAAGTCATTGATATTAATACCACGCTAAAAATTGCGTAATTCTGATAACTTTTTTCATGTTATAAAGCGATTTTCAGCAGCATAAAACTCAATAATCTTCTAAAATAGTAAGAGTATTTACGAAAGGTTATATAAATGAGTAAATCCTTATGCAAATGGAAAAAAAAGGAAATAGATAAAGGCCTACACGAATTGGCACATATTGTTGATAAGCCCCGCTTTATCTGCAAAGATTGTGCACGTTGTGCGCATAGTAAAGGCTTTTTATGCAAACCTATAAAACTTCCATTATCTAACGACTAACAAGGACCAACATGATCAAACAAAATGATGTAATGCCTGTAGGACAATTACAAGAACTTAAAAACGGCGAAATGCTAACACATAACACTGCTGAATTATTCGCGAATAAAAAAGTGGTATTGTTTGCAGTACCGGGCGCGTTTACTCCAACCTGTTCGGTTTCTCACTTACCGGGTTACGTTGTGTCTGCTGACGAATTAAAAGCCAAAGGTATTGATCAAATTATTTGTTTATCGGTTAACGATGCGTTTGTAATGAGCGAGTGGGGTAAAAGCCAAAACGCTGAAAATATTTCAATGTTGGCAGATGGCGATGGCAGTTATACCAAAGCACTCGGTTTAGAAATGGACACGGCTGGTTTTGGTGGCATTCGTTCTCAACGATACGCCATGATCATCAACAACGGTGAAGTAACTAACTTACATGTTGAAAAACCAAAAGAATTTGAAGTAAGTAACGCCGAAAGTATTTTAAACACACTTTAATTAATCTTAATAGTAACGATTATCATTTTTTATATAATTGTTTTTATTGAAGTTTTTACTTAAATAGCTTGAAAGAGGTTGGCGCTAAGTGCAAAATATACACTTTAAAAATCCTTCTTCTAACATTTGGAGCAAAACATGTTAAAACCTGAAATGGTTGAACAGCTAAACACACAAATTAATTTAGAGTTTTACTCTTCAAACTTATACCTGCAAATGAGCGCATGGTGTGAAGAACAAGGTTTTGAAGGCGCAGCAGAGTTTATGCGTAAACATGCGTTAGAAGAAATGGACCACATGACACGCTTATTTACCTACGTAAGTGAAACAGGTGCATTACCAATTTTAGGTGCGATTGATGCGCCACCGCATGAATTTGAATCACTTGCTGACGTATTCGAAAAAACATATGAACATGAATGCTTAATTACAGAACGTATTAACTCGCTAGCGCATCAAGCATTTACGAATCAAGACTATTCTTCGTTTAACTTTTTACAGTGGTATGTTGCCGAGCAACACGAAGAAGAAACGTTATTTAAAAGCATTTTAGACAAAATTAACTTAGTAGGTCACGACGGACACGCATTATTCTTTGTAGACAAAGATCTTGCTGAAATGGCGAAAGCTGGTGGAAGTAATGGCAGCATAATGACAGACAACGCACAATAAGCGCCCTGCCAATAAGTTGTTACTAACCTATAAATAATGCCCTAGTTAACTTTATGTTCGCTAGGGCATTTTAGTATTTACTCGTGCAAAACTTTATTTAGCTTGTTCAATCATTTTAACTGAATAGCCTGTTACTGAATTCTCGTCGTTTTCTATCACAACAAACTGATCTGTCGACTCTTCATCTAACACTAGCTCAAAACTCGACAATACAATATCACTACTATCTACATCAGCTATTACATACACTTGATATGTATTATTAAGTAAATTGATTGACACTGGCTCAGCATAGGTTACAAATTTATTGTTGTATGCAGTACTTATCGTTTCATCACTTCTTACAAAATAAAGCCTGACGTAATTAAAATCATCACTGTCTACTAAATTAACCAACGACATATTATGGTCGTAAATACTTTCACGGGTGCTGTTGTCTACCACCAACGAATTCACTTTAATTTCAACTTCATCCACTAAGCCGTCACCGTTTTCGTCTACGTCGCCATCACCATCGTGATCTACGTTTTCTTCATTAACATAGAAGAACACCGTTTTATTTGCGTTTTCAGTTAAGCTAAACAGGTGATTACTTAATAACGATGTGCTGTTGTCATTCGTTAACACATCAAGACTATAGTCGCCTTTATCTAAGATTATCGATTCGCTATACGCTCCTAATGCAAGGCCTTCAACGTCAGCCTCTTCATCAACACCGTTAATGAAGATATCGAGTGTACCGTCGTAGCCAGACAATAATTCATGATGCTTAATACCGTTGTAAACGCTAAATTTAGCTTCAGCTTCTGCGTCTAAAAACTCTTGAGTTGAAGAGTTCGATACTTTGTCGATAGCATAGGGAGACGTACCCGCACCATTGTTTTCACGCACCACCATTACATATTGAGATGGGTAACTAAACGCAATACTATTTGACTGATACAGCACCTCTGTACTACCTGCTTCGGTAATATAAAATACATAGTCTTCTTGGTCGTATTTAGTATTATCTGACAGCTCGGTATAGCTATAAGAACCAATAAGTTGCGCTTCGTTAAACGTTTCATCATCGTTAGACATGTAAACATCAACAGGCGCTGAATCAGCATGTATATTCAATATACGCATATTAAACAAATCGTCATCGGAGTCGTCTTCATCATCGATTTTTTCAATGTTGTAAATGTTAACCATAGGCGCATCAATACTTTCGCTCGCCACAATAAACTGAATTTTGTCTTTGCTTACGTTAATTTCACCTTCGTACACAATTTCTAGATCATCGCGGTCATTACTATCATCATCTTGCCAAGCAAGCTCAATCGCATAATTTTCTGTGTTTATTTCGTAATTAGTTAACGACCTTGTATATTCAACGCCATCAAATGTCAGTTCAATGTGGTCATCGTCTTCATCGGTTAGATCTTCATCAATGGTAAGAAAAATAGCAGGAGCGTTTTTAGACGCATTATAAAAATTAACATAACCTGTAGCATCATCCTCGCTATCAGAACCTCCGCACCCCGTTAGCGCCAGCAAACAACAAGATCCAACCATTACATAACTTGAATTGATAATCAGAGAAGAAGGTTTTTCGAAAAACTTCATGGGTATTCCTTAAAATAAAAAAGTAACAACGCGCTGTAGAACTCTTTACACGACATTAAGTTCACAAAGGTTGCGTACCTTTACGTTTATTTACATACCCTATGCACTTCTTTACATTGGCCCTAAAAACAACAACCTCGCTCAGCGTAAGTAACTCACGTATAATATGCAGCAACTTATTGTTTTAATTTGAGTGATTATTTTGGTTACAACTGACGTATTAATTATTGGTGCTGGGGCTGCTGGTTTAATGGCTGCAGCTACTGCTGGCTATAGAGGAAAAAACGTTACCGTTGTAGACATGGGTAAAAAGCCCGGACGAAAAATACTCATCAGCGGCGGTGGGCGTTGTAATTTTACTAACGAAAACCCAACGCCTGATAATTACTTATGCCAAAACCCTCATTTTGTAAAATCAGCCTTAAGTCGATATAGCGCGCAAGACTTTATTGAATTAATAGAGCGACACGGCGTTGAATATCATCACAAAACATTAGGGCAGTTATTTTGCGATAACAGTGCGCAAGACATTGTCGACGTATTGATGACCGAATGTGAATGGGCAGGCGTGAATGTACAATTGCGCAGCGAAGTATCAAGCGTTACAAAAGTAAACGACGGCTTTTTAGTATCAACAACAACCGACCAATACCAATGTAAATCGCTTATTGTAGCCTCTGGCGGATTAACCATGCCAAAGCTTGGTGCTACACCTATAGGCTACAAAATTGCGGAACAATTTGGTTTAAATGTATTACCAACCACGGCTGCACTTGTGCCGTTTACCTTACACGATTTTGACAAAGAACGTTTTGATGGCCTGTCTGGTATCAGTATTCCAACCACAGTTACCAGCGAAAGCGGCGTAACATTTAAAGAAAACATTCTCTTTACTCACCGAGGCTTATCAGGCCCTGCAATTTTACAAATATCTTCGTTTTGGCAAGCAGGCCAAGGTGTGAGCATCAACCTGCTACCAGAACGCTCAATTACCGACGAGGTTAATGACTGGCGCGAAAGCAACCCGAAAAAATCATTAAAGAATATGCTCGCCACTCTTCTCCCCAAAAGCTTCATAGAAGCAATGGTTAGTCAAAATGAAATTATCGACAAAGCTATTAATCAGCTAAGCAAATCAGAAGTAGATGCGCTAAGTGTGTATTTACACCAATGGCAAATAAAACCCAATGGTACCGAAGGATATCGCACCGCAGAGGTAACTTTAGGAGGCGTAGACACCGACGAACTCAGCTCTAAAACGTTTGAAGCAAAAAAAGTAGAAAACCTATACTTTATCGGTGAGGTAATTGACGTAACGGGTTGGCTAGGCGGCTATAATTTTTCGTTTTGCTGGGCGGCTGGTGTCGCATGTGGTTTAGCGGTTTAATCCTAAGAAATACTACGAATGAAAAAACTATCAAAAGTACAACTAAAGCAACAAGCGGCCGTAATGGACGTAGCAACAAAAATAGAAGAACAAGCTTTTAACGAGCTAACGGGAATGGAAGAATGCTGGTTTGATATGGATTATGACGCCTTTCCTGGCTCGTTACTGGTAAGACTGCAGTTTAAAACAGAAAGCGACATGCAAAATGCCAAACCAGAGTTATTAATCTGGCAAAAACGTTTAAGCGGTTTGTTATTGAAAAAAGGTATTTTACTTAAAGATATGCGTAAACACTTAGTATTTACGCTAGCAGAAGATGATGAGTAAATAGCTCTCTAATTTAATTGGTTAAAGCACATAGACTTAACTCCCCATTACATTTAAACCACATACTCGAATTAAATTACCTGTTATGCCTTGTGATTGAGGCGACGCGATAAATGATATCGTTTCAGCTACATCTATAGGTAATCCCCCTTGCGATAATGCACTCATTCTTCGCCCTGCAAACCTTGTAAATAAGGGTATTGAGGCCGTCATATCTGTTTCAATAAAACCAGGAGCAACAGCGTTTATTGTAATATGTTGATCAGATAACTGCTCTGGCATGCTTTCAATCATACCAATAACACCTGCTTTTGATGTTGCATAGTTAGTTTGCCCAACATTACCGGCAATACCACTAATAGAAGACACGCACACTATTCGTCCATGATTATTAATACACTGGTTATTAAGCAAATGCGTATTAATGTTTTCTATACTCGTTAAATTTACTGCCAAAACTTGATCCCACTGTTCCTCTCTCATAGACACCAACATTTTGTCGCGTGTTATACCCGCGTTATGCACTACAATGTCGACAGCACCTGCAATTTTTTTGATCGCACCCTCGATTAATTGCGGCGAATTTTCATCCGTGATATTTGCGAAAATGGCTTCACCACCTATCGATTGCATGACACTTGTTAGTTGTTGAGCTTGTGGCATGTCTAAACCAATAACTTTTGCACCATCACGCGCTAATGTTTTGGCTATATCAGCGCCAATTCCTCGCGATGCACCAGTTACCAATGCTACTTTTCCTTCCAGAGGTTGTTGCCAATTGCCACTCGCTTTATCGTTAGATAAATAATTGTTGAGAGTAACAACTTGTCCGTTAACGTAGGCGCTGCGATACGACAATAAGAAACGGAGTGGAGAGGCAATATTTTGCTCAATACCATTATGCGTATAAATTAAATTAGCGGTAACTCCTTTACGCCCAACTTCTTTCGCTATTGATTTTATAAAACCAACCAAACTTCGCTGCGCTGTAGCCTTTTTACTGCTTAAACAGTGTTTAGGGTCAATTCCAATAACGACAATTTTACCGCTAGCATTAACTTTTCTAAGCGTAGCATTAAAGAAACGATAAAGTGATTTAAGCTCGTCTACTGATTGAATATGAGTAGCGTTATACACAACGCCACCATACTTTTCGCTATCCGAGGCAGTCACAATATTACCATCTAGAATTTGAGCTAAGTGCTCACATGCAGGTTGTGATGAGCATTCATTCACCAATATGTTTTCGACCAAAGCAGAGGTGTTGTTATCAACTCTTTTTAATGCGGGAGGAATAGGTAAGCCGAGCACCTTTAGTAGCTTATTACCTAGTGGAGACTGGCTAAATTGCATGTACTTGTCTGCCATGAACATATTCCCCGTGAGCAAGAGTTTTTAAAGGCTATGCGCCTAATATTAAAAGTGCTTGCATGATTAACGATGAAAGCACTTTATTCAAGTGATAAAAAAGCCCCAACATAAGTTGAGGCTTAACAATCTATTTATTTACTCTAATTCGAGTAATAAAAACTAACCTATTTTACGGCTAACTCTTGCTCTATTTCTTCTATGGTTTTGTTTTTAGTTTCAGGTATCACTTTGTATGAAAACAACAACCCAATAACACAACAAACAAGGTATAAACCAAAGGTTGAAACAGCTCCCATGTTTTCAAGCTGCCATGGGAAGAATAACGGAACCACAACGCCACCAAATACACTCGCAACAAAACCACATAATGGAATAGCAACAGCACGTACTTTCGTGGTGAATACTTCAGACAATAAAATCCAAACCACTGGGCCTAATGAAAAATTATATGCACACTGAAAACTAATAATACCAATCAGCACCATAATACCGTTAATAGACGTAGCAGCCGTCATTATGCTGCTTTCAAATTTAACAAAACTCTCGCGCCCTATTTGGCTTTCTACCGCTTGTTTAAACTCAAAATCAGACGCATATTGCACATTTAATAAAGGCTGTAATAAATCCATGTCTATAGATTCTTTCAGTACCATTACTGTTTCAGCCGTTAACATGTAAGTTGCGTTAAAAAAGCCTAGCGTAACTAAACCTAAACTAGCAATCGCCCAAATTAATCCACCTAATAAAATAGGCCTTCTACCAAGTTTATCGATAAATACGAGCGCTAAAACCGTGAAAAACAAACCGATACCACCCACCATTACGGTTTGGCCAAACGCCGAGCTTTCACTGCCACCTAACTGTGAAAAAATAGTAGGCATATAAGCTAAAACAGCATTCATTCCTGTCATTGGTTGAATAATCGTTACCACCACACCAATAATTAATGCCGTACGCATGGTAGGTGTAAGTAACAATTTAAACTGCTGAGCTAAAGAAAGTGTGTGATGGTCGGTATCATCTAAGCTATGAACAATCTCATTAAGCTCTTGCTCCAAATGCTCTGGCTCTGTAATTTTGGTGAGTGCTTTTTTCGCTTTTGCGTCTTTCCCGTTTAGCGCTAACCATCGAGGGCTTTCAGGTACAATAAACAGCGCGATAAACCACAATAATGCTGGTAAAATTTCTGCGCCTAACATCCAACGCCAAGCATTGTCGGCATGTAAACCAATAGCATTCGCCCAATCAGCGCCCTGTTCTGTTGCATTAATAACGTAATAGTTAAAAATTTGCGCAACAAAAATACCTATTACAATATTAAGTTGATTTAACCCAACCAGTTTACCGCGAGATTTAGGTGGAGCGATTTCACCAATATACATAGAAGCTAACGACAAAGAAGCAAATGCTAGGCCTCCTAAAAACCGAGACCAAAATAAAAAGTCTGCACTTGGCGCATAAGCTGACCCAATAGCTGACAATGTATAGAGTGCTGCAATAACTAACGCCGTGTTTTTACGGCCAAATCGATCAGAAAAATAACTCGTACAAATAAGACCAACTAACGCGCCCCACCCTGGGCCAGAAACAATGTAACCAACTTCGAGTGCACTTAACCCAAACTCGGTTGTAATGGTTTTAATAGTGCCTGATATCAACACAATATCTAATCCAAATACAAAACCACCAAAGGCAATGATTAATGAATATAGAAAAGCGTTTTGAGTGGGTGTTAGCATAGTAAACTACCTACTTTATTATGATGTAAAAAAGCCACCCTAAACGTATTAGCGTGGCCTATTATGATTAAATTTAGCTTCCAGTATTTTGGAATGTACCTGCGTCTAACACCTGCTTTCTTGGCTTAAACTTGCAAATGTAATTCCAGTTCCAGCTTGCGTCGTATTTATGGCAAAGTCCCCATGAAATACCCGGTGCTGGTAATGTATTTGGTTCTTCTACTCGATATAAACCAATCGCTTCTGGTGCGCCTTTAACATGTGCTTTTATGTCAAAGTTAATACCATCAGGGGCAAATTGTACTGTGTTTTTTTCTGGTCCATCTGTTGTTAGCAATGATGCGACCCCACCTTGGTAATTCCACACAACGACTTCGTGTCCACTGTTTGAAATAGGGTTATATTCTGACTTTACATAAGGTCCATGTACGTTGTCGGCTATTGCAACACCATGTTTGATTTCTCGGCCACCAAAATTCATGCCTTCACCCATCGTTTCACCTTTGTAATAAAGATAAAACTTGCCATTAACAACTAGCAAACATGGATCATGTACTTTATGGCTATCAAAACTACCTTTGCTTTTTACATGAAAACGGTTGTCTTCATCGCCTAACCATTCACCGTCTTTTGACGGACTTAAAATAGGCTCTGGTGATTTAGTCCAAGGACCATAAGGTGAGTCTGCCGTTGCAAGCGCAATTTCTTCGTATTGGCGATTGTTATATGGATACTGAACCGATTGATAAACAAGGTAGAATTTATTTTCATGCTTAAGTACTTCAGGTGTAAAAACCGCTCGGTCGTCATATGCACCTGCTTCCCCACGCTCAATGGCTACACCTTCTTCTTTCCAAACTTCTCCGTCTTCCGACGACGCATGCCATACCTCAGTTAAATCCCAAGGAAACACTTTATCGTTAGGGTTATCAGAACCAAAACCTACTGTTTCACCTTCACCTTTTGTGTACCACACATGGTATTTACCATCAGACTCAATAACTGATGAAGGATCACGTCTTATTACACCTTCTTCAAACGCAAAGTCGCCTTTTAATTCTTGTACATCAAATTCAGTAAGCCATTCAGACGTTTTTGAATCGTAACCACGCTCTATAGCTCTTTGACTCGCTAAACTTAATTTTTTGTTTTGCATAACAACCTCAAGTATTTCTGTGTGCTAACAATATTGTCGTATTGAGCGTTGTGAATAGGGTAATAAACATTGCGAAAATTCACGCGACTTAATCGCTCACGACTTTTTAATCCATATTAATCATGTTACCTTAATAGTTATATTTTGTTAACAATTAAATATTTTGTTATTTAATATCTATTACAATTAATCGAATAAAAATAGCGCGTTATTCATTAAATCAATAAGTTACTATCACAAAGGCTTTTGCAATTAAAAGCAACTTATTTGATTAGCCTAGCAATTATTTAAGCATAAAACCTACATATATAGGGTTACACACCAAGGTCACCATGAAAAATACAACACATAATCACGCTTCATATCTAGCCTTAACCGCACCTAAAAACGGTAAATCTCCACACGACACAATTGTAGGTAGTGGCGATTTTAAATATCGCGTTGATTGCCTATGGGGGTTGCTCAATAGCAATAAATACCCTGTAGAAAATTGCCATAGCCTAGCAGTAGACTCAAACAACCGAATTGTTATGGTGACCGACAACCCTCAAAACAATGTGATCATATATAATCAAGATGGTAGCTATCACGACAGTTGGGGAACCATGTTTCCTGGAGCACACGCAGGAAAAGTAGTAAATGAAAATGGTGAAGACTTTATTTACATTGTAGACAGTGGTTGGATTGTAAACCGGCACTGGGACGGCGTATCAACCGACAAGTGGGACTCGCCTTACAACAAAGTTATCGCGCAAGCAGGCTTTGTTGCTAAGCTAACACTTTCGGGGCAACTCGTTTTTACCATTAGCCACCCGCAAACCATTGATATTTACACACCAGACATGCCTTTTCGCCCTACCGACATTACCGCAGCACCCAACGGCGATTTATATGTGATTGACGGTTATGGCTCAGATTATGTTATTCAATATGACGCACAAGGCCGATATATCAGACATTGGGGCGGCCATAACAATCAAGACACTCATTACAATTTATCTAATGTTCATGGTATTGAACTTGATACCAGAAACCCAAACCAACCTGTTTTAATGATTGGTTCACGTGGTGAACAAGCTATCAAGTCATACTCGTTAACAGGTGAATACATAAGCACATTAAAAGTACCTGGCGCATGGATTCATGGCCCTACATTTAAAAACGATTATTTTTATAGCCCTGTATGCTGGGCTGATATCAACAACAACAATGCTGGCAAATCAGGCTTTATCAGCATTTTTGATAAACATAATAAACTTGTTACCAACATAGGCGGCACACAGCCAGAGTACGTTAACAACGAATTACAACCAATATCGACAACGTGGGATGTATTTACGCATTGCCATGGTTTGTGTTTAGACAACGACGAAAATTTATATGTTGGACAATGGAACAATAACAAAAGTTACCCATGGAAATTATCGAGATTGTAAATGAACAACGCTGTGCAATATTTGACATTAACCGTAGATAGCTTCAATATGGTGAACAGCACAATTGTTAACAATCACCAATATACAAAGTAAATATAAAAATATTTTTGGCTGAATATCGCACTAAAAATTAAAATATAGAGAGAAACGATGAAACCACTTAAATCATTGCTCATGTTTTCAGCAGCTGCATTAGCAGCAGGTTGTCAATCTGACCCTCAACAACAAACACAACAAAACACACAACAACCTGCCCCGTTGCTACAAATAGCTACATTTAACCAAGAATCACCTCTTGTTAATTTGTCGTACGCTAACGCAGAAGGTTCTATCAAAAATAACGAGCTAAGCGTAAAGTTTAATAATACAAACAACACGTATACCGATATAAGCATAGAGCCTAAAACTGCATGGGACTGGAGCAAATTTGAAGATTTCAATTTAGCGTTTGATATTGCGAATAAAGGTGATCGTTCAACACAAATTTATTTAGACATAACTGACGGTAATGGCGATAACTACACACGTTCAGTGAGTGTTCCTCAAGGCGACTTTAAAACCTACTACGCAAAAATGAAAGGGCACGATCTAGCAACGCCAGAAGGTGAAGACGGTGTAGAGCTTAACTTCACGTCTGGTTTACGCTCTAACCCTGATACGTGGGCGAGCAACGAAATACAATTTATTTCATTGTGGGGTAAGAAAAACTTAGATCTTACATCAATCAAAAAAATACGTATTAGTGTTCAACACGCCCTATTTAATAAACAAATTCAACTTAAAAATATTAGGCTACGCGCTAATCCTAAAATGGATGAAGCATTTTTAACCAATATTGTTGATGAGTATGGGCAAAATACTAAACAAGAATTTGTAGGTAAAGTATCTTCTGACGCTCAACTTATCGAAGAGAAAAACGCTGAACGACAAGGCTTTATTGATCACCAACCCAAAGACCGCTCTAAATTTGGTGGTTGGGCATCAGGTCCTAAACTCAAAGCGACTGGATATTTCCGTACTGAAAAAGTGAATGGCATTTGGTCATTAGTAGACCCAGAAGGCTACATCTTTTTCTCGTCGGGTATTGCAAATACTCGCTTATCTAACACATCAACAATGACAGGTTACGACTTCCCTAAAGCAGCTATTGAGCAGAAGAAATCGACAGATGTAACACCTGAAGACTCACAAGGTCTTAACCGCGTACCAAATTCAGCTGTACCTGCTCGTTTTGAAGCGTCATCAACACGAAAAAACATGTTCACATGGTTGCCTGACTACGATGCAGACTTAGGTAAACATTACGGTTACCGTCGTAGCGCACACTCAGGGCCTCTAAAGAAAGGCGAAACATACAGCTTTTACTCAGCCAACTTAGAACGTAAATACGGTGGCGAGCCGGGTGGTTTTATGAAAGCGTGGGAACAAACAACGCTAGATCGTATGACATCTTGGGGCTTTACGTCTTTTGGTAACTGGGTAGATCCTGCTTTTTACTCAAACGAACAAGTACCATACTTTGCTAATGGTTGGATAGTTGGCGACTTTAAAACAGTATCAAGCGGCAACGACTTTTGGTCGCCTATGCCAGATGTATTCGACCCTAAATTTGAAGAGCGTGCAATGCACACCACCAGCGTAATTGCTGAAGAAGTACAAAATTCTCCGTGGTGTGTTGGTGTGTTTATTGATAATGAAAAAAGCTTCGGTCGCTCTGAAACTATTCAAGCACAATACGGCATCGTTATTCATACACTTAAACGTGATGGAGCTGACGTACCAACTAAAGCTGAATTTACTCGCTTAATGAAAGAGAAATATGCAAGCATTGATAAGTTAAACAAGGTTTGGAAAAAGAACGTTGCTAGCTGGGATGATTTCAACAAAGGCGTTGATTCAACAATTAACTCTGACGCTCAAGTAGAAGATTACTCAATACTATTAGAAGCTTATGCAACAAAATACTTCAGTGTAGTACATAAAGCGGTAACTAAGTATTTGCCTAACCATATGTATATGGGCGCTCGTTTCCCTGGTTGGGGCATGCCAAAAGAAGCCGTTAAAGCAGCAGCTAAATATGCTGATGTAATGAGTTACAACTCATACAAAGAAGGTTTACATCATAAAAAATGGGAATTCTTAAAAGACGTTGATATGCCAAGTATTATTGGTGAATATCATGTAGGTGCAACTGACAGTGGTTTGTATCACCCAGGACTTATTCACGCAGCTAACCAAGAAGACCGCGCGAGTATGTATGAAGACTACATGAACTCAGTAATTGATAATCCTTACTTTGTTGGCGCACATTGGTTTCAATACATAGATTCGCCACTAACGGGTAGAGCGTATGATGGTGAAAACTACAACGTTGGTTTTGTGTCAGTAACCGATACACCGTACACACCACTTATAAAATCAGCGCGTAAGATAAACGAGTCTATTTACACTCGTCGATATAAAAATATCAATAAGTAATCAGGATTACATTCCTCGAAACTACAAAGGCCTCTTATTTGAGGCCTTTTTTTATCGTACGTTAATACCCTAACTGCGCAGCAATTTGTTGCGCAGTTTCTACTATGCATTTTTTCACATCGTCATCGTTAACATCGCTACCAAATGCACTATTGAGCGACGACATAGAAAGCGCGGCAATGACCTTACCTTCAGGCTTACCAACTAACGTAGCAAAGTCATAAACCCCTTTCGTTATATCGCTATCTGCCCCCAAAAAACCCTCATGTTTGATATTGTCTAATTTCTTTATCAATGCTTTTTTCTTGGCCGACGAAAACGCTAAGTACTCTTCATCTCGTTCTAAAATCATCTCTCTAACCGCTTCTTTGCTATTTGCCAACAGTACTCTGCCAGCGACTATACTGCGTGTAGGAAATAAAGCGCCTTCTGTAATGTTTAACGATACTGAGCTGTGACTTCTTGCTTGCACTAACACCATGGTTTGACTTTGATACAACACCCATAAATGGCATGACATTCCCACCTCTACTGCTAAATCTTCCATCAGGGGTAAGGCGTATTGGCGTAACTGATCAACGGGCGAAATAGAATGCGATAAATTATAAAGTTTAAGCGATAGTCGATACCTGCCAGATACCTCATCTCGTAATAAGTAACCTTTATGCACTAAGGCTACGAGCACGCGATAAATTTCATTTAAATTTCGGTCTAACCCCACTGCTATTTCAGACTGCTTTAAAGGCCTTCCACGAGCTGATAGAAACTCTAGCACCTCAAATGCTTTGTCTATTGCTGGAACCGCATACTTACTATTTGATTTATGAGTCGGTGCTGCCATTTCAAACCTATTTAAAAAGCGCCATTTTTAGCGACAAAAACTTTTATATATAAAAGTTAATTTACAATATGAAATATATTTGCATTAAACATAGCTCCGATCAAGTATTGTTAACAATACACAACTATTGGAGTTAAAAATGACAAACCAGTTACTGTTAACCGATGAACAAATTAACAACTTTAACCGTGACGGATACGTTATCGCTAAAGGGTTTTATAACAACGAAGAAATCACCCGTTTACAAGAAACAGCGTTTAACGACGAAAACCTATATAAAAATGCGTGGGACAAAAAAGACGCGTCTGGCACGGTAAGTAAAGTATGTTTATGGCAAGAACTGGGAGACGACTTCTACAGCATGTTTTCGCGTGGACGACGACTTGCTGATTCAGTTGAAAAAATATTAGGCGAACCAGTATTTCACACAACCAGTAAAATTATGATGAAAGAACCATTTGTTGGCGGTGCGTGGGAATGGCATCAAGATTATGGTTACTGGGCAAATGACAACTACCACTTATACCCAAAACTAGTGAGTTGTATGATTGCCATTAATAAAGCCACTATCGAAAACGGTTGCTTACAAGTATTAAAAGGCTCTCATCATATTGGTCGTATTAATCACAATAAAACGGGCGATCAAAAAGGTGCAGATATGGAATTTGTTGATGAAGCAATGAAGCACCACGAATTAGTCAATGTTGAATTGGAGCCAGGAGATACGTTGTTCTTTCATTGTAATTTATTGCATAAATCTAACCAAAACCGTTCTGCTGATCCTCGCTGGGTACTTATTCCTGCTTACTGTGCTGAAAGCGCAAAGCCTTTTAAAGAGAACTCGTTGAAATACTCACCGTTAGAAAAAGTTGAAGATAACGCGATTTTAGACTGGAAAGCGTAAGTTAAAATAGGTGCGTTAATTGTGGTTCAACAAACAACGTGACGTTAAGTTGAACCACAATACTCATTCATTAATCCAATGAGTTAACTTACTACAGGCCAATAAATAGTTAACCAAAAATAGCGCGAATTAACCCTATTGCTTGCTCGACACTTTTACCGTCTTTTACTTGGTTCACAATGGAGTCACGCTTACCTTGTAAATATTCAGGTAAATCATCTTCCATTAGTGCTTTATCTACTAACATTTCAGCTGATTCTTTGGTTCGCTTTTTAGGTGCAGCTTTTGACGTACTGGTCACTTTTTTATGCGCTTTATCACGCATACGCACGTAATTAGAATTTAGTGCTAAATCAGCATCGGCAAACAAAAATAAATCAATAAGTACGGCGCGGTTTTTCCAAAGCGTAAGCTCAACGTTATCATTCACTATCTCAGATATAGTTTCATCTGCTCCACCTGTTATAGGCTCATCTACTAAACTAGGTTGAGATTGATGCCACCACGCAAATGTTCGTAATGTGCCAATCATGTCATGCCAGTATGAAGAGAAGTCGGTGTTTTTCATTTTTGCTATCGACAAACCTTGGCACAAAATATCAATTTTATTGTTGTTTAACGCAATAAATTGGTCTGGTCTTCGCATTGCTAATAAGCGAGTTGCCGCAGCTAATGGCGGAGTATTATTCTGACCTTTTTCTGGCGTGTAATCGTTAAATATACGCTTAAAGTCTTTAACGAAATTTTGATAGTGATCGTAAGTAACATCACCCGTTAACGGAATATGTGCTAGCGCAACGTCAAATTTCTCTGGTAATTGCTCAATTAATAGATGAAAAACTTTCGCGCCTTTGGTACTGGCAAACCACTCAACGTCAAAATTATACAGGCTGTAATCGTGCTGACTTGTGTGCTTACCCACAAACGTTAAACGGTCCTCAATAGGTAAATCAGCTAACGCCGTTTCACGAATACTCTCAATATGATTTAACAAACGTAATCGTTCATCTAAAGCGTGAACAGTTGATTGCTGTTGAATAAAGTCTGCATAAATAGGCCACGGAGCAATACGCGCCATTTTAAATTGGCTAATGGTGTAACCTGTTTCAAGAACACCTTGTAACTTTTTTAACGGTACAAGTTGTTCGTCTTCTAAATAGTCCATATTCAGGTCTTCACGGCATAACCTAATAAGCTCTCCACACCATCCAAGAAAATCATCCGGTCGATTATCGACTTTTATCGCCATTAAATTTAAAGCAAGTGATGGTATATATTTAAGGGCATTTTGATACACCTGATTTTCGGCGGTAGACAAAGACATTTTTACAGGTAAAGACAGCAGTTTTCTCATTGGATATTTATAAACTCAGATACAGTGTTTAGCGCTAGAGTACGCGAAAAAAAACGCGGATCATACGCACTTATAACGCTATTGCAATCTTTGAATAAGTAGAAATTATTTTTTAATGTTGTCTGCGCTTTTACCATACAAAAACAGCTGTAAAAGAGTACGGCTTTGGCGTACTTTTTAGCAGACAAAAAAATAGCGACTAAATAAATTTAGCCGCTATTAAATCCGATTCGGGGGAAACCAATTCGGAAAAGCCTGTGTTATTTAAGGTGTTTCTTTTAAATAAACTGTTTTCTTTTCAAGATACTGCTCAAGACCAAATTTACCGTCTTCACCACCAAAGCCACTTTGCTTCCAACCGTTATGGAAACCTTGATGCTGTTCGCCCATACCGCGATTGATATAAACTTCACCAACTTCTAAGTCGCTGATTGCTTTATTAATATCAAAGAAGTTTTGCGTGTAAATATAAGCACTTAAACCGTAAATACTGTCGTTACAGAACTCTATAGCTTGGTCCATGTCTTTTACTTTGATAATAGGCAAAATTGGGCCAAAAGTTTCTTCGTGAACAGCAATATTGTCTTGTTCAACGTCAACCAATAGCGTTGGCTCGTACCAGCAACCACCTTCGTATCCACTAACTTCAGCTGTTTTTCCGCCTGTTGCTAGCGTAGCGCCTTGTTTAAGGCTTTCTTTTACGATGTGATCGATGTTTTCTATTTCACGTTGGTTACACTTAGGACCCATTTCTGTTTCTGGGTTCATCGGGTCGCCAACTTTTAAAGCTTTAACTTTTGGAACAAACTTGGCCATAAAGTCATCGTAAATGCTTTCTTGAACGTACAAACGCTCAACACAAGTACATACTTGACCACAGTTAGCGAAACGTCCCCAAAGAGCACCTTCAACTGCGGCGTCTAAATCAGCATCTTCCATAACAACCATTGGCGCTTTACCACCAAGCTCAAGCATTACCGGTGTCATATATTCAGCAGATGTTTTGTAAATTTGTTTACCGGCTACAGTAGAACCTGTCATGGTGATCA
Organism: Colwellia sp.; assembly: GCA_020630795.1. GTDB lineage: Bacteria > Pseudomonadota > Gammaproteobacteria > Enterobacterales > Alteromonadaceae > Pseudocolwellia. The sequence goes on from JAHDIK010000011.1 coordinate 120,065, forward strand.
TTTTAGTAATTGGGCTTTCACATAGCGCTTGCCCTACTACCGAACCTGAACCGTTAATTACGTTTAATACGCCAGCAGGAATACCTGCTTCATTTGCTAAACGACCTAACTCTGTTGTTGCTAATGGTGTTTCTTGAGTAGGTTTTAATACAATACTGTTACCCGTGATCAATGCAGGACCAATTTTACGACCCGCTAGTGCTAACGGAAAGTTCCACGCCGTAATACCAACAATTACACCACGTGGTACTTTGTGAATGTATATTTTTTCATTTTCATTGTCTGACGGTAAGATATCGCCTTCTATTGTTAACGCATTATCACAAGCGTAATCAATAAACGTAGCTGTTACGTCAACTTCCATCTCAGCTACTGATAATAATTTACCTTGTTCTGCAACGAGCATTGGCGCAAGAATGTCTTTGTTTTCACGAATTTTATTCGCAAAGTTACGAAGAATATTTTGACGTGTTCGAGCCGTCATTTTTGCCCAAGATTTTTGAGCCTTATCAGCAACTTCTAGTGCGTGTTGTGCATCTTCAGCACAACCCTTTGGAATAGCACCAATAACTTCGCCTGTTGACGGACTTAAGATATCAATTTTGCCGTCAGCCGCTGATGAAATGTATTCACCGTTTATAAAATTTACGTTGTTTTGGAATTTCATGGAATTATCTCCCCATCCATCCGCCATCTACTAATAAGATAGCACCGTTAACATAACTTGCAGCTTCAGAAGCTAAGAATACTGCAGGTCCTTTAAAGTCTTCTGGGTTACCCCAACGACCTTGTGGAATTCTTCCTAAAATAGCATTTGCTCTTTCAGGGTCATTACGAAGCGCTTCTGTATTGTCTGTATCAATATAACCAGGAGCAATGGCATTTACATTAACACCTTTACCAGCCCATTCGTTTGACAATGCCATAACTAATTGACCAATCGCACCTTTACTTGCCGCATAACCTGGAACGGTAATACCACCTTGGAATGTTAATAACGACGCAGTAAATATAATTTTACCTGCACCACGCTCAACCATGTCTTTACCAATTTCACGGCTTAGAATAAATTGAGAATTTAAGTTAACGTCAATCACGTTGTCCCATAAATCATCGCCATGTTCAGCTGCAGGTGCACGTAAAATTGTTCCAGCGTTATTCACTAATATATCTATTTTAGGAAAGTCAGCTTTTACCGATTCAATAAACGCATACAAGGCTTCACGGTCACTAAAATCACACTGGTAACCCTTAAAGTTTTTACCAAGTGCTTTTACTTCTTTTTCTACTTCAGAACCTTCAAGCTCTAAACTTGCAGAAACACCAATAATGTCTGCGCCAGCTGCCGCTAAACCTAATGCGATACCTTTACCAATACCACGTTTACAGCCTGTAACTAAGGCTACTTTACCTTCTAAACTAAATTTTTCTAACATGTGTAATTAACCTTCTACGTTACAAGCAACTAAAGCTTTCATACCTTGTGGATTATTGTCCATTGAAGCAAATGCATCGCCAATGCTGTTTAATGGCGTTACTGAGCTAATAAACTGTTCAATATCAACTTTGCCTGATGCAATAAGTTCAATTGCCCAATCATAATCAGCCGCTTCGTATACTCGAGCACCTAATAACTCAAGCTCTTTCCAGAAAAATTGGAATAAATCTATTTCAGGCGCTTGTGAGTGAATAGCTACCATAACAATACGTGCACGACGACCTGCAACTTGGGTCATCGCGTCAATAGCAGGTTTAACACCTGATACTTCGAATACTACGTCGGCACCCTTAGTACCTGTCCATTCTTCAACATAGGCTGCTAGATCTTCTTCGATAGGGTTAACTGATTTAACACCTAACTTTTCAGCAAAAGCACGACGACTTTCATTAGGCTCAGACACTAATACTTCTGCACCTACACTTTTAGCAACAGCCGCCACTAACTGACCAATAGGGCCACCACCTAGCACTACAACCTTTTCACCTGCTTGTAAGCGTGAACGGCTAACATCGTGACAAGCAACAGATAATGGCTCGATTAACGCGCCTTGTTTCAGGTCAACATTCGCTGGTAGTTTATGTAAAGTACGCGCTTTAACAGTCCAGTTTGATTGAAATGCACCGGGAGTGTCGATACCCATAAACTTCAAATTTTGACAGATATGCGTGTTACCAGATTCACACGTTGGACATTCACCACACCAGTCAAGTGGGCGAACAACCACTCGGTCACCAATAGCAAAACCATTAACCCCTTCACCAATTTCTGTCACAGTACCTGACATTTCATGGCCAATTGTTTGTGGTGGATTAACTCGAGCATCCATAACCCCGTGATAAATGTGCATGTCGGTTCCACAAATACCTACGTAACCTACCGCAAGTTTTACTTCACCAGCTTTTGGTGCACTTTCTTCAGCTTGAACGAGATCAAAGCCTTTATTACCGATATAGCGAGCAGCAATCATTTTATTACCCTTAAGACTGTTTTATTAAATATTGACCAAGTAGAGCGTCGTCAAATACTACGCCTGTTCCAGCTACATTAGGTGCAATGGCTCTTCCGTTTTCATCTAACTGAAGAGGATGTTTTGTGTATTCGTCGATTGGAAATGAATGCACTTCCAAATAGCCCGCATGTGGTTGAGAAGCCAATAATGACACGTGAAGTTCGTGCATTCCGTGGCTACACAGCGGTAAATTGTTTTCTTTGGCTACTTTAGCAACACGTAAGAACCCTGTAATTCCGCCGATATTTGAAGCGTCGGGCTGTAAATAACTTAATTTAGCTTGCGCAATGGCATAACCAAATTCATGCAATGTATGCAGGTTCTCACCCATTGCTAGAGGAATGTTTATATTGTCAGCTATTTGAGCGAAACCTAAATAATCATCTGGAATCGTTGGTTCTTCAAACCACGTGATGTCGTATTGCTCAATCGCTTTACCAAATGTTATTGCTTGTTCTACTGACAGCGAATAGTTCGCATCAACCATAAATACTTTGTCTTGACCGATTAACTCACGCACCGCTGCAACGCGCTCTACATCTTCTTGGTAGTTGTCTTTTCCGACCTTAATTTTTACGGCATTAAAACCACGGTCTAAGTAACCTTGAATATTCTTGAGAAGTTTTTCTTGAGAGAAATTAAGATCGATGCCACCGGCATAACACGCCGTTGTATTATTTGCGCCACCTGCTACTTTCCATAATGGAAGATTTTCACGCTTACATCGAATGTCCCACAATGCGATATCAACTGCCGACATAGCAAAGCTTACAAGGCCACCACGACCAACATAATGAAGATGCCACTCCATTTCATCCCATATACCTTCTATATCAGCAGCACTTTTCCCTATAATCATAGGTTTGTATTCATCTACTAATAATGAGTATATAGCGCGACCACCTTTTCCTCCGGTGTAGGTATATCCAACACCTTCTTGGCCATCAGCACAAATAACTCTACAAACAATTAATTCAAAATGAGTGTGATCGCCATGCTTAGCATCGGTTAATACTTCAGATAATGGCACTTGGTAATATTCAACTTTTACCTGTTGAATTATGTTTGCTAAATCACTCATGAATAGTCTCTCTCAAAGTCAATTGTTAACAATCTACATGAGCAAAGGTAAGATGTAAAGTACAAAAATTATTTTTTTTTGCCTAAAGCCCTGTAAAAATGGGCAAGTCTTCGAAAATGTCTAATAGTACGTAAATATTATTTACTGATAAAAAACAGGTAAATACTGAATAATTACCTTGAGGTAAACCACTTAGTTTTACATAAAGAGGGATACTAGGTAGTATATACTTAACATTTACCAATCAGGCATATCAAAATGAACCCTTTTAACTATGACAAACTCGTCTCATTAAAAGAATTTTGCGGTAGAGAAGATGAACTTAAAAAAGTCGCCAACATTGTAAAAGGTAAAAATAATGTGTTGATGTACGGGGATCGACGTTACGGAAAAACTAGCCTGATCAAAAAAACGTTTAGTTTGTTACCAACCGATATATTTTCGGTGTATATCGACTTGTATGACATTGTCGATGAAATGGACTTTGCACAATCGTTATATAACGCCGTAATAGATGCTATGCCGTTTTCGCTTGAAGATAAGTTTTTAAAATTTGGCGATATATTTAAACGACTCAACGGTGTAAGCCTTACACCAACAAAATCATTTGAAGGAGTATCATTAAAACCTGACATTAGAGGCAGAGATTTTGATGAACTTTTAGAATCAGCTTTTGAAGGGTTAACTCGTTTATGTGAAAAAAACAAATACTCGCATGTTGTTCTCGCCTTAGATGAATTTCAGCAAATTAAAGAAATTACCAATATAAAAATTGATGCTAAGTTACGTAAAATTGCTCAACGTAACCCTAATGTTTGCTTTATATTTAGTGGCTCAAAACGCAATATGCTAAGAGCATTAGTGTCGAGTCAAAATAGTCCTTTTTATGGTATGACTACCCCTATTGTTGTTAAAGGTATTAATAGTCCAGACATTCAAACCTATTGTGAAAAAAAATTAGACGCAAGGTTTGTTAATAATAGTTTTACTTATCTTTACGATGAAGTACGGGGACAAACCCGCCTACTTTTACAACTTTGTTATCGACTATATTCAGATCAGATAAACCATATAACGATGAATGATGCTGAGCACGTACTCAGTGGATTAATTGAAGACTATGATGATGAATTTAGAGAACGTTTTATGCGATTTCCTAACGGCCAAAAAAAAGTGTTTAAGGGCATTGTGTTAAGTAAAGGCAACAAACTGTTTTCGAACAAAGTACTTAAAGGTATAAATGCATCAAAACAAAGCTTAAACCAGGCCGTGTCAGCACTTGAGAAACAAGACGAAATAACTAAAACAGGTGAAGGGTGTTACCAAATAAACGACGTACTATTTCAGTTATGGTTAAGCCGATAAGCTATAATAATTATGAGTATTAATGATCGGGAGAAGCTGAAATGAACCCAAATGAACTCACCTGCCCACTGTGTAAAAGCAGCAATCAATGTGGCGTAAATAACAACGAAGATTGCTGGTGCGTAAGTAAAACCGTGCCGAAAGACTTAGTGAAACAGTTACCGCCAGAACAAGTAAATAAAACGTGTATTTGCGCTAACTGTATCGATGAATACAATCGCCTAACGCGTTAGTTTTTCCACCATGGTTGTGTAGGTTCAACACTGTTTATTGATATTACCTGACCCATTATCGGTGTTGAAAGCATCACACCTTTTTCAACTGCGGCAGCAGAAATACGATCAAACGGTTCACGCCAGCCATGAAATGCTAGGTCAAATGTACCATTATGAATAGGCATTAAGTGCTTACCTTTTAGGTCGATATGCGCTTGAAGGCTTTCTTCAGGCAGCATGTGGATAGTCTCCCAGTTTCGATCATAAGCGCCGGTTTCAATCATGGTTAAATCAAACGGGCCATACTTTTCACCAATTTGTTTGAATCCATCAAAATACCCTGAGTCGCCACTAAAATATACGCTGCTACTTTCCGACTGAATGACATATGACGCCCATAACGTTTCGTCTTTATCAAACAGCCCTCTACCCGAAAAATGTTGGGTAGGTGTCGCGGTAACAGTCACGTTATCAAACGAGATAGATTGCCACCAATCGAGCGCCTTAATACTAGCCTTTGATACTCCCCATTTAGCTAAATATTTATCGACACCTAAAGGCACAATAAAAGTCTTCACTTTTTTAGCTAAACGTTTAATGGTGTCTTCATCAAGGTGATCATAATGGTCATGGCTAATAATTACACCATCAAGATCAGGTAAATCATCTAGTGCAATAGGCGGTTGATGAAAACGTTTTGGCCCGATAAAACTAAACGGTGATGCGCGCTCACTAAACACGGGATCAATCAGCCACTTTTGCCCAGACAAATGCATATAAATGGTTGAATGTCCCAGCCTAATAACGCTGTCTTGCGATAGATTATTTAACTGTTGAGTAGTTAATTCACGTACTGGAATACTTTTAGTAGGTGTTGGGTCAACACGTTTTTCAGTAATATAACGCCACAAAATCGGCAAAATTGCCGTATCATTTTTAAAATCTGGCGCTGTATTTTTATAGCCTTCCTTTTTATGGTGAGTAAGAGGAGCTTTATCCGTGTTTTGTTGTGTATCGTTCAAGTCTTGTCCTGAAGCTACAGTGACGTTTACGCATAAAATCGCCAGCAATAGCTTTATTGTGAGGTTATAAGTCTGCATTAAACTCTATTGTTTGAGTTGATAAAATATGTTCACTTTCAATGGTTAACGTAGGAGACTCACCTCCTGAACTCACTAGAAACTTCTTTGATACATTCGGCAATAAACCTTTTAATGATTCTGTTGCACTTACACCATTCACGGTAACAAATGCATCATAATAAATAGGCGCTACTCCTGTATTTTTAACAGTCACTTCTGATGACGTACTATTGGTCGCAAACGTAGTAACCGTAAACTCATACCCGCTATTGATAGACGCTTCTTTTATGCGAGAGATAGGCTGTTCGGTTGCTAATCCGCGCGTGTATGTATCGTTACCAATCATATAAGACACATGAAACTTTTCAGCAAACTCTTCATACGAAACACCATACGAACCTGTATTTGGCGTAAGCGCTGTCACTTGATCGGTAGCAGCTACATAACTAAATTCACCACCTTGCGGAGCAACTTTGTAACGCTCGTTATAATCTAAAGCATTCCATGCTTGTTCGTTATATCCGGAGTGTTGTTCATGCATAAACGAGTCATCAAACAAACCAAAATTTATAGCAAACAACTGGTTACTCCCCACAATAGGTGAATATTGTTGATTAGAAGCATCGATTGAAATAGACCAAGGTAACGTTACATACGTTGCTGTTAAATGCTCTAAAAACTCACTTTGGTATGCTTGAGAAGGAAAAGTTTCGCTGATCAACATAGGGCCATCGTAAATATGATATTCACCCCATAAACCAAAACCTACTTGTATAAATGCTAAGCGTTTATCGTTGTCGTAGCGTTCTGAAAATTGCGTATGAAAAGCTTTAGTAAACTGTTGTAACTCTTCATTTGTCCAATCAGGGAAAGATGTCGTACGTCCCTCTGACAAGCCTTGAGTTTCACTGTAGTCTGTTCGGTTTTTTATATAATCTGGAACCGTGGTATCTCTACCCGGAAAAGCATAATAAAATCGAAAAACCGCTTGGTGATTACGTGAAGCAATAGCATCTAATTTACTCTCAATGTAACTCCAATCGTAAATACCTTCACCTTTAACAATTTCATTGATGGCAATGTAACTAAACTCTAGCGCTACAGCGTCCATCATTTGATTTTTATTTGCAGAGCTCCATACTTGGTGGTTATCCCAAAATACTATCCCTGTCATAGGCTGTGCTTTAGTGATAGAACGTTGAAGAGAAATATTAGTAAAATCATCTGTTGGCGTAGTAACAGCTGGCGGCTCAACAACAGGCGTTTGGGTGCTATCGCCGCCACTTCCACAACTAACAATGAACAAACACACGAATAACGCGAGCGCTTTTTGATATAAATGATTAATGAACATTTCCTGCATAGCTATTTAATTACATCCTGTAAAAATAATATCACGATATTATCGCTTTTTGCGATTAGGTTTTTGACCTAGCGCTTTTTTTCTTGCGTGCTTCTTCGATGGTTTTCGCGTATTTTTACCTGATTTTGTAGACACTTTTGTTAAATCTGGCTCATATCCTGGAAGCCATTGTTGTAATAGTCGAGTATCTAATACTTCTTCTACTGCAGTTAACAGCCATTCTTCGTCTGGGCTCATTAATGACAATGCTAGCCCTGACTTACCTGCCCGCCCTGTTCTACCAATACGGTGAATATAATCTTCAGCTATATAAGGTAGTTCATAGTTAATCACATATTGTAAGTCTAAAATATCGATCCCACGCGCCGCTACATCGGTTGCAACAAGTGCTCTGGTTTTACCTTCTTTAAATTCGGCCAACGCTTTATCCCTCGCTCCTTGAGATTTATCGCCATGTATAGACTGTGTTTTAATACCGTCTTTACACATTTCCTTCGCTAAAGCGTCAGCGCCCTGCTTGGTACGTGTAAATATCAGTACTTGTTTCCAGTTCTTTGACCCTATAAGAAAAGAGGTTAGCTCTCGCTTTCTGTCTGCATCAACGGTATATACAATTTGTTCTACTTTGGTTGCTGCGGAGTTTCGTTCCCCTACTTCAATAAGCTTAGGTTCAGTAAGTAAAGACTTACTTAACCCATATACACTATCATCGAAGGTTGCTGAAAATAGCAGTGTTTGTCGTTGACTAGGTACACGCTTAAGTATGTTGTTAATTTCATCTTTAAATCCCATGTCTAACATACGGTCAGCTTCGTCAAACACCATATATTGCAGCTCATCTAAATGTAAAGATTGATTAATAAGATGATCAAGTAACCTTCCCGGTGTTGCTACAACAATATCAACGCCTTGCTTAATTTTTTCTATTTGAGGGTTAATACTTACCCCACCATATACAAGTGCCGTTGAAATATCGGTATGCTTTGCATAGTTTTCAATGTTCTTAAACACTTGCTGCGCCAGCTCTCGTGTAGGCGTTAGTACTAATGCTTTAGCTTTGCCATTAAGCGGTTGTGAAAGTAATTGATGTAAAATAGGTAGCGTAAAAGCAGCGGTTTTTCCTGTTCCTGTTTGAGCGCCAGCCATAATGTCATGTTTACACAATATTGCTGGAATTGCTGCAAGCTGAATTGCTGTAGGGGTTGTATAACCTGTTTCATCAATCGCTTGTAATAAACGCGAATCTAATGATAAAGAAGAAAAGCTCATGTGCTGTTACGTGTTAGTAATAATTAGCGGCAGTATAACAGAATTGATATATAGGCATTAAACAAACCCACTCTTCACACAAATAACCAACACGTATTAAATGTTTAGTGAATAGTTAACACCCACTTGGCTTAATTGCTGGTAAAAGTTATCGAGGTTACATGTAGGCTCTTTACCACACACAAAAATGTACTTTTTAATTGCAGGGCTAAACCCTTGTTTAGAAGCTTGTTCTAACCAATATAAAGCTTGTGTTACATCTCTTGATACGGCTTTGCCCGTTAAGTACATTTCTGCAAGATTCAATTGACCATATTTGAAGTTTAATTCTGCTGATTTTTTAAACGCATCAAAAGCTCTAGTGTCGTTATCAATTAAATAGTTAGCTTGTAAAAACGCAATGCCTTTTTTATTTTCAGGCGCACCAGGGAAGTAAGCTGTTTCAATAGGAGGTTGCTTAATATTGATATGATTTTTACCAATAACGATCACACCATGCAGCATGTTTTTAGTTGGTCTTTCGGCTTTGTAGAGAACATTTTTCTGGCGTAATGCTAGTAGCTCAGACAAGCTAAACTGATACTCTTTTTTTTCAAAATACTGTGCACTACTTACCTGCCCTGACGAAAGCCCTTGAGAGGTATTACTCTTATAGCGATAGAATACGGAACCAAAGCGTACCGTAACAATGTCATCAGTAATATCGAATACACGAGCGATTTTGTACTTTTCGTGCGGCCTAAGCGCCTCTGTAAAATGCCGATAATCTATGTGGTAAAAGTCATTAACTTTAGGTGATGAAACATATTGTGTAGAGCGTTGGTTTTCTTGTTCATTTGTATATGCCCAAAAGCCTAGTGCGAATATTAGTAATAATATCCCCATAAATTTAGGTATAAATTGCACCATACTGAACACAAGATCGTCAGCTTTTTTTAAAATTGCTGCCGATACTGCTGAAGAATCTGTTTTGTTTTTACAGTCACGGCACTCAAATACAAGTTTTCGTGACACGGGATAGCAAGGCACATACTCTAAAAATAAAAATGCGTATTTAATTATGCCCTTTACACGATGATAGTTTGAGCCACACTTTGAACAGGTAACTTCATAGAATTCACACCCTTTAATTGTAGACTCACTGTACTCCATACTGGCCTCAACCATCGACTTTAGTAATTGTAACAATATTTTTATACCACTCGTTCAAAAACTAAACAAGCACTTTCTACTAAGTACTTCGTATATCGTTATTATTGAATTTGTTGATAAAAGTTATTGATCGTTACGATAAACGCGACAAATGCATGACTAAAAATTACCAGCCTTATATAATCATAGGTACGGTGTTTGCGACTTATAGCGGGTTAATCAATTATTCACATGACCAAAAAACATTTAATATGGGATTTACCCTTACGTATTTTTCACTGGTTACTTGTTGTCTGCATAGCGGGAGCTTGGTATACATCTAAACAAGATAACGACATGATCGACCTGCATCTTATATTCGGGTACGTGACGTTAGGACTCATAGTTTTTAGAATACTATGGGGGTTTATTGGTACTACACATTCACGCTTTTCCCAATTCGTTCCTACTCCATCCAAACTCATTAAATACATAAAAACATTCAACACTAACGACAACACCCAACACCATGCCGGACACAACCCTATGGGCAGTTTAATGGTGTTGTTTATGTTAGTTATTATATTGCTACAAGCATTAAGTGGATTAGTTATGAATGACGATATATTTACGACGGGACCGTACAATGGAGCACTTGATGAAAGCATAGAAGCAATTTTAGTTTTTATTCACCGTAACAGTTTCAATGTAATTATTGGCGCTATTGTAATGCACCTACTGGCAATAGCATTTTATAAAATATCTAAAAAACAATCGCTTGTTAAACCAATGATTACGGGAAAAAAATCTGAACCTGCAGTAACAAAAAAGGACAGCATCAGCCACTCAAAAGTTGCCGTTGCTGCCCTACTTGCTATTTTAGTAGCTGCATTTGTTTACTGGTTAGTTGTAGTCAATGCGCCAGTTATAGAAGAGTTTTATTACTAAAAGTACAACTCTTTTTGATTTAAGGCTGATTAATCAGCCTTAAAGTCGTCATGGCAACCACCACAGGTTTTACCTACACCACCAATTGCTTTTTTAATTGAAGCTGTATCACCAGACATTGCTACTTTTTGTAATTTAGCTGACGCCTTTGTTAAGTCATCAATACGCTTAGCAAATGCTTTTGGTTGCTTCCAAATTTTATCTAAGGCTTCAGTTTTAACTTTAAAGCCCGAGGTATCTGTTCGAGTGTAATCTGCAATCATTAACGATAATTGATTAATACGTGTTGCATGCTTTTCTACTACTTTAGCATCAAGTGGCATTTTACCCTTAGCCATGGCACCTAACGGTCCCATATTTGATCCTAATAACGAAAATACAGCTTCACGGTTATGAGTTGCTTTCTTTGCATGTTTTAACGACTTAGCCGCTTCTGCGCTTGCTGTCGCAGCTACCATAACAGTAGAGGCTACAATCGCTACTTTAACTAGGTTTTTCATCATTTTTCCTTCTAATTTTTATGGTACGAATAACACTTGCTCTTTAAGTGTACCGCCCGATTCATAATAAGCACAATTATTTAAACGTAATTATTTGGGTTTTCGTCGTTAAATGGCAAAACACTATTATTCATTTCAGTTAATAGCCAATCTTTAAAAACACGAATTCGTTTGCGCTTTACAGAATGTGCATCGTAAACAATATGTCGCTCCCATTTATGCGGATGAGCATTAAAAAAAGGAATAACAAGCTGCTTGTTTTGAAGATACGACTCGAACATACCAGATGCGGCAAGTGTTACGCTATGTCCGCTCAACACAGAATGCAATGCCATATCACTAGAGGTAACCTCAAGCTTTTTTTGATGTGAAGAAAAACCACTCACATTGATCGAATCAAACCAAGACTTCCATGTTATTGTTGTTTCATTCGCTAAACTCACTAGCTGACAATTAAACAAATCTTGAGGATTTTTCAAGCGCATTCGTTCGACTAATATTGGTGAACAAACAGGGTAAACAACATCCTCTCCAAACGACTCCCACGTTAAACCGTCATTCTTCTCCATACGTGCTCGACTGCCAAAGCGTATCGCAAGATCAATATGTTTCTTGTTTAAATCTTCTACTTGATTTGAACCTAAAACTTTTACACTAATCATAGGGTACAAGGCAGAAAATTTATATAACCGAGACATTAACCACAACGAACAAAAAGCCTGAGTTGAGGTAATAATCAGTTCTCCTGCAATATCTTCACTTTGAATACTATTAAGCCCATTAGACAGTACAGCAAAGGCTTGGTGGCTTGCTTCAAATAGCTTTTCGCCACTTGGTGTTAACTGCATTTGATGACCTACTCTGGTAAACAATTGAGCGCCTAACACCTCTTCAAGTTGCCTCATTTGTTGGCTTATCGCCGCCTGCGAAACAAAAAGCTCTTCAGCAGCTTTACTGTAACTGTTATGCCTAGCAGCACACTCAAACGTTCGAATAGCATTTAAATATTTTAACCTTTTATCCATTTTAACATGCCACCACAAAACATAAGTTTTACTTATATATAAAATTAATTCTTATCGTTGGTTTATTCATCAGAGATTAAACAAAATATTGGTAAACAGCCAGCAGGAATTTAACATGAACACGACACAAAAAGACTCTAAAACCTTTGATGAAAGCAAAGAACCACGTATAAGTAAAATCCAAGATAAAACTACAGTCGCTAAACTCAATAAATACCTAGCGATAATTTCCAATAAGTTAGCATTATGTTATTTGGTCAATTTCAAATAAATTTATGCCCAAAATTTTAATAAAGGAAACTATTAATGATACGATAGGTCTTAATTATGAATTTATTACGATAAACAGAAAGGTTTTTGAATGTTAAGAATTATTACTAGTTTGGCTATTTCGTTTTTATTATGCCTATCATCAGCGACTGCAGCACAATACCAAGAAGGTAAGCATTATTCTGTGGTATCTCAAAAAAGTACAAACAAACCAGAAGTTAGAGAATACTTCTCATACTACTGTCCTGCATGTAGAGCTTTCGAACCTTATCTAGCCGATTTTGCAAAACTATTACCAGAAGGCACACCATTATCAAAAACGCATGTTGATTTTATGCAACATACCTCTGCAGACGTTCAGTTTATGTTAGGTAAAGCGCTTGTTATTGCTGAAAAAACAAAAATTGATAAGCAATTCACCCCTGCTGTTTTTAAATACTTGCAAACCGACAGAAAGAAAATTGAAAGCCAAGACGATATAAAGGCTATTTTTGTTGCGAGTGGCGGCGACGCAAAAATATTTGATAAAGGTATGAAGAACTTTAGCATTGTGAATACAGCGAAACGTAATAAAAAAGTTCAAGACAAACTTTCAAACGCTAGACAATTAACAAGCGTACCTACCTTCGTCGTTAACGGTAAATACCTAGTTCATGCCAAAGCACTAGATAAGAAAAATATGATGGAAGACTACAAAAAAATTATTGCGTATCTATTAACGCTATAGTTTGGTCAATTAGCCACTGACGTTGTTTTCAGTGGCTTTATTTTCATTTATTAAAGCTTAACTTTGAGTTTCTTCGCTTTATTCCTTAATTCATGTTCGAATTCTGCAGGATAAAGAATCATTCCTTGATTGATTAAATCAGGAAAAACAACAATAGCCAACTCATCATCTTCAAGCCCAATACTCCAACGGCTTAACCACTTATTTAATGAAATTGACTCTGCTGTACAGTGTTTCCAATCTTGGTTTATCCACAATTCTGCCGTTTCTTGAGAAGGCCAAACAGGAATACAATCTTCATCATCTGTATTTAACATAACGCAGCCATGCTCATCGGTTAAGATCCAAATTTTACGATGCTTTAAAATCTCGTTAAATAAATACTCTACGCGACTTTCGTCACTTAACTTCAACACATCATTCAAATGGCTTGGTACAGGAGACTCTGACACTAATATTCCTATTTCATTTATGGTTAATTGGCAAAAATTTCCATTTCATTACCGATCTGTTTTCTCATATCCATAAGCTTCACAGCAGCAGCATGCTGTTCTTTATCCGCTTCGGTTTGAGGAACCCACTCCGGTATTGAAATTTTTTGCCCTGTTTCATCAACAGCCACCATTATAACAATACAATGCGTAGTTTTACGCCTAATTAATGATTTAGGATCACAGGCATTAACCTCTAATGCAATATGCATTGAAGATGTGCCTGTATAAACAACCTTAGCAGACACTTCAACTAAGCTTCCAACATGAATCGGCGCTACAAATTTTATACCACCAGCATAAGCTGTTACACAGTACCGACCACTCCAACCAGCTGCACATGCGTATGCTGCTAAATCTATCCATTTCATTACCGCACCTCCATGTACTTTACCGCCAAAATTTACATCTTGTGGTTCGGCTAAAAATCTTAGGGTGATATCTCTTTGTGGTTTATTCATGGACTACATCTCTTTCATCAATACATTTTAGTATATTAAGCACTTTCTATTCCATGTTAAGGATACGCGCTAAAGCACGTAATTACGCGTTTAAACACTTTATATTTAGGAATAAAACAGACAAACTTCATCTATAGATATTTAACAACGATTATATTGCACCATACATGTGCAATATTCATTAAGGTTTAATCATGAAAATTTGGGTTGATGCTGACGCATGTCCTGTCGTCATAAAAGAGATATTGTTTAGAGCGGCTGAAAGAAAACAAATAGAACTAACACTCGTCGCTAATCATTACCTAAAAACTCCACCCTCGAAAGTGATTAATTTTCTACAAGTAGGAGCTGGGTTTGACGTAGCTGACGACGAAATTGTAAAACGCGCAACACCAAACGACCTTGTTGTAACCGCAGATATTCCCTTAGCTGCCGAAGTTATTGAAAAAGGCTGTGTTGCATTAAATCCACGAGGGGAGCTATATACAGCCAGTAACATAAAACAACGCCTAAACATGCGAGATTTTATGGACAACCTACGCTCTAGTGGCATTGAAACAGGTGGAGTCCCCCCCATTAGTCAAGCTGACCGCCAAGCATTCGCAAATAATTTAGATAAATGGTTAGTTAAGTTTAAACCTTAGCGCGTTGCTGCATATGGATCTGGTTTAGTATTTTTATTTGTAGACCCTTGGCCTTTTTGACGGACTTTATTTTGTGAACTTCCACTGTTTGATTTTTTAGAGCTAGGCTTGCGTACTTTAGGTCGATTATCAGCATTATTGTTTAATGCGCGTTGGCCGTCTCTATGCTCTACTCTTGAATTGGGCTTTTTTTGTTTTTTCGGTTTTTTAGCTTTTAATGGACGAAGTTTTCTTGATTCAGGTAACTCATGAACAGGTGTAAAGCCTTCCGCGATTTCACGAGGAATATACTGTTGAATAACATGCTGCACGTCATTTAAAAGATCAATTTCGTCGGCACAAACCAACGATACAGCTTTGCCTGATGCTCCCGCTCTTCCTGTCCTACCTATTCGATGAACGTAGTCTTCAGAAACATTCGGTAATTCAAAATTAACTACTTGGGGAAGTTGGTCAATATCAATTCCTCGCGCAGCGATGTCTGTAGCTACCAATACATTAATAGAGCCGTCTTTAAATTTCGCTAATGCTTTAGTACGCGCACCTTGACTTTTATTACCATGAATAGCGGCAGCATTAATACCATCGCCTTCTAGCATCCTAGTCAGTTTATTAGCACCGTGCTTGGTTTTCATAAAAACAAGTACCTGCTTCCAGTTATTGTCTTTGATGAGCTTAATTAGCAAAGGTGTTTTTTTCTTCTTATCAACAGAGTAAACCAATTGCTCGACTGTTTCTGCAGCAGAGTTTTTAGGGGTAACCGAAATTTCAATCGGGTTGTTAACCAGGCCTCTTGCTAGCCCTCTTATGTCATCAGAGAAAGTCGCAGAAAATAATAGATTTTGTCGTTGTTTAGGTAAAAGAGATAACATTTTTTTAATATCGCGTAGAAAACCCATATCGAGCATTCGATCAGCCTCGTCTAAAACGAGTATTTCCAGCTGGTTAAATTTCAGTGCGTTTTGATTGAACAGATCAAGTAAGCGCCCAGGAGTTGCAACAAGCACATCAACACCTTGTCTTAAACGCATCATTTGAGGGTTAATTTTAACACCGCCAAACACAACAGTTGACGTTAAATTAAGGTTTTTACTATATAACTCTACATTTTCTGCAATTTGTGCTGCTAGCTCTCTTGTAGGCGTTAATATTAAGCTTCTAACTTCGTTTGGCTTTACCTTATCTCCTCTAGACAACAATTCTAGTATTGGCAACGTAAACCCAGCTGTTTTACCTGTACCTGTTTGAGCTGCCGCCATAACATCTTGGCCTTTCAAAATTGCAGGTATTGCTTGAGCTTGTATTGGAGAGGGGGTTTCATATCCTTTTTCTAACAACGCGGAAAGGATTTTATTAGAAAGGCCTAAAGACGAAAAACTCATAACTATCTCATTATTTGATGAATGCCCAAGTGGGGCGAGGCAGCTTACAGTATAGCTTCAGCAATCGCAATTAAGTCGATTTCTATCTTGTTACAATTGAGAGAGATATTGACTTTGTTTATACAAGTACATCAGCTAAGATTAATAAATATATTTTATACTTTTCTTTATCATCGAGCTGTAATTAAAGGGAATTTATGATCAATCCTGTCTGTAAAAACAAGAATGTTTTAATTATTGATAGCATACGACTTTCACGTGAAATGCTTAAAAACTTTGCTCACAGTATTGATTCCACAAGAGTTGACACAAGTCATAGAGCACCAGATATCATTTCATTTTGTGAAAACGTAGATTATGACGTTATCCTGCTTGGATATGACTTAGGAGAAAACACCAAGAACGGGCAACAAATACTCGAAGAATTACGTGTTAAGCGCCTAATTTCTCGACACTGTGCAGTAATAATGATTACAGCCGAAGTATCCCAATCAATGGTACTCGCAGCACTAGAACACAAACCTGATGAATATCTCACAAAACCGTATACCTTAAATGATATTTCAACGCGTCTAGAACGTTGTTTAATCAAAAAATCAGCAATGTTTGATATATATTCTGCGATGAACGCTAACGACCACAATACCGTTATAGATCTATGCAATAAAACCATTCAGAAAAATGGCGAATACAAACACGAATGTCTTGGTATTATCTCACGTCAATATTACGAATTAAGAGAATACGAAAAAGCGAAAGAAATCTATAAAGCCTACGAAGGCACTGAAAACTGTCAGTGGGCAATTATCGGTTTAAGCAAAATAGCGCTCAAGAACAAAGACTACAGCACAGCAAAAAGCTATTTAAACGCAATGATTGACAATTACCCGTATTATTTGTCGGCATATGACTGGTTAGCAAAAACATATGAACTTGATAACGAACCTATTGAAGCTGAGCGTATATTAGAAAAAGCAGTTATCATTTCGCCACGCTCTGTTCCTCGATTGAAAAACTACGCTGAAAGATGCTTAAACAATCAAAACTACGAAAAGGCAACTAATGCATACGGAAAAACACATGATTTAGCGTATCATTCTGTTCATCGAAAGCCAGAAAACACCATCAGATTTGCTGAGGCACTTTTAGAGTATTCGGACCAGCTGTCAACATTTGAAGTTAGACAGCTAAACAAACGTGTTTTTAAAGCACTTAAAAAAATGACCATTGATTTCAAAGGATCAGAACTAAAAGTGTTATCTCTATTGCTCACGTCTAGATTGCACACCAAAGTGAATGACACTTCGTTTGCATTATCAAGCCTTAGAGAAGCAGAAAGAATGCTTAGTGCAGAACAAGAGATGTTTTCTCCAAGCGGGTCATTAGCAATCGCTAAATCTCTTATATCACTTGATAAACGCTCACTTGCAGAAAATCTAATTGATACACTTGCGCAAGCTTATCCAGATAACTCCAAACTACTCGCAGATATTTCAGCTCTGATAAACAAACCTGTAAGCGATAAAAATCGTATAGAAGCACAAAACGCGCTAGAAATGGGTGTAGAGTTATATAATACGGGTCATTATATTCAATCGATTGATAAGCTTAACCATGCGCTTGAGCTTTTTCCGTACCATTTAGGTATTAAATTAAATTTGTTTCAAGTAATAATTATTTCAATGGAACAGGAAATTGCACGAACTGAAGATAAGAATCAAATTAATGATTTAATAAGCGAATTTAATAAACTATCAATTACGTCTGAAAGCTTTAAACGTTATAAAAAATTACGTATTAGATATGATGCATTACTAGAAGTATAGTAAGAACAAAGAACATTAATAGAAGAAGAGATGGTGGAGGGAGGTGGATTCGAACCACCGAAGGCTGAGCCGTCAGATTTACAGTCTGATCCCTTTGGCCACTCGGGAACCCCTCCACGGGGTAACCTAACAAGGTTGAAATAGGTGTTTAGCAATGTCCTACTCTCACATGGGACCTCCCACACTACCATCGGCGCTAATGCA
>JAHDIK010000025.1:0-3150 GCA_020630795.1 Colwellia sp.
TGAATACCATCTCCATAGGTTCCGACAATAACTTCATTTTGTAACAGTGCGACTTCATTTGCGTTTGTTTTTACGTTGTACAGCTTAGGTGTATTTTTGATAAACGAAGGAGACGACTTTCTTATGCCTTTACTGCTTAACACCCACAATACGTTAGATTTATCTTGAAGTATTTTGGTTGGGTACATCGGCTCTAATTTGGGGTAGTTATGCTTTATGTAGGTTAGTGTAGGTACTGATATTTTAGCGATTTCCCCAAGTTTGTTTATGAGGATAACGGTTTCATCGTTAGATTTTGTGCTCGTAACGTATTGATCTGTGTTTGGGATTGATGTTATTGCGCCATTGTCATGAATAAAATTAATCTGCTTATTATTTAGCACAATCAACCCATCTTTTATTGAGGTTATACTCGTTGTTGGCTCTTTAATGATGAGTGAGAACTTGTTGTCGGTAAGTTTAAAAACGCCATCTTTTCCTGCAGCATATAAGTGGCGTTGGGTACGTTCTAAATACGAAGTATTATAGTCGTTGATCAGTTTAGCGGCACTGCCAGAGGAAGGGGTGTATTCAAACACTTTACTCTTTGCATAAACGTAAAACTTATTGTTAAAGATAATAGTATTGTAAATCGATGATGAAGGGAGGTTTAATACAATTTTTTCGGAAGCGCCTGTTGCGGGAGTAAATTTCCATAATTGATGAGACTCAGTGGAAACAATAAAGTCCTCTCCCACCTTTCGGATGTTATGAACCCATGTAAAAGGTACATTTTGCACCTTGTTTTGACTTGAGAATGTAATCATTCGAGAACCATCGAACCTAGACAACCCGTGGTGACCCGCAAACCAAATATAGCCTTGGTTGTCTTGAGTTATGCTATTTACACTAATATAGCTTTCGAGAATATTGCTTGATTCTGCAGTTACTTGTAGAGAAGAGAATGAAAATATAATACATAAAAGTGCGAATACTTTGCTGCACTTGTTTTTTATCGTTTTATAGAATGGTCTCAAAAGATTTTTTATCATGATCCTTCACACCGCACGCAACGAATACTTTTGGTACTTCGTCGCTGTGAATAGGTTTTTGCACCAACATATAAGTTGGCTTTCTAGGATCTTCAGAGTGTTCTTTATTTGCCCATGCTTGGCGAATGTTATCGGCATGCTCTTTGCCATATTTGCTTTCGAAACCTGTGGCGAGCATTTCTACGCCAAAGTCATCCATAATCATCATTGTGTTGTTATGGTATCCACTTGTTGAATCAAAATCTATGTCTACGGTTAAAATTTTATTTGTAGGTAGAACAAGCTCTGCTCTGAGATTTGCAACAACTGCTCGATCTGGCTTAGCCGTTAACTTAGTATGATTCGGCTTTTCGGCAAGGTCGTATGTTAAATTTATGTCTTTAGCTATTTGTAGTTTTTCTTCTAAATGACTCATTTTCTATTCCTTTATCTTTATTAAGTTAAATTAAACTGCGTTTGTGCAAAATAAGTATATGTCTAAAAAATTCATCTTGTAAATAAACCCGTATTTATATTTAGCTAAAGACAGAATTTATCGATAAAATATCAAATTAATGTATAACTAACGTTGAAATTTTAATGAATAGCTTTGATATTGTTGTTATTGGTGGTGGAATGATTGGTGCTACATGCGCACTGTCTTTAGCTAACTTAGGATTGAAAGTTGCCGTTGTAGAGGCGCATAAACCAACAAGTTATGATGATACTCAACCATTTGATCTTCGAGTATCTGCAATCTCAGTAGCATCTCAATACCTGTTAGAGCAGCAAGGGGCTTGGGACGCTATTGCAGAAAAAAGGATTTGCCCATATTCACGTTTAGGTGTGTGGGAAACCGAACCGTCTTATACAGAGTTTGACGCCCAAAAAATAAACCAGCCAATATTAGGACATATCGTTGAAAATAGGGTGATACAGCTCGCGTTATGGGAACAGCTTGAGCAACATGTAAATATTACGGTGTACTGTCCTGATACTCTTGATAGTTTTTCACAGCAAGGGTCGTTAGTTCAGGTGAAGCTTTCTAACCAAACGATTGAATCCAAAATTCTTATTGCTTCAGACGGAGCACACTCAAAAGTAAGAGGGTTAGCGAATTTAGGAACGACGGGCTGGGATTACGGACAGTCAGCAATGCTCATTAATGTTGAAACTTCGTTAAATCAACAAAACATTACTTGGCAACAATTTTTTGAAACGGGTCCTGTAGCTATGTTACCGCTTGCAGGTAAAAGCAAGCTTGGCGGTTATGCGTCATTAGTTTGGTATCATCAAAAAGATGAAATAAAACGTTTATCTAATTTATCGAATAGCCAGTTATCGAATGAAATAGAAAAAGTATTTCCTAAGCGTTTGGGAAAAATTAATGTTTTAGATAAAGGAGCTTTTCCGTTAACGAGAAGACACGCGAATAGCTATCAAAATAATCGTGTTTTATTAATGGGTGACGCTGCGCATACGATAAATCCTATGGCAGGTCAGGGCGTTAACATCGGTTTTAAAGATGTGAAAGCACTCCAGCAAGTTATTGCTTCTGCTATTGGAAACGGAGAATGTTGGCATAGCCCAATAATATTATCTCAATATGAGAAACTGAGAAGAAAAGATAATTTAATGATGATGTCTGCTATGGACGCACTGTATTATTCGTTCAGTAATCCATCTATTGTCTCGAAGTTAGTGCGTAATATGGGATTGATTGCAGCTAACAGAGTTCCGTTTTTAAAGCATAAGGCGTTAGCTTACGCATGTGGTTTATAAGTTTTGATGTAAAATCGTGAGATAAAAATATTTAGATAATGGTACGGGAAGAGAGACTTGAACTCTCACATCTTGCGATACTGGAACCTAAATCCAGCGCGTCTACCAATTCCGCCATTCCCGCGTAATATCTAATAAAAGATGAGATAAATAATAAAAGTTGAGAAGTGGCAGGGGTAAGAGGATTTGAACCTCTGAATGACGGGATCAAAACCCGCTGCCTTACCGCTTGGCTATACCCCTGCAGAAAACTCAAATGTAGGTTACAAGGCACTTTAAATGGATTTAAAAGAATCTAAAAGAAAGTGGCAGGGGTAAGAGGATTTGAACCTCTGAATGACGGGATCAAAACCCGCTG
>JAHDIK010000025.1:3250-35766 GCA_020630795.1 Colwellia sp.
AAGTGGCAGGGGTAAGAGGATTTGAACCTCTGAATGACGGGATCAAAACCCGCTGCCTTACCGCTTGGCTATACCCCTGCAATGTAACTTACTTTGCAACTAAACGTTGCTTTGAAATGGTACGGGAGGAGAGACTTGAACTCTCACATCTTGCGATACTGGAACCTAAATCCAGCGCGTCTACCAATTCCGCCACTCCCGCATTTCAAAATGGTGGCTACACCGGGACTCGAACCTGGGACCCCATCATTATGAGTGATGTGCTCTAACCAACTGAGCTATGTAGCCTTACCAACCTGCCCGTAAGCAAGTGGCGCGTATTATGCAAATCTGGATGACCTACGTCAACCGTTTTTTACTAAAAAATTCGAGTTTTTGATTGATTGAACAAAGCGTGTGCAATTTGTCGGATAACTGTTCAGAAAAAAGGAATATATCTTGGTATAAACGTAATATCGTTACTTTGAGGTTGTGATAGACGTTAAGTATTAGAATGTATCTTTCATCATAGCAACGTGTGGAATGTTATCTTCTAAGTACATTTCTGAAATACATTCAAACCCAAGCTTTTGATAAAAGTGTTTAAGATGCTCTTGTGCCGAAATCTTGATTGGAGCTAATGGATGAGATTCAATACAATGTTTAATCGTACGTTCCATCAACGTATAACCAAGTTTATGCGCTCTAAACTGAGGCGACGTTACAACCCGGCCAATACTGATGAAGTCAGAATAAGTTGTTCCTTTAGGCAATATACGCGCATAGGCAACAATTTCTTGTTCGCCATTAGGTTTACGATGATATGCAAAGCAATGAATCGAACCTGGGTGTCGGTCGTGATCGTCAAGATCTGAATAAAAGCAGGTCTGTTCAACAACAAACACGTCTATTCTAAGCTTTAATATATCATATAGCTCATTGGTAGAGAGTTTGTTAAACGTTTTTGAATGCCAAACAATATTATTCAACATGTTAAAAATTAGTTTAGTGGTGCAAGTTGTAGAAGCGAGCCTTGATAACTCTTTTTATCTAGAAACGCTAAAATTTCTTCTTTATATTGAATAGGATCGACGTCTGGAAACTCTTGACCCATAACGTTTGATAAATCTTCAGGGGCCAAATATAGAATGTAACCTAAAGGAAGGTACGTAGGGGAAAAGTCAAATTTGTATACAGTTGAGCGCACTTCACTTGGCGAATAAAAGGCTTTTTCTCCAAACCTTTTTGTTAAGGTTTTCTGCATTTTATTACCGTATTTTTTTATGGCCCAGTACTTTAACACCGCTACTCCTTAGCTATTCAACTAATTTAACTAGAATGACTTTTTAAGAGCGATATTATACAAATACATGACGATAAAATAAAGCTGCTACATGGGACCTATAATGTTTTGTTAACATTTTTTTAACAAAAAAGGCGCATTGCGCGCCTTTAGTTATTGAAACTACTTAACATTATTTATTATGTCTTTTTTGTAAAATATCCATCACTTCAGATAAGTTTATTTGTTTATCTTGCAACAAAACTAACGTGTGGTAGAAAAGATCAGCACATTCGCCTAACAAGTCTTCTTTAGTTTCTGCAACCGCAGCAAGAGCAACTTCTACACCTTCTTCGCCAACTTTTTGAGCTATTTTAGTTGTTCCTTTAGAAAACAAATGAGCAGTATAGCTTTCATCTGGCGAGTCGCCTTTACGAGAGGCAATAACTTGCTCTAATTGGCTTAGAAAGTTTTGTTGGGTAAGCTTTTGTTCAGGAAAGCAAGACTCTGTACCTAGATGACATGTAGGTCCTACTGGGCGACACGCTATTAACAAACTATCTTGATCGCAATCTGTTAATACTTGAGATACGTTCAAGAAGTTACCCGATGTTTCTCCTTTCACCCATAATGCTTGTTTTGAACGACTGAAAAATGTTGCCTTGTTAGTCTCTAGTGTAGCTTCTAATGAGGCTTTATTCATATAGCCTTGCATAAGAACCGCACCCGTGTCTTGGTGTTGAATAATCGCAGGGATCAGGTTATCCATTTTTCCCCAAGCTAACTTATCGATATTTTGTTTTGTAATTAACATATTGGTTCTCTGTTATGGTCGTATAGCAATATTATGATTGATAAGATAAGCCTTTAATTCATCCATTGGTATAATGCCTTTATGGAATACACTTGCGGCTAGTGCTCCGTCTACATCTGCTTGTTCGTATACATCTTTAAAGTGTTCTATTGCTCCTGCACCACCTGAAGCTATGAGTGGAACATTACAAACGGCTCTAGCCTCTTTAAGCTGAGTAATGTCATAACCTTGCCTAACTCCGTCTTGGTTCATGCAGTTCAGTACAATTTCACCTGCGCCACGAGTTTGTACTTCTTTGATCCAATCAAATGTTGTCCAGCTTGTTTGCTGCGTACGGCTTTCGTCACCAGTAAACTGATAAACTTCGTATTTTCCTGTGTCTTTGTTGTAAAAGCTATCTATGCCTACTACAACGCACTGTTGACCAAAATGATCTGCTAAGCGTGTAATTAATGTAGGATCCAACAAAGCAGGAGAGTTAATGCTGATTTTGTCAGCACCCATCATTAATACTTGTTTTGCGTCGTCTTCCGTTTTAATGCCGCCTGCAACACAAAAAGGAATATCAATAACTTCAGCTATACGGCTTACCCAGCTTTTATTTACTACACGTCCGTCAGATGACGCGGTAATATCATAAAATACAAGCTCGTCTGCGCCTGCCTCAGCGTATTTTTGTGCTAGCGGAACAATGTCACCAATAATTTCATGATTGCGAAATTGAACACCTTTAACAACTTTTCCGTCTCTTACATCTAAGCAAGGAATTATTCGTTTGGCCAACATGCAATAGCCTCCTCTAGCGTGAATTTACCTTCGAGAAGAGAGCGACCTAAAATTACGCCACTAACGCCAGTAGGAATAAGTGCTTTTATATCGTCTAATGATCCAATTCCGCCAGATGCTTGCCAATCTATTGCTGGGTATTTAGCGCACAACTCTGTATATAGATCTACATTTGTACCGGTAAGCGTTCCATCTTTACTGATGTCAGTACATAACACGTGTTTTATACCTGCATCTTGATATTGCGCGAGTAGGTCTTCAAGTGTTACACCACTGTCTTCAATCCAACCATGTGTAGGGAGCGTTTTGTTGCCTTGGGCATCAATCTTAATGTCTAACGCTAATACAATTTTTTCGCTGCCGTATGTGCTGATCCATTCAGTAACAAGTTCGGGCTGTTTTATGGCTAGACTTCCAATAACAACACGGTTAGCGCCTAAGGCTAAAAGTTGTTTTACGTCATCTTCACATCTTACACCGCCGCCTACTTGAATGATCATCGTTGGATGATTAACAACAGTTTTTAACGTTTCTAGTTGACGCTTTGTGCTGTCTTTAGCACCATCTAAGTCAACAAAATGCATAACCGTAGCACCAGCATTAGCGTAGGCTTGTTGGCGATCTTTTGGTGTGTATTCGTAATTGGTTTTTTGTTGGTAGTCCCCTTGGAAAAGGCGAACTACTTGGCCATCAATCAAATCAATAGCAGGGATCATCATAATGACATCTCCAAAAAGTTTTTAATAATTTTACTGCCTAACGAACCCGAACGCTCTGGATGAAATTGGCAGCCCACAAAGTTGTCTTTAGCGATAGCAGCAGAAAAATCACTTCCGTAATTGGCTGAAGCTATGGTGTACTTGCTTACAGGAGCCGCAAAACTGTGCACAAAGTAAAAGTAATCGTTTACGTTTATGCCATGTAAAACCGGGTGGTCGCTAACCGTTGTTAATGTATTCCAACCCATATGAGGTAATCGATTACCTTCAGCCTTTAATGGTTCTACTTGGGTAGGGATGAGGCCTAAACATTCAATTTTATTTGAATCACCTTCTGTAGATGATTCAGTCATTAATTGCATGCCTAAACAAAAACCTAATACCGGCTGAGTAAGAGACTGAATTGTTTCTATTAAGCCTTTCTCTTTTATGTTTGCCATTGCATGTTTAGCGTTACCTACACCGGGTAAAATAACCTTTTCAGCTTGTTTTATTTTGCTGATGTCGTCAGTAATTAGCACGTTATAACCTAAACGTTCTACAGCAAATTTTACGGATGAAAGGTTGGCGCAGCCAGTATCAACAATAACGTAGTTTGTTTGTGTATTATTGTTCACTACAAAGTACCTTTTGAGCTAGGAAGTACATCACCACTTACTGTTATCGCTTGACGTAATGCTCTGCCAAACACTTTGAATAAGCTTTCTACTTGGTGGTGACAATTACCATCGCTAGTAGATAAATGAAGAGTTACGGCCATCGCTTGAGATAAAGAGTGGAAAAAGTGATGAACCATTTGCGTAGACATGCCACCCACCATTTCTGTAGAAAAGTTTGCATCAAACTCTAACCAAGGGCGTCCAGAAATATCTAGGCTACATTCTGCGCGGCATTCATCCATAGGCAGTACAAAACCAAAGCGGCCTATACCTCTTTTATCGCCTAGTGCTTCTTTTAATGCGTGCCCTAATGCTAGCCCTGTGTCTTCAACACTATGATGATCGTCAATGTGATAATCGCCATCAACCTTAACGGTCATTGAAAAGCCAGCATGAGTCGAAATTTGATCTAACATGTGATCAAAAAAGCCAAGGCCGGTATTAATACTTGAGGCGCCAACTTTATCTAGGTTTATTTCAATATTTATATCAGTTTCTTTCGTTGTGCGAGTTACTGACGATTTACGAGCCGTAACAAGTAGTTGTTCAGCAATGTGATCCCAGTTTAACGACTCTCTATTGTACTGAATGCCTTTGATTCCCATGTTGTTAGCAAGCTGAATATCAGTAATTCTATCGCCTATAACATAGGAATTTGCAAAATTAACTTTACCTTGTTGTAAGTAATCACTAACTAAACCAAGTTTTGGTTTTCTGCAATTACAATTGTCTTCATCGAAGTGAGGGCAAAGAAGTACATCGTCAAAAATGACTCCTTGAGAGGTAAAAATATCCATCATTTTGTTATGTGGTAAATCGAAATCAGCTTGTGGGTAGCTGTCTGTACCTAAACCGTCTTGATTCGATACCATCACCAAACGGTATCCTTTCTTTTGTAATGAAAGTAAAACAGGAATAACGTTAGGTTCAAAAACAAGTTTCTCTAATGTATCTACCTGTTTGTCACTAATAGGTTCTTCTATTAGTGTGCCGTCACGATCAATAAATAAAATATTTTGTTGTGCCATGTTAATTCTCTATAGTCTTATTCTGATAATGTGTTTGACGTAGAAAACGCGTTTTCTATGACATCTTTCAAGGTTGATAATTCTTCTTCGCTACCAATACTAATGCGTAAACAATTCGCTAATTGAGGTTGTTTTGATTGGTCTCGTATTAAAATATTTTTTTCTAGTAGCGAATTAAAAATAAAGTCTTTATAAGGTGTTCTAAATAAAACAAAGTTAGCGTGTGTTGGAAAAACTTGTTCACACCATGTTTGTTGGCTAAGCCAACTCGATAGTTTTTCACCTAAAGTATTTGTAACAGAGACCCTTGAGGTCATCACCGGTAGATGTTGCTCGCCTAAAGCTTTGCTTGCTAAC
Organism: Colwellia sp.; assembly: GCA_020630795.1. Classification (GTDB taxonomy): domain Bacteria; phylum Pseudomonadota; class Gammaproteobacteria; order Enterobacterales; family Alteromonadaceae; genus Pseudocolwellia. The sequence goes on from JAHDIK010000025.1 coordinate 8,875, forward strand.
TCCGCAACGGGTGCTGAAATAGGGTAAGGCGCAATAACTTTACTTAACATTTGTATAACTTCTCTATTGGCCAATGTAAAACCACAACGAAGGCCTGCTAACGCAAAAGCTTTTGATAGTGTGCGTAGTACAATTAAATTGTCAAAATCAGATATCCAAGACGCGACTGTTTTGTCAGAACAAAATTCAATGTACGCTTCATCTACTACAACCATTGCAGTGTCTTTGAATAACGCTAAAGCTTCTTTAATTTGTGCTTGTGGAAGAAGGTTACCTGTAGGGTTACCAGGAGAGCACAAAAATACAACGTTAACATTCCCAACTTGTGATTTTAGCCCTTCCAAATCGAGTTCATTAATGCCAGTTTCACTCTGTAATGGTACTTTTACTATACCGGCACCGTGATTTTCTGCACTTATAGCGTACATCCCATACGTTGGAGGACAAATAAGAATGTTGTCTTCATATGCTTTACAAAATGTACGAATAATCAGTTCAATCCCTTCGTCAGCACCACGAGTTGCTAAAATGTTTTCAGCGGGTTGTTGGCTATAAGTGCTGTAGGCATTGATTAATGAGTCAGGCTGAAAATCAGGGTAACGATTTACACAATCAGCACTAAGACTATAACTACCAAGGCCAGAAGCTTCGTTGGCGTTTAGCCAAATTTTATTGTTAAATTCCCCGTTGCCTGCATGTAATCGTCTCGCTGATTCGTAAGGAATCATGTCAACTAACTCTTCTCTAGCGAGCTTATTTACAATAGTTGAATTACTCATGTTGTTATGAATCCTCTAACCTAATGGTGACAGCACGCTGGTGTCCGTCTAAGCCTTCTGCATCAGTTAGTTCAATGATGCATTCAGCTAGGTTTGATAAACCATCCTTTGTTATTTCTTGTACTGTAAAGCGTCGAGAAAAATCAGCTAACGACAAACTACTAATAACTTTTGAATATCCATATGTCGGTAAAACGTGGTTTGTACCACTTGCATAGTCACCTGCCGATTCGGGTGTATATGCACCTACAAATATTGAACCTGCATTGCGTAACGTGGGCAATAGAGCGCGAGGTTCATTGGTTTGAACAATGAGATGTTCAGGGCCGTAAATATTAGACACTTCAACGGATTCTTCTGTTGATTGCGTTAGTATTAATCGACTTTGTTCAAGTGCGGCTGTAGCAATTTCAGTTCTTGTTAACGTAGCAACTTGTTTTTGAAGCTCTTTGTCTACTGCGATAAGCAGAGATTCACTGTCTGAAACTAATATTACTTGGCTATCAGGGCCATGTTCTGCTTGTGAAAGCAAATCTGCTGCAACAAATGCTGGGTTACTTTGTTCGTCGCCTATTACAAGTACTTCTGACGGGCCAGCTGGCATGTCAATTGAAAAGCCAGGAACAAGCTGTGATAGTTGTTTCTTAGCTTCGGTAACAAAACGGTTACCCGGTCCAAAAACTTTATTTACTGGCTTAATGGTTTCAGTACCAAATGCCAGTGCAGCACATGCTTGTGCGCCACCGACTGTGTATATTTCTGTAATACCACATAAGCTAGCAGCAACTAATATTTCATTCGCTAGTTTACCGTTTTTGTCTGGTGGGCAAACTAAAACTGCGCGATTACAACCGGCTATTTGGGCAGGTACGCCTAACATTAAAACGGTAGAAGGTAATGGCGCACTGCCTGCTGGAATATATAAACCAACACTTTCTATTGCTTCAGACTTTAATATACATGTAACACCAGGCGTTGTTTCTACTTCCACATCTTGGTGAACTTGAGCTTCGTGAAAGCGTTTGATCTGTCCGTAAGCTGTTTCAATTGCTTTTATTCTTTTGCTCGTTAACGCTTCTTTAGCCGCATACACTTGTTCTTGCGATATGCTAAGTGTTGATAACGCAATACCATCAAATTTCTCGGTGAGCGAATAGAGCGCTTTGTCACCTTCTGTTTTTACAAGATCTAGAATGTTTGATACTTGTGCTGAAAGCGTTTCATTGTCTGCAATTGCTGGTCGAGCAAGTGTGTTTAGTTTTGCTTTTTCGTCTAACGACGACCAATTTACAATAGGGTATTTCATTTTCTAGCCCATCATTTTTTCAATTGGCATAACTAAAATTGAGTTACACCCTAACGCATTTAATTCTTCCATTGTTTCCCAGAAAAAAGTTTCTGTAGCTACAACGTGAACAGCCATAAGGTCGTCGCGCTCAGCAAGTGGTAAAATAGTTGGTGTTTCTTTTCCTGGCATAAGTGCTATTACTTCACTTAATTTATTTTTTGGTGCGTGCAACATGATGTATTTACTTTCTTTCGCTTTCATAACACCGTTAATGCGAGGTAGTAACGTATCAAGAATCTCTTGCTTTTTATCACCTAAAGGTTCTGAACGTTGAATCAGGGATGCTTTTGAACGGAATACTTCGGCAACTTCTTTGAGGCCGTTTGCTTCAAGTGTTGCACCGGTTGATACCAAATCACAAATACCGTCCGCTAAGCCAACTCTTGGCGCTACTTCAACAGAACCTTTCAGTAAACAAAACTCAACATTTATACCGTTTTCTTTGGCAAATCGGCTTAATAATTGTGGATAAGTTGTTGCAAAACGTAAGCCGTCTAAACACTGTAATCCTGTGTATTCAAACTCTTCTGGCATAGCGATTGAAAAACGACAACCACCGAAATTTAAAGGAGTAGTTTTTATATAGTCATTTTTGCTGCCAATAAGTGCGCGAGAAAGTTCTTCTTCTTCAAGCGTGTTATCGCCAACTACGCCTAAGTCGCAAACGCCGTCCATAACTAAGCCTGGAATATCGCTACTACGCACACGCATAATATCAATAGGCATGTTAGCAACATGAGCGAGTAATCTTCTGTCAGATACGTTGAGCTTTAAACCACAACGTTTCAATAAAGATTGCGTATCGTCGCTAAGACGACCTGATTTTTGCATTGCAATGCGTAAACGAGTTTCAGTTGTCATGCTTAATGTCCTATTAATTTTGAATTCTGTGTTTAATCTAAATTTTTGTTACGAGTAAAACGTAAAAACCCCCGAGAGATGGACTCTTTCGGGGGTTTTTGAAAATTCTTTATTTCGTCTACCACTGAAAGGTCCATAGCCCCTCAGCGAATAAACCTGAGCAGCTAATCGGTATGGTGATGATGATGTAGGTTCAGGTTTAAAATCATTTTTTACTCGTTGCGTATATTTTAATAACTTCTGATTGATAAGTATTGAATATTCATTCATTACAGAAGTATTTTTATTTTCTTATTAATTGCTCGCTACATTACTGTTTATTTTAAAAGAGAGCAAGCAATATCTCGTTAAACTGATATGAATTATTGATCTATCATATTAAAGAAGTGTTCTAATAAGCCGATATAGTTATTAGGTGCTATGGTGTTTCGCAATGATGTTTTGAAAGAGGAGGTGTTATGGATATTTTTACAACCCAGTTAAGGCGAGTTGTGCAAGCGCCTATTAAACCTTCTAATAACAAAGTAAAAGCGCCAACTAAGGAGCCCGCTTCCACTGAATTAACGGAAGACTTTGATCATTTAGAGCATCATGAAAAACGCGTTGTTCAAAAATCAGAACATGATCAAAAAGAGCGGCAAGATGAACCTGACGCTAAAGAACCTCAAAAGAAAAAGGTTGAAGAATCAGAAGATGATAGTGATAAACCTCCCCATTTAGATATTTACATCTAACACTTTTATTCACTTTATTGAGTTTTGATTTAGTACCAAACAAGGAGTGAATTTTAGTTTCAACGCTTTTTTAACTCACATATAATAGTTGTACTTTGCCTTATTATTAAGAACTTCACTGCTAATGACTCCTGTTGAACATGCTTTTTCCGAAAACGGAGCATTAGCTAATGCTATTTCTGGGTTTTCTCCTCGACAAGCACAAACGGATATGGCGATTGAAGTCGCGCAAGCAATTAACAATCAGTCATCATTAATTGTAGAGGCAGGAACAGGTACTGGAAAAACATTTGCGTATTTAATTCCAGCGCTAATCGCTAATCAACAGGCTGCAGAAAAAGAAGAACCACAGCGTAAAATTATCGTTTCTACGGGAACAAAAAACCTTCAAGAGCAGTTGTTCCATAAAGATTTACCATTAATTAAAAAATCACTTGCGACACAAGCTCAAGTTGCTCTTTTAAAAGGGCGAGCAAATTACTTATGTGTTTATCGACTCGAGCAATATCAACAATCTAGAGGTCAACTAGACGCACAAACATTAGCTGATTTTGTAAAAGTGCGTGAATGGGCGAATACGACGAATACAGGTGATACGGGGGAGTTAGTAAATGTAATGGAAAATTCTCCTGTTTTCCCCTTTGTAACGAGTACAGTAGACAACTGTTTAGCAAAAGACTGTCCGAACTTTGAAGACTGTTACCTAATTAAAGCTCGTGAAAAAGCGATTGATGCAGACTTGGTTGTGGTGAATCATCATTTGTTTTTTGCTGATATGGCATTAAAAGACACTGGGTTTGGAGAATTAATTCCAAAAGCCGATGTGATGATTTTTGATGAGGCACACCAAATAGCTGACATTGCGAGTGAATACTTTGGCGATGCGTTTTCTACGCGACAGTTGTTAGACCTATGTACAGACGTTATTCAAATATACAAAACCAGCCTGACAGATGTTAAACAATTAGGAAAAGCAGCTGAAAAGCTATTAAAAGCGAGCCAAGAGTTTCGCTTGTTGTTTAACTATGATCCTGAACGAGGAAACTGGCGAGAAAAACACCATCAAAAGCGGTTTGGTGAAGCGTTTGCAGCACTAAAAGTGGATTTAGATTTTCTCTATCAAGTGATTAAGTTATGTATTTCTCGAAATGAAGCTATCGATAACTGCTTTGAACGTGCAGTAAGCTTGCTGGCGCAATACGACATAATGGCAGACGTTGATGCTTTAGGTATGAGCTTTTGGTACGAAACAACACCAAGACATGTTGTTTTACATAAAACGCCTTTATCAGTAGCTGATAAGTTTAGCGATTATGTTAAAGAGTCAGGCGCAGGATGGATTTTCACATCAGCAACACTAGCCGTGAATGGTAAGTTTGAACATTTTGCTGAACATCTTGGATTAAAAGGCGCAAGTCATTTATTACTTGAAAGCCCATTTGATTATGCCGTGCAGTCGCAATTGGTGGTTCCACGTTATTTACCAGAGGCAAATGATAAAAACAGAGCTAATGTGCTAGCCAATATGGCGATTCCGCTGATTGAAGCAAGTGAAGGTGCTTGTTTTATGCTGTTTACTAGCTATCGCGTAATGCATCAAGTTGCTGAGTTGTTATCTGAGTTAATTGACAACCCTTTGTTAGTGCAAGGGCAAATGGGAAAGAGAAAATTATTAGATGAGTTTATTGAACATAAAAAGTCAGTATTACTTGCAACAGCGAGCTTCTGGGAAGGAATAGATGTAAGGGGTGACAATCTAACCTGTGTTATTATAGATAAACTCCCATTTGCATCACCTGATGATCCTTTACTTCAAGCGAGAAGTGAAGATGTTAAGAGAAGAGGTGGTGAGCCATTTGCACAAATTCAACTACCTCAAGCTGTAATCGCGTTAAAGCAAGGGGTAGGGCGTTTAATTCGTGATGTGGAAGACAAAGGCATAATGGTAATTTGCGATAACCGATTAGTGAATAAACCATACGGTGAAGTATTTCTTAATAGTTTACCGTCAATGACACGTACACGTAATATTGAGCAAGCAGTGTCATTTTTACAGAATATGAAAAACAGAGATTAAGTTATACATGAGTAAACAAAATTATTTAGTTATTGATGCTTCTACAGAGGCGTGTTCTGTTGCTTTGCAGTATCAAGGTAACGTGACAAGTTTATATGAGTTATGCCCGCAATCTCATAGCTTACGATTGTTACCTATGGTAGATGAGTTAATGAAAGGCGCTGATTGTTCATTGCAAAAATTAGACGGCATTATTTACGGACAAGGCCCAGGAAGTTTTACTGGCGTGCGTATTGGAATAGGGGTGACACAAGGTTTAGCATTTTCTGCAGATTTACCTGTTGTAGGCGTATCAACATTGCAAGCAATGGCGCAACAAGCCTATAAAAAATATAATAAAAAACGTGTTATCTCGGCAATTGATGCTCGAATGGATGAAGTGTATACCGGATTTTTTACACTTGACGAGCATAATATTATGCAACCGCAAACTAACGAACGTGTGTTACCTCCGCAAAATGTGAAACAGCATTATGTTGATGCAGTTTCGTTATCTTTTGTTGATTTACCCTATGGCGTCGGAACAGGGTGGGAGGCATATAACGATTCACTTGATGAGTTAAGAGGAAATACTGGAGAACCAGATATATTGTTTCCGCATGCAGAAGCTATGTTAGAAATAGGAGAACATGCATTTGCAAACGGGAAAGGAACAAGTGCTGAAAATGCCCAACCTGTATATGTTAGAGATACTGTTTCATGGAAAAAGCTACCCGGGCGTTAGGGTAATGTTCCCATATAAATTGATGAACAATGAAACAGTTAATTAATCGCTAATTCTTAACTAAATTTTGTACTTTGAATAAAATTTGTTAAATTACATTGTATGAAGATAAATAATTCAGCACATTCAAGCCAGTCATTGCAAGCAATTCAACGTGTTGCTCCGCAAAATCAGGCAAAAAATATACAGGCTCAAGTAGAGTCTGTTGTTAGTCATGTTGAAAACAGTTCGTCATCTAATTCACAAAACCAACAGTCATCTCGATTAGTTTCCGATAAAGCAACAATTGCGCTGGTTGAACAGCAACTTTATTCGCAATCATCTCGTTCAAATGCTTATTCAGCTGAAGAGCGCAAAGGCTTTTCGCAGTATGATGAACCATCTAAACGTAATCAGTCTGCTGTTTCTGCGTATCAAACCGTTGATAATATTGCGCAAAGAGAAAGTATCGAGCAAATATTCGGCGTAAATTTGTTTGCCTAATAGTTCTCCTTCTTTTACTCAATCACTTAAAAAACATCAATTTTGGTTGTTTGTTTTAGCGGCCATTGTTTTATTACAAGTACCTATTATTTCTGTGCCTTTTAAATGGTTAGAAAGCTATTTTCATGAAATTAGTCATGGGTTATCTGCAATAGTTACCGGTGGAAAAATAGTTAATATAAAGCTATTCCCTAACGGCTCTGGGTTATGTACAACCCGAGGCGGCTCTATTTTGCTTATTAGCTTTATGGGATATGCCGGAGCAATATTGTGGGGAATGCTAATTTATTCAGTTGCATCAATTAATCAAAAAACAGCAAGAGCTTTTTCTATACTGGTTGTAATGCTTATAAGTGTTTCTCTTGTTTTTTGGGTCCGAGATTTACTAACGCTTATTATTATGTTGGTAGTATTAGCTGTATTTTTAATTCAGTTTAAGCTTCCAAGATTGGCGTATCTGCAAAGTTTATTAAAATTAACCGGTATGATGGTATTGCTCAATAGTTTGTTAAGCCCGTTTTATCTTCTCGATGGGCGTTCAGTTGGTGACGGTGCTCGTCTTGCTGAGCTAACGTGGTTACCTGAATTAATTTGGGTAATAATCTGGTCTATTCTTGCAGTATTTGGTTTAATCACATTAAGTCGTCAAAAATAATATGGAGTTGAGCTATTAGCGTGTCATTAATAGCTTAGAACCAATAAGTAATTAAGAGAGAAAACAATGACAAAGTTGCTGCTCGCTTCATGCGTTTTATTGTGTACCGCTTGTGTTTCAGTACCTGAGAAATTGGCGTTACCAGAGAACACCAATACCGTTAACTTTTCAGAAGCTAAGTCTGGAGTAGTTGGCCAAACAGCTCGTTGGGGCGGGGTTATTGCTTCAGTTAAAAATAATGCAGACAACACTATGGTTGAAGTTGTTCATTTTCCTTTGATGGGAACATTGCGACCAAAACAAGGTGATGAAACCCAAGGTCGTTTTCGTTTGTATTTTAACGGTTTATTGGATCCTGTTATCTATAAACAAGGTCGAAGTATTACCGCTGTGGGTACTGTAGCAGAAGTAGAAGCGGGGAAGATTGGCGAGCACAACTATGAATATCCTGTACTAAAAGACGCAAGTGTACATTTATGGAAAAAAGTGCAGCGAGTGAATGTAAGTGTAGCTCATCAGCCTGCTTGGTATTTTGACCCGTTTTATTGGGCTGGCGCAAATATTCGACATAATCGCCCTGTGATTATTCGCAGAGTAGGTACGCCACCAGCTAAACTGCCAACTCAGCCGTCACCATCAAATAAACGATAGACATTAATAGTATGGATAACTCAGTTACCTCGATTATCGAGGTAAACTTTGAAATGGACAATTCAACACTTTGTGGTTTAACACACTCGCAAAATTCATCTTCTTCTGAAGAGGTTATACTTTGCTTGCATGGCTGGTTAGACAATGCTGCTAGCTTTATACCGCTACTCAACTATCTGTCTTCATACAATGTAATCGCGATTGATTTGCCAGGACATGGTAAATCATCTCATCGTAGTCAAGACGCACATTATCATTTTATCGATTGGATTTATGATGTTTTGTCACTCATTGAATTGAATCAATGGTCAAAGGTTCATTTGGTTGGGCATTCGATGGGAGGGATGATTTCGTCGGCGTTTACTGCTGCGTTTCCTGAAAAAGTACGTTCTTTAACATTGATCGATTCCATTGGCTTTATCTACGGTAAGGAAAAAGAAACAACCGAACAGCTGCGCAAAGGCATGCTTAGTCGATTAAAAGTAGCTAGCACTTCTTCAAAACCTAGGAAGAAACTAACGTTAGATAAAGCAACAAAAGCGCGATTGCTCATATCAGATTTAGATTATGAGAACGCAAAATGCATAGTGACTAGAAATCTTGTACAAAATGAGGATGGATACCGTTGGTTGTCTGATAAACGTCTCAATAGCGTATCTCCTTATCGGTATACTCTTGCTCAGGCGGAGCAACTTGTTTCAGATATATCTGTTCCTACGCAAGTTTTATATGGATCTAACGGTTTAGAATTTGTCAGGGATGGAGTCAATCACTTTTCGTCAATGATGCCGAGAGCTAAGTTAGTTGAAATAGAAGGAGGGCACCATTTTCACATGGAAAATCCAGAAGCTACGGCTATACTGATTAAAGAATTAATTTCGAAATCTTCAGTGTAAAAATTAGAGTAAAACGTGTGTATTATTCTAATTTTTACGTTGTTTTCAAACGTGTGTTTAAATTTACTGGATTGACCAGTTAAAATTTGATAAAACTTACAGCATAAAAATTTACAATTATAAAATACAACAAAATATAAGAGGGTGAGTATCGTGGAAAAAATTTGGCTTGAGAAAAGTTATCCGCCTGAGGTTCCTTTTGAAATAGATCCAGATAAATATTCATCTTTGGTAGAAATGTTTAATAAGTATTGTGGAAAGTACGCTTATCGCTCTGCTTTCATCAATATGGGGGCTGAAATTACGTATAGCGAGTTGGAAGATCAGGCTCGAGCGTTTGCTGCCTATTTACAAAACGATTTAGGTCTTGTTAAAGGCGATAAGTTCGCAATTATGGTTCCTAATACGTTGCAATATCCTATTGCGCTATTTGGTGCGCTTATTGCGGGCTTAACGGTTGTAAATGTAAACCCACTTTACACTGCACGTGAGTTACAACATCAGTTAAAAGACTCTGATACTAAAGCTATTCTTATCATAGAAAACTTTGCAGGTACTTTAGAAAAAATTCTTGATAAAACTGATGTAGAACACATCATTTTAACATCGTTAGGTGACCGTTTAGGGCGCATTAAAGGCGCGCTGGTTAATAGTGTTGTTAAATATGTTAAGAAAATGGTGCCAGCGTTTAACCTTAAACAAGCTATTCGCTTTAATAAAGTGTTAAAAGAAGGTGCTAAACGAACATTTAAACCTGTAGATGTTACTGGTGAAGATCTCGCTTTTTTACAATACACCGGCGGAACTACAGGTGTTTCTAAAGGTGCAATGTTAACTCACCGTAATATGGTTGCTAATTTAGAACAAGCAAAAGCAACAATACGACCGTTAGTGGATGAAGGTAATGAGTTAGTGGTTACAGCACTTCCGCTCTATCATATTTTTGCCCTTACAGCTAACTGCTTAACGTTTGTTACTTTGGGTGGTACGAATTTACTGATTACTAATCCACGAGACATGCCAGGATTTGTAAAAGAATTATCTAAATATAAATTTACGGCAATTACTGGCGTTAACACCTTATTTAATGGTTTATTGAATACTCCAGGTTTTAAAGATTTAGATTTTAGTCATTTAAAAGTTGCTTTAGGTGGTGGTATGGCGGTTCAACGCCCTGTTGCTGAAGAGTGGCAAAAAGTGACGTCGATTCTATTGTTAGAAGGCTACGGGCTTACAGAATGCGCGCCAATGGTAACGCTAAGCCCTCATACTCAAAAAGCTTACAATGGCACAATAGGCTTACCTGCACCTTCTACCGATGTACGCATTGTAGATGAAAATAGTCAAGATGTTGCTATTGGTGAAGCTGGTGAAATGTGGGTTAAAGGTCCGCAAGTGATGAAAGGTTACTTTAATCGACCTGAAGCGACAGCTGAAATTATTAAAGATGAATGGCTTGCTACGGGCGATGTCGCTTGTATGGACGAAAATGGTTACTTTAGAATTGTAGACCGTAAGAAAGACATGATTATCGTATCGGGCTTTAACGTATTTCCAAATGAAATCGAAGAAGTTGTTATGATGCATGAAGGTGTTTTAGAAGCCGCGGCAATAGGTGTACCTCATGAGTCAAGCGGTGAAGTTGTTAAAGTATTTGCCGTACTGAAAGATAAACGTGTTACTGAAAAAGATCTTATTGCTCATTGTCGTGAAAACTTAACGAATTATAAAATTCCAAAAATTGTAGAGTTTAGAGATGAGTTACCTAAGTCTAACGTTGGTAAAATTTTAAGACGAGAACTTAGATAGTTTTAGTAAATTTACTAGGAATAATTGTTACGAAAAAGCCCGCTATCGCGGGCTTTTTTATGCTTAATAAATCAATAGTCTAAAGTACTCTGGTGGGAGATGAGTATTAAGCTTGTTGTGCGTTTATTACTTGTCCATTAACTCCCACACTGTCATTAGCCATTAAATATACATATGCAGGCATGATAGCTTCTGGCGAAGGTAGTTTGTCTTTATCTTCAGCTGGGTAAGCACTCGATCTCATATTTGTATTCGTGGCCCCAGGGTTAATTGCATTCGTTCTAACCGATGAGTCTTCATATTCATCAGCAATAACTTGCATCATACCTTCAGTTGCAAATTTAGATACACTGTATTGTCCCCAATATGCTCTGCCTTTATGGCCAACACCTGACGTTGTAAATACGAGTGATGCGTTCTCAGTTTCGGCAAGTAATGGAAGTAAAGCTTGAGATAACAAGTATTGAGCCGTTACATTCACTTGCATTACATCCGACCAAATTTGCTCATGTATTTGTGTGAACGGAGTGAGCTCACCAAGCATAGAGGCATTTAGCAAAGCCCCGTCTAAACGACCAAACTGGCTTTTAATGGTGGATACCATATCGATATAGTTTTGTTTAGTTGCACCCTTTAAATCAAGAGGTACAATTGCAGGTTCTGGGTTATTTTGAGCTACAATGTAATCGTATACTGCTTCGAGCTTAGCTGTGGTTTTACCTAGCAGTATTACCGTAGCACCTAAGCTTGCATAGGTGATGGCGGCTTGCTTACCAATACCGTCACCAGCACCAGTGATCAATATAACTTTATTACTTAAAATATTAGGCTCAGATTTAAATACAAACATAAGAAAAGAACGATTAAAAAAATATGGGGAGAATTCTACTCCTCACAGCGAAAACAAACGAGTAAAAAGTCGCGAAAAGATGATAAAAAAGCTATAAATAGTCAATTAATTAAAAAAACAGCTAGCACAAAGCACATTCTTGGGTTAAGTTTGACTGGTCTAACAAGTTGTGTTTGAGTATTGATTTAGAATTATTACGAACATACTTACAACTTTATATAAAAACAAAAGACTAGTCTGTGGGGAGAGATAATGAAAAAATTAATTTTAGGTTTAGCTATTGCTAGTTCGCTTGGGTTAAGCGCATGTGATAGTGAAACGATTAAAGACGTTCAACAAGAAGTTAAAGAAAACAACTCAGCAGTAATGCCGTCAGCACGTATAGTGTTTGACCCTTCTAACGGTGTTTTATCTGTTCCAAACGACTTGTTATTTCAAGGAACTACAGACGGAACATTAAACCCTCCAACGGATGATCCAAATGATGGCTCAGATCCTTTTGTTGCTTTAAGTGCTCTTGACGGCTGGTCTACCGTAAACCCTTTCACGTTAGCGGTAGATTTCCCTGGAGATACTTCGCTTGACGGTGATTCTGTAGCAGGTTCGATTCATGTTTATGAAGCTGTAATGGGCGGAGACTTAAATGATGCTGATTGTACGGCTGTTGAGCGTGGATTAGCGTGTAAAATTGTAAGTGAGTTAACATTTGGTGTTGACTATGTAGCGCAAAAATCTGGAAATAGTATTGCAGTTGTTCCACTGCAACCATTAAAAGCAGAAACAACTTACATTTTAGCTTTAACTGATTCACTAAAAGACAGTAATGGTATGTCGGTTGCTGGCTCTACTACGTACGAATTAGTGAAACAAGACATTAAAACATTACCGTTAGGTTCAGAATCTCAATTGGGCTTACAAGCGGTAATTAATAGCTTTGAGGGTGTTGTATCAGCTGAAGGTGTTTCGTCTGACTCAATTATTTATACAATGGCGATGACGACACAATCGACCACTAAAGTTTTAAATACGTTGAAAGGTTTGATGGGCGCAAACCTTGCAGCTGGTGGTTTACCACCTATCATTTCTGTTAACCCTTCTTTACTTACGGTAAATGACGCATTTCAATTAGGTGGCAGAGTACTTTCCGCTGATTTACAAGCATTGTATTCAACAGCTAATCTACATTCTGGTTCTGTTACATTACCATATTATTCTGGTGTACCGTCAGAGACTAACCTTCAAGCTCCAGTAAATTCATGGTGGAATGCTCGATGTGATTCTGGTGCTATGATTGCGGGGCTAGCTGCTGTTAATCCTGCTGCAATTCCAGCTGATCCTGTAAGTGTTAACGATGGATTTTGTCAACAAGTTGGTTTAAGAGATTTAAGCGCTGTATTGGAATTGGATATTGAACGTAACCTAACTAAATTTAACCCTGTACCTCAACCACAAACTGAAGCTGTAATTGATGTACAAATGACTACGCCGAAAGTTTCTCCTGTTACAGATGCTGTTAGAGCAAGTTATGGTTTGCCTGCGTTAACTGAGCCGGAAGGCGGTTGGCCAATTGTTATGCTACAGCATGGTATTACGTCTAAAAAAGAAGACATGCTTGCACTAACTGGAACTTTATCTGCGTTTGGTTTTGCGACGATAGCAATCGATCACCCATTACACGGTAGCCGTGGTTTTGACCTTAATGGTGATGATGTTGATGATATTAATGCGTCTACAGTTTCTGCTACCCATTATATGAATTTAGCTAGCTTACTCACAACACGTGATAATTTACGCCAAAGTACTGCTGATATGTTAGGTTTACGCTTAGGTATTAATGCAATTGATGGCGCAAATATTGACGCTAGCCAAGTACACTTTGTAGGACATTCATTAGGTGCGATTACAGGGGTTAACTTAGTTGCTTTAGCAAATGCTCCTTTAAACCCAGCGTTAGATGGTATGTTTAGAATTGCTTCTAATTCGCAAGGCATGCCTGGTGGTATGGTTGCTAACTTCTTAATGGAATCTGGAGCTTTTGGAGACGTTATTAAGTCAAGCCTTACATATGCTCAATCGGAAGACTTCCAAAACTTTGTTGCGAGCCAGTTTACTGAATCTGCTCCTACGGAAGCTGAATTAGTTGGAGCGTATAGAACTTTTTATGCGAACTTAAACGACGAGCAAAAAGCTGGTTTAAATGCAACATTTGCTCAATTTACGTTTGCAGCACAAACCGTGACTGATTCAGGTGACCCTGTAAACTATGCAGCTCAAATGGTAGCTACACAAACGCCTACACACGTTATTGAAGTAGTAGGTGACGATGCAGCGAATTTATCTGACCAAGTTATTCCTAATCGAGTAACAACATCGCCAATAGGTGCTACAGAAGGTTTAGTTGCTTTACTTGGATTACCAGGTGTTAGTGAAACAACTCCAGGCTCAGGTGTAGTTAGATTCTTAAATGGACATCATAGCTCACTTCTTGATCCTTCTGTTCGTCCAGAGTCTTCAGATGCAGCATTAAGTGCCGCTGCTACTCAAGAAATGCAAACGCAGGTAACTACGTTCTTTGCGGCTCAAGGACAAGCTATCTCAGTAACTAATGCGACTGTTGTTGAATAACCATCAATAAGCCAATTTAGCTAGAAAAAGTCCTTTTTAAAGGGCTTTTTTTTTGTTTATTTATCCCCATATCTAATTGATTAGTGTATTCAATCCCTTTTTAGGAGAACTGGTTTGGAATTTTTGTATGAGTACGGGTTATTTTTTGCCAAAACAATAACATTTGTTATCGCTATTATTGCGGTTGTAGCAGTAGTGGCATCTTCTGCTATTAAGCAGAATAGTAAAAAAGGTGAGCTTGAAGTTACAGATTTATCAGAACAATTTGATGAAGTAGAACAAGAGCTAACACATCATCTATTGAGCAAAGAACAAGTTAAACAAAAAGAAAAAGATGATAAGAAGAAAGCAAAAGAAACAGCTAAAGCAGATAAAAAATCTGTAAAAGAGGGAAGTGTTAAGCAAAAGTCTCGTGTGTTTGTACTTGAATTTAATGGCAGCATTGATGCCAAGGAAGTATCTGGCTTACGTGAAGAAATTACTGCTGTATTATCTGTAGCAACGCCTGACGATGAGGTGTTTGTAAAAGTTGAAAGTGGTGGAGGGATGGTACACGGTTATGGTTTAGCTTCTTCACAACTTGATCGTATACGTCAACAAGGCATACCGTTAACAGTATCTGTTGATAAAGTAGCCGCGAGCGGTGGTTACATGATGGCGTGTGTTGCTAATAAAATTATTTCAGCGCCTTTTGCTATTGTGGGTTCAATAGGAGTGATTGCTCAAGTTCCAAACTTTAACAAATTATTAAAGAAAAATGATATAGAGTTTGAACAGTTTACCGCAGGAGAGTTTAAACGCACGGTAACTATGTTTGGCGAAAATACGGAAAAAGGGCGTGAAAAGTTTACTGAAGAACTAGAAGAAACACATGTTCTGTTTAAAGACTTTGTAAGCGAGCATCGTCCTAGTCTTGATATTTCAAATGTTGCAACGGGTGAACATTGGTTTGGTACTAAAGCAAAAGAACTGGGTTTAGTAGATCAAATTCAAACGAGTGACGATTATTTACAGCAAGCAAATAAAACGAACAAAGTTATAGCAATTAAATATGTTGTTAAAAAAGGTTTAGCGGAAAAGTTTTCTAAAGCAGCTTCTATGTCTGTTGACCGCGTGTTTAGTAACTTATGGCAAAAAAATAGAATATTTCCAAGTTAGCTTTTTATTTTGTCGTATTTAAAGATGTTTTGAGTATTTAAAACGGGAAATCTACTGAGTAGATTTCCCGTTTTTGTTGGTACAGCTTTCGCTCGTATCGTTAATTTGATTTACAGTAGTGGTTAATAAACTCATCGTGAGAAGGCAGCTTTTCAACCGCTTCATTAATTGCAGTTTTTAAGTTTAAGAGGAATCGTTCTAATTCACTGTCAGACATCACATCTGCAATTTTATGATATTGGCTAGGCATAAGCCCTTGACCAAGCATAACTTGAGTCCATGAATCTACTCTGAATATATCGCCGTCATCTAAAAATACTCGCCCAGTTTCTTTAAAAAGCTGTATTTTATGTAATAAAGATTCTGGTATTTCTATATGCTGACAATGTTGCCAAAACTCACTATCTTCTCTTTGGTTTACCTTATAATGAAGAATGATAAAGTCTCTCACTGCTTCAATTTCAGAAGTTAGTTTACTGTTGTACTCGTTTCTCGCAGATGATGTTATTCCGTTGTAAGGAAATAACCTAAGAAGACGAACAATTGCGGTCATAATTAAATGAATACTGGTAGATTCTAAAGGCTCAATAAAGCCGCTTGATAAACCAATTGCAACACAGTTTTTTTGCCAACCTTTACGGCGTCTACCTGTTTTGAACTTTATGACACGTGGCTCGTTAACGTTGTCGCCATCGATATTTTCTAGTATTAGTTTTTTAGCGGCGTTATCTGATAGGTATTTACTGCAATAAACTAATCCGTTTCCTACTCGATGTTGGAGAGGGATCTTCCATTGCCAGCCGGAGTGGTGAGCAATTGAACGAGTATACGGCGCTGGTTTAGTGGTAGATGTGGTTTGAACGGCAACCGCACTATCGCACGGCAACCAGTGAGACCAATCGTCGTAGCCGGTATGTAAAGCTTGTTCTATCAATAGCCCTTTAAAGCCCGTGCAATCAATAAACAAGTCTGCTTCTATTGTTTCATTTGATTCAAGCTGTAATGCTTTGATATTACCTGTATTCTGGCATTTTATTACATTATCTATTTTTCCTTCTATACGCTTTGCTCCAAGGTTTTCACTGAAATTACGTAAAAACTTAGCGTATAAGGTCGCATCTAAATGGTATGCGTAATTGATAGGAGTATCTTTAGTTAGCGCGAATTTATTTTGTTTAGCCGCTTGCAGCTCAAAACAATAATCCCCAAATTGATCGTTAATTCCTTTGCTTTGTCCGTGTAACCAAAAGTGGTGAAATTCACCCGCCCAACATTCTTTTCCTGTTATGCCGAAAGAATGAATGTACTCATCATTAATTTGCCCCCAATTTTCGAAGCTAATACCTAATTTGAATGTTGCGTGTGTTGCTTTCATGACTTCTTGTTCACTAATCCCTAGAAGTTTATGAAAATTCTTAATTGGTGGAATGGTCGCTTCTCCGACACCAACGGTTGCAATGTCGTCTGATTCAATGAGGGTTACTTTAATATTATTACCAAGGAGTTTTGAGAAGGCTGCGGCTGTCATCCAGCCAGCGGTTCCACCACCGGCAATAACAACATGATTTATTGGTGAGTTTGACATTGTAAGTCTCTATTATTTTTGTTGATAATAATGATTTATTAAGCTTCTATTCGTTGGTAAACCTAGCAAAAACTGCTGTTTTTGAGTGTTAACTTTATCAAATAGTTGTTGTGCAAATTGTTTATTCTCAAAGAGTGTGTTGTGCGCTCGTTGCTGTGTTTTAAAGTGCATTCCGTACAGAACGTACTGGTAACTTGCCGAAGGGAATACTTCTTCATTTTCGATAAAGTCATATCGACTTGGCGGTTGGTATTTCCAAAGTGAAATTAACTCTGACAATCGGTCAGGTATGCTAGTGCTGAGCTGATTATCGTTCCAGTATTCGCTATCACGTCGTTCGCTTAGTACATAATGAAGTTTTAAAAACTCAATCACTCGTTGCCAGCGGTAGGTAAACCGACTATTGAATCTTTTTGAAGCAATCTCCATTTGTTCACGTGTTTGTGGGAGTTGTTCACTAAGCATTGTTGTTGATAGCTCTATCATTGCAAGGGCAGACGCTTCTAGTGGTTCTAAAAATCCTGCAGACATTCCTATTGCAATACAGTTTTTATGCCAAAATTTTTCTCTATAACCCGGAGTAAATGAGATCTTTTTACAATTAAGCTTTTCAGCTTCAGAGTTTCCGATTGTATTAGCAATATATTTTCTAAGTTCTTTTTCTGCTTCTGAATCATTTATATGGCCACTAGAGTATGTATTACCAACGCCACGTCTAGAAGGGAGCCCAATATCCCAAATCCAGCCTGAAGTTTGTGCGGTAGATAAGGTTGCTGACGCTATTTCGTCAGTTTCTGATGCGTAAGGAACTTGCGTAGCGATTGCTCGGTTGTTGAATAATACGTGGTCTTGTTTAATGAGCGGTATTTTAAAGTGTTTATCAATGAGAAGTCCTGTACTGCCTGAGCAATCAATAAATAAATCGCCTTCAATTATGTTTCCATCCGTTGTTTCTAGTTGTTTGATATCACCATTTTCTGCTGAAACAACTTGTTGGATATGCCCAATAACATGTTTAATACCCTGTTTATTTGTGCAATGTTGTTGCAGTAATATCGAAAATTTTTCCGCATTTAAGTGATAGCCATAATTTGTAACGCCCGCATAAAAAGGAGTAGAGGCTTGTTTTGGAGCTAAGTTAGCTTCACAGACACTAAACTGGGCGTTAACGACATCTGCAAACGCTTTTTCTGAGTGTAATTCGTGCCAGTGCTGTTGTAGGTTTATTTGTGTGTAACCTTCTGGTGTCATGAACGGGTGATAATAGAAGTCGTTACCTGTTTGCCAATTTATAAATTTTGAACCTTGCTTAAAAGAAGCGTCGCATTGTTGAATAAATTCAAGTTCAGTAATGCCTATTTTATCAAGGGTATTTCGCATTGATGGCCAAGTACCTTCACCTACGCCAATTGTTTTAACGTTAGGAGATTCAATCAATGTAATCTCTAATGATTGTTGGGAAGTTATTTTATGTTCAGCGGCGAGAACTCCAGCGGTTAACCACCCAGCACTCCCTCCTCCAACAATTACAATTTTTTTTACTGCTATGTTCATTACTCGCGCCTAATACTGGAATTGAGCTGTTGAATTTATACTGTCATTAAAACAAAAAAGCCGCAATATATGCGGCTTTTAATTTCATTTAATATATTTAAAAGGTGTAACGAGCGCCTAGTGCATATCGAGCACCTAAGTCATCTAAACGCCATAATTGCACAGAACTTCTGCCATGAGTACGCGAATCTTCACTGGTAATGTTTATACCTTCGAAAAACACCGATAGTTGTTCGTTAACGTCGTAAGCAACGTTAAAATCAATTTGTGAGTATGATTCTGTAAAACCAGGCTCATTTATGTAATGTGCTTGAGTGTTTAAGAACTTATCACGCCAGTTATATGCAATACGCGCTTGGAAGTTTTCACTTTCATACATAGCAACTAAGTTTGCTGTATCACTTAATCCCACTAATGCGAATTGTGTAATTGTAGGGTCGCCATTTACATCAAACCCAATATCACCATTTACGGTTGTGTAGTTAGCTTGAACACCAAAACCTGTTTCGCCAAAGAAGTGCTGGAACGCTATTTCCATACCGTAAATATTGGCTTCTTTGTTGTTAACATATTTAGAAACGGTAAAGTCCATCAATGGATCATCTGAATTTGCAATAATATCGTAGTCTTGCTCAAACTGTTCAGACGTTAATGAGTTGAAGTCAACACCATTTTCCATTGCTGCAACCATAGAGAATAGATTAGTATCGTTTACTTCTATACCGTCAGCTTCTAAAGCGGCTTTTGCTGCTAAAGCACGAGGGCCAGCTGTAGCGTCACGTAACCCATAAACATTCTCAGTAAATGGTTGGCGACCAGTAAAGTTACTCACGCGTTTATCGTAAAAGCCTACCGAAACATAGCTAGTATCTTCGAAGTACCACTCCGCAGATATATCAATATTATCTGACTCTAAAGGTACTAAGCTAGGGTCACCACTTGATGCTGTTCCTAACTGTGCACCAGCTAATATCGTTGGGTTACTTGGTCCACCCACGCCACCAGGAGCTGCGCTCAATTGATCAAAGCGAGGGCGAGCGATGGTTTTACCATATGAAAAACGAGCTTTAACATTTTCAATAACTTCAATATCGAAATCGAAGCTAGGAAGTAAGTGGTCGTAACTTGATGAACCCGAAAAGTTTTCAACACCTCCACCGTTTTTAACGTTAAAGTCATTGTTTCCTTCCCAAACTACCGCTGAAGGAAGAGCTATGTTATCAGTAGATGAAACGTCTGTACTTGCATAGCGCAAACCCGCACTCAGGTTGTATGGCATACCGCTTAACTCACCGTCCAATTGAAATTGGAAGTATGCAGACGTTACGTCCTCTTTAATCTTACGGTTTGTGTTGTATGGGTCATGACTTAAAAAGTCAAAACCGTATGTATCGGCAGCCCAAGCTCCAATTCTAGATGCACTACCTGTTACGCCTTCTGAATATACGTTAGAAGTATTGTAATCATCTATTAAGCTTGGAATGTTCACTGGCGTTAGAAAGTCATCAGGAAGTTCACCAGGATTTTCTACACCCCAGTTACCCATGGTATGACGCGTATTTGATTGAAGAGCATGGCTTTCCATGGAGCGTGATTCAATACCAAATTCAATACTACCTTCGTCAAATTCGTAAAGACCACTTAAACGTACTTGGTCGATATCTGATTTTTGAGACGCTCTAGTTTTATCTAAGATAGATGTACCAATATCAGCATTGTCTAATTGGTTGTTACAGTTTAATCCACGGCTTGCAGAACAATCATCAAAAGTCATTAACAGCTCAGGTAAGCCATTAGTAAAGTTTACGCCTTGTGCAGCGGACACGTTAGCGCCTAAGCCAGCATTTACCCAACTTCCATATTTTGCTCCAGGGCGGCTGTCAGCTGTTGAGCTATGAGCATCAAACGTAACCATGAATTGGTCGTTCATTTGGTATTCTAAATTTAGGCCAATAGATTTGTTTTCGTTTATTTGATTTAGTTCTTGCTGAGCTAAGCCTAAATCGCGAGGTGCTTGATCTCTTCTTTCTTCATTATAGCCAATGGGAGTTTTTACAGTGTTATCATCAAACACTAATGCTGATTTATAAGTATCCATCCAAATCGATTGTTCAGCACGGTTTGCGGTAATGTCTTGCTTTGAATAAGTATAATCGAGTGTAGCCGTTAAATTTTCAACAGGGCGGTACTGCAATGTAATTTGCGCGTTAGTACGTTCACGTTCGTTGTCTTGTACGAAATAGCGTAAATCGGAAGGTAATGAAAACAGTTGTCCAGAAGCAGGAGCATTAGTGAGTACAACCGGCGTACCATCTTGTTGCTGCGGTATACTGCTTATATCTTCATATGCACTAGTACGCCATTGATTTACATAAGCACCGGCAGCTGAACTGTCTCGACTTTGAAAGTTGGCAGAAATTGATGCACCAAAGCGAGATTCTTCATCAGACCAGCTTAATAGGCCTGAAAGCTCAGGTGTAACATCACTTCCTACACGGTTTGTTGTATCGTGTAATGCTTTTACGCCAAAACTAGCTTGCATACCTTCAGTATCTAGGGGTTTGCCTGTAACAATATCAATTGTTGCACCAATACCACCAGTTGCGATGTTTGCTTTACCTGTTTTGTATACTGAAACTGATTTAATTGCATCGGACGACAAATTAGCAAAATCAAATGCACGCGTACTTGTATCGCCTAAAGAAGCCCCCGGCATTGTACGGCCATTAAGTGTTACCATGTTAAAGTCAGGTCCAAAACCACGAACGGTAACTTTGCTTCCTTCTCCATTTGATCTATCTATTGATACACCTGTAATACGTTGAAGAGATTCTGCGAGGTTAGTATCTGGGAATTTACCTATATCTTCTGCTGATATTGCGTCAACAACACCATTTGCGTCGCGTTTTAACCTAGTTGATTCTTTTATACTTGAGCGCATACCTGTAACTTGAATGACTTCAACTTCATCGGCACCTGATTGTTCAGCGTGTGCAAAGTTGATAGGAGCCAGCGTTGCAGTGCTTAATACAATGGATAAACTGGTTGCCAGTTTAGTTTTAGTAAATTTGTTATGTTTCATTGCCTTCCCTCGATTGATTCTTTTAATAATAAATCGTTTTTATAGTTTTGTGTTTTTGTAAGCGCTTACATTTTTTATTAATCATAGCTCAAAAAAACTAAAGTTCAATCAATATGTTTTGTAAGCGCTTACATTAAGCTAAAGGATTGGTTATTAAATTACAATAAATATTTGTGTAAATTTATCTATTGTTGTTTATTTCTTTGTTTTTTATATGATTTATTTTTATTTTTATTTTTATTTTTTAATGATATAAAGCGAGCAGGGTAAAGCCTTTGAGTAATAAAAAAGCGTATTACTACTTATTTTTTAACTGGTTGACATGAATTGTTCTGTTTTATTATCTTCTATTAAATAATCCGTGTAACATTATAAATAGTTAAATTATTCAATAGGTAAGGTCATGAGCAAAATTATTATTATTGTCGCGATAGTTGCATTTATAGTGTTTATGTATTTTAGAGGAAATGAAAGTAAAGAAGTAGCACTTAAAAATAAACAAGAAGGTCAGAGTTTCTTAACACAAAATAAGAATGAAGAAGGGGTGGTTGAAACACCTTCTGGACTTCAATATAAGATTTTAACACAGGGTGACGGAGACGAAAGACCTACAGCTACTGATAGAGTTAAAGTGCACTATCACGGTACGTTATTAGACGGAACTGTATTTGATAGCTCAGTTGATAGAAATGAACCAATAAGCTTTGGGTTAAACCAAGTTATAAAAGGTTGGACTGAAGGTGTTCAACTAATGAGTGTTGGTGATAAGTATCGCTTTTTCATTCCATCTGGACTTGCTTATGGAAATCGTTCTGCTGGAAAAATTACACCTTCATCTACATTAATTTTCGATGTTGAGTTGTTAGGAATTAATGAATAATTACTTTTAAAATGTGAATAATAAATTACTTTTTGAAATTATGAAGTCCCTAAAATTAATTAGGGACTTTTTTTTATTTATACGTTTTTCTTTCTCGAAAACATAATAAATAAGCCAGATATGAATAAAATTAACATAGAAGGCTCTGAAACTACGCTTGCATCGCCAAGTGCTAAATCACCGAACGCATATAAACCGCCGTTGAAATCAAAAATATCAATGATAAAGTTATCGCCTGTCGCTGTGTCAACTAAACCAGAGAAGTTATAAAACTCGAAGGCGCTTTCAATTACGTCGAATGTTAAAAATTCGATACCAGCGTTTAGGTTAGTTTCATCTACTTCGGCGGCAAATAGCCCAAATAAACCATATTGTGTAGAACTAGGATCGTTAGCTTGCTCTTCTGTGATTATATCCAAACCGAAAAGAGAAAATTCTTCCCAAGAGTTGATAATACCACTCGGGTCAGCTTTAGTTGTATCTACAGTAATTGTACCAATGGTTTCAAACACAACTTCTGCAGTTGTTAAGTCGTCAAAAATTAGGTCTTGAGTAATTAATGCAGCATTTGATGTTGCAGTGAATAAAGCGAATGTCGCAGTTAGTAAAGTATTTCGTAATAAATGTTTAAACATGTTACACCTTTAGTTGTTGTAAAATTTTTAATATCACCCTATGTACTGTTAATAAAGTAAATAGGGTGACAACTACTTTTTAAATTTAATTGTTTATTTCTAAAACTGTTGTACCTTGAGCTTGGCCTTTATCGTCATAGAAGGTTAAGCCGCCCATATAAGTGCCTTCAGTTAAACCTCTAGCCATTATCGTTATGTTATTGTAACGGCCGTTAATAGCTCGTCTACTTGAAAATACGCGCGTACCGTTAGTTACACTATCAGCAACCCATACTGGCATCGTATAATCCATAGTGTCTGCTCCGGCTAAATCGTATGCATGTACCCATACTAAATATACGTTACCAACATCTATATTGTTTCGAGCTTCAGGGTTAACCAGTACAACATCTTCACTTGAACCACCTGCTAGCGACTGTCCTACTCGTGTACATAACCATTCATCACAACGATAAACGTAAATATCTAAATCAGTGCCACCTGTGCCGTCACCGATGAAGTTATCACGCAATGAAAAACGCGCAACTTTAGTTCCTTCATTTATGTGGAAGAAGTGCGTGCCTAGACCTGCTTCATTAAACTCAAAAGATCTATCAGGATCTTGGGTTACAGTGTTGGTAGAGCCGAATGGAGCTACTAGACCAGCAAAGTCAGTTGATGTTTTACCTGAATAAAGCATTTTAACAGGGAATGACAATCTACCTCTGTTTAATGTACTAGATATTGTTGCAGGTACTTCAATTGAGATTTCAGGAACGGCTTTAACAGCAATAGGGCTACGAACGCTATGACCATCTTCATCGTTCCAAGTAATTGAACCAAACACCCATTGGTTAAATAATGCATCATCAGTTTTACTAATTTCTAAGGCGTAGCTTGCAGTGCCGCCCGCAGGAACAGTAAGTAGACCAGTCTCTGTAGCATTACCTTCACTATCAAAAGTAGATACAGTAACGTTAACGCCAGTTGGTACTTCAATGCTTGCAGAGTACGTACTTTCTGAATTGGTTGTATTTGTTACGGTACGTGTAATTGTTTCAACGCCCGATAACTCAGCTATACCAATTGAAGCAATGTTTAATTGACTTGGATCTGTACTGAACCCAGCTTCGATTAATGAAGAACAATTAGAGCCAATGCTAGAAACATAACTTTCATTACCAATACCGCAAAGGAATGCTAAATAATCGTTATAATTTGCATCGTAAACTAATCCAGGGTCTAGTGCTTCTACCGGTGAAGCATGACCTGCACCAAAGTCAAACGGGTCTGCTGCAGTAACACCATCTTCTTTAGTTAAGTCTTGTCTTGCCGTAGTCATTAATGCTGATTTAATTTGAGCTGGCGACCATTCAGGGTTTGACTCTTTGAATAGTGCGGCTAAACCAGCTATGTGCGGGCTAGACATTGATGTACCTTGAAGATAAGCAAACGTAGAACCGTTCTCACCAAACATAGGTGTATTGGTTGTTGCTGCTAATATTTTCACGCCTGGTGCAGTGATATCTGGTTTAATAATATCGTAGCTAGCTTGGTTAGGTCCTCTAGATGAGAAGTTTGCCATTATATTACCAACTTCAATGGCATCAATTGCTGCATTCATATCTGAAAACGTAATGTTTGTAGTTCCGGTTTCTACGCTTGCTAACAGTGCTTGGCCGTCATCAAAAGATATCATTGAACCAGGAATAGCTACAGCTGGATCAGTACCACCCATTGCGAAAGGTGATGTTCCAGTATAAGTGTATATAATTGCTGCTATTGCACCCGCTTCTTGAGCATTAACAAATTTTTCTGTAAATGCACATGATCCTCGAGCAATTAGCGCAACTTTACCAGCCAAGCTTTCTTGCTCAATTATTGGATTAGATCCATCAGCTGCGTCACATGCTTCAATAGCATTAGCTGCAATTACATCACCTGTTAAGTTATTTGCCGCAGGAGCAAAACCTGAAGGAACAGAAACAATCGATGTTTCAGCCAAGTCCCCTGAGTTTACATTAAGAGCTTTACCGATAACCTTTGATGTACCGCTATATGTAGATGCACCAATAGAAGTTACCCAAGGGGCAGGGGTGCCAATGGTTTCGGCGTCTGGTCCACTATTACCTGCAGATACAGAAACAAATACACCAGCTTGAGTCGCACGTAACATTGCCGCAGCTGCAGGCTGAGTAAGATCTGTTCTGCTACCACCAATAGAGAAGTTAATAACATCAACACCATCTATCACGGCCTGATCAATTGCTGCCATACTGTCACTAGGGAAACAGCCTGCTTCGTCTACACCTTCAGGCGTTTCGTAATCACTATTCCAACAAACCTTGTACATAGCAACACGTGCTCGAGGAGCTATACCGCTAACTGAACCTGCTTGTTGACCTTGTAAAACGGCTGATACATTTTCATTACCACCGGCGGTACTAGCTGTATGAGAGCCATGTCCATCTGCATCACGAGGAGAAATAAACTCACCTAGCGCGGTTTGAATTTCATAGACTGATTCGAAAGTATCCTTATAGTATCGTGCGCCGATGAGTTTGTTGTTACAGATAAAAGACTCTAATTCAGTTTCTTCACCAGCATCACAGCTACCATTCCAACCAAATGATGAAGGATCAGAATAAGACCCATCGTCTGCAAAGCTTGGATGTTCAGGAACAATCCCTGTGTCTAATACGCCAATAACGATGTCTTCACCTTTAATCCCAAGAGTATGCGGCCCTGATGCGCCAGTTAAACCTAGAAACTCTGGAGTGTTAGATGTTGTTATTTTTTGAAGCTCTTCTTCCCAAACACCAACTACCTCAGGGTGAGACTCAAGCATCTCTTTTTGTTTTGGTGTTAGTTTTGCCGAAAAACCATTAAAAGTATGCTTGAATGAATGGATAATTTTAAGAGAGCCTACTTGTTTTGCTACGTCTTGTTGGCGTTTTGCAAGAGTCTTGGCATATGCCTGCATTTTAGGTGTAGTAGCGTTGTAGTTGTTACCAGCTATACCTACGACTTGATTAGATGGAAGTAACTCTCCAAATTCAGCTGCTTTAGATATACCAGGTTTATCTTTCATTTGAACAATATACAAAGAAGTGCCTTTCTTTTGAGTATTACTCTTAGAGGCCTCCTTTAAAAGCGACTTATTGCCTGCAACTTCGTTGGCACTTAAATTATATGAAGTCGCAAGAGCTAAAGTGATTATACTTCCCACTATCTTTTTTTTAAATTTCATTATTGCTCCTGTTATTTTTATTTGTTGACGCTTGAAAATAGAATTAACAATTTCTTTATAAACATCTAACGAATTTGAAGCCAAATTCAACTTAATATTAACGTGCTTGTTACATTCCGCAACAACTAAATTGACTGTTTGGTTAAGGAAAGCCTAAGAAAGTGTTCGTATAAAGAGCAGATCGTTGAATATATATTCAAACAAGCGGAAAAAGGTAATTTTTTACAAAAAAGACTTGCGTGCAGAGAAAAGATCGTTAGAATGCGCTCCACTTCTT
>JAHDIK010000026.1:0-33397 GCA_020630795.1 Colwellia sp.
CCCCGGATTGTGATTCCGGTTGTCGTGGGTTCAAGTCCCATTAGCCACCCCATCTACCTTTTTGGTAAATTAAGTACAGTATCGGTGATTAGCGCAGCTTGGTAGCGCACTTGGTTTGGGTCCAAGGGGTCGCAAGTTCGAATCTTGCATCACCGACCACTTTCTTAAACGCAAAAACTTTATTCTTATTCTTTATTTCTTCCAAATAATCAACTATTTAACAATAATGTAAAAATAATTGGCGTATACACTCGACTATTGCTATGTGCACCGCTATAATTTCGCGTCATAATTTTAATCTGAACATCTTTTATTCGGAATTAATACTCTGCCAAGTAAACAAGTAGGGTAAAACGCAACTAACATTTTTGTTTTTTGTTTACTGTATATAGATGAGTTATTTAAAGCGTTATCACGCTAAGTTTTTGAGGTAATTAAATGCAAGTTTCAGTTGAGACTACACAAGGTTTGGAACGTCGTATCAGTATTTCTGTTCCTGCAGAGTCAGTAGATGTTGAAGTTAAAAATCGTCTTCGTCATATTGCTAAAACCCAACGAATCAACGGATTCCGTCCTGGTAAAGTTCCACCATCAGTAATCCAAAAGCGCTATGGCAAGTCTGTTCGCCAAGAAGTAGCTGGTGAACTAATGCAGCGTAACTTTGTTGACGCTATTGTTGCAGAAAAATTAAACCCTGCTGGTCGCCCTGAGTTTGTTGCAAAAAGCAATGAAGAAGGCAAAGCACTAGAATTTGAAGCTACATTTGAAGTGTACCCTGAAATTGAACTTAAAGGTTTAGATTCAATTAAAGTTGAAAAGCCTGCTGTTGAAGTAACTGAAAAAGACATTGATGAAATGTTTGTAACGTTACAAAACCAGCACAAAACTTGGAAAGAAAACAAGCGTAAAACTAAGAAAGGCGACAAGTTAACTATTAACTTTACTGGCCGCATTGATGGTGAAGAGTTTGAAGGCGGTAAAGCTGAAAACTTCGAACTTGAATTAGGTGCTAGCCGCATGATCCCTGGTTTTGAAACAGACATTATTGGTATGAAAGTAGGTGAAGAGAAAACTATCACTGTAACTTTCCCTGAAGATTACCATGCTGAAAACTTAAAAGGTAAAGAAGCTGAATTCGATATTGTTGTGAACAAAACTGAAGGTCCAGTAGTTCCAAATATTGACGAAGAATTTGCGAAGCTTTTCGGTGTTGAAGAAGGTGGCATTGACGCATTACGTGAAGAAGTAAGCAAAAACATGACTCGTGAATTGACTCAAGCGGTTAAAGCTAAAGTTAAAGAACAAGTTATCGAAGGCATTTTAGATGCAAACGATGTTGAAATTCCTGCTTCATTAATTGCACAAGAAGTTGATGTTTTACGTCAACAAGCAATGCAGCGTTTTGCTGGTCAAATGGACCCTAATAACATGCCTGAGCTTCCAGCAGATATGTTTGAAGAACAAGCTAAGAAACGTGTAAAAACTGGTTTATTACTTGGTGAAGTTATCAAAGTAAACGAGTTAAAAGTTGACGAAAATAAAGTTAACGAATTAATCGCTTCGGCAGCATCTGCATACGAAGATCCACAAGAAGTGATTGAATACTATGCAACAAACAAAGAGCTTAACCAACAAATGCAAAACGTTGCGTTGGAAGAGCAAGCTGTTGAAATGGTATTAGCAAGCGCTAAAGTGAAGGAAAAGAAAGCAAGTTTCCAAGATATTATGAATCCTGAAGGAAAATAATCCTTTTAGATTGACATTTTAACTAGCAATCGCTTAAATGGCTTGTATGGAAACATACAAGCCATTTTTTTAATCTAAGGACAATCCGTTGTTAACTTCTCACAATTCTCAAAATTTAACTAGCGTAACAGAAAGCGCATTGGTACCTATGGTTGTTGAACAAACACCAAAAGGTGAACGTTCATACGATATTTATTCTCGTCTTCTTAAAGAACGAGTGATTTTTTTATGTGGTCAAGTAGAAGATCATATGGCCAATCTAATTGTTGCTCAATTGTTGTTCCTAGAATCAGAAAGTCCTGAAAAAGATATCTTCCTTTATATCAATTCTCCGGGTGGTTCAGTAACTGCTGGTATGGCAATTTATGATACAATGAAATTTATCAAGCCAAACGTAAGTACTGTTTGTATTGGGCAAGCCGCGAGTATGGGCGCATTTTTACTTTCGGGTGGCGAAAAAGGCAAACGTTACTGTTTACCTAATGCTCGAGTAATGATTCACCAACCTTTAGGTGGCTTCCAAGGTCAGGCTTCTGATTTTGAAATTCATGCAAAAGAAATTCTATATATTAAAGAGAAAATGAATCGACTAATGGCAGAGCATACAGGCCAGCCAATCGAAAAAGTTTCTGAAGATACAGATAGAGATAATTTCTTAAGTGCAGAAAGTGCGGTTGAATATGGATTAGTTGACGCCATATTAGAACAAAGAAAAGATAAACTATAATTATCTTTATCCAGATTGAAATCTGGCAAAAATGCTAAATACTGTAAAGTATAAGAAAATTTAATTTAAAGAATTAGAGGTACCGTATGACCGATATTACTAATGGTGACGGTGACAACGGCAAATTGCTGTATTGTTCATTTTGTGGCAAAAGCCAACATGAAGTACGTAAGCTTATTGCAGGTCCATCTGTATTTGTTTGTGACGAGTGTGTAGAGCTGTGTAACGACATTATTCGTGAAGAGATAAAAGAGATCTCTCCAAAGCAAGACAAAGAAAAATTACCAACACCAATAGAAATTAGAGAAAGCCTTGACGATTATGTTATTGGTCAAGATCATGCTAAAAAAGTGTTATCGGTAGCCGTGTATAATCACTATAAACGTTTACGTAATGGTGATGCTCATAATGGTGTTGAACTTGGTAAAAGTAACATATTGTTAATTGGTCCTACAGGTAGTGGTAAAACATTACTTGCAGAAACGTTAGCGCGTTTACTTGATGTTCCATTTACAATGGCTGATGCAACTACGTTAACTGAAGCAGGTTATGTTGGTGAAGATGTAGAAAACATTATTCAAAAGCTTTTACAAAAATGTGATTACGACGTTGAAAAGGCTGAACGTGGCATTGTTTACATTGATGAAATCGATAAGATATCGCGTAAGTCAGATAATCCATCAATTACGAGAGATGTTTCAGGTGAAGGTGTACAACAAGCATTACTAAAGCTTGTTGAAGGCACAATCGCTTCTGTTCCTCCTCAAGGTGGCCGTAAGCACCCTCAACAAGAGTTTTTACAGGTTGATACATCGAAAATCTTATTTGTTTGTGGTGGTGCATTTGCTGGTTTAGATAAAGTTATTGAGCAACGTTGCCAAACAGGTACTGGCATTGGTTTTGGTGCTGAGGTTCGTGGTAAAGACGCTGAAAAGTCACTTACTGAACGTTTCCAAGAAGTAGAGCCACAAGATTTAGTGAAGTACGGTTTAATTCCTGAATTTATCGGACGTTTACCTGTAGTTGCAACGTTGAGTGAACTTGATGAAGATGCATTAATTCAAATTCTTCAAGAACCTAAAAATGCTCTTACTAAACAGTTTACGGCGCTATTCGATATGGAAGGCGTTGAGTTAGAGTTTAGAAAAGATGCGCTACTTGCTATTGCTAACAAGGCTATGGTACGTAAAACGGGCGCGCGTGGATTACGTTCGATTGTTGAAGGCGTATTGCTAGATACTATGTATGAATTACCGTCTTTAGAGAATGCTTGTAAAGTTGTGGTAGATGAAACCGTAATTAAAGGTGAATCTAAGCCGATTATTATTTACGAAACGCCTCAAGAACAAGCTGCTTCAGAATAGTAATTGTCTATAATTAATACGAAAAAAGAGCCTTAAGGCTCTTTTTTTTATTCATTAGTTGAAAGCCAAGCTATGATCCCCATATACTTTTTAAGTGTAAATTCTTCATACAGATTCCCAAGAGAGTAACCTATGACCAAAGAGTTATCTGGTATAACTGATATCCCCGTTCTTGCTTTACGTGATGTAGTTGTTTATCCCCAAATGGTTATTCCATTATTTGTGGGAAGAGAGAAGTCTATTCGCTGTTTAGATATAGCTAACGAGAAAGACAAACAAGTATTTCTTGTTGCTCAGAAAGATGCAGCAATTGATGACCCAACATTTAATGATGTATATCAAACAGGTACGGTTGCCTCTATTTTACAGATGCTCAAACTTCCTGACGGTACGGTTAAAGTATTAGTTGAAGGTGTTAAACGCGCGGAAATTTCTGAATTTGTAGAAACCGAAGAGTACTTCACGGCTAATGTGGAATATTTACAAACTACAGATTCTGAAGTTGAAAATGGCGAAGTATTAGTACGTTCAGCAATCTCTCAATTTGAAGGGTATGTAAAACTCAATAAAAAAATACCTCCAGAAGTACTGACTTCTGTATCTGGTATTGATGATGCAGAGCAGCTTGCTGATACAATGGCTGCACACATGCCACTTAAACTTGAAGATAAACAAAAAGTGTTGGAAATAGTTAATATTTCTGAGCGTTTAGAATACTTGATGGCATTAATGGAAGGCGAAATAGATTTACTTCAAGTAGAAAAGAAAATTCGTACGCGTGTTAAAAAGCAAATGGAAAAAAGCCAACGTGAGTACTATTTGAATGAGCAGATGAAAGCTATTCAAAAAGAGCTTGGCGACATGGAAGATACACCTGATGAAGCAGAGCTGATCAATAAAAAAATTGAAGAAGCTCAAATGCCGAAAGAAGCGAAAGAAAAAACTCTCGCGGAAGCCAAAAAGTTACAAATGATGTCGCCAATGTCAGCTGAAGCTACAGTTGTACGTAGTTATATAGATTGGATGACAAGTGTACCTTGGAAAAAACGCAGTAAATTAAAACGCAACCTAAAGCTTGCTCAAGACGTACTTGATCATGACCACTTTGGTTTAGATAAAGTGAAAGAGCGTATATTAGAGTATTTGGCCGTTCAGCAACGAGTAACGTCTTTAAAAGGGCCTATTCTTTGTTTAGTAGGACCTCCGGGAGTTGGTAAAACGTCTTTAGGGCAATCTATTGCGAAGTCTACAGGTCGTAAATATGTACGTATGGCTTTAGGTGGTGTACGTGATGAAGCTGAAATTAGAGGGCACAGACGTACTTATATTGGTTCATTACCAGGTAAATTAATTCAAAAAATTGCCAAGGTTGGGGTTAAAAACCCATTATTCCTGTTAGATGAAATCGATAAAATGGCGTCTGATATGAGAGGCGACCCAGCGTCAGCACTACTTGAAGTATTAGATCCTGAACAAAATAGTAGCTTTAACGATCATTATTTAGAAGTTGATTATGATTTATCTGATGTAATGTTTGTTGCAACGTCAAACAGTATGGATATTCCTGGTCCGTTGTTAGATCGTATGGAAGTTATTCGTTTATCTGGGTATACCGAAGACGAAAAATTAAATATTGCTAAAAATCATCTTGTAAGAAAGCAAATAGAGCGTAATGGTCTAAAAGAGAAAGAAATAACGATTGAAGACAGCGCTATTATTGGCATTATTCGTTATTACACGCGTGAAGCTGGTGTTCGTAGTTTAGAGCGAGATATTTCAAAACTATGTCGTAAGGCAGTTAAAGCAATATTATTAGATAAGAGTTTAAAGCAAGTTGTTATTACTCAAGAAAACCTATCAGAATACTTAGGTGTACAACGCTTCGATTATGGTAAAGCTGACGACGAAAATAGAGTCGGTTTAGTTACCGGTTTAGCATGGACATCCGTAGGTGGTGAATTACTGACTATTGAAACAGCGTCGGTACCTGGTAAAGGTAAGTTGTCGTACACGGGTTCACTCGGCGATGTCATGCAGGAATCTATTCAAGCGGCTATGACAGTAGTACGCAGTAGAACAGAAGCTTTAAGAATAAACGATGATTTTTATGAAAAACGTGATATTCATGTTCATGTTCCAGAAGGTGCAACGCCAAAAGATGGTCCAAGCGCAGGTATTGGAATGTGTACGGCGCTTGTTTCAAGCTTAACGGGTAATCCAGTTAAAGCTGATGTAGCGATGACGGGTGAAATTACACTTCGTGGTGAGGTGTTGGCAATTGGTGGATTGAAAGAAAAACTACTTGCGGCACATCGAGGTGGCATTAAAACCGTCGTAATTCCACAAGATAATGAGCGTGATTTAAAAGAAATTCCAGAGAATGTTATTGCTGATTTGTCTATTCATCCAGTTAAATGGATTGAAGATGTGCTAGATATTGCTTTGGAAAATCCTATCGAAAAAGTTAAATTAGCCCGTTAAATGAATGGATTTTGGGTGTTTTTTGTTAAAAAGGGTAAAAAAAACGAAAAAAACTCAAAAAAATTGAAAAATTAGCTTTCCAAACGCTGAAACTGTGGTAAGTTAACAACGCTGATAAGGCCAGACCCCAATGTATACACGGGGTCTAGTTGAGACAATAACAATAATTTTATTGATATGTCTAAATTATAATTTCTTTAACTCAGTGCTTGATGTTCAAAATAAAGCTTGTTATAAAAACGCTTTTGCAGGACGCTATTAACAAATGATAGTGCTGGAATAATAACAATTGAAGGGGAATAAACTGTGAATAAATCTCAACTAATCGAAAAAATTGCTGCTGGTGCAGATATCTCTAAAGCGGCTGCAGGTCGTGCATTAGACTCTTTTATCGAAGCAGTTACAGAAGAATTAAAAGGTGGTGATCAAGTAGCGCTAGTTGGTTTCGGTACTTTCTCAGTACGTGACCGCGCAGCTCGCACAGGTCGTAACCCTCAAACAGGTGCTACGATTGAAATCGCAGCAGCTAAAATTCCATCATTCAAAGCCGGTAAAGCTTTAAAAGATGCATGTAACTAATCACAGTTATAAAAGATAATGAGAAGACCACCTTAAAGGTGGTCTTTTGTTATGTAGCGTTTGTAATAAATATCACGTCTTTAACGTTAAAAGAATGAAAATGAAAGTGAATAAATCTACTAAATAAAATATTTTATATTTATCTTTTAATGTTACTTCAAGGTAATCATTCCTTCTGTTAAAATCGCGCACAAGAATCAGAAAGCCAATAGCGTTAATTTGCTATTCGTTTGTAATAAACACTCGGTGTATAAGAGAAAAAAATGTTAGAAAATATTCGAGAAAGCTCTCAGGGACTTACAGCTAAGATTATTCTAGGCTTAGTCATATTAACGTTTGCGCTAGCAGGTATTGGCAGTTATACCAATTCAGTAGACACCTCTGTTGCTGAAGTTAATGGTGAGAAAATCACACAAGAAGATTTCAATAAAGCTTACCAAGCTCAACGAAATAGAATGCAGCAACAATTTGGCGATATGTTTGAGCGTTTAGCGGCTGATGAAACATATATGGCTAATTTCCGTAATGGCGTAGTAGACAGCTTAATTAGCGAACGTTTGATTGACCAAAACTCTTCAAACCTTGCAATAAGAGTTTCTGATGAGCGTATTAAAGATACTATTCGCAAAATGCCTGAATTTCAGGTTGAAGGTGTATTTGATAACAATCGTTACTTGGCGCTTATAAACCAAGCTGGCTTTTACCAATCTTCAGATTTTAGAGATTACTTACGTTCAGAAATGACACGTCGTCAATTGACTCAATCATTGGTTGTAAGTGAATTCTCATTACCTTACCAAAATGAAATGTTAGCAGGTTTACAAAATCAAAAGCGTGATGTTCGTTACGCAACGATTGACCTTGAACAGTTTAAAAAGTCAGTAGAAGTTTCTGAAGAAGAAATTAAAAGCTATTACCAAGAAAACCAATCACGTTTTATGAACCAAGAGAAAGTTAAAGTTGATTACATTGCTTTAAACGTTGAAGACATTGCTAAAACGATTAACGTTTCAGATGAAGATGTAAAAGCATATTATGAAGATAACATCCAAAACTTTCGTAAAGATGAACAACGTCGTATTGCTCACATTCTTGTTGAAGTAGGAGAAGACGAAGCTAAAGCAAAAGCTGACGCTGAAGCATTACTTGTAAAAGTTAAAGCGGGTGAAGACTTTGCTGAACTAGCTAAGAATCATTCTGCAGATACATTTTCTGGTGAAAATGGTGGTGACTTAGAGTGGTTAGAACGCGGTTCTATGGATGAGACATTCGACGAGCAAGCTTTTGCTTTAGCAAATGTTGGCGATGTATCTGACGTTGTAAAAACAGAGTTTGGCTTCCATATTATTAAGCTAACAGATTTAAAAGCTGAAGAAACAAAACCTTTAGCGGAAATTCAAGACGAATTAAAAGTTCAAGTAAGTAATGAAAAAGCGTTAGAAGAGTTCTTCGAGCTACAGCAAGAAATGGCACGTTTAAGCTTTGAGTTTCCAGACAGCTTAGAAGATGCAGCACAAGCAGTCAACGTGAATGTTGTAACATCAGACTGGTTAGGAAGAGTAGGTAATGCTTTACCATTTGATAATCAAAAACTTACAGAAGCAGCGTTTTCAGACATCGTTTTATCTGAGCAATTAAACTCAGATGTAATTGAAGTTAATGATAACTTAGCTGTTGTATTACGTTTAAATGAACATCAAACAGCGAGTGTTAAACCATTGGCTGAAGTTCAAGAAGCAATTAAAGCTTCGATTGTAGCAACTAAAGCGCAAGAGCAAGCAGAGAGCGAAGTAGAAACGTTGTTAGCCGATTTAAAAGCGGGTAATGATATTTCAGCTAAGTTAACTGAGTTGGGTGGTGCGTTTGTTGAAAAAGCAGATATGGCACGCTTTGGTTCAGACGTAGATCGCTCTATTACTGAAAAAGCGTTTACGTTAGCTCACCCAGCTGAAGGAAGTAAATCAGTGGGTAAAACAGACTTATCTCAAGGCGGTTACGCAATTGTTGAAGTTACGGCTGTTAAAGCGGGCGATAAAACACTTGATCAGAATATTGAAAACCAACAAGTGAACCAATTGGCTCAATCAGCATACGCTAGTTATGTTGAGTCTTTAAAAGTTGATGCTAAAATTACTAAAAACTCAGTAGTTTCATCATTTAACTAATTGCTGAACTCACTAAACTGAAAATGGCTGCCTTGTGCAGCCTTTTGTGTTTTTGGATATTTTACCTAACTTATGAACTTCCTAGCGTCGGCTGTAAAACTATTTACTAAACTGCTGGAACTGCTGACTCATTATCAGCTTTTTGGTGTAACGTTGGGTTGGTTTTGCTAAAACGTCTGATGTTTTACCTGCTTCAATAACCTTTCCTTTATCCAATACCATAATGTCATCACTAAAATGTTTAACTATGCCGATGTTATGCGAGATTAATACGAAGGCTAGTCCCATTTGATGTTGTATATCTAATAGTAAGTTGATCATTTGAGACCGTAAAGACGGATCTAGCGAAGCAAGTGCTTCATCTAATATGATAACTTGAGGTTTTAAAATTATCGCTCTAGCGAGCGATATACGCTGTTTTTGGCCGCCTGAAAGCATATGAGGGTAGAAGTTCATATGATCTGTTAACAGCCCCACTTGCCTTAACGTTTCACTGATTAGCGTTGAACGTTCATTTTCATCTAAAGCCGTATTAAGTTTTAATGGTTCGTCCAATAACTGTTGTATTGTTAAGCTAGGATTTAACGTTGTACTTGAGTCTTGATAAATCATCCGAATATATTGACAACGCTGTTTAAAATTACCCGTTTGTAACTCTTCACCATTTAACTTTATATTGCCGGTGGTGGGGGACTCCGCACCAACAAGTAGTTTTGCTAACGTAGTTTTTCCTGAGCCAGATTCTCCGACTATTGCCAGCGTTTTATAAGCCTGTATTTCAAAAGATAATGGAAATAATGCAGAAAACGTTTTTCGATTAAATAAGTATCCAGGTAGTTTGTACTCTTTAGATAAGTTATTTACCTGTATTAAAGGCATCATATTAATACGTTTCCTTTAATGAAAAATGGCAACTCACGAGATGCCCGTGGTGATTTTTTGCTTTAGGAGCATCTACGCAAGCTTGTTGAGCTCGCGGACATCTGGGTCCTAAACGGCAACCTATTGGAAGGTGTTGTAATATAGGAATACTGCCCGGTAAAGCC
This sequence comes from Colwellia sp., assembly GCA_020630795.1. GTDB lineage: Bacteria > Pseudomonadota > Gammaproteobacteria > Enterobacterales > Alteromonadaceae > Pseudocolwellia. The sequence goes on from JAHDIK010000026.1 coordinate 10,109, forward strand.
GATAAATATGATTTTGGTTCAAGTTTTGAATTGGCGTAGGGGCTACTGTCAACTAAAGCTCGAGTGTACGGGTGGAAAGGCGTAGAAAATATTTGCTTGGTTGTTCCTGCTTCTACAAATTGCCCGCTATACATAACGGTGATTCTATTTGTCCAGTGCGTCATGTTTTCTAAATCATGGCTAATCAGTAGTAACGACATATTTTTTAGCTGATTCAGGCTTGCCAATAACCTAAATATTTGGCTTTGATTCGTGCTTTCCATTGATGCTGTTGGTTCATCAGCAATCAATAGCATCGGGCGTCGTGCAAGTGCCATTGCAATCATAACACGTTGACAAAGGGCTTCGGTTAATTGATGAGGATAGCTTTTCAAACAAAACGTATGCTTTTGAATTCCAACCTTGTGTAGTAGTTTTATCGCTGCTTCTTTACGTTGTTTTTTCTTTTGCCAGAAGTATCCTGTAAGTTGTTCGTCATCAACTGCTTCTTCAAGCTGTGCACCTATCGTGGTGGTTGGATCTAAACAAGACATTGGCTCTTGAAAAATGATCGCGACGTCTTTTGAAATCACTTTTTTTCGTTCAGCTACAGACAGCCTCATTAAATCGGTGCCACGCCAATGAAATCGGTCGGCATCTACTATCCATTTTTCGTCTAAAACACCCATAATAGCTTGAGCAAGCAATGACTTTCCCGAACCTGATTCTCCAACTAAACCTCGTAGTTCACCTTCTTTCATTGATAGAGAAACACGGTCTACAGCTAAAATTCTTTTATTGCCTGAAACTAAAACGATGGAAAGGTTTCTAATATCGAGAATATTCATTAGCTCGTTTTCCTTACTTTTAGCGCATGCCTTAATCCTTCACCAACTAAGTTAGTTACAATTACCGCAAACAGTATCGCAATACCTGGAAAGTACACAGTCCAAGGGGCTATATAAAATAGATCTATGCCGTTTGATAGCATTGCCCCCCATTCAGGTAAAGGAATAGGAGCACCTAATCCAAGAAAACCTAACGCAGCAATATCTAAAATCGCTGCTGATTGAGCTAATGTTGCTTGCCCGATAATCTTCTCAACAATATTTGGAAAAATTGAATAGCGTAAAATTCTTAACGAGCTTGCCCCATCGAGCTTTGATACTAATACATAGTCTTTCGAAAATTCTTTTTTAACTTCATTTCGAGTGATGTGAACAAACTGCGGTATTAACACAACTACTATCGCTAATACCGTATTGCTTAAGCCGGTGCCTAATATAGCTACAATAACAATAGCGAGTAAAAGTGAAGGAATAGATAAAATCACATCAAGAAAATGATTTAAAAAGCTCGACTTTAATCCTGATGTTAATGCGGATAAAGAACCGATAATTACACCAATAATGGCTGATACAATAACGATGAAGAAGCTTAATCCAAAGGTGAATGATGCGCCGTGCATTAAGCGAGAAAGCATATCTCGGCCTAATTTATCTGTACCCAATAAGTAACTTACATTGCCATTGTCGTTCCAAGCTGGTGGCAGTAATAAATGATCTAAATGGTTTTGAGAAGAATCAAACGGCGTAATAAATGGTGCAAAAAGCGCTAATAAAATAAGTGCAATAAAGCACCCGAAAGCCACCATAATAAAGGGCTTTTCTTTAAAGTGATACCAAAGTTGAAGAAGCGGGGAAGGGAACTCTTCTTCTTGATAAATATTTTCACGCGCCATGTTTTCTGTCTCTTGCTAATGGGTTGAGTCCCGCGTAGATAAAATCGGTAACAATGTGAACAATAAAGATAAAGCTAGAAAGTGCAATAAGCCCACCTTGAATTGCAGTGTAATCACGCTGAAATATACTTTCAATTAGCCATCGTCCAATGCCTGGCCAACTAAAAATCACCTCAGTTACCATTGCTAAGGTGACTAAGTTGGCGAACTGGAGCCCCACGTGTCGTATTACATTAATAAGCGCATTTCTGACCGCGTGGCGGTATATTATTTGCCAGAACGTTAAACCTTTAGCCTTTGCTGCGGTAATATAGCTAGTGTCTAACACTTCCATCATTGAGGTTCGTGCAAGACGAATAAAAATTGTCATAGGTGCTATCGCGACAACACAGGCTGGCATGATTATGTGCGCCGTGGCATCTTGAAACGCTTGCCACTTGTATTCGTTATCGCTCATGAGTATGTCGATAAATTGAATACCTGTTACCGCTTTTATTTCATACACTAAGCTTATTCTGCCTGCAGAAGGAAGCCAACCAAGTTGGATAGAGAATACCAAAATGGCTAATAATCCAAGCCAAAAAACGGGTACTGAATAACCAATCATCGCAATAGATAAAATGGCATTATCGGTAAATTTTTTATGATTAACAGCAGCGATAAAACCGACGGGAATACCTATTGCCATCGCAATGAGCAGAGAGACCATGCTGAGTTCCACCGTCGCGGGCAGCAAATTCATAATTTCGGAAGATACAGGTAAATGGCTGGCCATTGATAAGCCTAAATCACCGTCAAATAAATGTGTTAAATATGCCCAATACTGGTGAATAATACTGTCGTTGTGGCTATAAGCCTCTGCGAGTACGTCGCGTTGTTCGGCTGTTGCATTAATTTGCCCTGATAAGTTAATGAGGGAGTCGCCGGGAAACAATTTACTTAAACTAAACGACAGTAACGTTAGCAGCAGCATTGTAAAAATAAATAAATTGATTCTTCTTAACGTAAATATCAGCATTAGTTTTTGCTGGCCTCTGTGAAGTTAATTCCACCAAAAGTGTTTAAGAGTTTACCTTTAATGTTGCTGTTTCGAGCTTGGTATCTTTTAGAGTGAGCAATTGGTACTAAAGGAGCTTCATCAGCAATAATACGTAATGCTTGTGCGTAATAGGCTTTTCTTTTTGTTAGATCGCTTGTTTCCAACGCGTTATGTATTAATTCATCAAATTGTTGATTACACCAAAATGTTCGGCTATTGCCTTTTAACGCTGAAGCGCAGCTAAGTAATGGAGTTAAAAAATTGTCAGGATCTGGGTGATCCGCAGACCAACCGAGCAAAACCGCTTGGTGTTCTCCTTCTGCAACCAGCTTTAAAAACATACTCCATTCGTAATTACTGGTAATAGTTACATTAACACCAATTTTTTGTAAATCGCCTTGAATAAGTTTAGCCATGGTTAATGCATCTGGATTGTATGAACGTTGCACAGGCATTGCCCAAATATTCATGGCAAAACCGTCAGGGTAGCCCGCCTGATTTAATAAACGAACTGCTTTAGACACTGAATACTCTTGTTCAGGTAGCGTTTTGTCGTAAGCCCAAGAGGTTGGCGGAATGATAGTATTAGCTTTGTCTGCTTTACCAAAATAAATAGTTTCTAAAATAGCTTCTTTATTAATGGCTAACGAAATTGCTTTTCTGACAAGTTTGTTGTTGAAAGGTGGTCTTGCGGTGTTAAAGCCTAAATAACCCACGTTAAAAGAGGTTACTTCATCAAGCGTTAAGTCTGGTCGTTCAATAATTTTATTGTGAGCGATTGGGTAAGCAACAACATCACATTCGTTTGCTAGTAGTTTTGTTAATCTGCCTGTATTACTTGGCGTTATATCAAAAATTAATTGCTCTAAATTCGGTTTGGTTTGCCAATAATCATTATGAGCAATATAGCGAATAAACGATCCTGCTCGGTATTCTTTTAATTTGTATGGGCCTGTTCCAACCGGCAATATATCAATTTGTTGTTGAGACTCTAAATCGGAAAGGTGTTGCGCATATTCTTCTGAGAGTATTACCGCAAAGTCGGTTGCTAGATTAGCGAGAATTGAGCTATCAGCTCTTTTTAATGTAAATCTCACCGTATAGTCGTTAATTTTTTCAATGTTTTCGACGATAGAGTCAAACTCTACACTTTGGAAAAAAGGGTAGTTACCACCAGAAATGTAATGATACTCGTTTTGTTTGTCTAATATTCTATTGAAAGAAAACAAAACGTCATCAGCATTTAAATTTCGGCTTGGTGTAAAGTATTCAGTGGTGTGAAATTTAACGTCTTTACGTAAATAAAACGTTATTCTTTTGCCATCTTTGGTTACATGCCAAGACTTCGCTATTGAAGGTGCAATGTCGTTTTCAGGCCCACTAAACGTAATAAGTCGGTTATAAAGTTGATTTGCTGTTGCGTCTACTGTAACACCTGACGTGATAATTTGAGGGTTAAACCCTTCAGGAGATCCTTCACTGCAATAAATAATACTTTTACTTGCAAGTAAGTTTGTATCTTCATTATTACAGCCTTGTATTAAAAGGAGTAATGTTATGGATAACAGATACCTGTTAATGAGTGCATGTAACACGCGTTTATTCCTCATCTCCTACGTTATTTTCGAGTAGGTTGTATTTTTTAAGGTAACCTCTTAGTTGATGATACGTTAGTTCGAGCGCTTCTGCTGTTTTTTTCTGGTTAAATTGACAATTTTTAAGGGCAGCTTGAATTAATTCTTTTTCATAGTCTTGCGACAGAGTTTTAAGTGAAAGCGGAAATTCATATTGAGCCGCTTTGACTATAGGTGTTGCAGGTTCAATAGCTGTTGGGTTGTCACTTACTGCAGGAGCTGATGCTTGCGCTGGAGGGGCAACTCTATCGTGCGTTTTTATACGTTGTTCAGGGCGATATGGAGATTCAAAAGGATCTACAACCAACTCATGAACAGGTAGGTGAGGGTTGTTGCATCGATAAACACTACGTTCAACCACATTTTTTAGTTCACGAACGTTACCTGGCCAATGATATTCTAATAAGCTTTGTTTAGCTTTTTCAGTAAATCCACTAAATAGTTCAAACTCTAATTCTCTAGCCATTGAAATCGCAAAATGTTCTGCTAACACTAAAATGTCTTCTTTACGCTCTCTAAGCGGAGGTAGTGTTATAACGTCAAAGGCTAATCGATCAAGTAAATCAGCTCTAAATTCTCCAGATTCAGCTAAAGAAGGGAGATCTTCATTGGTCGCTGCAATTAATCGTGTATCAGTTTTAATGGTGCGTGAACCACCTACGCGTTCAAATTCACCGTATTCAACAACTCGTAATAGCTTTTCTTGAATTAATCCTGAGGTGTTAGCTATTTCATCTAAAAACAACGTACCTTTATCAGCACGTTCGAATCGACCTTCGTGGCGTTTTGTAGCGCCTGTAAAAGCACCAGAGTCATAACCGAATAATTCAGTTTCTAATAAATTTTCATTTAACGCCGCACAATTTAGCTTTAAATAGTTTTGATCCCAACGTTTTGATAGATAATGCAAACGAGCCGCGATTAATTCTTTACCAGTACCACGTTCACCAATAATTAATACTGGTTTACTCAACGGTGCAATTTGAGATATTTGCTCTAAAACTTCCAAAAAACTGTTAGATTGCCCGATAAGATTATCTTGTTTATTAAAACGTGCCATGAGTAGACCTAATAATTGGTTTATTTCGCTAACAAATAGTGTATTTTATTAATATGTTTAATTAAAGTGTTTTTGTTAAAATAAAATAAATTAATAAAATCATTGTGTTATGGTGTTATTTAAACTTGGCGCGGAATGTGAATATAACAATAGTAAGTTTTTAAAGTTAATACGAAAAAAGAGGAAGTACTTATGGGAATTTTTTCAAGGTTTACCGATATTATTAATTCTAATATTAATAGCTTATTAGATAAAGCCGAAGATCCTGCAAAAATGGTTCGTTTAATCATCCAAGAAATGGAAGATACACTTGTAGAGGTACGTTCTTCATCAGCTAAAACATTAGCAGATAAAAAAGATTTAGTACGTCAAGCAGATCGTTTTGAGAAAGAATCTGTTCAATGGCAAGAAAAAGCAGAGTTAGCGCTAAGCAAAGGTAGAGAAGACCTAGCACGTGCCGCGTTAATCGAAAAAAATAAATGTACAGAAAAAGCAGCTTCATTAAGTGATGAGCTTACTCATGTTGATGACCATATCAGTAAGTTGCAAGAAGAAATATCTCAGCTACAAGAAAAGTTAGCTGATGCTAAAGCTCGTCAAAAAGCGATTATTATGCGAGAAAAAACAGCTGAATCGCGTTTGAAAGTTAAAAAGAAAATTGACAGTGACAAAGTAAATGATGCGCTAGGTCGCTTCGATCAATATGAACGTAAGATTGATGATATTGAATCGCAAGTTGAGTCGTATGATATGGGTAGCAAATCACTAGCGGACGAAATTTCAGAATTAGAAAATGACGAAAGTGTTGATAATGAATTAGCTGCATTAAAAGCTAAAATGAAAAAAGACAATAAATAAATTCGATATAGGCACTTTAGAGGAGAAGTAAAATGGAAGAGATTATCGTAGCTCCCGTTATTATATTTATGCTGGTAGTAGCGCCTATTTGGTTGATTTTACATTACAGAAGTAAACGCCAAATAAGCCAAGGTTTTAGCGAAGAAGAATATGCGCAATTATCGGAGCTTTCTGAATTGGCGGATACTATGGCAGAAAGAATTAATACACTTGAAGCTATATTAGACGCTGAAACGCCAGACTGGAGAAACAAAGTATGACCCAGAAACTAAAACGAGAGCTTTTTAGAGATGCTGAAAAAGGTAAAATAGCTGGAGTTTGTGCTGGGTTAGCTGATTACTTTGGCTGGGAAACATGGTTAGTACGAGTATTAACCGTTTCAGGAGTTTTACTAGGATTACAGTTCTTTATTATTCTTTATATTGCGGGTTGGTTTATTTTAGATAAAAAGCCTAAGAATTTTAAATCGAATTTTCATGGAGCAACGTCGCAACCTCAAACTAACGCTGAGGAAAATGAAGACCTTACTAATGAATCGATTAAAGTAAAGTCGCGAGTTTGGCAAGCGGGCGAGCCGCCGAAACAAGCTTTTTATGATATAAAACGCAAATTCACGGCCTTAGAAGGGCAGCTGAGGTCGATGGAGCGTTATGTAACGTCACCTGAGTTCACTGTTTCGAGAGAAATAAACAAATTATAAAAGCGACATTGTCGCTTTTTTTTATGCAATTCAATACACTCCTAGCAGTACTTTTTATGTAAATTGAATGGTTATTTATACCCAAAATAGGGTATAAATAACGTATTGTTCAATAAACAAAAGTTAGTTAAATATCTCGTAATTTATCTTGATTTAATTAACACATTACAGAATTAAATAATGGCGATTATTAAAAAAGAACAACTGAAAAAAATTCAACGTAAAGCTACCGATATATTTAATAGAACGTTAGACCAACACGTAACGCTAGCCGTTACAGGACTTAGTAGAAGTGGTAAAACAGCATTTATAACGTCGCTCGTTAATCAGTTAATTAATGAAGGCAATAACTCTCACTTAAGTTTTTTCAATCCTGTTCATCAAGGGCGTTTTATTGCAGCTAAGCGTGTACCTCAAAAAAACTTACATATTGGGCGCTTTGAATACGATGCTTCGGTGGCTTCATTTTGCAACGAACCGCCGTCATGGCCTAAAGCAACTAATGGAATTAGTGAGCTACGTTTAGCTATTCGATATAAGCCTAAATCTTCTATGCTGAAATATGCAACAGATACAGCCACGCTTTATTTAGATATTACCGACTATCCGGGAGAGTGGTTGTTAGATTTACCAATGCTAAATCAAACTTATGAAGAATGGTCTGAAAGCACTTACGCATTGCTACAACTAGAACCTCGATACTCTTTAGCCAAACCACTTATTGAAAAAATTAAAAATATCGATCCGTTTGCGCCAGTCGACGAACAGTTGTTGGCTGACATCGCGAATGAATACACACAACTATTACATACGTTTAGACATGAATATGGTATGTCGGTAATTCAGCCAGGTAGATTTATTTTGCCCGGTGATTTAGCTGATGCGCCCATATTACAGTTTTTCCCGTATACAGCTTTTGATGATATTGACGATAATGCCTACCAAAACGCAGAAGATAACACCTTAATTGGAATGTTGCGTGCACGTTTTGTTGAGTATAAAGAACGAGTTGTGAGAAAATTTTACAAAGAGCATTTTGTTAATTTTGATCGCCAAATTGTATTAGCTGATTGTTTAACTCCGCTAAATAATGGAGAAGCTAGCTTTAACGACTTACAACATGCAATAACGTTAATTTTAGAGAGCTTTAACTATGGTCAGTCGAGTTTGTTTTCTCGATTGTTTTCACCAAAAATAGACAAATTGTTGTTCGCGGCAACTAAAGCGGATCATGTAACACCTGAGCAGCATCCTAATTTGGTGTCTTTGTTGAATCAGCTGGTTTATCAAACGAAACATCAATTGAATTACGAAACAATAGACATGAAAACATTAGCTATTGCGTCAGTAAAAACAACAAAAGTAGGAACAAGTTTACATCAAGGGCAATCAATTCCAGTTTTACAAGGCAGGAAAGCCGATAACGATCAGTTAATTACAATATTTCCGGGTACTGTTCCGGAAAAATTACCAAGCAGTGGTTTTTGGGATGTAAACACATTTAAGTATATCGAATTTAAGCCTCAACACATTTACGGCAAACATGAATGTTTACCTCATATTAGAATGGATCAAGCAATGCAGTTTCTATTTGGAGATAAAATGAAATGATTGATAAATTTCAACAACAGATCTTATTCGATGAAATAGACACTAAAAATGCCGATAAACAATTAACGTTAACCGACGAGCAAGTTGTTTTTGATAATCAAGATTGGCAGCCAGAAGCCGAGCAGGAGCATGAGCAATCAGAGATTATAGAAAAGTCTAAACCACGTTGGTTATTGAGAGCTGGCTTTGCTATTTTTTCCGGCATCGTAGGTTATGAGTTATATCAATTTTTCGCTTTGGGCTTTCAGCAATCACCTATTGTTGCAGGTTTGTATGCAGCGTTATTCGCGATCATTACCGTTATTTTTGGTACAACAGCTTTCAGAGAGCTTTCAGCACTTCGACAACTTTCAAAACAAGAGAAAATTCGCAGCCAAGTTCAGGATATATTAGACGACAATGGTAAAGCCGACGCTCGAAAAATATGCGAAAAAATATCTAAACAGTTACCGTGCGACTTAACGGTTGAAAATGAAAAAGCGTGGGGAGAACTCGTTCAACCAGAGTTTTCAGATGCAGAAGTGATTCAGCTTTACTCAAAGGAAGTACTTTCTTCTGTCGATCAAAAAGCATTAGATGAAGTTGCAAAGTTTTCAACAGAATCAGTCGTGTTAATCGCAATAAGCCCCGTCGCGTTAATCGATATGATGCTAATGTTTTGGCGTAATATTCGAATGATCAACAAAATAGCTGGGCTTTATGGCTTAAAGTTAAGTTATTGGAGTCGTATTAGATTAATCAAACAAGTTTTTATTAATATGGCATACGCTGGCGCAAGCGAAATTATTACTGACTTTGGTGCGGACTTATTGGGAGCGGATATTCTTGGCAAGCTTTCAGGAAGAATGGCGCAAGGGCTTGGTGCTGGTATGTTAACCGCACGGCTTGGTATTAAAACAATTAAGGTATGTCGTCCTATACCTTTCCATCAAGATTCTCCTAAACTCAACGATGTTCGCAAAAAAATTGCCCATCAAGTTAAAGGGCTACTTAAATCAAGCTAATTGATGATGTCAAATTCATCACACTTGGTAAAATATCTTTAATTCTAAATTATGTATTTCTTTGCTTACGTCGTCGTAAGTAAAGATGTACATACCTTTCTTATTGGTTAAAAAATATCCGGTTGCGATTTCGTGCTTTTCAACAAATAACTGTCGTAGTATTTAGTGAGCTAACATCATGTATATGATTTATTATTAAATAATAGAGCAGCAAAACAACGGTTAATAAAAATGTTCTATATTTAATACACTAAGAGGTAGGTTATTAAATATGGCAAAGTCAGCAAAATACACATCCAGAGTCGCTGATGAAAATGGCGTAATAGCATGGTCTGATGAAGAAAATGCTATTTGGAAAGATCTCATCGCTCGACAGTTGAAAGCTATTGAAGGTAAGGCTTGTGATGAATACATCGCGGGTTTAGACCTTTTGCAATTACCACACGATAGAATTCCGCAATTAGGTGAAGTAAGCAAAGTACTTAAATCTGCAACAGGGTGGCAATGTGAACCAGTAAATGCGCTTATTGGATTTGGTGAGTTTTTTAAATTGCTTTCTGAAAGAAAGTTTCCTGTAGCAACCTTTATACGTACTCGCGAAGAGTTCGACTATCTTCAAGAACCTGATATTTTTCATGAAATATTTGGTCATTGTCCGTTACTTACTAACCAATCATTTGCCGATTACACACAAGCGTACGGCCAAATGGGGTTGAATGCGACAAAGGAACAACGTGTATATCTAGCGAGATTGTACTGGTTTACTGTGGAGTTTGGTTTATTAGACACCCCTAAAGGGTTGAGAGTATATGGTGGTGGCATTTTGTCGTCGCCTAAAGAAACAGAACATGCAGTTAATAACACTGGCATTAGGCGTGAACCACTCAATGTACTTGATGTGTTAAGAACTCCTTATCGAATCGATATTATTCAACCGATTTACTATACCTTGAATAAAGTAAGCAATTTAGACGATATTCGAAAGTATGAAGTATCAGAAATAATGGATTTGGTAGAAAAAGCGAAATCATTAGGATTACATGAACCCTTATTTGAACGAGCGGCAAGCTAAACAAATAATAAAACATTTTACGAGGTAATTATGGAAAACAATTTAGCAAAACAGCAATGTGAAGCGTGCCATGCCGATGCACCTAAAATTAGTGATGAAGAACTACATCAGTTACTCAAAGAAATCCCAGATTGGACGCCTGTAGTGCGTGACAATATTATGATGTTAGAACGAGAGTACAAGTTTAAGAACTATAAGCTTGCGTGGGCATTTGCTAATAAAGTTGCTGAATTAGCAGAAGATGAGTTTCATCATCCCGCTACGTTATTAGAATGGGGGAAAGTTACAGTAACGTGGTGGACCCATGCAATTAAAGGCTTGCACAAAAACGATCTTATTTGTGCAGCTAAAACAGACAAGCTTTTGTAATGTTTGCTTACATTTGGGTGTAAAGAATTCTAAATTCCTCTATAGCTAACCTTTCTATTGATGTAACTATTAGTTTACAATAGGTGTAATTTACATTTATGACTAAGGTTAGCTGTATGCGTTTAGAGTTGGTTTGTCGAAACCGAGTGGGTATTGTTCAAGAGATTTTGTCTATTTTTGTTGAACATAACATCGATCTACTTGGTATCGAGTTGCATAAACCCGGACATATCTTTATCAATATTCCAGATGTAGACTTCTCTAAACTTCAAACTTTCATGCCTCAGCTTCGTCTTATTGATGCAGTTGAAGACGTGAAAACGATTCCTTACATGCCTTCCGAGCGTGAAAAGCATGAATTTGAAACCCTACTTAAAACCTTTCCTGATCCCTTTATTTCTATAAATTCGAAGGGAAATATTCGTATGGTTAATAATTTATCTTCCTCTTTAATGGGCACATCTGAAGATAATTTAATTGGTGAACCTGTCGGTGTACTGCTCAAAGGTTTTAACTTTAATAAATGGTTAGATAATGCAGACGTACTTGCACAAACTACCCGATTAAAAATTCAAAATGAAGACTTTGTTGCTGATTTAATGCCAATTCATGTGAGTAAGGATGAGGGCGATCACGTTTTAGCTGGCGCGGTTATTATTCTTAAATCTGAAATTAGATTAGGCCAACAAATCAGTGCATTTAAACAAGTGGATGATAATAATTTTTCTGGTATTCAGGCGACAAGTGGTGCAATGAGAAAAGTTATTCGCGAAGCTAAGCGTATGGCATTGCTTGATTCATCTATTCTTATTTCTGGTGAAACAGGAACAGGAAAAGAGTTACTTGCAAATGCTTGTCATGAAGCAAGTGAACGAGCAGATAACCCTTTTATGACCCTGAGTTGTGCTGCATTGCCGGATGATGTGGCTGAGACAGAATTGTTTGGTATTGGTTTTCAAGGTGACAATGGAAGTAAAAGAGGGTTATTTGAGCTTGCTGACGGTGGAACAATATTTTTAGATGAAGTAGGTGAAATGTCACCTAAGCTTCAAACTAAGTTATTACGAGTTATTCAAAATGGTAACTTTAGGCGTGTTGATGACGAACAAGAAATTAAAGTTAACGTTCGTATTATCGGATCTACAAATCGTGACTTACTCAACATGGTATCGCAAGGCTTGTTTAGAGAAGATCTCTATTATCGTTTGAATGTATTAGGGCTGACTATTCCCTCATTACGAGAAAGGCGTTCAGACATTATTCCATTAGCCGAATATTTTATTGCAAAATCGGGTTTGAAAATTGGCAAAACTAACATTGTTTTATCTGATGATTGTCGTGAATTCATAGAATATTACCCATGGCCGGGCAACGTTCGTCAACTCGAAAATGTATTAATCAGAGCTGTTTCTTTAATGGAAGGTCATACAATCACAACTGAAAACCTAGAGTTGCCGGCCTATACACGAGAACACGGGTATTTAGAACAAGATTTTGAAGGCACACTAGATGCAGCAGTTAAAAAATACGAAGCTGACTTGTTAAGAAAATTATATCCTGCTTACCCTAGCACCCGTCAATTAGCGAAAAAACTTGGGTTAAGTCATACGGCGATTGCGAATAAACTTCGCGAATACGATATTAATAAAAAAACAGTAAAAATATAACGAGAAAACAAATGAAATTATACAGTTACTGGCGTTCCTCAGCGGCTTACAGGGTTAGAATAGCATTAGCGTTAAAAAATATACCCTATGAAATTATTCCGGTTCATTTGCTTAATAATGGTGGAGAGCAAAAAAGTGAATCGTATGAAAAGTTAAACCCAAATCATCTAGTTCCAACGTTAGTTGACGGTGAGCTTGTATTGAATCAATCTTTAGCAATCATTCAGTATTTAGATGAAAAATATTCAGATACCGCATTGGTTCCAAAAGATATTAGTGAGCGCGCCATAGTTAACTCTTTAGCGTTGGATATTGCATGTGAAATTCACCCTCTTAATAACTTACGGGTTCAGCAATACCTTTCTAATGAAATACAGGTAGCTGACGAGAACAAAACTAAGTGGATTCATCATTGGATGAATAAAGGGTTTTCAGCGCTAGAGAAACGCTTAGAAGCTACCGCAGGAAATTATTGTTATAAAAATGAAATAACGATCGCCGATCTGTGTCTTATTCCTCAGGTTTATAATGCGAATAGGGTAGGTATAGATATGACTCAATATCCAATTATTTCGTCAATTGTAGAGCGCTGCAATTCACACAAAGCTTTTATAGACGCGATGCCTGAAAACCAAGTAGATGCGCTGTAAGTATAAATACAGTGTTATTTTATTCTAGGTTACGTCGTATTTAGTTAATCAATTCATCAAAATAGGATCACTATGAATTTTTCCGAAGAAGAGCCACAGCAATCATCATGGGTATTAATCGCGGTTATTTTGTCAGTAGTTTTAGCGATGTTTCTATTTTGGAAGTTTTCATTTTCAACGGACGATGCAGAACCAATCCAAGAGACTGTGATTGAGCGTCAGCAAGAAGTTGCACAGGCTTCTTCTAGTGAGGAAATGGTAGATGACGTTGTTGAAGACACGATTCAAGAGCCAGACTTTTCAGGCACACAAATAATTGATGAGTCAGTTTCAGTACCAGATGTTGTTTCTAACGTTACTGAAGAACCCACGGAAGACAACGTGATTGAACTTGATGAAAGTGATTCTTGGGTTCAAGAAAAGCTGACTGAAATTATTTGGCGAAAAGAATTATTAGAGCTTTTTATTAATGAAGATATGGTGCGACGCTTTGTTGTATTCGTTGATAACTTTGCTCAAGGAAATGTTTCATATAACAATAGCCCTGTTGTTAAGCCACTTGGTAAATTTACAGTTAAAAATATCGATAATAGTGAATATATAGACTCGTCAAACTATCAGCGTTTTTCTAGATATATTGAGCTTTTACAAGCTGTTGATGTTGATTTACTCATTGAGAAATATGTCGAATTCGAGCCTTTGTTAAAAAGTGCTTATAGCGAGTTAGGTTACCCTGATGACGACTTTAAAGATAAGCTATTAGAGGCTATTAACAAAGTACTGGATGTTGAACTTCCAAAAAGCAAACCAGCTTTGATTCAACCTAGCGTTATGTACAAATATGAAGATGAAGAGTTAGAGTCGCTAGATGATGCCGAAAAGCTCATGCTTAGAATTGGTAAAGAAAACCTGTTGGTAATTAAATCAATTTTACTTGAAGTCAATGAAAAGCTTGTGCAATAACTTAGTGTATTCGTTTCTTTGTATGAAAAAGCAACATACAATCAAAATGTTTCGTTAAATGCTTGCAAGGCCACGCAGGTTTAGCGATAATCAGCGCCGTTAAACACTATCTATGGTGACCATTTCGGTCCCCTCGCAATGATACTTTGTGAACTCAGCCAGGTCCGGAAGGAAGCAACTGCAGCAGACGACTCATGTGCCGGGGTGTGGCTGATTTGGTTGCCACCAATCTTTATTCTCTTTACTGCTAATTATTTTTAATAAACGATACTCTTCAATACCGTTTAAGCTGTGTTAACCCCGATGAGTTTTCATAAAGTCTAGAGCTTTCTCAACGGCGATTTTTACATTACTTTCCATTTCAAACCTTTCAGATGCCGGTAAATAGAAAGCCATATCAACTTCATGGCGAATATAACGAGTAGGTAGTTGGTTTAAAACTACGCATACTAAGTCAGCGACAAAATCAGCATCGAATTTTTCTTCAATTTTTAATTCTTCAAAATGCTGAGAAACTAACTTTTCATAATAATTATGAATATCGTCTGATATTTTCATTAAAACTCTCTTTAAGTGATTAACGTCAAAATAATTATAGGATAATTTATCATTGAACGCGTTGTTAATTAAAGTTAAAAACTTACTTTTTAATTATTGAACGCTTTTCATAATTTACAATGTTATTTTCTATTTTTGAAATAGCTTGTCTGCACCTTCCTAAACGTTGATGTAAAACGAGCACTTCTTGAGATACTTTATCTATTTGTTGTTTAGAAGCAGAGTTACGCTCTAACTCTTTATCTGCAAGCATTTGCATGAGGCGACGCTCAAATTCGTGATGTTCTGCCAGGGTTTGATATAGGTTTTGAGATGGCTGAATTAACTTTTGAGCAGACTGTTTTAGACGGCGAGCTTTTCTAGCATTTAAACGATGTTGAGCTTCGTTGTGAATGCTTTTATTTGCATTGAAAGCATTTAAAAGAGAGCTTATTTGACGTTCAATTGACTCTAATCGGTACTCAGCTAAAGGCTTGTTATTGTTTGAAACTAAGCGTTGAAGTTGCGAAAAATTAAGTTTGATTTCATTAATATAATCTATGAATAGGTCGCTAGAAGTATTAAACAAATCAGTAGAGAACAACGCGGAGTCTTTCAGTAGATCATGTGCTTTCAGTTTATGATTGTTGGTGTCGATATTCATCGCACTATGTTCAAGATCTTTAATTATCGTTTCTATTTTATTTAAAGAGGTAGCGTAGCTCATATTATGTATTCATTATGACCATGCTTGATAAGCAAGGTTTATTGACATACCGATAACTATAATCGCAAAAACGGGTCTAATAAACTTACTTCCTAACTTTATAGCGTAGTGTGATCCTACAAGCGCACCAAGCATGATAAAAATACCAATTGAAATACCAAGAATAAAATTAACGTGCCCCAAATAAATAAAAGTTAATAAGCTACAAAAATTACTAACAAAATTGGTAGACCTTGCTAGACCACTGCTTAGTAATATATTTACTTTATAAAGAATTGTCGAAGATACCGTCCAGAATGCACCTGTACCGGGGCCAGCAGCTCCGTCATAAAAACCTAATGTTAGCCCTTGAACGATTTGTTTAACACGCAGAGATTTAGTGTGTTTTGGGAGTTCGGCTGAGTCTCGAATAATGTTTTTAGCAAAAATTGTATAGAGTGCGGTAAAAACAATAATAATGGGAAGGGCTTTTTCTAAAAAGTCTGTGCTTAGATAGTTAACGATTAACGTACCAATTACTGCTCCTATTGCCGTAGCATAAATTGAATAACGCCAAAAGTGTGGGTTAAAAAGCTTTTTACGATAAAAAGCTATCGAAGCAGTGAACGAGCCAAAAGAAGCAGCTAGTTTATTAGTGCCTAATGCTATGTGAGGGGGAAGCCCTGAGGTGAGCAGGGCAGGAATAGTTAACATTCCACCGCCGCCTGCTATCGCATCAATAAATCCGGCAATAAAGCCAATACCACACAGTGTTATCCATGTGTTTACATCTAACAATGCTTCCAAGCTCATTAACCTTCATTATTTGGCACAAAAAACGAAGTTTAACACATAGATTCTTGTCAGCTTGTAGCCATTTAGAATTTGATATGTCTTTTTTGACGCGTACGTTAAAGTAATCTTTACACTGAGTTTTTGCTCTACTTTATTCAGGGAATCTATTAGTAAAAATTATGTACAAAATTCACGCGTATTGAGCGGGTTTTGTATAAAAAATAACTTTTATCGCTAGAATATTTGACTTACTACGAACGAATTAGTAAAACATACGACGGCAAATAAAAATGTAGTGGTTAAACTTGTACCTTAAGCTCTAACACTAAGTAATATTAGTGATAAAAAATATTATTATTAACATGGTAATATATCGAGAGTTAACGTTATAAAGCACATTATTAATAAGTAAATCTTCTATTAACTTATTAATAGTTATTATCTCCTGTTGACAGTAAAAGCGTCGTCTGGGAGTATTGTACTGTTTTATTCTAGAGAAATTTAACAATACAAATAGCAGATTTTTCATTTGCGTTAACAATAATATTTGTTATCAAAATTCAATAGCAACTGGTTGGGAACTATGTCCAAATTAAGTAAAAAAAGCCTTATCGCTTCTACAGTGATTGGCGCAATAGCATTAACAGCGAGCAATTTTGCGGTTGCAGATCAATTATCTGACCTACAAAAAGCAGAAGCGCGTATATTTAAAGCATCGGTTAAATCTCAAAACAAAATCGATAGCATTTATGAACAAACAATCGACCTTCTTGGTGAATACCGTAATACAGTTGATGAAGCTGAAGTATTAGCGGGTTACAACGATCACGTTCAATTAATGGTGAATGACCAACTTAAAAACATCGAATCTTTGCAAAAGCAAATAGATGGTGTTGATAAAGTGAAGCAAGGTGTTGTTCCTTTAATGTACAAAATGATTGATACATTAGAGAAGTTTGTTGCACTTGATGTGCCAATGAATATTGAAGGTCGTAAAGAGCGTATTGAAAACTTACGTACAGTAATGGGCAACTCTAATGTTACAACATCTGAGCAATTCCGCCTTGTACTAGAAGCATACGAAATTGAAGCGAACTATGGTACTGCATTTGAGTCTTACCAAGGTGAATTAGACCTAGGTGATCGTACAATTACTGCTGACTTCGTTTACATGGGGCGCGTATCATTTTTAGCGCAATCTCTTGATATGAAAAATGCATGGGTTTGGAACAACGAAACTCGCAATTGGGATGCTTTAGGTGATGAGTACCTTAAAAGCGTTAAAACTACCATTGCTATGGCGCGTAAACAATTACCTATGGATTTAACTAAGTTACCAGTATTTGCAGCAGGAGCTAAATAATGAAAAAGTTTCTTAATTTTGTAATGCTTTCTGCATCTTTGACAGTAGCAACATCAGCTTCAGCTAACGAATTAACTAAATTACTTAATCAAGTAAAAGCTGATCGTATCTCAGAAGCTAAATTAGATAAAAAACGTGAAGCAGAATTTATTGCTGCTCGTGCTGATAAACAAGCTTTGTTAAAAAAGGCTAAGCAAGAACTTGCTAACCAAAACGCTCGTAACAAACGTTTAACTGATGAATATGCAGCGAACGAAATAACTTTGGCACAAAAAGAAGTTGAATTAGACAGTGCTAAAGGAACGTTAGGTGAAATGTTTGGTGTAAGTCGTTCAGCAGCAGCTGACGCATTTGGTCAAATTTCTTCGTCAATCGTAAGTGCTGAATACCCAGGTCGTGGCGAAGCGTTAACACGTATTGCTAACTCTACTGAAATCCCAGCACTAGAAGATTTAGAAGAGTTATGGTTTGCTTTACAAACAGAAATGACTAAATCAGGTGAAGTTTCTCAGTTTACTGCTGAAGTTACTAACCTTGACGGTTCAAAGTCTACAGAATCAATTACTCGTATCGGTACATTTAACTTAGTATCTGATAACGGTTACTTAACGTACAACGACGAAGTAGGTCAAGTTCAACCGCTAGCTAAGCAGCCTGCTGGTTACATTTCTGGCACAGCTTCAAGTTTCTTCAATACATCTTCAGGTTATGAAGCTGTTTACGTTGATCCATCTCGTGGTGGTATCTTAGCGTTAGAAACTCGTAAGCGTACATTGATGGAATTTTACCACCAAGGTAAAGAAGTTGGTTATGCAATTACTGTATTACTAATTTTAGGTTGTTTAATTGCTCTAGAACGTTTTGTAGTTCTTGGTGCTATGAGTGCTAAAATTAAAGCTCAAGAGAAAAACCTTGACCAACCAAACGAAAACAACCCTCTTGGTCGTTTACTTAAAATCTACCACGACAACAAGTCAGTTGATGCTGAAACACTTGAGCTTAAACTTGATGAAGGTATTTTACGTGAAACACCAAAAGTTGACCGTGGTATTAACTTAATCAAAATGTTTGCAGCTATTGCTCCACTAATGGGTCTATTAGGTACAGTTATCGGTATGATCATGACGTTCCAAACGATTACATTATTTGGTACGGGTGACCCGAAAATTATGGCTGGTAACATCTCTTTAGCACTTGTTACAACTGCTTTAGGTCTTATCTGTGCATTGCCACTAATCTTAATACACAGCATTATTGCTGGTCGTAGTAAGTCTGTTCTACAAAAATTAGACGAGCAAAGCGCTGGCTTAATCGCTGCGATTGCAGAGAAGGAGTCTAAATAATGTTATTCCTGATAGAGCTTATAGAATCTGTCAGGAGTTTTATTGCGACAGGTGGTAATGTTTTATATGTTGTAGCCTTCGCACTCTTTTTGATGTGGATAATGATGATAGAGCGTTATTGGTTTTTATCATCGGTGTACCCAAAAATGAGAGACGATATTGTTTCTCGTTGGGAAGCTCGCGAAGACACAACGTCTTGGTATGCACATCGTATTAGAGATACTTGGATCTCCGAAGCGACAGAACAATTAGAGCAGCGTATGCTCACAATTAGAACCTTAGTAGCTATGTGTCCATTAATTGGATTACTAGGTACGGTTACCGGTATGATCGGCGTGTTTGAAGTTATGGCACAGCAAGGTACAGGTAATCCGCGTTTAATGGCATCAGGTATATCAATGGCTACAATCCCTACAATGGCGGGAATGGTAGCAGCATTATCAGGTGTATTTTTTAGTTCAAGATTAGACGCTAAAGTTAAACTAGCAAAGGCTAAACTGGTTGACAGTTTACCTCATCACTAGAGAGAAATTCGAATGGCACGTAAACGTACTCGTGAAGAGGAAGAAGCAGCAATTGATATGACTCCGATGCTTGATATCGTATTCATCATGTTGATCTTCTTCATCGTAACAACTTCTTTTGTTAAAGAAGCAGGTATTGAAGTTAATAAACCAAAAGCAGCAAACCAAAGTAAGCAAAAATCAGCTAACATCTTTATTGCAGTTAAAGATACGGGTGAAATTTGGTTTGATAAGCGTCGTGTAGATATTGAACGTTTGGCCGCTAACATTGAAAAAGCATTAGCTGAACAACCTACTGACGTAGTAATCATCCAAGCTGACAAAGAAGCCAAACATGGTGTAGTTGTTAAAGTTATGGATGCTATCAAAGATGCAGGTATAGACAGAATTTCTATTGCTGCAGCTAAGGGGTAGTTTATGGTTCGCTTTTTAGTATCAATACTACTAGGCGCAGCGGTAACCTTTGCACTATTTTCATTTATGGCATTCCTTGTTTCTAGCGGTGATAGAAACAAGGAAGAAAAACTTGAAGATATTATAGTAGAAGTTAACACTACGCCACCTAAGTCAGCAGCAGAACAACGTCGTCGTGTTCCGCCGCCGCCGCCGCCACCGCCAAAAGCGCCGCCTAAGCCTCAAGCTCCAGAGCCTGAAGCAAGTAACAATAACTCTGGTATTAGTTTTAATATGCCAGGTGTTAAGTTAGCTGGTGCTAATGCAGGTATATCTGCGCCAGGTGCGGGCTTTGGTCGAGATGGTGATGCGACACCTATTGTTCGTATTGAGCCTAAATACCCAATACAAGCTGCACGTGATGGTAAAGAAGGCTGGGTTAAACTTTCATTTACAATTAACGAAATTGGTGGAGTTGAAGACGTAGAAGTTATTGAAGCTCAACCAAAACGTATATTTGATAAAGAAGCTCGTAGGGCTTTACGTAAATGGAAATATAAGCCAAAAGTTGTTGATGGTAAGCCACAACGTCAACCTGGTTTAACTGTACAACTTGACTTTAAAATGGATGGAGGTAGTTAATGAACAATAAAATTATATTATCTTTAGTTATTGCTGCTTCTGTAACCGTTGCTCAGCTACCATTTACTTCTACTGCTGTTGCAGCAGGAGTTGGCGCTGAGGAAAAGAAGAAGCGTCCAACGCAACTTGTTGGTCCATCTGTAGGTAAAAAAGTAGGTAAAGCATTCGAGCTTTACTCTGCTGATGATATACCTGGTGCGTTACAACTTTTGTTAGCTATTGAAGCCAAAAAAGACTACGACAAAGCGTATGTTAATCGTTTTATCGCTGTTATGTATGCAACAATGGGTAACAAAGAAAAGGACGCTATAAAGTATTTAGAGTTAGCTGTTAAACCTGATATTTTGAATGAAGGTGACCACGGCGAAGCGCTTAAATTGTTGGCTGATTTGCAAATGCAAACTCAACAATACAAAAAAGCACTTAAAAACTATAAAGCTTGGATGGACTTTACCGGTAAGGAAGACGGCGATACTTGGGTTAAAATTGCAAATGCTCATTATGCATTAAAAGATTTACCTGCAGTTATCGCTCCTGCTGATAAAGCAATTGCTGCATATGGTGATAAGCAAAGCCAAAACCCTTACATTTTGAAGCTTACGTCTTTCTACGAGCGTAAAAAGTTTAAAGATGCGGTTAAGGTACTTGAAACTACCGTTCAATTGTTTCCAGAAGTTAAAACATACTGGGTACAGTTAGGTCAGTTTTATACGCTAGTTGAAGATTACAATAAAGCATTACAAACTTTGGATTTGGCTTATAAGCAAGGTTTCCTTGAAAAAGAGTCAGAAATAAAAGTACTTGCTAGTTTGTATTCTCAACAGCAAATACCTTATAAGTCTGCTAAGTTACTTGAAAAGCATATAGCGTCTGGTTTAGTGAAGAGAGATGATCAAAACCTTAACTCACTAGCTAACGCATGGCATGCTGCTCAACATATTTCTAAAGCTGCTAAATACTATGGCGAGTTAGCTAAAATGACTAACGATGCTAAGCATTATAGCAAGCAAGGTATGTTGTTAAAGCAGGATGAGCAATTCAAGTCGGCTATTGTTTCGTTAACTAAAGCTATTGAGCTTGGTGTTAAAAATAAAGGTCAGTTATACATGAGTATAGCGGAATCTCACTTTTATTTAGAACAGTATAAGCAAGCTAATAGAGCGATTAAGTTAGCTATGCAAGATCCTAAAACTAAGAAAGCTGCACAAGGCTGGGCTGGTTTTATTCAGGATACTGCTAGACGTAAGAAAGTATCTATTTAGTTTCTGACTAATTAGCCTTAAAAAGCCAGCTTAATAGCTGGTTTTTTTGTATGTAAATTATGTCCCGTCCTAATATTTATAGTTAGTAGGAACTGTTATTAATGTGCTCGATTATTTTCTCTTTATCTTTAAGCGTTTTAATTGATTGAAATAACTGTTCTGCTTCGGTGTACTCTAGCTTTAAAAATCTAAGCCATTGCTTAAGACGGCTCGAATAGTAAAAGCTTTTACTTCCTTCTAACTCTAGTTCACTGTACTTATTTAATAGGGCTTGCACGTCTAACCATTCCATTGGCATTTCATTGTATTTTATCGTGTTGCAAATGTTAGGGAGAGACAGTGCTCCGCGGCCTAACATTAGGCTCGAAGTCATAGACGCTTCGATACACTGTATAGCACTTTCTTTACCCCATATTTCACCGTTGGCAACAATATCCAATGACGAGTGTTTCACCGCGTTGGCAATATAAGACCAATATGCAGGTGGTTTGTATCCATGAGTTTTAGTTCGTGCGTGAATAGCTAAACTATTAGCTCCTGCAGATTCAATTGCTGAAACGACTTCTAGAAATAAACTTGTATCTTCGTAACCTAGCCTTATCTTGGCAGACAGTTGATTATTACTGCCAATTGCTTCTCTTATCGCACTAATAATTTGATAAATTTTTTCAGGGTCTTTTAATAGTACAGCGCCGCCTTTACTTTTGTTTACCGCTTTTGCAGGGCAACCAAAGTTTACATCAATACCTTGAGAGCCTATTTCTAACGCTCTAATTGCATTTTCAGCCATCCATTCTGGTTCTTGCCCCAATAGTTGGATACGTAACGGTGTTTTGGTTCCTGTGGTGTTTTTAGACGTTAACTCAGGGCATATCCTATAAAATACATGTTTAGGAACTAATGAATCTACAACTCTAACGAATTCTGTAATACATAAATCGTAATCATTTATGGTACAGAGTATGTTTCTCATCAAGGCATCAATAACACCTTCCATTGGCGCCAAAATGATTTTGTTAACATGAGTATTAGGTAAATTTTGATTATTTATAATGCTGGAACTTTTTTGATTGTATGTTGAAATTTATTTTATTAACTTATGGTCTGTTAGGATAGTTGTAAATAATAATTTAAAGCTACTTTATTAAAAAATAGGAAATCATATGAACATTATTAAGAAATCTACCGCGGCGATATTAGTTGGAGCATTCTCATTAACAGCTTTTTTAACGTTACCAGCAAAGGCGGAAGTTAACCCGTTTGCAGATCAATCTGTAGTGACTTTCGTAGCTGATGACCACAAAGGTAAGTGTGGTGAAGGCAAATGCGGCGAAGGTAAAAAAGCCATGAAAGGTAAGTGTGGTGAAGGCAAATGCG
>JAHDIK010000026.1:33497-34801 GCA_020630795.1 Colwellia sp.
AAATGCGGCGAAGGTAAAAAAGCCATGAAAGGTAAGTGTGGTGAAGGCAAATGCGGCGAAGGTAAAAAAGCCATGAAAGGTAAGTGTGGCGAAGGCAAATGCGGTGAAGGTAAAAAAGCCATGAAAGGTAAGTGTGGCGAAGGCAAATGCGGTGAAGGTAAAAAAGCCATGAAAGGAAAATGTGGCGAAGGCAAATGCGGTGAAGGTAAAAAAGCCAAGAAAGGCAAGTGTGGCGAAGGCAAATGCGGTGAAGGTAAAAAAGCCAAGAAAGGTAAGTGTGGCGAAGGTAAATGTGGCGGCTAATTAGTCATAGTTATTGAATACACAAAAGGTTGTTTAGGTTTACTAAACAGCCTTTTTTATAACGGTATAATCTGATTGATATTTGGATTATCAATAAAGTTATCTAACGATTCAGCGAGTTCATCAGTTCTGAGTAATACCTCTTTCCAATATTTTATTCTCGTAATTTCATCTATTTCTGTGAAATCTGTGCGGTCAGGTATTTTATTGTAGGGTAAAGATTCAATAAATTTTGAAGAAGGAACTAACATCACAACATTGTCGTAGTGATTTTTCGTGATAGTTCGGTTGATATTTTTATCAAACCAGCCAGGTTTGGGAGCTGAATTAAAGTGTGGGTAAAGAGTTAAGCCATTGGAAGTTTGAATGTCTAAATCGAAGTGATAATCTATAATTCCACCGTCTCTATACATCCCGTTAGGTGCTGATGGAATGTTCTTGATGCCCTCCATTACCATGGGTATAGCACCTGAAGCGGATAAAGCAGGGCTGAGGTTCTCATTATTTAGAGGAACGTATTGAGTGTTAAAGTTATGGTTGTCATTAACTTTAAGCGTGGAGTAAGGAGAATGAAATACAAAACGTTGATATTGTTTATTCAGTAACCCTCTATTGATTCGATTAAGCCCCATACTTCCGATTAACCCCAGCCCTTGAAGTAATTTATTTTCAAATGTTGTTAAGCCTTTGCATTTACATACAATAAAGTGTGGGCGATAAATATCGTTAGAAAGTATTTCGTTTCTCCCATTTTCACCGAATAGTTTTTTGAGTAGCTCATTAACAGAGTTGGTAATCTCAGCTTTGTTAGGTTTTGCTGAGTATGTGGTTTCTGCATAGTTATAAGCCAAAGTAGATATTTTCTCTACAGGGTTACGTTGACTTAGGGCTGCGAATCGAAACGCTCCAGCGGAAGAGCCTATTAAATCTATAGGTTGCTCTCGAGTTTTAAAAAACTCGCTAAAAATGTACTTGTCTAGCCCAAACAATGTAAACCATTT
>JAHDIK010000002.1:0-81871 GCA_020630795.1 Colwellia sp.
AGCAGTTGGCTTTTAACCAATTTGTCGAAGGTTCAAATCCTTCACGACCGACCACCTCTTGTTATATCTTCCTATTTTTCGTTCAACATCCTGATTTAATTACTTTCTACACTTTAGCTTTTAGTTGCCGTATAATTCGCCCGTATTGTAATTTTCGTTATATTTGAGACTATTCATGGCACAATCTAATTTAGCTGTAGAGTTTGATTTTCAATTTCCAGCAAAACCAACTCCATTAACACCTGACGAGCGCGCAGATTATAAAGAGCGTATTAAAAAACTTCTCGTTGAAAAAAATGCAGTGTTAATTGCTCACTACTATACAGACCCTGAAATTCAAGCCCTAGCTGAAGAAACAGGTGGTTGTGTTGCTGACTCTCTCGAAATGGCTCGTTTTGGTAACAATCATTCAGCAGAAACGTTAATTATAGCTGGTGTAAAGTTTATGGGCGAAACAGCGAAGGTTTTAACACCAAACAAAACCGTAGTAATGCCAACACTTGAAGCAACATGCTCGCTTGATTTAGGTTGTCCAATTGAAGAGTTCAACGCGTTTTGTGATCAAAACCCTGATCGTACCGTTGTTGTGTATGCAAATACTTCTACGGCAGTTAAAGCTCGTGCCGATTGGATTGTTACATCTTCATGCGCGTTGGAAATTGTTGAGCATTTAGACTCAAACGGAGAAAAAATTCTTTGGGGACCTGATAGACACCTAGGTGCTTATATTGAAAAGCAAACAGGTGCCGATATGTTAATGTGGCAGGGTGCTTGTATCGTTCATGATGAATTTAAAACAAAAGCATTAATCGATATGAAGGAGCTTCATCCTGACGCAGCTATTTTAGTTCACCCAGAGTCACCAGCCGATGTTATAGAGCTGGCTGATGCAGTAGGTTCAACAAGCCAACTTATTCAAGCTGCTCAAGACTTACCTAATAAAAAGTTTATCGTTGCAACAGATCGCGGTATTTTTTATAAAATGCAGCAGCTTTGTCCTGAAAAAGAGTTTTTCGAAGCTCCAACGGCAGGCGAAGGCGCAACATGTAGAAGTTGTGCACATTGCCCTTGGATGGCAATGAACGGTCTTAAAGCTATTGAAGAGGCATTAATAGACCCTACAGGAAAAGAAGTGTTTGTTGATATGACACTACGAGATGAAGCGTTAAAGTCATTAGATCGTATGTTAAGTTTTAACGCCGAATTAGCTGAAGCCCAAAGCTAGACATCACTCTGATAATTCATTGTTTTATTTAGTTATAAAATGCAGTTTATAGTTGCGTTATATTGATTATTTCCCTAACATAGCGCAGCTTTTCTAGAACATGTATTTTTGACAAAATCTAGTATATAAAGCTTCCATCATGGTGAGGTGTTCGAGTGGACGCCGAGGCTGAATTGACGCGCCTAGCGTGATCATCGGCTGATCATCAAACGTAAAGATAATACGCTAACATATCAAGTTTCAAAATGGTGAGGTGTCCGAGTGGACGCAAAGGTTGAATTGACACGCCTAGCGTGCTCATCGACTGATCATCAAACGTAAAGATAATACGCTAACATATCAGATTTCAAAAATGGTGAGGTGTCCGAGTGGCCGAAGGAGCACGCCTGGAAAGTGTGTAAGGCGCAAGCCTTCGAGGGTTCGAATCCCTCCCTCACCGCCATATTTAGATAAAAACGTTAAAAAATAAACTATTAACTTCTTTGTTTTTAGGTTTTATTCACCTTAGCCATATAACTTACTCACATAGGCCAAGTTATGGTTAATCTACAGAATTATCTCTGTAAATACCCCCTTTCAAAAACTTTATTTCAAAGCTCTAATTCCAAACCTATTAATTTATAAGTATTCGCTTGTAAACCAGTTTTATCAGTAGTCTAAGAGCTTCAAATAACGTTAATTTCCAATGGATTAGTATTAGTTGTTAAATTCTATTTTGACGAAGGAGAGTTTAATACTATTCAATAAGTGGATTGCCAAAATTTCTAAATAAAGAAGATCAAAAAGCTGTAAATATAACAGGAAACAAAAACGTATCTAAAAACTAAATTGTTTTTCCATTATATAGTTTTAAATAGCTTTATTTCGATTAGGTGTATTTCTTTATTTTCTCATTTTAATTTGTTCTACAAAGTAAAGTATATTGACGTTTTTATATATATACTCTACATTGTAGTTATAATTTGGGCGTAAGATATTAACTATGACAAATAAAGAAAAATATTTAGGTGAATTCGAGCAATTTATATTGCTTTCAACATTTAAACTAGGCGATAACGCATACGGTAGCACTATACGCCAGTTACTTGCCGATATTATTCAACGGGATGTCACTATCGGTGCTTTATATACAACATTAGAGCGTCTTGAAAAAAAGGGACTACTAGAAAGTAAAATGGGGGAAGCAACAGCTGAACGAGGGGGGAAAGCTAAGAAGTATTTTAAGGTTACAGCGAAAGGCGAGTATGCTCTAAAGCGTTCAAAACAAGCTTTAACTTCTATGTGGGAGAATGTAGCGTTAAATTCGGGAGGTTACGAACAATGAAAAACGCACAGGATGTATTTTCTCAACCGCCAAAGATCGCCAGTCAATTTTTAATCTGGGCTTTACCTGACAATATAGTCGAACCTGTATTGGGGGATTTATCAGAAGAATATTTACAACGTATTGCTAACGATCTGCTTATTTCCGCTAAAATTTGGTACTGGAAGCAAGCAGTTAAGTCGGGAATACAATTTATGTTTAAAACTCAAAGAGGATTTGTAATGTTTATGTTTAGTATTTTTCTATTTGGATCGCTGATATTATTGCTAATGGTTTTATCAGGAAATATTAGTACGTTTATTGATATTCAATCAATGATAGGTGTCTTCCCTCCCGCTATCGCTTTTACTTATGCTGCAACATCCAAAATAAGTGTTCATCAAGCGTTTTCTATTTTATTAAATAATTCAATTAACCAATCAGATAGAGCTTATTCTACGGCAAGAAGAGTATTTACTGTATTAGGTAATTCAGGCGTTATTTTAGGTACACTTATAGCCTTGATTAGTTTTGCCGCTATGGGCGCTAATATGGATGATTTAAGTTTTTTTGGGGCAGCTTTTTCATTTTCTATCTTACCCTTAATATATGGCACTACATTAAAAATGGTTTGTTATGTTGCTGAGAAAAAAATAGAAAATCTTTCTGAAATAGATAGTTAAATATTAAATACCTTCTACTGCTTTTGTTAATATCAACTTGATAAAAACCAATATTCAAATAGTTTTAGTTTATTCAAAGCTTTTTACTAGTATAACTCATATACATTAAGCGGTGCATAACCACCGCTATTACCCATTAAACCTAATGTTAAAGATGTGAGATTCTTCTGCCAAAATTTGAAAGGCTTGAATCATATTGCCAAATATTACTTGCACTCATTGTATTTAACGTACGTTATGATATTTTCTATAAGCTAAAGGTGTCATTCCAGTATTTTCTTTTAAGCATAAATTAAAATATTGGGGGGTATTAAAGCCACATTGTTCAGATATTTCTTCCATTGATAATGTTCCTCCCATTAAATGTTTTTTTGCTCTGGTTAGGCGCATAGCTAAAAGCTCAACTCGGCATGAATGTCCTAGTTCTTTTCTAAATGTTTTATCTAGATAACGTCGTGAAACACTTAACTCTGTTGCTAATTGATCTAACGAGAAAAGAGGGCTGTGGCATAAGCTGGTCATTCGAGCCAATGCTTTCCTGACTAATTCGTTATTAACGGCTAAATAATCTGTACTTCGTCGAGAAGTTACACCGGTTGGTGGGATCATTATCGTTGTATTATCTACAAATTCGTTATTCATTATTTTTGATAATAACTGCGCCCCTTCGTATCCGAGTCGTTCGACATTGTGATTAACACTGGAAATAGGAACTTGTAAAGATTCAGTAATTAACTCGTTATTGTCGACGCCCATAATAGCTACCTGTTCAGGTACAGCTATATTATTGCGCAAGCAAAGATCTAGTAAAATACTGGCGTCTAAATCACGTGTCGTAAATACTGCAATAGGAAACGTTAATTGCTGTAACCATTGATTTATGGAGCGATTTGATGGAGAACCATCTTTGCTAAATGACAGAGCATCTACAAATGTATTACACTTTTTTTGAATTTTTTCTTTAAACGCGTTTCGTCTAGTTGCCGCAACTTTGTCGTTTGTTGATGAAAAAAAGCCAAAATTCACAAATCCGCGTTGTAAAAAATATTCTGCTGCTGTGTGGCCAATAGCTTGGTTATCAGCAGTTATTCGCGGGGCGGGTATTTCATCTCTGAGTATTGAAAGATCAACAAATGGGCATCCACTTTCTAGTACCAT
Organism: Colwellia sp.; assembly: GCA_020630795.1. GTDB lineage: Bacteria > Pseudomonadota > Gammaproteobacteria > Enterobacterales > Alteromonadaceae > Pseudocolwellia. Next base: position 4,370 of record JAHDIK010000002.1, read on the forward strand.
GCTAACTAGCTCTTCATTTTCTCCCAGCATGGTAACAATACCATCTCCATTCCAATTATTAGGCATTCTCCCTGTAATCGCCATTTCACAATTAAGGTGCCAGCCGTGTTGCTGGGCAAAGCTTGCTACACCTCGATGAGTACGGTGGTCATAGCGTGATAGCGCTAAAAGAATATTAGGGTGATTAAATTGGTGTGCCATAGCGTGTCAAAAATTGTAATTTTAATTGTATTAATTGCAATTGACGTATCTTAGTTGTGTTTGATAGTCTTTTCAAATACAAAAACAACCATTTAAAAATAAAATGAAAAAAATCTTCTTATTTATTGGTTTAGCGTCGTTGACGTTAGGGCTATTCTCATGTGACAAAAAAAATGACTTACGTGCTACAGAAGTCGCGACGACGGTACAACGTGTTGCCGACTGGCAAATAGAGCATTTTAGAGATACATATAGTGATCGAAAAGAACCACATCATATACGTGATTGGACTAACGGCGCACTTTATGTAGGTATGCATAAATGGGCAAAACTTTCTAAAGATCCACGCTACCTTGAGTGGCTAAAATATATTTCAGATAAGGGCGAGTGGTCTCTTCATTGGCGAAAATATATGGCTGATGACCATGTGGTTGGTCAATTGTACTTAGATTTATATACGCATTATAACGATCCGAAAATGATGGAGCGTACTAAGAAAAGTATCGACTTCATTCGTGCTAACCCAAGTAAGCAGCCAATTGAACTAGATAATTATGCAAACATGGAACGTTGGACATGGTGTGATGCATTGTTTATGGGGCCTCCTGTTTGGGCCAAGCTTGCCAAGATTACAGGCGATAAGTCTTACGTAGATTGGATGATTGAAGAGTTTGAAGCGACAACTCAACATCTATTCGATAACGATGAAGCGCTTTACTATCGTGATAATAGTTACATAGGAAAACTTGTACATGGCGAGAAAATATTTTGGTCTCGTGGTAACGGTTGGGTGTTTGGTGGATTAACACTTATTATGGATGAACTTGAAAAAGATAGTCCAGAATATAACTATTTCAAAGCTATCTATTTAAAAATGGCTCCTGCATTAAAAGCGATACAAACTGAGGAAGGACATTGGGCAATGAGTTTGCTTGATGCCAAAAGTTACCCAACACCTGAAACGTCTGGTACATCGTTTTTTACGTTTGGTTTTGCGTGGGGTGTAAATAACGGCTTGCTTGAAAAATCAGAGTATTTACCTGTTATTGAAAAGGCATGGAAATCTTTAACTAGTCATATTACTCCTGAAGGAATGCTTGGATATGTTCAACCAATTGGTGCTGCGCCAGGAAATGCATGGGCAGACAAAACTGAATTGTATGGTAGTGGCGCGTTTTTAGCTGCTGGTACAGAAATCTACAAGTTGTTAAAAGGCGACAAACAGCCAGATATCGCTAACTCTGAGAAGCTTGAAGCAGCAATTAGCACGAGTAGTAAATTACTTGAGAAAGAATACGAGAAAAAAGCAAAGCGTCATAGCGAAGTTTTGTCAGCACGTTTTGTGCCTGAACGTAAAGATGACTTTGCTTGGGAAAACGACGTTGTAGCTTTCCGCGCATATGGACCTGCGTTGAGAAGAAGTAACGAGAACTCAGGTACAGACTGTTGGCTTAAACGTGTTGATAAGCCGATTATTAATAGATGGTATGACTTAGCGCTTAATGAAGATAAAAGCTATCACGAAGATAGAGGTGAGGGTTACGACCCTTATCATGTTGGCTCTTCAGCGGGATGTGGTGGTACATCGCTATGGATTGACAACGAACGCAAAGCACTGAATACGTTCGTAAGTTATGAAAATGTAAATGTAGGGAACGATCACCTAACCTTTACGTTGAATTATGAGCAAGAGATTAACGGCGACCTATATAAAGAGCAAAAAAACGTGCGACTTAAACCAGGCCAACGTTTGTTTAATGTTGAATCTACGTTTTGGAAAAACGGTAAACTCGCTAAAAACTTACCTATTACGGTGGGATTAACCACTCATGAAGATAAAGCGCAATTAACCTTCGATGAAAAACAAAAGCTACTTTTTGCTTGGGAATCAATTGATGCTCAAGGTTTAGGTACCGCAGTATTATTAGAAACCTCTCAACCTGTTGAAACTAAACATGTATCGTCAAATAAACTTGATGAATCTCACGGTTTATTGATCACCCAAACGGATAATAACGGAAAAATTGTTTATTACGCTGGGTACGGTTGGGAAAAGGCTAAAGCGATCACGTCTGTTACTAAGTGGCAACAATACCTGAATACATTTATCGAACAAAAACCTTACCATTAAGAGAAACTTTACATGCAAATTAAATATACTGTTGGCCGTAATGAATACAGCCGAATGAATACACAAGAACTACGCGACAACTTTTTGATTGACGAGTTGTTTAGTGAAGGTGAAATTCAATTAACTTATTGTGAAGTTGAACGTAGTGTCGTTGGTAGTGCTGTTCCTACAGATCAAGTGTTAAGTCTAACTACCTGTCCTGAGCTTGCTGCCGATTACTTTTGTCAGCGTAGAGAAATGGGCGTGTTAAATATTGGCGGAACCGGATCTATCGCTGTTGATGGTGAAACCTATAGTTTAGCCAATTTAGATTGTTTATATATTGGTAGAGGAACTCAATCTATTACTTTTACCAGTGAAGATGCTAGCGCTCCTGCTAAATTTTATTTGTTAAGTTACCCAGCTCATAAAGAGTATCCAACGAGCTACGCTTCAAAAGCGATGGCAAACCCAATTCATTTAGGTACAAGTGAAGACAGTAACTCTCGTACTATTTATCAATATATTCACCCTAAAGGCATTAAAAGTTGCCAATTGGTGATGGGATTTACTCAACTTAATTCAGGAAGTGTGTGGAATACCATGCCTGCACATACTCATGAACGTCGTACAGAAGTTTATTTGTACTTTAATGTGGCGGAAGAGTCTGCAGTATTCCATTTTATGGGGCCGCAAGATGAAACTCGACATATTGCTATTCATAACCATCAAGCCGCCGTTTCGCCTATGTGGTCAATTCACTCAGGTTGTGGAACAAAGGCATATAGCTTTTGTTGGGGAATGGGAGGAGAAAATCAGCAATTTGATGATATGGATGGTATAGCCATCAAAGACTTGAGATAAAATTATGACAGCCCGACGTTCTGCTATTGTATTTGGTTTCTTAATTGGTGTTGTTTTTTCTGCTGTAATGTTTGTTAGTTTACTTGGTGCGCCTCAGCAAGTATCTGATAAACAACAAAGTCCCAAAGTAACATTAAAGCTAGGTCATGCACTTGATACGTCTCACCCTGTCCATAAATCAATGGAGTTTATGAAATATAAACTCCTTGAATTGTCGCAGGGTAGTATGCAAGTGGAAATTTATCCTAGTGGTGTCCTTGGCAGCGAAGTTCAAAGTATTGAACAGCTTCAACAAGGCGCACTTGCGATGACTAAAACGTCGGCAGCAGCTTTAGAGTCGTTTGTTTCAAACATGCAGTTGTTTGGCTTACCTTATTTATTTGAAGATCATCAACATTTCTGGCGTTTTTTATCTTCAAATACTGGCCAAGGTTTATTGAATAGTGCGCTTGATAAAAACCTCAGGGGCTTGGCGTATTTAGATGCGGGTAGCCGAAACTTTTACTCTTCTACAAAACCTATCAAAGAACCAGCAGACTTAGTGGGTATGAAGGTAAGGGTGATGAACAGTAAAATGGCAATAAATATGATAGAAGTGTTGGGAGGTTCTCCTACACCTATCGCTTGGGGCGAGCTATATTCTGCACTGGCACAAGGAACGGTTGATGCCGCGGAAAACAATCCACCAAGTTATGTATCTAATAAACATTATGAAGTGAGTCCGCACTTTAGTTTAGATGGACATACGCGTATTCCTGATATGTTATTAATCAGTGAACCTATTTTTAGTCAACTATCTACACAACAGCAACAGTGGTTAAAGCAAGCTGCTAGTCAAGCAAGTGATTTTCAAAAAACGCTGTGGCAACAAACGAATAATGCAGCACTTGAAGAGGCAAAACAAAACGGTGCTCAAGTGTATGTTGTTAATACTAAAGCTTTTAATGAGAAAGCTAAACCTATTTATCATTCGATAAAAGATCCTGAATTGTTAGACATGATTAAAGTCATAGAGGCACTTAAATAATGTCTATGCCAAGTAATTTATGGGTGAATGGTTTGGTGTCGATAAATAACACCCTTAATAAAATGATTAATAAAGCACTTATATGGGTAACTGCATTTTTAGCCTTAGACGTGTTGTGGGGAGTGATTAGTCGATTTTTGTTACAGAGCCAAAGCCCCTGGACAGAAGAGTTAGCACGTTTTTTATTAGTATGGATGGCTCTACTGGGTATTGCTTCAGTATTTCGTCAACAACAGCATTTAGGCATTAACATTTTAGTGCAGAAGTTTGACTCAAGTATTCAGCGATGGTCGGTAATTGCTAAAAACCTGATTGTTATTGTATTTGTACTCCTAATTTTTATTGATGGAGGTAGTAAGGTTATGCTGAATAGTTTTGTTATGGATCAGCAGATGGTTGCATTACCTTTTGCTAAGTTCTGGTTATATGCCATGTTGCCTGTAACGGGAGTTGTTATTTTAGCTTTTAGTATTGAAGAACTCCTTAGATTTGTATACGGCGATAAATCTAATTTACCAGGAGTATCTGACTAAATGTTGTATACACTTTTACCATTTGTAATGGTTTTTATAGCCTTGCTCCTTCTTAACATACCTATTGCTGTTGCTGTTTGTTTGGCAACGTTTGTTGGTTTATTAGTGAGTGGGGCTGACGCTAGCTTTGTTGTTGCTTCTAAGTTAGCAAATGGTATCGATAGCTTTTCGTTGTTGGCTATTCCATTTTTCGTTTTGGCGGGTTACCTCATGGGGGAAGGAGGTATGGCTCGTCGATTAATGGATTTAGCCTCAGCTTTATTAGGGCGTTTCAAAGGAGGATTAGCATTAGCTAACACGTTAACCTGCATGTTATTTGGATCAGTATCTGGCTCTGCAGCTGCCGCAGTTTCTTCTGTTGGTAGTTTTATGATACCTGAAATGAATCGCCGAGGTTATCCCAAAGACTTTAATATCGCGTTAACATCTACCGCCGCTACAACAGGGTTAATTATTCCACCGAGTAACGTAATGATCGTATACGCAGTAGCGGCTGGTGGCGTTTCAATTGCTGATCTGTTTTTGGCTGGTGTAATGCCGGGCATTATTGTTGGTTTAAGTATCGGAATCGTTTGTTTATGGGCGGCCCGAAAACATGACTTTCCGTCTGAACCACCAGCTCCTGTTTCTCAGGTATTGGTAGCGGCTAAACGTTCAATTCTTAGTTTGTTACTTATTGTCTTGATATTAGGTGGTATTTTATCGGGTTTTTATACTGCTACGGAAGCCGCCGCAATTGCCGTTGCTTACGCGTTTATTTTAACGGTTGTTGTGTATCGATCAGTTAAACCTTCTGAAGTTCCTAATATTCTACTTAAAACTGGCCAAACTACCGCGATTGTTATGTTTTTAATCGGGGCAAGTATGGGAATGTCTTGGATGTTAACGGCAGCCAACATTCCGCAAATGTTAAGCGAGGCCATATTAGCGCTGTCTGAAAACAAGTGGTTGCTTTTATTGTTGATTAATCTACTGCTTTTGGCGGTTGGAATCTTTATGGACATCACACCAGCTCTACTTATTTTTACGCCAATTTTAATGCCTGTCGCTCAGGCGTTAGGCATTGATAATGTGCAATTTGGTTTAATTATGATCGCTAATTTGTGCATAGGGTTATGTACACCTCCTGTAGGTACATGTTTATTCGTTGGCTGTAGTGTTGGTAAGTCAGACGTGAGTAAAGTCGCACCGCAAATGGTGCCATTTTTCATTGCAATGTTTATATCAGTACTAATGATTACAGCTTTTCCTTGGTTAACTCATTGGTTACCAAATTTAATTAATCATTAACGGTAAGAAAAAATGTCAATTTTAGAAAGTTTTAATTTATCTGGAAAAGTAGCGCTTGTTACGGGATGCAAGCGAGGAATTGGTAAAGCAATGGCTATTGCTTTAGCTGAGGCTGGCGCAGATGTTATTGGTGTAAGTGCATCGCTAGCTCTTGAAGGGAGTGAAGTTGAAAAGGCCGTAAAAAGCTTAGGAAGAAAATTTACCGCTTACCAATGTGATTTCTCAAATCGAGAATCGTTGTACGAATTCATCAATCAAGTAAAACAAGATGCACCGCGTATTGATATTCTTGTTAATAACGCAGGTACTATTTTACGTGCTCCTGCTGCTGAACACGACGATGAACTATGGGATAAAGTTATTGAAGTAAATTTAAATGCTCAGTTTGTGCTAACCAGAGAGTTAGGTAAAGAAATGGTAAAAAGAGGAGAGGGTAAAGTTATTTTTACCGCTTCCTTATTAACCTTTCAAGGTGGTATTACAGTGCCAGGCTATGCAGCAAGTAAAGGGGGAATAGGGCAGCTAACAATGGCTTTTGCAAACGAATGGGCAAGCAAAGGGGTAAATGTTAATGCAATTGCACCTGGATATATAGCAACAGATAACACTGAAGCATTAAGAAACGATGCTACTCGAAGTGAGCAAATCTTGGCTCGTATTCCTATGGAACGTTGGGGAGAGCCTGAAGACTTTAAGGGGCCCATTGTATTTTTAGCGTCTAAAGCTTCTAACTATATGTCGGGTCATACAATGTTGGTTGATGGTGGATGGATGGGACGTTAATCATGTTAAAATTTACATCATTTAATAAAAAAGCTTTAGTCGAAAACACAGTTAAAGCCGCCGTTTTGTCATTACTTACTTCTGTGAGTAGCTTAGCTGTAGCGTCGAATATGTCATCTCCCGTTATCATAAACGACAATGCTGGCTGGTGTTGGTTTCAAGATGAGAGGGCTGTAATACACAATGGGCAACTTTTTGTGGGATCAGTCGCGAGTCAATTAGGTACTGACGGAGCAAAACGCGGTGGCAATATCGAAGTTGCTCGATACCCTTTGAACCATTCACACGCGCCTGTTGTAAGTGTTATGCATGATGGTTTAGAAGATGATGATCACAATGTTCCTGCATTACTTGCACTGCCTAATGATGATATTTTAGCGATTTACTCAAAGCATAATACGGACAGAAAAATTCGATATCGAATGCTTTCAGAAGTTACCGAAGATAAATGGTTACCAGAAGTCGCGATGACCAGAAAAGATAAGATTACTTACGCTAATTTATTCCGTTTAAGTGATGAGAATAACGGTAAAGGCAGAGTATATAATTTTTATCGTGGAATTAACTTCAATCCTAGCTACGACATATCAAATGACGATGGAAAAACGTGGAGCCAAGGACATCATTTTATCACTAACCAAGGTCGTCCGTACGTAAAATACATTTCAAATAACAAAGACGAAATTCACTTCGTAACCACTGAGCAGCACCCGAGAGTATTCAATAATAGTATTTATCATGGGTATTTGAAAAATGGAAAAGTGTTTAACAGCTACGATGAACAAGTTCATGATTTAGCGAACGGGCCTTTAACCATTGATAAGTTAACTAAGGTATACCAAGGTGGAGCAGATAATGTAGCGTGGACGGTTGATTTACATTTAGATGAAGACGGAGTTCCATTTACTGTAATCTCGGTTCAAATGAACGATGGCGATAAAAACCGACATAAGGGCCAAATGCATGGTGATGACATGCGTTACTTATACGCCAACATATCGCAGCCTAAATGGTGGCAGTTTGGACGTGAGGCCGCTTGGGAAGTTGAAGAGATTGCTTATGCGGGTTCTCGTTTATATGACCGAGAGCAAGACTACACAGGTCTTGCAGCATTAAATCCAAGTAATAAAGATGAGATGATCATATCAACAAACGCTGATCCTGTTACTGGTAAGCCTCTTATTAGTAGTGCTGACAATAAGCGCCATTGGGAGTTGTTTAAGGGAAAACGACTTGGTAAAGGTGATTGGAATTGGACGGCAATAACAACCAATTCATCGCAAGACAATTTAAGACCTATTATTCCAATAAACAATGAATCGGATGATGTGTACTTATTGTGGATGCAAGGTCGGTATGTATCTTATACCGAAATAGACACTAATATTGTGTTAAAAGTTAACCCGTAATCTAATAATTAAAAATAAGTGTTTGAAGGTTGAAGAGGATTCGCTTTCAAACGCTTTTTTGATTTTGGCCGTTAATCATTTCTTTTAATTGTATAGATGTTTTGAGATGGTTTAGTTACGTAAAAGTAAGTAGATATTTCGATGTTTTATGTTAAATACTTTATTTTTTTTCAATTAGTAACGTCTTTTCTTAAAAAATTCATTAACATTGTTTTGATTATTTATCATGCTCAGTTTATTATCGGAATATAAAGGAATATTTTCTATTAGTGGGTTATATGAGTAAAAAGATCGTTGTCTTCACGGGCGCAGGGATGAGTGAAGAAAGTGGAATAAGTACCTTTAGAGATACAAATGGTTTATGGAAAAACCATGAGCTTTTAGAAGTTGCTTCACTGGAAGGTTTTCAGAAAAATCCTCAGCTCGTTTTAGAGTTTTATAATCAAAGACGCAAACAATTATTAGAAGTTTCTCCTAATTCGGGTCATACGGCATTAGTTGAACTTGAAAAGCATTTTAATGTATCTATTGTTACTCAAAATGTAGATAACTTGCACGAACGTGCAGGTAGTACTAATGTTTTACATCTTCACGGCGAGTTATTAAAAAGTCAAAGCTCAGAAGATCCAGAGCTAGTCTTCGATTGCGTTTCAGACATTACATTAGAAGATAAATGCCCTCTAGGTAGCCAACTTAGGCCTCATATTGTTTGGTTTGGTGAAACAGTTACCATGCTAGACGAAGCCATCGCAGAAGTCATAGATGCAGACATACTTCTAATCATCGGTACTTCTTTACAAGTACACCCCGCTGCGGGCATTGTTGCCTTTGTTAAGCCGAAAACACAGGTTTATTATATCGATGCAAACCCTGCAATTAATCAAGAGTTGTCAGAGCTTTCTAATTTAACGGTTATCAAAAACACTGCTGCACAGGGCGTTCCTTCACTAATAGAAGAGCTTATCTCTCAATGTAGCGTGTCTTCAACAGTAAGCGCTCAAAACTAAACGTCCTTTCTATTTCAATTAAACGCCTGATGTGGTTTTCGTTGAGGCGTTTATTTTTACCTTGTTCAAAGGTAGTATATTTTTCATAAATTTTTAATGTTCTCCCGTTAAGGGACAAGGATCGTTATGTCTATAAACAAAAGAAGTTTTTTAAAGCTCGGAGTTGCAGCAGGAATTACAGGAGCTGTTAGCTCTGTTTATGCTTCATCAGACAAATCCACAACTAAGCCAATAGTTGGTAATGATACTTTAGGGTTGAAAAGCATTACGTCATCGGCAGTGCCAATAACAACTCAAGAACGTTTAGCACGTATTAAAAAAGCACAGAAATTAATGGCTGTAAATAACATAGAGGCTATTGTGTTAGAGCCGGGTTCAGCAATGAATTATTTTACTGGAATTCAGTGGTGGCGTTCTGAAAGACTTACGTGCGTTATCATTCCCAAAGAAGGTGAAATAGGCATTGTTACTCCGTATTTTGAGGAGCCAAGTGTACGAGAAAAAATGTCTTTCGGTAAAGATGTTCGCACATGGCATGAGCATGAAAATCCTTTTAATCGTGTTGTTAACTTTCTTATAGATAGGGGAATTACAAAAGGTAATATTGGGTTTGAATCAACTGTACGCTATTTTGTTCATCATGGTGTTTTAAGTGCAAATACTAACTTGTCTATTGTACCAGCAGATCCTATAACGCTCGGGTGTAGAATGATAAAGTCGTCAAACGAATTGGCATTAATGCGTAAAGCCAATGAGATAACGTTACTTGCCTATCAAGCCGTGTGGAAGAATTTAGATGTAGGTATGACCCAAGCAGACATCAATCACTTAATGAAAACAGCACAAACTCAATTGGGTGGTAAGGGCGTTTGGAATATGGCGCTACTTAATGAATCTAGTGCTTATCCACACGGAACAGACAAACCACAAACGGTTAAAGAGGGCTCAATTGTTTTAATGGATTGTGGTTGTAATGTACATGGTTATCAATCAGACATCAGTAGAACATTTGTGTATGGTGACGCGACTAAAAAGCAGAAACAAGTGTGGAGTACGGTACGAAAAGGTCAGCAAATCGCATACGAAACCGCTCAAGTTGGAGTAGAGGCTGGAGCCGTTGATGATGCGGTTAGACAATATTATGAATCTTTGGGTTTTGGACCCGGGTATAAAACACCAGGGCTAAGCCATAGAACAGGGCACGGTATTGGAATGGACGGCCATGAAACTGCAAACTTTGTTCATGGAGAAAAAACTAAACTCGCCAAAGGTATGTGTTTCTCTAATGAGCCAGGTATTTATATCTTTGAAGAATTTGGTGTAAGGCTAGAAGACTGTTTATATATTGGTGATAAAGGAGCTGAGTGGTTTACGGTTCCACCTAAGTCACTCGATGATCCTATTGGCAGTATGGGAAGTTAATTATATTGGGTTAACTGGTTGTAACGACTATTTAACCCGTTTTATATTATTTATGGGAACTATGAGTAAAATTCGGTAACTATAAACCAATAGAAAAGAACCAATATAAAAATATAATATTTTAATTGTTTGATTATTAGATAAGAATAAATAGAAATTATAGAATTGGTTGCGGGAGCCAGATTTGAACTGACGACCTTCGGGTTATGAGCCCGACGAGCTACCAGGCTGCTCCATCCCGCGTCCGAATGGTTTAAGTGAACACTTAAACAAGCCAGCAATTATTGAATTCTATTGCTAAAGAAGAGTTCTTTGGTTAAGGTTTTTAGCCTTGTCCTGAGAACGAGGCGTATACTAAGGATAAAGGAAAAATAATGCAACTGATTTATGCATTTTTTTACGTAAATGTTTTTGTTTGCACAAACTTTATTCGATTAGTGTTTTATTAATACAAATTCAATAATTTTCACGTTAATTACCTACTCATGTTTGTATATTACAATGCCGCAGAAATTAAGTGGTTTTATTAATAAAGCTTGTTACCCCAGCTTAATTTACTACGTAATACATTAAAGTAACTGTGATCTAATGGGTGAATTAAACGAATGGTATTTTCACTTTTCTTAATAATCACTTCGTCACCTGGCATTACGGCTAAAATAACATGGCCGTCGCAGCTTACTTGCAAGTTCTCATAGTTTTCATTTGCTAACACCAACTTAATTTCACTGTCGCCGTCTACAACAATAGGGCGGCTCGTCAACGTATGAGGAAACATTGGTACGAGTGATAATGCGTTTAAGTTTGGGGTAAGAATCGGCCCTCCTGCAGACATTGAGTAAGCCGTTGAACCTGTAGGTGTCGATATAATGAGTCCGTCAGAACGTTGGCTGAACATAAAACTGTTATCTATGTACACTTCAAATTCAATCATGTTCGCGACTTTACCAGCGTGCACTACTGCTTCGTTAACTGCACTGTTAGAACTTTTTAGTTTTCCATGACGATAAACTTCAGCTTCAATAATAAAACGCTGCTCTGAATGAGATTCGCCTTTCAATATTGCTTGTAATGGCCCAATGATATCGTCAGGCGATAAATCAGTTAAAAAACCTAAGTTACCTCGGTTAACACCAATAACACCAATGTTATAGCAGGCTAGAACTCTTGCTGCACCTAGCATGTAACCGTCACCGCCAACAACAATCGCCAAGTCAGCTAATTCGCCCACTTCTGTTAATGGATGAACAGACATGTTTTTAATATCAACTGATTGAGCAACTGAATGCTCAACTACAACGTGGTAATGATTCAATCTTAGATATTCATGTAGCGCTTCAATGGTTGCTTTTGCTCCATCGTGATTTGGCTTACCGATCAATCCAATCGTTCTATATAGCTGAGTCATAGTGATTTTTATTGTGATTTTATTTACTTAATGAGAGTTTCGCTGGTATTTATCGTGTTGTAAAGTTCACTTTTTAATAAATCATTTACATTTGAGCTTGAATCGGCAAAACAAATCCCCATAATTAGGCTTATTGAAATTAATAAATTGTCATAAAGTAAGTTTTATCTTGGAGTTTTTCATGACTAACGAGTCAACAGATAACAGAAGTGCAGAAGAAATTTTAGCCGACGAAATTGTTCAACAAGCAGAAGAGCAAGTTGAAGGTCAGTTTGAAGCTGCTGCAGAAAATATCAGCGAAGAGCTGGAAAAAATTAATGAACTTGAGCTTTCATTAGCGGCAGCTCAAGCAACAGTTGCAGAACAAAAAGATTCTGTAATTCGTGCAAAAGCTGAAGTTGATAACGTACGTCGTCGCGCTGCACAAGATGTAGAGAAAGCACGTAAATTTGCATTAGAAAAATTTGCTGGCGAACTTTTATCTACTGTAGATAACTTAGAGCGCGCAACAGACAGCATTGATGCTGAAGACGAAAAACAAAAAGCGATTGGTGAAGGTGTAGAGCTTACACTACAGAGCTTGTTATCAGCGCTTGATAAATTTGGTGTAAAAGCGGTAGATCCTAAAGACCAACCTTTTAATCCAGAGTTACACCAAGCAATGTCTATGCAAGAAGTAGACGGCGTAGCACCAAATACCGTTATCGCAGTTATGCAAAAAGGTTACGAGTTAAACGGCCGTTTAATTCGTCCTGCAATGGTAATGGTTTCAAAAGCACCAAGTGTTGATACCTCAGCATAAGCTTTATTAAATACATTTCAAACTGAAGCCAAACATAATGTTTGGCTTTTTTATGCGTACATTTAGATGTTATGGGTCGTTAATTCCTGTTGTTTTCACATTTTCTTTCAAAAAAAGCATATTTTTTTACTTTTTCTATTGAAAACACTTTTTGCTGCCCCCACTAAATGTTCATCGCAAGATTAAACCATATTTTTTATATTAGTATTCGGAGATCCTAAAGATGGGCAAAATAATTGGTATTGACCTAGGGACAACAAACTCATGTGTTGCTGTACTAGATGGCGACAACGTTCGTGTAATTGAAAATGCAGAAGGGGATCGTACAACTCCTTCAATTGTTGCTTATACAGAAGAAGGCGAAATTTTAGTAGGTCAACCTGCTAAGCGCCAATCAGTAACAAACCCTAAAAACACATTATTCGCAATTAAGCGTTTAATCGGTCGTCGCTTTGAAGATAAAGAAGTTCAACGTGACATCGACATTATGCCATTTGGTATTGTTAAAGCAGACAATGGTGATGCATGGGTTACGGCTCGTGATAAAAACATTGCTCCACCACAAGTTTCAGCTGAAGTTTTAAAGAAAATGAAAAAAACTGCAGAAGACTACTTAGGTGAAGAAGTGACTGAAGCTGTAATTACAGTTCCTGCATACTTTAACGATTCACAACGTCAAGCAACTAAAGATGCTGGTCGTATTGCTGGCTTAGATGTTAAGCGTATTATCAACGAACCAACGGCTGCTGCATTAGCATACGGTATGGACAAGCAGCAAGGCGACAAAGTTGTAGCTGTTTACGATTTAGGTGGTGGTACATTCGATATCTCAATCATCGAAATTGATGAAGTTGAAGGCGAGCACACATTTGAAGTACTTGCGACTAACGGTGACACTCACTTAGGTGGTGAAGATTTTGATAACCGTTTAATCAACTACCTAGTAGCTGAATTTAAGAAAGATCAAGGCATGGATTTAACAACTGATCCATTAGCAATGCAACGTTTGAAAGAAGCTGCAGAAAAAGCAAAATGTGAGCTTTCTTCAGCACAACAAACAGATGTTAACTTACCTTACATCACGGCTGACGCGTCTGGTCCTAAGCACATGAACATCAAAGTTACTCGTGCTAAGTTAGAGTCTTTAGTTGAAGACATGGTTAAAGCAACACTTGAGCCGCTTAAACAAGCACTTCAAGATGCAGACCTTTCAGTAAGCGACGTAAACGATGTAATCTTGGTTGGTGGTCAAACACGTATGCCAATGGTTCAACAAGCGGTTACAGACTTCTTCGGTAAAGAGCCTCGTAAAGATGTAAACCCTGATGAAGCAGTAGCTTCAGGTGCTGCAGTTCAAGCTGGCGTACTTTCAGGTGACGTTACAGACGTTTTATTACTTGACGTAACTCCGTTATCGTTAGGTATTGAAACAATGGGTGGTGTGATGACTAAAGTTATCGACAAAAACACAACTATCCCAACTAAACAATCACAAACGTTCTCTACAGCAGAAGACAACCAGTCAGCTGTAACAGTACATGTTGTTCAAGGTGAGCGTAAGCAAGCGTCTGCTAATAAATCTTTAGGTCAATTTAACCTTGAAGGTATCGATGCAGCGCCACGTGGTACACCTCAAATTGAAGTTACATTCGATATTGATGCCGATGGTATCTTGCACGTAACTGCAAAAGATAAGAACACAGGTAAAGAGCAAAAAATCACGATTAAAGCGTCTTCTGGTTTGTCTGACGATGAAGTAGAACAAATGGTACGTGATGCAGAAGCGAATGCTGATGAAGATAAAAAGTTTGAAGAGTTAGTTCAAACTCGTAACCAAGCTGACGGTATGGTTCACGCAACTCGCACTCAAATTACTGAAGCGGGCGATGATTTACCAGCTGAAGATAAAGAGAAAATTGAAGCGGCATTAACTGAACTTGAAGAAGCAATTAAAGGCGATAGCAAAGAAGAAATCGATGCTAAGCAACAAGCTGCAATTGAAGCTTCAGCTAAGTTAATGGAAATTGCTCAAGCGAAAGCACAAGCTCAAGGCGGCGCGGCTCCAGAAGGTGCAGCACCGGAAGGCGCAGCTCCAGCTGATGATGTTGTAGATGCTGAGTTTGAAGAAGTAAAAGAAGATAAGTAACGAAAGTCAGTTATAGCTTAAAAGCTATAACTGCTTATTGTTAATATAGTTTTCTATATAAATAAAGCGTCGGTAATTATCGGCGCTTTATTCTGTTAAAAAGAACCAATTAATTCTAATTTGCTTGATAGTATTTAGCACAAATACAAAGCCAAAATCGTTAAGCAAATTGGTATTCATTACATGTGAACAAAAGAAGTAACTATGTCAAAACGCGATTATTATGAAGTACTTGGTCTGTCTAGAGATGCGACTGAACGAGAGATTAAAAAAGCTTATAAGCGATTAGCTATGAAGCTTCACCCTGACCGAAATCAAGGTGATAAAGACAAGGAAGCTGAGTTTAAAGAAGTTAAAGAAGCTTACGAGATTCTTAACGACGATCAAAAGCGCGCTGCATACGATCAATATGGTCACGCAGCATTTGAACAAGGCGGTCACGGTGGCGGCGGTGGATTCGGCGGTGGCGGATTCGGACAAGACTTTGGTGATATTTTTGGTGACATTTTTGGTGGTGGTCGTGGTGGCCGTCAGCAGCGTCAACAACGCGGTTCAGACTTACGTTACAACCTTGAACTAACGCTTGAAGAAGCGATTAAAGGTAAAACATTAGAAATAAAAGTACCTACCTATGTAGCATGTGACCCATGTGACGGCAGCGGAGCTAAAAAAGGTTCTAGTGCTAAAACATGTTCAACGTGTCATGGTCATGGCCAAGTGCAAATGCGCCAAGGGTTATTTGCTGTTCAGCAAACTTGTCCAACGTGTAACGGTAAAGGAAAGGTTATTTCAGATCCTTGTACATCATGTCGCGGTCAAGGTCGTGTTCAGAAGAACAAAACGCTTTCTGTTAAAATTCCACCAGGAGTTGATACAGGCGATCGCATTCGTCTTTCAGGTGAAGGTGAAGCAGGCGAGCATGGGGCTCCAGCAGGCGACTTATATGTTCAAGCGAATGTTAAGCAACATAAGATTTTTGAACGTGATGAAAACGACTTATATTGTGAAATGCCGATTAGCTTCACAACCGCTGCATTAGGTGGCGAAATTCAAGTACCAACACTTGAAGGAAAAGTTAAGCTTAAAATACCTAAAGAAACACAAACAGGTAAAATGTTCCGCCTACGTGGCAAAGGTGTTAAGTCGGTTCGTAGCCATACAACGGGTGATTTAATGTGTAAAGTAGTGCTTGAAACTCCGGTAAACTTATCTGGTGACCAAGCGGACTTATTACGCCAATTAGAAACGAAAGTGGGAACGAATAAGAAACATAGCCCGAAAGAGTCTGGTTTCTTTGATAGTGTTAAGAGTTTTATTGATGACTTAAAAAGTTAATCGTTAAGCTTTTAAATGTGATAAAAAATCCCGCTTACTTGTAAAAGTAAGCGGGATTTTTACGTTATAGCTATGTGATTTTTAAACGGTATTTAAACAACGGTTAAGAAATGTTAAGAATAATTAAGTTAAGCTTTGTCTTTAGATCTTGCATATTCTCTGTCTGACTTAATTACCGCTCGTATGCCAAGTATTAAGATTAACCCCATAATGACAACTGTTGAATTACTTCCGCCGTGTACAATGATTTCTTCTACATATACTTGATCGTAGTCTGCACTTTCTAACGGAAGATCATAAAGCGAGTTATTATCGTAAGAGCTGTAAGTCGCAACAATGTCTGAATATCCCACTTCGTAAATATCGATTAAAATATCGTAATGATTAGCAGCGTACCCTTCAGTGAATGTTGTAATAACTTCATACGCGTCGTCATCACCATCTGCTTGAATAATAAAATCGTCCGTAGTGTAGTAATGAGTCCAATTCTCACCGTCTGTACTAATGTATAGTTCAGCATAAATCATACTTTCGCTAAAGCCACTTGGATTATATACATCAGCGTCAAATACAACACTAAATGTTCTATAGTAACCATCGGCATCGTAATCGTCTTCTAAGTAAGTTACTGCATCATAAACAGAAAACTCAGGCGCATAATAACGTGGTGCATACGGTGAATAGCTTTTAGTAATGCCATTTATTGCGTTGTTTTTTGTATGAGCGTTACTATTTAATACGATACTGCTTTTCTTGTTAGCAATTACTTCTTCGCGAGATTTATTTAATGCTTTACCAATAACTTGGTCGCGAATAACATTATTTTTATGAGAATTAATTACATTTGTTCTGGTTGTGTCGCTGATACTTTTCGCAGTATTACCGTACGACACGGTTGATTGTGTTAATTCTTCAGCGACAGCGCCTTTTATTGAAAAACCAATAAAACCTAATACAACAAGTGATAGAACAACGCCTTTAAATGTATTTATTTTTTCTGTACGTTTAACTTTTTTATAAGTTTGATGAACTGTTGTTTTATTTTTCATGATAAACATCCTTTAATAGCGTTTATGGATAAACTCATTCGTTATGTCATGAGTGAAATTGTTTATGGTGCTATTAAAACGTAATTAATCTGAACGGAACCTGAACATAATGTTCATTTTCAAAAAAATTTAGTGTGATTAAAGTAAACGCGTTATTGTGTTCAGCTAGTGTTCAGTTAACGTGTATTAATATATACAATAGGTAAGCTTTAGTTTATTTACCCAGAGCAATCTTTTAAACTGATTAGCTGATAGCTTGTTAAAAATTATCTTAGTTAAAGGCTAAAGCAATAGGGCATTCCCTTAATTTACCTGCTTATTTTCTGTATAAATGTAGAGGTGTTACATGAAAAATACATTCTTAATTTTCCTAACGTGTTTTCTGTTCGTGTCTTTTTCGACGTTAACTCATGCTAACTATACCTACGGAGCAATGGCTGACGCAAAGGCTGCTAAGCAACGAAAGCCTTTGAAAGTAAGCAACTCTAGTCAAGCGGCCAAAATTGTTAAAAACCGAACAGGCGGTAAAGTGCTAAAGGTACAAAACAGTGGTAAGTCTGGCTATAAAGTTAAAGTAATGAAAAAAAGTGGTCATATTGTTTCCCTTAAAGTTGATGCTAAGTCAGGGAAAATTAAAGGGAAATAATAATGAGGTTATTGTTAATTGAAGACGACCAAACACTACAAAACCATTTAAAAGAACAACTAGAGCAAGAAAAATATTCAGTCGACGTTGCGAGCGACGGCGAGTCAGGTTTGTTTCAGGGAATGGAATATCCATATGATGCAGCCATTGTAGACGTAGGCTTACCAAAAATTGACGGCATTAGTGTAATCAAAGCACTGCGCGAGAAAAACTTCACCTTTCCTATTATTATTTTAACGGCTAGAGACAGTTGGCAAGACAAAGTTGCTGGTTTAGATGCAGGCGCAGACGACTATTTAACGAAACCTTTCCATCCGGAAGAGCTTATTGCTCGGTTAAACGCATTAATTAGACGTTCTGCCGGACAGGCAAGCCCTGTAATTGAAAACGGACCATTAACCATTAATACAAAAAGTATGCTGGTAGAGGTTAATCAAGAGTCTATTAGTTTAAGTAGTTATGAATACAAATTGCTTGAATACTTAATGCTACATATAAACGAAGTTAAATCTAAATCTGTGCTAACAGAACATATTTACGATCAAGATTTTGATTTAGACTCAAATGTTATTGAAGTATTTATCAGACGATTACGTAAGAAGCTTGATCCTGAAAGTAAATACAACTTTATTGAAACCTTACGTGGTCAAGGATACAAACTCAAAGCGTTTTAATTTGAGTAACGCTATTTAATAAACGTTAAAAGTACTAAAGGTAAAGCATGAAAATAGCAGTTATCGGCGCAACGGGTATGATTGGCCACCATACTGCTATTGCAGTTGTTAACAGAGGACATGAACTGATTATTGTTCATAGAGCGTCGTCTGATATAAGCAAGTTACACCACCTTCCATTTATGTCAGTTGTTGCAGATTTAGACGATGAACAAGCTATGTTTGACGCTTTTTCTAATGTTGATGCCGTTATTAATTGCGCCGCACCTTATCCAACCGAACCTAAACCATGGCAAGAAGAAGTTCAAAGTGCGCTTAGCAAAATGGATAAATTTTATAACGCCTGTAACCAACAACATATTAAAAAAGTTGTTTATTTAGGTGCTGCAATTGCTCTTCCCATACATCCACAAGGTAAGGAGGGAACTGAAGAATTAAGTTACCTAAATGCTCCACGAGATAAAAATCCTTACTTACAATCAAAGTGGGCAATGGACAAACAAGCCCAAGACAAGGCTAAAGCAGGAATGCCTGTAGTTATTGGTATTCCGTCTATGACATTTGGAGAGTTTGATTACGGCCCGTCAACAGGGCAATTACTTGTTGGTGTGGCTAATCAATCAATCCCTGGATACGTCAATGGTAAGCGCAATGTTATTTATGGTGGAGACGCAGGCGTAGGATTAGTACTTGCGTGTGAAAAAGGGCGCTCCGGAGAGCGTTATTTGTTTACAGGGCAAAATATTACCATGCAACAGCTTGTTAGCTTAATGGTAAAAACTACGTCAGCACCACCGTTAAAAGCAATACCGCTTTTTGTAGCGAAAATTGTATCGCGGATTCAAACGTTGAAATATAAATACGGAAAAGGTGAACAACCAAAAATTAGTGATACTGCAATTGCGGTAATGTCGTCAGGGCAATATTTAGACGGCAGTAAAGCTGAAAAAGAACTTGGGTTTAAAGCGACTCAGAATATTGAAGAAACCATTGCGAACGCATATAGCTGGTTTAAAAAAGTGGGGTATATTAGCCATAAAACGTCTCAAAGTGATTCATCGAGTTAATTATTGTGAATGTAATTAAATCAATAATAACGCTTAAATACTTTAAATCGCAGTCGTTAAAAGCTCGATTAATGGTGAGTGCGTTAGCGATGATTATCGTTATGCTTCCTATTATTGGGTTAACACTGAGTAACGCATTTTCAGAACAACTTCAAAGTGCTTTAAAAAATGAGCTTAGAGCTTATAGCTACTCAATTTTCTCGGTAGCAGAAGTAGAAGAAAAAGAATTGATCATGCCAGAGCAATTACTGGAAAATCAATTTAACGTCATTCAATCTGGGTTATACGCCAAAGCAGTTAGCTACTCAATGAGCGAAGCGGAGCGAAGAAAAAAAGCGTTAATGTTATGGCGTTCTCACTCACTTATTGGTGTATCAACACCTAATGTTTTACCTACGCCAAATATTGGTGATTCTCAGTTTAATGAAATGTTGATTGAGAACGAAATTCACATGGTGTACAGCATCACGGTAAGTTTTGGTGAAGAAGAACAATCGTTTCCGTTAACCTTGCATATTTTTAAAAACCAAACTGAGTTTTTGGCGATTACCAGTGAGTTTAAACAACAGCTATGGACGTGGTTAACGATTCTCATCATCGTATTTATTGTGGTGCAAATTATATGGTTACAGTGGACGTTAAAACCGCTTAATACCTTAACTAACGAGCTAGAGAATGTAGAACAGGGTAATCAAAATAGTTTAGTGCATACTTATCCTGAAGAGCTAGAACAAGTCACCACGCAACTAAATACCCTATTAAGCACCGAACAAAATCAACGTAAACGATATAGAAATGCTTTGTCTGATCTAGCTCATAGCCTTAAAACGCCATTGGCAATTATTCAGAGCCAAAAATCATTAACTGCAGAAACGAGTGAGCAAGTAACCGCTATTAGCCAAATGGTAGAGCACCAGTTAAAAAAGGCACAAAGTGCAGGCGAGTCTGCTTGGCATTTAGGTGTACCAGTGGAAACGACGGCTAATAAACTTATTAATACGTTAACCAAAATTTATAGAGACAAAGCAGTCAATATAACGTCAACCATTCAAAATAAAGCCATTTTTAAAGGCGATGAAGCTGATTTAATGGAAATACTTGGCAACTTATTGGACAACGCCTGTAAAGCGGCTAAATCTCGCGTTGAATTAGACGTAAGCTTTAACCCTCATTGTTTACGGTTTACGGTTGCTGATGATGGTAAAGGTATTGATGAATCTCAAAAAAATGAAATTTTAAAGCGTGGAACGAGAGCTGATACTTATGAAAAAGGGCATGGTATTGGTTTGGCAATCGTGAGAGATTTGGTCACAAGTTACAACGGTGAAATTAATATTCAGAAATCGCCTAGCCTTGGTGGGGCGCTTTTTATCTTAACTTTTCATCTTAATAAGTAACCTGAATAATATGTTCAGCTAACGTTCAGTTTACTTTTTGTATGATAACGTTCGTAATGTATCAACCCAAAAGGATGACATCATGAAAAGACTATTGTTATGCATCAGTTTACTTTTAACGTTAACGATTTATTCGGTAAACGCAAAAGAAACATTCAACGAGTCTGAATTCTCTCAAGCTCAATTGGCTCAAATGTTAGCGCCAATTGCACTTTATCCAGATAGCTTATTAACGCACATTTTAATTGCGTCTACTTATCCTATTGAGGTCGTAGAAGCGGAGCGTTGGGTCAGCAAAAACTCTACGTTGTCGGCAGAGCGAATGAGTAAAAAGCTCGAAAACAAAGATTGGGAGCCCTCAGTAAAAGCGCTAGTGATGTTTCCTAAGGTATTAGAGCGTTTAAGCGAAGATTTGAGTTGGACTCAGCAATTAGGTGATGCGTTCTTACAAGATGAAGAGATCGTGTTACAAGTTATTCAAGATCTACGTTACCAAGCTCAAGAGGCTGGTAATTTAGACAAAATGGAAAACGTTAAAATAACGCGTGAGAAAAAGAATATTATTATACAGCCAGTGCAAAAAGAGGTTGTTTATGTGCCTTATTACGACACTCGTCACGTATATGGTGATTGGCATTGGTTGATGAATCCACCTATTCATTGGGATTGGGGACACCACGTAAGTTGGTCTCATCGTAATCCGTTTAGATGGCATTCAGGTATTCATATTTCGTTTAACTACTTTTTTAGCGCGTTTCATTGGCACAATCGTCATGTAGTGGTTGTTGACCACCGAAACACGCGTAAATACCGCTCTAAAAAGCATATTGTGCGAGGTGGTTACGCTAACCGTTGGGTACACAAGCCGCAACATAGACGTGGCGTTACATACCGAAGTGAACGAGTAAATAAACGCTTTAAAAGCCACCGTCCTGTTGTGCGCAAAACGGTAGCTAAACAACATGTGGGACCAAAGCTGTATTCTCACAAAAAAGACTACAGACCAGTTAAACCGAAGGTAAAGCATCATAATAAGCTTCATAAAAACTTAGCTAAACATGAAAATAAGTTGCCTAAGCATGAGGTTTTACAGCGTAAGTTTAAAACACACAATAAGCCAACCAAGCATGTTAATACGCATAAACACACGAAAGTGAATAAAGCGATTAACAACAAACAAACGGTTCGCGATAGAAAAGAGCTTGTTCAACATAAAGCGTTACAACACAAACGTCATGTAAACAATAAGCCGAGTATTAATACACAGCACAGAACAGAAAAACCAAGGTTTAATCAAAGTCGTTCTGTACAGCAAACGCCAAAATACACTCAGCCAAAACGAGAGTATTCAAAGCCAAGCTACACTAAGCCACAAACTAAACCGCAACGTAGTGTGCAAAGAACTAGTCAGCGCAACAGTAACTACAATAAACCTGTTCGTCAGTCGCATTCAGGCGCTAGGCATTCAGAAAAACGTCGCGAGAGGCATTAATATAAGGCCACTTAAACGTTAAACGATAGTTACAATACGTTTGTAATGGCTAAACCAAATTCAAATAGTTGCTTTTGAATGAATCAAAGCCCGAAAAGGTAAAACTTTTCGGGCTTTTTATTTCTATAGCAATGTATTCTGATAAGGGGAATACGAGGAACGAAATGAATAAAGTGTTATGTTGTGTTTATTCGTCAAACTGAGGCAGTACGCTACTTCTGCTGTGTTCAAATACTAACGATGTTTCAACCGTTTGTACTTCATCGCGAGACGTTATTGCTTTAAAAACAAATTGGCGTAAATGTTCGCTGTCACTTACCGACATATGAATAAAGTAATCGTAGCTGCCACCCATATGATACAAACTGATAATTTCAGGCAGCTTGAGTAAATCATCACGCAGTTGATTTACAATTTCTTCTGAATAAGGTTGAAGCCTAACTGCTGCAATAGCTTCAATGTTACCGCCGATACTTTTCAAGTTCACATCGATAAACGAACCTTTGATCACGCCACTGTTTTTTAAGCGTTTAACGCGCTCTAAACAGGTAGACGGAGCAATACCAATTTTTGCAGCAAGGTCTTTATTATTAATGTCTGCGTTGTTGTATAACAAGGTTAATATACGTAAATCAATGTCATCGAGCTTTTTCAAAGTACTACCTCTACAGTTGTTCACTAAAACCAATGGCTTGGGTGAACACTATACATATTAAATACAGAAATAATAGAGAACACTCGCTATTAATAGAACTATTTTCGTATAAAAACAAAAAAGCCGAATATTAATAGTAATTAATGGTTTTGAGGTGATAAAAGCACAACGTTCACATGTTGAGATGATTATTTGAGATGAAATTACTAAAGTTGTGATTAAAACTTTACTACAGCGGTGAATGAGTGCTCATAAATGATGTGGATCCAATTGATTAATACACAGCTATATAAAGACTAACGAACTAAAATGACAAAAGGTTGCAGTTAATTTTAACTATATCACTCTTTTTTTATTTATATAAAAATTGGTAACAATAAAAGCACCAACAAATATGAACTATATTGAAGAGTGGTGCGTATACGTTTGATTGTGTGTTCAGTGTCAAGTTGGTAATACATTCAAACAATAAAAATAACTTAACATAAACTTTACTAAACTATCTTTTTTATGACATATTATGTCTTGATTTCTATTGCATTAATTTACACTATTTTTTAAGGACGTTATGCCAGTAACTACTATTCAAAGTTTTTTAAAACAAGAGGCCGCAAGCGGAATAATATTAATGTTTGCTGCTGTGTTTGCCATGATCTTAGCTAACTCTCCGTGGGCGAGTTGGTACGATTTATTACTTGAAGTACCTGTTGTCGTTGCCGTGGGGAGCTTTGAAATTGCAAAGCCGCTATTACTTTGGATTAACGATGGCTTAATGGCGTTGTTTTTCTTCCTTGTTGGCTTAGAGCTTAAACGAGAGTTTTTAGAAGGCGATTTATCTAAACCTGGGCAAATTACATTACCAGCTATTGGGGCACTTGGTGGCATGGTTGTTCCTGCGCTTATTTATGTTGCGTTTAACATGGACAACCCAGCAGCAGCTAACGGTTGGGCAATTCCTACCGCTACAGATATTGCTTTTGCTTTAGGTATATTGGCCATTATTGGCAGCAAAGTGCCATTACAACTTAAAGTGTTTTTAACATCTCTCGCTATATTTGACGATTTGGGCGCCATTATTATTATTGCGCTATTTTATACCGAGCAGTTGTCTGTTACTTCTTTAGTCGTGTCAGCCATTATTTTAACCGTGCTATTTGGCTTAAACAGAAAAGGCGTAAAAAGCACCTCACCTTATATTTTCTTAGGTGTTGTGTTGTGGGTTGCGGTACTAAAATCTGGTGTACATGCTACCTTAGCTGGCGTTATATTAGCTTTCTTCATTCCAATGGAAGGAGAAAAGGGCGAACCTTCGCCTCTTAAATCGCTAGAGCACAACTTACACTCTGCAGTTGCCTTTATTGTGTTACCTATATTTGCTTTTGCCAATGCTGGTATAAACTTTTCAGGCGTAGGGCTCGATCAAATTTTATCACCAGTGCCTTTAGGTATTGTATTAGGGCTCTTTGTTGGTAAACAAATTGGTGTATTTGGTTTTTGTTTTGTCGCGATAAAGCTCGGGTTGGCTAAGTTACCTACTAACGTTAACTGGCAACTAATGTACGGTGTAGCATTACTATGTGGTGTTGGTTTTACCATGAGTTTATTTATCGGCTCGTTAGCGTTTGAACAGTCGTCTGACTCACCATTATTTCAAGACCGTTTAGGTATTGTAATAGGCTCATTAATTTCAGGATTACTTGGCTACTTTGTGATTAAAAATGCAGTAAAAAAGATGTAACCTAGTTTTATCTGTAGTTAACGATTCACAGTTTTAGTTAAAGTCTTTAATAATCGGCGATGCATCAATCGCCGATTTTTGTTAGAGTGGCGCAAAAATTTTAGTGTAAAAATTAACGCCAACACCATTAAAGTCACAATCAATGCAACTTGCTACACAAGAACTATCACATCATTATATCGATTTAATCGAGCTGTTTAGCGATACTTTTTATCGAGATTACAACACGCGCTTAGTTAAAGGTGATGACGAACCTATTTATCTTCCTGCATCTGATACCTGTGAATATCATCAAATTGTTTTTGCTCACGGTTTTTATTCAAGCGCGTTACATGAAATTGCTCACTGGTGTGTAGCAGGTAAAGAACGTAGATTACTTGAAGATTTCGGCTACTGGTATGTGCCTGATGGGCGGAACGAAGAACAGCAAAAAACATTTGAATCAGTAGAAATAAAACCACAAGCAATTGAGTGGGCGTTTTGCGTAGCGGCTCAAAAAAAGTTTCGTGTGTCGGCAGACAACCTTAATGGTGCAGAGGCAGATACTGAATCGTTTACCGCTGCAGTACTTGAACAAGTTAAACATTATTTAGCGCATGGTTTTCCAACGCGCGCTCAACAGTTTATAAACGCCATTGCTGCTTTTTATAAAACCCCCGTGCCATTAACACTCAGTCAATTTGAATAACGAATAAGGTAAGTATTGTGAACACATTTAAACTCGGTTTCGTTATAAACCCTATTGCTGGCGTGGGTGGAAGTGTTGCTTTAAAAGGAAGTGACGGAAATAACACCGCTCAAAAAGCTGTTGCGCTTGGCGCAGAATTTAAAGCTAATCAACGTGCAAAAACTGCGCTTGAGGTACTGCTGCCATACAAAGATAAAATTACCATTTACACCGCAAGTGGTTTAATGGGCGAGCAATGCGCAACAGACCTCGGTTTTAACGTTAAGGTTATTTATCAGCTTGATAGAGCAGATATTGATGGAGCAGATATTGGCGGCGCAAGTATTGAAAGAACGGGTTCGGATGAAACAGCTATAGCGCAATCCAGTCCTACCGACACCATTAATTTTGTTGAGCGACTTAACACAGAGCAGGTAGATTTACTCTTGTTTGCTGGCGGCGATGGCACTGCACGCGATATATGCTCAACAGCGTTAGAGTCGTTTCCCGTGTTAGGTATTCCAGCAGGTTGTAAAATTCATTCAGGTGTTTATGCCGTAACGCCAAAAGCGGCAGGGCGTGTAGTTGAAATGCTAGTTACTAATCAACTCGTCACATTAACCGATGCTGACGTAATGGACATTGACGAAAGCCTTTTTCGTGAAGGTGTAGTAAAAGCCAAACGATACGGTGAAATGCAAATTCCTTGTGAACTTCGTTATGTTCAAGCGGTTAAGTCAGGCGGTAAAGAAACCGATGAACTCGTATTACAAGATATAGCGGCAGACATTATAGAAAACATGGAAGACGAGCTATACGTAATGGGCTCAGGCTCAACTACAGCTTTTATTATGGACGAACTAGGTGAAACCAATACGCTACTTGGAGTAGATGTGCTGCACGAACAAGCGGTTGTAGCTAACGATGTTACAGAACCACAACTGTGGCAAATGATCCAACAAGCTAAAGCTGAGTCTGACGACGCACCTAAACTTGTTATCACGTTAATTGGTGGGCAAGGGCATATATTCGGCCGTGGAAATCAGCAACTTAGCCCTCGAATCATCAAAGCGATTGGCAAAGAAAACATCATTATTGTTGCAACAAAAACTAAACTTGCTGGGCTAAATAATCGACCGCTAATTATCGATACGGGCGATACCGAGCTTGATCAAGCCTTGTCAGGATATTTTCCTGTTACTACAGGTTATAAAGATCAAGTGTTGTACCCCGCTAGCAGCCCATTATAATAAGCGCTAAGCAGCGTAAACTTACATTCAGTATTACAGGAAACCTCATGTCTATCCAAAACCTAAATGCGCTTTATCAGTATCTTGACGACTTATGTTTAAAAGAAGATAACGACGATGAACTATTTGCCAGTAGCTATATTCGAGGCTTTATCGCATTGTCAGCCAGTGAATTTGGTGATGAAACTCAAGCTTTATCAGTTGATTTAGCGAATAGCGTGTCTGAAAAAATGACAGCGTCTCGCTCAGAACTAACGCCGCAAGACCAACAAATAATCTCAAATTACTGGGCAGAGCTAAAGGCACATTTCACCCACTAGTTACTCAATAACGCTTCCCTTATTTCCTATTAAAAACGTCTATAATCAACATTCATTAAATACTTAAATTGTGAATAATTTAATAACAAGAATTATTCACAATTTCATCTACCTGTACCCGTAAATTTCTGATAATAATTTTTTAAAACGCATCTATTAAAAATTTAATTTTGTATATGTTGTTTTTATGGTTTTATATTTTTATTTGTAATGTTTTATCTGTTGAATCAACGGTATTTGGTCGATATAATCAGCGCACTTTTTGTAAATCAATTTTTAGATTGTGTAGCTAACTGTTTATAACTATTACGTTTACACGCTAAAAATCGCTAACTTGGGGCAAAAGTCTTATGAGCAACAAAACTATTTTACATGCAAAACATATTGAAGCTGGCGCTAAAATGGTCGACTTCCACGGTTGGGAAATGCCAATAAACTACGGCTCTCAAATTGAAGAACATCATGCCGTACGTCAAAACGCGGGTATGTTTGATGTTTCTCACATGACCATTGTTGATGTAGAAGGCCCACAAGCTCAAGCGTATTTACGTAAATTAGTGATTAACGATGTAGCAAAACTTACTGTTGCAGGTAAAGCGTTATACACCGGCATGCTAAATGAAGAAGGCGGCGTAATTGACGACCTGATTATTTATCACTTTAGCGAAACTAGCTACAAACTTGTTGTTAACTCAGCAACGCGTGAAAAAGACCTAGCGTGGATGAACAAACAAGCAGAAAGCTTTGACGTAACTATTACAGAGCGTCCTGAATTTGGCATGATCGCTGTTCAAGGCCCTCAAGCTAAAGCAAAAGTAGCTACATTATTAAGTGCAGAGCAAACAGAAGCTGTAGACGGTATGAAGCCATTTTTTGGTGTTCAAACGGGCGGCTTGTTTATCGCAACTACAGGTTACACAGGTGAAAACGGTTACGAAATTGTTGTAGCTGAAGACCAAGCAGAAAACTTATGGCAGCAGCTATTAGATGCAGGTGTTACGCCATGTGGTTTAGGTGCTCGCGACACATTACGCCTTGAAGCAGGTATGAACCTATACGGTTTAGACATGGACGAAAGCGTATCTCCATTAGCAGCAAACATGGCTTGGACAATTAGCTGGGAACCTACCGACCGTGACTTTATTGGCCGTTCAGTGCTTGAAGCACAAAAAGAAGCTGGCGACCAACCTAAATTAGTTGGCTTAGTGTTTGAAGAAAAAGGCGTATTACGTACAGGCTTAAAAGTAATAACACCAGCAGGTGAAGGCGTAATTACATCAGGCACTTTCTCTCCAACACTAGGGCACAGTATCGCAATGGCGCGCGTACCCCGTTCAGTAAAATTTGGCGACACTATTCAAGTAGAAATGCGCAAAAAGCTAGTTGATGTAGCGGTAATTAAGCCAAGCTTTGTTCGTAACGGTAAAAAAGTTTTTTAACAAACAAAACGATAAATAATTAAACATTTTGTTAATGAATATCGACTGAATTTTAGGCTATAGTATTTAATCTGTAGTCATAACAATTTTAAAAATTTACACATAAGGTTATAAAAATGAGCAACATTCCTTCTGAATTAAGATATGCAACTTCTCACGAGTGGGTTCGTAACGACGGCGACGGTATTGTAACTGTTGGTATTACAGAGCACGCACAAGAGCTACTTGGCGATATGGTATTTGTTGAATTACCAGATGTTGATGACGAAATTAGCACAGGTGACGACGTTGCTGTAGCAGAGTCTGTTAAAGCTGCTTCAGACATTTACGCGCCAATTTCAGGTACTGTTGTAGAAGTAAATGAAGACCTAGAAGATTCACCAGAGCTAGTTAACTCTGATGCGTACGGCGACGGTTGGTTGTTTAAAGTTAAAGTTGACGACATGGGTGAGTTAGAAAGCTTACTTGATGCTGAAGGTTACGAAGGCTCTATCGACGAAGACTAATTTTTTTGCTCCGCTAATTAAGTTTACGTGGCATTGCCTACACCTTAATTATCTTGGCAAAGTCTTAAACACTTTACGTAACACTACGCTGTTTTATCTACACGTTAGCGTATTGAAAAGTAAATTGTTTACGAAGCCCAATATTTTAAGCCTCTAACTACATTCAAGTTTGGGGCTTTCTTTTATATTACGTTTAAATATTAAGTGAAACTGTTTTATGACTACTCAATCTTTATCTCAA
Source organism: Colwellia sp. (assembly GCA_020630795.1). Classification (GTDB taxonomy): domain Bacteria; phylum Pseudomonadota; class Gammaproteobacteria; order Enterobacterales; family Alteromonadaceae; genus Pseudocolwellia. The sequence goes on from JAHDIK010000002.1 coordinate 33,848, forward strand.
TCTACATTAAACGAATTAGAACAAAATCAAGACTTTATTCGTCGCCATATCGGTCCTGACGAAGCGCAAACTCAAGCAATGTTAAACGACATAAATGCCGAATCTGTAGATGCGCTTATTGATGAAATTGTTCCAAAAAACATTCGTTTGGCTGATTTACCTAACATTGAAGAAAGTAAAACAGAAGTAAAAGCACTTGCCGACTTAAAAGCCGTTGCAAGCTTAAATAAAGTAAACGACAGCTACATTGGTTTAGGTTATTACGGCACATTAACGCCAAACGTAATTTTACGTAACGTATTAGAAAACCCAGGTTGGTACACAGCATATACGCCTTACCAACCTGAAATCGCACAAGGTCGTTTAGAGTCATTATTAAACTACCAACAAATGTGTTTAGACCTAACAGGATTAGACCTAGCGTCAGCATCATTGCTTGACGAAGGCACAGCAGCCGCTGAAGCCATGGCATTAGCTAAACGTGTTTCTAAAAACAAAAAATCGAACACTTTCTTTATTTCAAGCGATGTTTACCCACAAACTATCGACGTTGTTAAACAGCGTGCTGAAATGTTTGGGTTTGACGTAGTGATAGAAGCGGCAGACGAAGTTGTAAATCACGACGTATTTGGTGCCTTGTTACAATACCCAAGTGCAACAGGTGAAGTTCGCGACATCAGCGACCTTATTGCACAAGTTCACGCTAAAAAAGGGATTGTAGCTGTAGCTGCCGACATTATGAGCTTAGTGATGTTGAAAGCGCCGGGTGAATTAGGTGCAGACGCAGTAATTGGTTCAAGCCAACGTTTTGGTGTACCAATGGGATACGGCGGACCACACGCTGCGTTCTTTACAACGTCAGACAAATACAAACGTTCGTTACCGGGTCGTATTATTGGTGTGTCTAAAGACACGCGCGGTAACAATGCATTGCGTATGGCTATGCAAACGCGTGAACAACACATTCGTCGTGAAAAAGCCAACTCAAACATTTGTACAGCACAAGTATTGTTAGCAAACATGGCAGCGTTTTATGCGGTTTATCATGGTCCTCAAGGTTTAAAAACCATTGCTAACCGTATTCACCGTTTAACAGATATTTTATGTTTAGGTACTGCAACAAAAGGCTTAACAGCAATTCATGCTAACTACTTTGACACACTAACGTTTAACACAAACGACAAAGACGCAATTGTAGCGCGTGCACTTGCCGCTAACTTAAATTTACGTACAGATGTTGACGGTCAAATCAGCGTTTCATTAGACGAAACAACCACAAGCGAAAACGTAGCAACATTATTTAACGTATTGCTTGGCGAAGGTCATGGATTAGACGTAGCTGAGTTAGACGCTCAAGTTATCGCGTCGGGTTATTCATCATTTCCTGCTGAACTTGTTCGTGAATCAGAGTTTTTAACGCACCCAGTGTTTAACTCACACCACAGCGAAACAGAAATGCTTCGCTACATCAAAAAATTAGAAAACAAAGATTTAGCATTGAACCACTCAATGATCTCTTTGGGTTCTTGTACCATGAAGTTAAACGCAACCGCTCAAATGATCCCAGTATCATGGCCTGAGTTTGCCAACATGCATCCATTTGCTCCTATTGACCAAGCACAAGGTTACAAGCAAATGATTGACGAGTTAGGCGATTGGTTAGTAGAGCTAACAGGTTACGACAACATTTCAATGCAACCAAACTCTGGTGCACAAGGTGAATACGCAGGCTTAATTGCTATTCATAAATACCATGAAAGCCGTGGCGATGCGCACCGTAACATTTGTTTAATTCCATCTTCTGCACATGGTACCAACCCCGCGTCAGCACAAATGGTGGGTATGAAAGTTGTTGTTGTAGACTGTGATAAAAGCGGTAACGTAGACATGGCTGACTTAAAAGCGAAAGCTGAAGAGTTAGCCGACAACTTGTCGTGTATCATGATCACATACCCGTCTACTCACGGTGTATATGAAGAAACAATTAAAGACATATGCGATATTGTTCATGCTAACGGCGGCCAAGTTTACCTAGATGGCGCAAACATGAACGCACAGGTAGGTATTACATCTCCAGGTTTTATTGGTGCCGACGTATCACACTTAAATCTACACAAAACATTTGCTATTCCACACGGTGGCGGTGGCCCAGGTATGGGACCAATTGGTGTTAAATCTCACCTTGCACCGTTTTTACCTGATCACGCTCTAATTAACGTGGCAGAAAGCACACAAGGTAACGGCGCAGTATCAGCAGCACCATTTGGTAGCGCAGGTATTTTATGTATTTCTTACCTTTACATCGCAATGTTAGGTAAAAAGGGCGTAACCGATGCCACTAAATACGCAATTACTAACGCAAACTACCTAGCGCATAAACTTAGCCAACATTTCCCAATTTTATATACGGGTAACAATGGCCGTGTAGCGCATGAATGTATTGTAGATTTACGCCCACTTAAAGAAGCGTCAGGCATTACAGAAATGGACGTAGCTAAGCGATTAATGGATTACGGATTCCATGCACCTACCATGTCGTTCCCAGTAGCGGGCACGTTAATGATAGAACCAACAGAGTCAGAAGCTAAACCAGAGCTAGATCGCTTTATTGAAGCAATGACGTGTATTCGTGACGAAATTCGTAAAGTAGAGCAGGGCGAGTGGACAGTAGAAAACAACCCTCTTCACAACGCACCGCACACACTAGCCGACATTACAGGCGAGTGGGACAGAGGTTACACCATTGCTGAAGCAGTATTCCCAGTACCAGCAGCGGCCGCTAACAAATTCTGGCCGACAGTAAACCGTATTGATGATGTTTATGGGGATAGAAATTTAGTATGTAGCTGTCCTGCTACGGAAACGTATAAAGATTAATAACTAATTGATTGTCACTTTCGAATTAAGTTTGAAACAATAGAAACAAGTTTGAAACTTTAATAAAGTTTGAAAGTAAAAATAGTGAAAGGCGAGCCAATAGGCTCGCCTTTTTGTTATTAACTGCTTTTCCTTCAATTTAGCGTTCATTGGCATTAGATTGATTAACCTAGGGCAATACCTAATTAACTAGAACAATTCAAATTTTAAACAAATCCTTAAAAGTTTAACTTATTTAAGTAAGTTTAATTCAAACAATTAACCTGTTGAAAGTAATAGCTTTATGTTATTTTAAAATAAGTTGATTTACGTTTTCTCGCTAGGGCGAAATATATTATGCAGAAAACCTAGTTCAAAAACTTCATATTGTTCAAGGAGGCAGAATGATTAGATTAGAAAAAGTAGCTATTACGGGTTACAAAGGGATCGCTGTTCGAACGGTAATCCCTGCAAAAAATTTTAACGTAATTGTTGGTAAGAATGATTCTGGCAAATCAACAATACTCAAAGCGATTGATTTATTTATAAATAATAAGCAGTACCTTCCTGAAGACCTAAATAATAGAACCCCCCAATTTACAGAAATAGAGTTATTCTTTTCGACTAATAACACTCAAATAGTAATCGATGAAAATGTTACAACTACATTTGAAAGCGAAGGCTTAGTTAATAGTGATGGGCTACTTCATATAACAAAAAAATGGGATGGAACAAAAAGCGGAAAGATAACGCCAGAGTGTTTTATCACTAGAAAATCGTTTGGCTCTTTAGATTTCTTTTCGCTGACAGAAGCAAGGTTAATTAGGCTTTGCAGAGATAATGGTCTTGAAGCTGAAGCTGGATTAATGACAAACCCGGATACGGGAGTTGAATATAATAATGCGGAAAAGCGACAGAGGTTAAAGGAGATATATTTAGAAAGAAATTTCGAATTTGAATTTGTTTCAGAGAAACTACCATCATCTGGACAGAGTAGGTTAAAAAAGACCGAACAAGAAATTAAAAAGTGCTTACCACAATATGAATATTTTCTTGCAGACTCTCCTTTGTCAGAAAGTGACAATTCAATTCAAAAATACTTCAAAGAAATGGCATTCAAAGTAATAAATGACCAAGTAGATACTGATACGCTCGAAGATACAGTAAGAGAACAATTACAAACAGTACTAACAGCTATTACAGAAAAAATTAATTCTGTTGTGGCAGATGATGAACAAGTTAGAGCTAGAGTCGATTTTGACTGGAGTAAGTTGATTTCTACAAGTTTTGAAAGTGATGGAAATCAAGGAGCTGTGCCTTTATCTGCTAGGGGCGATGGCTTTAGAAGGATAACTATGATGTCCTATTTTGAATATCTTGCAGAAGAGAGAAGCGACGCTCATCAAAATATAATTTTTGCATTTGAGGAACCAGAAACGTTTTTGCATCCTTCAGCGCAAGAAAATCTATTTGAAAAATTGATAGATATATCAGGAGCTGGTTATCAAGTTTTTTTAACAACTCATTCTCCTGTATTAGTATCTCAAACCAGGCGTACAGACTTGCATCATGTTTTCAAAAATGATGGAAATTATTGCTATAACTCTGAAGTAAATAATCATGAAGAAATTGCCAATGATTTAGGGGTTACTGTAGACAATCAATTTATTTCAATGTTTGACAACGCAAGGTGTTTATTGCTTCTGGAGGGGGTTGATGACTGCAAGGCATTTGAGCACCTTGCTAGCACCTATAAGGCCAATGGAGCTATTGAATCAACATTAGAAGAACTAGGAGTTGTTTCTATTCCTATTGGTGGATGTGACAGCATCAAGCACTGGGTTTCATTAGACCTTCTTAGAACTTTAAATAAGCCTTTCTTTATATATTTAGACTCAGATAAAGAAAGAGAGGGTGATGGTTCACCTAATACTGCGAAGTTAATAAGACAAGGTTTTGTTGAAGATCAAAACTTCTTAGTATCGAGAAAGAGAGAATTAGAAAACTATATAGCGCCTAGTGCGATTGAACGATTAGTTCCTGGAAGTGATATTGATTTCACTGATTGGTGCGATGTTAAACATATTTCGAAAACTCATGTTCGACAAGTTAGCTTAGGAGGGAAAAAAATTGCAAACAAACACTTTAGTTCCCTGACATACGAAGAATTACAGTTATCTTTTAATCCAACTGAAAATGATGATGAGTTCATAAAAGTATATGAGAAAGTGTTCAATCTTATATAAAAAATCAATTGATGATGCTAAAAACTATATGGAAAAAATATGAGCGTGAATAAACAAGTTTCAGCCCAAAGTAAGTTAATAGGTGAACACCCGAGGTCTGGTTTGTTTTTTGACTGGTTTAAATGTGAGGATACGCCAGCCACGGCGAATAAAAAGCATAGGAAGCTTACAAATAGAGGGATAAGTAACGCTACTTTAGTTGATCATTTGTCGCAATGGATAATTAATCATCATGCAACTGAAGCGCGTATGGCTAGAATTGAGAGGAAAAAGCAGCTTTTGGATAAGCATGGTTTCGCTAAGTATATGGAAGGTAAAGTGCCTTTTCCCGTTAAATCAGCAACTACGCAGAAAGGAAATCTTGGTGAAATAATCCTTGCGGAGTATCTCACTGAAACATCAGGTTTAGAAATTCTTGTATACAAATTAAGATACAATCCAAATGTAGAACAATCTATGAAGGGGGACGATTTATTACTTTTTGAAAAACAAAATATTCAAAATAGAGTCATAATGGGAGAAGCCAAGTTTCGAGCTACTAAAAGTAAAAAAGCTTTAGACGATATTGTTGAATCGTTATCGAGTAAGAATCTCCCTATATCTTTGACTTTTGTGAGCGATAGATTAGACGAAATGGGGGATGGTTCTCTAGCGAATGAAATTGATGATTTAATCACAAACCTTCATGCAAAAAAAACTCCAGTCACATATGTTGGTTTTTATCATAGTGAAGCTTCTACATATAAGACGATAGAGAAAAACTTAAACTCTAATAATAATGATCTTATCATTGTATCGTATGGTGAAGATAACCCAGCTGAACTTGTACAAAATTGCTTTGACGAAGCTCTGAAAATGGTGATTAAGTAGATATGGATATCGAAAAAGCTCAGGAACTATTTGATAAACTTGAAAACGATGAATTCGCTCAAAATTTAATAGCACAATCTAATGCGAAGAATATTCTGTTAGCTGTCAAAGAAGATGAAATTAACTTTCCAAATTTTACAGAAGGATTAACTGATAGGATTAATGGTATTGCCTTCGCATATATGTCTATAGGTTGTGCCATAACCGAAAAAAGAGAAATCAATAATGTAGCTGTCCAAGCATTTGAGAAAGCTGGTGATATTATTCATTACATTCACTCCCAAAATACAGAAGTTGACGAGCAAAGTAGCTTCTATTTGGTTGTTAGTAGTCTATCTTTTTACCTAGCTTCTCAATATTCTAAATCGTTTATAGCGATCAAAAATGTTAAAGCTGAATCACCATTAATAAAGTTAATTAGCAATTTTTTGAGAAAAGACCTGCAATCACTTATTCAGGAAATTAACAACATTCAGTTTGATGATGAATATGATAAAGTTTCTGAAAATGAGCTAGAACAGAATAACAAGTATTATGCAGTTATCTTGTCTAAATCATTAAATTTAGTCTTGGAATACATTTATTCTGGCAAAGATGAGCACCTCTATTTGGGAAGTGAGTTTTTGTCTGACTTGAAAGAGTTGGCTTCAATAGATGACGAACCCGTTGTTTGGTGGTTATCAAGGTTGTTAAAAATATTGTATGGTGTGTTCAAGCATTACTCATTTTGGAATGTGTTACCAAAATTAATTAAGAGTGATATTACTGATGATTATGTAGCGCAACTAGCATTGCGGACACCGCCAATCACAGAGTTATTTTACGCTCAATATAATGCGTTACATGCAATGAAAGATGAAAATGACATTGTCTTGAGCCTTCCAACTAGTAGTGGAAAAACAAGAATAGCAGAAATCGCTATTTTGGAAGCTTTGATTGATAACCCCTTTTCCAAAGTTCTATATCTAGCCCCTTTCCGATCGTTATCTTATGAGGTAGAGGAGTCAATGGAGAAAACATTAGCTCCTTTGGGATTCTCTACCACGTTCCTATACGGTGGAGGACAGTTTAGTCAGCTAGATAAGGCGCTTATTGAAAACTCAAATGTGATTATTGCTACGCCCGAAAAAGCAAAGGCAATTGTAAGGGCTGATGAAGGTATTGCCAACGAAATTGGTTTGCTTATCATCGATGAAGGGCACTTGCTTGGAGCTGAAGAAAGGTTAATTAGAATTGAGTTATTTATCGAGGAGCTAAAGCATCATGTCAATAAAAATAATGGCAAGATTATGCTTCTTTCTGCTGTTCTCCCAAATACAAGTGATATTGCCCAATGGATAGCTAAAGATAGCAACAGTGTTTACGAAACCAATAAGACAATTGCAGACAAGCGGTTTGGGATAATAAAATGGACTCACTCTAAAAGTGTAACAATAGAGTGGCTTGGCGAACCAACCTCATTTAACAGGAATTTCGTTGAGAAATTTTTACCACCTCGTGCAAGAACTAAATATTTTCCCAATGATAAAAATGAAGGTATTGCCGCTACAGCATTGAAGTTGTCGCAACTTGGAACTGTTTTGATGTTCATTGCTCAGGCTAGATATGTTGTTTCCTCTGCTAATAGAGTGTTAAGAGCAATGGGAGGCACTCCTGAATTACACAATTATAAAAATGAAGAGCTTTTCGATTTATTTGAACTCGCATGTAATGAAGCTGGGGTTAGTGAAATATACGATTTGGCTCGATACGGAATTCTATGTCATTACGGAAAACTACCTTCAGATGTTCGAATTTTGATTGAGCAATTAATGCGTTCAGAAAATGTTAAGGTTATCGTTTCGACAACGAGTTTAGGCCAAGGTGTCAATATTGGCATATCAACAGTAATATTTGCTGATGTATTTATGAACCATCAGGACGAAAGAAGAATCGGCTCAAAAGATTTTTGGAATATAGCAGGGAGAGCAGGTAGAGCATTTACGGATATAGAAGGCAAAGTCTTGTACTGTATCGATGAGACTAACTGGAGCAGTCAAAGGGATCTTGGTTTTTGTAATGATTACTTTGATTCATCGAAAATGGAACGTGCAGAGAGTGGGATACTGGCTCTAGTGAGAGCACTAAAAAGCACTGCCAAAAGTTGTAATGTAGACTTTGATTTGTTACTACAGTTGGTCGCTAATAATGACTTTTCTCTGTTGCAAAATGGAGAGAATAGTTATTCTGAGAGCTTCAAAGCAGTATTTGATTGGTTAGATGATACGTTACTAGCATTGAATTATAAGAATGGTTCAAATAGGCAAGAAGACTCTTCCGCTTGGATTGATATTGTATTTAGGCACTCACTCGCTTTTATTCAAGCAGAACAAGACAATGAAGTTTCTCAAGAAGAGGTTATAAGCTTTCTTAAAAATAGAAATAAAGCAGTGATTAATATGGCTGGCGATTATGTGAATTGGGAAGGTATGGTTAAGTCAGGCATTCCATTAAGCTCTTCCAAAGCATTAGACGATTTTATAGAGCCAATAAAAGAGTGTACAAAAGCTTTCAAAGAGTCAGAAGGTCGTGCAGAAGACCTAGCAAAATTCTCTAAAAGTATTGAAGAGTTAATTCAACAACTCCCAACAGTTACTTTTAAGCATGATTATGAAGAAGCTGAATTAGATGAAGTAAGGTTGAAGTGGTTCAGTGCAAAACCACTGTCAGAAATTTCTGTTCATGAAAACGGTCAAGATATTTGTGTTTCTTATCTTTCAATGACTCTACCTTGGGCTATTAATGCAATTACAAGAAAGCTTTTCGATTTGGAACTTGCAGATGAAGCTGAATCTCTAGAAGAATTAGCGCTTTTATGCGAGACAGGTGTTCCTAATATGGACTCTGTGAAGATATATTTAGCAGGTTTAAAATCACGAGTAACTGCTTTCGAACTTTCTAGCATACTCGATGGAAAACTTACTGGTTTAAGTAAATCAAAATTAATTAAACTGCTTAAAGAAAACTCTTTAAATATTGAGTTACTCTGTAATTCAGTAACCAATAAATGGGTAGAGTTATTTACGAGGGAGACAGAAGGAAAAAATGAAGATGAACTACCCCATATTAATAACTTTAGTTTAAGTGATAATGAGCCTATTAGTGATCAACTAAGTGTTCGAGGTTTCAATGGCAACCTATTTTTATGTAGCCCTGATTTATCTTCAAAAATACCTGTTGGTTCCAATGATAAATTTCCATTTGAGTCTGTTGCTAATAACTCAAGAATTTATTTCCAGAGGGAAGGTTCACATTGGGAAATGAGAATTAGAGCAAGCAGGAAGTAATATAATATGTATTAATTAAAGTTAGGTTCTGATGAAGCGGAGTATAGAGGAATAGCTCTTTTGGGGCTTATTCCTATGTTCCGTAAATTTATTGACTCCCTTGGTGATGTTTAAGCTATTGATTTAAATCGTTAAATCGTTAAATTGTTAAATCGTTAAATTGTTAAATTGTTAAATTTTGGTTTGGCTTATTGCCTTTAAATCCAGGTGCAATTCGCATTGAACTAACCTCAAACAGCTCATGTAAATTTAACAACCTATATTGAAAGTATTCTGGACTTAACGTGCCTTCAGGTGATGCGTCTACTGCTAACTCTGCTAATTTAAAACCCGCAAGAGCCTTTGGGACTGTCAAATTAAATACCGGTTTATCCAGTAACCCTAGATCTTTATTTAGACCCTTAGGGTTATGATGATTTGGATGAGCACCAAGGGTTAAAGTAACAGTTTCAAACCAGTCTTTGTCATCTATAATTTCTGTTAATTTTTGAACAGAAGTTCCAAGGACACTGTTTATTCTAATAAACTTAAATGTTTTATATCCGCTATCTTTTAAGTCGAATACACGCACATACCAATTCCCTCTACTCTCAAAAATAGCTAAAGGTAAAATAGTTCTTTTTTCTTGAGGTGATTGAGTACCGTAATACTCAATATCGATAGGTGATTTGCTATAAATTGCACGAGTAATATCAGGAACAATATCTGACGATAGCTTTGAATTCTCATTCGAGACTACCGCTGGGCCAATTGTATTTAAATAGCCTGTTTGTGTTCTTTGTTGACCATATGCCAGTAATGTAAGGGCATCTTCCGCAGCTATACTGAAGTTACTTTTAAAAATGTCAGTAATTTCATAGCGCTTATTTTCAACCACGTACTTTAAGTTATCTTCATTATTCTCTTTATACTTTTTAATGGTGCGAGTTGCGGTAGCAATGGACATTCCGGTTAAGTCCATTAATTGCTGCCGGTTAAAGGAACCAGTATAACTTAAAAGTAAATCAACCAAATATACGCTATTAATCATTTTGATTTTGTGAATCATTTTAAACTGTATATTTAAACTCTACCACATCATTTGATTCTGGTGTAATATTTGTTTTAACTATTTTGGATGCTAGAAAAAGGGAATTATGTCTCACTTAAACCGCATTATAGCTATCGATAATTTGAGCCGTGGGCAGTTTGTTGTTCTTAACACAAATGGCCACACTAATTTTGATGGTAGAAACAAAGCCGGTAAAACCACGACTTTAAAATTGGCTTTATTATTTTACGGTGTAAAAGGCAGCGACCTTGCAAAACAAAAAGGGCTGGTTACGCAAAGCTTCGTTAATTATTACTTACCAAATCCGAGTAGTTATCTAGTTTATGAGTATGTACGGGGCGATGAGACACATTGTGTGATCTGTAGCTCAACAGATAACTCTATTCGATATCAATTTTTGTCAGGAGCCTTTGATAAAAATATTTTCCTCCTAGATGAATTAGGCGGTAAAGCTATTGTGCAAAATAACGCATTACGAACGAACGCAGATCGTTTTGAGCGTGAGCTAAGCCCAAAGTTAACTGGTGAAACGTATAGAAACATTATTCAATCGAATAAGCCGTATAGGCTGAAAACGCCCGATAGTGAATCTATTAGAAAGTGGAGACCTCGTTATTCATTTCCCATCCAAGGTGACAGCATTGATAATATTGATCGCGTACTAATTGGTATTTTCAGAGGGAAAGTATCAATGGATGCGGTTCGCTCTACGTTGACCAATATCTTGGTCGAAGAAGGAGCTATACCAAGCCAATTGTTATCATTGAATAACCACTCAATTGAAATCAATGATTGGATGGCTGAGCGTAAAGCTTGGCTAGCCATTGACCGTCAAAAACCAAAAAATGTTGAGTTAACTAATGCAGCAATAGCTCAGCAGGGCTACTGTGATGATATCTCAGGTTTACTGCATGTTATTGGTAATATTCAAAATCAACTTGGTATTGAACAAGCGAAAATTGAAAAAGAAATTCAAGAGTTAACCTTAAAGCAAAGTAGTACCAATCAATCTTTTGTGGATTTTGATACGCAAGACAAATTGACCACCAATGATCTAGAAAATACCGTAAAGAAGGTATCTCGTGAAATTGATAATTTGTTAGAGCTAAAGCTGGATTTTGAATCGCCTAGTGAAAAGTATTTACCTATTGCTGAGTTACAAGCGCTTTTTGAACAAGTAGGTACTCTGGAATATCAAAGTAAAAAAACAAAAGAACACTACGACAAAGTATCTTCTGGTGTAACGAACATAAATGAAACCTTCGAAAAGCAACGTTCTGAGTTAGATACAACAATATCAAATATTCAGTTAAATTTATCTAATTCAACTCAGGACTTTAACAATCAAAGCCAGAAAGATAAAGATAACCTTATAGCCTCTTACGATCTCAAATTTAAATCATTAAATGACCAGTTTAGTTTGGACAAAGAAAGTTTTAATAAGAAAGAGCGTAGCGTGATCGGTGAAGAAGCTCAGCTTAAAGTGCGCTTTGAAAACCCCGTGTTAAAACTAGAGTTTAAGGAACAACTAGAGCAGTTGAACCATGAGCATGTTGAATCAAGTAAAAATTTATCTGAAGCACAATCTGAATTATTAAATGAAACAAATGCATTTAGTGAACTTAAGGATGAACGAGAGAAGAAGTTAGAAAATCTTAAAATCTTATCAGCACGTAAACAAAGACAAACAGAACAACAAGCTGTTTTAAAATCAAGAATTGAAGATGGAACGCTTTTTAACTATTTACGCGATACTGTCCCTAATTTTGAGGATACCTTAGGTAAGGTTATTAACCCTGAATTATTATTACGAAAAAACCTACAACCAGAGTTCAATCACAGTGAATCAAGCTTCTATGGCTTGAAGATTGACCTAAGTCAAATAGAGTCTGAAGGCTTTGGCAATGTGCAATCTATCATCGAAGAAATACAAGGGCTAGACAAAGAGATTGCTGATCTTGAAACACAGATAACAAAAGTAGAGTCAGAAACAAAAACATTATCGAGTAAATGCGATGCTAAAGAGCATGACGTAGCAAGAGTTAGGAATGAAGTAAAAGGAGAACTAGCCCATAACGAGCAACTAGAAGCAGATATTAAGGATAAGAAAACACAAGCAGAGCTTTGGTTAAAAGAGCATGTTGCAGGTATAGAGGCTGCTTTATCTAAATGTCAGTCGAATCTGAGGGAACTGATTGAGCAAAAAAGAGCGTTAGTTGCTCTTAACGAGAAGAATGTCGGAAAGCTTAATACAGAGAAGCAAACATCACTTGAGCGTATTGATGAGAAGCTGAGTGAGCAAGTAAATGCGGCGACGACAGTCGCTGAAGCAAAATTGACAGAATTAAGGCTTCAAATTGAAAAAAGTAAAGAGGACGAAAATAAAGCCATTCGTGATAACGGCTTTAGTGATGAAGCTATTAATAAGGCTAAAGAAGCGTCTGTGCTTGCTCAGAAACAACATGACAGAGCTTTAAATGCAGGTAATCGTGTAACCCGTTATAAGAAATTCCTGCGGGATGAATGGGTAAAACATCCACAATTAAACGAAGACAAAATCAAAGCAGAACAGGCATTGGCAGAACATCAAAGATTATCTCAGGAACAAAGAACTGCTTTTGAGTCAGAGAAAAGCCAAATAAGTGCAGACCTAGTTAAAAGTAGTGAAGTTAATGTGCAACTTGTAACTCAACTGAAAGAGCTAAGCCTTATGGTGGAGTCTGGGCAAACTTTAAATATTGGCCTAAATGAAGCACATAGCTCTCGTTATGTTAATTATGACGTTGAAAGGTTGAAGCTAACTCTAGATAAATTAGTAGAGCAGATTGAAGAAACTCAACAGTCAGGTAAGGATACATTTAACCAATTGCAAAAAGTTTTTATTCGAGTTCAGCGTACACATCCCGCACGATTTTTTGAAAAGATGCGTCAAGAAGTCCTTGATAAAGTTGAGCCTGAAAACTTATGGATAAAAGCGGCTCTTGAGATTAGAAATTACTTTAAAGAAGACCATGTATCTCAAGAGTCATTACTTCGTTCAAATTATACTGTTGTCGCAGAAAGTATCAGTAATTTTAGTACTAGCGTTAAGGAAGCTGATAAGCAGTTGAGCGCTAAAGGACGTCAATTAACTACGAGAATTGGTCAGGTATCAAACCCATTTGAAAGCATGGGACAGATTGATATTAAAGTGTCATCTAGGTTAAAAACACTAGCTTATTTCTCTAGCCTTGAAGATTTTGCTAAGGCACATAATCGTTGGAAGTTTCAGCAGTTAAACGAGCTACCGGATGATGAACTTATTAGTAAGTTAACCAACTTAGTTAACTTACTTAATACTCATAAACCAGTTATAGATATCGCTAAGTATTTTGAATTCACTGTTGATTATATGGATGGCGAAACTTCTAAAATGGCGACTAATGATCAAGAAATAGCTGAACTCAGTTCAAATGGCCTAACATATCTAATTATCGTATCCATCTATATTGGTCTAATTAATCTTATGCGAAGTGATACCAATGTTAAATTGGCATTTTGTGTTGATGAGTTTGATAAAATAGATGCTGAAAATTCTAAGCTTTTAATTAAGTTATTTGATGAACAAGGAATTCGAATTTTAAGTGCTCAACCTTCTGGAAAAGGCGATATTTTGCAGTATTACCAGCACTGTTATCAAATTGAAAGTCAAAAAGGGCATAAACGTGTTTACCGGGAATATTCTGCTGACAGTATTAATTCTACTGAAAGTAAATTAACTGAGTTACTAGAAGCTGAAGAGGCCTAAAATGAACTTAAGAAACGTATTGGAAAAGTTATATAACGAGAAAAAGTTCATTTGTCCTTACACCGATGAAGAGTGTTATGAGTTTCTTGAAACAAATGAAGGTCAAATTCAAATTGATGCAGCAATGGCTGTATTTGACAGAAAACTAACAAGAGTTAATGAAAATGGCGCTTTTTATCTCACGTCAACTGATCCAGAGCATGCAACAGATAGACTATTGCTGAAGAAAGAGTTTTTGAAAGTTAGAGATGAGATTGAGCCGGTAGTTGAGTTCTTAGTATTTATTTCTAAGGTTAAAAGCGATGCGGGTGTTCTCGTTTCTGGTGACATTATTCGTTACGCAGAGATACTGAATTTAGTAACAGACAACGAGTTGCATCTAAAGCATTTAAATCAATTAGTTCAGTTATCAGCGTTTAAAACTGTTAAAAAGTCTACAACTGATAAGTTAATCGCATTGTTTGACGGGCTAGAACGTTTAAATTTACTGGTTGTTAAAAATCGCAGCGAGATGCTTTACCAAATCACAGGTAAAGTAGATTACATTCATACTGTGATGGAGTTTATTGCTGAATATGAAGTGATAGCAGTCGATGAAGAAGAAGCGGAACAAATAGAGTTAGCACATGAATAGCTTAGCGGAAAAATTTGCCGAACTAGGTAAGGCGTTAACACAAAATGCTGAAGCTATAGCACGACTTACCGAGCTGAACGGAGAGGAAGAAAGTGATTTAGGTGAACTAACTCGTCTCTTTAATACTTTAACTAGTTATAACATTATTCACGGTAATGAAGTTGAAGGTTTTAGTGCATCATCTGTTTTAGTTGAGCTTTCATACCTACTAAATAAGCAAGAGGCAAATAGACGTTTATCACCAGATGTGAACGAATGGTTAGCCCAATTACACCTTAAAATATCACAGTTGAACCAAGCGAAAGAAAGTAAAAATACTCGAACATATGGTCAGCATTTAACTGATATACGCGGTATGGTTTTTCTAATGCGTGATGGGATTGGCAATGAAGTTAGATCAATTGAAATTGCTTTACATACAAAGTTTGGTCATGTTGAGTCAATTGCTGATAAGCAAGCAGAAAACAAGTATTTAATTAATCGCCTTGATCGACTCACTAAAAAGTTGTTGGTATTAGATCTGCAAACCTTAAATGACTTGGCTGGCAGCAACCCTGAGTTAAGAAAAATATTAAGCGTTAAATTATTTCGCAGCATTGATGATTGTCGAGAAGCTATATTAGCCTCTATTCCACGTTTAAAGCATTTATTATGGGAGTTTGAGAAACAATCTAAGGACTCAAAACGTGTATGGGCTTTTTATAATCACTTTAGAACTCATAGCCAAGGTTTTAAATACGATCCTACTGATGACGAGCTCACTGAGTTAGTTTTACCTTGTCATACTGATAATAACATTAAAGAATTAGCTGCTGATGTAGAGAACCAAAGTTATTTTGCAAGCCATATAGATTTGCTTAATACACTTAAACCAAGGCATGAACTTAATCTTGACCAAAACCAAGAGAGCAAAGAGCCACCGAATTTTGAAGGTGAAGCTAATTCAGAAGAATTAATTGAATACAGCGATAGGATGGAAGCTCATCTTATTGAAATGTTGCGCTTATCAAAAGTTGAAAGGGTTTCATGTAGAGAATATTGGAAGTTGAATCTGGGCGAAACAGGCTACCCATATGGATTTATGTCTTATGCTTATAAAGAGCTTAATCAAATAAAGTCGCTCAAGACAAAGCGAAAGTTAACTGTAAAAACTAAGAAGGCATTTGAGCAATCTGCAACAGTTAGTGTTACTGATTTAATTTTGGAGCCGCTAAGTTGAGTATTACAATTGGAGAACAAGACTACTACCAACTTAGCAAGTACTTGAGAACGGCATGCGATAACGTTCCTGCTAAAGGTATTTGGCTAGCATTATTCAATGAATATAATGTTGGCACTCGACAAGTCGATTTAATTACTCTTACAGCTACTAACCGTGCATTTATAAGAGAAAAAGTTAAAAGCTTAACAGGCTTCGATCCTATTGATGAGCCAGCTGAAAAGTTAGCGCAACGCACTCGAACTCAAAATAGTAAGTCTGGAAAAAATGAAAAATTTATCTCGCTTAAGCCGCGAGAGATTTTCATAGAGTATCGAGTACTTACTTCCAAAACTGTCACTCAGGGCTATTTTGGCGGTGATATTGAACAAGTATTATCTTTGGGTATTGAAGCAGTTGTTAGTGTCGAAAACTTCGATACTTTTGCATCTGTTTCTTACACTCAATTATCTGAAGCAATTAATACCTCAGAGCCAGTAATCGTTATTTACAGAGGGGATAATATTGCTTCCCCTAAAGCTGTATCGACATTACGGGAGAGGTTTAAGGGAGCATGGTTTCACTTTGGTGATTTTGATCCTCAAGGAATCAATATTGGCGTTGTAGATATGAAAGCTAATGGCATTATTTTACCTACTTTGGAAGATATTGAAGCTCATCTATCTCTTTCTAAAAAAGATACGTATTTAAGGCAGAATAAAAACTTGATGCTTGCACATATAGAAACTCCCTTAAAAGATCATATTGAACTGATGAAGTCTGAAAAGCTAGCAATCATGCAAGAGCATATTTGTGCTCATCAATTAAGATTGACCAGTATTTTAATGTGATTTTAGAAAGAGCTTTAAGCTACATATAGCTAACTCGCTAATATTTTTTTAAATTATTTTAGCAGTACCTTTTACTCTAAATCATGAGTTTTTAGAAAAAACACCAATATAAGACATTGAAAGTTTTGAATAAAAAAATCGTATTGACATAACAGTTATTTACTGAAATATTAAGTAAAATCAATAGCTTGCTTGATCTGTCTTTGTTTTTACACTATATCTGAATTAATTAGATATAGGTGTAAATATGAAACCAAAATATAAAGTCAATTTAAAAGAACTCGCTAGACTTCGAGAATGGAAAGCCAAAAATAAGAAAGGTCGAAAGCAAAAGCTTGAACATCCTCTTCAGTATTACCGTTCATTTATTGATATTGACGCTGTTAATTCAATTAGCCGAAGACACCTCTATCACTGTCCTGTTCAAAAACGACTTGTTCACCTTTTAAGTGATGGTGAAGCCAATGCATATAAGCGATTAATGTATGAACCAGATGTTATTGGCATTCGAGAACAGTTTCCACTCCACCTACCTAAAACATTAAAAATAGCGAGTAAACTGAGATTTATTCATCCAAGGAATTGGAAGACTAAAGAACTTTATATCATGACAACAGACTTACTCGTTGATCGTGTTAACTTCACTTCGGGTGAGGTTTATCAGCAAGCTTGTAACTTCAAATACTGGGATGCTATTTATCAGTACACTGATGAGGGCATTGTGATTAAAAAGAGCTGGCGTACTTGGCAAAAAAATCAGATAGAAGAAATCTATTGGCTGGAAAATAACGTTGAATGCATTCAGGCAACTGAGCGAGATTCAACAAAAATAGCAGTTCAAAATATCTCTTGGTTTCAAATGCGTCACGATTTAAATGTCGCTCAAAGTGAGCTTCAATATTTTAAACGGTTATTCTTTAAATCATATTCAAATAACCCTAGAGCTTGGTTAGAAGTACACCTAGCTTACGTTTGTAAGCTCATGGGGGCTTCATTTCGTGATGCTCAAGCTATCTTTCAATTTGCAGCGTATCACCACGAGCTTAGTTTAAATATTGAATACCCAATAAGGCTTTCAGAGCCAGTAGCGGTGAACTTGTAATGTTTGGCGTTAATGAGGTCTATAGCAATATTAAACAAGGTATTCAGTTAAAAGTTTGCCATGTTGCAATCGATTTGGCCAAACTTGCTGTGGTTGATTTAGTTCGTTTGGAAGATGGGAAACCTATTTGCAAACCCAAATCATTTCAATTTGATGAATTTGCGGCATATATCAAAGAGAACAAGCTACAGCGAACTATTGAGATGCTACCTGCATGGATTAATTTCGACGATGAAAAACTAGTAGGTTTAGGTAAAGAAAACTGGATAGTAAAACGAGATAAAAAGCTAAAAATAGCTGGTTCATTGTTCACAGAAGAAACAATAGATGAGTACCTCTACGGTGGTGGAGTTGGAGATCAGATAAGTGATCTTCTAAAATCTAGCACAAAGTGGAAAAAATCTAGTAATTACTACCGCCAACTCAATCGTTACATCACTTATGGTTGCATAAATAATGCTTTATTACCTTTCAGTTATGAAAACTGTGGTAGTAATTATTTTATCCCAGAAGAAAGAGGTGAGAATAATGTAAAGCGTGGACGTAAAACAATGCCAGCAAAATTGGATGGACACCCACCGCAACCAGTTTTTTCGAAATCCCCTGGAATTACAAAGAAAGAAATTCGCCGCATTCGCAAAGTTGCTAGAACTGCTATCCGTTCAGTTAGAAAAAATATCACTGCCCGTGCAAGATTAATGTATCGACGTGAAAATGAATGTCGATTTGTAGATGAAGAGACCCCATACGGTACGAATAAAAAATTAGTGTGGAATGATGATACTGAGTGCTTATCTGATGGCCAATTCAGGCGTCAATTTCAAAAGTTTCTGAGTGAAGAAGACAAAATAGTAGCAGCGAAAGGGCAAGTAACGTTCGATAAAGACTATGCAGATCGAAGTGGTTCTACTTGGGAGTTTTTGATTGGTCCAACTCACCTTTATGAAATAGATGCAACGGTGATGGATCTTCATATTCGTTATCCATATTCAGACAATGAAAGATTGGCAATGGGTAGAGCTGTGTTATATGTCGTTGTTGATGTTTATTCAACATGTATTGTCGGAATTTATATCGGCTTTCATGGCCCTGACTGGATTGGCGCAGCAGAAGCATTAGTTAATGCTTTTATGGATAAAGTCTCTTTTGCAGCACGTTATGGCTTGGAAATAAAACCTGAAGACTGGCCTTGCCATCATATCTGTTATTGGATTAATAGTGATAATGGTGGTGAATATTCTTTAGGTAATATATCACCATTACTGAAAGCTAATTTAGGGGTTCAAGAATGGACAAAAACTCGTAGCTACATGGGCGTTGCTAAAGCTGTTTCAGAAAGAAAGTTCGGTGTTATTAATGACAGCTTTCTTCATTATCAACCAGGTGCTGTCTATGAAGTTCGCAGGGAAGAACAAGATCCCTCACAAAATGCTGTTTGGGATTTACAGTCTTTATATCAAGCCGTCATTCTAGAAGTTATTCACTATAACCATACCGCTATGCGAGAAGAGCACCATGACTTCAAAGCATCTAAAATGCATGCTGGTTTTTCTCCTCAATCCATATTCAATTTTTTTATCGATGAAGAAATGGCAGGCGGAAATCCGACAACATCAGAGGATGAAGGACGAATACGGTTAGCCTGCCTTCCTGAAGGTGAAGCTTCAGTCACAGATCAAGGAGTAAAATTTCAAGGAGTGTATTACACATCTCCTTATGCAAAAAAACAAAAATGGTACTTTAAAGCGAAGCAGTTTGGTGTTTTTAACATAACCGTTAAGTGGAGCCGCACATCTGGTGACACTATCTGGTTTCAAACCCCAGAGAATAAAGTTATTGCTTTCAAAATAAAGCCAGACAAGAGTCGTCGCTATCAGAGACAAGCTTGGGAGGCAATTGCAATTCGTCAAACAGAGTATGCACGAGAGCGTCACGATGCGAAACGTAAAAAAGCTCAAAGTGAATTGGAAAAAGATCATAAGCAACGTCAACTGCTACAAGGCAATCAGGATGAAATAAAAGGCTTACCAGTAAACACCGTTAAATCAAGGCAGAGTGGTATTCAAGAACGAAAAGACGAACAGTCAATTATCGATAAATCGAATATTGATAAACGTAATAAAACAGCTATTTCAAAAATAGTAACTAAACATCCAGATGAAGGCGATAGCACTGATGAGCCTATCTCTAAACCATCAAATAAAAATGCGAAGAAGCGAAAAAGAAAAAGCTTAAATTCGCGTTTACAAAACTCAAAGAATCAAAAGAAGGATAGCTAAATGAAATTATTCGAACCTGCGTTTCCTAAACCTATTTTGATTGATCAAGCAACTTACCATGACCATCAAGATGAGTGGCTAAATGAAAACCCATTGATTCGAGCTATACCTGTAAAAGATACAGAGCTAATTAAAAAAGAAGTCAGATTTATACCTGAACTCCCAAATCACCTTAATAACTTACTTGGCGTTTATCAAAAAACGACTTTAAAACGACTAAGCTGTATTAACGTTGTACACCCTTGGGTTGGTACGCTTTATGAAGATATCCTATCTTCGATTTTGTTTAGTTATATAGACCGTGATCCCAGAAGACCTGAGATTAGAAGATTTCAAAAAGAGTTAACAGCGCTATGTAGTGAGAAAGATCGCGATAAAATCTATGAGAAAATCATAGTTTCGCCGCTCAGCCCTTTGACAAGTACCAATAATGCTGTAGTTACAGGCCCTTCAGGTAGCGGTAAAACAACAACAATACGACGAACACTCTTATCTATTCCACAAGTGATCATTCATCCAGAGTTTGATAATACCCCCGAAAAATTAACCCAAATAGTATGGTTAAGTTTTGATATGGCGGCAAGTGACTCACCTAAAGCACTTGCGCTGGCATTTTTCAGATCAATAGATATGGCAATAGGTACTACTTATTACAGTATATGGAAGGGAAGAAAGTCAGATAGTATTGAGCATCATTATGCAGCAATGCAGTTATTAATACTTGAATACAATATCGGGTTTATTCATATTGATGAACTGCAATTTATGTTGAAGTTTGGCTCAGGACGTAACTCGATTACATTGCAAGCTGTAGAAGCTTTATTTAATAAGCTATCTGTACCAACTCTCATAAGTTGTACGCCCGAAGGATTAACATTATTTGATCCCATCATAGCTGAGTCATCAGTTGATCTTGGTGTTATTACAACAACACGACGAATATATTCAGATCAAATTTATGTATTCGAATTAGCGCCTGTAGACTCTGACTTATTTGATGATTTATTTACCGCATTTTTCCCTGCTTCACTAAGCCAAAACCAAAACGGCTTTCAAGAATCTTTCAAAGTAAAAGTAGCAACACTCACAGCAGGACTTCTAGCTGTTATTACTCGATTGGCTCAGTTATATCATCGGATCGCCCTAAGAATAACCGACATACCTGAAGATGAGTTACTTGAAGGTGTTTTTGTAGAGCAATTTGGCCCGCTAGCTGAAGCCCTACAGAATTTACATGAAACAGGTAACGAAAAAATGTTGGAAAATTTATTAAGTCGAGATGATGCAAATAACGTTGTTTGGGCACTGGAAGAGCAGAAAGGAAAAAACGTAAATATACGGGTAGATGTTACTGATATCAGTAATGAGCATAAAGGTTAAACCATATGAGCGTTTATCATTTTCCAGCACCGCTTGAAAGAGAGCACCTATTGAGTTGTTTAATGCGTTATGCCATATCTCAAGGCCGAAAGGAATACGTTAAAGTTGCTAAACAAGTATCGACGAATGTAAGCAAAGTTGATTGCAATAGTTATTGGCGGACAATATATCGTGATGCTTTGATCCAATATCTACCGAAGTATCATTCTCAGATTGCATTTGATAATACACTGCTAAAAGTTTATTCAAGTTTTACTCAATGCGATTTTTCCACTTTATTAACACAGCAATTAGATCAACCTCATAAGTTGCAACTTAAGTATGCCAACCTTGAACAAGTTCACCATGGTTGGAAATGGTGCCCAGAATGCGTGATTGAAGATGAAGAAACGTATGGTGTAGCATACTGGCACTGCGACCATCAATTTGCACTTAAGAAACGCTGTAACCAACATGGCACGTTACTAATATCTGAATGCCAACACTGTAATTACTCATTTAACTCAATATTACAGGGAGCTCCGCCATTAAGCTCTTGTCCTAAATGTGGAGAAAGCTTTGAACATCAAAATAGAGAAGATTCAGGCGAAGATTTGTGGGTTGAAGACTATGCCAACCGTATTTTACAGGACGACTTTGAATTCAATAAGCCTGAGGTTCAAGCGTACTTTAAGGCTCAATATGGGTTTAATGAACTAAAGCGTCAATGGACTTTAGCTGAAAGAAAGCACATAACTTATCAGCAGGATTTATTTGGTAAATGGCTTGATACACTAGATTTATCAAACCACCTAGTACCGTTATCGAATAATAAGCCTTATTCACAGGTCTCTGCATTTAATGTGAGTTCCTATACGTTCAAAAATCACAATCTAGCGCCGATGATTCATCTGCTATTTAAGCGTTACTGGTTGGAAAGGTTATGTTAGGTATTCTTCCCAACGAGAGCATTTATAGCTATCTCATTCGTTATTGCTTAAAGGATGGTTATCCAACGTTAACTAGCGCCCTTAAATACTATATTGGTAGTACAAGTAAGCAATGGAGTGCTCAGTTTCCAAGCTTCATTTCTCAAGTTTCAGCATTTTCTGGAATACCATTTCAACAGCTTCTTTTTGAACACAGTGTTTATCCTGTCTACAGAGCATTTCTCTCAAAGGGAGTGGCAAATAAAGTAGAAGAGCTGTTACAAATAGGTAGTTCACTAAACGTTGAATCAAAAATGTCACTGGTTGCTAACCGTTTGCAGGCTTCAGGCGAGTTAAAATATTGCCCTTTGTGTGTGCAAGATGATCTTGAAAATTACGCTTGGGAATATTGGCATATTCAGCATCAGTTGCCGGGAGTTATTGCTTGTGTTGCTCATCAATGCAAACTCATAGTGTTTCAAATCAATAGGAAGCGTTTATTACTGCCTCCGACAGAAAAAAATATTCATTTATCAGCTAGTGATGCTGCAATTAAATTGTCAACGCTTAGTGAAAGCTTATTTGAGTTAAACGACTTTATATTAAGAAGTGAAGTGCTTAACAATGTTTATCGCTATCGTTTGGTTGAACTTGGTTTAGCTACTAATAACAGTTCTATTCGAATTAAAGTTACTCAATGGCGAGAACAGTTAAAGCAATTTTGGGAGCCGGTTAGCAATGACCCTCAAATATCAGAAATATTAAATAAACATAAGTGCTGGCAGTATCCTGCAAATTTATTTTATGGCAAAGATAAAGCTTTCCACCCTTTAAAGCATTTGCTTGTTATAGGTCACTTATTTGAGACGTTTGAT
This sequence comes from Colwellia sp., assembly GCA_020630795.1. Classification (GTDB taxonomy): domain Bacteria; phylum Pseudomonadota; class Gammaproteobacteria; order Enterobacterales; family Alteromonadaceae; genus Pseudocolwellia. The sequence goes on from JAHDIK010000002.1 coordinate 57,211, forward strand.
GACTTTATAGCGCAATACCGCTTGGTAGAAAAAGGGTATGAACCAACCACCGTTATAGAAGATAAAACCCATGATAACAATGGTGATGATAAGCCTGACGATAAAATTATTGCGCTTCTTAGGGCTGGCTACAGTTTAAGAAAGGCTTCTTCTAAATGTGACGTCAGCATTGGGTATGCGAAGAAGCTTGCTCAAATAAACGGTATTGCTATAGATAGACGAGTTCAATTTATTAATGAACCCGAGCGGCGTGACATTTGGCGGAAGTTATTCATAGGTCAAACGACAGAAAATATAGCTGACACCATGGGTATCTCTGTTGGTGCTGTTGAACAAATATTGTCTTGTTACCCTGAGCTTGTTCAGCTCAGGAAGAAAATCCGCTATTTCAATAAGCGACAGAAGCACCGACAAAACCTTATTAAATCAATTCATAAATACACCACTCGTAAAGGGATTAGGGCTGACTGCTCTGCAAGTTATATTTGGTTATACAAACATGACCATCATTGGCTTTATTTAACTTTACCAGAAGCCATACCAAGACAAAAAAGATATTTAAGTAAGGAGAAGTAAATGACTATAGCAATCAACCACTGGGTTGTATTCGATATTTTTAGTGACGATGAACTAACTGAATACTTTGGCCGGGCGTTATCTGGTTTTGTAACAAATGCTGGTAGCCCAAGATTGGAGTTAGGAGAAAGAGTTTGTACTGCTGGTGTAACTGATATTTGCATGAATGATAAGCTTGTTCGAACAAAATCTGGAGAGGCATTTAACTTAAAAGGGAACGGTCAGTTTATTGAGCTTGCTATTGCTGATTTTGATTCATTTAGTCGAACCGGTTATAGCGAACAGCTATTTGAAAATCATTTATCAATGGAGCAAGTGCCGTCTGATATTAAAAGCCAATTGAACTTGCTTTTTAAATTTAATGAGAAAGTCATAGTTGAATGGTTGGTTAACCCCAAACGACCACTAAACGGACAAGCACCAATTGAATTACTTGGCGCTGAAGAAGGCATCGAGCAGGTCCTAGGTATGCTTGAGCGAATGCGAACAGGGGACTTTTCCTAACATGAACATCTTATTCCTTTGCACTGCAAACATTCAAAGAAGTAAAACGGCAGAAGAGCTGTTCAGAGCGCTTGATAATAGCAACGAGTATCGGTCAGCGGGGTTAAGTGCCAAATATGTCAATAAAGCTGGCTCAACGCTTTGTACTGAGGAAATGCTGAAATGGGCTGATAAGGTGTACGTATTCGAAATTGAGCATATTAAGCGTATCCATAAGCATACAGGTGATGTATTTATTTCGAAAATAGTGAACTTAGACATAGCAGATCAGTATTCTTACTTTCAACGAGAGCTGATTTTGACCTTATTGGAAAAGTGTAAATTTTAAGATCACGGTATAAATAATAATTAGGGCAGTACAATGAAAGAACCTTTGACTGAACAATACGTTTTAAACAAGCTTAGAGAATGGACGAGTGATGAAAAATTCACGCCAAGTCTTCTTATTTCACAAGATGATGCTTCATTTCACCTTGGTTTTTATCAAGGCATGGGGAACTCTGATAGCACACCTATTGAAAGGTTAGCCCCTTTATATAAGGAAATTATTAACCAGCTTTATCAGGAGGGAGAGCTGCAAGCTTCAGGTAAGGCCTATAAGTTTTATCCAGGTAGCGACTTTTTCAATAAGCTAGTTTTTAGTTCCTGATTGTTATCAGCTATAGCTAGTAATAGTTCATTTTAAGAGGAGTGAAACCCAGCATAAACTGCTGCGATAAATTTAAGTTTGGTTTTATCTTCTGAATATCAATCAATTGACTTTTTTTACTGTAAATTTCTGAAAACCGGGGCTCCTTATATAATTGAGGACAATAAAAATTAAAATTGCCGAGATTACTTCTTCTACACTGGAAATTAATCATTAGTGGTTTTTTCTCATTTCGAAGAAATGAGGTATACCGACGCGTGGCGTCGAATAGTCCAGTTTCTTCTATTGACTAATTAACTTTAAATGTAACTTTTTTGTCGATTGATACTAGTTTTACAAAAATACAATGTATAAAACTATTGAAAGTTGTAGGATGGATTAATAAAGAAAATATTATTGTAAAACATGGAGTAAACATGCTCAAGGAATTGGACCCGTATCAATTAACATCGCTCTTATTAATATTATTGACAGCTACGATATTTTATATTGCTAATTCTACTTTACGCAAACGAAAGGTGCTGGCAAGTGAAATTGAGCGCAAACAAAAAGCACTTGAAAGTAAGTCAGTGGAAGTAATAGTCAATGAGTTACAGCAGTCATTACAAGAAGTTCAACAGAAGATAGACTCTGGTACACCTATTTTCAATAAGTTAGCTGGAACATTAAAGCACTCTTCAGAGCAGCTAAAGTATATAGATGTTGGCTTATTACCTCCTACCTTTAAGTTTGATGATCGTGAAGCATTAAAAGAGCAAATAGACGAATGCCTTGAACAACAGTTTAAAGTTATAAATAGTGGTGGTGCGACAACTGCTTATTCAGATTGGGAGTGGTTTGGTAGTAAAAGTAAAGGCACTCAAATGGTTAAGGCTTATCAAAGTTTATTGCTAAAAGCATTTAATGCGGAATTTGACGTAATTAGAAAGCAAATGCGGCACTCAAGTTACGATACTGCGATTAAAAAGCTATATAGGCTTGAAGAACAGCTAGAAAAGCTAGGTGAAACAGCTAATGTTACTATTTCTCATGAATACTTTAACTTGAAAGAAGAAGAACTCCGGATTTGGCATAATGAATTAGAGCATAAAGAAAAGCTGAAGAAAGAGAAAAAGAAACAGCAAGCACTGCTTCGAGAACAAGCTAAGCAATCAGGTAGTGATACTGACGAACTAGAAGATGATATCTATTATCGTAAATCTGATTTGAAGAAAGCTCAAAAGCTAGCTCAGCAATTACATGGAGCAGGCGCAGCTGACATGGAACTGAAAATCAGTCGAATGCAAAAGGAAATTGACAAGCTTGAAGCTAAATTTGAAAGAGCAACTTCACAAGCCCAAATAACGAAAGTTGGTTATATTTACGTAATATCAAATATAGGCAGTTTTGGTGAAGGAGTTGTGAAAATTGGAATGACACGTCGACTTGAACCTATGGATCGTGTTAATGAGTTGGGTGACGCAAGTGTTCCGTTTAAGTTTGATGTTCACACACTGGCTTTCGTTGATAATGCCCCAAGAATCGAAAAAACATTACACCGTAAATTCAATGACAAGCGTGTAAATGTAGAAAATCATCGTAAAGAGTTCTTTAAAGTTACTCCACAAGAAGTTGCTGTTGCAATGGAGGAACTAGATATCGAGTGTGATTGGTATTTTGATGTTGAAGCTAAACAGTTTAGAGAGAGCTTACTTATGAGAGAAGCACTTAAACAAGAGGCTACTAAAACTCAAACAGCTTCAAGCCACTTACCAGAATCAATATAGAGGAGTCGAATATGTATATTACTATTGCTTTATCTGTACTTTTTTCGATATCAATCTATTTCTTGATAGTTTCTCGTTCAAAACTAAATGAACTTGAAGCTCAAAATATGGATATTCAAAAAACTTATGAACCTGCATCACTTGAAGAAAAAAAACTATCTCAATTATCAAATGAATACAGTACGTTACAATCCAGTTACCAAGAAAAGCTAGCTACATTACGTAAATCTGAAAAACGTTTGTCACAATACTATTTAGGTGTTGGTACAACTGATTCAGTTTCTTATAAAAGCCTTACGAAAGAAGAAAGTATTGATGCCGTTGAAGCTCGGCTTTTAGATATTAAAACTTCGCTGAAACACTTAGTAAGTGAAAAGAAAGCGTGTATATGTAGTATGGGGAAAGATGTTGTTGTTAACGGTAAAAAGTCAGAGGCAAAAAAACTATTTAATCGTGAGATAAAGCTTCGTCTTCGTTGCTTAGATAATGAATTCAAAGCTGCGTTAGCAATAATAGATTGGAATAATGTCAACCGTATTATTCAAAGAACTAAAGATACATTTAGTGAAATTAATGCAACGGGTTCAATAGTCAAAACTTATCTGAAAGATCAGTATTTAAATCTAAAGATTGAAGAGTTGAGACTTACATATGAATTAAACCAAATTAAACAAGACATAAAAGAAGCTGAACGTGAGGAAGCTCAGATAGTTCGCGAAGCCGAGCGAGAAGAAAAGCGTATTAAAGCAGCAGCTGAAAAAGCCGAGAAAGATCGTAAGCTAATGGAAAAGCTAGTGGCAGAAGAGTTGAGTAAACTTGAGTCTAGTTCGGAAGAGCAAAAAGCTTTATACGAACTTCATAAACAACAGTTGCATGACTTGAGAGAGAAAGAAAAGCGTGCTGTTTCTTTAGCTCAAACAACTAGAGCCGGTTATGTGTATATCATATCTAATGAAACCTCTTTTGGTGAAGGTGTAGTTAAAATAGGTATGACTAGGCGTGCAGATCCAAATGATAGGGTAAAAGAGCTGGGTGATGCTTCTGTTCCTGAGCTTTTTGATGTTCATGCTTTTGTGTTTACTGAGGATGCACCTGTTCTTGAAAAGTTTCTGCATAACGAATTTTCAGATCAAAGAGTTAACTTAGTTAACGGTCGAAAAGAGTTTTTTTATACAAAACCAAATGATGTTCTTTCTAAACTCAAAGAATATGGTCAAAACATAGAAATAAATGAATTCGAAGTTGAGTTAAAAGAGGTAGTACCTAGCAACCCTGAGCTCTAAAGTAATTTGTAGTAGCTCATATCTGATCTTGCAGTTTCGATGAATAACTTTGGACTTCACCTGACAGGCAACTTTAAGCTATCAAGAGAGGTTCGTTATCACTTACAACGATTTGAACATTTTTACAAAGCGGACGTTTAAGTAACTCAACCTTACCCAAAAGGATTAATTTGATTTATTCATAGCTATTTATAAATCAAAATCCCTCTGGATATGATTTATAAAATACAGGCTTTTAAATCATAATTCGATATAAAGTGATTTATAACGAACAAAGGTTTAAATCACATGTATCTGTAGTGGTCAACTAATTTTGGCCACTTTAGTTCTACGTGCCTAGCTACCTTGAGCTCTAACTTAATTCATGCCCATTTACTTGTGAATTAGTAAGTAAATGCGCAAATAATCTTTTATAGTTATCATGACTAACTACCTGCCTTTGCTCAGCTTGCAACTGCATAGATAAAAAAATGTAACGATCATCATTGTTAGCTAGTTCTTCCGCAAGCATTAATGGAGTTCTATAGTTAAATTCTTTTTCATCTAGTAAATGCGGGAAGTTATTCATAAGTAACTCAGCTATTTTTATTTCCCCCATTCTTACAGCAGTATGAAGCGCTGTAGCGCCCTCAATGGAAGTAATACGCTCATCAATTTTGTATCTAATAAGTAATTTTACACACTCTAATGTGCGACTAGCACAGGCTGAGTGCAGTGCTGTTCTGCCTTTAATATCTTGTAAGTTAGGATTAGCACCAGATTTTAATAGCGCTTCAGCCGTCTCATAATCTTTGTTATGTACAGCTATCATTAGTGGTGTTTGCTGCTTGAAGTCAGAAAGGTCAACAATTTTTGGCCACTCAAAAATGACTTCCCTTAACCTTGAAAGTTGATTATGCCATATAGACTTCATTTCTTTAATTGACTCTGAGTAATATGGTGAGCCATTCAATACTGAACTTTTTGCTAACATCTCATATGAAATTTTGAGTAATAATAAGATAATGCTATCGGACTGCGGTGACTTTAGTTGCTTATTTTTTAAGTTATTGTGTTTATTAAGCACATGTTTAATTGATTCATTGTTTTGTATGCAAGGCATAAAGTCCTTTATGAATGCCTCAAAATCTTTTTTAGATGCTGAATATAGGGGCTCATAAGCAGGGTATTCTTTATATAGACGGGTCCAAAAGTACTCGTGAAGTTGGCGGGACGCATCGAAGATATTTGTAGAACTAAAGTCGCCTTTAGGCTCCCAACCACCAAAAAACATAATATCTCTAAAGTAAGTTTCATGATTGGTAGGTATTAGTTTTTGATTAGAAATAGCTAATGCAAAAGCATCACGAGCTAACTTTCCACGTAAAGCTCCAAAGCTACGAACCTTACACTCATCTATAGCCTTTTTTAGTAGCTTTTCAGCTTCCTTTAGCTTGTTTTGACCTATGCAATGATAAGCGTTTAATTTAAGTAGTAATGGCAACCAATATTGATGTTCAGGGTTACTCCAAGCTAGCTTTAAAAGTTCTTCTATTTGTGTTTCTGTTTTTCTATCAAATTTATCTTGGTTTAATAACCAGTTTAGTTCGAGTATTGCACTTTTAATTTTGTCATCATTTGATTTTGCTAACTCTTTCAATCTTGCAAAAACTAGTTGAGTGACCTTGGGGTTAGGGTAGTCACCTTTAGCTAACTCGTAGACTAATTTAAAATCATTAATGCATTTTAATAGCTTAAACGGGGCTTTATTCTGCTTTAGCTTTGTGCCGTAACTTTCAATGTTTTCATTTAAGGTTTGAGTGTACTGAATATAATTAATAAAGTTTTTGCTAATTTGTTCCATACTTTCTTTGTTAATAGGAAATATATCATCAAGAAAAGTTTCTCTTTCAGCTTCTGAAAATATATCAGTTAAGCGAGGCGCAACCATATCAACAGTATTAAATTTTTCTGTAGCTACACAAAGTAATAGGTCGAATCTTAGGAAGGGAGGGAGGCTTTCGGTAAATAGTTTATTTTCATGTTGTTCACGAAGTTTTCTATCTCTAGTTAACTCACTGATTTTTGAACACGCTAGATGAGCTTGCATTGTATGGTTATATGTAGCCTCATAAATCCTTACCAGTTGCATTACTTTATTTTGCTTTAAGTCGGTACAAAATTTTTCAGTATTAGGAGTTAAAAACTTTACTAATTGCTCATATCCGTCTTGGATGGCTCTTGCAACAATAAGCCGTTGTCGAATTGTCTTCGTACTAGGTTGCTGGTATCGCTCATCTATTTTATTAACAAATTCTATTTTCTGTTTCTGGCTACAGTTTCCACTTAATATCGTCACTAAGTCTTGATAACTAATGTTGATTTCATGTTGTAAAGTATGAGCATTATGGCCTTTATTATTTATGAAGGTTAAAGACTGTTCAAATGCGCAACTATTCTCGCTTGGCTGAAAACAACCCTTAAACTTAATTAATACATCATCTGGGAACGTTGTTTTAATACTCGATATTTCAGGTGTAACTTTACCTGATTGCCAGTTATATAAGTTTTTCAAAATAGTGCCTGTTTCTTCATAAATGCGAAGTTCAGACTCTAAATTATTTGCAATATTACTTTTGGGTTCCTCAATTAGGTCTAGTAACCAGTTCAAAACTTGTTGAAGAGGTAGCTCTATTTGTTCAGATTGTTTCTCGGGGTTTAAAAATGGTAAATACCAGAATCGACCTCCAGGCATGCCTTCATCAATTTTAGATTCAATCTGCCAGAATACAGTATGTCTTGCTAAAGCAGGGATAAGAACTCTGGCTAAATACTGCCAAATGATTTTCTGGGAGGATGCTTTAAAAGTGAACACATTTGTTTCAATTGCTTTATGAATATAGTAATCATGTTCAATATTAGCTACGAGATCATCTCGTTCAGCTTTATCCAGTTCTAATGCATCAAAAATACTATCTAATACTTTTTTCCATGTGTCGAACATATTATCAATGTTCATTTCAGTATTCTTGAATTTGGTTTTTGATTTTGAAGTCAGCTTTTTTGAAGCTCCTACAGCATTTGATATTTTAATTAATACTGATTCGAACGTTGGAAAAGCAGCCATTGTAATTCCTTTTAAATGGACGTGATTTAAATGAATTTATTAAATTCTTTAGGGGGGGACATCTCTTTTCATTTTTTAAATTATTGATAATTTTGATACTAGCAGCCTTTAACAGAGGAGCTAAAAAATGAAAAATGATACTACCAATAAACCTTACATAAATGAACTAGTAATTAATTGGCACATTACAGAGGCGTGCAATTACAACTGCACATATTGTTTTGCAAAGTGGGGGAAACCAAATGAGCTGCATCGGTCACTTGAGAGTATCGAAAAGTTGCTAGATGAACTGGCCTCTCACTTTATTAAAGGTAGCTCATCCTTTAAAGAAAAATTGGGTTATGAAAGTGTTCGTCTCAATATTGCTGGTGGAGAACCAATGATGCTAGGAAGTACATTTTCAATCGTATTAATGCTAGCAAAACAAAAGGGTTTCCAGACTTCAATTATTACGAACGGTAGCTATTTACTAAATGAAAAATTCGATATACCGAAAAATACGTTAGACATGGTGGGAATAAGTTTTGATAGTCAGGATTATGATATTAGGCAGAGAATTGGGCGTGTAGATAGAAAAGGTAATTCTTTAAGCTCCGACGAACTGAAGCTTGCATTATCAAAAATAGAAAAAACACAAAAAGGTATTAAAACCAAAATTAATACCGTAGTGAATCAGTATAATTGGCAAGAAGATTTCTCTAGCCTAATCTCAGAAATAAAGCCATATAAGTGGAAGGTATTGCATGTAATGCCATATGGTGATGATGATCTTCTTATCTCAAATGGGCAGTTTAATAGTTTCGTTGATAAACATCTTGGTCGTGACTTACCTGTTTATGCTGAGTCTAATTCAGCAATGACTGAGTCATACCTTATGATTGACCCGAAAGGTCGGTTTTACCAAAACTCATCAGGTGGTTCTGGTTATAAATATAGTGAATGCATTAATGACGTAGGGGCTGGCAAAGCGTTAGAACAAATTAACTTCAATCATGCTGTTTTCATTGCAAGGTACTTTCCCGTTGAAGGAATATCAATCGTTGAAAATGAAGGAGCGGCATAATGAAAAGCGATACTTGTTTTGGAAAGATGTCTGGTGAACCATTGAGTGTATATTTTGATGAAGAGGAGGCACAAAGCGCTGCTGAATATTCAAAAGAAATCTATAATAATGAGTTATCTCCTTATAAGTGTAATAAATGTGATTTTTGGCATTTATCACCTAAATTTAGGGTTACTCCTAGCGAAAAATGCCAAAGGTGTACTGCCGGGGATGGTAGTTATAAGGATACTTATCGAACAAAGAAAGAAGCGAATACCAGAGCAAATATTATATTTAATGAGCAAGGGATAAATTTAAGGGTTTATAAGTGCAAATATGGTGCTGGTTGGCACTTAACTAAAAGTCATTATTAGCTCTCCTGAATTCAGCGTTATTAGGTTGAAATTAATTAGAACTTATCTGCAAATATGAGTTTCAAACTTTATTGATTGCGTAACGGTCAAAAGTATAACTTTAAACGTTTTGTTTTAAATTTCAGGTTGTGATAAACCCCTTTAAAATCAGTGTTTTTAGTTTCAAACTTAATTCGAAAGTGACATTGATGTAAATAATAAAAAGCGAGCTACGGCTCGCTTTTTTTGTTATCGTATTTTATAGAATTCGCTACTAGTGAAAGTAACATGACTAAAAGAATGTCTTTTGTTGAAAGCAATCCAGACTTATTAGAAGAGTGGGATTATGAAAAAAATAAAGGCTTAAACCCAACTGATTTTTATCGCTCTTCTCAAAAGGAAGTTTGGTGGATCTGCAAAGTTGATCCAAGGCATAAGTGGCAAATGAAAATTAGTAGGCGTGTCCACAATAATAGTGGGTGTTTGTTTTGTGCGGGTAAAGTAGCGCTTAAAGATGAATCATTAGCTTATTTACGGCCTGATTTAATGGAAGAGTGGGACAAAGATAAAAATGAACATCTGAACCCTTTTGCTTTGAGTTGTACTAGTAATAGGTCTGCAAGTTGGATATGTAAAAATAATAGTAAACACTTATGGAATGCGACCATTTATAGTCGCGCACATAATGGAACAGGGTGTCGAAAATGTTCATTTAGTAATAGAGGGAAGCGGAGAAAAAAACGGTTGCTTAAGGATTCACATCCTCAAATTGCAAGAGAATGGAACTTTGAAAAGAATTTAAAATTCGATTTGAATAACATTTCACACGCGAGTGGTCATAGAGTTTCATGGATATGTCAGGTTGATTCGTCTCATCAGTGGGAATCAACAGTAACAAACAGGACTTCGAATCATACAGGGTGTCCTATTTGTAATAAACGAACCCCAAGTTTAACGAACTCTTTAAAATCTATTTACCCAGAAGTGGCTCAAGAGTGGAATTATGAAAAGAATTCTCCTTTAACGCCAGAGCAAATAACAAAAGCAAGTGGGAAAAAAGTCTGGTGGCAATGTAAGAGTAACCCTGAGCATGAATGGGAAGCCGTCGTGAGAAATAGGACCACTCTGAAAAGTAAATGCCCGATATGTGACAGTGAGATCAAAGTAATGCGATTAAAAGGTTATATGTTAGAGGATTCAAGTAGTTTGTCTGAGCATTATAAGTTGTTTATGAAAGCCCTGTTTACAATCGAAACGCTGATAAAGGAGGCTAATTTTAGCAAAGATAATTATAATGAAGCTTTTTTACGCCTAACTTTTTCTTCTATCATTGCTTCGTTAGAGGCATATTTAGCTGATTATTTTTATGAAAAAGTAATAAGCTCAGAGCAATTGATGGATAAATTATTTATTCATTCGGAAGAGTTTCAAAAAAAGAGGTTTAATATAAAAGAAGTATTGGGATTTCAAAAAGCGAAAAGTGATAAAGCTAAAAGGTTTATTCAAAATATAATTTGGCACCGTATTAATGTCGTCGAAGAGCTATATTCAAACGTTTTGAATATCACTTTTGATAACAAATTAACGAGTAGCATAAAAGGTTATATAATCGTTCGACATGACATTGTACATAGAAATGGTCGAGATAAAAATGGGCACTTTTGTAGTCTAGGAAAAGAAGAGATCTCTAACTGCATAAGTGACGTGAAAAAATTAGTAGAAAATATTGAAAGGAATCCAGTTTAATATTTTTACTATTTTATATCATGTTCATAAGCGCTTATAATCATAGGGTGGATGAAGTTAATATCTTTATTTCTGATTCGATTTAGCTTAATTTTTTTATCTAGCCTACTGATTTAACGCTATTATTAGAGGAAATAAAATAGAGATGTTATATCGCTTTCAATAATACAACTCCAGCCCCTATCTAAGGAGGTCCTTAATCTTCTATCTAATCTGAATTTTAATACCATTCAACGTAAAGTGCTGTGGAATAAATAAAAAGGTCGTATAATTTTCTTCCATTTTAGCAAGCATTTGCTTGTTAGAGGTTTTGTAAACAACGCATTAATTACCTGAGGTATGGATGAATCGTTTTTTTTCCCGTAAGTTGGCCCCGTGGGCAACTGTTTTTTTGTTTTCTGCATTAAGTTCTCCGTTGTGGGCATTCAATACGCTACATAGCGCAAGCCAAACTAACCCTGATTTTCACATTCCAAGAATTTCTGAATCTATTGTTATTGACGCTGAATTAAATGAAGCAGCGTGGGCTAAAGCTAAGGTTATTCAATTAAATAACGTTAATTGGCCTGACGAAAATATTCCTGCTCCTGTGTATACCGAAGCGTTAGTGATGGAAGATGGTGAAACGCTTTATGTTGCTTTTAAAGCGAAAGATCCTGAACCAGAAAAAATTAAAGCTTTTTTAACTGATCGAGACGAAAATTGGTCACACGATAGAGTAAGTGTGAAAATAGACTCTTATAACGACCAAACCTTGGCATATCAGTTTTATATCAATGCACTAGGCACACAGTCCGATACTATTAATAATCAAATTACTGGGCGAGAGTCAGATGCGTGGGACGCTATTTGGGATTCTGCGGGTAAGTTAACAAACACTGGCTATCAAGTTGAGGTTGCACTGCCGCTACGTATTTTTAATTTTAACGAGCAGCTTGATATTCAAAACTGGGGAATGGAATTTATTCGTTTTTATCCACGAGATAAAGACATGCGAATTTCTCATCTTAATATTGATCATGGTAATTCATGTTGGTTGTGTCAAATGCCTACATTTACGGGTTTTGAAGGTGCCAAGCAGGGTAATAATTTGTCGGTAATTCCTACTTTTGTTGGTGGTAAAGCACAGACTCGTAATCCGGAAGAAACAATGGATTGGTCGTCTGATAACAATACTGATGTAGGTTTAGACGTTAAATGGGGCATAACGCCCGATATTACGTTAAACGGCACCTTAAACCCTGATTTTTCTCAGGTTGAGGCCGACGCAGGGCAGTTAACGGTAAACGATACGTTTGCACTGCACCTGCAAGAAAAGCGTTCTTTCTTTTTGGAGAATCAAGATTATTTCTCTGCCCCTGTAAACTTAATTTATACCCGAAACATTAACGCGCCAGACTACGGCGCTAAACTTACAGGTAAAATGGGCGACCATTCGGTTGCGGCGTTTATCGCGAACGATCAATCTACGTCTATGTTACTGCCTGGCAACCTTGGTTCTGATAGGTTAGAGCTTGAGGAGTCGAGCGTTAACACTGCCTTGCGTTATCGTTACGCAGTAAACGAGGAGTTTGCTGTAGGCGCTATTAGCACCACTCGTAAAAGTGACAATTATCACAATAACTTGTTAAGTATAGATTCAAAATACCGACCAACCGAAAACGATACGTTTGATCTGCAATATGCTCATTCTGATACTGACATGAGCCAAGAGGTGCTAAATCAAATTCAATTGAGTAGTGACGGCCAGTTTAATTACAACGAGCAGTCTCTTAGAGCACATGAAGTTAACGGTACGGATGACTTTCTTCGCATTAGGTATCGTCATGAAAACCGCGACTGGTATGGCGACGTTAAATATATTGATACAGGCAAAAACTTTCGAGCCGATCTTGCCTTTTTTAACACTACCGATACTGTTAAAAAAGTAGTGGGTGGTGGCTTAAAATGGACAGGTAACGATGATACGTGGTGGTCTCGCATGAGATTGAATGGTGATTGGGATATTACCGAAAGCCAAGCGGGTGAAAAAATTGAACAAGAGTGGGAAGCGCATTATTCAATAAATGGTCCAATGCAATCTTTTGTGCGTTTTAGTTATTCTACAAGAGAAAAAGTCGGCCCTAGGTTTAACGATGCTCTTTTAGCAATTGATGGAAACACGAACCTATTTGACGAAGTTGATTACCGTTTGTTTTTTGAATTTTCGCCTACAACCAATGTTTGGTTGGGTAACTTTTTAAAAACCGGAAAAAATATTGATTATACAAATAATCGCTTATCAGATGTTTTTGTGTGGGAACCAGAGATTAGTTGGAATATTAATACGCACATGAACATGGAAGCTGAGTACCAATACCAGAAAATGAGTTACGAAGGCCAAGAGGTATTTACAGCAAACTTGCTTGATTTCAGGTTAACGTATCAGTTTTCAGCACGAAGCTTTTTACAACTAACTACCGTGTATTCCTATGTAGATAGAAACCTTGATAACTATATTGCGCGAGAAGACATTAATACCAAAAGCAAAAATATGTCGAGCCAATTACTGTACTCGTATAAGTTGAATCCACAAACGTTGTTTTTTCTTGGGTATTCTGAGAATGCTTATCAAAACGATGAATTGAACGCTTTAGTTAAAGATGCTCGAAGCGTATTTATGAAAATGAGTTACGCTTGGTTAATGTAGCGATAATAACTAATTGGTAAAAGAGGAGGTGACACTTTGTTTAATCTTAATTTAAAAGTGTTAAGTTAAAAGTGACAACTCCTTTAAGCTTTTTATTTGTATAAATATGGTATTTGTAACCGCATCTAATAAAACCGCCCTAGCTAATTACTAGGGCGGTTAGGCTTTTAATTATCGTCTTTATTCAATAACTCTAGTAAGCCAACTAATACGGCAAGCTTTCCTGCGCGTTTATCTTTTAATGCGACACTTCAAACGTTACGCTTTTTAGTACGTTGTCATCTTCATCAACAACATCAACAGTCCAATTGCCTACCATGGTGTTGTCAAAGTTTTTGCTTGAATAAGTACGCCATTGGTTACTGCCAATGTTATGTGTTATTTCAGCCATTATGTTTTGGTTAAACATCCAACGGTGGAATATTTTTTGGTTGTTTTTACCGTGAATTTCAGTAAATAAATATGCCTTGGTTTGTGCTTGTAAGCTAAAGCGTTGAATATTGTCTACAGGTTCTCTCGATACAATATTTGATGTTAATTGTGCTCGGCGAACTGCTTTACTTAATGCTGGATTTTGAGGTGTTAACTCAGCGTTATTTTGTTTGTTGCTGTTAACGCTTGTTGGTGTAGCGTTAGCTGTGTTTTGAGTTTCTGTTGTTGCTGGCGTGTGCTGAGCTTCTTGCTCTAGCGAGTGTTGAGTGTCGGCGATTATTGATGAGCTTGCCGTTGAAGATTTATTTGTAGGTTTCGTTATAGGTTTAGCTGTAGGAGCTGAGTTTTCAGTCGGTTGAGCTTCACGAGTTGCGTTGGCTGCTACAACGTGTGTATGTAATTTAGATTCGCTGTTATCTATGTTATTTAGCGTTGCTTGTGCTGATTTTTCTTGTGTGAACTCGTCTGTCACTGCGTTATTTGCTGGCGCAGTATTTACCAAATTTTTTGTGCTGCTTGGTCGTTCTTCTGATACAGCGTTTAAGGTGTTATCCGTTAGAGACTTAACGTTACTAACCGTATCGGTTTTAGTAATAGTATTAGGTGATGAAGCTTCTGGTTCTTTATTTAACATGCTGTACACGCCAAACCCTATAACACTTAGCAAGGTAATAACGAGTAATAAAAAATTTCTAATTTTTACAGGATCGAATGGCGCAGGCTGTTCATCAGTTGGTGTTTTTTGATCTTGAGGTAAATTAATTTGAATTTTCAGCTGCACAAGCTAACTTCCTTTGTTGTTTGGGGGCTGCATAATAAAACAGAGTGAACAAAAAAGCTAAATGAATAAGGGCTGACAGTACTATTTTTATGATTTTTTTGTTTTGCGATTATGTTTTTTGGTAAGTAATTGCTAATCAATGGTTGATATTTGCCTTACTGTTGAAATACATGTGCCGTCGTAAACAAATTCAAAATGCTTGGTTTGAATAGCAGAATGAACTGTTTGAGGAGAGAACAATCCCCAACAATAAGCGCCGCTGTTCCGTACCGATTTATAATAAATGCCTAGCTCACCGTTTTTCCGTAGTGTGTTACCAAATAATCTTGATGCACTGTAATCGTTTGGTGTGTGTATGTTTTTGTTTTGGGTAGCGTTTACAACATTGCCTGAAAAGCTAACTGCAATACCTCGCATAGTAACGGTGTCGTAGTGTAATCCTGTGATGTTTTGAAAGGCTTTTTCTTGGTGGTATTTTGTTTCAGCTATAGCGGTTTGAATGGTGTCTGCTACGTAGAGCATACCAAAAGTGCCATCACTAAATCGTGAGCCGTCAGGGTTTACATGTGTAAATGGCGCAGTAGCATAGTTAACGCCTTTTATGCCAAAAGGAATTTCGTCGGTAGAAAGTAACGCTAGGTTTCCGCATTCATCTTGAATACGTGGGTTAGTTAGTGCTTGTATCGCGTAAACGGCTTCAAACTCAGCTTCGTCGGCTACATCGTCAAACAATGATTCTGGCGGAAACTTGGAGTTTACTAATCGGTACGCTTGTTGTTTATCAAGTGTTTGGTATTTGTGTTTTACCATTGGCCGCCACGCATTACGTCGATTCGTTTAAATACTTCATATAAAGCGCCAAATGATCCTGTTGCAATAAGCTCCATGGGCGTTTTGCCGTTAAAGTATGGGTTATGGTTTTCCATTCGCATAAAGCCGTATATGTTTTCGTTATTTGAAAACACCATGCGTAAGGCTTGATGAATATTTAATATATAGCTAATGCGCTCAATTTGATCGTTACTTAATTTAGCGTTTAATGGATCTTTAACGTTACGGTGAAATGTTGAGTGCGACATGCCTAATATCGCCTCTTTTTCTGCTCCTGTGCAACTCCACTTGTTAAAAATATTAAGTACAACTTTTAGTGCAGCGCCTGCTTGATTATCAATATTTTGATTTGTTTGAGTTGTTAACATATCTAACCCCTTTACATTACGGGTTAATAATAGTTCTATTTGATACTTATTTCAATATTTTGTTTTGTTTGGTATTTAATGTTTGTTGTGGAGAAAAATGACTTGTAGTTAAGCTTGGGATATTTGTATGCGCTATGTAATAAAACTTTTTTGATCCTTTCATGTTGAGCTTTTATAATAAAGTACATAATCATTAGCAAATAATATGGCAGCTGCTATATTGATGGTATGAAATTGAAATTTAGTTTAACTGTTTTTTATGTGTTGTTTTTGGCCTCATTTGTTTGTCAGGCTAGCACCAAAGTTGTCTCTGTTGGTGTAGCGCATTTTCCTCCTTATAGCATTGTTGAAGGCGATAATATTTCAGGTGTTGAAGTAGATATTATTCGTGAAAGCTTAAACATTATGGGCTATCAAGCAAAATTTGTTAGTTATCCATATGGTAGGCTTCCTCTTGCGTTTAGTTCTAAACAAGTTGAAAGCACGATTGTTACGCTAAAAAACTTCCCTAATATTAAAGTGTATTATTCAGATATTGTGTTACCTGAATATCAAACAGTTGCTGTGCATTTAGCAAAAAATAAGCTCAAGGTTGATTCAATCTCAGATTTAGAAGCTACATCGGTTATTGCTCATCAACGTGCGCATTTATTTTACGGCGATGAATTTAAAGCGATTGCTGAAAAGAATAAAGAAGCGTCTATTTATCAAGAAACTGCTCGACAAGAGTCTCAAGTACGTATGTTATTTAAAGATCGTGTTGATGTGATTGTATTAGCGCACGAGATTTTTATGTATTTTAAGTCTCGTGCTGATTATAAAGAGCGCGATAGAGCACATACAGTATCAAAAATTTTTGGTGAGAAGTTTGGGTTTTATAATGCCTTTTGGGAGCCAAAAGTACGTGATGATTTTGATATTGGTTTAGCTAAAATTAAAGAAAACGGTACATACCATAAAATTTTAACTCAGTACCTTGAAGTATATAAGGCTAATGCTAGCCTTGATGAACCAACTAAATTACTATAGCGCGAGCTTTACGCGCTATTTCTATTGAATGAAAAGCCTTTATCAGGCTTTTTCTTCGTCAAGTATAACTACCCTAATAATCGTGATCATTTTTTTGGGAACTGTTGGGTAGCCTAACTGTTCACTGTAACCCACTTCAACGTCTGATATAGCTTCCAGTACGTCGTAGCCTTCAATTACTTCACCAAATACCGCATAGCCCCACGATTTTCCCGGATCTAAATTGTCATTGTCATTTAAGTTGAAAAAAAACTGATTAGTCGCTGAATGAGCATCGTTTAGTTGTTTAGCCATCGCTATGGTGCCATCTTTATTTTTTAGGCCATTACCAGATTCATTGAATATAGGAGTATCGGGTTCAATTTCAGTGTAATTTGTCATAAAACCACCAGCCTGAATTAAGTAGCCTGTTTCTACACGGTGAACTAGTGTTTTATCGTATTGACCTCGTGCAACATAACCTAAAAAGTTATTTACCGTTATTTTTGCGCGGAATCGATCAAGTTTTACAACCACGTGTCCCATACTGGTTTCAATTCTTACTTTTGGAGATAGGTTGTTTGGCTGAATGTATTGGCCTTTAATATTAATGGCCAATACCTGAAACGACACAAATATAGTCAGTAGAAGTAATGTAATTCTTATCACGTTTGTACCTTAGCTGGTTTATATCAACAAATTAATGTTAGGTATTTTACCAGTAATTATGTTTTTAGTTTATCGATAGATAGGATTAATGAGATAAACATAATCGTTTGTAATATTTACCGCAATTGTAATTGTGCAAGATATTTTCGAATACGTTGATATTATTTTATACGTTAAGCAATACAACACCCATATGTTTAAATAGTGAGTTATTAAGTGTTCTTACTGAAGATGTTTGGTGGAGGTTGTTTGATCACCTACGTGATTAGTTGAATTTCGCTAATCGATATATTTATTAACTCGGTAATATTCATGTTACTTAAACGACTTCATGTTTCTACATTATTGTTAATTAGTTTATTTTTTATATTGCTACTCACGAAAAATAACGCATTGGCAAAAGCTTTGCCTAACGTTGTTTTAGTCATCACAGATGATCAGGGGTATGGCGATTTGAGTTATTACGGTAACCCATTACTTGAAACGCCTAATATGGACAAAATAGCTCAGCAATCCGTTAGATTTTCTGACTTTCATGTAGATCCCACTTGTGCGCCAACAAGAGGTGCGCTAATGACAGGGAAATACGCACATCGTGCTGGCGTATGGCATACCATAAGTGGTGGTAACCATTTACGTGCGTCTGAAATAACGATGGCAGATGTATTTAAGCAAGCTGGTTATAGCACTGCATTATTTGGTAAGTGGCATTTAGGATCTAATTACCCTTATCGTCCGATGGACCGAGGATTTGATGAATGGTTAGGGCAGGGAGATGGTGGTACAGGTACGACCGATGATTGGTTTGATAACGACAGGGTAAATGATTATTACTGGCATAACGGAGAGCGTGTACAGCGAGAAGGTTTTGCCACCGATGTATTTTTTGACTCAGCGATTAGTTACATTCAAGAACAACATAAGCGTAAGCAACCGTTTTTTGTCAAATTGTCTACGTATTTGCCTCATGGTCCGCACACATTGCCTGACTTTAGCTTAAAAGATAAATTTAAAGGTAAGGTTTCAAATTATGTTGCACAGTTTTTAGCGAGTGTTGAACGTGTAGATTCGAACATTGGTAAACTAGAGCAGACGCTAGAAAATTTAAATTTGACCGATAATACCATTTTTATTTTTATGACTGATAATGGTGCAGCATCTGGTGTGAGTTTATATAACGCAAACATGAGAGGCGAAAAAGGTTGGGTATATGAAGGTGGGCATCGCGTACCTTTTTTTATTCGTTGGCCAAATGGCAAGTTGAAACACGGACATGATGTTGAGCAGTTAACGTCTCATATAGACGTATTACCTACCTTAATAGATTTAGCGGGTTTAAAAAATACTACTCCTATTGATTTTGATGGCCGTAGCTTTAAAGGGCAGCTATATAACCCCTTTTATGTTTTACCTAATCGTACACTTTTTGTTGAAACACAGCGTAGACTTAAACCTAAACAGTGGGAAAAAACGGCCGGAATGATGCATAAGTGGCGTTTGATCGATAACAAAGAGCTATACCATATTGGTAAAGATCCTAGTCAATCTATTAATGTTATTGAAGAGCACCCAAACGTTGTAAATAGCATTCGAACCGCCTACAAAAAATATTGGGAACGGGTAACACCAAACAACCGTGATGTACCGATAACGATTGTTGGGCACAACGATGATCCAGAAACATTTTTACATTCTTCAGACTGGCAATTACCGAATGCGCCATGGAATCATGCTCAAATTGCTTCAGGAGATCCGCAAATTGGCGAATGGCACATTAATGTTGCACAGTCAGGTATGTATAGATTTGAAATTCGTCGCTGGCCGAGAGAAGCTGAAACCCCAATACAGGGCGTTCCAGCTAGCAATAAAAAGCACATAGATGCATGGAATGAAGGCGGACCTGTTAAACAGCTGATTTATGGTGGCAACCCGAAAGCGTTGCCAGTTCATGCCATAAAGCTTGAAGTAGGTGAATTTTCTCATCGAGAAAGTGTGACACCCAACACTAAAAAAGTAGTTGTAAACATAGCACTAAAACAAGGGCAAACCGTCGTCAAAGGTATTATGGAAGACGCTAACGGGAATACCATTGCTGGTGCGTACTATGTATATATAACACGCGTGACAGATGAGTAAGTTCGTTATCGTTAAATTTCGTTATCGTTAAATAATATTGCCGTTATAAAGTTATCTATGTTTTTATTTGATTTGGCGTTAAAAAATAATCAGTTTATTATCATATAACTTAGCAAATCACTGTTATCCTAATATTTAATTAGGTTAACGCCATTTCAAGAAAATACCTATGTCATATTTATTAATGTTTGACCTTATCGGATGCGGCGTTTTTGCCATTTCAGGCGCTATTATTGCGTATCAACAAAAAATGGATGGCGTTGGTGTGGTTGTATTGGCCGCAGTTACAGCTATCGGTGGCGGTACGGTTAGAGATTTATTGTTAGATGTGCCCGTGTTTTGGTTACATCAACCAAGCTATATGTACGCTATTTTTATGTCGAGCTTAATTGCTATTCTGTGGATTAATAGTTCAAAAAAATTATCCGAAAAAGCCCTAGAAGTTGCTGATGCGCTTGGCTTAGCGCTATTTGTGGTAATGGGTACTCAAAAGGCATTAAGTGCTGGTGTTCCGCCGTTAACTGCCGTTATTATGGGGACAATTACAGGGTGCTTTGGAGGTATGATACGAGATGTACTTGCCAATGAAATTCCGCTTATTTTTAGAAAAGAGCTATATGCCGCCTGCTGTATTGCTGGAGGAACCACATATGTGCTGCTAATTATGTACTTTTCTCAGATCGTTAGCGCAAGCGTAGCGTTTACCATTATTTTATTATTACGGTTAATTGCGCTGAAATGGCAGTTGATGATCCCCGTATTTCGTTATAAAAACAAATAGCTAGTCTATATATCGCGTCAAATTTTAAACGTTAATCTATGCTTATTTACTCTTCTTACGTCGGAGTTTAGTGAAGTTTTATAGTGCTCGGGCGTTAATTTCCTTATAATGGTCGTTTCTCGAATTTACGGACCTTAACTTATTAACTTTAGAAATGAGCCCAAGTAGTACGGCATGCAGATATTAGAAAAAGATTATCAAATAAACAGCGTCCGTAAGGCAATTTCAGCAGGAAAAGATTGTATTATCGCTCTACCTACGGGAGGCGGTAAAAGCATTTGCATACTTAAATTATGCCAAGCAATGGCAAATAAAAAAGTTGTTGTGAGTTTACGTAATGCGGCTTTAATTCCTCAATTGTTACATACGCTTACTGTAAATGGTGTATCGATAAGTGTGGTTAAGTCTGGCTATAAATATATTCCGGGTGGCGATGTTACCTTGATTATGGAACAGTCTTTTATTCGACGAAAAAACCTTAAAATTGCGTGTGATGTTCTGTTGCGAGACGAATATCATGTTGGGTGTATGGGCGCGGTATACAAAGCCATGCGTGAAGAATTATCACCTGAGCTAGTAATCGGGCTTACCGCAACTCCTATTGATCGCCTTGGCGTATACATCGATAAATCGATGGAATTAATAGAAGAAACTACAACGAAGCTATTAATTGAATCTGGCGAACTCGCTAAACCTGTCTATAAAGTACCTAAACTTGCACAAGAAATTGATTACAGCGCTGTTAAATTATATCGCGGTGATTATAGTGTATCGGGTTTAGATCTTATTTTATTAGAACACTGTTCATTGGTTGCTCAACAAACGGTAGATGACGCGCTGTCTAAAGGGCGTAAAGTGATGTTGTTTGCTAACTCCATTAATCACGTTGAAGCGTTGTCGGACGCTTTTCACCTTTTAGGAGTCGCACATGAGCGCGTACATTCAAAGCGTTCAATTGAAGACAACAATGAAAGTATACGCCGATATAAGTCTAACGAAGTTAAATTGATTATTAATATGTCGATGTTAACTATTGGTTTTGATGACCCAGCAACAGACTGTGTAGTATTAGCAAGACCCACTAAAATTCTCCGTTTGTATTTACAAATAATTGGTCGTTGTTTACGAGCGTTTGAAGGGAAGAAAGACGCGCTTATTCTTGACTTAGCTCAATGTATATCTACTCATGGATTTGCTGAAGATTACCGTGATTTTACGCGAAAAACAGCTAAATCTGCTGCGATCATGTCAGAACGTTTAAGTGTAACTAACATTGGGCAGTTTCTTGATGGTGAATTTAATTTTAGTGAAACCATTGAAAGAAAAGTTGTTAAAAGAAAGTCAACGAGAGTGCGCAAAAAACCAAGACGTCAACTGGTAGTGAATGCAGACCTTGCTGAAAAATCGGCGAATAAAAGGGCTGAATCGCTTATTCGGTTAAGTCCGAAAATGGAAAAGCTAGTTAGTACAATCGAGTTAGTTAATATTGTGTACGACCAGCAAGACGAACCACATAAAATGCTTGAAGAAAGCAATATGGTAAAGATTGTTGCGCTAATTGGGTTTGCGTACAGCGATGGTTTAGTTGATAGCTGTACTAAATTGGTTGAAGAGTTACACGCAGAAAATAACTCAATTAGAGGTTTATTGCCGAGAGTGAGTAACCTTATTACCGCGATAGCTAAAACCGATTTGATGGCTTCGTTATAATTACTATGTAAACTTTGTTGTAGGCTTAAACATAACCTACAACAAACTAATACAATCTACTTATTTTGAATCAGTTACCTTGATAGATGCTTTAAGGATAACGACAGGCTCTTTTGTTTTACCACGTCTACTACCTAAAGCTTCCATTTTTTCTAACGTATTGTCTGGATCTTCAATCACTTTACCAAAAACAGTATGTTTACCATCTAAAAACGGTGTTGGTGTAAAGGTGATAAAAAACTGGCTTCCGTCAGTACCTGGCCCCGCATTTGCCATGCTTAACATACCTGCTTCCCCGTGACCAATATCGCCTTCAAATTCACCGTTGTATTTGTAACCCGGATTACCCGTGCCGTTACCAACAGGATCACCACCTTGTGCCATAAAGCCTGGTATTACTCGGTGAAAGGTTAAATTGTCGTAAAAGCCTAATTTAGTTAAATAAACAGTGCTTGATACGTGCATTGGCGCAGTATCTTTAAACAATTTAATAATGAGCTTTCCTTGATTAGTTTCTAGTTCCCAAAAATAATCTTTTGTTTCGGTAAAGGTTAATAACGGCGGCTCGGTAAGTTGTGTTTTCCAATCGTTTTTTTGTTTATCTATTTTTTGTTCCGTAATGAATCTATCAATTTGTTTAATGGCTTGGTCGCCGCCACAACATCCGGCTAACACAACAAGGAACAGTAGGCTTATTAGAGTATTATTTTTACTTTTCATAGTAGGTTTTTTAATATATTTGATTGGTTAAATATGTATGAATTTGTTCAATAGTATCAGTTGTATAGCAATGAGCAATAGCCGTTTGAGCTGTGAAAAAATATAACGTTGTTTTGTTACCAGTTTAGGAGGCTTGTAAATAACAAGATATTGAACATTTTATTCACTTTGTCAGGTGTAAATACGCTAAAATGTATATACATTCTTATTGTTTAGAACTTAAGTTATTTATGACGTCTGCATCAGCCAATTTACCTACTTTTAATTCACTTGGACTTATTGACCCTTTGTTAGGTAGGTTAGTTGAATTGGAATACAAACAGCCAACTCCAATTCAAGCGCAAGCAATGCCTAATGTTATGTCGGGTAAAGATTTAATAGCTGGTGCAAATACGGGGTCAGGTAAAACTGCTGCATTTGCTTTACCTATGTTGCAGCAATTGTTTGAAGAAAAATGCGCTCAAGATCTGACAAAAAACAAAGGTAATTACGTATCACGTTTGTTTTTAGTGCCTACACGAGAGCTCGCGAAACAGGTTGCAGACAGCGTGAAATCGTATGCGGTACATTTTAACGGTAAGGTTAAAACTGTTGCGGTATTTGGTGGTGTGTCGGTAAATACGCAAATGTTGGCATTGCGTGGTGGTACAGATATTTTGGTAGCGACTCCGGGTAGGTTGCTTGATCTTATATCGAGCAATGCAATTAAGCTCGATAACGTTAAAACATTAGTACTTGATGAAGCTGACAGAATGTTGAGCTTAGGGTTTTCTGAAGAGCTATCAGAGTTATTCACCTTAATGCCTACACAAAAACAAACGTTATTATTTTCGGCAACATTTCCTGAGCAAGTAAGAGCATTAACGCAGTCTTTGCTAAACAACCCAGTAGAAATTCAACTGCAAAGTGCAGAATCAAGTACCTTAGTTCAACGTGTATTTACGGTGAATAAAGGAGAGAAAACGGCCGTATTAGCGCATTTAATTCAAGAGCATCAATGGCAACAAGCCTTAATTTTTGTGAACGCAAAAAATAGCTGTAATCATTTAGCACAAAAGTTAGCTAAGCGCGGAATAACGGCAGAGGTGTTTCATGGTGATAAAGGGCAGGGTGCCCGTAATAGAGTGCTTGACGGATTTAAATCAGGCGAGATTGATGTACTCATTGCAACAGACATTGCTGCTCGCGGGTTAGACATAGAAAAGCTACCTGTTGTGATTAATTTTGATTTACCTAGAAGCCCATCTGATTATATGCATCGTATAGGTAGAAGTGGCAGGGCTGGCGAAGTTGGCTTAGCGTTATCATTGATTGATTATGAAGATTTTCATCACTTTAAAGTGATTGAGAAGAAGAACAAAATACGTTTGTCGCGTGAACAAGTTAAGGGATTTGAATTAAAAGACGTTCCTGATGAGTCAACGTTATCAGCGAATAAACCTGTTGCTAAACCAGCAGGTACAGGTAAGAAAAAGCGTAAGAAACAAAACACAATTAATGCTGATATTTGG
>JAHDIK010000002.1:81971-259953 GCA_020630795.1 Colwellia sp.
TGTTTTACCTAAGGAAATACTTTGGCTTATCAACTTGTTCATAACGTAAAAGAAAATAAGTATGAATATCATATTGATGATTACGTAGCGTATGTAACTTACGACGATCAACATGGTGAAATGCATTTAACACACACGGTTGTGCCCGAAGCTCTTTCTGGGAAAGGGTTAGCAAAAATGCTTTTGGAAGATGTGCTAAAACAGATAAAAGCAGACAATAAAAAAGCGGTTCCGCAGTGTTCTTACATTGTTAGATATAAAGAAAAATATCCCGAGTCGCATCATTATTTTGCGTAATTGGTGATCGATTAGTTGATGTTAGAAAGGTGGTTATAACCACCTTTTTTATCAATACGCAATTAATACAAAGTATCAATACTTGTATCGTTGCAATCCCATTTCTGCCAATATTTTCGCTGTAATTTCTTCTACCGAGAATTTAGTTGTATTAATAAACGGTATTTTCTCCTTTTTGTATAATTTCTCAACTTCTCTTAATTCCATTCTGCACTGGCGTGAAGATGCATATTTACTGTTAGACATGCGATTGTCGCGTATATCCATCAATCGGTCTGCGTCTATTGTTAAGCCGAATATTTTCTTTTTGTGTTGTTTTAGAAATTCAGGAATCTTTAAATCTTCCATGTCGTCATCTATAAAAGGGTAGTTTGCCGCTTTTACACCGTATTGAAGCGCTAAATAGAGGGAAGATGGGGTTTTACCTGAGCGTGACACACCAACTAATATAACGTCGGCATCTTCATAATTAGTCACGTTTGAACCGTCGTCATTGGCAAGCGCATAATTAACGGCTTCAATTCTATAATCGTAACTCTTTTCATGAATACTATGTGTTCTATGAGCCTTAGGGCTTGCTTTTATTCCTATTTGTTTTTCGATAGGAGCGACAAACTGCTCTAAAAAGTTGTAAATAAGGGCGTCGCAACTGTCTATTATTTCTCTTATTTCGTGGTTTACAAAGGTATGAAACACCAACGCTGGTTCGCCCGTTCGTTTACTTGCTTTGTTTATTTTTTCTTTTGCTTCAAGCGCTTGCTCTATGGTTTCAACAAAAGAAATCGTGTGGTGTTCAAACTCTGTTGGGAATAACGACAACAACGCGTGGCCAAACACTTCTGAAGTAATGGCTGTTCCGTCTGAAATATAAAAAGCAGCTCTCATTTTTGTTCCTTAGAGTGAAAACTTACGAAATAAGTTTTAGTTTTGATGTTCACAGTGTAGAATGATTACTCTATTAACATCAATCATTATTATTTAAAAGCGGCCGGGGGCAGTCGCAAAAATAAAGTCTATACTTAAGGTACTTTTCGTATGTTTATAATTTACATACATAAAGTAACTTCACTATACACTTTTTTTAAATAATCTTGGAGATGTTGTCGTGCAAGAATACGTACTTTGGTATGAAGAATTAGGAATGAATGATGTAGACCGTGTAGGCGGTAAGAATGCATCTTTAGGGGAGATGATTTCAAACCTTTCTAACGTAGGCGTACAGGTACCAGGGGGCTTTGCTACCACCTCGTTTGCTTTTAACGAGTTTTTAGAGCAAAGCGGATTAAACGACAAAATATACAAGCTTTTAGATACGCTTGATGTAAGTGATATTCATGCACTTGCTGGGTGCGGGTCTACTATTCGTCAGTGGATCATCGACACACCATTCCTTCCACAAATGCAAACCGATATTGAGCAAGCTTATGCTAAGTTAGCTGGTGAGTTTTCAAACGAAGCTTCTTTTGCTGTGCGTTCATCAGCAACCGCTGAAGACATGCCTGACGCGTCTTTCGCAGGCCAACAAGAAACATTCTTAAACGTTCGTGGTTTCGATGCCGTAATGGTGGCAATTAAGCATGTATTTGCTTCTTTGTTTAACGACCGCGCTATTTCTTACCGTGTTCATCAAGGTTACGACCACCGTGGTGTTGCTTTGTCTGCTGGTATCCAACGTATGGTTAGAAGTGACATTGCATCAAGTGGCGTAATGTTCTCAATCGATACTGAATCAGGCTTTGAAGATGTTGTATTTGTTACATCAAGCATCGGTTTAGGTGAAATGGTGGTACAAGGTGCCGTAAACCCTGATGAGTTTTATGTGCATAAACCTACACTTGCTAAAGGTAAGCCAGCAGTGGTTCGTCGTAATATCGGTAGTAAAGCGATTAAGATGGTTTACGCTGAAACACAAGAGCACGGCAAGCAAGTTGAAATTGTTGATGTTGATGAAGCCGAATCAAATCGTTTTTCATTATCTGATAACGAAGTGATGGAATTGGCTAAACAAGCTGTAATTATTGAGAAGCATTATGGTCGCCCGATGGATATTGAGTGGGCAAAAGACGGCTTAGACGGTAAGTTATATATTGTTCAAGCACGACCTGAAACGGTACGTAGCCGTGAAAACGCTAATGTAATGGAACAGTTCCAGTTACAAGAATCGGCTAATGTAATTTGTGAAGGGCGTTCTATTGGCCAAAAAATTGGTAGTGGTGAAGCTAAGGTACTTGCTTCATTGGATGAAATGGACAAAATTCAAAAAGGCGATGTATTAGTTACTGATATGACTGACCCTGATTGGGAACCTATTATGAAACGAGCGTCTGCGATTGTAACTAATCGTGGAGGGCGTACATGTCATGCAGCAATTATTGCACGTGAAATGGGGATTCCTGCAGTAGTTGGCTGTGGAGATGCTACAAATAAAATAGCCAATGGCGATAGCGTAACGGTATCGTGTGCCGAAGGAGACACTGGTTTTATTTACGAAGGTAAGTTGGAATACAAGGTAACAACGTCTGAAGTTGACCAAATGCCAGAGTTACCACTAAAAATAATGATGAACGTAGGTAACCCAGATAGAGCGTTCGCGTTTGCTCGTTTACCTCATGCAGGTATAGGTTTAGCGCGTTTAGAATTTATTATTAATAAAATGATAGGTGTGCACCCTAAAGCCTTGCTAAATTTTGATGAGCAATCAGCAGATTTACAAGAAGAAATTACCGATATTATTGCGGGCTACGATAATCCTGTAGAGTTTTATATCGCTAAGCTAACCGAGGGGATTTCAACGTTAGCAGCAGCTTACTCACCTGAAAAAGTGATTGTGCGTATGTCTGACTTTAAATCGAATGAATACGCAAACTTGGTAGGCGGTGAAGAATTTGAGCCTGAAGAAGAAAACCCTATGATTGGTTATCGTGGTGCTTCTCGCTATATATCTGAAGACTTTAGAGACTGTTTTGCTTTAGAGTGTGAAGCAATTAAGCGAGTTAGAAACGACATGGGGTTAACAAACGTTGAAGTAATGATACCGTTTGTTCGTACGTTAGAAGAAGCAACAGAAGTTATCGATATTCTTGCTGAGCATGGTTTAAAGCGTGGAGAGAATGGCCTGCGCGTTATTATGATGTGTGAATTGCCATCTAACGCTTTACTTGCCGACCAATTTTTAGAGCATTTTGATGGCTTTTCTATTGGTTCTAACGATTTAACTCAGTTAACACTTGGCTTAGATCGAGATTCTGGGTTGATTGCACATTTATTTGATGAGCGTAACCCAGCAATTAAAGCATTGCTTTCTATGGCAATTAAAGCCTGTAAAGAAAAAGGAAAGTATGTAGGCATATGTGGTCAAGGTCCTAGTGATCACGCTGATTTTGCTGCTTGGTTGGTAGAACAAGGCATTGATAGCGTTTCGTTAAACCCTGACACTGTATTGCCAACGTGGTTATATTTAGCAGAGCAACATGGCAAGTCGTAAAACCTAGGTAAACCCGTTTTACAGTTGTTTTGTTGTTATTAAGAATAATAAGCCAGTAGTGTTACTACTGGCTTTTTTATGCCGTTAAGTATTGTTAAAATATAATAAATATTGATAAATGTGCCCTAAAAATGAGTGAATCTATACCTGCTTGCCCAAAATGTGAATCTGAATATGTTTACCAAGATCAATCGTTATTTATATGCCCTGAATGCAGTTATGAATGGGATCCTTCTGAAATTGATGAAGATGACGTAGTCAGTGTAAAAGACGCTAATGGAGCATTGCTTGCTGAAGGCGATAAAGTAACGGTAATTAAAGATCTAAAAATAAAAGCAAGTTCACAAGTAATAAAGATTGGAACTAAAGCACTAGTTAGACGAATACGTGACACTAAAGATCATGAGCTTGACTGCAAGGTAGATGGTGTAGGTGAAATGATGGTAACGGCTAAGTTTGTAAAAAAAGCGTAGTACTTGTTACTAAAATATATGTATTAACGACTTTTAACTCACCTCATAAAAAATATGCACAACCGATAATTGCCTTAAAAACTTGATATTTTCGGTTGGCGTACCAATTTCATAATAAACTCGTTTTAATGAAGTTGTTTATGATATCTATTTTATTGGTTGTATTGGTGTGTGCGTTACTGATTGGTTATTCAGTTGGAAAGCCTTATTGGCAAGAGCACAAACGAAACAAAATTCGTTCTCAACCGTTCAAAAAAGAATGGCGTAAAATATTACAACAACGTGTACCTTACTTTAGGCAAATGCCTGCAGATTTGCAGTTACAGCTAAAACAGCACATTCAAGTATTTATTCAAGAAAAAGAGTTTGTTGGCTGCAATGGCGTAACAATAACCGACGAAATTAGAGTTACGGTTGCAGCACAAGCCTGCTTACTCTTATTAAACCGTAAAACTAATTATTATCCTAAATTGAAAACGGTATTAATTTACCCAAGTGCTTTTGTAAAATCGCAGCAAAGCACTAATGCTCAAGGGCTTCAATATACTCAACAAGTAGTATTAGCTGGAGAGTCATGGGAAATCGGTAAAGTTGTTTTATCGTGGCAAGATACAATAAAAGGCGCTGATGTACCCGATGATGGCCATAATGTGGTTATACATGAATTTGCACATCAATTAGACCAAGAAGACGGACAAGCCAATGGAGCGCCGATTCTAGGTAAAGGTCAAAATTATACTTGTTGGGCGGATGTGTTTTCTGAACAGTTTACATTGTTGCAATCGCAAGCTAAGCGTGGGGTTCACTCTTTGTTTGATCATTATGGCGCAACTAATCCTGCTGAATTTTTTGCGGTGGCAAGCGAAGTGTTTTTTGAGCAACCAAAACAGTTTGCTAAAGAGTTTCCTGAATTATATAAACAGCTAACACAGTACTATCATGTTGATCCTATTCATTGGCATTAATGCTGTAAAATTAAATAGGTTAGTGAAAAAATTTTAATTACGGTTGTAGGCGTTATGCATTCGATAAAAACTTATCTACGTTCGCCTTACTCACCTTAGTCAGTTTTTTCAGTAATGAGAACGGAACTGACGCTAGGCCTGTTTTCAGTTGAATATCACTTAATATGGCAAGCCAGAGTTTTGCTGTCATTTCTGAGTCGTATAGCGCTCTATGGAAGCTACCCGTTGACTCTATATTTTTATAACGTACGAGCGTCCCTAATTTATGGTTAGGTGCAGCTTGATAAATTCTTCGAGCAATAAGTAGTGAGCAAGCAAAGTCTCCATTGTAATATGACTGTATTCTTTGGAGCTCGGCATCTAAAAAGCGTTTATCAAATGATGCATTGTGAGCGACTAGATTGTGATCCTGTATAAAATGAGAAAACTTTTCCATTACCTCATCGCACGGAGCTGCGCTACGTAACATGGTATTTGTGATACCAGTGTACTCTTCAATAAAAGGGCTAATTCTACTACCAGGATTCATTAACTCTTGAAAGCGTTCGGTAATCACACCGTTTTCAAGTTTTACAGCACCAATTTCAATTGCTCTGTCGCCTTGGTCAGGCGACAGGCCTGTTGTTTCAAAATCGAGAATGATAAGAGAGTCGGCATTTGGGTGCATATTGAGTCATAACGTAGAAATAAAAACGACATTGTGGAGTAAATAACGAAAAAGTAAATAACAGCGTTACAGATTACGGCTTAACAATATGTTTTTGAGCATGTGTTATAGGATTTAAGCGCTTTCAATAGACATTAAATTATTGATTTCTCGATAAAGCTTTTCAGGTTGAATGGGTTTTGGAATATAAGCATTCATACCAGCATAAAAGCATTGTGTAATGTCATCGTTTACGACACTTGCTGTAACAGCAATAATTGGAATAGGGCTGAGGCTATTACTCTTTTCGTATGCACGTATGTCTTTTGTTGCTTCAAATCCGTCTTTAACTGGCATCATTAAATCCATCAATACAATATCGAACTTTTGATCTTCGCTATAAATGTCTATTGCTTCTTGCCCGTTATTTGCAATAACGTAATCGTAGCCTGCTTTTTTGAAAATAATAGTAGCAACTTTTTGATTGATTTTATTATCTTCCACTAATAATACGCGTAATTCGTTACTAGCCTCAAGCTTAGGGCGAGACGGCGGTGTTGGTTGCTTTTCGTTAACCTGAGATGGTTTAATTTCTTCTATTTTGTTAACTAAGTCTGAAACCTGTGGGTGTGCAGGTTTGTGTGAACCTAAAACCTTTTTCTGAAAAACTTCTGTTTCGAACGGTTTTTGAAGATAATCGTCCATACCAAAATCAGAGAGTTTCTTAATTACATCGTCGCTAATGCTGGCGGTTAACGCAATAATCGTTGCATGAGCTTTATTGTGTTGAACTTCATACTCTCTGATTTCTTTTGAGGCAATAAAGCCATTTTTCACGGGCATCATACAGTCCATTAGGACGAGGTTGTAATCGTGAGTTGAATACATTTCTATTGCTTCTTGGCCGTTATTCGCAATGTCGTATTCACACCCTAATTTTGTTAGATGTACCGACGCAACTTTTTGGTTAATTTTGTTATCGTCAACTAACAGTACTTTACTAGGGGGAAGGTCGTTATTTTGTTGAATGGGAGTACAATTTTGAGCCGAACGTGTAGCGTTGCAACAACGTTCAAGCGCTTTTATTAACTGCTTACCTAATAGTGGGTAAGTAATTAACGCTGAAATGTTTGAACCAAATTCAACAGCGTCAGCATTAAATGGTTGTACTAAGCATATTGCACTTCTATTTCGGTTGTATTCTTCAAGTGTTGTTACGTCAAATAATGTGTTGTCTAGAACATAGATGACAACTTGATTGCCTTGAATTGGTTGCGTAGGTACTTCTGACAGTTTTGATTTAACGGTACTTACTTTTATACGGTAGTTTTGCAAATCGTCTTGTAATGCTTCGGTAATTTCTGAGCTGTTAGATACAATGATAATATTCGTTGACTCTGATAAGTTGTGTTCAGGTAATTTGTGTTCAGCAACGTCAAGTGTCAGCGGGAAATAAAATCGGCTACCATTATTTTTTTCAGAAACTATTTGCAGTTGTCCGCCCATCATTTCTATTAGCTGTGTACTAATCGCTAGCCCTAAGCCTGTTCCACCAAACTGTCGAGTAATTGAGTCGTCTTCTTGTGAAAAGGGTTCAAATATTTTCTTTTGTTGTTCATCGCATATACCAATACCAGTGTCTGTTACCTCAAAAACACAAGTGTGTTGCCCATCTTGCTTTACGTGTGTAACACCAATTGAAACACTGCCTTCTTCGGTAAATTTAGCTGCGTTTGACATGAGGTTCATGAGTACTTGGCGTAATCGGTGATCATCAACCATTAGAGAATAAGGAAGTGAAGACGCTATGTTGACATTCAGTGCGATGCCCTTGTCTTTTAGTTTACTTGATACAATTGAAGCGACGTCGTAAATGCTTTCACGAACCGATGTTGGCGTGTTAGTAACTTGTAGTTTACCTGATTCAATTTTTGAAAAATCTAATATGTCGTTGATTAAACTCAATAATAGTTGTGATGAGGTTTCTATTGTGTCTACATAATCCTTTTGTGTAGCGTCGAGCTGGGTGCTCGATAATATTTCTGATACGCCAATTACACCATTTAATGGTGTGCGAATTTCATGAGACATATTGGCGAGAAAACTACTTTTAGCCTTGCTCGCTTGAATAGCTTCTTCTTTTGCTTTAATCGCTTCGTTTTTGGTTAAGACTAACTCCGTTTGATTTTTTTTACGTTCAAGCGTTAAACGTTCAACTTCAACAGCAAATTGGGTTAATTCATCACGACCTTCAACTTGAGAGGTGAGTGACGCTTCATTGGATGTGTCGTCTTTTAAAAAGTGGAGTACAAGCCCCAAGTTACTGGTAATTCGGTGTGCTAAAGCTATACCAAATAAGAGTACTAGTAAAATAGATGCTAACGTAACACCCAAAAATAACACTTTACGCTTCTCAACCGCTTTAATCGCGAGTGAGATTTCGTGCTTAAGTTGATCTTCAATCGCATATGTAACTTTCTCGAAGGCGGTAAGTCGTTCTATGAGTGCTTTTTCTCCAAGTGAAATCTTTTGATCAGTAAGTGTAGTTAGTTGAGTTTTGTCTAATAATTGTTGACGATATTCATTGCTTTGCTCAAACGCTATGTTTGAAAATGCGGCTAGCATTAATGAAACTTGTTTTTGATCTGCATTGATAGCGACAAACCGTTCAACGTAGAGTTGCTGGCTTTGTGTAAGTGCGCGTATGTCATTTTGAATCATGTCAGCTAAGTTTGAGTTTTTGCTATATGTGTTTATTAATTGTGTACTTTTTCTGTTTTCTTCGTTTACCCATAACATTAACCATTCGAGTTGAAATAGGGCTCTTAAATGGCTGTCAACAGATGGAATAGTGACTTTAAATTTAGTTTTTTCTAGGTTGAGGAGTAATTGTTTATGCACATCTACTTGCCATTGAATACTGTCTATTTTGTCTTCTAAACCTTCAGAACTTGCTATCGCTTCGATTGTTTCTGCGTATTCTGACGTTAATTGTTCAAATTGCGAACGCTCAATTGGAGAGAATATGGTTGTAGTATTGCGTTGTAATTGAGATAAAGCATGCTCTGAACTAGAGTGCTCAGACGACTCTACATTAATAGTTGAGGCTTTATTTAAACGCTTAAGATCGTCGATTATTGTTACAACGTGCTCAGCTTTGTTCAAGCTCAGCATTTCGTCATTGACCAGGAAAAACTGACGGCTAGTTAGTCCTATTATGACTAACGTAGGTAAAAGAACTAATCCCCAGATTTTTTCTCTAATACTTAGGGTATTCCATAGACGACGGATAAACATCATTGTTTCCATTTTCCTTGCGACTACAAAAATATTAGGACAGTTTTGCTAATTTATCCTTATTCTTTACAAAATTTTATTTGAGAGTTCTGTTTTTTTTACTACGCTTTATACAAAGGTTTTTAAATTCAACATACTTGCGTGGTATATGGATGCACCCAAAACTTTGTTTCTTAAAGCAACGTACAGAGATACTTCATATTTTAAGTAACGTTATAGTGCGTTTTTTTTCTTTTATCTTAATACTTCTATCTATCAATTTTGCTTCTTATGCCGCTGACGATTATGCGGTTTTTACGTCAAACCCCGACTTTAAATCCTTGTCTAAAAACAAGGTAAGAATGATTTTTAAAGGGAAAGTAAAACGACTACAAGGTAAGCAAATAGAGCTTTCAGATTGGTCTGAAAATAATCCACTTCGTAACGATTTTTATCAAATTTTATTAGGTAAGGATATTGCTCAAATGAATGCTTATTGGGCGAGTTTGTCATTTTCTGGCAAAGCTAGGCCTCCAAAAGTGATCAGAGAAGATACTTTGCAAGCCTTGATTTCTTGGGTTTCTGCCAAACATAGTCGTATTGGTTATGCAAAGCTTGAGTCGTTACCAGACAACGTATACGTGCTTTATATTGTTAAAAAGGAGAAACAATAATGCGTAACAGATTACTAGGATTCGTTTTTTTATCGTTAGCGACAAGCTTTTCGGGCTATGCGACAGTTGAATTAACTGAAAATATTTCGCTTAGTGGTTTTGCTGCCACTTCTTTAACACATTCCAATAATGAAACAGAACTCATTATTAACCGAGGTATAAGTGACGAAACGTGTCTAGATTGCGATACAACTGTCGGTTTGCAATTAGATTATTTTAACGAGTCGTTTAAAGCTTCAGCCCAATTGGTTAAACGTCCGCAAGATCGTTGGGATAGGCCTGAACTAGAATGGGCGTACTTGGGTTATACAATTGATAACGTAGAATTAAGGGCAGGGCGTTTGAGGCTTCCTTTGTTTCTAGCGTCTGAATATTACTACGTGAGCCATGCATACAACTATGCACGCCCTCCGGATGAGCTATACAACTCAATTCTTGGTATTACCGCATATAACGGTATTAGTGCTGTTTGGAATCTTGAACTATTCGACGAATATCAGCTTTCAGTAACGCCTTTTATTGGTTTTGGTGATAATAATGCAATAGATATTACGCCTAATTTAGATGTAGCGTTAGATATCGATAGCATGTCTGGAATTAACTTTTTGTTAACCGGAAACAACTACCGATGGAATTTTACATATTTTAATGCTGACTTTGGGCAAACGCTGGAATTTACCAACGCTGCTCCCGGTGTACCGTATTTTGAAATGGATTTTCCGGAAAATAACGTAGAGCTATATTCGTTAGGCGCTGAATACGAGTTCGATAATTTGCTTTTGGCAAGTGAATTTCAGTTTAACAATATTCGCAATTCTTGGTACGCGAGTGTTGCATACAGAATAGACCAATTTGTTCCGTATATTATGTATGGAGAAAATACCGCTAAAATGACTGAACTGTCGGCTTTTGATGGAAAAACAGGAAGCAGCAGTTTAATAGGAGTTCGATACGATATTAAATTTAACATTTCTATGAATCTTGAATGGCAAAAGTTTCATAGTTTTGGCGGGCAGAGAGGGTCGTTTGTTGAGTCTCCAAAAGAAAGAGATGCCGACGTTTATACTCTTATGTTTAGCTTTGTTTTTTGAGTTGTTGGTAACGTAAACCTCGCTTTTAACAAGGAATTGTTGCTTCGCATTAATTCCTTGTTCATTTCTTCTTAATGTTCTAAAAGTAATATATTTCAACCATGAAGTTAAAAATATTTGACATGGTTAGGTGTTTTACTTAAAGTCTAAATATCATTACATCATGTTAAAAATTTTTTACTCCTTTATTTGAGAGGCAAAAAATATTAGTGTTTACATAAGGGTGAGTTATGTCATACAAAGAGCGAAGTATATGGGTATCGTTAGCAATTACCGTTTATATTTGGGTAAACTATTTTTCACAGATTTACATTTCAGCCGCTGACGGCAGCTTAACGGTAGAAATTGTTAAAGGACTATTGCTTGAAGTTATTATCATGACATTAACGTTGGAAATTGCCTTACAAATCGTATTAGCAATTATTGATAACAAAGATGCTAACTATGCTGATGATGAACGAGATAAATTGATTACTTTGCTAGGGAGTAAATATGCTTATTATGTACTTAGCTTCACCGCTGTTACAGCCGTAATACATTTACTGTTTCCTGTATTAACCTCTTCTCTATCGAGTAATTTAAACTTGCCAAATGAATACGCAGTTATTCATATTATTATTTTTGGTGCTCTTGTGGCTGAAGTTACTAAGTTTGCGGTTCAGGCTTTCTATTATCGTAAAGGTTTTTAATATGGCTAAGCGTATTGTAAATAATATTCGTCGTTTGCGTTTTGATCACGATGAGTTAACACAAAAAATGCTAGCTGATGCAGTAGGAGTATCTCGCCAAACTATTGTTGCAATAGAGAAAGATAAATACTCTCCATCTTTAGAAGTCGCGTTTAAAATAGCTGATTTTTTCAACGTTCCAATTGATAGCGTGTTCCAATATAAGTAAGCAGCGCTCTATATATTAGCCAGTTGACGATTGGTTAAAAATGTCTAAAAAATTTAAAGTAATAAATTGAACGTTATTTGCAGTAGGTATGATTTTTAACAAACTATATCAAATTTTACAGTTGAAGATTTGCTTAATTAAACGTATTTCTATTACCTAGACATCTAGAGGTATTTTAATAGCTATTCGTTTGTAAGGAGAGGTAGGAGTTTTCTTCCTTTAATGACACCACGTTAGGAACCTTAAATTAATCGTTGTGACTATAGGTGTTACGAAACATTAGTTTGACAAAGTTTTCTAGGATTTAATTAGGTAATAAAAAACCCAAGAGCCTTGTTTTATTTCGGCTTTCGGGTCTTTCTTGGCTCTATTCGAACCTGTAAGTGGTGGGCTGGCGTCATCTTAATTGACTGTTTAAGTGTCTGATAAATAAGCCTATGTTCT
Organism: Colwellia sp.; assembly: GCA_020630795.1. GTDB lineage: Bacteria > Pseudomonadota > Gammaproteobacteria > Enterobacterales > Alteromonadaceae > Pseudocolwellia. The sequence continues at coordinate 94,219 of JAHDIK010000002.1, forward strand.
TTTTAATTGTTTTTTGTTGTTACTTCTGGTGTTACTAAAGCTTAAAGTCATTCAATCGTACGGCAATTAATTTAAAATTATTTTTATTATTATCTCTTAAAGTAAATCAAAGATGATTTATTGCTTACTATGTAATCTAACTAATAGCGATATGGCTATGACTGTAACACTATCCTTAGATCATTCTGGCTATTTAAAAGAGACTATTTTCGGTTTGTTTTTAAACCGTTTTCGGTCACAATCGTTTAGAAAAAACGGCGAACTTTCCGTATTGCGCATAATTGGTTTGTGCGCAGTTGTTCAGAATTAAGCAGTCTTTGGCCTGTACATTTGCCATACTTTTAATCGAGCTCTAAAACGTACTGAAGATAAAAAGGGATAATATGAGCAATAAGGAATCGTTACAGAACACTCCATGTTTAAGGACTTATGCCTCCGAAGGTAAGGAGTATTTAGAATTGCCTTTATTTGTCAATCGAGGGCATTCGAGTTTAGAAGGAGGTTGCGTCGCTACATTACCTGAAACTTCCATTTTTATGCATTTAAGCCAAAGCATCAGAAAGTTATTATCTATAAATTCTAAACGGTAAATTTAATTCAGTTTTTCAGTTTATAGATAGGTACAAAAAAGGCACTGAGTAACCCTTATTCAAATCAGGGATCAATGCCTTTAAAAACAAGATTGAAAAGCAATAATGTAGTATCTCTGGGGTTGAGTACAACTAAACTGACCAGCCATCACATCAATGCTTAAAAGAGATTATAACATCAGAGTTTCAATCTCAAACACAATATCGTTACCTAATTACTTTTCGCTATTTAATTGAACGTCTAGCGCTTCCTCTAACACCAATACCGCCAACTAAAACTATAGTGCTATCATCAGTAACACTGATACACATAAAGTCATCTACATAGTTATCAAGCTCGGCTGAACGTTTAAGCAAACTATTCACTTGGTCGTTATGTACTTTAATTCGATTTCTGTGTTGTTTAATTAATTTAGCAATGATTAGAGCACCCTTGATGCAAAGTGTAATAACCATATTATTCCTTTTTAAATGAGAGGTTTTAAGAGGTTCTCAATGTTAAGTTTTGACAGGTAGAGCGGCAGCCCATATTAAGATCTGCCACTCAGTAAAGGCTACTTATTTTAACTCTTTGATAGAGCATGCTGCGATAGTTCATCTGAAAAGGTTTTAATCTTCTCTAAGCCATCACTTACTAACCAAAGTAAGTTAGCTACATCTTTTGGGTCTAATAGTTCAAAATGCTCATCCATAGCTAAAGTGTTAACAATAGATTTGGTTTGCTGAACATGCTTAGATAATTCATCACTACAATTTATTGGGCAGCTTTTTTCAGTAGTTTGGTCATTCATTGGTCTAGTCCTTTAAGGTTGATTGGTTTGATTAACAAGTTATTGCTAATTTCCGTAATTGTTATTTTTGGTAGAATTTTTAGTGTATTAATTAACTATAAGCTTCAATATTTTCTTGCCACTTACATTCATCGTTGATTTTCAACCGTGCTTTTAACTCAGCAAGTTTTACTTTTTTAGGTGTAATATAGGTTGAATCAAAGCTTTTTCTATATTTGTCAGAGTGTTTTAAATTATTTGTATCAAGATAGTTCTGGTAATAGTCTTGAGGGTTGTTAACGATGCTTTGTAATGCGGTAAGTTCTTTATAATCATTGATACTGCTTTCTAACGTTTTAACTTTAGAGTGCGATTTATGATTTTCAACATACGCCAAGTCACAAGCATAGTTCACCATGTTTGTTAGGTGCTCTAGTATTAATTGCTTACCATTATTGTAATCCTCCGCATCAGTCTCATTAAAACTATCATGTAATGGCCTTGTATTAGCAATATACTTTAAAGCGGTAGTCACCATTGTAATAGTATCGTGCGCGGACTCTGGGGTCGCAATTAATGAATTACAGAAGCGTGAAGGTATATTGGTTATTTGTTCTTGTGACATTAGTCTATTTCCTTATGTTGTTTTGAATAATTAGTTGAGGCCAATTTCTCTTTAACCCTATATTTATCTGTTATAAGTTTTGTACCCACTTGGTATATATATATAAGGACTAGCATTTTGCTAGCCGAAAAATAACGAAAAAAGCTCTGACGGCGCTCATTATGCTAGCCGTCAGGAGTATTAATTATTGCTACGGCACTCATTATGCTAGCCGTAGAAAGTGTTCGGCACTCGTTTTGCTAGCCGAAGATTTTTTATTTACTTACGAATAATGACTTACGCCACTCGGTTCTCAACAACCCATTTGTTTTGGGTAGTTGATATTTAGGTGAGCCATCAGGATAAAAAACCTCGTCAACACGCAACCAATTCAAAGCGTATAACGAACATAACCTAACGCCTTTTTTAGCAATCCCTTTTCTTATTTCGGTTACTATTCTTCGTTCAAGCAGGTCTTTCTTACCTCGTAAAACGGTTGATTCTGCTTTAAATCCTCTGTCACGCATTACACTCCAAGCAAGAGTTAAATCTCCATTATTCTTACCGTTATATTGATACGTCAATTCAATTAACAAAGCCTTAGCAATTGATGTTAAAGCTATATAATCTGGGCAATGTAATACACTATGTGGTATCGCTATAAATCTACCGCTTCTTTTCTTTCTAGCCATAAGTAGCCCCTTTTTAGGCCACGTCATCAACATGGATCTCAGATAAAAGTACATATCTAGCGATACGATGAACCTTATTATCAGGCGTTGTACCATTACCCCAATGAGTAATAATTTTATGGCCTTGCGCCCTTAGCTCTAAGATCCGTGGCGCTGGGGATAGAATATGCAGCTCATCACGTATTTGTAGTGTCGTTGCTGAACCATATCTTTGTAAGTAATCTAATATTTGCGCTCTTTGTGTAGCTGCACTAATATCTAAAGTATCTTTTGTTTGGTGAGTGCCGTAATCGCTGGCGGCCTTATCTTTTATCATAACTCCTCCCTTATGCTGCTTGCTGGCGTTGTTCTACTAACTTAACTATAAGAACTTTAATCTCTTGACTGCTTGCGCCAGCTAATAAAGCGCGATTAACCGCTTCAATCTCAAAGTTAACCCAAGCCACTGAACGTTCGCCTAATGATATTGGAGGCGGCATTAGGCCTAACTTTACCTTTTCGTAGAATGAAGATTTAGGGAGTCCGCATAGCTTTATTACTTCGCTAATGCGTAAATATGTAAGTGGAGTTGTAATGTTGTTGTACTGAGCCATATCGTTACCTATCGGTCTGTATTGGATTAGGCTTTATCATCACTCTTCACTAGTAACTTAAAAATCGACGTTTAAACTATTATTTTTTATATTATTGATTGTAGTTAAAATACTAAGTAGAAAAACTATCTATTGAAAAATCTACTCAGCTTAATATTCTATATTCATCTGACACTAACTTTTTAAAAAAAGGGAAAATAGTTTGCTTAAACTCTACTTCCCCCCGACTAAAGTCAGGAAATAAAACGCCAGCATAGACTCTATGAGGGATTTGTACGTTATAATTCTTACACCATATATATAAGTCAGCTAATGGAATTATCTTGTAATGTAAGATTTTTTTTAAATCACTTTTCTTGGCATACTTTATATCTTGAGGTTCTTCAATACTTAGTTGTTCTCGCCATATTGGTAAAAGCTTAGCTAAATCGCTAATAATTTCTTTATCGGTATATTTCTTTATATCTATGTCTAAAAGAAGTGATTTACAGATTGTTTCATCGTCACTATTTTTAGCTAAAATATTATAGTCCTGAGCTAGAAAGTAAATATTGGCATGAATTTTCTTATCCTGTTCACTCAAACCTAAATCCCTTTGTGACTCTATATAATCTTCTTTCCATTTAAGTTCGATAGCTTTTTGACGTTTATTAATAAGGGAGACAGTAGAAGCCTTTATTCCTGATATTGAGCCAGTTTTCGCCAGCCAAACATCAAGGATTTTCCCTTGAGTCTTACATGTTTGATGCTCACTAGAAATTAAAGGTGAGGTGTTATTCATTTCTTTAAGAATTTGATATTCGGGTAAATTCTTTAAAAGAATCATATCCTTTTGTCTTGAATTTTCATTTGGATAACGTTTCAATAAATTGATTACACTAATACGAGCGTCAAGCTGCCACTTTAGTTCATCATTACTCAAGCCCACTAAACAGTCGTAATTTTTCAAATCAAACCAATCGGGTAAATCTTTTTTTGTTTTAATTGTTTCCACTGCACTTCCTCATTGCACCCTCACTAATTAAAAGCCAGAGCGGTGAAGTACCACTTTTTTGGGAGCTACCCTAGGCTTGGTTAAACTGTTAAGCGTTTACAACGCTAAGTCCTTTTCTATAATGTGTTGATAGGCTTAAATTACCTGTTGCAGCGCTTTCAATATGTTCAGACCACCAGTTCATTATTTTTACTCTGCGCTCTAAGTAATCAGCTCTGTTATAAGCGCGTCTTACTTCGTTGTCGTCAACGTGCGCTAAAGCAGCCTCAATCACATCGCTATCGAACCCTTGTTCGTTTAATGTTGTACTAGCTAAAGAACGTAGGCCATGAGCAACCAATTCACCCTTATAGCCCATACGTTTTATTGCTGCGTTTGCTGTTGATTCATTTGCATGGCTTCTGGGGTTTCTATCAGCTGGAAATATAAATTCTCTGTGACCACTAATAGGCTTTAGACTCTCAAGTAAATTTAGTGTTTGAGGTGTTAATGGTACTGAATGAGGTCTTTTCTTTTTCATCGTTTCAGCAGGTATATTCCATAGCTTATTTTCAAAGTCTATTTCATTCCACCTTGCTTTAGCTGCTTCACCAGGTCGAACCATTGTATGAAGTTGCCATTCAATTAAATATCGAGTTACTAGTTTTATACTGGCAATCGATAGGGCGCTCATTAGCTGAGGTAATTGATCAGGCGTAATTGTAGGCATGTTTTTCTTTTTAGGGTTTTCAAAGGCCGCTTTAATACCTGCTAAAGGGTTTGAGTGAATGACACCAGTATTTACAGCGTAGGTCATTATTTCATTTAACCTTTGTGATAGCCTTTTAACTGTTTCTAGCTTGCCTTGAGAGGCTAAAGGCTTAATTGTTTTTATTGTGATTGGAGCTGTAATTGTTGAAATAGGGTGTTTACCCAGTTCAGGAAAAACGTGCAACTCGAGTGAGCGCCATAGGTCATCAGCGTAATTAGGTGTTATTTCTGTTTTTTTAACTTCAAACCAATTCAAAGCAACATTAAAAAGTGTATTAGCTATACGTTCTTTTTGTTCAAGTTCTATTTCAAGTTTATGAGCTTTTGGATCAATATCGTTTGATAGTAAGCTTCTTGCGTCTTCTCTTTTTCGTCTAGCCATTGCTAGCGTAACTTCAGGGTATATACCAAACCCGATATTGGTGCGCTTTTGAGTGAAAGGACGTAAGTAATTAAATAACCATATTTTAGAGCCTGATGGCTTAATCCTGAGCGATAAACCGTTACCATCAGATAAATTATATTCCTTATCTTTTGGTTTAGCTTTCTTAATTTCCGTATCGGATAGAGGGTTAACTTTCCTTGCCATGGTAACACCTTTTAGTAACACCAGAATTAGTGATGTTGTTCGTTGTTACTATAAATGTTACTAAAAGCTCTGTTTTTAATCAATCCTTCTCAGAATGTATCAGACAATAAAAAACCCGAGAGCCTTGTTTTATTTAGGCTTTCGGGTCTTTCTTGGTTCTTTTTGAACCTGTAAGTGGTGGAGCTGGCGGGAGTTGAACCCGCGTCCAAAAAACCTACATCCTCGGTACTACATGCTTAGTCGATTATTTATTTAACCAATTAGACGCCAATCGACAGGCTTCGTCATGGTGAGCTTGATACTATTTCGCGGTTCAGCCTCAAGCAAGCTTCCCTCGCTAACCTATTTAGGGTGACCATCACATCTCTAGGCAATAGGCGAATCTATGAGAGGATGGCTAGCATTAAGCTGCTAGTGCGAACGTTTCGTCGTTTGCAATTATGGTTTTGCGGCTTTTTACCAGGCCAACCGCCCCTGGGCATGCACCTTGGGTTTCGTGAATCTTGTCGAATCCTGAATCAGCCCCAAAGTTTTTTCATTTAAGTGTTAGCTTAAATTTCAATCTACAAAGCGCATTATACCGCGATTTGTGCTTTTAAACAACGTGATAAAAATTAAACAAAACGTATTAGTCTTTATTTAAATTTTTATTTTTCATTAACCTACCTTTATCAACTTGCCATTCACGATCTTTGATATCGGCTCGTTTATCATGGTCTTTTTTACCTTTACCTAGATAAAACTCTAACTTTACCCAACATTGCTTCCAGTACATTGCAGTTGCTATTAGTGAAAAGCCTTCACGATCTACTGCACCTGATAATTGGTCTAGCTCACGGCGATTCAGTAGGAGTTTACGATCTCTATTAGGATCGCATACAACGTGACTTGACGCTTGATTTAGAGGCATTATTTCGGCACCAGTAAGGTACGCTTGACCGTCTTTCATAAAAACGTAGCAGTCTGAAATATTTACTTTTCCAGTACGAATACTTTTAATTTCCCAACCTTGTAAACTCATACCTGCTTCAAACTTATCGGTAAGGTTATAGTTGTGACGCGCTTTTTTGTTCAACGCAATAGTATTACTGTTCGATGATTTTGATTTTTTCTTTACCATAATGGCGGCTATTATACGGAGAATCACGTTGTTTTAAATGAGAATCTTCTACTTTTTACGTTTAATGTGTTTTATTTACAAATTTGTTATGATTGCTCCCTTAAAATTGGAGGGGTAATGCCAAGTATAAGTCGTAGTGCATTAGTAATGCACAGTGTTGAAGAAATGTATGATCTCATTAATGATGTTGCTTCATATCCGAAATTTTTGCCTGATTGTATTGATAGTAAAATAGTATCTCAAACCGATACATCTATGACTGCCTCGTTACTGGTTTCCAAAGGCGGTGTTAAGAAATGGTTCACTACTGAAAATTCACTTGTAGCGAATTCGAACGTTGTCATGAATTTAGTTGATGGTCCTTTTAAGCAGTTAACTGGTGGGTGGAAACTAACGGCTTTGTCTGACGAGGCGTGTAAAATTGAATTGGCACTAGATTATGAGTTTTCAAGTAAGTTATTTGATTTAGCATTTGGAAAAGTATTCAATCAATTAGCAAACAATATGGTTCAGGCATTCACTGGTAGAGCAAAAGAGGTATATGGTACTCATGGAATCTGAAGCAGTTTTAACTGATAAACTACAAATTGAAGTTGTTTTTGGAACTCCTTTAAGTCAAAAAATTCTTGTGGTTATGATGGATGAGGGGAGCACTATCGAGCAGACAATACAGGCGTCTGGCATTTTAAGTGTTTTTCCTGAAATTGATTTGTCGGTAAATAAAGTAGGAATATGGAACAGAACGGCAAAGCTTTCAGATACGGTTGTTGATTTAGATAGAATTGAAATTTATCGTCCGCTTATTGCTGACCCTAAAGAAGTTAGAAAGAGAAGAGCCGAAAAAGCAAAAGAAGAGGGAAGAGCAAATAAAATTACGGGTGGAAGAGTAAAACCTCTTTAATTCGTTGTGTGATGTTCAGCTAAATTTAGTGAATAAAAAAGCCAGTATTAATACTGGCTTTTTTACGGATAAAACTTAGTAGGGGTGAATTAATTCTCCATTGGAGTACTAAAAGACTCAGGGAGTTCAAAGTCACCAGAAGCAGACACTACTCTATCGTTTTCAAAAATAATTTTAAAACGTTTTTGAGCGTTATGTTTTTCGCCTCGACCTGATTTAAATTGATAAACATAATTCCATATATTGTTGTCAAAAGAGTCAATAACTACTGGGCTACCAAGAATAAATTTAACTTGTTCTTTAGTCATATTTATTTGTAGCTTGTCGATATCTTTTTGTTCAAGAAAGTTACCCTGTGGCATATCTAGCTTAAACACCCAACTTGAACACGCACTTAATGATAAAAATAAAACAATTGCTAAAACTCGAAACAACATGAAATTTAATTCTTCCTATATTTATTTGGATAGGGATGATACCCAAGCTTTGTAATATATACAAAGCTAATTTATTTTAAGGCAAATAAATTAGCTTGCGAGCAACTCTTGAGCATTCGCTAAACTTGAGTCTGTGATACTGTCGCCCGCTAATAGGCGTGCAATTTCTTGGACACGCCCGTTGGATGAAAGTTCATTTACGGTTGTTTCAGTTATTTCACCGTCTGTTAGTTTCGCAACAAATAGTTGTTGGTGCCCTTTACTAGCAACCTGGGGTAAATGCGTAACACATATAACTTGTGTACTTTTAGCTAATTCTTGTAGTTTAGCGCCGACCATTGAAGCCGTTGGGCCACTTATACCTACATCTACTTCATCAAATATTAAGGAAGGGGTTACAACCTTTTCAGCTAAAATAACCTGCATTGCCAAACTTATGCGAGACAATTCACCACCTGAAGCTACTTTGTCCATAGGCTCTAAAGGCTGTCCAGGGTTTATACTTACTAGAAATGATACGTTATTGATACCGTTAGCAGAAATGGTGTCTTTAGCTGTTTTTTGAACATCAACTTTAAATTCACCGTGAGGCATATTAAGTTGCTGGATATTTTCTGTGATGTATTGGCTTAATTTTTTAGCTGATTTTACTCTAGATTTATGGAGTAATTCTGAAGCGCTTAAATATTTAACTTTATTTGATTCAATTTCATTAGCTAGTGTTTCCAGCCGTGATTCGTCTGAATTAATATTATTTAGTTCTAAGGTTAGTTGAGAATGAAAGCTATAAAGGCTTTCTGGTGTAACGTGGTGCTTTTTAGCTAATTGTATTGTTTGAGAAAAGCGTTCTTCTATATTGGCGTATTCTTCTGGATCTAATTCTAGATTGTCGTAATAGTGTTTTAGTTCACTATTCGCATCTTCAATTTGAATGAGAGCGTCGTTAATTGTATTAGATACGTTAGACAAACTGTTGTCCAAAGAAGATAAGCGAGAAATACTATCCGTTATTTTACGTAATGAATCGATTACGTTAAAAGATTCATCTTCAGACAGTGATTGGATTGAATATAACGTATCGTTAAGGATATCTTGAGCATTACTATGTCGTTTGTAGTCTTTCTCAAGCAGTTCAAACTCCCCATCTTGAATTGAAAATTCATTTAATTCATTAACTTGGTATTGTAGTAGTTGCTGCTTAGCTTCGCGTTGAATTTTACTTTCTGTAAGGTGTTTTAATTCCTGTGTTAGTTTTTGATTTTTTTGAAAATAATACTGTACGTCGTTAAGTAGTTCTTGGTGAGCAGCATAATCATCAAGCATTTTTACTTGCTCAGTATGCTTGGTAATCAGTTGATGATCTTGTTGCCCGTGTATGTTTATAAGTAACCTCCCAATTTCTTTTAACTGAGCAAGAGGGACTTGAATTCCATTGATATATGCTTTTGATCTTCCTTCTGCGGAAATAACACGTCTAAGAATGCATTCATCTTCTTCATTGATTAAATCGTGTTGTTCAAGCCAATGTTGCGCTGTAACGTTAACCTTTGTGTCAAAAGTTGCAGACAATTCTGCTTTTGAGCTATTAGGTCTAACAGCATTTGTTGTGGCTCTTTCTCCTAAACAAAGGCCTAAAGCATCGATTGCTATTGATTTACCAGCACCAGTTTCACCTGTTATTGTCGTCATTCCCGACTTCCAATCGATATCAAGTGATTTTACGATGGCGAAATTTTGAATGTTTAGGTGTAAAAGCATAATGGGTTATATAGAGTAAATAATGTTATGACTGTTAATTTATACAGTAATTAAAGTAAACGCAAGTTAAACATAAAAATTATAATTTTTATGTTCTGTAATGAAAATATACCTTAATCACCTTCTAAAATTTTTTGATAGAAGGGGAAACTTCTTATTTAGTTTATTGTTATGTAAGACATGTCTCACATTGGTGTGAGATATTAATTTTTTTACTTGTGGTTAACAAAGAAGGTTTTTTATTATCTATTGTTTTTTAAGTATTTAATTTGTTTTTTAGATTTTTTGTGTGGGTTTGGTTAATTTTTTTTTGTTGTTATGGGTTCGAAAAAAAAATGATGAGCGTAATATTAACTCTGTCAGGAAGACACTGGTTAGGATGACTAGCGTAGTAAAGGGGTTACTACTAGGGATATAAGGAACGCTTTGTAAAAGCTATATACGGAAATTGTATAAAAGGACTTTTCATAAGGATATAACTATTATGGAGTATTACAAGGATGTTGTCATCAGGATGATGATAAGGATTTAAGTTTTGTAATCAGGAAGATTACAGCAATGGATTGTATGAAGGACACACGAAAGATTCGTGAAGGATACGCTAAGGACAGCGTTTAAGGAAGAACAGGGACCACTACTTGCAGGATGCAATATAAGCTAGTTAAATAAATGCGGTTCAAGCGAACCGCATTTTTTATGGGAAAAATTAGTTAATTTTATAAGGAGGTAGTTCAAACTTTTCTAGTTTGTATCCTTTCAATGTAACTTCGCCAATATATGACGATTCACCATTTCCACTAAATTCAAATTCAAAATTACTTATCCAGTGAGGTCCTAGTTTAGTATTAAACTTAAACCTACTTGATTTTCGAGCTAAATATATAAATTGTATTCCTTCGTTTTCACAGTATTTTTTTGTGTGTAACAAGGCAAATTCAGACACTTTACGTAAATATATAAAATACCAAAGAATAAGGCATACAAAGAGTACGTAGTAAATATTTTCCATGTTATTGCACTTTATTTGAATGATTAAAAATAAATCCGATATTCTGAGACAGTGCTTCACTTCGCTCTGTTGAACGTAGAATACTTAATACATTTGGTCTAATTGCTGGAATAGACACTAAATCTTTAAATATTTCAGCAAAGAGTTGATTATCGTTGTGTCGTGCAACATTTTCTAAGAACTTATGTAGCAGTGATGAATCGGTAAATAATTCCCAAAATCTTCCTGATAGCACAACTAATGTATCAACCGACGTATTGTCAGATTCAATGAGTTTTGTCATAAATTCATATGCACTTATATTGGTCGTTGAGCTTGATAGTGAACGTACTAAGCTTAATGATACCTCTTCATTTTGCTTTACATGGTCTGAATTTATCAGTGCTAATATGCTGTTGGTTACGTTAGCAGGTAATGTGTGGTTTTCTAACGCGATACAAAGCGGCGTGAGAACTTCATTTGGGATATGGTTAATGTTGCTAGACAATAATTGCGCCAGTGCCGGAGAGTTAACTGTTGCTGCTAAGTCATTTATCCCTTGTACGCCAATATTCTTCCAATTATCCCACCCTAATTTACCATGCAGGTAATCAATAAATATTTCGTAATGTGAACTAAGGGAGCGCTTTAGTTCTACGTTAATTATACTGTTAAACGCTGCCATTTTGTATTGAGCAGGTGCAAAGTGATATGGGTTGTTTTTCAACAGTTCATCTTGTTGTTCAGAAGGTGAATCAGTAATATTTTTTCCGAGTGCTTCAATAATAATTGCGATGTAATGATTTCTAGCACCTTGATTTAAAAGTCCTCTTTCATCAAGCGGTAACTTTACAAACCAAATGAACGGTTGTTTAGTGTCTTTTTGCCAAAATACAATTGCTAAACACGCATGAGATTGAATAGGGTAAGGGTATGGCTGGTAGTTCAATTCAATTTTGTTGAATTGTTCTTTTGATATTTTGTTGATCTTTCTACCTACGTCGTAAATTCTATATTGAGAGCCAGACAAAGAAAGTAATTCGGAAATAGAAGAAATAGTTGTCATAAGTAAAATACCGTTCGAATAATGCGAACATTATAGAGATAATAGGCTTTTAACTCCATGATAAAAGTTTTATATGGCTGTAATTAGCCGAGCGGACTTAATGCCTCTTCTTCATTCATTATCAGGTGAATTAAAACAATTATCGTTGTGGTCTGATATTGAACCTCCACAAGAGTATTTATTGAGTACACAACCTTTTTGCTGTGATTGTTTACCACTCGAACAGTGGCTTCAATTTATTTTTATACCAAAAATATTGGATATGTTAAAAATGAAAAATATTCCATGTTTTCAATGTGGTATTTCTCCTATTGCTGAAGAAGCATTTAAGAAGTTGAACATAGATTCACGTAGTTTACTAAACGTGATTAAAGATATTGATAATACAATTAGTGGAAATGTTAATGGTTAAGTTAAATGACGATGGATTTTTTGATGAAAAGCCTTTGTTGGAAATAATCTACCAAGATGAGTTTTTGGTTGCAGTTAATAAGCCATCAGGATTATTTGTGCATAAAAGCTTTATGGATAAACATGAAATTTATTTTGCATTGCAATTGTTAAGGGATCAAATTGGCCAATATGTTTATCCATTACATAGGTTGGATAGGCCAACTTCAGGCGTGTTACTTTTTGCTTTAGACTCTGACACAGCTAGGCTGATGGGGGAGGCGTTTACCAATAAAACTATTCAAAAAACCTATTTTGCAATTACACGGGGCCATATGAGTGGTAGCGGGGTAGTTGACTACGCACTTAAAGAAAAGTTAGACAAAATTGGAGATAAGTTTGCCAATCCAAATAAAGACCCCCAATCAGCTCAAACTCATTATGAGGTTATGAATACAGCTATAATTAATGAAAAAGTTGGTAAGTATGATTCTGTAAGGTATTCACTTGTAAAGTTGTTACCGGTTACTGGTAGAAGGCATCAAATTAGAAGGCATTTGGCTCATTTACGTCATCCTATTATTGGAGATATTAATTATGGCGATAATAAGCAAAACCCATTCTTTCACCAGTACTTCGGTTTTAAACGTTTAATGTTACACGCTTATGCATTGCAATTTAACCACCCGATTACAAAGGAATTAATATGTGTTAATGCAAAGTTTGATGAGCAATGGACAACAACGCTAAACAAGCTTAACTGGCATGTTTAGCCGTATAAATACGTATTATTAGATTTTGTTAGAAGGAGCTATTGGGCCTTGTAAAGCAATCGAATTTTTATCATTGCTAATTAACGCACTATAAACGCTTTGTGGCGTAGTGTGGTCGACGTATTTTGGTCCTTTGATTGCTACTGCGTTTACAAAAACAGTGCTGTAATTGACTTCTCTTTGTGCGGCAAAAGCTAACATCATTTGTTGGTCCGCAGTAATAGGTCGATTAAGTAACGACATCAGTAAATAATGGTCTGAAATAAGCGGCCTTTTGGCCAATTTCTCTTTTTTAGGTGTTGAATTACACGCTGTTAACAACAGGGTAAATATCATTAATAACACTACGTTTAATTTATTCATTGTTTCGTACCTATACTTAACTCATATAGGTATATATCAAGTGTTATGCCAATGCGTTAATTTACTAATATTTAAAAGAATTTTAGTCGTACTAAAGATGAATTAGGCCGTGTTAATTAAATGTTAAAATCAAATGTCAAAAAAATGACTTTATATTGGGTTTGAATTGAAAACGCAGTGATTTTCGGGATTGTTGAGTTTTAATTTTATGTTTTACTGTAAGTTTTGAGATTTATTACGATTCAATTTATAGAATAAAAAAAGCAGCGACTAGCGCTGCTTTTTAAATGCTATTTCTTGATGATTAATCAATAGAACGTAGTAAATCGTTTAGGCCCGTTTTTCCAAGCGTTTTCGCGTCTACTTTTTTAACAATAACAGCACAGTACAAGCTATAAGTACCGCACTTAGAAGGCATGTTACCCGAAACTACTACTGAGCCTGCTGGAACGCGACCGTAGAAAACTTTACCTGTTTCTCGATCAAGTATTTTAGTTGATTGACCAATGTAAACACCCATTGAAATAACTGAGCCTTTTTCAACAACAACACCTTCAACTATTTCAGAACGAGCACCAATAAAACAGTCGTCTTCAATAATTGTAGGGCCAGCTTGCAACGGCTCTAATACTCCACCAATGCCTACACCGCCAGATAAATGTACATTCTTACCGATTTGAGCACATGAACCAACAGTTGCCCATGTATCAACCATAGTACCTTCACCAACGTATGCACCAATGTTTACGAATGACGGCATTACCACAACGTCTTTACCGATAAAGCTACCAGTACGTACAGAAGCACCTGGCACTACACGAACGCCGTCTGCTTTAAATTTAGCGTTGTCGTATTCCGAATATTTCATAGGTACTTTGTCGTAAAACTTGCTTTCAGCACCGTCAAGCGTTTCGTTATCCCAAATACGGAAAGATAAAAGAACAGCTTTTTTAAGCCATTGATGAACAAACCACTCACCATCAATAAATTCTGCCACGCGAGCAGAACCGTTGTTTAGAGCATCTAATGCTTCTAATATTGCTTTTTTTACATCAGCAGAAACTGTTGATGGAGTTATGTTAGCTCTATCTTCGAACGCTTGTTCGATGATCGTTTGTAATTCAGACATTTCACTTCCTAAAATATTCATAAGTTAATTTGGTTGAGATGTTTTATCGCATAACATAATCGTTAATGCATCTTGTTCTTCTAACGTTAACGCTTCGTTATTTTTATTAGACAAAGTAAATACATCTTCTGCTTTTTCACCAAATGTAGTGATTTTAGCTGTGTGAATATGTACTTCGCATCGTTGGAATACTTGTGCGATTTTAGCAAGTAATCCAGGGTGGTCTAATGCGACGATTTCTACCATCGTTCTATTTTTTGCATTAGACTTTATAAAGCTGACCTGTGTTGGAATGTTAAATTGTTCTAGGCGTTTAGCTAATGGTTTTGCCTTTACTAAACATTGCGATTCTGACAACACCTTAGTTAACGCTTCGGCAATCATTATTGCTCTGCCTGCGTCATCAATTGGTCTACCGTGGTTATCAAGCACTACAAACGTATTGGCGGTGTAACCATTTTTCGTGGTAATAATTTTAGCATCGTGAATCGAAAGTTGTTTTGATTCAAGTAGCGAAACAATATTGTAAAAAATATTTGATTTGTCTTTAGTGAAAACAAATACTTCAGTACCACCTCTATACGGAATAGGGCTAATTAAAACAAGTGGTTTAGTACGAGCGTGAACAACAATATGTTTTGTGTGCCAAGCAATTTGTTCTGGCGCATAACGTAAAAAGTAATCGGCTTTGAAATCGCGCCATGCTTTTTGAACAGCTTGCTCGTCAACATTTTCTTTATTGAGAAGTTCGGTGGCTAATTGTTGATTTTCGCGAATTTTAGCTCGAAGATCAACAGGTTTTTCTAACCCTCTTAGGAAAGCGCGTTTAGTACTAAAATAAAGCTCTTGTAGTAAATTTGATTTCCAGCTATTCCATAAACTTTCGTTAGTTGCACGCATATCGGCTACGGTTAAACAATAAAGGTAGTCTAAGTGCGTTTCATCTCGAATAATTTCTGCAAACTCTTTGATGACTTCTGGATCTGATATGTCGCGACGTTGTGCGGTAACCGACATCAATAAATGGTGTTTAACTAACCAAGAAATCAAGCGACCATCATGATTATTAAGTTGATGTAGTTTTGCAAAATTTAATGCATCAACAGCCCCGAGTTTAGCGTGATCACCACCTCTACCTTTTGCAATATCGTGAAATATACCTGCAATGTACAATAATTCAGGCTTTCTAATGCGTTGTACTATTTTACTACACAAAGGAAATTCATCATTGTATTTCGATTGGCTGAAACGGTGTAAGTTTTTAATAAGTCTATAGCTGTGTTCGTCTACAGAATATGCATGGAATAAATCAAATTGCATTTGACCGACAATATTACGCCATTCAGGTAAATATGCCGCTAAAATTGAGTGACGATGCATAAGTGTAAACGCAAGGCCTAAACCTCTAGGGTGCTTCATTAATTTGATAAAGGTTTTTCTACAGCCCGCGTAATCAATCAGGCCCGATACTAAACGACGTCTGGCGTTTCTCATTAGGCGCAACGTATCTGGGTGCAAGTCAGTTATTTCTTCGTTTTCTGCGATCAATAGAAACATTTCCATTATTTTAGTTGAGCGCATGAAAACTCGGTTGTTATTAACTTTTATTTGTCCATCAACAATTTCAAAGTCTTCATCTATAGGGGTAACTTTTTTATATTTATTGTCGTTGATAATGGCGTATTCAAAATGTTGCAACAACATTTTATTTAATTCTGATACACGCCCTATAATACGGAAGAAACGTTTCATCATTCGTTCTACGGCAAGTTTTCCACCGTCGCCAAAACCTAATAATTCAGCAACACTTGCTTGATGATCAAACAACAACCTGTTTTCGCTTCTACCTGCTACGCAGTGTAATGCAAATCGCATACGCCATAGGTAATCTTGACATTCCATGAGCTCAAAAAATTCATTGCTTGTAAGGTAATTGTGTTCAACAAGCTCTTCTAATGAATCTGCAAGAAAGTGACGTTTAGCAACCCAACCAATTGTTTGAATGTCGCGCAAACCACCTGGGTTTGCCTTTAAATTGGGCTCTAAAGTGTACGATGCGCCATGATATTGTTGATGACGAGCGTTTTGCTCATCGCGCTTTGCAATTAAAAACTTTTTCGATGTCCAAAATACATCTTCATGTAACAGTGGTTGTAACTGTTCTGTGAGTGCTTTTGTTCCACAAATTTGACGCATTTCCATCAAATTTGTTGCAATGGTTACGTCGTTAACGGCTTGTTTTAAACACTCTTTTACGCTTCTAACGCTTTGGCCTATATCTAACTTTACATCCCATAATTGCGTGATAAAAGCAGATATTTTTTCTTCAAGTTCTTTATCTATTTTTTCTTGAGTTAATAGTAAAATATCAACATCAGAATATGGATGAAGCTCGCCTCTACCATACCCACCAACAGCAACTAAGCTTATTTGGTATTCATCAAGTTCGTGCTGACACCATAATTTTATAAGTACGTTATCAACAAATTCTGCACGCGCATTAACAAGGGTTGTGATGTCTTCATCTTGAAAAACTTCTTTTTGCCACTCTTGAAACTCTCTACCTAATTTACATATTTCAACGCCTGATAGGTGAGGGGCACTAATGGCTAATGTATCGGTAAATTTATTTGGAAGCGTAGAGTTGTTATTCACTTTTTTCTTCTTATAGTAATTTAGTATTTTTGAAAACATGCGTGCTGCAGAATTAATTATTTAATATGCGCGGTAATTTTTCTTCTTTTCTTAGTGTAAGAATTTCACAACCTGTTCTTGTTACTACAATAGTGTGTTCCCATTGTGCGGATTTTTTACCGTCTATCGTATATACAGTCCAGTTGTCTTCTTTATCTAAAATTGTGTTAGCTCGGCCTAGGTTTATCATGGGCTCAATGGTAAAGCACATGCCTTCTTCCATTTTAGTTTTGTCATTATTTTTGTAATGAACAATTTGTGGTTCTTCGTGAAATTCACTGCCAATACCATGTCCACAATATTCTTTAACAATAGAATAACGGCCTGATTTTTTGATGAATTTTTGAATAGTAGCGCCTATTTCGCCAAAAGCGACACCAGGCTTTACTTTCTTCAGCCCTAAATATAGTGCTTCTTGAGTGATTCGACATAAGCGACTGTCTTCAGGTGAAACGTCGCCAATGAAAAACATTTTACTGGTATCGCCATGATATCCATCTTTAATAACAGTAATGTCTATATTGATAATGTCGCCATCTTTTAACACGGTATTGTCAGGTATGCCATGACAAACAACATGATTTACAGAGGTACAAATAGATTTTGGAAAACCATGGTAATTTAAAGGAGCTGAAATCGCATTTTGAACTTTATCGGTGTACTCTGCACAAATATCATTCAATTCATCAGTGGTTACGCCTGCCTTAACATGCGGTTCTATCATCTCTAAAACATCTGCTGCTAATTGACCTGCAACTCGCATTTTATTGATTTCTTCCTGACTTTTAATTTTGATTCCCATTAATGCCTCATTATGGATGTTGTATGGCTAAATAATAACCGTGTTTTCTATTGTAAAAAGGCAAGTATTTTGCCTAAGTGACTAATTATTGTCTATCTAGAATTATTGCTTACGATTTAGCTAACTCTAATTTAACAGCTTCTACTATCGCTTTTGGATGTTTAAGGTATAAATTATGATTTAATAATATAAGATTTTCATCTACCGCAAGTAATATCGCAGGAATTGCTTGTGTTTGTATTACCTCTTGTAGTTCATTTATACCGTGAATTGCAATTTCAGCATCTTTGGTTAATTTGTCTAAGGTAAACACTTTACTTGGAGGAGATAACTTAAAGTTTTTAATGACATCAGAAGCGTCGTCTTCTGAAAGAATTTCATTTGCATCGTTAAAGTGTGCTTGAAAAATAGCATTGAGCACATCTAATGAACTTCTCGAAACTTTATTTGATACCCAAGCCATAAGATTTGCAGCTAAGGTTGAGTCTTTAGCTTGTTTTTGGTTACTTAAGTAGCTTTGTGAAAACTTAACTGTGCTGTCTTCTTCTACTGCTTCTGTTGTTTGTCTTGAAATGTTTTCATCGCCTTCGTAACGAGCACAATGTAAAAGGTGTAATTCCATTTCTGGATACGCATGCGTAATCTCATTAACAAGTGGAAGAGTTGCATAACTCCATGGGCAATGAGTGTCGTATATATAAAAAAGTTGTGCAGACATAAGCGATTTAATTGAACATATTTGTTGATAATTTTAACTCGACAGCCGCCTTGATCCTAGAACATTCTTTATCGTACGAATAATATTCTTTTTTATTGACTCGCTCATCGAGAATTTATAGCAAATTTTATTACTTTGTGGTATAAAGTGCGCCGCTAATAATATACGTATTTATTAAATAGGTTGTATTAGCCCTAAACGACCGATCAATAATGGTTGGTTATAAACATAAACTCACATACATCTAGCAAAGGTATACTGGGGTGCTCAGTTTGTTTTATACGAATAAAATAAACAAAAAAGAGTCTTGTATATTGGGTGTATGAACGCTTAACCCTTAAAGGAAAAAAAATGCCAAACGTTTCAATGCGCGATATGCTTAAAGCAGGTGTACATTTCGGTCACAAAACTCGTTACTGGAATCCAAAAATGAAAAACTACATTTTTGGTGCTCGTGATAAAGTTCATATCATCAACCTAGAACAAACTGTTCCTATGTTTAACGAAGCACTTGCTTTTATTAACAATGTTTCTTCTAAAAAAGGTAAAGTTTTATTCGTAGGTACTAAACGCGCAGCAAGCGATGCAGTTAAAGATGCTGCAATTAAATGTGACCAATTTTACGTTAACCACCGTTGGTTAGGTGGAATGTTGACTAACTGGAAAACAGTTCGTCAATCAATCAAACGTTTAAAAGATCTTGAAGCTCAAAGCTCAGACGGTACTTTTGAAGCTCTTACTAAGAAAGAAGCTTTAATGCGTACACGTGAAATGGAAAAGCTTGAGAAAAGCCTTGGTGGTATTAAAAACATGGGTGGTTTACCTGATGCTTTATTTATCATTGATGCTGATCACGAACATATTTCTATTAAAGAAGCTAACAACTTAGGTATTCCTGTAATCGCAGTAGTTGATACCAACTCTAACCCAGACGGTGTTGATTACATCGTACCTGGTAACGATGATGCGATTCGTGCTGTAACCTTATACTTAGATTCTGCTGCAAACGCAGTATTAGAAGGTCGTGAGCAAAATATCGTTGTTCAAGCTGAAAAAGACGGTTTTGTAGAAGCTGAGTAATTAGCTCTCTATACGTTAATTTCATATGGCGGTAATAGAGACAATCTATTATCGCAACTTATTTAATACTTATGCCCAAAACTTTATTGTGCGGGGATAACTGAAAATTAGGAATAACTCATGGCAATTACTGCTGCAATGGTTAAAGAATTACGTGAACGCACAGCTGCGGGCATGATGGATTGTAAAAAAGCTTTACAAGAAGCTGATGGTGACATGGAACTTGCGATTGAAAACATGCGTAAGAACGGTCAAGCAAAAGCGGCTAAAAAAGCAGGTAACATCGCTGCTGAAGGTCAAATCATCATTAAAGATGGCGCATTAGTTGAAGTTAACTGTCAAACTGACTTCGTAGCAAAAGACGATAACTTTTTAGCATTTGCTAACAAAGTTGCAGAGGCTGCTGCAGCAACTAAGCCTTCTATCGAAGACCTACAAGCTCAATTCGAAGAAGAGCGTATTGCACTTGTAACTAAAATTGGTGAAAACATCAATGTACGTCGTGTAGCTTATGTAGAAGGTTCTGCATTAGCTTCATATAAGCATGGTGCTACTATCGGTGTAGTTGTAGCTGGTGAAGGTGATGAAGAGTCACTTAAGCATATTGCAATGCATGTTGCAGCTAGCAAGCCAGAATTCTTAACTCCTGACGATGTTCCAGCTGACGTTGTTGCTAACGAAAAGCGCATTCAAATTGAAATGGCGATGAACGAAGGCAAGCCTGAAGAAATCGCTGAGAAAATGGTTACTGGTCGTATGAAGAAATTTACTGGTGAAGTTTCTTTAACTGGTCAAGCTTTCATCATGGAACCAAAAAGAACTGTTGGCGACGTGTTAAAAGAGAAAGGTGTAACTATTACTAACTTTGTACGTTTAGAAGTTGGTGAAGGTATCGAGAAGAAAGAAGAAGATTTTGCTGCTGAAGTTGAAGCACAAATTGCTGCTGCAAAAGCTTAATTTTTGAATTTTTTATGTTTAATTTACTATTAGATGATCTTATTTTGTAATTAGACTTTCGATAGTAAGCTAAACGTACTAAAATAGCCGCGACCAGAATTGGTCTCGGCTATTTTTTTCATCTTAAGAAAAGTACAGGAATGTTTATTATATGAGCATGAACCCAAAACCAACATATCGTCGCATATTATTAAAGTTAAGTGGTGAAGCACTTATGGGATCAGAGGGCTTTGGTATCGACCCAAAAATCCTTGATCGTATGGCACAAGAAATTAAAGAACTTATTGAAATGGGAGTTCAAGTAGGCCTAGTTATTGGCGGTGGTAATTTATTCCGCGGTAAAGGTCTTGCTGATGCCGGTATGAATCGTGTAGTTGGCGATCAAATGGGAATGCTAGCAACTGTAATGAACGGTTTGGCAATGAGAGACGCTTTACACCGTGCTTTTGTTAATACACGCTTAATGTCAGCAATTGATCTTGCTGGTGTTTGTGATCGATACAACTGGGCAGAAGCAATTAGCTTACTTAAGTCTGGACGTGTAGTTATATTTAGTGCCGGAACTGGAAACCCATTTTTTACAACAGATTCAGCGGCGTGTTTACGTGGCATTGAAATTGAGGCAGATGTTGTATTAAAAGCGACGAAAGTTGACGGTATCTATTCGGAAGACCCTGTTAAAAATCCTGAAGCAACTTTATATAAACATTTAACCTATGGTGAAGTGCTTGAAAAAGAACTACAAGTAATGGATTTAGCAGCATTTACTTTAGCGCGTGATCATAGCATGCCGATTAGAGTGTTTAACATGAACAAGCCTGGTTCACTTAAGTCAGTAATATTAGGTGAAGACGAAGGTACGGTAATCGACCACGCAAAGAATTTAGACTAGTTTAAGGAATTTCAACGTGATTAGTGAAATAAAACAAGATGCCCAAGAGCGTATGGGTAAAAGTACTGAAGCATTAAAAAACAATCTAGCTAAAGTGAGAACAGGTAGAGCCCATGCATCTCTTTTAGATAGTGTTTCTGTTGATTATTACGGTATGGAAACACCGTTAAATCAAGTAGGTAATATATCAGTACCAGACGCGAGAACTTTAGCAATTACAGTATTTGATAAGGGGATGATTGGAGCGGTTGAAAAAGCTATTTTGAAATCTGATTTAGGTTTAAACCCTCAATCAAACGGTACATTAATTCGTATTCCTTTACCTCCTTTAACAGAAGAACGTCGTAAAGACTTAGTTAAAGTTGTTCGTGGTGAAGCAGAGAACGGAAAAATTGCGATTCGTAATATTCGTAGAGATGCGAACTCTGACTATAAAAGCTTATTGAAAGATAAAGAAATCAGTGAAGATGAGCACCGTCAAGCAGAAGATGAAATTCAAAAGGTTACCGATACATATATTAAACAAGTTGATGAAATATTAGCCGCTAAAGAAGCGGAATTAATGGAAATCTAAAGTTTTAATTGCTTATTAATAAACGCCGTAGATAATACCTGTTGGTAAAAACTCTACGGCTTTTTTGTATCGTAGAACATTGAAAAGGCAATACTGAATAAATGAGTGAAGAAAGTAGAAAAATTCCTGAGCACGTAGCGATTATCATGGACGGAAATGGTCGTTGGGCGCAAGCTCGCTCTAAAACTAGAGTTGCAGGCCATAAATCAGGAGTGGAAACTGTTCGTTCTTCCGTCTCTTCAGCACGTAAACTGGGTGTGAAAGCGTTAACGCTTTTTGCGTTTAGTAGTGAAAACTGGCAACGCCCAGAATCTGAAGTAAGTGTTTTGATGGAATTGTTCATGTTTGTGTTAACGCGCGAAGTAAAGCGATTACACAAAAACGGCATTAGATTTCAAATTATTGGTGATGTTTCTCGATTTTCTGACAAATTACAAAAAAAGATAAAAGAATCTGAAGAGTTAACGAAGCATAATCAAGAGATGGTGCTATCAATTGCAGCAAATTACGGTGGTCGATGGGATATAGCTAATGCCACTAAGCAAATAGCAACTAAAGTTCTCAATAAAGATATTACGCCAGATGATATTACTGAATCTTTATTAAATGAGCACATAACTTTAAGTGATTTACCTGAATTAGATTTATTGATAAGAACAGGTGGAGATTACCGTATTAGTAACTTTTTGTTATGGCAAGCAGCATATGCTGAATTTTATTTCACTGAGGTATTGTGGCCAGATTTTACTAGTGATGAATTTGAGCAAGCCATTAATACCTTTGACCAAAGAGAAAGACGTTTTGGTTTAACCGGTGAGCAAGTAAAAAAATAAGTGGGCGAGCGGCTTGATTGATATAACTACATTAAATTTTTGTCGCTTATAACGCCGCTATTTAATAGTATGACGCTAGCGTAAACGTTTTAAACGTATCGTCAAATGATGACTTTAAAGAATAATAATAAAAACTAATTTAAAAGGGTATGATTTGTTAAAACATAGAATAATAACCGCATTAGTATTAGCTCCTGCAACAATTGCCAGTATTTTTTATTTACCACTACCTTATTTTTCAGCGTTAATGCTTGTAGTGATGGCGATAGGTGCATGGGAGTGGGGGCCTTTAATGGGCTTTGCGAATAAAACCAGACGTATCGCTTTTGTATTAGTTACATCTGTGCTGATAGGTGCACTTTGGTACTACTTCCCTTTATTAGAGGTTTGGTTATCAACGACTGACCTTCAGAAACCGATTATTTATATATTGTGGATTGCCGTAGCATGGTGGTTACTATCTGCAACATTAACATTTTTATATCCTCGTTATAGTAAGTTCTGGTCAAGTCATCGTTCTGTTAGAGGGCTCTTCGGCTGGCTTACTTTAGTACCAACTTGGCTTGCTTTTATTGTACTACGAAGCAGCGAATACCAAACCGATACCTACCAAGGTGCTCAACTTATTATGTTTTTGTTTTTAATGGTTTGGAGTGCTGATATAGGTGCCTACTTTGTAGGAAAGGCGTTTGGTAAACACAAACTTTTACCTAATGTTAGTCCTGGAAAAACAATGGAAGGTTTTTTAGGTGGGGTTGTAATGGCGTGTATATTAGTTGCTATTGCTGGCTTTACAATGAATTTTACAGCGTCTCAATTTTATCTGATTATTCCAATCACAATATTGATTACAACAGTGTCTGTATTAGGTGATTTAAATGAAAGTATGTTTAAACGCCAAGCTGGTATCAAAGATAGTGGTTCTATCTTGCCTGGACATGGCGGGATTCTAGATCGCATTGACAGCTTAACCGCAACAGCGCCTATTTATGCTTTGTGTTATGCGTTGATAGGTTGGTAAATGAACGCTAATAGTCAAAATATGCGTAGTATTTGTATACTAGGTTCAACTGGTTCCATTGGTTTAAGTACATTAGATGTTATAAGGCGTCATCCAGATAGGTTTAACGTAGTTAGTTTATCTGCCAATTCTAATGTTGAACTTTTATTAGAGCAGTGTACGGAGTTTTTACCTAACGAAGTCGTCATGGTATCTGAAATATCGGCTAAAGAGCTTCAGCAAGCGCTAATAAAAAACAATCTTTCTCAGATTAACGTGTTAAGTGGTTCTTCGGCGTTAGAGCATATATCAAGTGCGTCTGATGTCGATACAGTAATGGCTGCAATTGTTGGGGCTTCTGGCTTAATGCCAACGCTAGCAGCAGTTAAAGCGGGTAAGCAGGTTTTATTAGCCAATAAAGAGGCACTTGTAACTTCAGGTGCTATTTTCATTGAAGCTGTTAAAGAAAATGGCGCTCAATTACTTCCTATTGATAGTGAACATAACGCTATTTTTCAGTGTTTACCGTTAAATGTTCAAAACAAACCTGGTTATTGCGATTTAAAATCTAATGGTATTAGTAAAATATTACTAACAGGATCAGGGGGGCCTTTTAGAACATTAGACATAGCAAAGCTGGAATCTGTTACTGTTGAACAGGCATGTGCTCATCCAAATTGGGATATGGGGCAAAAAATATCTGTTGATTCAGCAACTATGATGAATAAAGGTCTTGAATTTATTGAGGCTAAATGGCTGTTTAATGTAGAGCCTGAAGATATTCAAGTGGTTCTTCATCCACAAAGTACGATTCATTCAATGGTTCAATATAAAGATGGATCAGTTATCGCTCAGATGGGTAACCCTGACATGAGAACGCCCATTGCTCATGCTTTAGCATTTCCTGAACGTATAGACTCTGGCGTAGAGCCGTTAGATTTTTTTACCACAGCATCTTTTGATTTTGAAGCTGTAGATTATGAAAAATATCCAAACCTTAGGCTAGCCATTCAAGCGTGTAAATACGGTCAAGGAGCTTGTACTGCTTTAAACGCTGCAAATGAAGTTGCAGTAGACGCTTTTTTGAGCAAATCAATTAAATTTACCGATATATATAAAATAAATGAAACTTCTGTGAATAAATTTGTCTCAGAAGAGGTGACATCAATAAATGATGTTATTGATTTAGATAAACGGGTAAGGGCGTTTTCTAAAACGCTCGTAAACGATTATCTCGATAACGAAGGAAAAGAAACTTATTAGTATGTTTGGTTTTTTTTGGAATTTAGCTTCATTTATTGTCGCCTTAGGTATTTTAATCACTGTTCATGAGTATGGTCACTTTTGGGTAGCAAGACGCAATGGTGTAAAGGTTCATCGTTTTTCCATTGGGTTTGGTAAAAAACTTTGGAGTAAAATAGGTGCCGATGGCACTGAATATGTTATTGCGATGATACCACTTGGTGGTTATGTAAAAATGCTAGATGACAGGGTAGATGACGTACCTTTGTCTGAGCAAGATAAAACGTTTAATTGTAAATCGGTTTATCAACGTATAGCGATTGTTGCCGCAGGACCATTTGCTAACTTTGCTTTTGCGTTAGTTGCATTTTATTTGATGTTTTTAATAGGCGTTCCAAGCATTAAGCCTATGGTAGGAAATATTGAACCTGCATCAATAGCGGCGCAAGCAGGTTTACCATCAAATAGCCAAATTGTTGAGGTAGCCGGTAAAACAACGAACGATTGGCAAGATGTTAATTTGGCACTTATTAGCGAAATTGGCAGTGACTCTGTTTCGATTAAAACAAAGCAAGAAGATACTGTTCATATTAGCAATACGGTAATTGATACAACTCATTGGAATTTTTCACCAGACAAAGAGTCTGCTATTGGAAGTTTAGGTATAAAGCCATTTACACCTAATGTATACAATGAAGTTGTTGCTATTCAGTCAGGCAGTCCTGCTGAAAAAGGTGGTTTACAAGTAGGTGATATATTACTTTCAGTGAATGGTGAACAGATAAATGGCGATTGGTATTTGTTTTCAGATAAAATTAAACAATTTCCAAATAAGACAGTTGCTTTAATTGTTCAACGCGGAGAAGAAACAAAAGAGCTGTTTGTAACACCTAAAGGAGTTACAAGAAGTGGAAAAACAGTTGGTTTTATAGGTGTTTCTCCTAAATCAGATGTTTACCCTGAAGAATATAGAATTGATATCGCTTACGGCCCTGTAGATGCTGTGTCTGAAAGCGTAAAAAAAACGTGGGATTTGGTTGTTTTAAGTATAGAAATGATAGGCAAGTTAATTACCGGCGATGTGTCAGTGAAAAACTTAAGTGGGCCTATCTCTATCGCTCAAGGAGCAGGAAGTAGTGCTAATTTTGGACTTGTTTATTTTCTAGGTTTTTTAGCGCTTATTAGTATTAATTTGGGTATTATTAATTTATTACCCTTGCCAGTTCTTGATGGTGGACACTTACTCTATTACATTATAGAACTTTTCACTGGGAAGCCCGTACCTGAAAAAGTACAAGAGGTAGGGTTTAAATTTGGTACTATTATCCTCTTGGGATTAATGAGTATCGCTCTGTTTAATGATTTGTCTCGACTTTAGTAACATTATCGACACTAACTAATTAATAAAAGAAGTAAATAAGTTAATATTTTATGATGATAAAAAAAATTGCCTTAGCTGCCTTGTTAACAAGCTTATATAGCAATGCAGAAGCTGCCGAAGAATTTCTAGTCGAAGATATAAAAGTAAAAGGTCTACAGCGAGTAGCTGTTGGTGCAGCATTAACGCATATACCTTTTAACATTGGAGATACGCTTAACGATTTTAGAGTATCTCAATCAATTAAATCTCTGTATAAGTCAGGGCATTTTAATGATATTGCTGCCTTTAGAGATGGCAACACGATTATTTTTAAAGTACGCGAAAGAGAAACAATTAGTGAAGTTACCTTTGATGGTAACAAAGACTTAAAAGATGAGCAGTTAACGCAAAGTTTAGATGACAGCGATATTCGTGTTGGTGAAACATTAGACCGTACCGTTATTTCAGGTATTGAACTTGGCTTAGAAGACTTCTATCACAGTGTTGGTAAGTACAATGCTGATGTGCGAGCTGATATCACTCATTTACCACGCAACCGCGTAAAAATAAATTTCACTTTTAATGAAGGTGATGCAGCAGCGATTCAACAAATAAACATCGTAGGTAATGAACTATTTACTGATGAAGAGTTGTTAAAGAATATAGAGCTAACATACGATTCCCCTTGGTGGAATTTTATGGCCCAAGATCGTTATCAGAAACAAACCCTTCAAGGGGATATGGAAACGATTGAGAGTTATTATTTAGATCGTGGCTACTTGCAATATAAAGTTAACTCAACTCAAGTATCGATGACACCCGATAAAAAAGCGGTTTACATTACGCTTAACGTTGACGAAGGTGAAAAATATACTGTTAGCGGTGTAGATTTTATTGGTGACTTAGCAGGGTTTGAAAAAACAATTAAAGCAATTACGCCGCTTCGTTCAGACAATTTGTATAATGGTGCTGTAGTTACATATAACGAAGAAATGATCAGCAAGTTTTTAGGTCGCTTTGGTTATGCATACCCTAAAGTTACTACTATTCCAGAAATTAACGAAGAAGATAAAACGGTTAAATTAGTCGTTTCTGTAGAGCCAGGTAAACGTGTATATGTAAACCGTATTAACTTTAATGGTAACTCTGTTACAGCTGATAGAGTATTGAGACGTGAAATGCGTCAAATGGAAGGCGCGTGGTTATCAAATAACCAAGTAGAGTCTTCTAAAGCGTGGTTGCAACGTTTACCGTATATTGAAGAAGTAGAGTTTGAAACAACTAAGCTCCCAGGTGAAGATGATCTTGTTGATGTAGACTTTACTATTAAAGAGCAGCCATCTGGTTCATTTACTGCTGGTATTGGTTATGGAGATACCACCAAGTTAAGTTTGAATGCGGGTATACAGCAAAATAACTTCTTAGGTACAGGTAATCGTTTAGCGTTAAACTTAAATACCGTAAGCTATTCTAGAAGTGCTAGCTTATCTTATACCGACCCATATTTTACAACTGACGCTGTCTCACTAGGCGGTCAAATTTATTACAATGAATTCGATGCAGGTCGAGCAAACCTTGAGCAATACAAACGTAAAACATTTGGAATAGGTGCTAATTTAGGTTTTCCAATTAACGAGTACGTTCGTTTGAGTTTTGGTATTAATTACAAAAACGAAACATTAAGTCGTTATAACTCTTACGATCAAATAGATACCTTCTATAACTTGTATGCAGATCCGGAAAATCCAAGCGATCAGTTAAAGTTAGAAACATTTGATCTTACCGCTGCTATTTCTCGTTCAACATTGAACAGAGGTACGTTTCCATCTGCCGGTTCTAGTCAAAGCTTGTCTTACAAAATAACAACGCCTAACTCTGACCTAAATTATTTTAGATTCAATTTGGATTCTAAGTGGTATTTCCCTCTATCAAGAGATCAACGTTGGACATTCTTAACAAGATTTCAAGCGGGTTATGGTAACGGATATGGTTCGTTTAATGGTAATGAACATTTATATCCTTTCCAGGAGAACTTCAGAGCAGGTGGTGCAGATACATTACGTGGGTTTGAAACAAACACTGTAGGTCCAAAAGCAGTACAAAGAATTCCGCAAACAATCAGTACACCAACAGGCGTCTTGTGTTGTAAGAGCCCTGAATATGATTCAGTGTATTCAGGTACAGGTAGATCACGTTCTATCGGTGGTAATGCTATGGTATTAGCCGGCGTAGAGTTAATTGTACCAACACCGTTCTTAGACGAAGGGTTTTCAAATAGCGTACGCTCAAGCTTCTTTGTTGATGCGGGTAATGTATGGGATACAGAATTTGATATCAGTAAATACAACGATTTAGCGCCTAGTCAACAAGCGTTAATTAGAGACTTTTCAGATGAAAGCACATATCGCGCATCTGCTGGTATGTCTGTTCAATGGTTGTCTCCTATGGGGCCTATGATCTTTAGTTTTTCTAAGCCACTTAAGAAAGAAGACGACGACGATACTAAATTCTTTACATTTAACATAGGTAAAACCTTTTAAATTAATAAAAGATCCCTATATACATATAATAAGTAACTATAAATATAAAAATTGTAATTTTTCAGGAGAGAACTTTGAATAAATTTATAAAATCATTAGTGATGACAACAGCTGCATCAAGCATGTTGTTAGCTGGTTCAGCTATGGCTGCAGACCAAAAGATTGGTGTAGTTAATTTTCAAGAAATTATGGGAAAAATTCCTCAAACAGCTGTTGTTATGAAACAACTTGAAGCTGAGTTTAAAGATGACAAAGCGGTTTTAGCTCAACTTGAAAAAGACATTAAGTACTTTCAAGAGAAGAAAGAGCGTGATGCATCAGTAATGAGCAAAAAAGAAAAAGAGAAGTTAGATAAAGATATTGCTAAAAAATTCCAAGAGTACCAAGTTAAAGGTAAAGAATTTCAGCAAAAGTCTGGCGCTCGTCAACAACAAGAAACAACTAAAATTATTGGTTTAGTTCGTCAAGCAATTGATAATATTGCTGCTAAAGATAAATATGACCTAATTTTAGAGCAAAAAGCGGTTGTTTTTGCAAAGCCTAAGTTAAGTATTACTAACAAAGTTATTGAAAAAGTTAGCAAGCTTAAATAGAGATGATTAAAACGAGTTACACTCTTGCTGAAATAGCAAAAGAAATAGGCGCTACTGTTAGCGGTGATGAAAATTGTGAAGTTAACAGTTTAGCGACCTTGTTAAATGCTGGGGATGGGCAAATAGCCTTCTTAGCAAATAAAAAATATCGTCAGCAGCTTAATAATACTCAAGCAAGTGCTGTCATCATCAGTGAAGACTTTTTGGGCAATTGTCCTACAAATGCTTTGGTGATGAGCAACCCATATTTAGGGTATGCGCTTGTTGCTCAGTTACTGGATACGACTCCACGCTCATCTTCTTCTATTCATCCTTCAGCAGTTATTGATTCATCTGCAGCTATTGGCAGTAATGTAACGATCGGTGCTAATTCCGTTATTGAAGCTGGAGCAAGCCTAGCCGACAATGTTTCGATTGGCGCTGGTTGTTTTGTAGGCCAAAACGCTTCAATAGGTGAAAATACATCACTTTGGTCTAACGTTAGTGTGTATCACTCTGTACAAATTGGTACAGACTGTTTGATACAAGCTAACACGGTTATAGGTTCTGATGGGTTTGGTTATGCACCAACGAAAGGGGCTTGGCTTAAAATACCTCAGCTCGGATCTGTTATTGTTGGAAATTGTGTTGAAATAGGCGCAAGTACCACAATTGACCGAGGTGCCCTTGACGATACGATAATTGAAGATAATGTAATTTTAGATAATCAAATTCAAATCGCCCATAATGTCATTATTGGTGAAGGCACGGCAATGGCTGCCTGTAGTGTTATAGCTGGTAGTACTATCGTTGGTAAAAATTGTACGCTTGCAGGGTTGGTTGGCGTTAATGGACATATTGAAATCGCAGATAACTGCGTATTTACGGGTATGGCTATGGTCACTAAATCAGTAACAGAATCTGGTGTTTATTCCTCTGGAATGCCTGCAGCCGATAACAAGGAATGGCGCAGAACAAACGCGCGTATCAAAAAATTAGACGATATGGCGAAACGCTTAACCGCTTTAGAAAAAAAGTAAAGTTGTAACATTTCCCTGTTATAAGCGCTTCTTAGTTTTATTACTCTCAAAAAGGAATAGTGAATTGGAATCTCAAAAAAATGAGTTAAACGTTCATGAAATTCAAGAATTAATCCCTCATCGTTACCCTATGCTTTTAGTAGATCGCGTAGTTGACTATGACCCAGGTAAAACCCTCCACGCAATTAAAAATGTAACGTTTAATGAACCCGTTTTTATGGGGCACTTTCCTGAACTTGCTATTTTTCCAGGCGTTATGATTTTAGAAAGCTTAGCTCAAGCTACAGGTATACTTGGGTTTAAGTCGTCAGAAGGCCGTGAAGATGGTGAAATGTACCTATTTGCCTCTATCGATAATGCTAAATTTAAGCAGCCTGTTGTTCCTGGCGATACAATGCATTTGCATGTTGAGTTCATTAAAGAGCGCAGAGGTATGTGGAAATTTTACTGTGAAGCTAGAGTCGACGGTAAAGTAGTATGTTCTGCAGATTTAATGTGTGCTAGGCGTAAGCTTTAGTACATCTCTCTTTCATTGCAAAAATATGGTGCAAAAATGATACATGAACAAGCTATTATTGAGCCAGGTGCTGTAATTGGTAAAAACGTTACGATTGGCCCTTGGACATATATTAGTAAAGATGTGGTGATTGGAGACGACTGTGTCATTAGTTCACACGTTGTTATAAATGGCCCTACACGTATCGGTAAGGGAAATCGAATTTTTCAGTTCGCTAGTATTGGTGAGGAATGCCAAGATTTAAAATATGCAGGTGAACCAACAGAATTAGTCATTGGCGACAATAATACATTTCGCGAATCTTGTACTATTCACCGCGGAACAATACAAGACAATAGCCTAACTCAAATTGGCAGCAACAACTTATTCATGGCGTATACCCATGTAGCTCACGACTGCGTTGTAGGCAATAATTGCATTCTTGCAAATAATGCATCTATTGCAGGTCATGTACATGTTGGCGATCACGCTATTCTAGGTGGTATGTCAGGTGTTCATCAGTTTTGTCATATTGGTG
Organism: Colwellia sp.; assembly: GCA_020630795.1. GTDB lineage: Bacteria > Pseudomonadota > Gammaproteobacteria > Enterobacterales > Alteromonadaceae > Pseudocolwellia. The sequence goes on from JAHDIK010000002.1 coordinate 126,064, forward strand.
CTCACAGCTTTATAGCTGCAAATGCACTTGTGCTTAAAGATGTTCCTCCATACATTATGGCATCGGGCCAGCCAACTAAACCATTTGGATTAAATTCTGAAGGTTTAAAACGTAGAGGCTTCGATAAAGACGTTATTTTACAAATAAAGCGTGCTTACAAAGAGGTCTATCGAAAAGGACTTTCGGCAGAAGAGGCGGTTGCACAAATAAACAAGGCTTCTCCTGATACACCAGAAGTTAAGTTGTTCTCAGACTTCATTGAAAACTCAAGTCGCGGTATTATTCGTTAATACCGTTTTGCCCTCAAAGTCAAAAAATAAGAATAATTGTGGCTGACTCTCAAAATAAAATAAATGAAAACCCTCACGCACCTATTATTGGCATTGTTGTTGGTGAACACTCTGGCGATACGTTAGGTGCAGGCTTAATTACAGCATTTAAAAAACTACATCCAAACGCTAAATTTGTGGGAATTGGTGGCCCTAAAATGTTGGCGCTAGGCTTTGATAGCCTGTTTTCGATGGACGAACTTTCTGTAATGGGTATTGTAGAAGTGCTTGGTAGAATTAGGCGCTTATTGCATGTTCGCAAATCCATGGTGAATTACTTTACTGACAACAAACCCGATGTCTTTATTGGAATTGATGCACCTGATTTTAACTTGACGCTTGAAGAAAAGTTAAAGGCTCAAGGAATTAAAACAATTCAATATGTGAGTCCTTCAGTATGGGCATGGCGCGAAAAACGAATTTTCAAAATTGAGCGTGCAACTCACATGGTTTTATCTTTGTTACCTTTTGAGAAAAAATTCTATGACAAGCACGGAGTTCCTTGTACTTTTGTTGGTCATTCGCTCGCTGACGACATTCCTATGGTGTCAGATAAAGTTGCAGCTAGGTCTCTATTAAACTTACCTGAACACAGTAAAATACTAGCGCTAATGCCAGGAAGTCGAGGCGGTGAACTGGCCAAACTTGTAGAGCCCTTTTTACAATCGGCAGTTAGACTAGCTGAGCTAGATAAAGACCTTATTTTTATCGTACCTATGATTAGCGATAAAAGGGCAGAACAATTTTTAGCTATTAAGGGTGATGTCGCTCCAGATCTCCCTGTTAAAATGATTGTTGGCGGCACACAAAATGCAATGGCGGCAAGTGACTGTTTATTAACAGCATCAGGCACCGTTACGCTCGAAGCGGCCTTAATCAAGCGTCCTATGGTTATAACTTATAAATTTAACTTAATGACGTACTTTTTAGCTAAATGGTTAGTTAAACTTCAATGGTTTTCGTTACCCAATTTATTAGCAAATGAAACCCTCGTACCAGAATTACTTCAAGATGAAGTGTGCGCTGAGAAAATAGTTCCTTTGGTTAAGGAACGACTATACCAAGACCAATCTCAGCTTAATGAAAAATATATTCTAATTCATAATGAATTGAAGCAAAACGCCAGTGAAAAAGCTGCGCAAGCTATCGACGAGTTAATTAAAGCATGACCGTAAAAAAAGTAGCTAAAAGTAAAATCGATTTCCCTCCGTTTAAATACCCAGTCGCATATCGTATTTCAGGTGTTGATGAGGTTGGACGTGGACCTTTAGTTGGAGATGTTGTTACTGCTGCGGTAATACTTGATCCTGATAACCCTGTAGAAGGCTTGATGGATTCTAAAAAGTTATCTGAAAAAAAACGTGCCTTGCTGTCTGAAGAAATTAAACAAAAAGCAATTGCTTGGGCAATTGGAAGATCAACACCAGAAGAAATTGATACCCTTAATATTCTTCACGCAACTATGTTAGCGATGCAACGTGCTGTTCAATCTTTAGCGATTGAACCCGATTATGTTCTTGTTGACGGAAATCGATGCCCTACATTTATTGGAAGTGCAGGAAATATTTCATCAGAACCTGTGGTTAAAGGAGATGACAGAGTTGCAGAAATTAGTGCCGCGTCCATTCTTGCTAAAGTAGCACGAGATGAAGAAATGATTGAACTGGACAAAAAATTTCCAGAATATGGTTTTGCACAACATAAAGGCTATCCAACTAAAGCTCATCTTGAAAAAATTATAGAACATGGTGTTATCGACTGTTATCGTGCTAGCTTTAAGCCAGTTGCAAGAGTGATTGAAGCCCAAGGAATCAAGCAATCTAATGTCTGAAGAACACGGTCAAACTGAGTCAGAAGCAAAAGGTGAACTCGTAGGCGCTGATCCTAAGTTTGTTCATCTTCGAGTTCATAGCGACTTTTCAATGTGCGATGGGTTAAACAAAGTAAAACCTATTGTAAGTAAAGCCGCTGACTTAGGTATGCCTTGTATTGCGTTGACCGACCAAACAAATTTATGTGGTTTAGTTAAGTATTATCATGCGACTCACGGTGCGGGTATAAAACCAATTATTGGCTCAGATTTTTGGGTGCAAAGTGAAGAGCTAGGCGATGAGTTATTTAGGCTTGTTGTTTTAGCATCAAACAATAAAGGTTATAAAAATCTTACCGAACTAATTTCTAAAGCGTACCTTCGAGGACATATCAAAAACAGAGCTGTTATTGATAAAGAATGGCTTGTTGAGTATTCAGAAGGTCTTATTTTATTGTCTGGTGGTCGTGAAGGCGATATAGGAATGGCGTTAACTAAAGGGAATATGCCTTTGGTTAATGAAATGGTTGCGTTTTATCAAGAGCATTTTGCAAACAACTTCTTTTTAGAGCTGATTAGAACAGGGCGTGATAATGAAGAAACGTATCTACATTTAGCAATAGAGTTAGCTCAACAGTCAGGTTTACCAGTAGTTGCTACGAATGAAGTTGTTTTTCTAACAGAAGAAAACTTTGACGCACATGAAATTCGCGTAGCGATTCATGACGGCTTTACACTTGACGATAAGCGTAGACCTAAACGTTACAGTAAAGAACAATATTTACGTTCAGAACAAGAGATGTGCGATCTCTTTAGTGATATCCCTGAAGCGCTCGAAAACTCTGTAGAAATTGCCAAGCGCTGTAATGTCACGGTAACTCTCGGAGAGTACGTTTTACCAGACTTTCCAACCGAAGGTTTGAGTATTGAAGATTACCTTGTCAAGGTTTCAGAAGAAGGGCTACAAGAGCGTTTAGAGTTTCTTTTTGATAAAGACGCACCTGATTTTGAAGAAAAGCGAAAACCGTATGACGAGCGCTTGAAAGTTGAGCTCGAAGTTATTAACAATATGGGGTTTCCTGGTTACTTCTTAATCGTAATGGAATTTATCCAGTGGAGTAAAGATAACAATATTCCAGTAGGGCCTGGTCGTGGTTCCGGTGCCGGTTCCTTGGTCGCATACGCTCAAAAAATTACCGACTTAGATCCATTAGAATATGATTTACTTTTCGAACGTTTCCTAAACCCTGAACGTGTATCAATGCCTGATTTTGACGTCGATTTTTGTATGGATCGTCGAGATGAAGTAATCGATCATACCGCTGAACTATATGGTCGAGATGCAGTATCACAAATTATCACCTTCGGTACTATGGCTGCAAAAGCCGTAATACGTGATGTTGGTCGTGTGTTAGGTCACCCCTATGGTTTTGTTGATCGTATTTCAAAACTAATACCGCCAGATCCAGGTATGACTTTAGCAAAAGCGTTCGAAGCTGAGCCAAAGTTACCCGAAGCGTATGCTCAAGATAGCGATGTAAAAGATTTAATAGATATGTGTCGTATCTTAGAAGGTACTACACGTAATGCGGGTAAGCATGCTGGTGGAGTTGTTATTTCACCAACAACGATCACTGACTTTGCACCTTTGTATTGTGATGAAGAAGGTAAAAATCCAGTAACACAGTTTGATAAAAACGACGTGGAAGATGCTGGCCTTGTAAAGTTTGACTTCTTAGGTTTACGTACACTGACTATCTTGCAGTGGGCAATTGAAATGGCCGATGAAAAGCTGCTTAAAGAAGGCAAAGAGCCTATAGATATTGCGAGTATTGATTTAGAAGATAAAGCCAGTTTTAAAGTATTACTAGCGTCAGAAACAACCGCCGTATTCCAGCTTGAATCAAGTGGTATGAAGTCACTTATCGCTAAATTAAAGCCTGATTGCTTTGAAGATATTATCGCACTGGTTGCACTTTTTAGGCCTGGTCCGTTGCAGTCAGGTATGGTTGATAACTTTATTGAGCGAAAACACGGTCGAGAAGAAATTAGTTACCCAGATGCTACTTGGCAACATGAAGATTTAAAACCCATCCTTGAACCAACTTACGGCATTATTTTATATCAAGAGCAAGTAATGCAAATTGCACAGGTGCTTGCTGGCTATACGCTTGGTGGCGCCGACATGCTACGTCGTGCAATGGGTAAGAAAAAACCTGAAGAAATGGCAAAGCAACGTGCAGGTTTTGAGCAAGGAGCTATCAACCGTGGGGTAGATGGTGAACTAGCCATGAAAATTTTCGACTTGGTTGAAAAATTCGCTGGTTATGGTTTCAACAAGTCTCACTCTGCCGCTTATGCATTGGTTTCATATCAAACCTTATGGATGAAAACCCATTACCCGGCTCCTTTTATGGCAGCTGTTATGTCGGCAGATATGGACAACACCGATAAAATCGTCACCTTGGTCGATGAATGTTCAAACATGGGCATCGACCTATTACCACCTGACGTAAATGCAGGCCAATATAAGTTTACGGTAAATGAAGAAAATCAAATTGTTTATGGAATAGGCGCAGTAAAAGGGGTAGGTGAAGGACCTATTGAGGCTATTATTGAAGCTAGGCTTTCTGGTGGCCCATTTGTTGATCTTTTTGATTTTTGTGCACGAGTAGACCTTAAAAAAACAAACAAACGAATACTCGAAAAATTAATAAAAGCAGGTGCAATGGACAATCTTGGTCCTCATCGCGCTGCATTAAATGAATCATTGCCAGAAGCGATTAAAGCGGCAGAACAACATGCTAAAGCTCAGGCTATCGGCCAAAATGATTTGTTTGGATTGATTAACGAAGAGCCAGAAGATACACGCCAAGCATTTAAAGATGTTCCTAAATGGGCTGAAGAAGTTTGGCTAAACGGCGAAAAAGAAACGCTAGGATTATATCTAACAGGGCATCCGATAAACCGATTCTTATCAGAAATTAAACACTACAGCAGTGGACGTTTAGTTTCTATGCAGCCAACTAATAAAGACAAAACAACGGTCGCTGTTGGTTTAGTACTAGGCGTGCGTGTTATGGTGAATAAACGAGGTAGGCGTTGGGCCCTTGTTACGCTTGATGATAAGAGTGCTCGTATGGATATTCGACTTTTTCCAGACGACTATGATACCTTTGCAGAGCTTCTTGTTACGGATGCTATTTTAGTGTGTAGCGGACAGGTCAGCTTTGATGAATATTCAGGTGGTATTACAATGACCGCCCGAGATATAATGACGATTGCTGATGCTCGAGAAAATTACGTCACTTCACTTGATTTAAAAGTGAATAGAGCATCGGTAGGTAGCAATTTTATAGAAGAATTTACACAAGTACTGTCTCCTTATAAAGATGGTACTTGTCCAGTTCGAGTGTTTTACGAGCGTGAAGAAGCGCACGGAATGCTTGAGCTAGGGGTACAATGGCGAATCACTCCAGAAGATGCATTACTGCATGATCTAAGAACATTACTTGGAGAAGAGTGCTTGGCGTTACAATTTAAATAAGAGTTGACACACAACTCAAGGACTTAGGTAATACTTTCATATGTCACTAAATTTTTTAGACTTTGAACAACCCATATCAGAGCTTGAAGCAAAAATAGAAGAACTACAGTCGGTTAGTACCGGACAAGATGATGATGTAGATCTTGAAGAGCAAATTTTACAACTTCGTGAAAAAAACAAAGAAAGAACGAAGAAAATCTTTGCAAACCTAGACCCTTGGCAAACGGCTCGTGTAGCACGTCATCCACAACGACCTTACACGCTTGACTATATTCCTCGTATGTTTACAGAATTTGACGAGCTTGCTGGTGATAGAGCATACGCAGACGACAGTGCTATTGTAGCCGGTACCGCACGTTTAGATGGACGTCCAGTAATGGTTATTGGTCATCAAAAAGGTCGTTCAACCAGCGAAAAAGTACACCGTAATTTCGGTATGCCACGTCCAGAAGGTTACCGTAAAGCGTTGCGTTTAATGAAAATGGCAGAAAGGTTTAACATGCCAATCATTACATTTATCGATACTCCAGGTGCATACCCAGGAATTGGTGCTGAAGAGCGTGGTCAATCAGAAGCGATTGCAACCAACTTAAAAGAAATGGCTAGATTGACTGTTCCAATTGTATGTACTGTTATTGGTGAAGGTGGTTCTGGTGGTGCACTAGCTATTGGTGTAGGTGATTGTGTAAATATGTTGCAGTACTCTACTTACTCAGTAATTTCACCAGAAGGTTGTGCGTCAATTTTATGGAAAACAGCTGAAAAAGCACCAACAGCAGCAGAAGCTATGGGAATTACAGCTGAACGTATTAAAGAGCTAGAGCTTATTGATAATGTAGTTGAAGAACCTTTAGGTGGTGCTCACCGTGATATGGATTTAATGGGCGAAACGCTTAAGCAAGAAATCCTTAAAAATCTAGCTGAGCTAGAAGACCTTTCTAAAGAAGAGTTAATTGAACGTCGTTACGACCGTTTAATGTCTTTTGGATACTGCTAAACTCATAGCTACACTTGGTAGCTAGAACATTCATCCAGCTTTTTTGATTATTTCAACTAAAACAGAAAAGCTGGATATATTCTCTTTCTCATTCGAATAATTCCTGCTTTTGTAATATTATCGCCAGTTATATATGTTGTTACGCGACTTAATCACCAAGGCGAATCATGTCTATTATTGAAACAACGCTGTTTAGTTACTTTTCAAAGCACCCTGAAAAAGACATTTTAATTGCTTACAGCGGCGGTGTAGATTCTCAAGTGCTGTTACATGCGCTTTATCAACTTGTTTCAGAAAAAAAAGTGGTCAATACGCTCCGTGTAATACATGTAAATCATGGGTTAAGCGATAACGCAGAATACTGGGAATCTTTTGCGCAACAAGAGTGTGCTAAAAGAAACGTTCCTATATATATCGAACGTGTTAACGTTGAAAACAAACCTCAACATAGCTTAGAAGCTTTGGCGCGCGACGCGAGATATAAAGCGATTAAGGATACCGTTTCAGACAACACGATTGTTGTTACAGGGCATCACAACGACGACCAAGCAGAAACCTTTTTACTCGCCTTAAAGCGAGGTTCTGGTGTTAAAGGCTTGTCATCAATGCAGCGTGAAACTAATTTAGGTAAAGCAGTATTAGCTCGGCCACTATTAGTGGTTAGCAGGGCAGATATAGAGCATTACGCGCAAGATAATCAACTTTCATGGATTGAAGATGAGTCTAATGATGACAAAACGTTTGATCGAAATTTTATTCGTCACGATGTTATGCCTGTTATTACAGGACGATGGCCAAGCTTTTTAAAAACCTTAAATCGCAGTACTGAACATTGCCAAGAGAGTAGCCAACTACTTATAGAGCTTGCACAGCAAGATCTCGAGTTATGTAACGCAAATAATACTCGATTATCTATTTCACCACTGCTCGAGTTGTCGAGTGCACGATTCAATAATGTTATTCGTTTCTTCCTTGAACAACACGATTGTTTAATGCCAAGTCGATCTCAACTTGTAGAGCTGCGTCAGCAATTGCTATCAGATGGTGATAAATCTCCAGCGGTAAAAGTTGGAGAACATTGGATGAGACGATATAGAGAGCATGTATACCTAACGCCTGAACTTATTGATGTATCTAACTATGAACAAGAAATTGCATTTGATGATAGCGAAGAGTCAAGTGTTAACATAGAGCTGCCTCAAAAGCTTGGAACACTCGTGTTTAGTCAATCTAAAAATATTGATGAAACGTCTATAACACCTAATAAACATAATATATTGATTGCTCCTCCCAAAGTAGGGCAAACTATTACGTTGAGTTTTAAGCATACCAACCCTAGTTGTTTACCTGAATATCGACAGAAATCACGTCCATTAAAAAAGGTGCTACAAGAACTGCATATACCTACTTGGGAGCGTAAACGCTTACCGTTTCTTTATTATGATAACGAACTTGTTGCAGTATTAGGTCACTTTGTTTGTAAACCATATATAGCTATAAATGAAGAAGAGAAAATCGTGGTGTCTTGGTTGCTAGGTGAAGAGTCACAACTAAAGAAAAAGAGTTATTGATTAGCTTATTGTGTAACAAGGTAACCAATAACTTATATACTTTTTATTTGTTTAGGTGATGAGATGCAGCAGCCGAAAATACAACATCGGTCGAACTATTTAATGCGGTTTCTGCAGAATCTTGAATTACACCAATAATAAAGCCTATCGCAACAACTTGCATTGCCACGTCGTTAGAAATACCAAAAAGGCTACAAGCTAATGGAATTAATAATAACGAACCACCTGCAACACCCGAAGCTCCACAAGCCGATATTGAAGCCACAACGCTAAGCAATAAAGCAGTAGTAAAATCTACATTAATATTCAGCGAATTTGCAGCGGCTAATGTTAATACTGTTATGGTAATTGCCGCTCCAGCCATATTGATGGTTGCACCTAATGGAATTGAAACTGAATACGTATCTTCGTGTAAGTTTAGTTTTTTACATAACGCCATATTTACAGGAATGTTCGCTGCTGAACTTCTTGTGAAAAACGCGGTAATACCTGATTCTCTTAAACACGTTAAAATTAGTGGATATGGATTTTTCTTCGTGATTATGTAAACAATTAACGGGTTTACGACTAAGGCAATAATTAACATAGCACCAAGCAAAACGGCTAACAGCTGGCTGTATTGTGCTAAAATCGAGAAACCAGTTGTTGCAATAGTATTTGCAACTAAACCGAAAATACCGATAGGCGCGAAGCGAATTACAAGTTTTACAATACTTGATACAGCGTTACTCAAGTCGAGCACCATAGTTTTGCTATTTTCATTTGCCGATTTTAATGCAAACCCAAGCCCTAACCCCCAAGCTAGAACTGCTATAAAATTTCCGTTAGCCACTGCTGTAACTGGGTTTTCAACAACTTTAAAAGCTAAGTTTGTTAACACCTCTGATAAACCTTGAGGAGGGTTAGCAGTTGCTCCAGCTAAATCTAGGGTTAAACTTGTAGGAAACACATAGCTTAATACAACAGCGGTGAATGCCGCACACAATGTTCCTATTAAGTATAAACCTACGATTGGCTTTAAATTAGCATCGCTATTAGCTTTTTGGTTAGCAATTGATGAAGCAACTAAAATAAGTACCAGTACTGGTGCAACAGCCTTTAATGCACTTACAAATAAGCTACCTAAAATGGCAAATGACTTTGCTGTTTCTGGTGATGCGACTGCAAGCACACTTGCGAGTATAATCGCAAAGATAATTTGGCTAACTAAGCTAGTTGATTTGAGTTTTTGAAATAGTGAAGGTGTTTCTGGGGTGTTTGTGGTCATAAAATAAACCTAGGTTATTGTTCTTTTTATTTAACAGAAAATTTGTTTAACCGTCATAAACTGTTAGCGTGAATCGACAGTTTTTCCTATTGGTACGGGATTGTCTAGTACAATTCGATTAAGTCACTATTTTATGTGTCAATTAACCGTTACTTTCGTATTTATTTTTATGGCTTGAGCGTATAATTACACCCTTAAAATAATCTTAACTATTGACGCTAATTAGGAACCTAAATGCCTGCCAAGAATGCTCTAGAACAACGTAGTAATAATAGCTGTGAGTTGTGTACGTCATCGACTAATTTATCCGTTTATCCGGTTCCACCAAGTAGTGATTTAAGTGCTCAACAAAGCATTTTAGTTTGTGATACGTGCCACCCACAGATTGAAGGTGACAACCCGTTAGACATCAATCACTGGCGTTGTTTATCTGACAGTATGTGGAATCAAGAGCCAGCAGTGCAAGTTATGTCTTATAGAATGCTGCATAGATTATCTACCGAAAGCTGGGCACAAGACGCATTAGATATGATTTACATGGAAGACGACGTTAAAACATGGGCAGAACAAGGTATTGCCGCAGCTGAACGTGAAGGACCTACTCGTGATAGTAATGGTGCTGAATTACATGATGGTGATGATGTTACTTTAATTAAAGATCTGAAAGTAAAAGGAGCAAACTTTACTGCAAAACAAGGAACGTTAGTTAGAGGTATTACATTAACAGACAATCCTGAGCATATTGAAGGTAAAGTAAACGGAACCAGAATTGTACTCGTGTCTGCGTATTTGAAAAAAGCATAATACGAACAATATGTATCTAATGGTTGCTTAGTTTGGGCTTTGTAACGTAAACAACCATTGTTAAAAAAATGCTACAGAGAGGGCAGGTAGCGCGATTTTAAAGCCACCGTCTCACATCTGTTAAATAATTTTGGTAATCTTCGCCAAAATTTTCAATGAGGGTTTGTTCCTCTGGAACTATTTGATACTTGCTGATAAACCAAATAAATAACGCAACGGGTAGCAGCGAAAGAAAGTTTTCACAAAATAGTGCCATGCTAAGCAAAAAAATAGCCATCGCTAAATACATAGGATTGCGAGAGTACGCATAGATTCCTGTATTTACAATGACTGATGTTTTTTCAGGTGTTGTAGGGTTAACGGTTGTTTTATGTTTACTAAATGAATATACCGCTAAAAACGCGACAACAATTGAAAACAGCATAAGTGAAGAGCTTATTACACCTCTCAGTGGTAATTTAAACTCGAATAACGGGAAGTATCTATTGAGTACTTCTATAAGTATAAGTGCAATAGCAACTTGGAAAATTGGTAGTACTTTGCGTTCCATTGAATCTCCTTATTGTGGAATGTTTTGTTGGATTGAGTTGAGTGGTAAAGTAACTCGTAGAATCAACGACTATCATAAATAAAAAACCGTAGGCAAAGCTACGGTTTTATCAAATAAAATATAAAAGCATGTGTGTGAATGATAGTTGTATTAACTATTTAATATTAACTTATGCTTTTGTTTTAGCCTGTTCAGATTTACGTTGGCTTTTTTCTTCACGCTTTTTCTTAATCACATTTTTTACATCACCACCAATGTGAGATTCACCACGTTGTTTAGCTAAATTAACTTGGCGTTCACGCTCTTTAAAGCCTGCTCTTTGTGCATCTGTGTATTTGTCGATACATTTAGGGCAACTAACACCTTTTGTGTAATGTTCGCTTTTCTTGTCTTCTTCGGTAATTGGAAAACGACAAGCAAAACACTGATCGTATTGACCTTGTTCTAAGCTATGATCAACTGCTACACGCCCATCAAATACAAAGCATTCACCTTCCCAAAGGGTTTCTTCTTGTGGCACTTCTTCAAGGTATTTAAGAATACCACCTTCAAGATGATAAACATCTTCAAAGCCTTGATCTTTTAGGTAAGCTGTAGACTTTTCACAACGAATGCCACCTGTGCAGTACATTGCTACTTTTTTATGTTTGTTTTTGTCTAAATTCTTTTCAACGTATTCTGGAAATTCTCTGAAGGTTTCAGTATCAGGGTTTACAGCATTTTTGAATGTACCAATTTCTATTTCGTAGTCGTTACGAGTATCAATTAATAATACTTCTGGATCTGAAATTAACGCATTCCAATCTTTGGGTTTTACGTATGTGCCTACTGTAAGTGTTGGATCGATTCCTTCAACGCCCATGGTAACAATTTCTTTTTTCAATTTAACTTTTGTGCGTTGAAAAGGGTTTTCGTCGTTGTAAGAATATTTAAAAGAAAGTGGAGATAAACGCTCGTCGCTTTGTAAAAAACTTAATACGTTGTCTATTCCTACTTGAGGTCCTGCAATAGTGCCGTTAATACCTTCTTCAGCTAAAAGTAATGTACCTTTAACCTCGTTTTCTTCCATGGTTGAAAGTAGAGAAGGTTTGATGTTTTCGAAGTTTTCTAAACGCACAAACTTGTACAGTGCGCATACCGTAATATTTTTCATTATGTACCCATTGAACGAACCAGATCGTAAGTCTGGTGCTGTAGATTATGTTTAGCGATTTTACATTGTCGCGTGTACCTAACTATGAGAGCCTACTCTCAAAATTAGGGGCGCATTCTAGCAAATATATTGTTAGAAAAAAATAGTGTTTTACGCATATGCTTTTCATCAAGTTGTCATGTTCCTTTAAATAATTAGTCATATTTTAACTTTAGAGTTTAGTTCGTTTTTAAATGAATTTTTTAAATAGGATTACAATATGAATAGTCTAGATATTTATGAAATAGAAGAATTCTTTAACGAAGAAGCTGACGTACTAACGAGTAAACCAACGGTAAAAGCGAGTAAACGTAAATGGCGAGAAATTGAAAACTACAAAGAAAAACAAAGGTTACGCCGTGAGTTGCAAGAATATAGTCAGTACGGTTTGTAATTTAACTGTGGGCTAAAAAATACGTAACGAGAGCATTATGTAGCTGTAATACTTGTGTTAGTTACATTGCGCTCTTTTTATTTGTTAGTGTAGAAAACGTGTTTACTGTTTTGAGCACTTTGTTACTTCTGCTATTAATAGCGTGATTTTTATCGTTTTATATCCTCTTTGTTTTTTCATGTTTTTGACCCCTATCATTGTTTTTCCAGATGGTTTCAATAAAGCCTTTTTAAATCGTTCGCAGGTAGGTAAAATTACACTTTTTGTTAACGACTATATTTTAAAATGTTTGAATTGAAATACCATACTCCCATTGAGTGGACTGAGGCTGTGTTAGCCGACTTCGATAGCTTTTTACAAGACCATGCTGCTGCTGAGAAAAAGGCGTCGGGTATGGCTATGTCTATGCTTTCGCATTATCAAGACAGAAAGCGTTTAGTGAAAGAAATGACAGATTTAGCGCTTGAAGAGCTTATTCATTTCAAACAAGTTTTAAAGTTATTAATGGCCAGAGATGTTCCGTTAGCTAATGATAAAAAAGATCTATACATCAAAGAAGTGAGATCTGTTTTTAGACACGGGCAAGATGAGTTTTTCATGGACCGTATGCTTGTTGCTGCAGTAATTGAAGCGAGAGGGCATGAGCGTTTTTCTTTAGTTGCAGAAGCGCTTGAACCGGGAAGAGACAAAGACTTTTATGTGAGTATTGCTAAGTCTGAAGCCAAACACAAAAATTTGTTTGTTGAACTAGCATATGAGTATTTTGACAAAGAAGACGTTGATAAACGTTTAGAAGAAATTTTGATTGCAGAAGGTGATATTTGTTCAAAACTGCCTTTTAGAGCTGCTCTGCACTAGCTATATTGTAAAGCCACCTAACCTAGATTAGGTGGCTTTATTTTTTAATTACCTATTAATCCTTTAATGTGTGCGACTACGCTACGCCCTAATGCACTTAACGAGTAACCACCTTCAAGTGTTGACACGATTCTACCTTCGGCGTACATATCAGCAATGTATTTTAGTTCCTCAGTTACCCATTGGTAGTCGGCTTCTGTAAGCGATATTTGTGACATATCGTCTTCAATATGTGCATCGAATCCAGCCGAGATAAATATCATTTGAGGTTCGAACTTCTCTAACGCGGGTAGCCAATGTGCTCTAATAGCCTCTCTAAATTCAGCACTCCGCGTAGTGGCTGCTAATGGTGTATTGATAATAGGAGGCGTATCGCTTTCTTGCATTTCAAACGGGTAAAAAGGGTACTGGTATGTAGAGCAAAACAAAAAGCCTTTTTTGTCTTTTACTATGTTTTCTGTACCATTTCCGTGATGCACATCGAAATCGACAATTGCAACCCGTTCTAAGCCGTATTTCTCTTTAGCGTATGCGGCAGCGATAGCAATATTGTTGAAAAAGCAAAAACCCATTCCTTTGTCACGTTCTGCGTGATGACCTGGCGGACGTGTAGCGCAAAACGCACTCTGAATTTCGTTAGACATTATCTTGTCTACGGCGTTAATTCCTGCACCAGCAGATAACAGCGCTGCAGGTAAAGTGGCTGGTGTCATTTGGGTGTCATCGTCAACGTTAAACGTACCTTCGTTTGGTGCATTGTCAAAAATATAATCAACGTAATCTTTGTCGTGGGCAAGCTCGATAATGCTGCGTTCGATTGGCGTGGCATCAAATTGCTTTACCACATACTCTAATCCGCTACGAAGTAGTTGATCTTGAATTGCGCCCATACGTTGCGGTGATTCTGGATGATGATCGCCCATATCGTGGTTACAACATTTGTAATGACTTATTATGGCTACTGACATATTAATATCCTTTTGAACGCTATTCGTGGTTACTTGGTTTAGAAGCTTTTTCTTGAAGTGGTAAAGACAGATCTATTTCGTCAAAATCTTCAGAATACCCTCGAATAAACCCCGCACTTTCAAATACTTTTAACATTGGAGCGTTGTCGCGTCTTACACACGCAACTAATGATTTTAATTTACGTTTTTTCGCTATTTTTATCATTTCACCTAGCAGTGTTGTTGCCATGCCTTGTCCGCGCCTACTTTCACCTATAACAAAGGCAACCTCTGCAATATTACTGTGTTCTAAATAATAATAACGACCAACCGCGTGTATGCGTTCTCCCTTGTGGTTACGCTGAGTAAAACATAACGCTAAGTCTTTTTGTTGATTAACACTCACGAGTTTACATGAGCTTTCACGCGTCATTTGAGTGGTATGATGGTTATAACGCATCATTAAGGTTTCGCGATTATGTGAATAGAAAAACTCTTGAAGTTTTCGTTCATCGGCAGGCCCTAATGGTCTAAGCACATAGTCACCATCTTTAAACGTGAATTCTTTCAGTTCAACGTTACCTAATTCTGGGACTGACGTTGGCGTGTTTTCTTGATATGCAGGTACCCAGTAATGTTTGCGCACGTCTTCGAGTAACTGTTTTCTAAATTTAGGGTGGGCAATACGAATAAGCTCTAATGCTCTTTCTCTGATGCTTTTACCCACGAGAGAAGCAATACCATATTCAGTAACCACATATGCTACATGTGCTCTGGAAGTTACTACACCGCCACCTTCAGTAATATGAGCAACAATACGTGAAATTTTCCCATCTTTAGTGGTTGAGGGAAGCGCTATAATAGGTTTGCCGCCTTTACTTAGTGCAGCGCCTCGTACAAAGTCGACTTGCCCACCAATACCACTATAAAACTGGTATCCGATAGAGTCAGAAACAACTTGGCCAGTTAAATCAACCTCTATGGCGCTATTAATAGACACCATTTTATCGTTTTTACCGATATTTACTGGTGAGTTTACATGCTCTGATGGATAGAATTCTACGTGCGGATTTCCGTCTACAAAATCATATAAACGCTGCGTACCCATACAAAATGTTACGACGGTTTTTCCTTTATGAAAGTTTTTCTTCCGGTTGTTTATCACGCCTTTCAGCATTAAATCTATAACACCATCTGAGATCATCTCACTGTGTATGCCAAGGTTTTTATGGTTAGCTAAGTAACGGAGAACAGCTTCAGGTATTTTACCTATACCGATTTGTAAGGTTGCTCCGTCTTCAACCAGCATTGACGTGTATTGGCCTATTTGTTCATTTACACGATCGACTGTTGCTGGCGGTAACTCAGGTATAGCTTGCTCTACTTCAATAAATTCATGAATTTGATTCATGTGCACGAAGCTATGACCGTTGGTTCTTGGCATTTTAGGATTTATTTGTGCGATTACATACTTGGCAGATTTTAGCGCTGACGAAACAATGTCAACACTCACACCAAGCGAACAGTATCCATATTCATCAGGAGGACTAACCATGATTAACGCAACGTCTAATGGTAGAATATCTTCTTTAAATAGCTTTGGAATATCAGAAATAAAACATGGGGTGTAATCTGCGCGCCCCTCTGCAATCGCTTCTCTCACTGTTTTACCGCCAATGAATAGGGCATTTACTTTGAACAAATCTTTATATTTAGATTCTGCCCACTTATTGTCAGACAGCGTATAAATATGAACCGTTTCAATATCGTGAAA
This sequence comes from Colwellia sp., assembly GCA_020630795.1. Taxonomy (GTDB): domain Bacteria; phylum Pseudomonadota; class Gammaproteobacteria; order Enterobacterales; family Alteromonadaceae; genus Pseudocolwellia. Next base: position 142,104 of record JAHDIK010000002.1, read on the forward strand.
TTGTTGACCGTTCTCAATTAGATCGTTAATTAAAGCATTGGGAACCGCAGCATTAGAACCGATAAATATACGATTACCTGACTTTAAGTAGTTTTCCCAATGAATGCTGGTTTTAGTTGGTTTTTTCTTTGGCATTACGAGCTTCCATTACACGTGTTTAATGGAATTATGACTGATTTAACATGAAATATCTTGATCGTTATCAACTCTTTAGTGCAGATTAGACCAAAGTATTAGAGTGTTTTAGGTGTCAAGATATGGAGGAGGTGAGAAAAGAAAAAACAATACAGCTTTATTATAATTATGAGTGCAAGGTATTATTTTTTCTTATCTTAAATTTATTAGCTTAGGCAGCATCCGACATTGGTGAGTTTTGCATAACAACCGATAAGCCTTCTTCACTAGCTTTGTTATAAGCAAGTTTTAGAATATCGTTTGCCAATACTTCGTTACCTTCGAGTAACTCCGCTTCTTCTATACGAATTTCATCCCAGTGACGATCGTTAAAGAATGTTTCAATTTCTTTCAATTGACTATCTAGATCTTCATTTGAACAAAACATTGTAAATGCGTGTAAATTACCTTTTGTGAACTTGTCAGTTTCGCCAATAAATTCAGCCGTACCAGCAATAATTAGCATCATTATTCCCCTTAATCTCAAAATAGTGTGAATGATGTATTGTGTTAAAACATGATTCACATTAACCGCTAAATTCTTACGAAAAACGCGAACGTCAATTTTTTAACAAATTTAAGTTTCACTTACGTTTAAGCGAAAATCGTTCCAATATTATAAATAGTTATATTTATCGTAAACATAACTTGGGGGAAATGCTGAAATTATCGGGTTTAATATCGCTCTAATATTAAACCTTACTTGGTGTTATTTCCTTAGCTGTTGGAGCGTTTAAGCTGCTTTGGTATATATGAGTGCCCACTAAAGAGAGCAAGCAATAGGCGGTAAAATAGTAAAAACCTTGCCCAACCATTGATAACGTTTCGCTACTAATATGTATATTAATTTTGAATGCAAATAGCATCAGTTGCTTTACGTCAGATGTTTCTGCGTGGTTAGTTGACAGTACGGCTAAGAACACAGCGATAACAAAAACATCGGCCATTGACCATTTACCAATAGACGCAACGAATTTAATAATGTTGTTTTCAATTACCGTTTCTTTTTTCCAATAAGCGATAGTAACGAGGAGCGTTTTGATTACAGGTATACAAATTGAAAAAATTAGAATAAGTAGCGCTACGAGAATTCGTTCATCTTGAAACAACTCTTGGATAGTGGTTAATAACGATAATTCTTTATCAACTAATTGCGAAGATAAACTATTGCCGCTAACGTCTGCGCTCATTTCCATTTTTAGGGCAAACATTGGCAACATAATGCCCGGTACAAATAAACAAAGTGCAAGTAGGTTAATGGCAAAGCCAATGTGTTTTTTTAGCATAATAAGTGGTTACGTTTAAAATTTGAGACGATTATCTGACATTATTATGCTAAATGAAAAGGAAATCCCCGAAAGTAATTGTAAAATATGATGAATTTTTACATTTACACATTAGCCAAATAATAATTTTTTGGTTAGTTTAACTAAATATTTGGTTATTTAATCATGTGTAAAATTTTAATTCTTATTATGTATTTGAATTTATTATGATTTGTTGTTTGGCGTAGCATTTGCTTTAATTGGTATTATTATACAAAGATTATCAAGGAAATATTATGCCCGTTGCTATTGAAGATCGCCCTATAGAGCAAGTTCGAGAAGAAGTGATTGATTTACTTATCATGAATTATAGTCATGGTAAGTTATCGTACGAGGCTTTTGAACGTAGGTTAGATACAGCGATGGCGAGTAGTAACAATCAGGAAATTTTTGATTTAGCATCAGATTTAGATCTAGCAGTCGACAGTAAGTACGAAGAAAAGAAAGAAGAATTTAGTAAAAATTACGTGTCTGGAAGTTATTTAGATGACGGTGATGTTGAAGACGTTGATAAAATTATCAATGTACTGAGCAATACAGAACGCTCTGGAGCATGGAAAGTAGGAAAAAATATCAACGTTATTACGTTTTTAGGAAGCTCTAAAATTGACTTTACCGACGCTGTTTTTACCCAACCGGTTGTAAAAGTTAAAATGTACAGCATATTTAGCGATGATAAAGTTTACCTGCCTGAAAATGTTAACTTGGTTTCAAAAGCATTTGGTATTCTTGGCAGTATCGACAATAAGTTTCCACCAAATGGCAGTTTACATTCACCTACTGTGATTGTTGAGGGGTACTCAATATTAAGTTCGATTACCATTAAAGTTAGAAAAACAGTAAAAGAGAAGTTTGTAGAGTTTGCCGATAACTTTAAAAAATTGCTTGGTTAAACTCACTAAGTGAAAAAATGTGGAGGTAAATCATACATTCAAGTGTGTTTATCTCCTTTAATTTCTTGCCATTTATTACCTCTTTATTAATTTATATTTTCTTCTATCGATACCATCATAAAAATCACGTAAAATAGCGAAACAAACTAAATCAATGATTTAGTAATTTTAAGCTAGGACTACAATGAAAAAAACATTCACTTTAACGCACCCTAAAATTAAGTACGATAGATTAATTGATGGCGTAAAACACGACGTTAAAAAATACATTAAACGTGAGCGAAACAAACAATTACCCGAAGATGTAGATTATTGGGATTTTGATTGCAAATTCGGACATACCGAAGCGCAGGCTAATGTTATTCATTTAAAAGAAATAAATAAATGTATTGATGAGGTTGCGTCATTAAAGTTGACGTCTTTTTATCTTGAAATTATGGTGAAAGAAGGTTTTAGAACATTTGTACCATCGGATGATGAAGAAGAAGAATAAAAATAACTAAAAGCATGGAGTAAGATAAGTGGCAAGTTCAAGTTTGTTAACATTGATTGATGATATCGCTGCTGTGTTAGATGACGTAGCTGTTTTATCGAAAGTTGCGGCAAAAAAAACAGCAGGTGTATTGGGTGACGATCTCGCATTAAACGCAGAACAAGTTTCAGGTGTACGTGCAGAAAGAGAGTTACCTGTTGTTTGGGCGGTAACTAAAGGCTCATTTTTAAATAAATTAATTTTAGTACCTGCAGCGCTTGCTATCAGTGCTTTTGCTCCACCGTTAATTACCATTTTATTGGTTATTGGTGGTTTATTCCTTTGTTATGAAGGTGTTGAAAAAGTTGTAGAGAAGCTTTTTCATAAAGCTGAAAACGATGCAAAACGTCAAGAAAACTTAAAAAACTTGATGGATGAATCCGTCGACCTTGTTGAAATTGAAAAAGATAAAATAAAAGGCGCAATTCGAACCGACTTTATTCTTTCTGCTGAAATTATTGTTATTGTGCTAGGTACTGTTCAAAGTGCTACTTTTGAAATGCAAGTGATGGTTGTTACGGCCATGGCGTTGTTTATTACCGTAGCTGTATACGGGCTTGTTGCTGCTATTGTTAAGCTTGACGACTTAGGTTTATATTTACTGCGTAAATCTATTACGGGATCGTTTAACTGGATACAACGAGCAACGGGTAGAGCGTTACTTATTTTTGCGCCGTTTTTAATGAAAACACTAGGCATAGTTGGAACTATTGCTATGTTTCTCGTTGGCGGTGGTATTCTAGTGCACAGTATTGAATTTATTCACCATATTGTTACCGGTATTGTTGAATGGGGCAATAACCTTGTAAGCCTAGATATATCTTTATTGTTGTCGATTATTGTTGAAGGAATAGTAGGTGTAATTGCTGGTGCAATTGTGTTGCCTATTGTGTCTTTACTCATGCGCTTTAAAAAAACGTCGTAATTTTTATACGTGTTAAAAGCCTAAATGAACAGTCGAAAAATTCATAAAACGCTCGGTTTTATATTGCTATTACCTTTTATTGGTTGGGCAATAACCGGCGTTTTCTTTTTTGTTAAACCTGGTTATTCAGGCGCCTATGATCAGTTGCGTGTTAAATCTTACCCAGCTATTCAATCACTGCAACTTCCGCAAGATAATCAATGGGATGAAGTTAAAGTATTTAAATCTGCTCTAGGTAAGCATTTACTGGTTAAAGAAAATGGAAAGTCATTACATTTAGACAGTGAAACGTTTGAACCTGCCAACGTCCCCTCTAAAGTAGAGGTTACTCGCTTAATTAACGACGCTATTGAGCATAATCCCGAAAGATATGGGGTTATTAGCTCAGTGGTTGATTTAGTTGCATATACGTCAACAAATGTTGAAATAACGCTTAATTGGCAAAATATGACATTACGTCAACAAGGTGAAGATACGGCTTTTATTAATCGTATGTATAAAATTCATTATTTGCAGTGGACAGGCGTTGACTCAATCGACAAGGTATTAGGAATAGTAGGGTTAGGGTTAGTTGTTCTACTTGCTATATTAGGCATTAAGCTTTCTTTTAAACGCTCGAACCGCTCTAGTTAACTTTTCTTTATTTCAATTTTAACCTCAAAATCGGACATTCAAGTCATTTGTAATTTTATCGCTAAATAAGTATTCTATTTTTATCTGGTCAGACCATGGGCATCATCATTGTTAGTTCAAGAATCCATTTTTATTAATAAAACTGATCATCAGTTACATTTAAGGCGCATTTGTGTAAATCCAAACGGTGTTCCTGTTTTGATGATTCATGGTGCGTTAGAAAATGGTTTAATTTTCTATACTGAAAGTGGCAAAGGCTTGGCGTGTTATTTAGCTGAGCAGGGTTTTGATGTATATGTAGCGGATCTGCGTGGAAGAGGGCGAAGCACACCGTTAATAAACAAAGATTCGGCGCATGGTCAATATGAAAGCATTAACGAAGACTTACCCGCATTTATAGATTATATTCATGCAAAAACCAAACAAACGATGCATGTGGTGTCTCATTCATGGGGCGGTGTGTTAGTTGCAAGCTGCTTAGTACGTTATCCTTCGCGTATTGCACAAGTGCGTTCTAATATTTGCTTTGGCACTAAGCGAACGATTACCGTTAAAAATATTGAAAAGTTTGTAAAAATTAACGTTATGTGGAACCTCGTAGCTCCTATTATTGCTAGAACTAAGGGTTTTTTAGATGCAAAGAAGTATAATCTTGGGTCAGATAATGAAACGCGTGGTTCTATTAAGCACAGTATTGCTTGGGTAAATAAAAGTCATTGGATCGATCCTCTTGATGGTTTTAATTATCAACAAGCTTCAAAACAAATAACGTGGCCGGCTACATTACATATTACTGGGGTTAATGATCACGTATTAGGGCATATTGACGACGTAACCTTATTTATAGAAGAGTCTAATAATCATAAAGCACATGTATTATTGTTGTCGCAATCTAACGGTAATGCAATTGATTATGGCCATATCGATATACTCACTCATCCTCTAGCTATATCAGATCACTTTCCGGATGTTGTTAACTGGATTAACGAATTCACTTAAATAATGCGTGATTTACCACTCCATGTTTGCAAACTTAGTTATGGCGCGATAGAGTGCGCGCCTGACATAGGTGTTATGTAATAAGCAGCACCGCTTCAATTTATTATCTAATTAGGTTATCAATGAACGCCGTTCACAAGCTTTATCAACATAGAAAGAGCATAAGTACTACTGTATATAATTCTCGTGGATGGAAGGTTAAACGTTGTGAAAAATGCCGTATAGGGTTAACTCATTGTATATGCAAGTTAACGCCTAAGGTAAAAAGCAATGCTGGCTTTTTATTGTTGATGTACGACACTGAAATTTTAAAGCCGAGTAATACAGGTAAGTTAATTGCTGATGTTGTGCCAGACACTTTTGCGTTTTTATGGTCGAGAACGGAAGAAAACAAAGAGTTACTGGCAGTTTTAAACGATGAACAATGGCAGCCTTTTGTTGTGTTTCCTGAACAATATGCAGAGCCAGAGCGTACAGTATTCAATAAATCTATCGTAGCAGATACGGGTAAAAGGCCTCTGTTTATTATGTTAGATGGTAGCTGGCGCGAAGCTAAGAAAATGTTTAGAAAAAGCCCTTACTTAAATAACTTTCCTGTTGTTTCATTTAATCCGGATACAACAAACAGTGAGGAATTAACGTCTCGATACCAAATAAGGCAAGCAGTTGTTAGTAATCAATTTGCAACAGCAGAAGTGGCTGCACGTATTTTAGATATGTTTGGCGAAACCACTAATGCCAATGTGTTAGATTTATGGTTTGATGTTTTTAATTTTCAATACAGAAAAAGTGTTTGTCAAGAGAACACCGGTAACCCAAACGCCGTTGAAGACTATCTCTCATATTTAACTAAGGAAGTTTAGCCCTTAGCTAAATATGCAACTGATTATTTCAATTTAACTTTCAGCTTCAAGAAAACCTGGTGTCGATAATTGTTTTTCTGTTAATTGGTTAACGACATTACCTATTACAATCAACGTAGGTGGTTTTATGTTGTGTTGAGTAACAATATCAGCAAGCGTATTTAATTGTCCTCTGTGGACTTGTTGCTGCGGTTGAGTACCTTTATATATAAGTGCGGCAGGTGTATCACTCGGTTTACCATGCTCTACTAGCTTTTTAGCAATTTTAGGTAACGTATTTATACCCATATAAAACACAATGGTTTGAGCGTTTGACGTTAAGCTATCCCACGGTAAGTTTAACTCGCCATCGTTTTCCATATGGCCCGTAATGAAGGTACAGCCTTGTGCTACACCGCGGTGAGTTAGCGGTATACCTGCATACGTGGTACAACCTGATGCTGCTGTTATTCCAGGGCACAAGTGACAACTTACGCCATGTTTAAGCGCAAAGTCAGCTTCTTCGCCGCCACGTCCAAATACAAAAGGATCACCACCTTTTAAACGAAGTACTTTCTTCCCTAACTTCGCTTGTTCAACAAGTAGTTCGTTAATTTTATCTTGTGGAACGGAATGATTAGCTTGTTTTTTCCCAACGTAGAATTTTTCAGAATCAGCAGGTAGTAGGTCTAGTATTTCTTGGCTTACTAATCGGTCATAAATTGTCACTTCCGCTTGTTGAATAAACCTTAATGCTCTGAGTGTTAACAGCTCCGGATCTCCTGGACCTGAACCTACCAATGCTATTTCTCCTGCGTTGAGAATTGCTTTCGAGCTATTAAGTAAGTTTTCATTGTTTATTGTAAAGTCAGTCATTATTAACCTTATCGTACGACAGTAACGTATAAGTTATTGAGGGAAGTGATGAGCTTATAATAACATTTTAATAACCTTGTAAAACGAATTGTTTATTGTAGGTTATTCAATATATGCATATGAGTTTAAATTATATTGAAAAGGCTTTTAATAATTTTATGTAAACCGATAAGCTTTATGAAAAAAGTATAAAACTTATCGGATACTAGATAATTTAATTGATTGTACTAAGAAGTGCTTGTGCGTCAGACTTTTCAGGGAAGTTACTGCGATGATTTACTGCCGACCTTAACTCTCGTTTAGCTTCGTCTTGTCTGCCCAGTTTTACTAATGTATACCCAATGTGATATCTAATTGCTGGATCATTCGAGTTCATTGAGTATGCTTTACGGAGCATAGTTAAACTCTCATCAAATTTCCCATTTAAGCTTAATATCCATCCGTAAGTATCGAGAATTGCAGAAGAAGAACTATCCAATTCTAAAGACTCTTTAGAGTATTTTTCCGCTTTTTTTAAATCAATTGAAATATAAATATTAGCTAAATTATTCAACACGGAACTTTTATTTAAAAGGTTTTCAACATTAACTAATGTTTCGTAATGCTTTTTAGCTTCTGTTGTTCTTGCGTTAGTGAGTAGATAATCGGCAAGTACGGTTCTCATTAAATAATTATTCGGATTTTTTTCTAATAATTCAGTTAATGTTGACTCAAACTCATTTTCACCCACTTTATTTAGGGCTAGCTGATTAAGCTTTAACAACACAATGTGGAAATTGTTATCAGCCTTTAATGCCGTGACATAAAGTTGATGAGCTTGTATCGGTTGATTTAGTTTTAAGAAATAATCACCTCTGAGCATCATTACGTTTGGATCTTGAGCGTGTTCTAACTCTAATTGAGAGAGTAGTTTATCAGCAGTAATATACTCACCTAAATCAATTTCTAAACGTGTTAATGTTAGTTGAAGTACTTTATTTTTTGGATCTATCGAAAGTGCTTTTTGGAGACTTTTCTTCGCACCAGCAAAGTCATTTGCATTTGATTGCATTTGACTCAAACGGTAAATCTGTTGAGGTGATGTATATATACCAGCCAGTAACCTTAACTGCTTTTTAGCATTTTCATTTTCATTGAGAGCTGTATATATTTGTGCTTTCTTTTCAATATAGTACGGATTCAAGAAGCTTAGCTTCCCTAAACGATCTGCTTGTTCTAGTGCTTCTTGATAGTTCTTTTCGCGATAGTTCAACTCCATAAGGGTTTCGAGCGCAGGAATATTTGTAGAGCTTTTATCTAATATACCTTTTAGTGCTTTTTTAGCTTGTTCGGTATTACCTAAGTCACGGTCAACTTTTGCGTTTAATATAATTAAAGACAGGTTTTCAGGTTGTTTTTGTAACAGGTTTGTCGTTATTTTTTTCGCTTCAGCGTGATTTCTCATCGCCGCGAGTGCAGTAGCTGTATTGAATAAACTGCTGAAATTATCAGGTTGTTTCTCTAATACTTTTGAATAGAGGCTAATCGACTTTTCCCATTCTCGTTGTTGGAGGTGTAATGCCGCTTTAAAACGTAAATAGTCAATATTTCCAGGTGACAATGACAGCAATTTATCTGCAATGCTATGGGCTTCAGTAAGCTGGTTATTCTCTTTTAAAATAAGACCTTTTGTTAATTCGTATGCAGAAGAAAACTTTGTAGGTTGGTTGTTTTGTAACAACGTTAATGCTTTGTCATATTGTTTTGTTTTAGCTAATAGATTTGCTTTAGCTAAAACAAATTTTAAATGGTTACCGTAATTAATTTCTAACGGTTCAAGTACTTGCTCAGCCTTATAAATTTTATTATTCGCTAAATACAATTCAAAAAGTTTAAGTGATAAATTTAAATTGTTTTTGATAAATTTATTTTTACTTTCAAGTAATGTTAATGCATTTTCGTTCTGTCCTTGCCCAAGGTATATATCAACCAATAAGCTAATACCGCTCATATCTTGAGGGGTTTCACGTACATAAAACTGTAATTCTTTTTGAGCAAGCTCTAAATTGTTTTGTAAATATGCAGATGTTCCGGCAACAAGTGCTAACGACGCATTACTATTTTTTTCATCGGGGCTTAATAGTGAGAGTTTTTGACTTATTTCAACAAGTATCTGATTGGCTTCTTCTTCTCTTGATGTACTTGCTAATAACCTACTTTTAAGCAATTTTGCAAACGGATCTTCTGGCGTATCTTTTAGAATATCGTCAACGAGTGAAAGGGCTTTTTCAGGTTGTCTTGCATTGGCATACGCATTTGCAAGCGCACGTTGAATAAACGGATCCGCGGGGTTTACTTTATAGCCATTTTCATAGGCTTTTAATGCTGATTCGAATTCAGATTTATTATCGTGGAGTTGCCCTTTAAGATTCCAGACTCTGCTGTCGTCAGCATATAGTCTAAGCGCTTTGTTTACTAAAGGGATTGCTTCTGTGTTCTTTTTTTGTTGAATGTAATATGCAGCAAGCGCGCTGATAGTTCTTAAATCGTTAGGTTCTAAAGCGTAGGCTTTTTTGTAATAAAGTTCTGCATTTGCAGCATCTTCCATTGCTGTATATGCATTACCAGCTAATAAGTATGTAGTTAATTGACTTGCTGACGTTAGGTTCTTGTTATTACTAAGTTCAATAACTTCATCATATGAACTTGTAACCATTAATGCCGTTGTTAAATCATCAATAATAAAGTTTACATCTGCACCTTTGAATAACGCGTCTTGAAGTACTTCAATTCCTTCTAAGTATAGGTTTTTACGTAATAAAACTCTACCCATCAGAATAGTTGCTGGTAAATTATCTGAATCGTCTTTAAGGACATTTTTTAGGTGAACGTATGCATCATCGACCTCATTTTGGTTGAATGAAGTTAACGCTTTTTCATAATCGTTAAATGCGAAAGTATTAAATGAAAGAGCTAAAGTAGAGGCTAATAGTAAAGTGCGCATGCGAATTTGTGTATTCCTTTTGTATAACAACACGTAATAGGCGTTGAGAGATAACTAACTTTTACATGATACCGAATATAACGTATTTAACGAACAAAAAAAAAGATGGCATAGCCATCTTTTTATTCGAGTTATGTATTTACTATTTTACTTTGCGACGTGCCGCTGCAAAACCACATAACGCTAAACCAAACATTGCGATTGAAGTTGGCTCTGGAACAGAAGTAGTAGGAGGTGTAGTACCGCCATTTTTAGAGAAAGTAATACCTGACAATTTGAAACCGTCGTTACCTTCTAAACCTACATCACCACCAAATACAGTATTTAACGCACCAACTAACCAGAACTTAGAGAAAGTACCTGATACGTTTGCAGTACCTGTTGTAAAGTCTGATTCGTAGTGAGATGTGTTGTAACCAAGTTGTGATGCAACATTACCCATGTATGAGAAACCTGCGTAACCTGAGCTGATTGTTTGGTTATTTTTAACTTGATCCCAAGCTTTACCAGCTAAGTTTTTGTCACTTAACGCTGCTACTGTTAGTTGGTTATTGCTTGCAGCATTTACTTGGTTGCCGTTGTCTTGACCATATAACCAGCTTGAAGTTGCTGAAGAAAGGTTAACTTCTTCTGAGAATTCGATTAAAAACATATCGTAATCTTGGTAACCACAGTTAACACCTAGGTTATCTGCAGAGTGGTGGTAGCCACAGTTACTGTTGTTTATTTCATCAACGTTATGCATTGACCAACCGTTACCGTTGCGATCAAAATCTACTGCTTCAGTGATTTTGTCGTCACCAGATAGTGGATTGCCATTACCTAAATCGTCAGTATCAGACCAACCTGTAACGTTAATATTAACGCCACCTGCTGCTAATGAAAACTCGTTGAAATTTACGTTATTATTGTAAGTTTCGTTAATTGTACCAAAGTGTGTTGTTACACTTGCGAAAGCTGATGCAGACATAAGTGCTAAAGATGCAATACTTAATTTACTTGCGTTTAAAAACATGGTTACTCCAAATAACTAATACTGATAAAGATTATCAAATCCATATAAACATAATTTTTAATAAGCACTTAATGTGCCATAAATAAAAAACTCTTTAATTTCAATATTTTGTGTGTTTTGTCATTTTCGCTCATTGTTTAGTTGTAAAAAAGTTAGACACTCGTTTGAATGCTAAATTAAATTTTTATCAAACTATTAACAAAAGCTTTACATTGTTGAAATATAAGGTTTTTTTTGGTTTTTGTTAATTTTATGCATTCTATTTTACTTTTTAATAAAGTGCTAGAATAAATTAATTTTTTATTTAATTAGTCGTGTCGTTATGAATTTTAGTCCTTTAGTACAAGAGTTAATTGAAGCGTTAAAATGTTTGCCAGGTGTTGGCGCTAAATCCGCGCAGCGTATGGCATTTCATTTGTTAGAGAGAAATAGAGTTGGTGGTTCTAAATTATCATTAGCCCTTTCTAGCGCAATGGAACAAATAGGGCATTGTGAAAGCTGTCGAACGTTCACTGAGCAAAGAATTTGCGATATTTGTGAAAATCCTAAAAGAGAAATTGCTCAACAACTTTGTATTGTGGAGTCTCCCGCTGATGTTATAGCAATTGAACAAACGGGTGATTTTAAAGGAAAGTACTTTATATTAATGGGGCATTTGTCACCTATTGATGGCATTGGGCCTGATGATTTGGGGCTAGATATTTTGGAGAATCAATTTTCACAGAGTATATATAAGGAAGTTATTTTAGCGACAAACCCTACAGTGGAAGGGGAAGCTACGGCACATTATATAGCAGAGCTTGCGAAACAGTATCAAGTTAATGTGTCTCGTATTGCGCATGGTGTGCCTGTAGGTGGAGAATTAGAGTATGTTGACGGTAATACCTTATCTCACGCTTTATCAGGAAGAAAATCTTATTCTTAATAAATTTTGAATTCATCTCTTGAATTACTATCGCTAAGCCCCACATGTATCATACGAGTACATACATTGTACCTTTTATACCTAGTGTAATTATTTAGTAAAGTAGGAGATGTTTCAGATGTCTGAAGCTGGCAATAAAGAAGTTCATGGTTTCCAAACTGAAGTAAAGCAGTTACTTCAGTTGATGATCCACTCACTATATTCAAATAAAGAAATCTTTTTACGTGAATTAGTATCAAACGCAGCTGATGCTGCCGATAAATTACGTTTTAAGGCGCTATCTAATGCTGACCTTTATGAAGGCGACGGTGACTTACGTGTACGTGTAAGTGCAGATAAAGAAAATAATACGGTTACTATTTCAGATAACGGTATTGGTATGAATCACGATGAGATTATTGCTCACTTAGGTACTATTGCAAAGTCAGGTACAGCAGAGTTTTTCTCTAAGTTATCTGGCGACCAAGCGTCTGACTCACAACTTATTGGCCAATTTGGTGTTGGATTTTACTCAGCATTTATTGTTGCAGATAGAGTAACTGTACGTTCTCGTGCAGCAGGTGACGATAAAGCGAATGGTGTTGAGTGGAGCAGTGAAGGTGAAGGTGAATTTACTACCGCTAAAATTGAAAAAGCGAATCGTGGTACCGACATCATCTTACACTTAAAAGAAGATGAAACTGAGTTTGCAGACGAATGGCGCTTAAAATCAATTGTAACTAAATACTCTGACCATATTTCAGTTTCAGTTGAAATGTTAACACCAGAAGTGCCGGAAGTTGAAGCGGTTGAAGAAGTGAAAGACGCTGACGGCAATGTTACTACTCCAGCAATAGAAGCGAGAGATGCTGAACCCGCAATGTGGGAAGCTGTTAACAAAGCAACAGCACTTTGGACGCGTGAAAAATCTGAAGTTTCTGAAGACGAATACAAAGAATTCTATAAGCACGTATCTCATGATTATACCGATCCTTTATTGTGGGCTCACAACAAAGTTGAAGGTAAAACAGAATACACAAGCTTGCTATACATTCCTTCAAAAGCACCGTTTGACCTTCATAACCGTGAAAAGCAGCATGGCTTAAAGTTATATGTTCAACGCGTATTCATTATGGATGACGCAGAACAGTTTATGCCTACTTACTTACGTTTTGTTAAAGGTTTGCTTGATTCAAACGACTTACCGTTGAATGTTTCTCGTGAAATTTTACAAGATAATAAAATTACTCAAGCGATACGCAAAGGCTGTACTAAACGTGTTTTAACTATGCTTGAACGTATGGGTAAAAACAATAAAGAAAAATATCAGTCATTTTGGAATGAATTTGGTCAGGTTCTTAAAGAAGGTCCTGCTGAAGATATGGCTCATAAAGAGCAAATTGCTAAGTTACTTCGTTTTGCTTCAACGAATGACGATACAAGTGCGCAAAGTGTTTCATTACCTGAATACGTAGAACGTATGAAAGAAGGACAAGATAAAATTTATTATGTTGTTGCTGATAACTTTGCTGCCGCTAAAAATAGTCCTCATTTAGAAGTATTCCGCAAAAAAGGCATCGAAGTATTATTAATGTCTGATCGAATCGACGAATGGTTAGTTAGTCATCTTAACGAGTTTGATGGTAAGCAATTACAATCAGTAACTCGTGGCGGATTAGATTTAAGTGATATGGATGACGCAGAAACGAAGGAAGCTCAAGAAAAATTAGAGCAAGAATTTGATACTGTTGTCGCTCGTATTAAGAAAACATTAGAAGGTAAGGTTAAAGACGTTAAGTTATCTCAACGTTTAACCGATTCTCCAGCTTGTATCGTAACTGATGAACACGACATGAGTAGTCAAATGATCAAGTTAATGGAATCTGTTGGTCAAGCAGTTCCAGAGTCTCTACCTATTTTTGAAATTAATGCAGAACACGAACTTGTTAAGCATATTTCTGACGAGTCTGATGATGATCAGTTTGCACAATGGACTGAAGTATTATTTGAACAAGCTATGTTAGCTGAACGAGGAAGCTTGAAAGATCCTGCTTCATTTGTATCTCGTTTAAACAAGTTAATGCTGAGTTTGACTAAATAGTAGTCGTTAGTTATTAGACATTAGTATAAAAAGGAGCGTTTCCGCTCCTTTTTTGATCATTGTTTTGTATTCTTACTTGTTTGCAAACATGTGAAAATGTATAGTGTCACTTTTTTAAATCCATCACAATTTACAAAGGGCTTTCTTAAATGCGCATTATTTTATTAGGTGCTCCAGGTGCAGGTAAAGGTACACAAGCACAGTTTTTAATGGCCAAGTTTGGCATCCCGCAAATTTCTACTGGTGACATGCTTAGAGCAGCAATTAAAGCTGGTACAGAGCTCGGTATTAAAGCTAAAGAAGTGATGGATGCTGGTCAGTTAGTATCTGACGAACTTATTATTGGTTTAGTTAAAGAGCGTATTGCTCAAGACGATTGTAAATCAGGTTTTTTACTTGATGGCTTCCCTCGTACTATTCCTCAAGCAGATGCGATGAAAGAAAACGGTATCAAAATTGATAACGTGATTGAGTTTGACGTACCAGATAACGTAATTGTTGAGCGCATGGCTGGCCGTCGTGTTCATTCTGGTTCTGGTCGTGTATACCATACTGTGTACAACCCACCTAAAGTTGAAGGTAAAGATGATGAAACAGGTGAAGACTTGTCTATTCGTCCGGATGATGAAGAAGCAACTGTTCGTAAACGCTTAGCTGTTTACCATGAGCAAACTAAACCTTTAGTTGAATATTATCAAGGTGCAGCTAACAATGGTGAATGCGCTTATATTACAATTGATGGAACGCAAGCAGTAGAAGCTGTAAATAACATTTTAACTGAGAAATTAGGCTAAACTCATTTTTCTTAGATTCAGAGCCCGCTGATGCGGGCTTTTTTATGCGCGCTTGTTTAGTTTAACGTAAAACAAAACGTTCTTAAAAACTCAGTCTTTCCAGTGTCATATTTTTATAACTTGTTGCATTATATCTTTCACTTTAGTATTCAGAACAATATTTTACATACGTATTCACCGCTATAGGCTTTATATATCACTAGGTACGGGTTTTAGCTAAAGCTATAATTCGAGCATTATAGTTAGATATGTAGTAGTAAATATTATTATCTAATTTTCATTTATCAGACTAACTATGGTCATTTATTTATGAATAAAACGTTATTACTTAATCGTTTATATAAAGATATTAACGAGATTATCATTAGCAGGCAGCATCCGGTTACAGGCTTATTACCCGCGAGTACCGCAATTACGACTCACGGCGATTACACTGATGCGTGGGTACGAGACAATGTTTATTCAATATTAAGCGTATGGACGTTGAGTAGGGCATATAGCCGAACGGGTGAAAAAATAAAATGTGACGAGCTGTCTCAGTCTACCGTTAAACTTATGCGCGGTTTACTTCAAGCAATGATGAGGCAGTCTGACAAAGTAGAAACGTTTAAAAATACATTGGATCCATTAGATTGTTTACATGCCAAGTACAGTACAACTTCAGGTTTAAGCGTTGTTGAAGATGACCAATGGGGTCACTTACAAATAGATGCTACGTCTATCTTTTTGTTAATGATTGCGCAAATGACTGCATCAGGACTTCGTATTGTTCAAACTATTGATGAAGTCGATTTTGTTCAAAATTTAGTTTACTACATTGCATTTGCATACCGTATTCCAGACTATGGAATTTGGGAACGCGGAAACAAAATTAATAACGGTAAAACCGAAATTAATGCGAGCTCTGTTGGTATGGCAAAAGCTGCATTGCAAGCATTAGATGGATTTAATGTATTTGGTGAAAACGGTAATCCTAAAGCGATTATTCATACTATTCCAGATGCGATATCTCGAGCGCGTAATACCTTGACACACCTTCTTCCAAGAGAATCAATTTCTAAAGAAGTAGATAGTGCTATTTTAAGTATTATTGGTTTTCCTGCCTTTGCGGTAACCGATAAAAACCTTGTTGAAAAAACAAAAAATAAAATTCTCTCTGAATTAGGAGGCGAATACGGTTGTAAGCGATTCTTATGGGATGGACATCAAACCAGTATAGAAGATCATACGCGTATTCATTATGAGCATTCAGAGCTTGCGAATTTCGAAAATATAGAATCAGAATGGCCGCTGTTTTACACGTACTTATATATTCAAGCCCTGTTTGATAACGATGTAACAGAAGCGAAAAAATATCGAGAAAAGCTAGAGTCTTTGATGGTTGATGTTGATGGCAAGAAGTTGTTGCCTGAGCTGTATTATGTAGAAAAAGATAACATTGAGGCAGAAAAGAAGAACCCAGGATCACAACCGCGTGTTCCAAATGAGAATGTTCCATTGGTTTGGGCGCAAAGCATGTATTACACGGGCTTAATGTTAGATGAAGGCCTAGTGACTAAAGATGATTTAGATCCTGTTAAGTTAAGAAGTCGCTCAACTCAAAATACAGATGGTCAAATTGCGATTGTCGTTCTTGCCGAAAATAGCTGTGTTAAAGAGCAATTAGCAAAAAATGGTGTTATTGCGGAAACTATTAGCGAAATAGCACCGATTAAGGTGATGGACGCAAGTGAATTAGTAGAGTCATATCGTAAAGTGGGTGCAAATAGCAGTTTAGCACTTACTGGACGACCTAAACGTCGTTTACAAGGTTTAGCTACAGCGCAAACATACGTGTTTAATGGGCAACCTTATTTGTCGTTGTCGAGTATTCAGCACACCGAAAATAATTATCGAGTATTTGATGCAAAGCTTGCTAGTACGCATTTAAAAGACGAAATAGCGCATATTTGCAAGCATTGGATAAACGATGAAGTTGCGGTAGTTTCATATTTGTTTACGCAAGACATGTGCGATAGTCAAAATGCGAGTGAGTTACTTGAAACTATTCGTTCTTTTCAACTGAGAAAAGCTCAGCCTAATGTAGGTTACGCTTCTGCTAACTTAGCGATTAGGGCATCTAAGGTAAACGATTTAGTTGTTTCTAATATTAATATCGAAGCGCTGTCAGAGTCCGAAGAGGTATCTAAATCACCTTGGTTAACTATCGATGTGTCATTACTTTCAAATGAGTTGCAACAAGAACTAAAAAGTTTTGAAACATCTGATGAGCTTGGGTACACCCAACTTTTAACATGGCTTAAAACATACGATTTAGAATCAGATCTGTCGTCAGATAAAAGTGTTAACAATATTACCTTTAAAGCACTTGTTGAAGCTCTTTATGTTAGAGCGCAACATAAACAAAATTGGTTAACTGCCCGATTATGTTTCTCTGTATTAAACTTGTCATTTACTGATTTGGTTGATGATGTAGCACAGGTATGTTCGAGACATATTTCGATAAGTATCGGCAATAAAAATCAATTGGTACTTACTGGTGAACATGCCTTACTTAAACCTAAAAAGCTTATTAAGCTTTTAGACAAAGTTGCAATTCATCCACTTGAACGTACTCTAATTCAAGAGTTACTGGTTATTTTAGGCAATACAATACGTATCAACACACCTATGTTTAACGGTGTGAGATCAATAAAACTAAACAACGTACTAATGCTTTGTGCCAACACTACTGATTACACACACACAACGCTGAAAAACTTTTCACTTAGATCGCCAGCAGAGTTGAATGATATGGTTCAAGCAATGTTGTCTGCACAGCAAGAAGCGTTCGTGCATGATGTTGAATATAACTTTACCGAGCAGCACCTCGATCAAACAAAACCTAGTACATCTAACGCTATGGATACTGATTGGATGGAATGGCGCTCAGCGAAAGGGTTAATCATTCGTTTTGATGACCAGTTTTTAACGGATATTTGGAATAGTTTAGCGAATACAAAAACATTAGTTTTTGGTGACAATAAAGAAGCGAGTGAATCGCTAGATTCGGAACTCATACGTGCATCGATGACCCCGAGAGAAGAGAGTTTTGCTCGTACAATTGATGAACAGATACAACAATTACATCCTATTTATTATAAGTCAGCTATTGTTGAAGTCCTCTATGCTTTTAGTCAATTCTGTAAAGATAACTCAGAAGCTAAATTTTCAGAAGTTGTGTTAGGAGATATACTGTTTGAAGCGGCAAACTTATATGTTACAGAAAACAATAATATTCAACCAAATGAGCGTAGTTTAGATGTATTTGTAACGCAGTCGCCACAAACGTTAAGGTCTTATGTGTTGAGAGTTATCGAATCATTGTAACTCGTCTGCGAGAGGGGTGAGTATTGTGTGATGGTAATGCGTCATTCTCCCCGCTGTTTCTCGTTATAAAACTACTCATATATAAATAACCTAATCGTATTAAAAAATTAGTACATAAAAAAAACCAGCCGGTAGGCTGGTTTTTTTGTCTGCATTGACTGACTAAATATTAAGGTTTAGTTGGTCCTGCAGAGGCCTTGTTAACAACGTTAGAAACCATTGCACGTCGTGCTGACATGGTGTGGTTAGGTCTTTCATCATTTGTTCTAAAAGCAGTAGGTAATTCTCCAACTACACTTGTAGTTACAGGCTTAGCCATAGGTGCAGACGCTTTACCAGGTTTTATTTTGGTAGCGGCTTTAGTGCCTTTAGGTAGTTTAGCTTTTCTAACAGGTTTAACTTTGTTTGATGACTCTTCTTGCGAAGGTATCTCAATTTCAAGTTGTTTGCTGTCTTTATCGTCGCTACTATCAGCTGTAACAGGTGAAGACTTATCTTCTTTGTTTTCTGTTATTGCTTCTTCAGTAGTTTCTTTAACTTCGCTAACTTGAGGGGCTTCCTGTATTTCTGAAGCGACTTCAACAACTTCTGTTACGGTTTCTTCTGTAGCTCGAATATTGGCATTTGATTGATCATCATTTGTTGTAGCGTCCACATCAACAACCGCTTCAATAGCTTTATCTTGAGTAACAACAACTGCCTGTTCAACGTTTTCGGCTTCTACTTCCACTACTGGTTCGCTTGGTTCAACATTAGAAACAACATTCGCTTCAGCCTTTTCTGAAGGTGCCTCAACAGAATTTTCTGAGTGAGTATCTTCTAAAGGAAGTGTTTGTTGTACCTCTTTAGATGCACCGTTTAATGATGCTACCGTTTCAACTACTGGTGTTTCATCAGGTTTAGGGTAACGACTTTCAACTGGGTCTAAAGACACTTCGCTGTTTGAATTCTGGTTGTTAAACTCAGATTCGTTATTTTGACGACGTCTACGCTGCCCATGTGAACGAAGGTGTCTTGGAGAACGTCTATTTCTAGGACGTTCTTCTTGATTGCCTTTTTCATTGTTGCTACTTACAGGAGTATTGTTTTGATTACTTACTGCTGCTTTTGGTTCATTAACTAATGGTTCAGCTTTAGTTGGTGCAGAAGAAGCTTTTGGTGCTTGTGTATTCGTATCAACTGCTTTAACTGCATTGTCGTTTACACGCACTTTTTTACGGTTGTTTCTACGCTGTCTGCGTTCTGCAACTTTTTCTTCTTTCGGCTTGTTATCTTTCTCGTGAGCAGGTTTACGATTTTGTTTGTTATTTCTTGTGTCTTTAGAATCAAACTTATCTGACTTAGCGTTGTGATTTCTCTTGTCGTTACGGTCGTTTCTATTGTTTCGCTTGTTACCCTGACGTGACTTGTGAGGACGATGATTGTTTTCAGGTTTTGGCTTGTTGCGTTTTACTGGTTCTTCAACTTTTTCTTCAACAAATAGGCCTTTTAACCAAGCAAAAAATCCACCTTTACTTTCTTTCTTTTCAGTATTCTTTGATGGCGTTTGCTGTGTGCTTGCTTCTTGCTTTTGAGGTGCATTTTTTGGTGAAGACATACCTTGTAGAGCAGGTTCATCGCGTTTTGCAGCTTCAGCATTAAACTTAGGCATTACGGCTTCTTCAACTACAGCCTGCTTAATAGGTAGGTCGTAACTTGCTTCTGCAATAGATTCATCTTCACGAACCCTTACTACTTCATACTGAGGTGTGTCCATATGAGGGTTAGGGATTATAAGTACATGCACTTTGTGATGCTTTTCAATGTGCATTACAGAGCGACGCTTCTCGTTAAGTAAGTATGTTGCTACAGGTACTGGAACATGGGCTTGTACATGCAGTGTATTTTCTTTAATGGCTTCTTCTTCCATTAAACGAAGAACTGATAGTGCTAAAGATTCAACACCACGTACTTGGCCTGTACCATTACAACGAGGACATACACCTTGGCTAGTTTCACCAATTGATGGACGTAAACGTTGACGAGACATTTCAAGTAAACCAAAGCGAGAAATTTTACCTATTTGAATACGAGCACGATCAGGCTTAACAGCGTCACGCATTCTGTTTTCAACTTCACGTTGGTGGCGTACAGGTGTCATATCTATAAAGTCGATTACGACTAAACCACCTAAATCACGTAAACGTAATTGGCGTGCAATTTCTTCTGCTGCTTCAAGGTTTGTATTGAATGCGGTTTCTTCGATATCGCCACCCTTAGTAGCACGAGCAGAGTTGATATCGATAGAAGTCATTGCTTCTGTAGGGTCAATAACGATAGAACCGCCCGACGGAAGACGTACTTCGCGTTGGAATGCAGATTCAATTTGAGACTCTATTTGGTAGTGAGTAAATAGTGGAACATCGTTAGTATAAAGCTTAATTTTACTAATAAAGTCTGGACGAACAACTTCAATATGTTTTTTAACGCTTTCAAATGTTTTAGGGCGATCAATTAATACTTCACCGATGTCACGACGTAAATAGTCACGTATAGCTCGTAGAATTACATTCGTTTCTTGGTGAATTAGAAATGGAGCAGGGCGACTAGCAGCTACGTCTTCAATTGCTTTCCAGTGGTGTAATAAAACACTTAAATCCCACTCTAGCTCATCATAATCTTTACCTACACCAGCGGTACGAACAATAAGTCCCATGCCTTTTGGTAGGTTTAATTTACTTAATGAGTTTTTAAGGTCTGTACGTTCATCACCTTCAATTCTTCGTGAGATACCGCCTGCACGAGGGTTGTTAGGCATGAGTACTAAGTAACTTCCTGCTAAGCTAATAAAGGTAGTAAGTGCAGCGCCTTTTTGGCCTCGCTCTTCTTTATCAATTTGAACAATAACTTCTTGTCCTTCATGAAGTACTTCTTTGATGTTAGGTCTGCCTTGAAATGAGTAACCTTTAGGGAAGTACTCTCTGGCAATTTCTTTCATTGGAAGGAAGCCGTGACGCTCCGCACCATAATCAACAAACGCAGCTTCTAAAGAAGGCTCAATACGAGTGATTTTGGCTTTATAGATGTTTGACTTTTTCTGTTCATGACCTGGGCTCTCAATGTCTAAATCATAGAGCTGTTGACCATCAACAAGTGCTACACGCAATTCTTCTGATTGGGTAGCATTTATTAACATACGTTTCATAGTTGTGTGACTCTTTTTTAGTCACAGCACACCATTTGCTAAGTACACAAAGCAATCTTGGTAATGTAAAACAGCAGTTCGTCAACCTCACGATTGTCAATCTTAATACGCCAATTACGCATTAAGCTGTCATAAAATCTGATTGTAATTATCTAACTATGACGTTTTTATCATAGCGTATATATGTCTTCATGTGCTCAGCATTAATGTGCTGTGCATATTTTAGTAAATGTCGCTTTTAAGGGATGATTAATGTCAGCACGATATGTTTTTATCGTTTATTTGCTTTACTTACATCTGAAAATTGTATGCATTTACTAAATGTTATTTAAAAATGGTTCTTATGCGCTGGATATAATGTTTATGTATTCTCTTTAACAAGTTACACGCGTTAAATGTTACAACAGGCCATTCATTTATTATGTCAACTCATTCATCTCGAATGGCGCATAACAACGTAGCCGCATTTTACCTCTTACGTTCCGCTCAGAACTTCCATTAATTAGTGTAGTATCTTTTTTAGAATACTCACGTTTTTATTATCCCATTATATTGAAGTATTTAGCAATGAAATTGCCGAGTTAATTGTGCTAAATATCAAATGAAATGTGATAAACTTGTTAAATGAAAGAAAATACCCCAACAGAAACCCAAAAACCTCAAGTTCGGTACATTACTATTGATAGTGAAGATGCTGGTCAACGAGTTGATAATTTTTTGGTAAGAACACTTAAAGGTGTTCCTAAAAGTCATATATACAGGTTATTGCGTAAAGGTGAAATTCGTGCAAATAAAAAACGAATTAAGCCTGAATATAAACTTAACGATCAAGATATATTACGTATTGCGCCGATCCGTATTTCTGAAAAAACAGATACCGTATCAACTAAATTAAACGTTGTTACGAATTTAGAAAAACACATTTTGTTTGAAGACGAGCGTTTAATCGTGATTAATAAGCCATCAGGCATGGCTGTTCATGGTGGGAGTGGTTTAAGTTTTGGTTTGATTGAAGCTTTAAGGGCTCTTCGTCCCGAAGCAAGAATGTTAGAACTCGTTCATAGGTTAGACCGAGATACGTCTGGTTGTTTAGTTATTGCAAAAAAGCGTTCAGCGCTTCGCAATTTGCATGAACAGTTGAGAAATAAAACTGTTCAGAAGTTTTATCATGCACTCGTTAAGGGGAAATGGTCAGCTAAAATTACTCGTGTTACTGAAGGTTTGAAGAAAAATGATCTTAAGTCTGGCGAACGAGTTGTTGTAGTAGACAATATTAACGGCAAAGAATCAGAGACACGTTATAAAATTTTGCAGCAGTATAACAATGCAACGTTAGTACGAGCTTTCCCTGTTACTGGTAGAACTCATCAAATTCGTGTTCACTGTCAAGCTAAAGGCCATTCTATCGCCTGTGACGCTAAATATGGTAACGAAGTGTTTGATGAAGAAATGAAATCGATTGGCTTAAAACGTTTGTTTCTTCATGCGGCGAGTATCGAATTTACCCATCCATTAAGTAATGAGCGCATTAAGATAGAAGCGCCACTCGATGCTGAATTGCAAAAAACACTTAATAAGCTTGAAAAGTCGAGAGGTTAAATAAGCGTGAGTAAAAATTATAAGCTCATTATTTTTGATTGGGACGGAACCCTAATGGATTCTGTTACTCGTATAGTTACGTCAATGCAAGCAACGGCGAAAGTGCTAGATTTACCCCAACCAACATTTGAACAAGGTAAAAGCATCATAGGTTTAAGTTTAGGTAAAGGTATTCAAACTTTATTTCCAAACTGTTCAGAAGAGTTGCGACTAAACATTGAAAAACAATATAAACATCAGTTTTTGGAAGTGAATGATACACCAACGCCTTTATTTGAACATGCATTAACACTTATTAATCGATTAAAAGATCAAGGTAAACTCGTTACTATTGCTACGGGTAAAGCTCGTCCTGGTTTAGAAAGAGTGTTAGCAATGTCAAATACAAAGCATTTATTTGATTCAACACGCTCAGCTAGTGATTGTAAATCAAAGCCAGATCCCGAAATGATTATTTCATTACTTGAAGAGTTTAATGTGGCCGCTCAAGATGCTGTAATGATTGGGGATACAAGCTTTGATTTAGAAATGGCTAAAAATGCAGGTGTTGATTCTTTCGGAGTTACTTTAGGAGCCCATAAACGGTCTGTTTTAGAATCACACGCTCCAGTCGCTATAGTTGATTCGTTAAAAGAATTAGAACAATGGCTTGTATAAATAATACAAGGTAATTCCTTTACAGTGTGTTAAATACTCGGCTTATAAATAGCCTATTTAACACACTAATCTTAACTTCAAATTTAAACGTCTTCTTAAAGTTTATTGCTCTTGTAAAACATCAAATCCGTGCTTCTTTAATAAGCTAACCAGCTTTATCAGTGGAAGGCCAATTAATGTATTTGGATCATCTCCGTCAAGCTTATTAAATAAACATATACCTAGCGCCTCACTTTTGAAGCTACCAGCACAGTTGTACGGCTGTTCAGTGTGCAAGTATGCACTGATCTCGTCTTTAGTTAATTCATTAAAATGAACAGTAAAAGGTTCCACCAAAGAATGAACAACGTTTGTTCTATTATCAATAACAGCTAACCCTGTATAAAAGGTAACAGCATTACCACTAAACTTGCTGAGTTGCTTAAACGCATTCTCAAAATTATGAGGCTTACCCAATATTTCATTATTATGTACTGCTACTTGGTCAGAGCCTATAATGATAGCGTCATTATAATTGTTAATTGCTCTAGATTTTTCAACGGCTAAACGTTCAACCAGTGCTTGAGGTGATTCATTGGGTAAGGCACTTTCATCAATATTAGGGCTCGCACATTCAAATGAAATGTTAAGCTTTTCGAGTATTGATTTTCGAAATGGAGAGGTTGAACCTAAGACAATTGTGCGTGATGCCATTAATAATTTCTCAATTTTTATTTAGTTACTTGTTAATATAGAGACGTTATCGCTTTTTTAAAGCAAATTATGTAATTTTCTTTTGACACAATAGCCTCAGGGCTTTATTATGCGCGCCTTATGCAAAATCTTAAACTTCCAATAACGATAGACCCATTTAAAAGCGCCCAACGTAGGTTGGTGTGTGAAGGTGTTTTTAGTATATCTGGAATGAATAGATTGCTTGCTGTTTGTGAAAACAGCAGTGAGCAAGTTAAAGTTAAATTTAGCTTTCATGTGGATGAACGTGGACTGAGTGTTATTTCAGGTACAGGATCGGCATTAGTTAAATTAACTTGTCAGCGTTGTACTGACATGTTTGAGCACGAGCTAAATATAGACTTTGTATTTAGTCCGGTGAAAAACCAAGATGCAATCGCTGAATTGCCGTCATATTATGACGCAATAGAATTAGATGAAAATGGTGAAGTTAATTTACTTGAATTAGTGGAAGAAGAGTTAATACTTGAGGTTCCATTAGTTCCAAGGCATAACCCAAAAGATTGTTCAGCTCCTGCTGATAGTACTTGGGGTGAATTACCTGAAGAGTTAGAAAAACCAAACCCATTTGATGTATTAAAACAACTTAAATAGTTGAATTTATTTAACTTAATAACCGATTTTAGGAGTAGGTAATGGCAGTTCAAAAGAGCAAAAAGTCTCGTTCAAGACGTGGCATGCGCCGTTCACATGATGCATTAACCGCTGAAAACTTATCAGTAGATCCAGTTTCAGGCGAAACGCATCGTCGTCACCACGTAACAGCTGATGGCTATTACAAAGGTGTTAAAGTAATTAACAAGTAGTTTTAAACTATTTGTTATCAAAAGCTTTTTAGTTAACTAAACAGGCTTTTGAAATATTATTGTGTTTATTACTTTTCCATATAAAAAGTTATGAGTACGTTAATATTGTTACTTAAAAATACAGCAACACTATGAAAAGTGATGCTTATCTAACTATCGCGTTAGATATTATGGGGGGCGACAAAGGCCCCCTAATAACTATTCCTGCTGCAATTATGGCTATTGAAAAAATGCCTAACTTGCACCTTATTCTTGTTGGTGATGAAACCATTATCAAACAAGAACTATCCAAGAAAAACCTGTTAAACAGCCCTCAACTTTCTATTAGTCCTTCAACACAAATTGTTGAAATGGACGAATTACCGTCGTCAGCCCTCAGAACTAAAAAGAATTCTTCAATGCGTGTTGCTTTAAACCTTGTTCATGACGAGAAAGCACAAGCATGTGTTAGTGCTGGTAATACTGGTGCGCTTTTTTCTATGGCTCATTACGTGTTAAAAATGTTACCAGGTGTTGAAAGGCCTGCGCTCATTTCTTCTTTGCCTACAAATAATGAAGACAAACACGTATTTATGTTAGACCTTGGCGCCAACGTATTTTGTGATTCAAATGTATTGTATCAATTTGCAATTATGGGCTCTGTACTTGCTGAAGAAGTTGATGACATTAAAAAACCTCGTATCGCTTTATTGAATATGGGCTCTGAAGATATTAAGGGCAGTGACCATATTAAGTTTACAGGTGCGCAATTAACTGATAATCCTCATATTAATTATATTGGTTTTGTAGAAGGAAATGATATTTTTTCTAATAAAGCTGACGTTATTGTGTGCGATGGTTTTGTTGGAAATGTTGCACTGAAAACTTGTGAAGGGGTTGCATTAATGGTGTTTAACAAGTTTAAAACTATTTTATCTCAGCATATTGTTACGCGTGTTATGGGGAAATTGTTTGCTAATACAATTAAAAAACTATTCAAATCATTGAACCCCGACCAGTACAATGGCGCAAGTTTGATAGGATTACGCGGAATTGTGGTTAAGAGTCATGGAAATGCTAGCTCTTTAGCATTTTTGGCTGCTATTTTTGAAGCAGCAAAAGAAGTTGAAAGGCAAGTTCCAGAAAAAATTAAAAGTAAACTGGAACAAAGCTTAGCAGACAGATAAATAAGAATTTAAAATTATAATTATTCATTAAGTTATATATTAGGTAATAAAATGCAAAATAATTTAGCGTTTGTTTTTCCCGGTCAAGGTTCTCAAGCAGTCTCAATGCTTGCAGATTTTGCTGATGAAAGTGTTGTTAGAGATACATTTAAAGAAGCTTCAGATGCTCTTGGATATGATATGTGGGAGCTTATTTCACAAGACCCCGAGAATAAACTCAATCAAACTAACTACACGCAACCAGCATTATTAACAGCGAGTGTGGCTCTATGGCGTTTGTGGACTGCAAACACTGACGTTAAACCTTCAGCGCTAGCAGGGCATAGTTTAGGTGAATACTCAGCGTTAGTATGTGCAAATGTATTAGATTTAGCGTCAGCGGTTAAGTTAGTGCAAAAACGTGGTGAGCTTATGCAAGCATCTGTACCTGAGGGTGTAGGGGCAATGGCTGCTGTTATTGGGTTAGATGATAACTCTATTATCGCTGCATGTGAAAAAGCTGCTCAAGATGAAGTGGTTTCGGCTGTTAATTTCAACTCTCCAGGACAAGTTGTTATTGCTGGGCATAAGGCTGCCGTTGAGCGTGCAGGTGAATTATGTAAAGAAGGTGGAGCTAAACGAGTTTTACCTTTACCTGTTAGTGTGCCTTCACACTGTGCATTAATGAAAGATGCTGCTGATGCACTAGCAAAAGAATTAGATGCAATTTCATTTAATACGCCAAGTATCCCTGTAATTAATAATGTAGATGTTGAAATTGAAACATCTGCTGACAATATTAAAAAAGCACTTGTGAGACAGTTGTATTCTCCTGTTCGTTGGACCGAAACAGTAGAGAAACTTGCTACTGATGGTTGTACAACAGCGTTAGAAGTTGGTCCAGGTAAAGTATTACAAGGACTTTTAAAGCGTATCAATAAGTCAATTAAGTGTGAGTCTGTAAACAACAGTGCTTCATTAACTAAAGCATTAGATTTAATTAAATAGGTTTTTATATGTTTTCATTAGATGGAAAAGTAGTACTAGTAACAGGTGCAAGCCGTGGTATTGGTAAAGCAATTGCTAGTCAATTAAAAGAGCTAGGAGCAGTAGTTATAGGTACTGCAACTTCACAAAGCGGCGCTGATAAAATCAGTGAGTATCTTGGTGAGGAAAAAGGACTCGTATTAAATGTCACTGATAATGAGTCAATTGACACTTTGTTCGATACGATCAAAGAAAAGTATCAATCTGTAGATATACTTGTTAATAATGCTGGTATTACTAAAGATAATTTATTCATGAGAATGAAAGATGATGAATGGCAAGATATCATCGACACGAACTTATCTTCAGTATACAAACTGAGCAAGGCAGCAATTAGACCAATGATGAAAAAGCGTAATGGTCGTATTATCAACATTGGTTCTGTTGTAGGTAGCATGGGTAATTCAGGTCAGGTGAACTACGCAACAGCTAAAGCTGGTTTATTAGGTTTTACTAAATCATTAGCGCGAGAAGTTGCTTCTCGAGGAATTACGGTCAATACTGTAGCGCCGGGCTTTATTGATACAGATATGACACAAACGCTTACAGATGAGCAAAAAGAAGGCATTTTTTCTCAAGTACCAGCGAACAGATTAGGTAAGCCAGAAGAAATTGCGAACGCAGTCGCTTTCTTGGCTTCAGACAGTGCAGCATATATTACCGGCGAAACATTGCACGTTAATGGCGGTATGTACATGTTATAGTTGGTTTTATATTTTATAAAATTACTATATATTAAGAAAGGTTATCAGGTTCGACCAGTAGAAAAAGTAAAATTAGATACTTGCAAGGCGGACTGTTGACGAATACACTACACGCAATTTGAAAAATTGCATTTTCTAGTAAAGGAAAAAAAATGAGTACTATTGAAGAACGCGTAAAGAAAATTACTATTGAACAGTTAGGTGTTAGCGAAGAAGAAGTAAAAACTGAATCTTCATTTGTTGACGACTTAGGTGCTGATTCTTTAGATACTGTAGAATTAGTTATGGCGTTAGAAGAAGAATTTGATACAGAGATTCCTGACGAAGAAGCTGAAAAAATTACTACAGTTCAAGCAGCAATCGATTACGTTACTGCTAACCAGTAATTGTAATATGTTTCAGGCGATAGTCATTATCGCCTGAAATTATTTAGAACATCATTCGTATCCTATTTATTCTTTTTAACTATTGTACGAATACAACCCTTTCAAATATTCTTTTCTATCGGAGGCAACTCATCCTATGCGGCGTGTTGTAGTTACCGGTCTTGGTATGTTAAGCCCTTTGGGCAACAATCCTGAAACAACTTGGCAAAATTTACTGCTTGGTAAAAGTGGTATTAGCGATATTCAACATTTTGATACATCTGAATACCCAACGCGATTTGCTGGCTTAATCAAAGATTTTAATGCTGAAGACTATATGGCTCGTAAAGAAGCCAAAAAAATGGATCTGTTTATTCAATATGGTGTTGCAGCGGGCGTTCAAGCGCTTCAAGATTCAGGATTAGAAGTTACTGAAGAAAACGCTCCTCGTATTGGTGTTGCAGTTGGTGCTGGTATTGGTGGTTTAGGTTTAATTGAAGAAAATTTCGAGAAAATGCTTAAAACAAGCCCTCGAAAGCTTTCTCCTTTTTTCGTGCCGTCTACTATCATTAATATGATTGCTGGCCACTTATCTATCATGCATGGCTTAAAAGGCCCTAATATTTCTATTGTTACTGCTTGTACAAGTGGAGTTCACAATATCGGTCATGCGGCTCGTATGATTGCTTATGGTGATGCAGATGCTATGTTAGCAGGTGGTGCTGAAAAAGCGTCAACTCAGATGGGGATGGGGGGATTTGGTGCCGCAAGAGCACTTTCTACTCGCAATGATGATCCTCAAGCAGCTTCAAGGCCGTGGGATAAAGATCGCGACGGTTTTGTGTTGGGTGACGGTGCTGGTGTTGTGATGCTTGAAGAGTATGAACAAGCAAAAGCACGTGGAGCTGATATATACGCAGAATTAGTAGGTTTTGGTATGAGTGGCGACGCTTATCACATGACATCACCTCCTGCAGATGGCGCTGGTGCAGCTTTAGCTATGCAAAATGCAATTAATGATGCAAAAGTTGATGTAGCTGATATTGGTTATATTAATGCTCATGGTACATCGACACCAGCGGGTGATATTGCAGAAACTAATGCAGTTAAATCTGTTTTTGGTACTAATGCTGAAAACGTGTTAATGGGTTCAACTAAGTCAATGACTGGTCATTTACTTGGAGCAGCTGGAGCGGTTGAAGCTATTTTTAGTATTCAGGCGTTAGTTAACAATGCTGTGCCTCCAACGATTAATTTAGATAATCCAGACGAAGGTTGTGATCTTGATTATATCGCCCATACGGCTCGTGATGTAAATTTAGATTATTCACTGTGTAACTCGTTTGGTTTTGGCGGAACGAATGGCTCGTTAATATTTAAAAAGCTGTAAATTATTGCTTGAATATAATTAGCTAAACCTGAATACTTGTTATCAAATATTCAGGTTTTTTATTTTTATAAGTAAACCTTTCTTAAATTATCCGATCTTTTTTGTATTTAAATAATGTACTTTCAATCAATTAACGGTGTAGAGATAGACCAAATTTCGGCGTCTGACCGAGGTTTAGCTTATGGCGATGGTTTATTTACAACAGCGAAAATTCTCAACGGTAATGTGTTGATGCTTAAACAACATATAGAGCGTTTACGTGACGGCTGTATTGTATTAAGCATTGATGGTGTTAATTTTTCACTTTTAGAAGAGCACATTATTGAAGTTGCAAAACGTTACCCGTTAGCAGTTCTTAAAGTTATTATTACATCTGGAGCGGGAGGAAGAGGGTATTCTCGATTAGGTGCTAATTCTCCTAACATAATTGTTAAAACTTCTGAGTTTCCTACCAAGTATACTGAATGGCAGACAAATGGTATTTGTATTGCTGATGCAAAAATTCAACTCGGTCTTAATCCTTTGTTAGCAGGAATTAAACACCTTAATCGACTAGAACAAGTTTTATTAAGAGCCGAACTTGACCGTACTGACTATGATGATTTATTAGTTTACGATTTACATTCCAACCTTGTAGAAACCACGTGTTCTAATGTGTTTTGGTTTGAAAACAAAAAAATATTCACACCTATTATTAAAGACAGTGGAGTAGCCGGCTTGTTTCGTTCTGCTTTGCTTAAAGCCTTTCCAGAAATACAGATTGTTAATGGCACTCAAAATACCATTAAAAATGCCGATGCAATGTTTATTACTAACTCTGTAATGGAAATTGTACCCATTAAACAATACCAAGGAATGCAACTTAATTTGGACAAGGTGCACCAAATTCAATCGCAGTTTAAACGTTTACCGCATGATTAAAAAACTTATTTTACTTACTATTGTTTCAATAGCGATTGCTATTGGCGCTTCATATTTTTATATCGATAAAAAAGCTAATCAGCTTATTAATATTAATTCGCCTCAGCTATTAACCGTACCAGAGGGAACATCAATTAATTCATTTTCTAAGTTATTAGTAAAAAAAGGGTGGATTGACTCAAGGTTATGGCTTAAAGCATATGTAAAGTTAAAACCAGAGTTAACATCTTTAAAAAAGGGGACGTATTCTATCCCATCAGGTATAAATACCATTGAACTACTTAAGCTATTAGTTGAAGGGAAAGAACATCAACTTTCTATTACCTTTATTGAAGGGAGTACGTTTAAAGAGTGGTTGAATGTTTTAGCGAACAACCAACATTTGGTACATAACGCAAGACCATTAACGATAGAGGAAATTTCTCAAAAGCTTGGTTTACCTCAAAAAAATCCAGAAGGGTTGTTTTTCCCTGACACATACTCATTTACCGTTGGGACATCAGAACTAGATATCCTGAAAAGAGCTAATAAAAATATGGTAAAGCAACTTAGTTTGTTTTGGTCTGAAAGAGCTGAAAATTTGCCTTATGATAATGAGTATGAAGCGCTTATTATGGCCTCTATTATTGAAAAAGAGAGTGGCCAACACAGTGAACAACCAATCATTAGTTCTGTGTTTGTAAATAGGCTAAATAAGAAAATGCGACTGCAAACAGATCCTACTGTTATTTATGGTTTAGGCGATAGATATAAAGGCGACATTAAAAAAGTTCATTTAAGAGAAAAAACAGCATACAACACTTATCGTATTAATGGACTCCCTCCTACGCCTATCGCAATGCCAGGGATAAAAGCTTTAAAGGCGTCAATGAACCCCGCCAGTACAAATTACTTTTATTTTGTAAGTAACGGCAACGGTAAGCATGTATTTTCGAAAACGTTAAAAGAACATAACAAGGCAGTAGCAGCCTATTTACGTGCTACTAGAAGTAAATAAATTTAGGTGTATAAATAAATGTCAGAAGGCAAGTTTATTGTTGTTGAAGGTATTGAAGGTGCCGGTAAATCAAGCGCAATAAAAATTATTGAAAGCGTATTAAATAAATATAATCTCTCATTTATAAAAACGAGAGAACCAGGTGGAACGCCACTAGCTGAGTCATTACGAGATATTGTTAAATCAGCTTCCCATGAAGAAAAGTTAACGGAAGAAACTGAATTATTGCTTATGTACGCGAGCAGAAGTCAGCTACTTGAGAATAGAATTTATCCTGCTCTTAAAACAGGAGCTTGGGTGATTGGTGATCGTCACGATTTAAGTTCGCGAGCTTATCAAGGTGGAGGACGAAATTTTGATGACTCTGTGATGGACGCTATTGCGAACGTAACATTGAAAGGATTCAAACCAGACTTAACATTGTATTTAGATTTAGATCCTGAAATAGGTTTATCAAGAGCCCAAGCAAGAGGGGAGTTAGATCGTATAGAGTTGGAAAAAATTGATTTTTTCCATAAAGTACGAAATAAATATGTAGAACTCGCTAACGCTGATGACGCTATTGTTACGATAGATGCAAGTCAACCGATGGCAAGTGTGCATAATGATATTGAAAGTGCGATTGAGCAGTTTATCGAACGTAAGCTGGCTAGATAAAAAAGGTATTGAATGAAAACTTGGTTAGCACAGCAACAGTCACTTTTTTCACAACATATTCGTGCAGGTAATTTACCGCATGCGATTCTAATTAGTGGTGTGAAAGGCAGTGGTAAAATGATGTTGGCCACTTGGCTTACCCAAGTTTTACAATGTAATCAGCCGATTGAAAACGATATTTTAGAACCGTGTAAGCAATGTAAACACTGTAAGTTACTTGCAAAAGGATCGTACCCTGATCATCTGGATGTGATTTCCGATAAAAGCTCCCTGGGTGTTGATCACATTAGACAAGCTAGCTTGTTTTTTGAGAAAACAGCTCAAATTGGTGATCTTAAAACGGTTCTTATACCAAATGCAGAAACAATGACTGTAGCGGCAGCGAACGCATTGTTGAAAACATTGGAAGAACCTACTGACAATAGCGTGATTGTTTTATTGTCGAGTGAACACGACACATTACTACCTACAATTATTAGTCGGTGTAGGTTGTTTGAGATTCGCCCACTATCAGGTAAAGCGCTGTTATCGGCGTTGGACAACAATGGAAACCTTGCAAATTCTTTTAGTAATTTAAGTCACTTACCCGAACTATCTAGCGCCGAAACAGCTGAAGAATTTAACGCTTTTCAGTATGTGTATCTACAGTTCCTTAATGAAAGAACCAATAAGGCGTCGTTAGCACGTAGTATTCATAATTCTGAGCATGGATTACGTTGGTTAGAAGCCGTTACTGTAAACATGATGAGAAGCAATGCAGGTTGGGATATTCAGGAAAAATCTACAGAAAATTCGTTACTTTCTATAAAAAGTGATACTTTATGGCATATTTCCAATAAAATAACAGATACAATTACTAAAATTAAAACGTTAAGTCAGGCGAACAGTCAGTTTTTAATTGAGAAGCTGGTTATCGATATTGACCATATTTTAATGAATGAGTAAGTTTCGGAGTATTCGTTGAACAATATATATTTAGAATTTATTTCAGAAAGAGAGCTATACCAAGCGTATATGCCTTTTTTGAAAAATGGTGGCTTGTTTTATAAAACAAACGCAAAGTTTGATTTAGGCACCGAAGTAACGCTTGAGGTGTCTTTACCTGATTCTCTTGAAAATTCAGAAGTAAAAGGTAAAGTCTGCTGGCTCACACCTGTAGGTGCTCAAAATGGCACTCCACCAGGTGTAGGAGTTAGTTTTATTGAAGATCCTGAAAATGTAAAAAATCAAATCGAAAAATTTATAGCGCGCTTTTTAAACTCTTCAGAACCTACATTAACAATGTAATTCTTACGCGTTGTTTAAAGACATATTGTTTAAAGACATATTAAACAACGCAACCCACTATTCTAATTAATAAAACTCGGAGATAACCTTGTTTATAGATTCTCATTGCCATTTAGATCGTCTAAAACTAGAAGACTTTGATAACAATTTAGACAATGTAATGGACGCTGCTACTCAAGCTAAAGTTGATCATATTTTGTGTGTTAGTGTTACGCTAAAAGAGTTTCCAAGCATGGCTGAAAAAACAGCTAAGTATAACAACGTGTCATTGTCTTGCGGTATGCATCCACTTAACCAAGATGACTTAGTTGATGAAGGTGAACTATTGCGTTTATCTGAACATGAACGCGTGATTGCGGTTGGGGAAACAGGGCTAGACTATTTCTACGCACCTGAAACTAAAGATGTTCAATTAGATTCCTTTGTAAAGCATGTGCGTGTTGCCAATAAGGTTAACAAACCTCTGATTATTCATACGCGACAAGCCCAAGAAGATACTTTGAAAATTTTACGTGACGAAAATGCGCAAAATGTTGGCGGTATTTTACATTGCTTTACCGAAACGTGGGAAATGGCAAAACAGGCTATCGATTTAGGATTTTATATATCATTTTCAGGCATTGTAACTTTTAAAAATGCAACGGAATTACGTGAAGTTGCAAAACAAGTGCCTGACGATCGTTTGTTGATTGAAACAGACGCGCCATATTTAGCGCCTGTTCCTCATAGAGGTAAACAAAATCAGCCTGCTTATGTTGTAGAAGTTGCTAAACATTTAGCAAGTATACGAGGTCAATCGGTTGAAGAAATTGCGGAATTATCTACGCGTAATTTCAATACATTATTTAATCGAAATTAATCTATAACTAAAAAAATTGCCCAATACTATCGCTAGTATCGGGCATAGGGGAATGGTTCAACAGATATGAACCAGCGCTAATTAGCTTAAAAATGATGAAAAAATGCAGCGAGCAATTATGTTTCACAAAACCATTTAATTAACTAGGTAACAATTAAGTGTAGTGTAACTTTTTCGTAAAGCTAATTTATTTTTAAATATTTTTATCTTATTGTTTTTAATCGTTATATTTTGATTTTTCCCTCTTTTTACTTAAACTTATGCAATGGTTATGTACGGTGTTTTCACGGGTTATGCACAATTTGTTAACAGAGTGTGATGCTGTTGTAACACCTATAAATGTTTCATTAACTATGTCATTATCTTTTTATACTACGTTTTTATAAAGTAACCACGTGCTTAACAAACTCTGGATCAGCTTCTTTTTTATTGCCTTTCTTTCATCTTTATATCAATGGGTTATTGTTGGCGATGTGCTGATTTTTGAAAAAGTTATCAAATCTATTTTCGACATGTCTAAAGTGACGGTTGAAATCGCGATTGGTTTAATTGGCATATTAGCCTTTTGGTTAGGCATGATGAAAATAGCAGAAAGAGCAGGTTTAATTGAAAAGCTTGCCTTAGCTATTTCGCCATTATTTAAACAACTCATGCCAGAGGTTCCAAAGGGGCACCCTGCGATAGGTTCAATGGCCATGAATCTGTCTGCTAATTTTTTGGGTATTGATAACGCTGCGACTCCACTTGGTTTAAAAGCCATGAAAGATCTGCAATCACTCAACGCAACTAAAGACACTGCAACTAATGCACAAATACTGTTTTTAGTGCTTAATACCTCGTCGGTCACCTTATTCCCTGTTGCTGTGTTTGTGTATCGAGCTCAACAAGGGGCGGTCAATCCTACCGATGTATTTGTACCTATTATTCTCGCAACATTCGCGTCGACTTTAGCTGGGTTAATTGCTGTTTCTGCGGTTCAAAAAATAAAGTTATACCATCATATTGTTTTGTTGTATCTGTCGGCTGGTATCGCACTTGTAGGTGGAATCGCAGTGTATTTTGCAACACTCACGTCTCAAGCACTCTCAGAACAGTCTTCAATCTTTGGCAATATACTGATTTTGTCTACCTTGGTTTTATTTATCGCAGCTGCGGTGCGTAAAAAGATTGATGTTTACGATAGTTTTATTGAAGGGGCTAAAGACGGCTTTGAAACCAGTATTAAACTCATTCCGTATTTATTAGCAATGTTATGTGCGATTGGTGTGTTTAGAGCAAGTGGTGCACTTGATGTAATTGTCGACACATTTAGAAGTATTGTTGTTATGTTAGGGGGCGATACGCGCTTTGTTGATGCACTACCCACTGCGATGATGAAGCCGCTTAGTGGCTCTGGAGCAAGAGCTATGATGATTGAAACTATGAATACACATGGTGCAGATTCGTTCGCAGGAAGGTTAGCATCAATTGTACAAGGTTCAACAGAAACAACGTTTTATGTACTTGCGGTATATTTTGGGTCGGTAGGCATTAAGCACAGCAGGCACGCCGTAAGCTGCGGTTTAATCGCGGATCTTGCTGGAATTGTCGCTGCTGTGGGTGTGTGTTATTGGTTTTTCGGCTAGTCAGCTTTTATACTTTAGTTTTACTGTTTTAATCTTCTTATATTCCTCTCTTACACTAAAGTCGTATATATTGTCGACAATGTTTGTTTTATTTTATTGATATATTTTATTTAACGCTTATAATCTTTATAAATTAATAAATATGTCGACAATCTTGATGGCAACTAATAATCCAACACGTTTAGATCCTGTAACAACAGCAGATAAAGTATACGAACAGTTACTACACGATATTGTGGATGGGACTATCGCTTCAGGTACTAAGATAAGTGAACCTGAATTAGCTAAACGTTTCGA
The DNA here is from genome assembly GCA_020630795.1 of Colwellia sp. GTDB lineage: Bacteria > Pseudomonadota > Gammaproteobacteria > Enterobacterales > Alteromonadaceae > Pseudocolwellia. The sequence goes on from JAHDIK010000002.1 coordinate 178,741, forward strand.
AATTAGCCGCTCGACATTACGTGAAGCACTTAATCGACTTGAAAAATGCCACCTTGTTGAACGTAAAGCTAATGTTGGTTCACGAGTTGTTGAATGCTCTATAGAAGGTTTGATCGAACTGTACATTACGCGTGAAGCGCTTGAAGGTATGGCATGTAGGCAAGCCGCCGCTAATATGACCGATGCTGAAATTGAAAGCATGCAACAAATGTTAGCCACACACGCTAGATCCCAAGCCCTTAAAGATGGTATTTCATACTATCAGGAAGAGGGCGACGTAGATTTTCACTATAAAATTATCTTAGGTAGTCATAACCAACAGCTTATCAATATTATTTGTGGGCAGTTGTACCACCTTGTGCGTATGTACCGTATTCAGTTTGGTATGAAAAGCGCACGTGCATCAAGAGCATTTCAAGAACATTCTCAAATAGTACAAGCCATTGCCGATCGCGACGGTGAGTTAGCCGAATTGTTAATGAGGCGCCATATCGCGGCGTCTCGAAAAAATATAGAAAATAAAATCGCTCAAAAATTAGAGCAATAATGACTAAAGAGGACGTTTCCATGTCTGTACAATTATCACCGGGTGCTAAATTTAGAAAAGCCCTAGAAAACAACAAGCCATTGCAAGTGGTAGGAACCATTAATGCTTATTGCGCAATGATGGCTGAACAGCTAGGGCATCAAGCCATTTATTTATCTGGTGGTGGTGTTGCAAATGCGTCATACGGCTTACCTGATTTAGGCATGACAAGTTTAAATGACGTGATTGCTGATGTTCAACGCATTACTTCTGCGTCGAGTTTACCGCTGCTTGTAGACATTGATACTGGTTGGGGAGGCGCATTTAATATTGCTAAAACGATCAGAGATATGGAAAAGGCTGGAGCTGCAGCAGTTCATATTGAAGATCAAGTGGCTCAAAAACGTTGTGGGCACCGACCAAATAAAGAAATCGTATCGACAGAAGAAATGGTAGACCGTATTAAAGCCGCTGTTGACGCTAGAACAGATCAAGACTTTTTCATTATGGCGAGAACAGACGCTTTTGCACAGGAAGGGCTTGAAGCAGCACTTGAACGTGCAAAAGCATACGTAGCCGCAGGTGCCGATGGTATTTTTGCTGAAGCAGTAAAAACTGAAGAGCACTATAGAGCTTTTTCAGAAGCACTAGATGTACCTATTTTGGCTAACATTACAGAATTTGGTCAAACAGAGTTGTGGAATAAAGAGCAACTAGGTGAGTGGGGCTGTGCAATGGTTTTATATCCATTATCGGCATTTAGAGCGATGAATAAAGCGGCTGAATCGGTTTATAAAACGTTACTTGCTGATGGCGACCAAAAAGCTGAAATAGATAACATGCAAACACGTATGGATTTATACGATTACCTTGGTTACCACGATTACGAACAAAAATTAGACTCATTATTTGCCGAAGGCAAAAACAAATAGAGCATACGTAATTTACGAAAATTTACTATTTTCGAAAACAAATACAACAAGATAAATATGAGGAAAGAACAATGGTTGATAAAAAATTAGGTGGAGCGGGTCTAAGAGGACAAAGTGCTGGTGAAACAAAATTATGTACAGTAGGTAAGTCTGGCAGTGGGCTAACGTATTGTGGTTATGATGTATCTGATTTAGCTGACAACGCAACATTTGAAGAAGTCGCATACTTATTGTTTAACGGCGAGTTACCAAATCAATCACAATTAGATGCATATAAAACTGAACTGAATGGTATGCGAGATTTACCTCAAGGGTTAAAACAAGTATTACAACTAATACCTGCAGATGCTCACCCAATGGACGTAATGCGTACAGGTGCTTCGTTTTTAGGAAACTTAGAGCCTGAAACAGACTTTACCGAGCAAAATAAAGCGGCTAATCGTTTGTTAGCTGCATTTCCTGCAATTATGACTTATTGGTATCGTTATTCTCACGAGAACGTTGAAATTGATTGTGTTACAGACGAAGACACTATTGGCGGCCATTTTCTTAAATTACTTACGGGTAAAACACCATCAGAATTACATCGAAAAGTTATCGATGTGTCGTTAATTTTGTATGCAGAGCATGAGTTTAACGCTTCAACCTTTACAGCGCGTGTATGTGCATCAACGTTATCAGATATGTATTCGTGTATTACTGGCGCAATAGGTTCGTTACGTGGACCACTTCATGGTGGTGCTAACGAAGCGGCTATGGATATGATTCAAAAATTCACATCACCTGCTGATGCTAAAGAGCAAATGGCTGGTATGTTAGCGCGTAAAGAAAAGATCATGGGCTTTGGACATGCCGTATACCGCACATCAGACCCACGTAACGTAATCATCAAAAAGTGGTCTGAAAAGTTAGGTCAAGAATTTGGTGATTCGTCGTTATACGATATTTCAGTTGCGTGTGAAGAATACATGTGGGACACCAAAAAGCTTTTCTGTAATGCTGATTTTTTCCATGCGTCGGCTTATCACTTTATGGGCATTCCTACTAAGCTGTTTACGCCAATCTTTGTATGTTCTCGTTTAACAGGTTGGGCTGCGCATGTAATGGAACAGCGCGAAAATAACCGTATTATTCGCCCGTCAGCAGATTACATCGGTTCAGAGCCTAGAACGGTTGAACCAATTTCTGAAAGATAAAAGCAGTTAGTTGTGTTAAGGCCTGTTTTACAACAATAGGCTTTGAACTGTCATATATCAGCATACAAATATGCTGAGTCAACAAAGAGCGAATGTCGGGTTTGATATTCGCTTTTTATTAAATATTGTGGATAAATTATGAACTACGATTACCGCAAACCGCTACCGGGTGCGAACTTAGATTTTTTCGATACGCGTGCAGCAATCGAAGATATTAAACCTGGCTCTTATAAAAAGTTACCTTATACCTCTCGCGTACTTGCAGAGCAATTAGTACGAAAATGTGATCCAGAAACGTTAACAGATTCACTTAAACAAATTATTGAAAACAAGCAAGAACTTGATTTTCCGTGGTATCCAGCACGGGTTGTATGTCATGACATTTTAGGGCAAACCGCGTTAGTTGACCTTGCAGGGTTACGTGATGCCATTGCTGACCAAGGTGGTGACCCCGCAAAAGTAAACCCTGTTGTACCTACTCAGCTAATTGTTGACCATTCGTTAGCGGTGGAACATGGTGGTTTTGATCCAGAAGCATTTGATAAAAATAGAGCAATTGAAGATCGACGAAATGAAGACAGATTTCATTTTATTGAGTGGACTAAAACAGCGTTTAAAAATGTAGATGTAATACCTGCCGGTAACGGTATTATGCATCAAATTAACTTAGAAAAAATGTCGCCAGTTATTCAATCGCGAGATGGCGTTGCATTCCCTGACACATGTGTGGGTACTGATTCTCATACTCCACACGTAGATGCATTAGGCGTTATCGCAATAGGTGTAGGTGGATTAGAAGCTGAAACCGTTATGTTAGGACGCCCATCTATGATGCGAGTACCTGATATTGTTGGCGTTAAGCTTATAGGTAAACGTCAACCAGGTATAACAGCTACAGATATCGTATTAGCGATTACTGAATTTTTACGAAATGCAAAAGTTGTATCTAGCTATTTAGAATTTTTCGGAGAAGGAACTGTCGACTTAACTATTGGTGATAGAGCAACTATTTCTAATATGACGCCTGAATACGGTGCGTCAGCAGGCATGTTCTACATTGACCAGCAAACTATTGATTACCTTAAATTAACAGGGCGAGAGCCAGAGCAAGTTGCCTTAGTTGAAACGTACGCAAAACACACCGGCTTATGGGCAGATGATTTGGTAGAAGCGGAATATGCTCGTGTTTTAGAATTTGATTTATCAAGCGTTGGCCGAAATATGGCCGGCCCTTCAAACCCTCATCGCCGTCTTGCTACATCTGATCTTGCTTCAAAAGATATTGCTAAGAATCTTGAGTCGTGCAGAGAACAAGAAAAAGCGGGCGAGATGCCTGATGGTGCGGTAATTATCGCAGCTATTACGTCTTGTACTAATACATCAAACCCAAGGAATGTAGTGGCAGCAGGCTTAGTTGCTAAAAGAGCTAATGAATTAGGACTAATACGTAAACCTTGGGTTAAGTCGTCTTTTGCTCCGGGTTCTAAAGTTGCCAAACTGTATCTAGAAGAAGCCGGTTTATTGCCTGAAATGGAAAAACTTGGTTTTGGCATTGTTGCTTATGCTTGTACTACGTGTAACGGCATGTCTGGCGCATTAGATCCTAAAATACAGCAAGAAGTTATCGATCGTGATTTGTATGCGACCGCAGTTTTATCTGGTAATCGTAATTTTGACGGCCGAATTCATCCTTATGCTAAACAAGCATTTTTAGCTTCGCCACCTTTAGTTGTAGCTTATGCAATTGCTGGAACCATGCGTTTTGATATTGAAAAAGATGTATTAGGGCAAGATCAACAGGGCAACGATATCACGCTTAAAGATATTTGGCCGAGTGATGAAGAAATAGATGCCATTGTAAATTCATGTGTTAAACCTGAACAGTTTAAGAAAATTTACACACCAATGTTTGATTTAGGAGCTTTTGAACCAGCTGAAAGTCCATTGTATGACTGGCGCGAAATGAGCACTTATATTCGACGTCCACCATATTGGGAGGGAGCTTTAGCTGGCGAACGCACCATGAAAGGAATGCGTCCGTTAGCGGTTTTAGGTGACAACATAACCACCGACCATTTGTCGCCGTCGAACGCTATTATGTTAAATAGCGCGGCAGGAGCTTATTTAGACAAAATGGGATTACCAGAAGAAGACTTTAATTCATACGCAACTCATCGTGGTGATCACTTAACTGCGCAACGAGCAACGTTTGCAAATCCTAAGCTTTTTAACGAAATGTGCAGAGATTCAAATGGTGATGTTAAACAAGGTTCGTTAGCTAGAATCGAACCAGAAGGTGTCGAAAGCCGCATGTGGGAAGCGATTGAAACTTATATGGAACGTAAACAACCGCTGATTATTGTTGCTGGTGCTGATTATGGACAAGGATCATCACGAGACTGGGCGGCCAAAGGTGTGCGTTTAGCTGGAGTTGAAGTTATTGTTGCTGAGGGCTTCGAACGTATTCATCGCACTAACCTTATTGGAATGGGGGTCTTGCCACTGGAATTTACTGAGGGTGATACGCGTCATACATACAATATCGATGGCACTGAAACTTTCGATGTTGACGGAAACACTTCACCAGGTGGACTGATGAACGTAATAATGACACGTAAAAATGGTGAAACTGTAACTATTCCAGTGAAATGTCGTTTAGATACAGCAGAAGAAGTTACGGTTCACGCTGCTGGAGGCGTATTACAAAAATTTGCCAACGATTTTCTGAAATCGAATGCGTAAATCGTTAGGTATTCATTAATATTTCGAAAGGAATAAGTAAAATGGCATATTCGCTTGCTAAAGGAATGTGCCATTTTTGATTTAAATCTTGTTAGGAGAACGTAATGTCCCATTTACCACAAGTAAAAATTCCTGCCACTTATATGCGTGGGGGCACTTCTAAAGGTGTATTTTTCAATTTAACTGACTTACCTGAACGGTGTCAGGTTCCGGGTGAAGTTCGTGACAACATGTTACTTCGTATTATTGGTAGCCCTGATCCTTATGGTAAACAAACTGATGGTATGGGCGGAGCGACGTCTAGTACAAGCAAAACCGTTATTTTAGCCAAAAGCAACGTAAAAGATCATGACGTTGATTATTTATTCGGTCAGGTTGCAATTGATAAAGCGTTTGTTGATTGGTCTGGAAATTGTGGGAATTTAACTGCAGCAGTGGGTTCATTTGCCATAAATTCTGGCTTAGTCGAGCCGGAACGTATTCCTGAAAACGGAATATGTACAGTGCGTATTTGGCAAAAAAATATTGCTAAAACAATTATCGCTCAAGTACCAATTACTAATGGTGAAGTTCAAGAAACTGGAGACTTTGAGCTAGATGGGGTTACATTTCCCGCTGCAGAGGTTCCAGTTGAGTTTATCGAACCTGTTGACCCTAGCGAGGCAATGTTTCCTACAGGCAATGTTGTAGATAAATTAGAAATCCCCGCAAGTGGAGAATATAAAACAGTTACGTTAAACGCAACGATGATTAGTGCAGGTATTCCTACCATTTTTCTAAACGCTGAAGAAATCGGGTATACAGGAATAGAATTACAAGACGATATTAATAACGATGAAGCGGCATTAGCTAGATTTGAAGTTATACGAGCGCATGGCGCATTAAAAATGGGACTTATTTCCGAACTTTCTGAAGCAGCTTCACGTCAACATACCCCTAAAGTTGCTTTTGTTACGTCATCAAAAGACTATGTAACCTCTAGTGAGAAAACTATACAAAGTAAAGAAATAGATCTTCACGTTAGAGCGTTATCTATGGGTAAATTACATCACGCCATGATGGGAACTGCTGCTGTAGCTATAGGAACAGCAGCTGCTATCCCTGATACGATTGTTGCTATAGCAGCTAGCCAATCAACGGGAGTATCTGCATCGAATTCGGTTACCTTTGGTCACCCGTCAGGTACACTAAAAGTGGGCGCACTGTCAGAAAAAATTAATGATTCATGGACGGTTAAAAAAGCGGTAATGAGCCGAAGTGCACGCATATTAATGGAAGGCTGGGTCAGAATTCCAGAAGACTCGTTTTAATGCTGTTAAGCTTCCATTTATTAAAAAGGGCGTGAGCCCTTTTTTTGATCTAGTACATAATAAATTAACTTTTTAGGATATTTATTTGAAATAACAATTAATTGAGCTTTACTTAGTTTAACAACAATATATTTAGACTTTAGTTAATTTTTTAATAACTTCGTCGTAATAAATAAAAATCACTCTTTAAACAATATTATTGTCTGGGAAATAATTATGAAGCTCACAAAATTTTGTCATGCGTTATTGTTAACTTCTTCAGTATTAAGTTTTGCATCTTCAGCAGAGGTTAACTTTTCGGGGTTTGCCAGTATTAATGCAGGTAAAGTCCTTAGTGGTGACGGTGCTCCACAATACGGAGTTCCACCCACATTCCTTGCTGATTATCCAATTGTTTCTGCGTATGAAGAAGAATGGGACTTTTCTCCTGAGTCGTTATTTGGTTTGCAAATTAATGCGAATTTGACAGATGGTTTGTCGGCTACAGCGCAAATTGTTGCACGTGGCGCCAACAAGTGGGATGCCGAGTTTGAATGGGCATATTTTTCATATGAGCTTAACGATAACTGGACAGTACAAGCGGGTAAAAAACGCCTTCCTTTATTTTATTATTCAGATTTTTACGATGTAGGTTATGCCTATGTTTGGATGCGTGCTCCAGCTGATAACTATACTTGGCAAATTTTCAATTATAACGGAATAAACGCTTTATATACCACAGACGTTGGTGATTGGTCGCTCGCGGCAAACATTTATACCGGTAAAGAAGATGACCCTGAAAACAAGTTATTGGGTGATTTTTTCTTTGGTGGAGCAAAAACACAAGAAATTTGGAAAGATATTATTGGTGGTGTGGTTAACTTGAATAAGGACGAGTTAGAAGTAAGGTTAACAGCAATGCAATACACCAATGAACGATATATTGACGGAGTGCGTCAATTCTGGGATGGAAAAGATTCTAGAGATGGTACTTTTTATGGTGCGGCACTGAATTACGATACAGGTACTTGGTTTGTGTTAACAGAATTAAGTCGTTTAGATTTAGACGGTAGCTTTGACACTCGTATGATTACATTTGGTTATCGAATTGACGACTTAACACCGTTTATTGCTTATTCTGAATTTGAGACTGACGGGGAAGAGGATGGCGAAGAACACAGCACCGTTTCTGTAGGATTACGCTGGGACGTATACGGCTCTACTGCGTTGAAAGTTCAATATGACAAAGTGTCAGATGACTCTTTCGATTTTGCAGTAACAGGTGATAGTAGCGCGCTAACATTTGGTATTGATGTGGTTTTCTAATCTATACCTAATTTTACTTGTTGAATGATTTTTATATCATAAAAGAATAAAAAACACACAAAGTATTGTTTATATTAAAAATTAATCAAATAGGTTGGAAATGGACGAAAAACCTATTTAAAATACTTGAACTACAAGTTTGTATTATTTAGTTGTTGAATTAATGGTTAATTTGGCAATTTGAACTACATTAAAAGTATTATCTACGTGGAAGTATAAGTATGACTTTATTTAAAACATTATCGGTGTCAGCAAAAATATATTTAATTCCAATTTTCGGAACCATTCTTTTTGTTGTTTATTTAGCAATGTCTACTTATAGCGCTAATGATAATGTTGATGTGTTATCTGATGCAAAAGACATTCAATTCCCGGTTGTTCAACACTCTAAAGAAGTTTCTGTTTCAATTATTAAAGTGTCTGAGCTGTTAAACAGCGCTGTTACTACAGGTGACGAAGAGAGTATTGAACAAGCAGAAGAAACAGCAGAGTCACTTAAAGCAGTTATAGGTAAAATCGGTGCTACCGATGCACGCTTTAGTGCTATTCAACGTAAAATGCAAAGTGAGTTTGACGACTATTACGCGCAAGCTAAAGGGTTATCACTTAGCATGATCAATGAAACCGCTGATTTTGAAAAACTTCCAGAAATTAGCCAAAAAATGAATGTAGCTTTTGAACAAATAAAAGCAACAGTTAACGACTTTAATGCGGCGCAGGTTAAAGAGTTTGAAGACGCTATTATCAGCGCTAACGACTCCGCAGAAAACATGGTAAATGTTGGATTTATTATGTTCTTTATATTTATTGCTTTGCTGTTTGGTACCGCTATTCCGATTATTTCAGGGATAAAATCGTCAATAGGTGAAGTTGTTACTTCGTTAAAAGATATTGCTGAAGGTGAGGGTGACCTTACCGTCAGACTTATTGCAAAAACTGAAGATGAAGTTGGGCAACTTGTAAATTGCTTTAATTTATTTATGGATAAATTACAAAATACAATTAAGCAAGTGGTAGACATTGCTTCACCGCTTTCAGATATGGCGGCATCTGTCAGTACAACCGCAGTAGAAACTAATCAAATAACGTTAGAGCAACAAGAAGGTGCCCACCAAGCTAAAGATGCTGTAGAACATATGAACGTAAGTGTTCAAACGGTAGCGCAAAGTGCGTCACTTGCCTCTACTGCTTCGACTGAGGCTTCTGATGTTTCTAAAGAAGGTGCTGATGTTGTTGAAAAAACAGTGAAAACAATTCATGCCTTAGCAGAAACGGTAGAAAATTCTTCAGCAGTAATTGATAAATTAGACGACGATACGAAACAAGTTGGCGCTGTGCTTGACGTTATTAAAGGTATTGCAGACCAAACCAACTTATTGGCACTTAACGCTGCAATTGAAGCCGCGAGAGCCGGAGAGCAAGGTCGAGGCTTCGCAGTTGTAGCTGATGAAGTAAGAACTTTAGCGTCGCGCACCCAAGATTCAACAACGGAAATTCAAAAAACTATTGAACAACTTCAAATCGCAGCACGTTCAGCGGTTGAAGCCATGAGTAAAGGCCGAAGCTTAGCTGAAGACGGTGTTTCTGAAGTGAGCTTAGCTGGTGAGTCTTTAGCTGCCATTACATCTTCCGTTGACCAAATAAACGCAATGACCAGTGAGATCGCGCAAGCGACTAACGAGCAATCAACAGTTGCAGAACAAATTGTGTCGCATGTTGACAATATTAGCTCAACAACTGAAACAACTCATCAAGCATCAGAAGAGCTAGCCGAAGTAAGCAGCAGTTTAGCTGACTTGGCAAATAGCCTCCAAGTACTAACGAAAGGATTCAAAGTCTAACTAGTTATATAACAGAGGTACATACAACATGAAGCAATTTAAGAAGTTGAAAACCGCGTTATTGGTAGCAAGTGTTTGTTGTTCTGCAGCCACTATGGCAGAGGTACGATTTAATGGGTTTGCGTCAATCAAAGCTGGTGTAGTATTTGACGATGCAACCGACTTAAACGGTAATGGAGCGATCGACCCCGTTGAAGAAGCTTACTTTGGCTTATACGACAAAGATTTATCGTTTAAACCGGAGAGTATTTTCGCGCTACAAGTTTCATCCGACTTAGGAGAAAATTTATCGGTAACTGCTCAGTTTTATGCTGACGGTAGAGAAGATTTTGATGTTGAAGCTCGTTGGGCATATTTATCTTACGAAATAAATGACTCGTGGAAGGTAAACCTAGGACGAATGGTTTTACCTATGTTTTATAAGTCAGAATTTCAAAAGGTTGGTTATGCGTTTAATGGTGTTCGCTTGCCTACAGCTGTATATGGGGATTTCGATTTTGCGGTAGTTGAAGGAGTTAGGGTTGATAATTCAACTGAGTTAGGTGATTGGTCAATGAATTCGTCATTTGGCTATTCATCTTGGGACGGTGAAGTCGTTATTTCGTCGTTAGGCGGCGCCTTTCCAGCGGCATTTAAAAATACCATGAGTGCTAACACTGAATTAAGTTGGGAATGGTTTACTTTTTTCGTAGGTGGTTTTATTGCGGAAGTTGACTTTAGCGCAATTGATAACTCTGCGTTATACCCTCAAATAGATGCGGCAGCAGGAGCATTCGGGTTAAACGCTACAGAAGTCGCTAATTTAAAAGATACAGTTAAATTTAGTGGTGATGGACAGTATTATTACATCGGTGCTTCTATAGATTATAATGACTGGTTGCTTACAGTAGAGTACGCGGATTACGGGGTTAAAGATTCAGGAGATAGCTTCAATGAAGTTTACTATGTTACGGCAGGTAAGCGTATCAACGAATTTACTATTCTATATACCTACGAAGATTATGATCAACCTATAGATTTGTCTCATCTCGATAGCTTTTCTCCTGTCGCAAAACAAGTAGGAGCTGGGTTAATGGAGGCACTTGCCGCCGCCACATTCAAATCTCAATCAATAAGTCTAAGATACGACTTTCACAGTAACGCGGCGTTAAAAGCTGATATTTTTAGTGCAGAGCCGTTACACATGAATAAGTCTATTTCAGGCATGTCATTTGGCATCGATTTAGTATTTTAGAGGAGCACCAAAATGAAAAAGTTAATTTTATTAGTCACATCATTATTATTTTGCACATCTGCTCTTTCAAATGTTGCAGTTATAGTACACCCATCTAATGCAGTAGCTATGGATAAAAAAGCTATATCAAAAGTTTTTTTAGGGAAAAGTAAAAAATTTCCGGGTGGCGGTACAGCACTACCCATTGATATAAGTTCAGGGGGAGTTAAAGCAGAGTTTACTAAAAAAGTGCTTGGAAAGTCAGAAAGTCAAATGAAGGCATATTGGTCGAAGCTTCTATTTACCGGGAAAGGGCAGGCACCTAAAGCGGTCGATGATGACGCGGCGGTAATTGATTTAATAAGTAAAAATCCAAGCCTTATTGGGTATGTGAGCAAAGACTCTGTTAGTGACTCTGTGAAAGTTGTCGCAACATTTTAATCGCTTAAAAATATACTTGATACGATAAGTATCAAGTATACCTCTCTTAAACGAAACACAATAAATTAAGACAAAACAAATAAAGGTATAAAATGAAAAAAAATACTATAATTGCTAGTTTGGCGCTGGCAGGGCTAACTGCATCTGCCCCTTCATTAGCGGACGTTACATTTAATGGGTTTGCATCAATCAAAGCTGGCGTTTTGTTTGATGATGTACAAGATCTAAATGGAAACGGTGTCATTGATGCCGATGAAGAAATTTTAGGTGGTTTGTATGATAAAGACCTGTCTTTTAAGCCTGAAAGTGTATTTGCTTTGCAAGTATCGTCAGATTTAGGCGAAGGGTTATCGGTAACTGCTCAGCTTTATGCTGATGGTCGTAACGACTTTGATGTTGAAGCTCGTTGGGCGTATTTATCATATCAAATTAACGATGAATGGCGAGTTAATGCAGGTCGTATGGTTTTACCTATGTTCTATAAGTCTGAATCAGAAAAAATAGGATATACAGTAACGGGCAACCGTTTACCTCGCTCTGTTTATGATGACTTTAATTTTGCTGTGGTTGAAGGGATTCGAATGAATCACTCGACTGAGTTAGGTGATTGGTCAGTAAATTCATCGTTTGGCTATTATTCGTGGGAAGGCGACTTTGACGCCTTTGGTATAGGATATAATACTAAGTTTGATAAAATTCTTAGTTTCAGCACAGAATTTACTTACGATTGGCTAACATTGTTTGCTGGTGCATTTGTTACTGAAATTGATTTTTCTGAATTAGATAATCAAGCATTATTTAACAACAGAATTGATGAAAACGGTAACGTAGTTCCTGGATTAAACGCCATTGCAGCTAGCTTTGGTGTGTCGGCTGGTGAAACCGCTCAACTTAGAGATACGATAGGTTTGAGTGGTGATGGTGAATACTATTACCTAGGTGCAGCTATCGATTATAACGATTGGTTACTTACGGCTGAATATGCAGACTATGGTATTAAAGATTCAGGCAATACTTTTAGTGAAGTATATTATGTAATGGCAGGTAAGCGATTTGACGAATATACTGTATTGTATACTTACGAAGATTTTGATCAGCCAATTGATTATTCTTCGTTAGATGGTTTTTCACCAGCTGCTCAAGCAATAGGGAAAAACTATATCGATGTATTGTTTGAGAAGAAATTTAAAACTCAAACATTAAGTCTACGCTATGACTTTCATTCAAATGCTGCATTTAAAGTAGATGTTTTTAGCACTAAACTGAATGGATTGAGCGAAAGCTACAATGGCTTATCATTTGGTATTGACTTAGTTTATTAGTGGGGAAAGAAATGAAAAAATTAATCACATTAGCATGTACGTTACTATTTTGTTCTTCGGCAGTGTCGGGCGTAGCGATTGTTGTGCATCCCTCTAATGGCGCTTCGATGGATAAAAAAGTTATATCAAAAATATTTTTAGGAAAAATGAAAAAATTTCCAGGTGGTGGTGAAGCTATTCCATTAAACTTAGATTCTGGTGGAACGAGTGCTGAATTTACTAAAAAAGTGCTTGGTAAATCAGAAAGCCAGATGAAAGCATATTGGTCAAAGCTTTTATTTACCGGTAAAGGACAAGCGCCAAAATCACTTAAAAGTGATGCTGAAATAATCGACATGGTAAGTAAGAATCCTAATATGATTGGCTATATTAGTGAAGCTGCCGTAACAGATAGCGTTAAAGTAGTATCTAAATTTTAATATTTATTACGAATGTAAAAGCCGGCTTTTGCCGGCTTTTTTATTTTTTACGCTTTTGTATACGTAAATATTCGTTTGTGTTGTCTAAATTTCTCCCTGTTTTCTGATAAAATTGCCATTAGAGCTTTAATTTAAACCTTGTTACCTGTATGTTATGCGCTTTTACAGTATTTAACATTGTATATGACTAAAGTTGAAGAATACGGGCTTTTACAAAAGCAAATAGAAGCCATAATTAGTGATGAAGCGGATGTAATCGCAAACATGGCAAATATAAGTGCTTTGTTATTTGAAACGCTAAGTGATGTGAATTGGGCTGGATTTTACAGGCTCGTTGATAACGAGTTAGTGTTAGGTCCATTTCAGGGTAAAGTTGCATGTATAAGAATACCCGTAGGTAAAGGTGTTTGTGGAACGAGTGTCGCGGAAGATAAAACAATGCGTGTCGCCAATGTTCACGACTTTTCAGGACATATTGCTTGCGATGCTAACAGTAATTCTGAAATTGTGATTCCGGTTAAAGTAAAGGGGAAAATTATTGCTGTATTAGATATAGATAGCCCTATTTATGAACGCTTTGATGAATCAGACCAAAAAGGCTTAGAGTCTATAATTAATGCATTTGAAAATATCATGATCAAACATGGCGTGGTAAACTAGTGAAAGAGTTTGTTGTTATTCATGACTATTTGGTTTCTGAAGAAGTTGTAGGTGACTGGGACGGAAATGAAGAGTTAGTCGCTGAGCGTATCAATGAAATTTATCATATGATTTACGACTTAGCAGAAGAAGACATAGAAACAGAAGAGTTAGAACGCTTATTAGCTCTTGTGTGGGATAACTGGATAGGGCAAGAAGCTCTACCTGAAATAGAAAGTGACGATATTCATGATTGGTGCCGACATGTGTTGGATAACCGCGAACAATATCTCGAAAATTAAGATTATTTGTGAAAAGTTGATTTATGGAAACTAAACGTACTAGTACTAAAGAAATTATTGCTTACTTAGCTGAGAAATTCCCAGCTTGTTTTTCAATTGAAGGTCCTGCTAAACCTCTTAAAATAGGAATTTTTCAGGATTTAGCTGAACGATTAACAGATGATGAAACGGTAAGTAAAACACGTTTACGCCAAGCGCTTAGACATTACACAAGTAGCTGGAGATATTTAAAGTCAGTTAAATTGGGTAGTATTCGCGTAGATGTTGACGGTAATGATGCGGCAGAGATTGATCAAGCACAGGCTGATTATGCTGCGAAAACGTTAAAAGAAAGCCAAGAAAAGTTTGGTAACAAAAAAACTAACGACAACAAAGCTAAAAAGCAGTATAACGATCGTAAGTCATCGGTTTCTTCTAAAGAAAAAGCCGATCAAAAAGCTAAGTTTAAAGCGGTTAAGTCGAGTAAACCATCAAAGCCATCTAAACCTAAGGTTGAAGCGAAACTTACACAAGCAGCTGCGGAAGCTATTGTAGTTGGTAAAAAGGTTAAAGTTCAATTAAGTAACTCACCAATGAACGCTATTATTACTGAAGTTTCAGGTAAAGATGTAAGTGTTCAGCTAGATTCTGGTATGGTTGTTAAAACTCAAGCTAAAAATATATTTACTGATTAATTTGGAGTAAATGCATGCATAAATGTTGTCGTATCGCTATTGCTATATCTCTTTCCTTCTCAAGCTTTTTAGGGTTTGCGGATGATAAAACGTCAAAAGTAGAAGATATTCCAGTTCCTGTTTTAGTGCCTGAAGATCAACACGCAGTTTCAAGTAAGCGAATTACGGCACAATTTACGCGTGCTCATTACAAGCAAGTCAAAATGGATGATATTCTTTCGAAACAAATCTTCGAAAGATATATCAAACAGTTAGATTATGCTCGCAATGTTTTTACTCAGTCAGATATTGATGGCTTTCAACAATTTTCATTAGATTTTGATACCGTAATATCTCGAGGAAAACTCACCAAAGCATACGATATTTACAATTTGAATATTGTTAGGCGTTTAGAACGTTATAACTATGCTTTAAGTTTGTTAGAAAAGCCTTTTGATTTTACCGTAGAAGAGTCATATAACTTTGACCGTGAAGAAGCTGCTTGGCCGAAAGACAAAGCTGAACTCGATGAGTTATGGCGTAAAAAAGTAAAATACGACGCGCTTAATTTAACGTTAGCTGGTAAAAAATGGCCTAAAGTCGCTGAAGTACTTGGCAAACGTTACAAATATGCAATTAAGCGTATTAAGCAGAGCGAAAGTGAAGATGCTTTTCAAATTATTATGAACAGCTTTGCTCGTGTTGTAGAGCCTCATACGTCTTATTTATCTCCAAGAAATGCTGAACGTTTCCAAATGGAAATGAACCTATCGCTAGAAGGCATTGGTGCTGTACTTCGTTCAGAAGAAGACTATACCGTTATTCAAAGTGTTGTATCGGGTGGTCCGGCTGATAAGTCTAAAGAATTAAAACCTAAAGATCGTATTGTTGGCGTTTCTCAAGACGAAAAAGAGTTTGTAGATGTTATTGGTTGGCGTTTAGATGACGTAGTTGAACTGATTAAAGGACCTAAAGGGACTAAAGTTCGTTTACAGGTGCTTAGCGGTGGTGCTGAAGACGACGCGAATACCAAAATAGTGTCTATAATTCGAGACAAAATTAAACTTGAAGATAGAGCTGCAAAGTCTGAAGTTTATTATGAAGTTCAAGATGATAAAACCAGTAAAAAGCTTGGTGTTATTACCATTCCGAGCTTTTACAACAACTTGTCTCGCGATGTTAAAGCTGAGCTTAAAAAGCTAAAAGACGAGCAAGTTGAAGGTATTATTGTTGATTTAAGAGGTAATGGTGGTGGTTCATTAAGTGAGTCGTCGCTACTAACAGGTTTATTTATCGATAAAGGGCCTGTTGTACAAGTTCGTAATGGTGCAAACCGAATTGAAGTAAATGGCGATCATGATGGCATTAGTTATTATAGCGGTCCGCTTACTGTAATGGTTGATAGGTACAGCGCATCAGCTTCTGAAATATTTTCAGCTGCAATTCAAGACTACGGTCGTGGCGTTATTATTGGCGAACATACGTTTGGTAAAGGTACCGTTCAGCAGCATAGAGGTTTAGGTAGAGTATATGATCTTTATGAAAAGCCACTAGGAAGCATTCAATTTACCATTGCTAAATTTTATCGTATCAATGGCGGAAGTACGCAGCACAGAGGCGTATTACCTGATATATCTTTCCCATCTGCAATCAATCCTGAAGATTGGGGTGAAAGTAAAGAAGAGAATGCGTTACCTTGGGACAAAATTCCAAAAGCTGATTACGCGAAACTTAACGACTTGAGTACTGATTTTAGTTATTTACAATCACTATATGAAGAGCGCATTAAAACGAACAAAGAGTTCAATTATTTATTAGACGACATCAAAACATATAAAGCTGAAAAAGACGATAAAACCATCTCTTTAAATTTAGCTAAACGTAAAGCTAAACGCGAAGAGAGAAAGGCAAAACAGTTAAAAAGAGTTAACGAACGTTTATTATTATTAGGTAAAGAAAAAGTAACTTCGTTAGAAGATTTACCTGATGAATTAGATGAGCTTGACCCGTTTTTGGACGAAGCAGCCAACATAACCTTCGACTTAATTGCCTTAGGTAGAGTTGCTAAAAAGTAACTTTGTTTAATTAATAAAAAAGCCGCCTATTAGGCGGCTTTTTTTAATCACTAAAAAGTAAATTTTTATTAACAAAAACTGAATTTTTAACTGGTAAATAATAACTATAATAATATATAGGATCTGTTTTCTATGAATGATACATCATCACCTAAGTCACCTAGTTTTCTCGATGCGTTAACGCCAATAATCGCATTGGTTATTATGTTATCGATGGCGGTTATCTTTTTTAAAGACAATTCTTCATACGGGCCAAATCAAATAGCATTGTTATTTGCGATGGGGATAGCCATTATTATTGGTTTGAAAAATGGATTTAAGTGGGATGGAATAGAAAAAGCTATTATTCACGGAATCTCAATTTCACTGGGCGCTATTCTAATACTCCTAGCGGTCGGTTCGCTTATTGGTACGTGGTTATTGTCTGGTACTGTTCCAACCATGGTTTATTTAGGGTTACAAATTATTAACCCTAGTTGGTTTTATGCTGCAGCATGTGTGGTTTGTGGAATTGTAGCAATGAGTATCGGAAGCTCTTGGACAACTGCCGCTACGGTAGGTGTTGCTTTTATTGGTATTGCTGGTGGTTTTGATATGTCTGCTTCAGTAACAGCAGGTGCAGTAATTTCTGGTGCATATTTTGGTGATAAATTATCTCCGTTATCGGAAACTACAAATTTGGCTCCAGCAGTTGCAGGGAGTGAATTGTTTGACCATATTCGTTATATGTTATGGACGACTGTACCGTCTATCTCTATCGCATTAGTATTGTTCTTAGTGATTGGTTTTAGTCATTCTGGAGCGGAAGTTGCGAGTGCTTCTAGTATTGATACATTAACTAAAACACTAGAATCAACATACAATATTTCCATTCTTAACCTTATTCCTTTAGCTATATTGTTATATATGGCGTATAAAAAAGTGCCAGCGTTTCCGGCGGTTTCTATTGGTGCTTTTATTGGTGCAGTGTGGGCTGTAATTTTTCAGCAAGAACTTATCATGTCTATGGCGTCAGAAGGTGTTACAGGAATTAAGGCAACAGTTATGGTTGTTTGGACCGCTTTCTTTGATGGTATTGTGGTGAGCACTGGTAATAAAGAAATTGATGAGTTATTAAGTCGTGGCGGTATGTCTACAATGCTTAATACAATTTGGTTGATCATGATGGCGTTAAGTTTTGGTGCGGTTTTAGAGCATTTAGGCATGTTAAAACGCTTTGTTGATTCAATACTTGCGGCTGCAAAATCTACGGGTAGCTTAATTGCGAGCACAGTTGCTACCTGTATAGGTACTAATTTAATTACTGCAGATCAATATATGGCGATCGTGATGCCTGGGCGTATGTATAAAGAAGAATATGCACGCAGAGGGCTTCATCCGACTGTATTAAGTCGAACATTAGAAGATTCAGGTACTATCACATCACCATTAATTCCTTGGAATACTTGTGGTGCGTTTATGTTCGCAACCTTAGCTTTAACATCTTATGAATTTATCTTTTACTGCTTTTTTAATTTAATTAATCCTATTATGGCGTTAGTGTATGGTTTTATTGGATTTAAAATAAGAAAAATAGTGACAAATTAGATATTTATCTTAAAATTAATGAATACCCTAAAAAGCCTGTTTTAACAGGTTTTTTTATAGCTTTTTATAAGTTTTTTTTAAACTCTAGGATGCTCAATGACAGACTTTACTGCGCGTTATTTATCAGATTACACCAAACCACTTTTCAATATTTCTCATGTAGATTTAACGTTTGCGTTAGAAGATAGCCGTACAACTGTCACGAATATCATGACTGTTGGGCGAATCGACAATCATCAAGAACCATTAGTGTTAAGCGGTGAGCATATCGATTTAGAGTCGGTTTATATTAATGGTAAAGAAATAAGTAGTGCTGACTATCGAAAGTCTTCAACCGAGCTAACGCTGAATATCCCTGATGGTGAAGTTGAGCTTAAAGTCGTGACGGTAATCAATCCTATCGACAACACGTCGTTAGAAGGACTTTTTAAGTCTGGGGGAGCATTTTGTACCCAATGTGAAGCGGAAGGTTTTAGACGTATTACCTATTATTTAGATCGTCCAGATGTAATGTCTATTTTTACTACGAAAGTTATCGCCAATAAATCTCTTTACCCATACCTATTAGCTAATGGGAATAAAGTGGATTCAGGAAATCTCGACGATGGCTATCACTTTGCTACTTGGGAAGATCCATTTCCTAAACCTTGTTATTTATTTGCCTTGGTAGCAGGTGATTTTGATTTATTGCAAGACACTTATGTAACATCTTCGGGTAGAAAGGTCGCGCTAGAGATATTTGTTGATAAAGGCAATTTATCAAAATCTCATCATGCAATGACATCGCTTAAACATTCAATGAAGTGGGATGAAGACACCTTTGGTTTAGAATACGATTTAGATATCTATATGATTGTAGCCGTTGATTTTTTCAATATGGGTGCGATGGAAAACAAAGGCTTAAACGTATTTAACAGTAAATTTGTTTTAGCAGATGAAACTTCTGCAACAGATACTGACTATTTTAATATAGAAGCGGTAATCGGGCATGAGTACTTTCATAACTGGACCGGAAACCGAGTAACTTGTAGAGACTGGTTTCAGTTAAGTCTCAAAGAAGGGCTTACAGTGTTTAGAGATCAGCAATTCAGTGCTGATATGCATTCTGCAGCAGTCACGCGTATTCAAAATGTAAGAGTTTTACGCTCGTTACAATTTGCTGAGGATGCGGGTCCAATGGCACACGCTATTCGTCCTGACAAAGTTATGGAAATGAATAACTTTTATACGCTTACCGTATATGAAAAAGGTTCTGAAGTTATTCGAATGCTTTATACCTTACTTGGTAAAGAAAACTTCAGAAAAGGAATGGATTTATATTTTGAACGCTTTGATGGAATGGCCGTTACCTGTGACGACTTTGTCAATGCGATGGCTGACGCGTCTAATATTTCCTTAGAGCAATTCAAATTATGGTATACGCAAGTCGGTACACCACTGCTAACCGTTTCAGAAAACTTTGATGAAAGTACTGAAACGTATACGTTAACTGTTAAGCAGAAAAACAGCCGAGACGATAAACCGACTCAAAAATTGCATATTCCGTTAAATATTGAGCTGATTAGTAAAACCAAACCTGAAGAAACAATAAATGAGTTAATAGAGCTAAATGAATTAGAGCAAACTTTCACGTTTAAAGGATTTACGAGTAAGCCATTATTGGCGTTTTTAGGTAATTTTAGTGCGCCTGTCAAAGTAGAGTTTTGTCAAACTGATAACGACTTAGAATACATCATGGTCAACGCTAGCGACGAGTTTAGTCGTTGGGATGCGGGTCAAAAACTCATGAAAACCTATATTCATAAATTTTATGAAGGAACGGTTACAGAGCTACCAGAGCACCTCATCACGTCTTTTAAATCTGTATTATGCAGTGGGGGAGATAACGCCTTAATTGCAGAGCAGTTAACTGTACCTACGTTTGATGAGCTTGCTGATGCGACAGCTGAAGTAGATCCTGTTAAGTTATGTGAAGCGATACATAACTTTAAATTACAGCTATCAACTAACCTGAATGCGTCGTTCAAATCTGTATATGAGTCAACGTATGAGGTGACCTATTCAGGTGAAGCAAGTGCTGTAGCCAAACGTTCTCTTAAAAACGTATGCTTGTCTTATTTAGCGCTTGATGATTCAACTACATCTGAAATTGATATTCAGTTTAACCAGTCTGACAATATGACCGATACCTTAGCAGCGTTAACATGTTCTGCGGATATCAATCTATCTTCATTCGATACGAATATGAAGTTATTTGAAGATAGATGGCAAGACACTACGTTAGTTATGGACAAATGGTTTACGTTATCGGCTTCTTTAAATAGCGATAATATATTTGAACGTTTAGAGCAGTTACTAGAACATTCGTTGTTTGGCTTAAACAATCCAAATAGAGCGAGATCTTTAATTGGAGCTTTTGCCGCTAAGAATCATAAATATTTTCATTGCTTAAGTGGAAGAGGGTACAAATTTCTAGCAAATCAGATTGAATTACTGAATGAAATTAATCCGCAAGTTGCATCTCGCTTGATAACACCTTTGATACAATTTAAAGGTTTTGACCTACAACGCCAAAAGTTAATGAGAACTGAGTTAGAAAAACTACTCTTGTTGCCAAACTTGTCGAAAGACCTAAAAGAAAAGCTGGATGCAGCACTTAATTAAACATCATCTATAATGAAGTATTATTTTCATCTAAATATGTCGTACGATGAATTTCTTCCCTTTTATCAGGGGAGAATTCAGTCGGTAAGTGTTATGACAACACAAGGAGTTAGAGTGCAATTTCCGGCAATGCATCTTAAAAAATTTCTGTTTTCGTATGGAATTAGAGGGTATTTCTGTATGAATACTGAAAATAATAAATTTTTATCGTTAGAAAAAATAAAATAATTAGAGTTTATGCTTTAAACAGTGGTCGGACCTTTTTCTTCTGTTCATTTTTTAAAGATTATTTTATCAAAGTACTGAATTACTAAGGTCATTCTTTAAGATGGTTAAAAAATAGCTTGGTTTTAAACAGTTGTTTTAAACGCTAGTTACTATTCTTTTAATTATTGTGTGCAAGGCCTTAAAACCGAGGGTA
The DNA here is from genome assembly GCA_020630795.1 of Colwellia sp. Taxonomy (GTDB): domain Bacteria; phylum Pseudomonadota; class Gammaproteobacteria; order Enterobacterales; family Alteromonadaceae; genus Pseudocolwellia. Next base: position 200,329 of record JAHDIK010000002.1, read on the forward strand.
ACAATAAACGTTTTTTACCCTTGCCTGTTAGATTAAATGATGCAATTATTGTTTTATCCCACTTGGGAAGAATATCAAATGCATCATTATAAAAATAAATACTATGATTTGGATCTGGGGAGATAATAAATGAAAAATAATTCTCGCAGTCGGTTTTATGTAAAACCAATCGCTGCCAGTATCACGGCCGCTTTGTTGTCGATATCGACTTCTGCTGTACAAGCCAAAAATTTTCAATTAGGTGATTTCGATATTAGCTTCGATTCTACCTTTTCGTTTGGTTCAAGTTGGCGTGTAGAAAACCGTGACTGGAATAACCGTGTTGGTAAGTCTAACAACGAACAAAACGGATTTAACTTTAACGGTTATCACCCGAGTTTAAATGCTAACCCTGATGCAGCAACTGTTTGGAACGGGCAGGGCTTGTATTCAACGAATGGTGACAACGGTAATTTAAATTACGATGCAGGCGATAGTTTCTCAAAAATCTTAAAAGGATCTCATGATCTAGACATACGTTACAACAACGTAGGTTTATTTGCCCGTGGTATGTATTTCTACGATTTTGAAATGATGGACGGAGACCGTGCGTGGACTAACCCAGCATCTAATACGGTGAATAACCCATGTCGTGACGACGAAGCCAAAGATCAGGTTTGTCGTGATATTCGATTACTTGATGCTTTCTTATACGGTGATTTTGACTTAGGTGAAATGCCGTTATCAGTGCGTATTGGTCAACAAGTGATTAGCTGGGGTGAAAGTACCTTAATTTCTCACGGTATTAGTGAGCTAAACCCAGTAGATATTGCGCGTTTGAAAGCGCCTGGTTCTGAATTAAAAGAAGCATTTATTCCTTTTGGTGCTGTTTGGGCGTCTTTAGGTGTTACAGAAAATTTTAATGTTGAGATGTTTTATCAATATAGTTGGGAGAAAACTGTTCTTCCAGCACCTGGTAGCTACTTCTCAACTAACGATTTTGCTGGCGACGGTGGGCACTATAATAACGTTCAGTTAAACTTTGCTAGTAACCCTGATATGGATTTAGATTCATTAATTACAAACTTGAACGTACTTGGAGATAGTTTACGTGCAGGCGCTTTAACTCCTACACAAGCAGGACAAGCCTATTTAGCAGGATTTCCAACTAAATTAACATTACGTACTCAAGACGCTGAAAATGAGCCAGAAGATGGTGGCCAATACGGTTTGCGTTTATCTTGGTATTTACCTGAATTAAACGATACTGAAGTTAGTTTGTATTACATGAACTACCATAGTCGTCGTCCTATCTTTGCAGGTGTAACTGCTGATTTCTCAAAAGTTACTTCTGATGTTGGATTAATCGCTCAAGGCGCAATTAATTACGATAATTACACTGATTTACAATCTTTCTCTCGTGTTGAGCTTGACTACGTAGAAGATATTAAATTATACGCGTTAAGTTTTAACACCGCGTTAGGTACTACGTCTGTTGCGGGTGAAGTAACTTATAGACAAGACGAGCCACTTCAAATTGATGATGTTGAGTTATTGTATTTAGCAATGCCTCAACAACTTGCAAATGCAGGCATTCGTCCTGATTTGGATAATGTATCTCAAATGGAAAATGCTCCTTCTGGCCAGCAAGTTGATGGATTTGTATTGTCTGATACGTTGCAAGCACAAATGACGTTAACTCATTTATGGGGGCCATCATTAGGCGCTGGACAATTTACAACGTTATTAGAAGTTGGTGGTATCAATATTCAAGATATGCCAGATCACGATGTACTGCGCTTAAATGGACCTGGTACAGACCGTAACGGTGGTGTTGCAGGTAAAGAAGGTTTAGAAATTGGTTTGCAAGATGGTGTTGAAACTAATCCGTTCCCAACTGAATTTGCATGGGGATACCGCCTTGTTGGTAAGCTAGATTACAGTAACGTATTTGGTGGTATTAACGTTTCACCAAAAGCAGTGTTTTCACATGACGTAAAAGGTATAACACCAGATCCTCTATTTTTGTTTGTTGAAGATAGAAAATCGTTATCGTTAGGTGTTGGTTTTGATTATCAAAGCCGTTGGTCTGCAGACTTAAGTTATAACAGCTTTTTTGATGGTGTAGGTACGACTCATCGATTGTCAGACAGAGACTATGTCTCGTTTAGTGTTAAGTATTCAATTTAGGAACTATACCTATGAAAAATATAATTAAAAAAACTACATTAGTTTCTTTAGCGGTTTCTTTAGTATTAACTGGCGGAAGTGCCATGGCTAAAGTAAGTAGTGAAGAAGCAAAAAAATTAGGCAACGAATTAACGCCTATGGGCGCTGAGAGAAAGGCGAACGCTGATGGTTCAATTCCTGAATGGACTGGTGGTATAACGTCGGCACCTGCTGGTTACAAAGTTGGTGATCACCATAAAGACCCTTTTGCATCTGATAAGACTCAGTTTACGATTACAAAAAGTAACTTAGACCAATACAAGGCTAACCTTACGCCTGGTCAAGTTAAGCTTTTTGAAACGTACCCAGACACGTTTAAGATGAATGTATATCAAACTCGACGTTCAGCGTCTTTTCCGTCACACGTTTACGATGCTGTAAAAGTTAACTCAACTCGTGCAGAACTTGTTGAAGAAGGTAATGGTATTTCTCAAGCGTCAGTGGGGGTGCCATTTCCAATGCCAAAAACTGGTTTGGAAGTTATTTGGAACCATATTCTAAGATACCGTGGTGAACAAGTTGTTCGAGAGGGGGGGCAAGCAGCACCTACAACAGGTGGTGACTTTACTTACCTCGGTTTTGCTGAAAGCTTAATTTTACCTTACAACGTAAAAGGTGCTCAACCAGAACAATTACAAGACACCAATATTTTATTCAAGTTTAAGCAAAAAGTAACAGAACCTGCTCGTTTAGCTGGTACAGCATTACTTGTTCATGAAACGATGGATCAAATTAAAACTCCTCGTCAAGCATGGACATACAACACAGGGCAACGCCGAGTGCGTAGAGCGCCTAACGTAGCTTACGATACGCCGGGAACAGCGTCAGATGGTTTACGTACTACAGATGATTTTGATATGTATAACGGTGCACCTAACCGTTACACTTGGGAACTAAAAGGTAAGCAAGAGTTATATATTCCTTATAACGATTATCGCTTACATAGTGATGAATTAAAGTATGCTGATATTTTACAACCAGGGCATATTAATCCACAATACGTACGTTATGAAAAACATCGTGTATGGGTTGTTGAAGCTAAACTTAAATCAGATACTCGTCATACGTATAAGAAACGTGTTTTCTTTATTGACGAAGATAGTTGGCAAGTTGCTGTAACAGATATCTACGATAATCGTGATGAATTATACCGAGTTGGTGTAGCTCATGGATTAAATTACTATGAAGTACCTACACAATGGTCTACTCTTGAAGTATTCCATGATTTGCAATCGCGCCGTTACATTGCAATGGGTTTAGATAACGAAGCAAATATGTATGACTTTTCGGCTGAATTAAATGATAAATCATTTACTCCTTCAGCGTTAAGAAGAGAAGGACGTCGTTAATCTTTAGATAGATTTTGAAACGGCTGACTGTGTCAGCCGTTTTTATTTGTTTTGTAGAATTACTAATAAATTAAATGTCGAGGAGTTTTAATTTTTTATGCTACGTATTCTAGTTTTTTGTTTGGGTTTTATGCTGAGCGTTGTAGCAAATGCGAGTAATGAGCCTATCCCCGCAATAATAGCCCCTTTAGCTGAAAAATCTCTTTTACTTGATATTGTAAATATAAATGAAAAGAAACTCGTTGCTGTTGGAGAACGGGGACATATTCTAACTTCTGTAAATGGAGTTGATTGGCAGCAAGTTTCAGTTCCAACCCAAGCCACGCTAACCAGTGTCTTTTTTATTGATAATCTAGTTGGTTGGGCAGTAGGGCACGACGCTACTATATTGAAAACTACAAATGGTGGAAATAGTTGGCATCTACAACACCATCAACCAGAACTTCAAAAGCCGTTGTTAGATGTTGTTTTCAAAGATAAATTTCACGGAATTGCTGTAGGTGCATACGGACAACTATTCAGAACTATCGATGGCGGTAAAACATGGTTGTCAGAATTCCACGAGGAATTTTTAACACCGGACGACAAAGAATATTTAGATGAGCTGAAAGTAACTGACGAAGAAGCTTATTTTGATGAGACAGAAAGTATTTTACCTCATTTTAACCGAGTAATTTCTGATGGTAGAACAACATACCTTGTTGGTGAAATTGGCTTAATTGCAAAAAGTAACGACTTAGGACTAACGTGGCAAAAGCTCGATGAAATATATCGTGGTTCGTTTTTTGATCTATCAAGAACCCAAGAAGGGAACTTACTTGTTGTTGGTTTAAGAGGTAACGCATATAGAAGTTTGATGAATGGAACACCTTGGGCAGCAAGTAAAACAAATACTACGGCATTATTAAATTCGATAGTGTTATCTGATGAAGGTCGAGTTTTTGTACTTGGAAATAACGGCGTTATTCTTGAAAGTAAGGATGACGGAAAATCATTTACGCTAAAAGTACAACCAGACGGTAAATCTTTGCTTGCAGGTGTTTGGTTTAAAGGTCGTATCGTTGCTGTGTCAGATGTAGGCATAAAAAACATTTCTATGAATACTTCAGGATTTAACTACTAGTATGATTGATTCTATTACCAACCGTATTGAGAGTTCATTATTTAGAATGCGCTCGTTCGTATTATTTGTGTTTGCAATCGCTACTGCATTTTTGATGTTTCAAGCAACTCAAATAAAGTTAGATGCCTCATTTACAAAAAATATCCCTTTACAACATAGCTACATGAAAACGTATTTGAAACACCAAGAAAATTTTGGTGGTGCAAATAATATTTTAATTTCTGTATGTAACACAGAAGGCGATATTTTTAATGGTGAGTTCTTTAACTCATTAAAGGGTGTTCACGACCAACTATTTTTCATTCCAGGTGTTGACCGTATTCAAGTTAAATCACTCTTTTCACCAAGTACTCGTTTTGTAGAAATTGTAGAAGATGGTTTTGCTGGTGGTCCAGTAATACCGGCAAACTTTAAAGCCGACGCTCAAGGCTTAGATGTTGTAAAAGGTAATATTGAAAAAGCTGGTATCGTAGGAAGTATTGTATCTGACGACTATACCTGTGCGATGGTAAAAACATCTTTAATGGATGTTGACCCAGGAACAGGTGAAAAGCTTGATACTATAAAAATCGCTGCACAACTTGAGAATGAGATTAGAGGGAAATTCGAAAAAGGTAATGTGAGTGTTCATATTATCGGTTTTGCAAAAATGGTGGGTGACGTAGCTGACGGCGCGAAAAGTGTTGTAACGTTTTTCGCTATTGCCATCGCGATAACCGCTATTATGGTTTACTTCTTCTGTTTTTCTATTCGACTGACTATTTTACCTATCGCTTGTTCTCTTATTGCGGTTATTTGGCAAATGGGTATGTTAACCACACTTGGCTTTGGGTTAGATCCAATGTCTATTCTTATACCATTTTTAGTTTTTGCTATTGGTGTAAGTCATGGTGTGCAAATGATCAACTCTGTTGGGAAGCTTGTTGTAAGCGGAAAAACAAGTTTGCAAGCAGCACAATTAAGTTTTAGAGCGTTACTTATACCAGGCGGTGTAGCGTTACTATCAGACACTATTGGCTTCTTAACATTACTTTCTATAGATATTGGTATTATCCGTGAACTTGCTATTGCGGCATCTTTAGGTGTAGCAATGATTATTTTAACGAACCTTGTGTTGCTACCTCTGCTAGTTTCATTTGTTCATGTATCTCCGACTTTTGGTAAAACTAAGAAAAAAGCCGATAAGAAAGTGTACAGAGGTCACAACGATAAAAACGTTTGGGATCACATGTCAAACGTTGCGTCAAGAGGACCAGCATCTGTCATTTTAGTGTTTACAGCGATTCTTTTTGCTATCGGATATTACAACGCTCAAGATTTGAAAATAGGTGAACTTCATGCAGGTGCTCCAGCTCTACATGAACAATCTCGATATAACCAAGACACATTCTTGATTACGAGCAAATACGCCATTAGTGTTGACTACATGTCAGTTATTGTTGAAACAACACCAGATGCTTGTACCCGACATGACATTATGAACGTGATTGATCAATTCCAATGGAAAATGGAAAACATTCAAGGTGTTCAGTCTGCGGTAAGTTTAGCGTCGGTTGCTAAAATAGTGAATGCTGGTTACAACGAAGGTAACGCTAAGTGGCGTGTACTTTCTCGTAATCAACAGTCATTGGTACAGTCTATTGCTCGTGTACCTTCTTCAAGCGGCTTATTAAACAATAACTGTAGTGTAATGCCTGTCATCTTGTTTTTAGATGATCACAAAGCTGAAACCATTAACCGTGTTGTTGACGCGGTTAAACTAGCTGCAAGCGAGCTTGAGAATGAAAACCTAGTATTCAAGTTAGCGTCTGGCCCTGTTGGAGTTATGGCGGCAACTAACGAAGCAGTTGAAGAAGCACAATTACCAATGATGCTATACGTATATGGCGCGGTTATTTTACTCTGTTTACTGAGCTTTAGAAGTATTAAAGCCACTATTTCAGTCGTTTTACCGCTGTATGTAGTATCTACATTAGCTCAATGGCTGATGACTATTCTTGATATTGGTTTGACGGTTTCAACGCTACCTGTAATTGCTTTAGGCGTAGGTATTGGGGTTGATTACGGAATATATATATTATCAACCATGAGCCAACAACTACGAGAAGGTGTAAGCGTTAAAGCGGCATACCTAGCCGCTTTAAAAGAGCGTGGAAGTGCTGTACTTATAACTGGTGTCACATTAGCTATTGGTGTGTCGACATGGTTCTTCTCTGACTTAAAGTTCCAAGTTGATATGGGCATACTATTAACCTTTATGTTTTTGGTTAACATGCTTGCTGCTGTTATTGTATTACCTGCAATCGCTGCGTTTCTTTGGAAACAGCCAAATAAATAAAATATTTTTAACTTATTGAAATAATTTTTTATTTGCATAATTAAACAAGAAAATGACCGAAAGGTCATTTTCTATTTATGTGAAGTGAATAAAGAACATTTTTTCCTCTTCTTTTAATCTGTAATCCCCTTGTAAACCTTTCACCAGTATAAAATTTTTCTCGCAATACCCTAAAATTACTAATAAAATCCAAATTACAGTCTATTATTATAGGCAATGATAAAAATAACGAATGGTTATAGTGATGCCATATCGTCAATAAAAAAACAAAAATTAAATACAACAACAATCAATCAAGTGTTTTATCCATAAGGAACAAGGCATGGCGTTAGTAAATGGTTTACCCTCAGTAATACTGAATAATGTTGCAGAACTTATACGTAAAAAAGTTCCTGCTGCAATAGCACCTCTCGTAGAAGAATTCTCTGAACTACTTTATGGCAACATATCTACACTAGATCTTAATGATCGAAACGATAGTGATATGTATGGCGCAACGTTAAGTTTGTGGAATGCTTTAAATGACCATAAAGATAACAAACCTGTTATCAAAGTTTTTAACCCTCAAGTGTCTAAGCATGGCTGGAAGTCTAGTCATACTATTATTGAGGTGATTGTGAGCGATATGCCATTTTTGGTTGATTCGTTACGTATAGCTTTGGGTCGATTAGGTGTAACGCCTCATTTAATGTTGAATTGCCCAATTAAAATTGTGCGAGACAAACAAAATCAAATAAAACAACTGGCACCAGCATCCAATAAAAAAATTAAAGAAACATCTACCGAAACGGTTTTCTTTATAGAAATTGATCGTATTTCAGAGCAACAAGTACTCGATGATGTTGTTAAAGAATTACACTCAGTAGTGAGTGATATTTCGTTGACGGTCAATGACTGGCAGCCAATGAAAGATAAATTGGCTGAAATTATTTCAACGGTAGAAAAGTCGAAATACAAATGTTCGAAAGCTGAACATGGCGATGCGCTTGAATTTCTTAACTGGATTTTAAACGATAACTTTACCTTAATGGGGTATCGCTCTTACGACGTTAAAACACTTGAAGGTGATGTAGCATTAACTGCGAAAGTTGATACAAGCTTAGGTTTAATGAAGCAATCTAAGGGAACGGATGAAAGGTTGTTATCGAAGTTAGGGGAAGACGCAAGAGAGCTGGCTGTTGGAAATAGCTTACTTATTCTCACTAAAACCAATTCGCGTTCACGCGTGCACAGACCAGCACATTTAGATTACATTGGTATTAAGCGTTTTGACGCTAAAGGCAATGTAGTTGGCGAAGAGCGCTTTGTTGGCTTGTTTGGTTCGGCGTATTACACAAACAGTGCACTCGATTTACCATTAATTAAATCTAAAGTGGCTGCGGTTTGTGAAGCGTCAGGATTTGCCAAAGGTACACATGCATATAAAACCTTGATAAATATTCTCGAAACGTATCCACGCGACGAAATTTTACAATCAAATACAGCTGATCTATTGAATAACGTTCTTGGTATATTTCAAATGCAAGAGCGTGACTATTCTGGCTTATTTGTTCGTAGAGATGTATTCGATCGTTTTTATTCTTGTATGGTGTATGTACCAAGAGAGCGTTACAACACGCAATTACGTATACAAACACAGCAACTATTAAAAGAAGCGTTTGGTAGTGAAGAAGAAGTTGAATTTACCACGTATTTTTCAGAGTCAGCGCAAGCAAGAACGCACTACACGGTTAGAGTTAAATCAACTAAAGCGGATATAGATGTGAAAGAAATTGAACGTAACTTGAATGAAGCAGCATGCAGTTGGGACGATAAGCTAACCGTAGCATTAAAATCAAATAAAGGTGAAGCTAAAGGTAAGGAGCTAGCACGCAAATACGTGAGCTTTCCTCAATCATATAAAGACGAAGTATTACCAGGCTCATCTTTGGTTGATATTGAAAAATTCGAACGTTTAACCTCTAGCCGCGATTTAGAAATGTTGTTCTATCAGCCGCAAGAAGAAACTGCTAATAGTCGTTTAGTTAAGCTTAAGCTATTTCACTTAGGTGAACCTCTGCATTTATCAGACGTATTACCCATGTTAGAAAACTTTGGTTTACGTGTAATTGGTGAAAGCCCGTATGCAATTAAAACCGCTGATAATGAAACATACTGGATACTCGATTTTTCTATGTTACTTACCGGCAAAGGTAAGTTTAATTTAGAAAAAGTTCAGAATCTTTTCCAAAATGCTTTCGCAAAAGTATGGGGTGGAAAACTTGAAGATGATGGTTTTAACCGCTTAATTCTTGGTGCTGAACTTGGTGGTCGAGAAGTTTCTATATTAAGAGCTTATGCTAAGTACGAACGTCAAATTGGCGGTACGTTTAGCCAAAGTTATATCGAAGATACATTTTCTCGTTACCCTAATATCGCCAAATTGTTGATTAAATTATTCAACTTGAAGTTTGAGCCAACAGCAAAAACCTCTGAAAAAGCAATTACTAAAGTATCTGATGATATTGAAACATCGTTAGACAGCGTTGCGAACTTAGACGACGATAGAATTATTCGCCGCTTTGTTGAAATGATTAATGCAACTATTCGTACTAACTACTTCCAGCCTGATGAGAATAAAGATAATAAGCCGTACATTTCTTTTAAAATTTTGCCTGAATTAATCAGTGAAATACCTCAACCAGTGCCAAAATTTGAAATTTTTGTGTATTCACCACAAGTTGAAGGTGTTCACTTACGCGGTGGTAAAGTTGCTCGTGGTGGTTTACGTTGGTCTGACAGACGAGAAGACTTTAGAACCGAAGTACTTGGCTTAGTTAAAGCCCAGCAAGTTAAGAACACAGTTATTGTACCTGTTGGTGCTAAAGGTGGTTTTGTTTGTAAGCAACTTCCTCAAGGTTCAAGACAAGAAATTTTCGAAGCAGGGCAAGAGTGTTATAAAACCTTTATCCGCGGTTTGTTAGATATTACCGACAATATCGTTGGAGGTAACATTGTTCCACCTGAAAACGTTGTTCGATTAGATGAAGACGACCCGTATTTAGTTGTTGCTGCCGACAAAGGTACAGCTACGTTTTCTGATATCGCCAATGGTATTTCTGAAGAATATAACTTCTGGATGGGAGATGCGTTCGCATCTGGTGGTAGTGTTGGATACGACCACAAAGGCATGGGAATTACAGCAAAAGGTGCTTGGGAATCTGTTAAGCGTCACTTCCGCGAAATGGATATCGACTGTCAAACAACAGATTTTACCTGTGTGGCAATTGGCGACATGGCGGGTGATGTTTTTGGTAATGGTATGTTGTTATCGAAGCATATTAGGCTTCAAGCTGCGTTTAACCATTTACATATTTTTGTAGACCCTAACCCTGATGCTGCATCATCGTATAAAGAGCGTGAACGTTTGTTTAATTTACCTGGTTGTAGCTGGGAAGATTACAATAAAGATTTGATGTCGGAAGGAGCTGAAATATACAGCCGTTCTGCTAAGTCTTTAAAACTTACGCCTCAAATTAAGAAAATGCTAGGCACGCAAAAGCAAAGCATGGCACCAACAGAACTTATTCAAGCTATATTAAAAATGGAATTTGATTTGTTATGGAACGGTGGTATTGGTACTTATGTTAAAGGCTCTGGCGAAACTCACCTAGAGGTTGGCGACCGTGCAAACGATACCTTACGTATTAATGGCAGCGAGTTAAAAGCTAAAATTGTAGGCGAGGGTGGTAACTTAGGGTTAACACAACTTGGTCGTATTGAATATGCTGCTAATGGTGGTCGTATTAATGCCGACTCGGTAGATAACGTTGGTGGTGTAGACTGTTCAGATAAAGAAGTTAACATTAAAATTTTACTGAATAGCCTTGTTCAAAATGGCGATCTAACGGTTAAACAACGTAATAAGCTTTTGTATGATATGACAGACGAAGTGTCTGAGATCGTATTAGAAGATTGTTATCGCCAAACTCATTCTTTATCTATTACTGCTATGCGTGGTGGTAGTCAATTAAAAGAACAAGCTCGATTTATTCATGAGTTAGAACGCACAGGTAAGTTAGATCGTGCATTAGAGTTTATTCCAAACGACGATGAAATAGCGGAACGTTTAGCTAATGGGAAAGGTTTAACTCGTCCTGAGCTATCCGTATTACTTGCTTACAACAAAATGGTGATGAAAGACGATTTAGTATGTCCTGAAATAACCGACAACACCTATTACAACAAATTGTTAATAGAGTCGTTCCCGAAACAGTTACAGCAAAAATACTCGAAAGAGATGCAAGATCATCCGTTACGAGCAGAGATCATTGCAACTAAGTTAGCCAATGTTATTGGTAATGATATGGGCTTTAACTTTGTTAACCGCATGTTTGAAGAAACGGGCGCGTCGGTTGCTGAAATTGCTAAATGTTACACCATTGCAAGTAACGTATTTGGCATGGCTGAAATGTGGGAAAAAATTGAAGAATTAGATAATAAAATCTCTACTGCTGTTCAAACCGAAATGTTATTCCAAATTCGTAGAACGGTTAGACGTGCTACAAGGTGGTTCCTACGTCATCGTAACAAGTCATTAGAAATTCAAGAGTCGATAGACCAATACAGACCAACCTTTATTGATATGGAGAAAAACCTATTTAAATATATGGTTGCTGAAGAGGTTGAAGAGCTTCAACGTATTGAAAGCGGTTTAGTTAAATCAGACGTACCGAAAGCGATTGCAGGTTATATTGCTAAGTTAAGTACGCTATTCTCAGCAATGGATATTGCGGAATTAGCGGCAGAAGATAAGCGTTCTGTTAATCTTGTGGCTAACGTTTACTTTAATTTAGGTGCTCGATTAGATTTACATTGGTTCTTAGACCAAATTACGCGTCAGCCAGTACTTAACCATTGGCAGGCACTTGCTAGAGCTTCATACCGAGAAGAGCTTGATTGGCAACAACGTTCACTTACAGGCGTTATATTACGTAGCGATACCAAGAGTAAGAAAACTGACGTATTGTTAGATCAGTGGTTTGAAATTAGCGCACAACCGCTTGAACGTTGGACACACATACTTGCCGAGTTTAGAGTTGGACAAACGCATGAGTTTGCTAAGTTCTCTGTTGCGTTACGTGAGCTTATGTTACTCAGTTTAAATTGCGATCCAACCAAATAAGTAAATCGCGAAATAGTAAAGAGTTAACTTTAACGGTTAATCGTTAACTGCTAAAATCCCCGCCATTACGCGGGGATTTTTTATGCAAGCATGAAAAACTTTAAGTTTTGCGCCATAAAATGAAAACGCGATTTCTATTCCACTCTAATTGACGCTGAGGTGTTATGTTTTATTCTGCTATCCGTAACGTATTTTTTAAATTTGATGCTGAAACTATTCACGAAATGACAATAAAGGCATTAAAAAACACAGGTAAAACTCCATTTAGAGCAGCTTATTGCCAAAGTGTTCCAAATAAACCTGTTACGGTAATGGGTATTGATTTTCCAAATCCTATTGGTTTAGCGGCAGGACTAGATAAAAACGGTGAGTGTATTCCAGCTTTTTCTTCAATGGGATTTGGTTTTGTAGAAGTTGGTACTGTTACTCCTCGCCCACAACCGGGTAATGAGAAACCTCGTATATTCAGATTACCTGAAGCTAATGCGGTAATTAACCGAATGGGCTTTAACAATAAAGGCGTAGATTACCTAGTAGATCAAGTACGTAAAGCACAGTTTACTGGTGTTTTAGGTATTAATATTGGAAAAAACAAAGACACGCCTGAAGAAAATGCGAAAGACGATTATATTCACTGCATGCAAAAAGTGTATAACTTTGCGACTTACATCACTATTAATATATCTTCACCAAATACTCCGGGTTTACGTTCATTACAATATGGTGACGCGTTAAATGAATTATTATCAGCGTTAAAAAATGAACAAAAGGCACTTGCAGAAAAGTACGGTAAATATGTACCTATCGCCGTTAAGATTGCACCTGACTTAACTGAGCCAGAAGTAGAGTCGATAGCGGAATGTTTAATACAGAACAACATTGACGGTGTAATAGCAACCAACACAACCTTATCACGTGAAGGTGTAGAAGGGTTAGAGCATGGTGAGGAGCAAGGTGGCTTAAGCGGTGCTCCAGTTAAAGAAAAGAGCACACAAGTTATCAAGTTACTTGCTAAAGCGTTAGACAATAAATTGCCTATTATTGGTGTCGGTGGTATTTCATGTGGTGCCGATGCGAAAGAAAAGATAGAAGCTGGCGCCAAGCTAGTGCAAGTATATACTGGCTTTATTTACAAAGGCCCTGAGTTAATTAAAGACGTTGTAAAAGCCTTGTAATTGTAGAGAAAGTAATAAATGAAGAAAATTCTACTACAATGTAACTAGTGTGCTTTAAGTTTAAGGATGAATTTATGACATTGTTACTATTGCTCGTTCTAAGTATTTTGTTTGGAATTTTGCTTTCCTTATTAAGGAATAAAAGATTAAGGTTTTTTTTATTAATATTTATTCCAGTAACAACTATAAGCACTTATTTTTACAGTGATAGTAGTGTTTTAGATAGTGCTCCTTTGACACTAGTTGCTGTAATTACAGCATCGTTTTTTTCGGTGGTTGTAACAGGAATAACGTTATTGGTGTGTAGGTATATCAAACGACCTGAATAATATGTTGTTATTTAAAAGAGCTTTGATTTCATTAAATTTAAGCTCTTTTTCAAATTTAATGAAATTAGAAAAACAACTAAGTTCTATATTCTGCGTTTATTTTTACGTAATCGTAACTAAAATCACATGTCCAAATTGTCGCGTTATCTGCGCCACGATGCAGTTGTACGGTAATATCTATTTCAGACTCATTCATTATCGCTTGCCCATCTGCTTCAACATAACTTTCGGCTCGGCCACCTTTTTCTGCAACAAGCACATCGCCAAAGTACAATTCCAACTCGTCAGTGTTTAAATCGCTCAGCGAAGAACATTCACGAGAAGCGTAACCGATAGCTGCTAAAACTCGCCCTAGGTTTGGATCTGACGCAAACATGGCTGTTTTAACTAAAGGGCTTTTACCGATAGAAAAGCCAATACTTTTTGCTTCTTCAACACTTTTAGCGCCTTTTACTGTTACGGTTAGAAATTTCGTTGCGCCTTCTCCATCCCTAACGATTGCTTTCGCTAAATATTGGGCTGTTTCAAGTAAGGCGTTATAAATTTCAGCAAAGCCGTTATCTTTTCTACTATTAATAGGATTTGCGCCACTTTTTCCTGTAGCTAATACAATAAACGAGTCATTAGTTGAAGTATCGCCATCAACAGAAATACAGTTGAAAGATAAATCGGCTATTTCTTTTGTTATGTCGTTTAGTAAAGATTGGTCAATAGCTGCGTCTGTTGCAATATAACCTAACATGGTTGCCATATTAGGGTGGATCATTCCTGCACCTTTTGAGATTCCTGTAATATTAACCGTATCGTTACCAATATTTAGCGAGGTAGAGAAAGCTTTTGGTGCGACATCTGTGGTCATAATAGCTGACGCTGCATTAGCCCAGTTGTTTTCAGTTAAATTACTTACGGCCAATGGTAAACCGGCTAACAGTTTATCCATCGGTAAGTGCTCTAAAATTACACCAGTAGAAAAAGGTAAAATAGACTCTACAGGAATATTCATTATTTCCGCTAATTGCTCACAGGTTGCAACCGCGTCGGCCATTCCTTGTTCGCCTGTTCCTGCGTTAGCATTTCCTGTGTTAATAACGAGCGCTTTTATCGATTCAACTTTACGTTCATTAACTGCATTTAAGTGCTGCTTACATAAGGTTACTGGCGCAGCGCAAAAGCGGTTTTGTGTAAAAACACCAGCAACAGTACTACCGTCTGCAACTTCTATCACCAATAAGTCTTTTCTATTTGGTTGTTTAATATTGGACTCTGCCCAACCTAATTTTATTCCTTGAATGGGTGATAACAGGTTAGGATCAATCTCTGGTAAGTTTACAGGCATGGTTATTAGCTAGGTGAATTTTATTTGGGTAGATATTAGTGATTTTTGGGTAATTATGCAATTAAAAGCATGTGAGAGAAGTATCTATTATTAATGTAGGGTTGAGCTTCGATATCTCTTGTTCAATTAATTAATGGGATTTCGGTTGAGAATTTGAAAGGGCGGACTTGTTCTGCCTAAAAATCCCATAAAATATTAACGGTACTTTTATGGGATTTTATGCAAAATACAAATAATGTTTATATTATTAAACTAGCTTTCGTATGCTATAGGATCTGTTTGGTTGTTTTCTTCAAATGCTTCAAGCCTTTCTTGACACGCTCCACATTTACCACATGCTTTTTCACGGCCGTTATAACAAGTCCATGTATTGCTGTAGTCTAGGTTCATGCTTAAACCGTCAGTTAAAATAGCTGTTTTATCTACGTTTAAATAGGGGCTAAATATTTCAACGGGTTCGTAATTAGCAATTTGGCAAACGTCATTCATTTTTAAAACAAATTCAGGTCTACAGTCAGGGTAAATAGCATGGTCGCCAGAGTGAGCGCCGTAATATACTTGATCTGCTTTAACCGATACCGCGTATCCAACGGCTAAAGATAGTAAAATCATGTTACGATTAGGCACAATGGTCGATTTCATGTTTTCAGCTTCGTAATGACCTTCGGGTATTTCAATATCGTCGGTTAACGATGAGCCTGCGAGTAACTGATTGATCGCTGAAATATCAATAACTTTATGATGCACACCTAAGTCATTACAAACCTTACTTGCACATTCAAGCTCTTTAACATGACGCTGTCCGTAATCGAACGATAGCGCGTATACTTCTTTTCCGTCTTTTAATGCGCGGTTAAGCACTGTAAACGAATCCATGCCGCCTGAATAAATAACAACAACTTTGTTGGTCATTTGTAATGTCTCTTGATGTATAATAGTGGTCGTAGTAGTAATCGCGCGCATTTTACTAGAAAACTAACATAGGCTAAAGCACAAAAGTGAAAACACCTCGCTATAAAATCAATGAGCTTTTTGAAACCATTCAAGGAGAAGGCTCTTTTACAGGTCAACCCTCTATTTTTATTCGTTTACAGGGATGCCCAGTAGCGTGTTCGTGGTGTGATACTAAACATACGTGGGACATTGATTTAAACGATGAAGTATCTACAACTGTGATGGCCAGTAAGTTGGAAGAAAACACGCAATGGGCCAATATGTCGGTTAATGACATAATTCAGTGGATCGACACTAAAGGTTTCCAAGCAAAGCATATTGTGATTACGGGTGGTGAACCATGTATGGTTGATCTTACTCCATTATGTGATGGCTTTGAGAGTAAAGGCTATTCTTGCCAAATAGAAACATCAGGAACATTTGAAGTAAAAACAACTGAAAAATGCTGGGTAACTGTATCACCTAAAATTAACATGAAGGGCGGTTATAAAATTTTATCGTCAGCACTTAACCGTGCAAACGAAATTAAACACCCAGTGGCAACTCAGCATCATGTTGATGAGTTAACAGACTTGCTTGAAGAGCATAGTATTCTGAACACACCTATTTATTTGCAGCCTATTAGTCAGAAGAAGCGAGCTACCGAATTAGCAATTGCTACGTGTATTAAAAATAACTGGCGCTTATCTATTCAAGTACATAAATATATTGGTATTGAATAAGTAAACTTCTTCCGTCTGTTGTAACGGCGACTAACAGTGTAGTGTTTAAATACTATTTAACGTAACGCTAACCGTAACACCTGCAGGGTTGTGGTGATCATTCGCTACAATCGTTCCTTGATGAAACTCCGTAATTAATCTTGCAATATATAACCCTAATCCTAAATGAGGCTGAGTTTGTTTTTTGGAGTCTCGCATAGACACCATAGAGTCAAACAATCTATCTTTCATTAATTCAGGTAATAATTGACCATTGTTGCTAATGTGCATGGTTAATGTCGATGCTGATTTTTGTAAATTTACGCTTATTTTATTGTCTTCACTAAACTCCACTGCATTGGCAATAACTTTATCGAGTAATTGCGCTATATGTTCTGGTGAACCATTGATGTTTGGTGTTGTATCGCTGAGGTCGTTTTTATCGATGCCTGATAGCGTAAATTCAACGTTAGGGTACACCTGCTGATACCCTTGAACACAACCTGATAATACTTGTTGTAGGTTGAACGGGACTTTTTCAGTGCTTTGTAGCATCTGTTCTAAATTTGTTGCTTCACTCATATTCGTTAAAATAAGGTTGAGCGTATTAATACCTGTTTGTGCACGTTCAATATATGGCGACGTTTTTTCAGGTAGATCATACATCGTCAAGTTTTCTAATGACGTTCTAACAACAGCAATGGGCGTTCGAAGTTCGTGAGACAAACGCGACGACATCCCTTCAAGATAATGGTTGTATTGACTTAATCGGTTAACTGCCGTTGAAAAGCTCCGTGATAAGTCGCCAATCTCATCGTTGGTATTCGACGGAACGAGCTGATGATTAATACGCCCGCTTTCATCGATAGAGTCTTCAGCTTGGTTTCTTAACGTTCGAATGCGATTTGAAATACGGGTAGCAAATAAGAAGAACGTTGCGGCTCCTAATAACATTATGGCGAGTATTGATGTAAAAAGTCGCTCTAATGCTCTGTTTCTCAATGTTCTAATTCCGTTAGTGGTTTCTTCTACAATTACAGCGCCATGTACTTGGTTATTTATGTAAATAGGGTAAGCAGCAGACAAAACCACAGCGGTTTGATCAGTGGTTAGTCGCCATTGAGAGTGAGCTTTTCCAGACAGTGCATAATCAATATGTTCACCTGTTAACTTTTGTGCGTCGTATAACTCATCAATAAAGTCTTTTGGTGGTTTAGTTAAAAATCGATAATACAACGGAAGTAGCCAAGTGTTTTCAACATAAGCCCAAGTATTTAACCACGTGCTTTTAAGTGATGAATTTGATGGGGCAGGGCTTGTTGGTCGCTTATTATTCCATACACCACTCGCTTTTTGTAAGTTGCCAGCTTTGGCGAGAACGCGTTGGTGTTGGTCAACTACCCAAATACTTGAATTAGTGTAACTCATGCCTTTTACAATACGCTCAATTTCTGGTGAAGGTACTAAAACCGTACCTAACGTGTCGATCTTACTAGGATCGGCTGAACCTATAGCAGCGTTGGGTGGCGTAAAACTTTTATCTACATCGTAAAACGCGAACGCGATATTGTCGCCGACTAGTTCCATTGGTATACGCAGTTCAACGTTATATCCTTGTGGTGTTTCTAACCAATGGCCTTGGATTTTTCTTGCAACAGTGATGATGTCTTTGGGTTTTTCAATATCATTTTCTATGGCGTAATGTGCGGTAGTATCTAAATATGATTGAAGGCCACTAATGGGTGGTGTTTCTACTTTGTAAGCATCTAACCAGCCTGACTTTTTGTTGCTAATAATAAAGCGATTAAAGTTGTTATTGGCATCAACTAATCCAAGCGCTAAATGATCGTTTTGTAAAATGCCGCGTGCATTTTTATGACGGTAAATCAACTTATCGTCAACAACGGTAAACATCATGTATAAGTATTTGTCGTACTGTCCAATCGCGGCGTTAAAGTGTAAGGAATTGTCGCGCTCTGCTGGCGTGCCTAGTTGATTTTCTTCACCATAAAAATGGGCTCTACTTTCAAAAAGCGGCCAATCAGAAGCGTTTCCGTCTAGTTGAATTGCGGTGGTTAGTTGATAACTGTATAGATCTTTACCTTTCTCCACGTTGGGTAGAAAGCTTGCCTGATTGTTAAATAGGTTTGGACGTTCATGAAGTGCGGTTGCGAGCGCGCGAGCTGTACCAACAAGTGTTTGCTCTTGCCCGTATCGTAAGTACTTTTCCATTTCCCATACGTATTGATACCCTAGCCAAGGTAAACTAAATAAAAAACATGAGAGTAGAAATAACTTGCTGCGTAAGCCAAATCGTAACCCTAAACCGCGTCTAACAGGTGAACTCACGAATTATAGCGCCTTAGGTGAATTAGCCGCAGTGGTGTCGTCGTTCCAGCGGTAACCCATGCCATATACTGTTTCAATACAATCAAAAAGCGGTGCAACTTTAATAAACTTTTTACGTATACGTTTTATGTGAGAGGTAATTGTGCTGTCGTCTACATAGATATTAGAGTCTTGCATAAGTTGTGTTCTGTTTTTTACATGACCAGGATGTTTCGCTAACGCAAAAACCATCCAAAACTCGGTGATGGTAAGATCTATTGTATGACTTTCGTTATTTTCAGAAGTCCATTGAACGGTCATACGCTGGCTGTCGATGGTCATCGACCCAACGGATATTAGATGATCCTCTTGTTGAGGTTCCTTCATTGCGTCTTGTCGACGAAATAATGCTGAAATTCTAGCACTTAAATGAGGTAGGCTAATGTCTTTGGTTAAGTAGTCGTCGGCGCCAATACGTAATCCTGACACTGTATCAAAATCATTGTCTCGTGCCGTTAAGAATATAATAGGTAGGGTTGTAGATAAGGTGCGTAACCATTGGCACAATATAAAACCACCTTCATATTCTTCTTCTAATCCAATATCTAAAATCACCAAGTGTGGCAAACGTAAACTAAATGCTTGCGTTGCACTTTCGCGGTCTACGTACGTTTGTACTTGATACCCTTGACTGCGTAAAACATCTGCATAGTTTTCTCTGATTGCTGCTTCATCTTCTACAATCGCGATGCGTTTACTCATTAGACACTACCTTTACCACGTTAACTCTCATCTTTAATATCGTAAATATATCTAATTATTTCGCTAACTTCGCGAATTAATTGATATTGCCATAATGTTGCCACATTTGTTCTTTGATTTTCCTTTTTTGGGTCGGTATTTGGGCTGAGTTGTTTTGTTAAATAAGTTTCATTGAAACAACATCGAATAACGTTAAACATAAAGAGGAAATACACATGAAAACTATCAACACTAAAACAACTCAAGCAACAGCTCCACGTTCACTTAAAAAATCAGCTATTGGTTTATTAGTGGTAACTTCATTATTAGCAACTCCATCTTACGCATACAGTAATGAGCAAATGCCACTTACCGCTGAGGAAAAAATAGAGCAAGCTAAAACTAATGAAGAAATAGGTTTTGGTACAGGTGCCGTAGTAGGAGGCCTTTTAGCTGGCCCTGCGGGAGCCTTTTTTGCTGGTTTGTTAGGTAATTTTATTGCTAAACATATAAATTCTGAAAAACAAATTGAAGACCTAGCGCTGTCGTTAACCGAGAGTCAGCAAAACTACGAGCAGTCTTTAGCTAAACATCAGCAAGTACTTCAACGTACAGAGCAGTCTTATCAAGCTGAACTACTTTCATTAGAAAATAACTATAGTCAATCGATGCAACTTCAAGCAGAAAATTTACTCATGAGTCTGCAATTTTCAACAGGTTCAAGCGAGATACAGCCGCATTATACTGAACAAATTATCGCGTTAACCAAAATGTTGAAACAATCTCCCGAGTTATCTATCGATCTATCAGGTTATACCGATATGCAAGGTGATGAATCACTTAACCAAGCACTATCAATGGCTAGGGTTAATTCTGTTAAAAATGCGTTGATTGATGAAGGAGTAGAAAGTGATCGCATTCAAATATTTGCCTATGGTGAACAAGAACCTGTTGTAGCAAGTAATGAAAAAGAAATTAGCTTTTACGACCGTAGAGTGGTGATTAAGCTTCACCAAGCTAATGAACAAACTGCCCAAAACTTTTAATTTCCTCCCGTTGTATCAATTAGCTGCATTGATTAATGTGCTAAGGAGGTGAAGTTTAGTTAGAAATGAGTGAAGTGAGGGAGTCGTCTCGCCATAAAACAGGACGTTTAAAATGATTTAAGCGCTAAAGCATTTAAGTTTTAGCGCTTTTTGTTGTAAGTTTATGCTTTGTATAACAAAGAAAGAAACTTTTTAGATTCGTGTAGGTTAGAAAACTCAAATAGTTTTACGCCAGACTGATCTTTAACAGCAACATTTAGCTTGTTAACTGAAATCGACTTTACCGGCTTTTCTATTGAATATTCCTTACCTTTATATATGTAAGACATAATAATACTCTTTATACTTGCGTAAAAAATACGCTTAAATAACAAAAGCTTTATTATTGTTGGCATATGAAATATTTAAATTTTACTACATTTTTTCGTTTAAATTTTTATGAAAATACTGACGAAAAAGACAATAAATAAGCTTAACAAATTGGGTAATGACTAACTGTGAAAGGGAAAGGCAAAACAATAATTATCGCGTTTGATAATTAACAGGGCGAAATTTACACAAATCTGACAGACAAGTCAACTTTATTGGCACTATTTATTTTAGGTCGATAAAAAGTCTGATGCGTCGATTTATAAATCGCTGGGTGTAAAATTACTTTTAAAGGTAAATGCTTGAGGTGAGTCGCCGTTTTCACGCAAGTCATTTAACTTTTCTATCGCTTCTTTTATGGTAGGAATTGTTCCTTCTGGTATCCACCACAGTACATAGGTGTCTTCAGTTGCTTTTTCGAACCATTCTTTTTTACGGGTGAGAAAGCTTTTGTGATGGGTTCTAAACATAAAGTCTTTTAGAGAGTCTATCGATTGCCACACTGACATGTTAACAATTGTACGAGGATCTTCGAAAGCTTGAATCGCTGTAGCGTCGCCATTTTCGTCTTGCAACCTCCATACAAACCCTGAACTAGATTCTGCAATCGCATTAATTGGATCGAGGTTGTCCATAAACTCTTTCATTTCTAACGCTTCCAAATCGTATTTTGCGGTCGCGATATTTAATTGAGCTAAGTGCATTTGAAGTCCTTTTAGTATGTGAATACATCACAGATAATGTATTTAGGTTACTCTTTCTTTTTTGGTTATTAAAAATTCTGCTAATCGTGCATCAGAATTTTTAGTGTACTTATTCTGTATTTGAAACCATCTAACTGACTATTTTGTATGTAAATAGTTTGATTTTTAACTTCCAAAACGTATCAACAAATTAGCGGAAATTCTAGCTGTTAATACTGAATTACACGTTTATATGGAGGTAAAGAGTCTAACAACTGCTTACCATAACGTTTACTTACAACACGTCTATCTAATAAGGTAATTGTGCCTTCATCACTTTCATTACGTAAAAGCCTACCAGTAGCTTGAACAAGTTTTTTAGATGTTTCAGGCACTGAAATAGACATAAAGGGATTACCTCCTTTTGCGGTTACGTATTCAGCCTGAGCTTCTTCAACAGGTGAGGTAGGTACCGAAAAAGGCAATTTAGTTATAATAAGGTTATCTAAATACTTACCGGGCAAATCGAGTCCTTCACTAAAGCTCTGTGTTCCAAATACAATGCTTTGTTTGTCTCTATCACAATTTTGTTTATGCTTTTCTATAATGTGCTGGCGAGACTGTTCGCCTTGTATTTGAATATCAAGTTTATGCTTTTTACGCAGTGCATCAGCTACTTTTTCCATTTGCCAATACGAAGAGAACAATACGAGCGACGCCGATCCTTGATCGATAAAGTCAGGCAGTTTTTCTATTAACTCGTCGGTAAAATTGTCAGCACTTGGTTCAAAGTTCATTTTAGGAATAACGAGCTGTGCTTTATTTGCGTAGTCAAACGGAGAGTTAACTTGTTGATATTGAGTGCCGTCATTTGTTTTTAATCCAGCTTGAAACCTAAAGTGATCGAAAGAGTTGAGCGCGAGTATGGTTGCCGAACATAAAACAGCGCCATCGCATTTGCTCCAAAGCTTGTCTTCTAAGGTAAAGCCCACTTCAATTGGCGAAGCTGAAATCACGTAATCAAGGCGTTTTCCTTCTGATATTTCTATCCATCGAGCTAATGGCGCGCCTTTTTCATTATCGGTTTTATCGTACATTAACCAAAGAGCGTGTAAATTTTCTAAGCGTTGGATCATAAACCCTGACTCAGCTAAAAGTGGCTCAGCTAAGTACATTTGTGTGTCGCCGTCTTTTACTGACTCCATCAGCATGTTGTAAAGTTTATTAATATGTGTGAGTGATTTTTTACTTAGCTCACTAATGTCTTCAGCCCAATTTTTCAGGGTTTTTGGTATTACGCCATTTTCAAAGCGGTACTGCTTTTCAGTATGAAAATATACGGTTTTGTTGTTTTCGATAAAGGTAAAAACTTTCTGTAATTCAACGAGTAAATCTTGGCAGTCATCTCCGAGTTTTAGTGCTGGAGAAATGGCGCGTTGAGATTTAACAAGCTTTGCCATTTTATCGCCCGTTTCTTTTAGCTTGGTTAGCCAATCAATGGCTCCTTTTACAGTAACACTCGCACTGGAATGATCGCGTGTTACTTTAGGTAAATGATGCGCTTCGTCAATCACATAAAAAGCGTCTTCTGGAGCGGGTAAAATTTTACCGCCGCCTAAATCTAAATCGGCCAACAATAAGCTGTGATTAATAACTAATACGTCGCACATATCCATTGTTTCTCGTGCTTTATGGAAAGGGCAGTGAGTATGTTCAGATAAGTGCTTTAAACAGCTATGTTTATCACACTGTACTTGTTGCCAAATATAGTGCGGTACACTGTCTGACCAAGAGTCTAAATCGCCTTGCCAAGTGCCATCGCCTAACTTTTTATGCATATCGGAAAGTGTTCTAATATCTGCAGCGTTGGGCTTTTGTGCAAAAGTAAAACCAGCTTGAGGATCGTCTCCATTCGTAACCGCTGCTGCCAGTTTTTGGCGACAAACATAGCGTTGTCGGCCCTTAACGAGGGTAAAGCTAAAGTCTAATCCTGAATGCTTTTTAAGAAACGGTAAGTCTTTGTCTACAAGCTGTTCTTGCAACGCGACGGTTGCAGTAGAAATGATAACTTTTTTGTCTCTGGATAAGGCTAACGGAATCGATCCTAACGAATAGGCTAGCGATTTTCCTGTTCCAGTTCCTGCTTCTATCGCGATGATCTTTCGCGCTTTGTCATAATCACCAGCCAGCGTTTTTGCTATTTCAGCGATCAAAAAGGTTTGTTGTTTACGCGGGTTAAAATTAGTCATATTTTCGCCAATTGCTTTATAACTGGTGCGTATAACTTGCTTTATTTTGTCACTTAACATGTAGAGAAGGTTTCCATGAGTGGTCGTATGAATTACACTGCTGTATATATTAACAGTTTTTAATCTGTTTTCGAGTTTTAATGCATAATTCTTCAATCAATAATCGTTCGTCTAATCAAGCTGAGTTGTTAACACACGTGCAGCATGGTTTTGTATTAACTAGGCAAGCACAAGACCGTTACGGACGAATTTGCATTACGTTATGGGTTAAAACCATACATGGTGCTGTAAAGCTAGAAATTAGTGATGAACTTGCTGTTTTTTTTGTAGAACATGCTGTTGTAGAAGAAGCGACTGAAATACTCAGTTTAGCGAATATATCTGTTGAACAGATCAAACAACTCCCACTTAAAACGTTTGCTAAAGCGCCTGTATATGGAATTTATTTCAAAACCATGCGCGACTTTTATGCGGCTAGGGAAAGACTCAAACACCATAATATAAAGTGCTACGAAGATGACTTTAGGCCCGATGAACGTTATCTTATGGAACGTTTTATTACTGGAAATTTAAGCTTTTTAGGGCAAGAAAAATCGAATGCATCTTTGCCTACTACTAAAAAATATAGCGAGTTTACTCAAGTAAAATGCAAGTCACTCGCGTATACAGAAAAAGAAAGCCAAATAGATCTTTCAATGATCTCGATAGATTTAGAGTGTTCAATGAAAGGCGAGCTGTACTCAATTGGGTTATACAGTAACACGCATCAATGCGTATTTATGATTGGTGAGCCAGAAGACTCTGAGCAAACATATATTCAGTGGGTGGCCTCTGAAGCTGAATTATTGCATGCGTTTATCCGCTGGATTGAAGAACACGATCCAGACATTATGATTGGTTGGAATGTAATTAATTTTGACTTTAGTTTATTGCAAAAACGTTGTGATTTACGCGGTGTTAAGTTTTCGATAGGGCGAGATGGAAGCTCACCTTATTGGCGTAAAAATGCAAATAGCGAACAAAAGTTTATTGAAATACAAGGTAGAGTGGTGCTTGATGGCATCGATTTACTTAAAACTGCCACCTATAACTTTCCGAGTTTTTCTCTTGAAAATGTATCAAACACCTTACTCAATACAGGGAAAAAAGTTAAAGATGTTGATAATCGTGTAGAAGAAATTACCGACAACTTTAATCATAACAAACAAGCGTTAGCTGAATATAACCTCGAGGACTGTCGGCTTGTTTGGTTGATATTTGAAAAAACTCAATTGTTAGAATTTGCAATGTTGCGCTCTCAGTTAACTGGGTTAGCGATTGATAGAGTCGGCGGTTCAGTGGCGGCTTTTACTAATTTATATTTGCCAAAATTACACAGAGCGGGTTATGTAGCACCGAATATGGGTGATGGTTTATCAGGTTTAGTGTCACCTGGTGGCTATGTAATGGATTCTATTCCTGGATTGTACGACAACGTATTAGTGCTCGATTATAAAAGCCTATACCCTAGTATTATTCGAACATTTAATATTGATCCTATGGGCCTTATTGAAGGTTTGTTTGATCATCAAGAAAATGAAAATAATCCGATTGAAGGGTTTGACGGCGCTTATTTCTCTCGAAATAAACATTTTTTACCTGATATTATCCGTTCGTTATGGTCTGAGCGAGACAAAGCTAAAGTAGAGAAAAACGCAGCGCTGTCTCAGGCGATAAAAATTATAATGAACTCTTTTTACGGAATTTTAGGTTCGACAGGTTGCCGATTTTTTGATCCTCGATTGTCGGGCTCTATTACCAAGCGTAGTCATCAATTATTAAAAGTAACCAAAGAGTGGATTGAAGAGCAAGGGTACGCTGTTATATACGGCGATACCGACTCTATATTTGTTCATATTGGTAAAGATAATACGCAAGAAGAGAGTAAAGCGCTCGGTATTGAGCTTCAAAACTTAATTAACCAAAAAATGGACGCACTGTTGCTAGCCAATTACGGTGTGGAAAGTGAGTTAGAAATAGAGTTTGAAACGCATTTTACTAAATTTTTGATGCCAACCATTCGCGGGCTAGATGTAGGAACTAAAAAGCGATACGCGGGTATGATCGTGAGTAAAAATAAAGACACCCAGCAGTTAGAACAAAACATGGTATTTAAGGGGCTTGAAACTGTTCGTACTGATTGGACAGATCTCGCTAAAGAGTTTCAACAAGCTCTTTACCAAAAGGTATTTAACGACGAACCGACAGCAGAGTATATAAAAGATATTGTTGAACGAACGCTTGCCGGCGAATTTGACAACAAGCTAATTTATCGAAAACGTATTAGGCGAAAACTCAGCGAATACGTAAAGAATATTCCTCCTCATATTAAAGCGGCGCGGTTAGCTGATTTGCTAAATAAAGAACAAGGTAAGCCGTTACGTTATCAACACAAAGGTTGGATAGAATATTACATTACGTTGAACGGCCCACAAGCGAAAGAACATTTATCTGCGCCACTTGATTACCAGTTTTATATCGACCGACAACTTGAAGCGGTTGCCGATGCGATTTTACCTTTTGTTGGTAGCAGTTTTATTGAAGTAACTGACAAACAAATGGGCTTGTTTTAATTCTGTTAACCTTATCTAAAATCAATTAGCGATATAGTAACGTAGGTAACCACATCGATAGTTCAGGAATAAAGGTAACCAGTATTAATACAATAACAAGTGGAATTAAAAACGGTATGGTTGCTTGAGCACATTCCTCAAACGGGACTTTTGTTACGCGCGATAATATATAAAGCACCATACCAACGGGCGGCGTTAATAAGCCTATCATTAGATTTAACACCATAACAACGCCAAAATGTACAGGATCTATTCCTAAACTAACGGCTATTGGTAGCAGTACTGGCGTTAAGATGGTAATCGCGGCAATGGTTTCCATAAAACAACCCACCACAAACAATATAAAGGTAATCATTAATAAAATGAGTGCTTTATTGTCGGTAACCGTTAGCATCCATGTTGTGAAATTTTCCGTTACATGTTGGCTGGTAAGTACCCACGAAAAAATAGACGCTCCAGCGATAATCAACAAAATTATACTGGTGGTTTCTATGGTTTCCATACTCACTTTTATGAGCTTTTTGAACGTAAGCGTTCGGTAAATAACAGCACCAAGTACTAGCGCATATACTGTTGCCGCAATAGCTGCTTCAGTTGCGGTAAAAATACCAAACAAAATACCACCGATAATAATAATTGGTGTCATTAGCGACAAGAATGCCGACTTAAATGTTGTAGCAACATGAGGAACGCTAAAGCCAGCTTCTTTTGGATAATTACGTTTTTTGGCGTAGTAGGCAACCATTACCATTAATGAAATAGCCATAAGTAAGCCGGGAATAAAGCCCGCAGCAAATAGCTGCCCGATAGAAGCAGACGCCATTACACCGTATATGATCATAGGTAAACTTGGTGGAATAATCGGTCCAATCGTTGATGATGCTGCAGTTACACCTACTGAAAACCCAGCGTCGTAACCTTTGTTTCTCATGGCTTTTACTTCAATGGCTCCTAACCCGCCAGCATCAGCAACAGCCGCGCCAGACATACCAGCAAACATAATAGAGGCACTAATGTTCACATGACCTAATCCACCGCGCATCCAACCGACTAATGCATTTGCAAATTCAAAAATTCGGGTAGTGATACCTGATGAATTCATTAAAGCACCGGCAAGTACAAAAAATGGAATAGATAGTAATGGAAAGCTATCCATTCCTCCTACCATTCTATGTAGTACAACAAGCTCAGGAACTTGTCCGTCGAACATTATGGCTAATAAAGAAGCGCCAATAAGGGCAAACGCAACAGGAAAGCCCAATACAAGCATAATAAAAAGTGAGACGAGTAATACTGTGATAACCATTGCTTTTCCTTAATCGCAAGACGTAAATACGTCGTCAGGGTTAACCGGAGTTGAGCTTCGTAATACCTGAATAAAATATTGTAAGCTTCTAAAAACGAGAATAAGTAAGCTACCGAAAATTAAGCCATACAAAACACTGACTGAAATCGGCAATGACGCCATTTTATGTATTGAAATTAATGGAATAATTTGCCATGCAAAAAACGCTAACAAAGCAAAAAATACGACGTTACATAAGGCTACAAACACATAAATATTGTGTGATAATTTTTGGGGTAACCAGCGATGAAATAGGGAAACGAATATATGAGTATTGTTTCTAACGCCTATACAGCTGCCGATAAAACCTAAACATACTAATTGATATCGTGCGATTTCTTCGGTCCACCCTAGTGGAGAATCGAACACATATCGGCTAATAAACTGAGAAAAAACGGTTAACGCAAGTAACCAAAATAGAATAAATGCCAACCAGTCTTCCGCGCGATAGTTAGAAAATGAAAACGGTTCATCTTCTGCATCAAAGTCGTGAAACGATGTTTGATTCTCTGTGTTTGAATTACTTAATGTTTTGGAGTCGGTCATACAACTCTGCTCCTAGAGATTGTTTTATGTTTTTATGTGAGGGGAGAACCTTCGTTCTGAATTTGTTTCTGTCTACCGTGATAACTTGAACGCCTTGTTGTTTAAACCAATCAATTAGCGCTAATTCTGCTTGCCTTGTATCTTCTGAAACAAAAGCAGCGGCTTGAGCAAATGTGTCTTCAAATATTTTTTTATCTTCAGGACTGAGTGACTCCCACAAACGATCGCTTGCAACGGTAAGTACAGAGCCCTGTAGGTGACCTGTTAAGCTAATATAATTTTGAACTTCATAGAATTTTTTAGCTTTAATGGTAGGGAGTGGATTTTCTTGTGCATCGACTACACCTTGTTGAAGAGCTAAGTAAACTTCAGAAAAGGCAATAGGGCTTGGGTTTGCATCAACAGCCAACGGAAACATCTTATAGATTGAAGCGTTGGGCACTCTAAGTTTTAAGCCGCTCATGTCTGACGGTGTATTAATAGGGATGTTTGAAGTTACATGACGTTGACCGTAGTAGTTGTTACCAACAATTTGATTACCGTTAGACGCTTTTTTATATCCCTGTTTGAGCTCTTTAAACAGTGAACTCGTATTAAATTTTTGCCAGTGTTTATAGTCTCTAAATATATAAGGGAGTTCAGTTAACGCCATCGGAGGAAAGTTTTGCGCGGCAAAGCTAGTACCTGTATAAATAATATCTGTAGTACCTAGGCTTAAACTTTGATTTAACTCGGCCTCTTTACCCATAATTGATACAGGAAATACGTCAATGACGTAACGGCCATTAGTTTTTTTATTAATTTCTTCAGCTGCCCATAATGACCATTTATGTAGAGGTTCAGAAAGTTCGTATACATGAGCCCATGTTAAACGCTTAACGTTATTGGCCGCTAAAGCGTTAGATGAATAAAAGCTCAATATCAGAACCACTAATAAAAAATAATTAAAAACAGTTTTTTTGACACAATTAGTTACAGATGATCGAAAAGGCATAGTGACCATTAATGGTATTTTGTTATTATCGTTGACTATAATATATGTATGATGTATTCATATGTCAATTGTTAACAATGTTTGGTGTTGATTTTGTTATACGGCAACTACAATGCAATGGATGAATTAGCTCGGTTAAAAAGGTAAATAAATTATTATGATAAAACTTAATGTTAATAATGAAATGCACGAAGTAGATGCGCCCGACGATATGCCTATTTTATGGGTTTTGCGCGACTTACTTAATCGAAAAGGAACAAAGTTTGGTTGCGGTATAGGGCAATGCGGTGCTTGTACAGTTCACGTTAATGGGCAACCGGTTCGTTCATGTATTACGCCCGTTGGCATTGCGAAGAATGCTAAAATAGCCACAATTGAGGGGGTTGATCCAAAAGGAGAACACCCGATTCAAATTGCTTGGAAAGACAACAACGTACCTCAATGTGGTTACTGTCAGTCAGGCCAAATTATGAGTGCACTAACATTACTTGAAAATAACACTAATCCGAGTGATGAAGACATTAACAATCATATGTCGGGTAATATTTGTCGTTGTGGAACGTACCCTAGAATTAAAAAAGCAATAAAAGATGCGGCGGTTGCCATGGCCAATAACGCGGGAGATAAATAATGAATACATCTAAATTATCTCGTCGAGAATTTTTATCTTATGCAGGTATTGCAGGCAGCGGGCTTTTACTTGGGTGTAGCTCGTTAACCTCATCAAAGTCTCCGTTACCTAAGTTTATTGAACCAGTAGATAACGATCCACAACGTTTAAACATATTTGTAGCGATTAAACCTGACAATACGGTTGAAATTGTCAGTCATCGAGTAGAAATGGGGCAGGGGTCTAAAACAGGGATCCCACAAATTATTGCTGATGAATTGGAAGCCGATTGGAACCAAGTAAATGTTATACAAGGACTTGGAGATAAACGTTACGGCAACCAAAATACCGATGGCTCTACGAGTATCCGCAAGTTTTACGATAAGTTACGTGAAATTGGTGCGTCTGCCCGTACAATGTTAGAGCAAGCAGCAGCAGATTATTGGAAGGTACCTGTTGAACAGGTATATGCAAAAAATAATCGAGTTATTAATAAAAATACTGATAAATCGGTTACGTTTGGTGATTTAGCTGAGTTAGCAAGCAAACAAGCGCTTCCTGATGTTAAAACATTACGCTACAAGTCGCCAAAAGACTTTAACTATATTGGTAAGCCAGTGCCTGTTGTAGATTTACACGACATGGTTACAGGTAATACAACATTCGGTATCGATGTAGACCTTCCTAACATGCTAGTAGCTTCTATCGAACGTTGCCCTGTTATTCACGGTCAAGTTAAGTCGTTTGATGCCAGCGCTGCTTTAAAAGTGCCGGGGGTGGTTGATGTTATTCAAATGCCTGCTACGCCCGAAACGGTTTTGTTTTTCCCTCTAGCAGGAGTTGCTGTGCTTGCAACGAATACTTGGGCTGCAATGCAAGGCCGTAAAGCGTTATCTATAGAGTGGGATTTGGGCGAGAACCAATCATACGACTCTGATGAAGCGTTTAAAGCAATGCATAAAACACTGGAAAAATCGCCAGAAGTCGTTGGTAAAAAAGGTGATATTAGTAAAGGTTTTAACGCGGCTAAAAAAGTAATTGAAGCTGAGTATAAAGTACCTTATTTAGCTCATGCGCCAATGGAACCACCTATGGCTACAGCTTGGTTTCATGATGATATTTGTGAAATATGGGCATGTGTGCAAAACCCACAAGCCGTGATGGAACACGCAGAAAAAATGACGAAACTGCCGAAAGAAACGTTCAAAGTACAGCCTACGTTGCTTGGTGGAGGTTTCGGACGTAAGTCTAAAACTGATTTTACGAACGAAGCTATATTTTTGGCAGATAAAACTAAAAAGCCTGTAAAAGTGGTTTGGAGTAGGGAAGACGACATTCAACTAGGTTATTTTCATGCTGGCGCTGTGCAAACCATGAAAGCTGGTTTAGACGACAAAGGTAAAATAACCACATGGCATCAAAAAACAGCGTATCCAAGTATTGGTTCTACGTTTAATCATCAAGCTAATAGCCCCGCAGGATTTGAGTTAGGCTTAGGTTTTGCAGATTTGGCCTATGATTTTGATAATGTGTTGATGGAGAAAGGACAAGCAAAAGCACCTGTACGCATTGGTTGGATGCGATCTGTGTGTAATATTCAACAGTCATTCGCATTAAATAGCTTTTTAGATGAAGCAGCTCACGAAGCAAACATAACCACGGAAAACATGATTTTAAATTCGTTAGGTGAAAACCGAAACGTTAACCATGAGCAAGTATATGGTTTTAAATTTAATAATTATGGAGAAAAGCTTAAACGCCACCCGTATTCTACCGAGCGTTATAAAAATGTGTTAACTGCGCTTACAGCTAAAACACCTATTAATGAAAAACTGCCGAAAGGACAAGGCTGGGGGATTGCTGTGCATCGCAGCTTTGTGAGTTATGTTTCAGTCGCGACTAAGGTTGAAGTTAAAGATGGTCACTTAACCATTAAAGAAGTACATTGCGCGATAGATTGTGGCTTAGGAGTCAACCCCGATAGAATTAAGTCTCAAATGGAAGGGGCGATGTTATTTGGTCTGTCTTTAGCACTTATGGGCAAAATAGATATTAAATCTGGCAAAGTAGTTCAGTCTAACTTTCATGATTATCCAGTGGTTCGTATGAACCAAGCTCCAGAAATTGTTGTTCATTTAGTTAACGAAACAGAAAATGCTCCGGGTGGAGTAGGTGAGCCGGGTGTTCCTCCGGTAGCGCCGAGTATCGCTAATGCTATTTTTGCAGCAACAGGTAAACGTTATAGAGAATTGCCGCTCAATCAGTATTTATCTGTGTAGTTTTTTAGGGGTAATGTAGCGCTTAATAGTGGTGCATTTTTAATGCTCTACTAAGTCATAGACGTTGTCGGTTAAAGTCATATTCAATGGTTTTAGCCGACTTTTTACGTGAATGCGCTTAATTTTTTAAAACGAAATGGTTACACCTGCGACAACTCTGTCATTAAATATTTTGATGCCATTTGGATGGCCGTAAACTTTGTGAGATTCGTCAACATTCGTATTGTGATATCTAAGGTCGAAATCGATATTGTTTAACGAGTACTTAACTCCAGCGTTCCAATGGTTCCACCCTTCAGCACCATCGCCTGATAATGATTGATGCCCGTAAGTGGCAGATACTTTTGTATTTTCGCCAACGTTATATGTACTGTGGAGAGCATAATTTACTCCATTCCAGCCGTCTACTCCAAACCAATTGCTTAGTGTAGGTGTGACTTCTAGTTCAACATTGAGACTATCGAATTGTTTATTGAGTTTCATCCAAAGCTCGGTGTAGTTGAGTGAACTGTTGTTTGGATACATGTAATGAAAAACAAATACGTTATAGTTAAACGATGTATTGGCTATTTTTCCGTAGTCTCCAATATAAGGCCCTACAACAGAGTCAACTTTGGGAGCAGATGTAAATTTATTTGTAGAAGCAAATAACCCTATGTACGTATTAGATTTATGCGTCCATGTTGTTGCTAATTGTATAGTAGGCATCGAACCATCATTCGTTTCAGATTCACCTCTAAAAACATAATCAGTTGCTAACGTAAGTGTTGTAGCTAAGTTACCATTTAACAAGGTGTTTTTTGTTTCTTCACTAAATGCTGATATTGAGAAACAACACGCGATAACAGCGCTTATAGACAAACTCGCGTATGTTTTATGGTGCCTTTTCTCGCTACCTTTGAGTGTTAGTTGCATTGCAATACCCTTTGTCGATATTGGTTAGTTAACTGCTTTTTCGTGATCAACTGCTGGCGTTGCTGTTTTTGCAGCAATAAAGCTCACAATAAACGTTGAGCCAATATCTTCTTTACTGGTAATAGATATTTTTCCATCCATATGTTCGACCAGTGTTTTTGACAAAGAAAGGCCTATACCTAAGCCATCTATGCATTGTTTTATCGGGTAGTTAAGTCGCGTAAATGGAAGGAAAATACGTTCTAGGTCATCGTCTGAAATACCGACGCCCGAATCTTCAATATGTACTTCAATATTGTGTGGATTAGGCTTTTGTATGCTGATGATAATATTGCCATTTTGTTTATTGTATAAAACGGCATTGGTTAATATATGCAGCATTATTTGTCGTACGCGACCTTCATTCGCTAGAACTTCAGCATGTTGAGGAACATAAATGATAGATATGTTTTTAGGTTCTCCGAGCGGTTTTACCATGTTAATACATGACTCAATGATGTCGTCTAAAAAGCAATTGTGTAACTCTATTTCAAATTCGTCTTTTGTGCTCTGTACAACATCCATAATGTCTTTCACTAACATGCTTAAATGTTTACCTGCAATTTTTATGTTATCAATGAGGTACTTGTTATCTTTCTGGTCGTCTGGAGTTAGACTATTTAGCACATCTGAACCGCCCACTATGGCGTTTAGCGGGGTATTAAACTCGTGTGATATACGCGACATAAACTCTGTTTTCGTTTTATTGGCTAATTCAGCCTCTGCTTTTGCAAGCTCAAGCTCTGCGGTACGTTGTTTTACTTTGTCTTCAAGTATTAGATGAGAGTTTAAAACTTCTTGCCGTGCATCTGCTAGCTTACTTACCATGTTAGAAAACGCATTTTCAATGATGGTAAGTTCATTTTCTCGTTTGTTATTTAAATCGATTTCAATTTTGTCTAACTTTTTGAAGTTAACGTTGTTTATCGTATCAACTAACTTATGTAGAGGTTCTAATAGGATACGTTTTCCTACCCAGAAAAATAATACCCAAAGCGCGATTGTTTTAAGAATGGAATTGATAATTAAAAGAATAATACCCATTTTTACGCGATCTATAACGACACTAGAGCTTGAATAGATTGTTGCTGAACCTACCAATCTAGGTTCGCCTCTAAATTGATAATTTATCGGAAATTGAAACGAGAATAGATTGGTAGATGTATTCGTGTCGAGCTCCATTGGTGAGCCTGAATCATCGTAGCGTATTATTTTATCGTTATGTTTAATCGTGCCTGTAGCGGTAAGTAGTTTATTTTTTTGCTCTATTTTTATTCCGTTAATAATAGGGATTGCGTACATACCGTTGATGGTGTTTTGAATTTGCTCTTTGTCTAAGTTCCACAAACTCGCACTGAGAATCGGTTCAAATATCTCTTGGTTGATTGATAGCTCGTCTTGAATTTCTTGTTCTGTGTACTGATATTCAATGATTACTTGGCTTACAGTAATGACAATCGCTACAGCACAATAAAACATAAAAACAATTTTAATTAGCTGTGTTGCAACAGAGTTTTTTTGTAGGAAAGATGTTTTAGTCATGTATTAGCTTCCTGATACGCAATGAGAGGGAATCCACTTTTTCCATGTAGGTTTGTTTTCATTAACCCACTTAGCAGCTGTATCTCGATGAGACTCTTTATAAAAGTCTACTTGTGCAGCAAGCATCGCTATTGATTTATTATCAAAGTTTATGTTTTTTATAATGTCATACGCGCAAGGCCATAAGTCAGGAAATTTTGACCAAACCGCTTTTTTTAACCAGCCGTTTTTAGGGTTTCCGCAATCGTAATGAAAGTCGGGGTTGAGGCCCCATTCGGGATCGGTTTCACATTCTGGGCTATAGTTGGGAAACTCCACAAATTTTCCGTCGTAAACCGCCTCAACCCAGTTGGGGCTCCAATTAAATAACACAATTGGTAATTTGTTTTTACGAGCATGGCTCAAAGCAACCCACAGTTCGTCGGCTTCACTTACTGTACTTACCGAAAAATTAAGTTCTAATGCCCTTATTCTAGCTGCTTCAGGTTTTTCCCATGGGCCAGCTACATATTCGCCAACGTCAGAACCATCAACCGAAAAGAGCGAAGCGCATCGTTTTAACGCTTGCCAATCAGGTAAACCAGGGCATACAAGTTCCACATAACTTGGATACCACCAATCTTCACGTGTTTTTGCGTCATGGCTTCCAGCATCAATAATTCCGCCAGACTCTACCATTCTGTTGAACATTTCTGACATGGTGCCTTCCCAAACTTCAATTTGAACGTGGTCAATTCCTTGTGACAGTGAGCCCCATTGTTCGTTGGTAGTTGCTTCAGAATAAGTTGTTTTATAACCAACAGAATCTAAAATTTCTCCTGTGATATAGGCGAGTACGATTTGGCTGCTCCAATTATTCACAATTATGTTGATTGGAGTTTGGTTTTTGCTCGGGTTGGCCGACGAGAAACAGCAAAACACTAACAGGGGAATCCAGAAAAATTTCGCAATTCTTTGCATTATGGCTCTTGATTTTAAGGTGCGTATTTTAATTAAAGCACTTATCGTCGGCTTATCAAATAATTACCTGTTTTTTATGACGAGTTATTATGAAATAAATAGTGCACCTACAAACTAATCGGGTTATAAATACATTATAGATGGCTAGATAGCTATAATGTGAGGTGGAATGCTAATTCGCCTCCCAATTAAATTGAGAAATGTGAAATGAAAAAAGAAACTAAAGTGATTGAGGCAGGGCGCTCAAGTAAATGGACTAACGGTGTGGTTAACCCTTCTGTGCAAAGGGCTTCAACGGTTGTTTTTGATTCAGTGAAAGATATGAAAAATGCGGCGGTAAATAAAACGAATCAAACCTTGTTTTATGGCCGTAGAGGAACCACCACTTCTTTTGCGTTTAGTGATGCTATGACTGAAATTGAAGGTGGCGCAGGCTGCGCGTTATATCCTTCAGGTACCGCAGCAATTACTAATGCGATCATTTCGTTTGTTAAGACTGGTGATCATATTTTGATGGTAGATAGTGCTTATGAACCTACCCGTGATTTTTGCGATAAAATTCTGTCTAAAATGGGCGTTACAACAACGTATTACGACCCATTAATTGGAAAAGGTATTGAGGCGCTGATTCAAGAGAATACATCGATAGTGTTTTTAGAATCACCTGGATCAATTACGATGGAAGTTCAAGACGTACCGGGCATCGCCGAAGTTGCTCATAAACATAACTGTATTGTAATGTTAGATAATACTTGGGGAGCAGGTATTAACTTTAGACCGTTTGATTATGGTGTTGATGTATCAGTGCAAGCGGCTACTAAATACATTGTTGGTCATTCTGACGTGATGCTGGGTACGGCTACTGCTACTGAAAAGCTATGGCCTCAGTTACGCGAAAATAGTTACATTATGGGACAATGTACTTCTCCTGATGATTTATACCTTGCATTACGTGGTATACGTACCTTAAGTGTTCGTTTAAACCAACACCAACAAAGTGCTCTAAAAATTGCTAACTGGCTTGCTCAAAGACCAGAGGTTGAAACCGTATTGCATCCTGCCTTGCCATCTTGTCCTGGTCATGAATATTTTGAGAGAGACTTTAGTGGCTCAAACGGGTTGTTTTCTTTTGTGCTAAACCGAGGAAACCAAGCAGCGATTACAGCGCTGTTAGATGGTATGAAGCACTTTAAAATGGGGTATTCTTGGGGAGGCTTTGAAAGTCTTATACTTGCTATTTCTAGTATTAAATCTATGCGTACAGTAACAGACTGGAAATATGAATACCCACTTATCAGGTTACATGTTGGTTTGGAAAATGTTGATGATTTGATAAACGATCTAGAGAACGGCTTTGCTCGCTTAAACGATGTACTTGATAAATAGCACAAGTGATTAGAGTAAAAAAGGTACTTTTTAGTACCTTTTTTGGTTTATATCATGCGTGCTTTAGGGCGGGGTTACTTGTTAGAGTTACTTGTCATCGTTACTTGCCAAGCAGCTTGAACAACTTTTTAGCGATATCTGTATTGTCTTGATGACCTACAAATAGTTCACTTCCTTTCCCTAGTGCGAAAACAGGAACATCAACAGCGGTGTGGCCTGATGATGTCCAACCTGTGTTAGTACGCTTGTCTACTATACGGTTTATCGCTTTGTATAATCGTCTTTTAAGATTAGGTTTGTATTTACCTTTATTAACCTTAGTTGTTTCAAATGCTTCTATTTCTGCTAGCGTGTCCTGCTTTAATGCAACCAATTGGCTAATTTCTTTTTTAGACACACCAAAATTCAACATACTACTCAGTTTTTTCTGAGTAATATCTTCTTTTGAAAACTTGGCTGCAATTGCATCTGTTGAGTGTTTTAGATGTTTAAGTACTTCAGGGCGCCACTCGTAAACACCTTTTGCTCCTATGGTAAAACCACCTGTGCTGTGGTCTGCCGTAACAATCACGAGTGTGTCTGGGTTTTCAGCAACATATTGCTCTAAGTACTCTAAGGTTTTGGCTAAGTCATCCATCTCAGCCATTGCTGAGGCAATATCGTTCGCATGTCCACCCCAGTCTATTTGGCTTGCCTCTACTAACATAAAATAACCGTTTTGGTTGGCTAAATGCGAAGTAGCCGCTTTAGTCATCATTGATAATCTATGCTTATTCGTGTCGTCTAACGCCCAAGGCAGACCTTTTTTACCAAATAACCCCAATAGAGGTTTATTAGTGGTTGCTGAAGCTAGCTCAGCGTAATCATCAACATATTGAAAACCATTTTGCTTAAACTCGTTAACTAAGTTTCTGTCATCACGTATGAAATATTGCCAGCCACCACCGAGATAAACATCTGCTTGTATTCCTTCGTCAATATAACTGTCAGCAATTTCGTTATAATTTTGTCGGCTTTCATTATGCGCAAGGTAAGATGCAGGGGTCGCGTGGTTGATTTGAGACGTAACCACAACACCTGTTTTTTTACCTAATGACTTAGCGTAAGAGAGTACACTTTGAACGGGTTGTTTTTGAATATTTACGCCAATTGCACCATTGTATGTTTTTATTCCGCTTGATAATGCCGTTGCACTTGCTGCAGAGTCGGTTACATAATCCGATGCTAAATCTGGATATGTACTACTAGAACCAACATGTAGGCGGTCGAACACTGTTTCTTCTACTAAAGGGGTATCTGTATTGTCTTTAAAGTAGCGATACGCAGTTGTGTACGCTGGGCCCATACCATCACCAATCACCATGATAATATTTTTAGGTGTTTTGATGTTTTGGCGACTCAATTCGCTTGTAGTGTTACTACAAGAAGTTACGAAACCCGCTAGCGCTAAAGCAATTAAAATTTTGTTCATTGTTTTTCCTATTCACTGATTACAACTCAGCGTTCAGTGATTAAAGGTTTATGTCTACCCATACAAGACGGTGATCTGATGATGCGGCCCTGTCTTTAATTAATCTATATTCTGGTGATTCTGGTAATGGCCAAAAAACGCCTGAATCAATTAATGTAATACCCGACTTAGACGGTAATACATAATCGGCTCTCATTCGCCAGTACGCAGTGTGGTGTTGCGCATTTGGGTTTTGATCAGAATGCTTTTTACCACCTTCGCTCTTAGGCAAAGGATCTTGAATATTTTGATGATTTAGTAGGTTGGTGATACCTGACTTAACAGCATCTCCGTCAACACTTGATGCGTTTTGGTCACCCATAATTACAAATGATGAATTTGGTGTAATACCGCCTTTCGTACCTTTGTCGTCATAGATGTAACCTGATTGTTCTTGGGTGATATAGTCGCTCCAAAAACGAATTTCGTCATGATTTCGCTTGCCATTTCTGTCTTCAGGGCCATCGAAAACCGGAGGAGTAGGGTGACTTGCTAACACATGGAGTGTTTTGCCGTTAACATTAACGGGTATGTCCCAATGAGATTTTGAAGATAACCTTAGGTTTTGCCATGCTTCCTGACTGTACCAAGGTTTTTGTGTTGCAGGATCTATAGGTTGTAAAGCATTCGGCATATCTTTCCATTTAAACAATTGGAACGTGCGAATGGTCTTCTGATCTATTGGGTATTTTGAAAGCAATACCATTCCAAAGTGCCCTGGGAAGTAGCCAAAACCGTGTGTGTCGGCTGGTAATTGACCTTTCTTTTTATCATTGTTTAAATCAAACGACGTAGCTACGCCAGTATTAACAGCACCTTGAAAAACAAAAGGGTACGCCACTGTTTTTTGGCCATTTTGACTTTTACCTAAATATTCTTTCAAAAAATGCTGAATAGCTGTGTCACTGTCATTTTCGCGATCAAACTCGTTTAATAAAATAATGTCGGGATTTGTTCGTTGTATTATTTCTGCAATATTTTTAATCTGCTGATGATCACTATTTAACGCTTTACTTAGTTCATTACCCTTTACATTTGGTGATTTCCCGCGCACGTGAGGCAAATAATTTAACGCTTCCATGCTTACGTTGAATGTAGCTACCCGAACAAGTTGTTCTGGTTCCGACGAAGGTTTAATAGCCATACAGCCGCCTGTAAAAATTACAAAAGATAATAAAGAGCTAAGAGTAAGTAACTTCAAAGTCGTTCCTATTAAAAGGGTTATTTAGTCATCATTTAAGCCACAGCCCCGTAAAATAATGTCTGTTAGAAATGCAGTAACATTTTTACAGTCTTCATCTTCAAAGTCGGCTTGGTTCATGACCGTTAAAATTTGGTTATCAAAATCTGCATAATGCTGCGTTGATGACCAAATAAGAAAAATTAAATGAACAGGATCAACGTTTTTCATTTCGCCGTTGTCTATCCATTGTTGAAAAAGCACAGCTTTTTCTCTTACCCATTTGCGTAAATACGTTCGAGTAAAATCTTTTAGGTGCTGTGCGCCTTGAATGATTTCCATTGCATAAATTTTTGAAGAGCCAGGTTCTTCAAATGACAGTTTAACTTTTGCAGCAATGAATTTTTCTATAGCAACTTTAGGTCCGTTATCAGGATCAATATCACCAATAGCATCATCCCACATAGACAACGTTCTTTCTAAAACCGCATGGTAAATGTTTTCTTTGTTTTTAAAGTAATAAAGTACGTTCGCTTTAGGTAATGAAGCTCTGTCAGCAATTGCTTGAACGGTAGCGCCCTTATAACCTTGCAAGATAAACTCTTCTTGAGCAGCAGCTAATATTTTATCTTGGCTTTTTTCTCGTATGCTGCCTTGTTTACTTGTTTTAATATTTCGCTCGTTTTTATTTAGGTGACTTTGTTTACTCAGTTTATTCTTTTCTTTCATATTTATGAATACTCCATATCTCAAAAATATAACCTTTTACTTTATACCGAATAAAATCCATTTAATAACTTAGTGAAAAGGTTGACTATGTGGTTTAAAAATAACGTTTTTGTTTTTATTGTATGACATATTTATGAAAAGTTATCTAACGATAATACTGAGCTTTTATTACACTAAAATGTCAAATAATAGACTTTTAATTGCAAATCATTTGGCAACTAAGTCAAATAAAGATAATCACATGAAAAAGCCTCACCTTTCAACCTGAAAAGTCATATATTTTAATTTTAATTGTTCGTAAGGTCTACTTAATGATTTTGTTTCTACCCTTTATATATATAGTATTTGTTTGTTATGTTTTTTTTAGTTGACTATATGGTTATTTAATTGGTTTCTTTGTTTTTGACTATAATATTTTGTTTTTAAAATAACCTTTTTAATATCTAAATATGATTACACTATCAAATGTAAATTAACTTGTTTTAATTTAACTGTTTGTTATTTATTAGATATTTTTTGATGTGGAGTTTTTTTTGTTCTTTTTATAAAAATGTGGTTTTACCAGTTAAATTATGAACGAAAAACATGTAATGAAAATGTAATCAAACTTTGGTTTAATTTCACATGAAATATAAACATGAAGACATAATTTAAATTTTTACGACTATATTTATTACTAATTTGTTACAAATAATAAAACCTAAAAAATAATAAAACTTAAAATTAAACTTCTACTAAGGACTAAAAAGATGAAAGCTCATCGTCTCTCAAAAATTACAGGCGCTGTTGTATTAGCGCTTGGACTATCTACATCAGCAATGGCTGCCGATACAACGTCAGCGAGTATTAGAGGTACTGTTTCAGTTGAGTCAGGGCAAACAATTCCTAACGCAATTGTTACGTTAACAGATACACGTACTGGTGCTACTAAAACACTTACAACCAATGAGTCAGGTAACTTTAGCTCAAAAGGGTTAAGAGTAGGTGGCCCATACACAGTACTTGTTAAAGACGAACAAGGTTCAAGAACAATTAAAGATGTTTATTTGAACTTAGGTACCCCAACAAACTTAGCGGTAGAGTTAGTTTCAGCAAGCTCAGTTGAGCGTATTGTAGTAACAGGTTCAGTAACAGGTTTAATGATGGAAGCCAATGGCCCATCAGCGAACTTTAGTTTTGAAGATTTGCAGGCACAACCTACAATCTCTCGTGATATTAAAGACGTATTAGCAAACGATCCTCGAATTGTAATTGACTCTTCAAATTCAGATGCTATCCAGTGTGGCGGTTCTAATAATAGATTTAACAGTATTACTGTTGATGGTATTAAGCAAAATGATAACTTTGGTTTAAATAACAATGGTTACCCTACAGAACGCTTACCGTTCCCGTTTGATGCGATTGATCAAGTAGCTGTTGAATTAGCACCTTTTGATGTTCAGTTTGGTGGTTTTACTGGTTGTAACGTTAACGCTGTTATTCGTTCTGGTACAAATGAATTTCACGGTAGTGTATTCATGGATTACACAAATGACTCTATGCAAGGTGATGAAATTGATGGAGACAAATTTGATGTACCTGATTACAGCGAAAAGCGCATGGGCTTTACGTTAGGTGGTCCAATCATCAAAGATAAGCTTTTCTTTTTTGCTGCGTATGAAAAGCATAACCCAAGCGAAATTTTCGATAACGGACCTGAAGGTTCTGGATTCGCAGAGCCAATTGAAGGGTTAACTGTTTCAACACTAAATGACGTAGCGCAAATTGCTCAAGATGTTTACGGTTACCAAGTAGGTAACATCGCAACTTCAGCAGATGAAGCTGAAGAAAAAGTTTTACTTAAGTTAGATTGGGAAATTAATGATGCTCACCGTGCTTCATTGACGTACCAAAATACTGACGGTAATACTATTAGTTCAACTGGTGCAGGTTCTACAAGTTATGCGTTTGACGATCGTTATTACGAGCGAGCGAACGAATTAACAACTTATTCAGCACAGTTGTTTTCTGATTGGACGGACGATTTTGTAACTGAAATTAGAATTGGTCGTTCAAAAATTAAAAATGGCCAAACTCCATTTACGTCAGATTCTAGCTTTGGTGATTTTCAAATCAACGACGTGGTTGACGGTGTAGATTTATTTTTAGGTGCAGATCAATTCCGTCAAGCAAACAAACTAAATTATACTACCGATAGCTTTAAAATTGCTGGTACATACTACATGGGAGATCATGAGTTCACTGGAGGTTTTGAATATGAGTCAGTTGATGTATTTAATTTATTCGTTCCTGGTAGCCAAGGTCGATTTGAATTTGATTCACTTGAAGACTTTAGAAACGGTATAGCTTCTAGAGTTCGTTACAATATCCCAACGTCATTAGACCCAAATGACGGTGCTGCTTCATTTACATTTGATAATTATGCGCTTTACTTCCAAGATCGCTTCCCTGTAACTGACGATTTAACGATGACGTTAGGCCTTCGTTATGACAAATGGGAAAGTGATGATGTACCAACTGCTAACGCAAACTTTAAATCTCGTTACGGTTACACAAATGCTGTGGGTCCTGACATGGATTTATTGCAGCCTCGTTTAGGCTTTAATTATATCTTCGATGATGAAACATTTATTTATGGTGGTGTAGGTCTATTTGCTGGTGGTAACCCTAATGTATGGTTATCGAATAACTATTCTAACAATGGTGTTTCTATCAGTGCTTCTGACGTTCGTTCAGGTAGAGGAGCAACTGATGAAGAGAACGCAGCAATTGATGCGGCTTTGTTAGCGAGCAATACACCGAATTTCGGTTACGAAGTTCCAGCTCTTTCTGTAAGCAAGTTAGTAGGCGGAGATGGCGCTGTAAATGCTATGTCTGAAGATTTTGAAGTTCCATCGTTATGGAAATACAACGTCGGTATTCAGCGTGAATTTGAAAACTCACTTATTTTAGGTGCTGACTTAATCTACACTAAACAGCAAGATAGCGCTAAATCTCATCCATTAAATACTGTGCAAATCGGTACTGCACCAGATGGCCGTCCAATCTATAAAGATGTGGATTTACTAACTGCAGATTGTCAATCAAATGCTGCTAGTGCAGATTGTCGAGGTCGTTCTACAACAGATTACATCATGACGAATGCTGATGTTGACGGAACAGCTACAATTATCTCATTCTTTGCTAATCAGTCATTTGATAATGGCTTTAAATATGCATTTGGTTATGCCTTTATGGATGCAGAAGAAGGGAGTCCTATGAACTCTTCAACAGTAAGTTCTAACTTTGGTAACTTATCTGTTAAAGATTTAAATAATCCAGCTATAGCAACAAGTAACTACGAAGTTCGCCATAGGTTTACTCTAAACCTTTCATACTCAACTGAATTAATTGATGGTTATGCAACTAAAGTAAACCTATTCGGGCAACGAGTTAAAGGTAAAGCATTTAGCTGGACTTTTGACGGTGACCCAGG
The DNA here is from genome assembly GCA_020630795.1 of Colwellia sp. Classification (GTDB taxonomy): domain Bacteria; phylum Pseudomonadota; class Gammaproteobacteria; order Enterobacterales; family Alteromonadaceae; genus Pseudocolwellia. The sequence goes on from JAHDIK010000002.1 coordinate 244,544, forward strand.
TTTTGGGGATGAACGTTCTTGGGAAGATCGTAACCTGTTATATGTTCCACTAGCAAACGATCCTAAAGTTACCTATGCATCTGATTTTGATTTAGAAGCATTTAACCAATTTATCTCTGATCATGGTTTAGAGGGAAGCAGAGGAACTATATTAGATAGAAACACTGCTAACAGTAACTGGTGGACGCGTGTGGATATTAAATTTACACAAGAAATCCCTGGTTTTATGGATGATCATAAAGGTAGCGTATTCTTATCAATTAAAAACGTAGGAAACCTGTTAAATGATAAATGGGGCAAGTACGAACAAGTTGATTTTGAATACAACGCGCCAGTTGTAGACGCTGAAATCGTTAATGGTACGTATAACTATACAAACTTTGATGGTTTTAGAGGTCAAAGTGTTGATTCTAAAGCTTCTAGCTGGTCAGCTGTAGTAGGAATTAAATACGAGTTTTAATTAACTTAAATATTTAACACCAAAGCACCAAATAATTTTATTGTTTGGTGCTTTTTTTTACCCAAAAAAGTTATACATGCCATTTCTTGTATTTTGACATTTAAAATTTAAAGCTAGCATTTCTTAGAGATTTAAATAATAATTAGTTGACTAAATGGTTAGGTTTTTCTTATTATGAATATTAAAGAACAGTGGAAAACACAAATATTTGCCGCTAAAGAAGCTTACGCGAAAGCTTATGCTCCATATAGTAAGTTTCAAGTGGGCGCAGCTGCGTTAACTGAAAGTGGTGAGGTTGTGTCTGGTTGCAACGTTGAAAATGCATCATACGGGTTAACGGTTTGCGCAGAACGTAACTGTATTGCTCAAGCAATTATTAAAGGTGAACGTAATATTCAGTCTGTAGTTGTTTATACGGAGCAGGAGGTATTAACGCCGCCATGTGGCGCATGTAGACAAGTTATTGCTGAGTTTTTACCTGAAAACGGAAAAGTTATGTCTACTAATCACTTAGGTGAATATAAAACGTGGACAGTTGCAGAGTTACTTCCGAATGCTTTTACACCTAAAAGTTTGTTAGGCGATATAGAAATAAAATAAAGGAATGAACATGTTATTACCTCAAGAAATTATAAGAACAAAGCGAGATGGGCTGAAGTTATCCGACGATAAAATTCAAGGATTTGTTGATGGTCTAGTGTCGGGTAATTTTAATGACGCACAAGTTGGATCAATGGCAATGGCTATTTTCCAAAAGGGAATGGAAACCGACGAAATCGTTATGTTTACTAAAGCAATGATGAACTCAGGTGATGTATTGTCATGGCCTGAAATAGATGGCCCTATTGTTGATAAGCACTCTACTGGTGGCGTTGGCGATAAAGTAAGCTTTATGCTCGCAGCAATTGTGGCCGCGTGTGGTGCGTACGTGCCGATGATTTCAGGTAGAGGACTAGGTCACACTGGTGGTACTTCTGATAAGTTAGAAAGTATTGCAGGTTTTAACATTCAACCAAGCATTTCGGAATTTAAACGCATTGTAAAAGATTTGGGTGTAGCGATTATCTCGCAAACTGACAATTTAGCGCCAGCTGATAAACGTTTGTATGGTATTAGAGATGTTACAGCTACGGTAGAGTCAATCCCTTTAATTACCGCTTCTATACTGTCTAAAAAACTGTCTGCTGGTTTAGGTAGTTTGGTGATGGACGTTAAAGTTGGTAATGGCGCTATGATGTCTGATATGACTAATGCAACGCAGCTTGCAAAAAGCATTGTTAATGTAGCAAACGGGGCAGGGGTACCTACTACGGCTATTATTACTGATATGAATCAGGTACTAGGTTCAAGTGCGGGTAATGCTGTTGAAATGTATGAAACTGTTAAGTATTTAACTGGAAAGCTTAGAGAGCCGCGTTTACATGCTGTTGTTGTAGCGCTAGCTACGTCTATGCTTATAAGTGCTAATGTTTTTTCTAACGAAGAAGAAGCGCATGTAAAAATTCAACGTGTGTTAGATAACGGCGAAGCTGCTGAAGTGTTTGGTAAAATGATAGCAGCACTTGGCGGTCCAACTAACTTTATAGAATCTCCATGGGATTCTATGCCTAAAGCAAATATTATCACTGATGTAATTGCTACTCAGCAAGGTTATATATCGTCTATGCAAACGCGTGACGTTGGTTTAGCTATTGTTGGTATGAAAGGTGGGCGTACTGCGAACGGGCAAATGATAGATCATTCGGTAGGGTTTGACCGTATTCTTCCTGTTGGTACTGTCATTAATAAAGGAGACGTTGTAGCGCGAATTCATGCCGAAAATGACGAACAGGCGAAGTTTGCAAGTGAGCAATACTTGTCGGCATTAACGTTAAGCGACACCAAAGTAGAAGATACTCCTGTAATTTACAAAACAATTAGTTAGAGATTACTTTTAGCGCTACGGTGAGTAATGCTTTGCTCACCGTTTCTTGCTAGTTAAATAGGTTAAATAGGTTAAATAGGGTTACAAGGTTCCAAATATTTTATCGCCTGCATCACCAAGACCTGGCAGAATATATCCATTTTCATTGAGTTTATTATCGATAGCGCCGATATGCAGGTTAACGTCAGGGTGGTATTTTTCTAGAGCATTAATTCCTTCGGGCGCTGCTACGAGGAATATCGCGATAATGTGTTTGCAGCCCGATGCTTTTAGCATGTCTATTGTAGCTAAAGCACTTCCGCCTGTTGCTAACATAGGATCTATGATAATGGCGGTTCGCTCATTAATATCGTCAACAATATTTTCGTAATAACTTTCTGGCTGAAGTGTTTCTTCGTTACGTTGAATACCTACAACGCTTATTTTGGCGCATGGAAGTATAGACAACGAACCATTCAACATACCTAAACCTGCCCTTAAAATGGGGACTAACGTAGGTTGTTTTTCGGCTAACGTAGGTGCAGATATTTTACCTGACCAGCATTCTATAGGTTGATTGATAGTAATGAAGTTAGCCGTGGCCTCCATGGTAAGCATTGCGCCAAGCTCATTAGTTACTTCTCTAAAATCTTTTACTGAAATAGAGTTTTCTCGAAGTAAGCTTGTTTTGTGTTTTACTAAGGGATGTTTACTTTCAAAAACTGCCATAAAAGCCTCTACAGTATTTTTATATGAGTTACCGAGTGTTTATTGCCAAACGAGCGCTTTAAAGTGCGCTCTACAAAGTGGTTCGTAACGCTCGTTACCACCCACTTCTACTTGTTCTCCACCTTTGGCTGCATGGCCATCTTTGTCAACACGAATAACAAAGTTAGCTTTTTTACCACAGTGACAAATTGTTTTAAGTTCTACCAGTTTATCAGCCCATGCAAGCAGTGCTGCACTGCCTGAGAATGTTTCACCTAAAAAGTCTGTGCGTATACCGTAAGCTAAAACAGGTATATGCAAGGTATCAACAATATCGGTTAATTGTTTCACTTGTTGTGTCGATAGAAATTGCGCTTCGTCAATTAAAACGCAATCTATGTTATTTTGACTATGTTGCGCGTTCACTTCTTTGAACAGATTAGTGTCTGTATTAAAGAGGGAAGCCTCCGCATGCAATCCAATACGAGAAGACACTTTACCTTCTTCAAATCTATCGTCTATCTGAGCGGTATATAACAATGGTGTTAAGCCACGTTCAGAATAGTTATACGCAGATTGAAGTAGGTGAGTTGATTTTCCAGCATTCATGGTTGAATAGTAGAAATATAGTTGTGCCATGAATGCTACCTATGTTTATTGGTGTTTATTAATGTATGTTTAACCGAACTAAACTTAATAACTTGATGTATTGGTTGTATCAGCTTCTTGGTTTAAAGTTACGAGTAAACTATTTAGTAAGCTACTAGCACCGAATCTAAAGTGAGTTGGATTTAACCAAGATGCTCCTAAAGTGTCTAACACAATATTTAGGTATACCTCTGCGTCTTCCACGTTTCTAACACCACCTGCCGCTTTAAACCCGACATTTGGGTTGATGTTATTAATTGTGTTTAGCATTATTTTTGCGGCTTCAGGTGTAGCATTAACGTCAACTTTTCCTGTTGAGGTTTTGATAAAGTCAGCTCCTGCATTAATGGATATTTCACTCGCTTTTTCTATTAATTCAGGTGAAGCTAACTCGCCAGATTCGATAATAACTTTGAGTAATACGTTGTTTCCACAAGCAGCTTTACATGCTTTTACTAAATCATAACCAACTTGCTCGTTACCATTAATAAGTGCTTTGTAAGGAAAAACAACATCGACTTCATCAGCGCCTAAACCAACCGCTTCTTTTGTTTCTGATACTGCCACGCCAATATCGTCATTACCATGAGGGAAATTAGTAACCGTTGCGACTTTAATTTCTGGCGTATTTTGAGCAGCTAACTGAGCTTTCGCAATTGGAATGAAACGAGGGTAAATACAGATAGCCGCAGTATTACCAGCTGACGAGTTAGCCTGTTTACACAATGCGATAATGTCTTCTGTTGATTCATTATTCGTTAGGCTTGTTAAGTCCATAAGCGATAGTGAAAGCTTTGCTATTTCTTGATCTTTATTCATAGTGATACTTCTTTTAATACTGTTATATAAAACAACTCATGCTACGGGTTAAAGCGTAACAAATACTCCGGCGATAGCAGCACTCATTAAATTAGCTAAAGTTGCGGCTATCATTGCTTTTAAGCCCAAACGAGCAATGTCAGGTCTTCTGCTTGGAGCCATTGAACCTATGCCGCCTAGTAAAATAGCGATTGATGATAAGTTTGCAAAACCACAAAGTGCAAAAGTAATAATTGCTTGTGTACCTACGCTCAGAGAATCTTTTACTTCCACAAAGTTAACGTAGGCAAAAAACTCATTCACTACGACTTTTTGGCCTATAAAACTACCGGCTTGAAGCATTTCGCCTACAGGTACACCAATGATAAAAGCAATAGGAGCGAATATGTAACCTAACATCCACTCAATTGTAATGTGATCGTACCCGAATAAATTACCAATACCGCCAATAATCATATTAAGCAATGCGATAAGCGCAATAAATGCAAGTAGCATAGCGCCTACATTTACCGCTAATTTTAAGCCAGCGGTTGCGCCAGTTGCAGCGGCATCAATTACGTTTACTGGTTTTTCATCTTGTTCAGCAAATTCAACTTCTGATTCTGCATCAGGCTTTTTTTCTGTTTCAGGTAATATGATTTTTGCCATTAGAAGGCCACCAGGCGCAGCCATAAATGACGCGGCTATAAGGTACTTTAAGTCAATACCTAGTCCAGCGTAACCCGCCATAATGCTACCTGCTACAGAGGCTAAACCACCAACCATTATTGCAAATAGCTCCGACTGACTCATTTTAGAAATATAAGGTCTTACGATTAGTGGAGCTTCGGTTTGTCCTACGAAAATGTTTGCTGTAGCTGATAACGACTCAGGTTGTGATGTTTTTAGAAGCTTTTGTAAACCGCCACCGATAATTTTTATAATCCATTGCATGATGTTTAGGTGATAAAGCACCGCGATCAACGACGAAAAGAATATAATGACGGGGAGCACTCTAACAGCGAATACAAAACCAACACCGTTAGAAAACATCGCGTCGGTACCCAAGCCACCAAAGAGGAAGTTAATACCTGCTTTAGCGCTATCAATAACTTGTTGTACGCCTGTTGATAGCGATTCGAGCGCGTCTTTACCAAACGGAATGTAGAGTACAAATGCACCTAACAATACTTGGAGACCAAACGCAAAACCAACAGTTCTCCAGTTAATGTTTTTTCTGGCTTGGGATAAAAAAATTGCTACACCAAGTAGAAAAATAATACCAAACACGCCTTTAAGTGCACCTAATTCCATAAACAGCCTCTAGTTTTATTTGTTATTGTTCTCGTTTATTTCTAGCTCTCATTGGTTAATTGACGTATTTTTGCTTTTAATACTTCAATTGCCATTCTGTTTTTACCGCCTCTTGTAATTACAATATCTGCCCACATTTTTGATGGCTCGATAAATTGATAATACATAGGCCTAACTGTGTCTAAGTATTGGTTAGTGATTGACTCAATACTTCTGTCTCTTTCAATAATATCGCGTTGAATACGTCGAATTAAACAAATGTCTAACGGTGTATCCATGTACACCTTTATATCAAAACAATCTCGTAATTCAGGGTTAGAAAGCAGTAATATACCTTCAACCAAAATGATTGGAGTAGGTGATAACTTGATCGTTTCGTTTGTACGAGTATGTGTTTTGTAGCAATAAACAGGGCATTCTACCGACTCGTTTAGTGTCAATTTATGCAAGTGTTCCGTCATTAATTCATGTTCAAATGCACTTGGGTGATCATAATTTGTTTGCTCTCGCTCTTCTAACGCAAGATGTGCTTGATCTTTGTAATACGAATCTTCTTTGATGATTGAAATACCTTCAATGCCTAATTCGGGTAAAAGTTCGTCAAATATTGTTTGAGCAAATAGCGTTTTTCCTGATGCAGATGCACCAGCAACAGCAATTAGCGTCGGTTTGTTTTGTGTCAAAACGGTTGCCTTAGTTTCAAAAAATTTCATGTATTGATGACGATTATTAATGTAACGAGCGCATCATCATAAATAAGCGATACAAACTTATATTTTGGCACAAACTAGCGGCCATTTTGAAGAAATAAAGTTTACGTAATTATAGTGCGTAAATTATCACATCTTGACCGTGTGGTCATGTTTAATGTGATGTATTTATGCGTTACTTTCACTTAATTTTGTAATTATGGCCTAGTTTCAGCTTATTTACTGTGAAATTCATGTAATTCTAGTTTATTCATAATTGACATTTGTGTCAGCTTTTAATTGAGGGTATTATCCTTCTTTATATAAAAGATGCACTACACTGTGATAAGTGCATTTAATGTTAAGCGAGAATAGAATGGCAAGAGCAGTAATTTTTGTAATTGATAGTTTTGGAATAGGGCATGCACCGGACGCAGATAAATTTGGTGATATTGACTCAAACACCTTTGCAAACCTAGCTCAACGTTATTTTGATGAAACAAATAAAGCAATTAATCTTCCTCATTTATCATCGTTAGGTTTAATAAAAGCCTGTGAAGAAGCGTCAGGGCGCACATTTCCGTACGTAGGAAACGAACCAACAAAAGGTGCTTATGGCCACGCGTATGAAATAAGCACAGGTAAAGATACGCCGAGCGGTCATTGGGAAATGGCAGGTGTACCCGTATTGTTCGATTGGACATACTTTTCAGATAGAGAAAATAGCTTTCCTCAATCACTTATCGAATCTATAAATACAGCAACGGGCTATGATGGAATGCTGGGTAATTGTCATGCGTCAGGAACTACAATTATTGCATCACTCGGTGAAGAACATATAAAACGTAACATACCTATTTGTTATACCTCGGCTGATAGTGTATTTCAGGTTGCAGCGCATGAAGAACATTTTGGGTTAGACAACTTATATGCGTATTGTGAAAAAGTGCGAACCATTCTCGACGATCACAATATAGGACGTGTTATTGCTCGTCCATTTGTTGGAGAAACACCTGAAACATTCATCCGAACAGGAAATCGTCGCGACTATTCTGTTTTACCACCATCAACAACTGTTTTAGAAAAGCTGACTAACAAAGGTGGTCAAGTAATAAGTGTAGGTAAAATTGCCGATATATTTGCACATCAGGGCATTACCACAAATACCAAAGCTACAGGAATTCCTGCATTAATTGATGCAACGATTGATCACATTAATACGTCTGAAGACAACTGTATTATTTTTACTAACTTAGTTAATTTCGATCAAGACTTTGGACACAGACGAGATCCAGTCGGATACGCCGAAGCGTTAGAGTACTTAGATAAACGCTTACCCGATATTTTTAACCAATTAAATGATGACGATATTGTATTTTTTACTGCCGACCATGGCTGTGATCCAACATGGCCGGGTAACGACCATACACGAGAATACGTACCTATTTTGAGTTATCACAACCATATTGAATCAGTAAACCTTGGTGAAAGAACAACGTTTGCTGATTTAGGACAAACCATAGCTGAGTTATTTGACTTGGAACCTATGGAGTACGGAAACAGTTTTTACAAACAATTAAGTTTACCTATTAATAAAAACGATAAAACATAAACATAAAAGCCTATTAAACAAAAATTAAGTGGAGATAAGTTACATGCAAAAGTTTAAGCAAAGTTCAATCGCCCTTTGTATACAAACGGTGATTGCAACCAGCGGTTTATTTGCTGTTCAATCTGCCTACGCAGAAGAAGCTAACGAACAAGAAGTTGTTGGTATTGAAGTTATCGAGGTAACCGCTCGTAAACGTACGGAAAATGTAAAAGATGTGCCTATTTCGGTTTCAGCGCTAACACCAAAGAAACTTGAAGTACTAGGTTCATCTGGTATGGACGTTCGTGCTTTATCGGGTAAGGTACCAAGTTTACTCATAGAATCGTCGTTTGGTCGTACTTTTCCTCGCTTTTATATTCGTGGTTTAGGTAATACTGATTTTGATCTATTAGCATCGCAGCCTGTATCACTGATCTATGATGACGTTGTTTTAGAAAATGCCTTAACTAAAGGTATGCCAATGTTCGATATTGAGCGCGTAGAAGTATTACGTGGTCCTCAAGGGACACTTTTTGGTCGTAATACACCCGCTGGTATCGTAAAAGTTCAATCCAAAAAACCAACGGAAGATTTTGATGCGACAGTATCGGCTTCATACGGTAGCTTTAACTCAACTGACTTACGCGCAGCAGTTGGTGGTGGTTTGACTGACACATTATCTGCACGTGTTTCATTATTACGTCAAGATCGTTCTGATTGGATAGACAACAAAGCACCAGGTTTTGAGCAAAAAGATGAACTAGGTGGATATTCAGAGACTGCTGGTCGAGTGCAACTATTATGGGAGCCTAGCGACGAATTTTCAGCGTTGTTTAATTACCATTTCCGTGATGCTGAAGCTGATGCTCGAGTATTCCGCGCTAATATTATTAAGCCAGGTACTAACGATTTAGTAGACAATTTTGAACGTGACGTGGTTTACCAAGATGCTGCAAGCCGTAACAAACAAACAGTTGATATGCAGGGTGCAAGTTTAAAACTTGAGTACGATATGGGCAGCCATACTTTAACGTCTGTAACCGGTTACGAATCAGCCGAAATGTTTTCTGTAGGTGATATTGACGGTGGGTACGGGGCTTCATTCTTGCCTGCTATGGGGCCAGGCTTTATTCCTTTCCCTTCTGAAACTGGTGCTAAAATGCCAGATCACAAACAATTAACGCAAGAGATTCGTATTGCCAGTAATGACCTTGGCGCGCTTGATTATCAATTTGGTTTGTTCTTATTTGAAGAAGACTTAACAATTAATAACCTAAGTTTTAACACGTTAGGTACTCCTCCAGACTTTTCGGATATAGGCGCTAAAAATGGTGAAGCTATTCAAAATATGGAAACAAGTGCATGGGCTATATTTGGTTCACTTGATTATGAAGTATCAGACACTGTAAATATTAATGGTGGTTTACGTTACTCTAACGATGATCGTAGTTGGGACGGTACACTTGTTCAGTCACCTTTTGGTGCTCCAAGCTTTAGCGAATCTGCAGATGTAGATGATTCGCAAGTTAGTGGTGACATTAGCGTAAATTACCGCTGGACGGACCAAACTAACCTATACGCTCGAGTAGCGAAAGGTTACCGTGCACCAAGTATTCAAGGTCGTAACTTATTGTTTTCTGGCAATGCTACAACGGCTGATTCAGAAACTGTAACTTCAATTGAGTCAGGTTTTAAAGCGACTACTGCTGACAATATGGGGCGTTTAGACGGTTCTGTATTTTATTATCGCGTTAGCGACCAGCAGTTAACAGCTGTTGGTGGTACTGGTAACGTTGCCAGCCTATTAAATGCTGACCGTGCTGTAGGTTACGGTTTTGAATTAGACGGTGAGTACTTTATTACTGCTGATTTAGTTGTGGGCGCAAACTTAAGTTATAACCATACTGAATTGCAAGACAGCAATATTAGTGTTGCTCCATGTGGCGCAAGTTGTACGGTAAAAGATCCTATCAACGTTGATGGTCAAGCTGTTATAGACGGTAACTCTTTACCACAATCGCCTGAGTGGATTGGTAACTTAAACGCACGTTGGTCTAAAGAAATGGGCGACGGTGAATTATACGTATACACTGATTGGGCTTACCGCAGTAAAGTTAACTTCTTCTTGTATGAATCAACTGAGTTTACAGGTGACGCATTATTAGAAGGTGGTATTCGTGTAGGTTACGAGTGGAGTGGTGATGATGCAGAATATGAAGTAGCTGCATATGGCCGAAACATTACTGACGAAGAACAACTTACTGGTGCAATCGACTTTAACAACTTAACGGGTTATGTAAATGAACCTCGTTTCTTTGGTGTAGAGTTTAAAGCTAATTTTTACTAATCATTAGTTAAATAGTAGATATTAAAAAGGCTAGCGTGTGCTAGCCTTTTTATTTTTACCTAAGAATTAACGGTGTAATTTATTGGTACTTTTAATAAGTGTTATAAAATACTTTCTAGTGTTAATTCCATCATATCTTTAAACGTTGTTTCACGTTCGTCAGCCGATGTTTGTTCGCCTGTTTTAATATGATCGCTTACCGTTAACACACACAATGCTTTTTTACCGTATTCAGCGGCAACGCCATATAAACCTGCTGCTTCCATTTCAACGGCTAAAATACCGTATTTTTCCATTAATGCGAACATTTCAGGTTGAGGTGTGTAGAACAAATCAGCCGTAAAAATGTTACCCACGTGAATTTTTTTACCAATTTTATCAGCTGTGTTTGCTACTTTTTGAAGTAAACCGAAGTCAGCCGTGGCTGCAAAATCACATTGATTTAAACGCATTCTGTTTACGTTTGAATCAGTACTTGCAGACATACCTACAATAACATCTCTTACTTTTATATCGTCACGTACTGCGCCACATGAGCCAATACGTATAATGTTTTCAACGCCGTAATCTTTGTACAGCTCAGTTGCGTATATAGAAACTGAAGGAATGCCCATACCAGAACCCATCACTGAAATGGGTTGGCCTTTATAAGTGCCAGTGTAGCCAAACATGTTACGTACACGTGTTACACATTTTGCATCGTCTAAAAAATTTTCTGCAATGAATTTTGCTCGAAGTGGATCGCCAGGCATTAATACTGTTTTTGCGAAATCGTTTGGGCCTGCTTCTATATGTGGTGTTGCCATGAGAGATAACCTTTTTAGTTGTTAAAATCTCAGTAAGTTTCTAGCCAGTGTTAATTGAGCTGCTATCAAGGGTGTTTTACTGATGTGTTAATATCGTTTATTTATTACTTTATTTAAATAACAAAGAATAAAATGTAATTTTACTCAATGTGATGGGGTAAAGCTAGTTTGAAAACTATTTGTGTCTGTTAGCTACTGATTACTGAGCTCGTTGTAATACCTTATTTATTAATTGCTGTTTTTCGGAATCTGACATAAATGCCATTTTTAATGCGTTTTCTTGCGATCGCGTAAGTTCTTCATTTGATAAACCTACAATGTCTTTCGCAATAGAGTATTCATGTTTAAGCTCAATGCCTTCAACTGCAGGATCGTCAGTATTTAAACACGCTGTAATTCCGTGATCTAAGAATTGTTTAACAGGGTGCTTTGTTAAGTCTGTTACTGTGCCCGTTTGAAAGTTTGACGTTAAGCAAGACTCAATCGCGATGTTATTTTCTCGCATGTAATCGAGCAAACTTTCGTCTAAATAACTTTTTACACCATGGCCAATTCGTTCTGCTCGCAAATCTTTAATGGCTTGCCAAACACTTTCCGGGCCTCTTGCTTCACCAGCGTGAATTGTTATATGAAGGTTTGCATCTGATACTTGTTTGAAGTGATCTATAAATAACTCGCCTGGAAAACCATATTCATCGCCAGCTAAATCAATAGCGATTAAATCGTTTTTATGTGCGAGTAGTCCATCAAGTTCTTTTTGACAGGTTTCTACGCCAAAACTGCGGCTTAAAATACCAATAAGTTTTATTGATACAGGGTATTTTTTCATACCTTCTTTAATACCATCAATTACTGCTGCCACAACATCTGCAATTGGTAGATTGTGAGTCATCGACATGTAGTATGGTGAAAAACGCAGTTCAGCGTAATCGATGCCAGCATTAAATACGTCTTCCACATTTTCAAAGGCAATACGCTTGCAACAATCTAGGTTAGAAAGTACGGCAACACCCCAATCGAGCTTTTTTAAAAACGAAACTAAATCAGGTTCACTTTTAATAATTTGAACGTAAGGAATGAATTGCTCGAATTCGGTTACGGGTAGTGCAATGTTATTATTTTTCGCTAACTCCCAAATAGTTTTTGGGCGAATATTTCCGTCTAAATGTCGATGTAAATCGATTAAAGGTAACGTTGAATTTATCGTCAAAGTATTGTTTCCTCTTGATTGTAATGATCTATAGCAATCTTACCGTATATTATAGCTATTTTAATGAATTTATTATGGTATTAACCTACTAACACTGCTAAATTGGCGTGGGATTTGTCATCTAGGTGTCTAGACGTAAATTAAAAATTATTATTTATACATTTCAAGTTAAGAGAATCTATTATGTTTTACCAAACCGACGATGTTCGCATCAATAAAATCAAAGACTTATTACCTCCAGTAGCACTACTTGAGCGATTTCCATCTTCAAAAAATGCATCTAAGTCGGTTTTTGCAGGAAGAGAAGCTATTCACAATATACTTTCGGGTAGTGATAAGCGTTTGCTCGTTGTTATTGGACCATGTTCAATTCACGATCCAGAAGCAGCAATAGAATACGGTAAACGCCTTGTTAAGCTTCGTGAAAAATACAAAGATAATCTTGAAATTGTGATGAGAGTTTATTTTGAAAAGCCACGTACAACGGTTGGCTGGAAAGGCCTTATTAACGACCCATATATGGATGGTAGCTTTAAATTAAATGACGGCTTGCGTTTAGGGCGTAAATTATTGCTTGATTTAAACGATATGGGATTACCTACAGCTGGTGAATTTTTAGATATGATTACACCACAATACATGGCTGACTTTATGTGTTGGGGAGCTATTGGTGCAAGAACAACAGAAAGCCAAGTACATCGTGAGTTAGCGTCTGGTTTATCATGTCCGGTCGGGTTTAAAAATGGTACCGACGGAACCATTAAAGTAGCGGTTGATGCTATTGGCTCTGCGGCAGCGCCTCACCACTTTTTATCGGTAACCAAGTTAGGTCATTCTGCAATTGTTGAAACAACGGGTAACAAAGACTGCCACATTATTTTACGTGGCGGTAAAACAACAAATTATGATGCTGACAGTGTGAAAGAAGTGACTGATTTATTAGAAAAATCAAAACTTAACACTAAAATTATGATTGATTTTAGTCACGCAAACAGTAATAAGAAGTTTGAAAATCAAATGTTGGTGTCTACCGATGTTAGTAACCAAATCGCGCAAGGCAACCATAATATTTTTGGTGTAATGGTAGAAAGTCATTTGGTTGAAGGTCGCCAAGATCTAGTTGACGGAAAAGCGCAAACTTATGGTCAGAGTATTACTGACGCATGTATTGGTTGGGAAGATACTGAAAAAATGTTGGCACAATTGAATGAAGCGGTAATTAAACGTCACGGATAATTTCTAATAGTAAACATAAAAAAACATATCTTTATACGGATTATTGATTCAACTTGGAGCTACTAAATTTAGTTAGTAGCTCTTTTTATTATTTAGTACTTAAACATAATTAATAGATTTCTGGTACAAGTTAACTTCATCATTTAGTAAATTATAAAGGTGCATGATTAGTCATTTTTTCAAAGAGTTATATGGAGTTTTTAAAAATATTCTATAATATTAGTTGTAAGAGTGGCGACCATGACTAAATTTACTTTCTTAGATACGGAAAGAACCAGGTTTAGCTCATCATAAAGGTAATTACCGGATTATCGACCTAGTCTGTATAGAATATGAAGATTCTGCTCCTACTGGAAATGCTTTTAAACTAAAAACTAATCCTGAAGAAAAAAATCTGTTAAGTCAATAAATTATATTAGTTTTATTAAAGGGATTTTACATGTTTAAGAAGCTTATTTTTACTTGTTCTTTTTTGTTTTCTTCAATAGCATTTGCTAACGCTCCATCTTACTTTGACAAAGAAATTGATAATGAATATAGGGCATTGATCAGGCATGTTAAGGAAATGTTACCTGAAACAAAATTGCAGTTAGCATACTTACCATCTTTCTATCCATATAGCTTGTTAGATATTCACCCTACTAAATTTAAGAACAATAAAGATAAGCGAGCTTTTGTAAACTTTAACTTTGGTGTCTTTGGAAGTGCTTTATTAAATATTAATAAAAGGGAATTAACTAGTTTACCAGGCATTTCAATTTGTAAAGAAGTTAAATGTGAGAACGAGCGAATATTATTGATTAAAGAGTTTGTAAAAGAATCAGCTAAAGAAATAGAATCGTTTATAGATAATAATAATTTTTTTATTCTTCAACAAACTGCTCCACATGTATATCGAGTAAACAATACTTTTTTTAGTCCAACCCAATTAATCACTTATTACCCATCAAAACAGGCAGGTTTTATCCCTTCTGGTGATTACAAAATTTCTAAGCCTGAAGATGAAAAAAAACTAATGAATTTATCTAGTGTTTCACAAGCTTTAAGAAAGCTCATGACTAAGTATAAAGTTGCAGCCATCACAAAAGAAAATAAAGATACTTTGAATGTTATATTTGGTGGCATGGGAGATAATCACTGGGGAATTGTGTTAAATCATAAACATGACTTCCCAAACTCCGGTGATTACAGCAATATTGGTCTGGAATACGACATTGTAAAAAAAATATCTGATGTAAGTTTTTACTATCAAACCAATTAATCATAATTTTTTGGTTAACATACTGAATTTAATAAATAATCGTGAGTTTTTAATGGACTGGTAAATGATTTTTAACTAGTTATTTCCGTTTAAAACCGAATGAGCCATTACAACATATTTAGTGGTTTCAGGATTATTCAATAGCCCTAGGTTTATAAGAGCCATATTAAGTGCACGAATTGAAAAGAGCATAAAGTCTTCGTCGCAATCAAACCTAGCTAAACAAGGTCGTATTAAGTTCTATGAAAAATCAATTTTTAGATTAAGATAATTGGTGGACGATACTGGGCTTGAACCAGTGACCCCCGCCTTGTAAGGGCGGTGCTCTCCCAACTGAGCTAATCGTCCATATATAGATATGAATCTAGGATGTAATGTTAAATGATTGGTGGACGATACTGGGCTTGAACCAGTGACCCCCGCCTTGTAAGGGCGGTGC
>JAHDIK010000002.1:260053-360676 GCA_020630795.1 Colwellia sp.
TCTCCCAACTGAGCTAATCGTCCGTCTCTGTGGGGGCGTATTATAGGGAGATCCGAAAACCTGTCAACAAAAACAAAGCGTTTTTTACTAATTTTTTTCATATTTTGTTTTAAGTGCTGGTATTTTCAACATCCTGATTAATTTGTATTCTTTTCTTCTCTAACATTTGTTAACTAGGCCATTGAATAGGTGTATTCAATTCATTTGCCTGTTAAAATATTCGCCATTATTTGAACAACATATTGCTAATTTTATTCAGGTGATATGAATTAGCCTTTTCGTGAGACAACTATGACATTAACAACTCGCTTTGCTCCAAGTCCTACTGGATATTTACACGTAGGTGGTGCAAGAACTGCCTTATATAGCTGGTTATACGCTAAAAAGAATGGTGGTGACTTTATTTTACGTATTGAAGACACTGACTTAGAACGTTCTACTCAAGCATCAGTTGACGCCATTATGGATGGTATGAATTGGCTAAACTTAGAATGGACTCACGGCCCATACTTTCAAACAAAGCGTTTTGACCGTTACAAAGAAGTTATAGAGCAGTTATTAGCGTCAGGAAATGCTTACCGTTGTTATAGCACGGCGGAAGAAGTTGAAGCGATGCGTGAAGAAGCTAAAGAAAAAGGCGAGATAGAAAAATACAACGGTTTATGGCGCGATCGTACAGATTATCCTGAAGGTCAGCCTTACGTAATTCGCTTTAAAAACCCAATTGGTGGTGACGTTGTAATAAAAGATATGGTTAAGGGCGATATTACTATTAGTAACGATCAACTTGACGATTTAATTATTGCACGTACAGATGGCACACCTACGTATAACCTTACTGTAGTTGTAGATGACTGGGATATGAAAGTTACGCACGTAGTACGTGGTGACGACCATATTAGTAACACACCTAAACAAATTAATATTTTAAAAGCGCTTGGCGCTCCTTTGCCAGAATATGCACATATACCGATGATTTTGGGTGATGACGGTAAACGTTTATCTAAACGTCATGGTGCGGTTAGTGTTATGCAATATCGCGATGACGGTTATTTACCTGAAGCACTGTTAAATTACTTAGTTCGTTTAGGTTGGTCGCATGGCGATCAAGAAATTTTCTCAAGAGAAGAAATGATCGAATTATTTGATTTAACAGGTTGTAACCGAGCTCCATCAGCATTTAATACTGATAAGCTTATATGGGTTAATCAGCATTACATGAAAACACTTGCCCCTGAATACGTAGCTGAACACCTGCAATGGCACATGGATGACCAGGGAATTGATACGTCGAATGGTCCTGCATTATCAGAAGTTGTAAAAGTACAAGCTGACCGTGTAAAAACGCTTAAAGAAATGGCTCAAATTAGCCGTTATTTTTACGAAGACTTCGACGAGTTAGATCCTAAAGCGGTTAAAAAGCATTTACGCCCAGTAACAGTAGAACCATTAAATGTTGTTAAATCGAAACTTGCTGCTTTGTCTGAGTGGGTACCTGAGTTAATTCATGACGCTATTAACGATACTGCTACAGAGCTTGAAGTGGGTATGGGTAAAGTAGGTATGCCTTTACGCGTAGCTGCAACTGGTGGTGGTAATTCTCCTTCTTTAGATATTACCTTAGCGTTATTAGACAAAGATATAGTATTGGCGCGTATAGACAATGCTATCAAGGTTGTTGAAGAGCGTATCGCTAATAGCTAGTTGAATAAGGTGCTTTAACAGCCTAACTAACTTTATTATATTAAGCTATAGTTACTATTAAAGTACCTGAATCTTTTCTTTAGAATCGGTATGCAGGATTGTTAACGGGTTAAGTGGTAAAGGTAAATTCCTATATGATAAAAAATGCTTCATTATTTCTTTTATATAGTATTACCACTTTATCGACCGGTATGAGCTTTGCTCAAAACAATATTGTTACGTTAGTTTCTCCTGAAATTCCTCACTTACTTAGTGCTAAAGAGGAACTTCAAGGCCCTTACAATCAAAAAATTCTACAAATAAAGGCTTTTGGTGTTAAAGCATTTGAACACCGTTTTTTACCTCCAACTCGCGCTTATATGCAGTTTGATAACAAAAACTTTGATTGTGTTTTTCCTGTTAATAATTCAACACTTGAATCAAATCGATCTCTTTTAACGAGTGAAGCGCTAGGCGTAGCAACTGCCTATGTTTATACCCTAAATATTAATCCGGTTATTAAACACAATGACTCGTTAAAGCATATAAAGATAGGAGTGAGGAGAGGTTTTGATTACGGCGGGTACGAATTTGATTCATCAACGCGGAAAGTTGTGGTTGAGTCTATTGAACAAAACATTCAATTGCTAAATTTACAGCGAATTGATGCCTTTATTGCTTATGAACCCGACTCTCTTGCCATTATTGCGAAATATCCAAATATTAAAGTACATAGAGACGATAAGTTCTCAATATATGTGCAAAAAGATCGCATAGCCTGTTATGACTCAGTAGATAATCAACAGTTTATTGCCGATGTTAATAAAGCACTAACTCAAATAAACAGTGTTTCTGTTGGTAAATAGCGCGTTTTGTAGACTAAAATATAGTTGTTATACACACTTTGTAACGGGTTCCGTTTCTTAGTTCCTCATATTTAAAATACTTACTTACCGTACGTTATTTAAAGGTTATAATACTCAAGCACAATTTATTTTTTATGTTTGGAGTATCGTTTGCAGTTTAGTGATTTTGGTTTAGACCCTCGTTTAATGTCGACCGTTGAACATTTAGGTTTTTCTGCGCCTACAGAAATTCAACAACATGCAATACCAGCGGCCATGAAAGGGCACGATTTAATCGCGTCTTCTAAAACAGGATCAGGTAAAACACTGGCTTTTTTATTGCCTGCTATGCAGCGTTTATCAAAAAACAGAGCGTTATCTAAACGAGATCCGCGCGTTGTAATTTTGACTCCAACCCGAGAACTAGCAAAACAAGTTTTCACGCAATTGCGTATGTTTACCTCAGGCTCTCAATTTAAGGCTGTATTAATATTAGGTGGTGAGAACTTTAACGACCAAGTGAAGGTATTAGAGAAAGACCCTCACTTTATTGTTGCAACGCCGGGAAGGTTAGCTGATCACTTGAAGCAAGGGCACTTTTACCTCAATGGTTTAGAGCTCCTTATTTTAGATGAAGCTGACCGTATGTTGGATCTTGGCTTTGCAGATGAACTGAGTTTAATAAATAAAGCGGCTGATCATCGTAAGCGCCAAACGTTGTTGTTTTCAGCAACTCTAGATCATGCACAAGTTAACGAGTTTGCGTTAGCGTTATTGAACAAACCTAAACGTATTGCTATTGACGCAGGTCATACTGAACATAAAGATATTAAAAAGCGCTTTTATTTGTGTGATCATTTAGATCATAAACAACAACTGTTAGAGCACTTTTTAAAAGAAGAAAACATACAACAGCTTATTATTTTTACTGCAACTCGCAGTGATACAGAGCGTTTGTCTCAAGTATTAAATGAATTAGGGCACGACACGGTAGCGTTAAGTGGCGAGTTAAATCAAAGTCAACGTAATCAAATTATGGAAAGCTTTAGTAAAGGGCAGCATAAAATATTGGTAACGACTGATTTAGCATCGCGAGGGTTAGACCTAGTAAATGTTTCACACGTTATAAACTTTGATATGCCAAAACATACCGAAGAATTTGTTCATAGAATAGGGCGCACAGGTCGAGCGGGTAGCTCTGGTGATGCAATTTCTTTTGTAGGACCGAAAGACTGGTTGAGTCTTAAGAACGTTGAAGGCTTTTTACAACAAAAAATAACTTTTGATATTGTTGATGGTTTAAAAGCAAAGTTTAAAGGTTTAAAACCTAAAAAGCCTAAAGTTGCTAATAAAGCCAAACCGTCAACTAAAAAGAACGTCGCCGCGAAGGCGAAGCCTCGCAAGATAGTTAAAAAGTCGTTTGTGGGAACTGATGCTGGTGAAATGCCTGTGCTACGCAAAAAAGTGGGTCTACAAGAACGCGAAGATAACGAAGAAACCTAGTTTTATAGGTGTATTATGAATAAAGGCAGTTGTTTGTGTAACTCGGTTACTTTTACGGTAGATGCTTTTGAACCGCTTATTGGGCATTGCCATTGCACCATGTGTCAAAAGTTTCATGGTGCAGCGTTTTCAACGTTTGCAGAGGTAAAATTACATCACTTTCATTTAGTAAGTGGCGAAGAGGTGTTATCTCGTTATACAGCCAACAACCAAACGGTTAGAAGCTTTTGTAAAGTATGTGGTTCAAGTTTGTTCTTTGAATCTTCTTTTAACCAAACAGCCAAAACAATTGAGGTGGCGTTAGCATGTTTCGATAACCTATCTGAGTCTGTAACCCCAGATGCTCATATTTATACCGAATCTAAAGCATGTTGGTATGAAATTAACGACCAATTACCCCAACATAAGCAATATCGCACGTCCTAATTTAATCGTTGCCTAAACCTATTCGCTACGCTTATTCATCAATGAGTTGAGTTAGAGTATATGTTGTTTGTGCTTGTCCCAAAATTTCTTTTAAGTAAGGTAGTATTTCTTCCAATTGCTTTTTGAGTAACCACGGTGGGTTAACAATAAAGAGTCCTGTCCCTGTCATTCCGTATTCTGTTGTATCTTCTTTAATGCATAGTTCAACCTGAAGCACGTTTTTCACATGACTTTCGGTAAAGTTACTTTTCATCTTTTCTACTAGTTCGCGTTTAACAACGGGATACCACAAAATATATGTACCGGTAGCGAATTTTTTGTAGGCTTTGATAATCGTTTTAACGGCTTTCGGGTAGTCTTCTTTTAACTCGTAAGGTGGATCTATTAATATCACTCCACGGCGACTTGGCGGTGGAACTAAAGATAATAATCCCTCATAACCGTCTGATTGTTTAACGTGAGATTTAGACCAACGTTCACAAAACTGAGTGAGGTGTTCAATGTCGGTAGAATGAAGCTCAAATAAATGTGCACTATCTTGTCTTCTAGAAAATGCTTTGGCGACAGCAGGTGATCCTGGGTATAAGTTTAACTGTGTTTCTTGTACATGATTACTCTCGTTTTTTAAATTAAACGATTTAATAAGATCAATGTATTCTTCTAGTGCTTCTGGAATGTTTGGGTTATCAATTAATTTAGCTATTCCATCTTTGTATTCACCTGTTTTTTGCGCGTACTCTTCAGTAAGTTGGTACATTCCTGCACCCGAGTGACTGTCAATGTATGTATAGCCTTTGTCTTTCCTTGTCATGTATTCCAATACCAAGGTTAATACTGAATGTTTTAATACATCGGCGAAATTGCCGGCGTGAAATGCATGACGGTAACTTAACAAGTGGAAGCCTTTTGAGTCGTTAACTAGCTGAAGTGTTTATTATACTTAAATCTCACCGTTATTATCGAAAATAAATGTTAATAAAGTGTAAAAATAATAGTTAAATATATTAATCTTAATTATTTTTTACTCTATACTGTTATTTTTACATACCAGCCTAAAAGGATTAAAAATGGAAGAACTAGAAAAATATTCAGAACTGATTATTGGATACGTGATTGAATACGGAACAACAGCGTTATTAGCGTTAGTTGTTTTAATTGTTGGTTTATGGGTTATTGCGCGTATTCGTAACGGCGCGAATAAAGCATTAAGCAAAGGCTTAAAAGATGAAACGTTAAGTTCATTTTTAACAGGCGCTATTGATATTCTACTGAAAGTGTTATTAGTGATCAGTGTTGCATCAATGGTAGGTATTCAAACAACCTCGTTTATCGCGGTATTGGGTGCAGCTGGTTTAGCGGTAGGTATGGCATTGCAAGGAAGCTTAGGTAACTTTGCTGGTGGTGTAATGTTGCTAATTTTCCGTCCTATTCGTGTTGGTGATTACATCGAAGCACAAGGTGAGAGCGGTACGGTTAAAGAAATGGGCATTTTTGTGACTATTTTAGAAACTTTCGATAAGCGTACTATCGTTATTCCTAACGGCCCTTTGTCGAACGGTAACTTAATTAACTTTAGTACAAGTCCTGTTCGTGCTGTTGAAGTGACTTTTTGTATTGCATACACAGACGATATGAAAGTAGCTCGCGATACATTAACTAACTTAATGAATAGTGATGAAAGAATATTAAAAGATGAAGATAACGTTGTAGCGGTTACAAACTTAAACGATAGCTCTGTTGATATTTTATTCCGTGCGTTTGTTAAAACTGATGATTATTGGGGATACTTCTTCGATATTCATGAGCAAGGTAAACTTGCGTTAGAGGCTGCTGGTTGTTCTATCCCGTTCCCACAACGCGATGTTCACTTATACTCGGAAGCTGCTTCACAAAGCTAATACTGCTATAGAGTAGATTGATATACAAATTTATATAGATGTAAAGCCGCTCTTGTTGCGGCTTTTTTATTAACTATGATTTGTTATTTTACTAAAGTGTAGCTAACCCAACATTGAACTTAAAGGAGAAGGGGCGTACCCCCTTTTTGTATAGTGACAGAGATTATTATAACTCTCACATGAGTTGCAACAAACGACCTACTTCAGCTGAGTTGCAGAACTCTTCCTATGGCGTATGTGAGTTTTTTAAATAGTAAAAAGTGGCTTGGTCAAAGTCAGATCCTATTCCATTTTCGTCGCCACTTTCGCCTGTATTATTTTGTGAGTAGACGCCAGCTTTAAAGTAGTTCCACTCTTCTACTACATCATAGCCACTATTTTCTTTTAGCATATCAACAAATTGGTGGCCAATAATAGGGCCATTGAGATCGCCTCGGCGAATAATAACATCAATTATTGAGCCTTCTTGGTTAATCTCATAAGAAAATATCTCACCTAACTGAATGCCTTGTTCTGGGTTAGCTGTATATGTGGGTTTGTTATCTTCGTTAGTATGCGTAGGGCCAACCACCATCTTCCAAATGTCGTCACCATTTTTTATTTCGTGGGCAAAAAATAGGTAGCCGCGATCATTGTTAGGAAATTTTTTGTAATACAAACGAATAGGTTCATCGTCGTCCGCATGAATTTGGCCAATCACTAATCTACCCGTATGCAATTGGCTACCTGATAAAGTCACATGATCTATTTTGAGTGTGGCTTGTAATGAACCTCCTCTGCCTCCTACTAAACGTTGTGGGTCTGGTTGATAGCCTAAAACCCAATTATTCTCATTAACACCTTGGGTACTTATATTACTATTACCACGACGTAACATTTCGCGTAACTCGGTTCGGGTAAAGCTTGAATTGGCAGAAGTCGTTGCACCAAAGATTGTTGCTCTAAAAACCATGCCTCCATCTGTTGCAGTATAAAAATAGTTACTGTCTGTAAAACCGTTGTTTAGTTCGCGCTCACTTGCACGCAAAGAAAAACCATCGCTTGGATCAGTTATTGGGGTGTCGAGTGCCCACGTTAACAAGTCAAAGTTTTCACCTGGTGGTACGTTAGGATCTAAATTGTATTGAGAAATATCAACATTCGGCGTTTCAATAGGGGCAATAGTAACGTCAAGTGGGCATCCAAATATAGCCACTTCACTAAGAGCCGTTGTTGAACTGATGTTTCCCCCATAACTAATTAAACGTAAGAACCTACCCACAGAGTGAGGTAAATTGAAGCGTTCGAATAACTTAGTTTTTCCACTGCTTGTTTGATTGGTCAATAAAGGAGTGAAATTAGTGCCGTCTTCTGAGATTAAAATATCAAAACTGCTTTGTTCTTCGTCTCCATTAAACCAAGCAGTTCCTACTTCTTTTATTAAGTGTCTATAACCTAAATCAATGGTGAGTTGTGCGTTGTTTAGCGTTGTCTGCCAGCGGTTGTCACCCGATAAATTATTATCGATAGCCTTGCCTGCTTCAAATCCTTGTTCCGTTGGAGCATCACTTTCTACGTTAAGTAAGTTGAGAAAGTCTATACCGTCGCAATGTGTCACTGAAAGGTTAGGTTGAAATATCGGATCAGAAATGCCTGGTGTTGGATTCGTCACAGGTTGTGTTACAGGGAAAGTTATCGTGGTTGGTGTACTTGTAGGCGAGCTTGTTGAAGAACCACCGCAAGCGACCAGCAATACAACTAATGAGAAGACAATAAAAATATGAATCATGATACACCCTATAATCTGCGGTACTAGCTTTGAGTTGCAATCTCTTTATATTTAAAAATGTTAATGCGTATTTTAAAATTGGTAATATGTATTTTAAAATTGGTTATAACGAAAAGAGATGTCTTGTTAGTGCTGGTAAGTTAAGTTTTATGCAAGATGATGTCAATTAGTTTCTTTATCGAAGATACACACGGTATGTAAATACAGAAGATCTTATTTTATTGATGGTCATTATTCGTGTTCTGTCCAATATTTACATTTGGTAATATTGGTTTTTGTGTTTTGGTTGACAATATGGTGTTGTAATGGTTATATTGTATTCAGTTAGGTAATACCGATGTGTAAAATTCTAATAACTAATAGGGTGATATCAGCGTCACAAAAGTTAGTTATGACTGTATTCATAACAAATAACTAAAGTTTTTTATTATTACTTAACTAAAAATTTTACTTCTTTTTACAAAGGAGTTAGCGAGTTTTCCATGTGCGGGCGGGTCTCTATACTCGGTGCGTAAAAGTAGTTTATGAAAGAGTTGAAATAGTGAAACTGAAAAGTACACGAACAGATTCAGCAACGAGAACACGGATTATGAAGTATATGAATATCAGCAATTATAATTTTTTCCGTCATTTATCTACAAAATTTTGTGAGATTTTCAGCGTATTAGTGTTTGCTTTAGTTGCTTTTAATACACCACTTAATGCTCAGGAAGTTCAGACAAATATACTGATTCCCAAGTCACACAGCAGTCTTGCTGATGGCGTGTTATTGGGGGACTTTTCAACACTTAATCCTCTTAACAAGCCAGGCGATAATTTTGATTTACTCGATTGGTCGTTAACATTACCAACCGATCTAAACAAAGATAAAAAAGCAGATACCGTTTATGAAAAATCATTAGATCAAGGTTTCACTCTAAAACCATTTTTTTATACTGCAGATGATGGCGGTCTTGTATTCGCAAGCCCTAATGTAGGCGCTAAGACATCAAAAAATACAAAGTATGCGCGAACCGAACTACGTGAAATGCTACGTAGAGGTAATAGCAGAATAAAAATACGTGGTTTGACCAAAAATAACTGGGTGTTCGGTGGGGCACATGGTTCGATGAAAGCAAAGGCTGGTGCAATTGAAGGGAGCTTGGAAGGGACATTGGCTGTGAATAGAGTTTCAACCACAGGCGATGAAAAGAAGGTTGGACGCGTGATTATCGGGCAAATTCACGCCACTGATGATGAACCTATTCGTTTATATTATCGTAAATTACCAGCCAATTCGAAAGGCGCTATTTATTTTGCTCATGAAATAAATGGTGGCGATGATGTTTGGATAAATATGATTGGCTCTCGATCTCATAAGTTGTCAGATCCTGACGATGGCATCGCCTTGAACGAAAAATTTTCTTATAAAATTTCTGTAAAAGACGAAGTATTGTTCGTCACGATAATTAGGGAAGGCAAGCCTAATATTACTAAGCACTACGACATGAAAGATAGTGGTTACAGCTCTGGTAATCAGTATATGTACTTTAAAGCTGGTGTTTATAACCAAAACAATGAAGGCGCAGATGGTGATTATGTGAAAGCCACTTTCTATCACATCCATAATACGCATAACAAATATAAGTTTTAGCGCGCTATGTTTATCAAATTAATGTTTATCAAATTAATGTCTATCAATTTAATAAACGTTTCTTATGGAAAATTGATATCCCTATAACATAAATATAACAGTTAAAAGGCAGTTACATGCTTACAACAAAACAAGCGGAGAATTCGGTATGTCCTCGATATTAGGTAAAAAAGAAAAGCCCATCCATCATATAAGGAAGTTTAAACTTTCACCTATAGCAACATGGATAAAATCTGTCGTTATTACGTCAGTAGCTAGCTCTTTTGCATTTTCGGCAACGGCACAAGAAGCACAAACTGAAAGTTTAGATAACGACAATAAGGACATAGAAGTTGTTCAAATCGTTGGTACCCGTAAAACGATTCAAGATCAAATTGCCATAAAGCGTGAAGCAACTACGGTTGTTGATGGTTTGTCAGCAGCAGATATCGGTGACTTACCTGCACTTTCAATTGGTGAAGCGCTAGAAACAATTACAGGTGCTGCATCTCACCGTGAAAATGGTGGTGCAACTGAAATCAGTATCCGTGGTTTAGGTCCATTTTTAAGTGCGACTCATATTAATGGCCGTGAAGCGACTAATGGTAGTGGTGACCGCTCAGTTAACTTCTCTCAGTTCCCGTCAGAGTTAATGAAGAAAGTTGCTATTTATAAAACTCAAGACGCTTCTATGATTGAAGGTGGGGTTGCAGGTGTTATTACGCTGGAGACACTTAAGCCTTTAGATTTTGGTAAAAGACGTATCCAAGGTGAATTTAAAGGTAACTATAATCCAGATCAAGCAAATGTTGATAACTCACTACAAGGTGATTTGGGCTATCGCGGAACGCTAAGTTATGTTGACCAGTTTGAATTTGACAACGGTCAAGAGTTTGGTGTGAGCATAGGTTGGCAACGTCAAGATATTAGTCAGCCAGAAGCTGAATATAGAAGCTCAAGCCCAACAGGTTCTTCTTTATGGGCATGTCTAAACGACCCTACAAATACATCTACAGGTTTTTTCCGCAGTACAGCAGGTGATTGTGAAGATCCTGGTAACCAAGGCTTTAATAATGGTATAAATTCAGCGACAGGTGAAGCGTTTGATGCAGGTACACCTTACGCATTTACTGGCTCAAGCCGAAGTTTCCGTCAAAACGAAACGTCTGACGAAAGAGATGCTTTGTTCTTTGCTTTACAATACCGCCCATCTGATAGTTGGGATATAAACTTTGATGCACAAATTTCAGACCGAACTCAAGCTGAATACCGTCATGATTTACTCTTTTTACAGAAGCGCGTTACACCAGGTGTAACGGGTGAGAACCTGATAACAAATGATGTTGGTGGTATTTTACATTGGGAAGGTAATGAACGATTTGAGTCTGCTGGCGAGCAGTTTTCTCGTGAAGAAAATTATGTAGGTTACGGACTTAACATTGAACATTTTGTTAATGAAGATTTAACTATAACTGCAGATATTGGCTATTCTGAAACCAATCGTGAAGAGTTACAAATTTCAAACCGAGGTAGAACGAGTAATCGTCCATTTTTCTCTTGGGATCTAGGTTCATACGTTCCTCATTTAACTATTACAGATTTTGATGTAACCGATATTTCTAACTTTGCGAGTGATCTTCGTACACGTATCGACAGAGAGAATGTTCGTGACAACATAATTAAAGGCGCACGTGTAGATTTTGATTACAATTTAGACGGAGATGTTTTTAGTGGTGTTCAAGGTGGACTACGAGTTTCTGAACTGTCGTTTCTTCAATATGGTGGAACAAATGGTAATGGTTCAAGAAACCAGTTTGACTTAGATGAAGGTGTAACATCAGCTATCGATATACTTGAAGAGTGTCAAATCAACTTCCCTGAAACTGATTTCTTAGATAGTGTTTCTGACGGTGATATTTTTACTCATGTAGACAGTTCAGGTAATGTTGTAGAAAGCGGAACAGGCTCTCAGTGGGCAACTTATAATAATGCTTGTTTCTCTCAAGCCGTTGTTGCATCTGTAGGTGGTGACTTTACTCACCCTGAAGTTATATACGAAAACTCAGGTACTATTGACGTAATAGAAACTACCAAAGCTGCTTATGCTATGCTTAATTACGACACTGAATTATTTGATAAATTTATTCGTGGTAACTTTGGTATACGTGTTGTAAATACTGAAGTAGAGACTATTGGTTTTAGACAAAGCTATAGCGTAATTACTGACGAAAATGGCTTCTTAGAACTAGATCCAAACGACGATCAAATTGATAAGCTTACTTCTGGTGGCGATTACACTGAAGTATTACCAAGCTTTAACTTAGTTGTTGATTATGAAGAAAACATCCTTTTAAGAGCTGGTGTTTACCGTGGTATGTCACGTGCTGAACCATCTGATTTAGGTTATAGCCGTGACTTTATAGTAGAAACAGCTGATCCTGTAACTGTTGATGACTTGTTAGTTGGTGTTAACGGTTCTGGTAATCCTTCTCTTAAACCATTAATGTCATGGAACTATGACCTTGCAATGGAATGGTACCCTAACGATGACTCTTTAGTCGCGTTTGGCGTTTACTATAAAAAGTTTAATGGTGGTTTCCAAAACCAAACAATACTAGAAACTTTTAACGTTGAAAGTCAAAATTACGATTTACCTATTACTGGCCCAGTAACTACAGATGAAGCAAGTGAACTTCTAGGTTTTGAAGCATCATTCTCATACCGTTGGGATTCTGGTCTTGGTGTTAAATTCGGTTATAACTATGCAGATTCAGATTTTAAATTTGAAGATAGTAATTACGGTAATGTCTTTACTACAGGCTTAGATGGAACTGTTACTCAAGAGAAAATAGGCATCGTAGATACTGGTTCGGTACCTGGTCTTTCTGAGCATGTATTTAACGGACAAGTTTATTACCAAGTTGGCGATTTTGAAACAGCGCTTATCTACAAGTATCGTAGTGAGTACTTCCAACCATACAACAGTAACGGTACAAGACTGCGCTTTGTTGATGAAGCGAATGTTTGGGAAGCGCGAGCATCATACAAAATTAATAAACACGTTCGTGTTAAATTTTCTGCAATTAACTTGTTTAGCGAACCTAAATCTCAATACTTCTATACCTTGGGTAATACCGGTGAAGTTAATGATTACGGCCCTCGTCTATTCGCAGGTATCAGCGTTAAGTACTAGCCAAGCAAAGTACTTAGTTAAAACAAGCTAATTTGAAAAAGTAGAATTTTCAGGAGTAAAAAAATGAATAATAAATTTGTTATACCTCTTATCATTGCAACAGGCCTAGTGGGTTGTGGCGGTGATGACAACGCTGAACTGGATAGTAACAAACGTGGTAGCATCGAAATCATCGGAAACGACTTTTTTGCTGGTGCCTCGCTCTCTATATCGCTAAGCGATCCTGACGGAATTAAAGAAGACTCCGTTACTTATGCTTGGTCAGACGGTAGTACCGGCCCAACATACACCATTACTGAAGCTGACGAAGGTTCTGCTATCTCTGTTTCTGCTAGATATACAGATGATGCAGGCTTTACTGAAGGTGTTGGTGCTTCAACACCAGCTATTTTACCAACTTTAAATCTTACTGCTAGTATTGTGAAAGGCCCAGTTGACGGTGCAACTTGTGAGATATTCAGAATTGATGAAAACGGTCAAGCTGTTCTTCCTTCGCAAGCTACAGCAGTTTCTGACGCTACAGGTGAAGTTGTTTTTGCAGATGTTCATATTGCAGACAATGGTTTGCTTTCATGTACAGGTGGTACATACATCGATGAATCAACAGGCTCTACATTAGATGCACCTCAATTGAGATCTGTAGTAAAGGTTGTTGAAGATGGCGGAGCTGCCACTGACGAAAATGGAGACTCTGTTTTAGATGCTGACGGGAACGAAGTAATATTACCACCACCAGTATATGTAGTATCGCCTTTAACTGAAATGGCTGTTCAAAACACACTTACTGATTTAAATAACTTTGAAGAAACAGCTGAAAGTATTAATTCTCGTTTTGGGATTCGTTTTGACACAACTGAAGTAGCTCCTACTGTTGTAGGTACTGATGACCTTGGTATTGACGGTGCTGAAAATAATGACAGATACGGCTCCGTATTGGCGCTTATATCTCAACTGGATGCAGACAATACAAACGCTGACATATCAACCGTTATTGCAGATCTTTCTACTGATATTGCTGATGGCGATTTTGCTGATTCTTTAGATATATTAGAAACAGCACAAACAAATCTAGAAACCACTTCAGTAGTTGCTAGTAGCTTTGCTGGTTCAGATTTACTTGGCATAATTGGCGCTTCTGTGGGTTACAACAATGATCCTGTTACAGCAATCATTGAAGGTGAACTTAGCGGCGTTGTAAGAAATACATCTGAAAAAGCATTAACGGGTACGGCAACTATTATTGACCCTAACTTTAATGAAGACTCTTTTATCGAACAAACCGACGTAGCACTTACTTACGGTACATTTAGTATTGCGGCAAACGGAGATTGGACTTACACAGTTAACACCGAAGACGAAACAGTTGCAGCTCTTGAAGTTGGTGCTTCTGTAAATGATCCGGTTACCATTCAATCTGCTGATGGTACTACTGAAGTCCTTGCAATTCGTGTAGCTGCGCTCACTCAGGTTGTTCAAATCCTTAATATTGATGGTAGTGATACTGGTGAAATTAGATTTGATGTTGATAATCTGCGTCAAGGTAAGCTTACTGCATCTTTCTCTAAAAGTGCTGCTGTTGGAAGCGACGGAAGTAACAAAGATGCTTACATCGCGCTATATGGATCATCTGGTAGTTCTAGTGAGTCGTTAATCGATTTACGTATTCAAGGAAGTGCGATTGACGATATTACTGGCGAAACAAGAGAACCTCGCTTTTTAGTGAGAAATACTGATAATGCAGCTTACACTCCAGGTATCATCACTGCACCATTTGTTGAAGATCACTTTTATGATATTGAAATTTCATGGGATTTAGATGCAGCAGAGCAAATCACTGTTACTCTTGATGGTGAAGTGCTTGGTGGAAGTTCTTTCTCTACTGCAGCAGTTGTAGACTCTGATTATGTTAATTTAGATTCGTTTTTTGCTAAAGGCGTTGAAAGAATTCAATTCAGATTTGGTGATAATGGTAGCTCAGTTCCTTTTGGCGCTTTCTCTGTAGATAATATTGAGGTATTTTCTGATACTGCAGGTACCACAAGTGTATTTGCTGATAACTTCGAAGGTTACGCATTAGGTAATGACTTATCGGGTGATGGCAGTCCTTATGGCGTATCTATTTTCTCTGGAGTTGCTGTATTTGATGCAGGTGACGGCACAGAAGAACCTGTTCCAGCTGCATTCTTCGACTTAACAGGAAGAATTGCTAGTGATGAAGCTACGCCATTAACAGGTATTGTTAGCGTACTTGACCCTAATACTGATGAAGCATCACTAATTGCTTCAACTCTTAGTGGTACTTATGGTGACTTATCAATCTTAGCTGACGGTTCATGGACTTATACCCTTGACACTACCGATGCGACGATTGCTGCACTTGTTGTTGGTACTAATGAAACAGATACTTTCACAATTGAGTCTGTTGACGGAACTACTGCAGAATTAGTAATTACCATCACAGGTTCTATTGTTGTTAATACTGGCGATAACAATGTTGCAAGAATGGCTGATACAACAACCTCGGCTGACGCAGAGTTGCGTATGACAACCGATCCTCTTGCTGAAGGTTCTATTTCTACAACCATTAAGATACAAGCCATTGCCGACTTCACTGCTACACCAGATGTTTCTGAAGATAATACGGCTTATATTAGTGTTTACGGTGGCTCTGCTTCATCAAGTAACCTAACGGGTGAAATTGTCTTTAGTAATGGTGCTGTTAAGTATCGTGATGCATCAAAATCGCAACAAACTATTGCTGATTTAACTTATTTTGATGATACAGACATCAATGTAGTTCTTAAGTGGACTGCTACTGGTTACTCTTTATCAATTGATGGTGGTACAACGTTCTACGGTCCTTATACGGCAATTAACACAGGTACCGCAACAGAAACGTATCAAGTTCGTATTGGTAGCTCTTCGAAGGAGTCAGCTAAAGAATTGCTAGCGGATGATATCGTAATCGCTGATGCAACAGATACCGCTGTGTTAACTGAAGACTTTGAAACTTTTGCTGATGGAGAAGATTTAAGCACTTCGTATTCAAGCTCTGCTGAATCAACAGTTAGAACTATAGCGGGTACGGGTGTAAACCTTGTTGCAAGAATGGCTGATACAACAACTTCAGCTGACGCTGAGTTACGTATGACAACAGACCCTCTTGCTGAAGGTTCTATTTCTGCAACCATTAAGATACAAGCCATTACTGACTTTACTGCTACATCAGGCGTTTCTGAAGATAATACGGCTTATATTAGTGTTTACGGTGGCTCTGCTTCATCAAGTAACCTAACGGGTGAAATTGTCTTTAGTAATGGTGCTGTTAAGTATCGTGATGCATCAAAATCGCAACAAACTATTGCTGATTTAACTTATTTTGATGATACAGACATCAATGTAGTTCTTAAGTGGACTGCTACTGGTTACTCTTTATCAATTGATGGTGGTACAACGTTCTACGGTCCTTATACGGCAATTAACACAGGTACCGCAACAGAAACGTATCAAGTTCGTATTGGTAGCTCTTCGAAGGAGTCAGCTAAAGAATTGCTAGCGGATGATATCGTAATCGCTGATGCAACAGATACCGCTGTGTTAACTGAAGACTTTGAAACTTATGCTGTCGATGATGATTTAAGTACAACTTATTCAAGTTCTGCTGAAGCAACTGTTCAAGAAGATTAATCATATAGAAAATGTAGATTAATCTGTTAAACATTACGTTAAAAATGCCGCTTATTAAAAGCGGCATTTTTTTACTTTTAGATCCTCCTTCATCACCGCACCAACAAATAAACACCTATATCAATAGAATTCGTTTTATTTAAATAAAAGCTATTTAATTAAGCTCCACGTAACCGTTAAATGATCAGCGTCTAGTTTAGTGTTGCATGCCAAGGGAGTTTTTTATGTCGGGAGGTGATTGAATGAGGTGCTCTAACAGGGGGGAATGGATCTCTGACTTGTATCCTCTCATTTTGTAAATGGCCGAATACGGTTCTTTTGGAGTCATACTTTTTCGGTTTAATGGTAAACCGTTTTTGAATAGAGGCTCATTAGGTATTGCGAATTCCTTTGTTCATAACCGTTTTAGTTATTGACGTGCTAATGAATAAATAGGTGAATTTAAATACCACGAGGGCGCTAGGTCAAAAGCATAACCCTTTGGTATAAACCTTAAATTAAGCATACTAAAAAGGCTTTAACCCTCGCGAGTTAAAGCCTTTTTTAATCATTCATTTTTACGTGGTTTAGGTTGTTACTTTTGTGACTCTAAGTACGCGTCGTATGTGCCTTCAAAATCTGAATATCCGTCATTTTTCAGCTCCAATACCCGTGTAGCAAGCGTTGATACAAATTCACGGTCATGAGATACAAAAATAATTGTACCTTCAAACTGTTCCATTGCCATGTTTAATGATTCGATTGACTCCATATCCATGTGGTTAGTAGGTTCATCCATTACTAAGATATTTGGTTTTTGCATCATAATTTTACCAAATAACATACGCCCTTGTTCACCACCAGAAAGCACTTTAATCGATTTTCCAATATCGTCTGCAGAGAACAATAAGCGACCTAAATAACCACGAACAGCCTGTTCGTCGTCAGTAGGTTGGCGCCATTGGCTCATCCACTCAAATAACGTCATGTCTGTTTCAAACTCATGGGCGTGGTCTTGCGCGTAATATCCAATATTTACATTTTCAGACCATTTTACTTCACCAGATGTTGGGTCGTATCCCACATCATTCATTAACATGCGAAGTAGTGTTGTTTTACCTATGCCGTTTTCACCAATTACCGCTAAACGTTCACCTACTTCAAGCATTAGGTTTAAATCTTTAAGTACATGGTTGTCGTCAAAGCTTTTGTTAACTTTGTCTAACACAAGGGCATTTCTGAATAATTTCTTTTCTTGGTCGAAACGAATAAACGGGTTAACACGGCTAGACGCTTTAACTTCTGCAAGTTGAATTTTATCTATTTGTTTCGCACGAGACGTTGCTTGTTTAGCTTTAGAAGCGTTTGCAGAGAAACGCGCAACAAAGGCTTGTAGTTCACCTATTTGTGCTTTTTTCTTTGCATTATCGGCAAGTAATTGTGCTCTTGCTTGAGTAGACGCAAGCATGTATTCATCATAGTTACCTGGGAATACACGTAATTCACCGTAATCTAAATCTGCCATATGTGTACATACAGAGTTTAAGAAGTGACGGTCATGCGAAATAATAATCATGGTAGATTCACGTTCGTTCAGTGTTTCTTCTAACCATTGAATTGTGTGAATGTCCAAGTTGTTGGTTGGTTCGTCGAGTAATAAAATATCTGGATCAGAAAATAGTGCTTGCGCAAGAAGTACACGTAGTTTCCAACCAGGAGCAACTTCACTCATTAATCCGAAGTGTTGTTCAACAGGAATACCAACGCCCATTAATAGTTCACCAGCTCGGCTTTCTGCAGTGTAACCGTCCATTTCGGCAAACTCAGATTCTAAATCACCAACGCGCATGCCTTCTTCTTCACTCATTTCTGGTAATGAGTATATACGGTCGCGTTCTTCTTTAATTGCCCATAACTCAGCGTGACCCATAATTACCGTGTCTACAACGGTGTATTCTTCAAAACCGAATTGGTCTTGGCGTAGTTTACCAATACGTTCGTTTGGATCTAAGCTAACGTTTCCACTCGTTTGCTCTAAGTCACCACCTAAAATTTTCATGAAGGTAGACTTACCGCAGCCGTTGGCTCCAATTAAACCGTAGCGATTTCCGCCACCAAATTTTTGTGAGATGTTTTCAAAAAGCGGTTTCGCGCCAAACTGCTGAGTTATATTATTTGCTGCAAGCATTATTGTTCCGTAGGAAATTGGTTAAATATTTGATCAAAATTAATGCACGGGAGTATACAGTATGAAAGACTTGTTTGGAATTATCATAGCCTATGAATCACAGGGTTTTTAAGAGTTTTTAAAATAACTGACTTATGGTCATAAAAGTTTAGTAATCATTGAATAAAATGAAATTTAAACTCATGATATCGGTTCTAATCAAGTGAGTTTATTCATTGTGAGTAACCACTATTAAAAGCTTAATAAATATATGAAATTAACCGAACATTATTTAGCTACCCTTCAGCAGGGGATTAACTTTGTTGAGCAGCTAACTGAGCAAGAATACAATTATCGTATGGATAGCGAATCAAGCCCAATTGGAATGCATGTTCGCCATATATTAGATCACTATCAATCTGTTAAGCAGGGCATGTCTAGCTTTCAGGTAGATTATGAGCTTAGGCAGAGAGGATCAAGCGTCGAAAGCAGTAAGCAGGAAGCACTACTTCAATTGTCTGCATTGCAAATGTGGATAGAGTCGTTAGATGAAAACAGTCTTAATCAAGTGGTTACGGTTAGGTCGGACGTTGGGGTAGGCAGTAGTCATATTATTGAAGTGCCTAGTACGCTTGCTAGAGAACTCAT
The DNA here is from genome assembly GCA_020630795.1 of Colwellia sp. Lineage (GTDB taxonomy): Bacteria > Pseudomonadota > Gammaproteobacteria > Enterobacterales > Alteromonadaceae > Pseudocolwellia. The sequence continues at coordinate 279,463 of JAHDIK010000002.1, forward strand.
GTTTGCAAGTAGCCATGCTATTCATCACTATGCAACCTTAAAACAAGCATACTTAATGTTAGGCGGTTTTTGTCGTGACAATGAATTTGGCTTAGCGTCGTCTACCGCTACCTATGTAAAACAACAAAATAGCTTGTGCTAGTGGTTAGCTGGCACATCCACACTTGATAAATACGCTTCTAGTTTATTTCCTAAATACAATTTAAGTAATCTTTTTGGCGCTTGCGGTACGTTAACGCTAAGCAGTAAGCCGGGGGTAGATGCGAAATTTGGATCTATTCCTACACAGTGAAAAACAGCACCTAGCTGATGATATTGCTTCACTAAAACAGGTAACCCTTTTCCGTCGGGTTCTATTTGTTTGATTAATGCGTCTAATGTTTCTATATCTGTCGGTTCGTTTTCAAGATAAGTACTTAACTCATGGTGAATAGGGTGTTCAAATATTTGTTTTGGATATACTTTATCTGTTTTTGTGACTAAAAATTGCTCTATCAATAGCACACTTAGTGGGTCGTATTGCTTACTTAACGACACAGTACCATAGAGCGTTTGGTATTTTGGATGCTGATAAATAAACGCGCTTATTCCTTTAAATAAAAGTAAAAGCCCATGAAAACTCTTTTGGTGTTCAGCAACAATAAATGAACGTCCCATTTCTAAACATGGCTGTTGCTGATTAACAAAGTCAGCATCAAAGTTGAACATTTTTGATAGGTAAAGGCCATTTATTCCATTGTTTTCTAGTAACTTATCTGTTTCTCCCATGCGGTATGCACCTATGATGCAGTGTTCTACTTGATCAAATATGAACAAATGCGTGTAGGTGTCGTCAAAATCATCACCGTCTTGAGGGGCTCCGCTGCCTTCTTCAAACATTCGAAAGTTTTCTTCGCGTAATATTCTAATTTCTTCAATTACTGTCGGGCATTGAGAGCGTTGTGCGTAGCAAACTACGTAGTTTTTGTAATGTACTAACTTTTGATTTTTTGGCAGAGAATCAACTTCTTGTGCTAACAATCTCTTACATGGCTTTTCTGCGAGTGGTTGCAGTGTTGTAGATGAGCATTGTGGCCAAGACTGTCTAAAATTAGGATTTTGAAGGTAGGTTAATAATCGGGTTAAATTAGTACTCATTCGGTGATCCTTTTGCTCTGCAGCTAACTGAAAAGGTTTGCCAATAGAAATTGGTATGTGCTTATTGTGGCTTGCTAACATTTCAGGAATTAACATTAGCATTCTTAATCTAAAATAAATGTGTCCTAACCAATAAAAGCGTTTACGATTTTGTCCGCCAATAAAGCATGGAATAACAGGGCAGTTGAATTGATGGGCTAATGACCCAACGATACGATTCCATTCATGATCGGTAATAGGTGAGCCTAAAGACTTGGGGTAACTCACGCGTCCTGCAGGAAAAATAACTAACAAACCGCCGTTTGCTAAATGTTGTTGGCACTGACGAAGAGATGATAAATTACCTTTTGCGCCGGTTGATAACGGATTGGTAAATATAAAAAAGTCTTCTATTTCAGGGAAAATTTTAAGTGCTTTATTGGCTAATATTTTAACGTCAGGGCGAACTTTAGATAATAAATTCGCCATTACTACGCCTTCCATTCCACCAAAAGGGTGATTAGCGACAACAATTGAAGCACCTTTCGTTGGAACGTTGTTAATATCAGTATTTGATATTTCGACGGTTAAATTGAAACGTTGAATAAAGGTTTCAGTAAATGCTTCTTTGGATTGTCCTGATAGACCAAAAGCATTGTATTGTTTACTTAATTTACGAATACCTAGAAGATAATCGGCCGTAGAAATAAGCGCCTTTTTAAATATATTTGCTGATGGATCTGTAAGAAGGTTAGCAATTGAAAGTTTAAACAAATGAAAGTTCCCGTCGGTAATTCGTAATAATAGACCTATATAGCCTATAAAAATTTCATTTATGTTACTTCATTTATATTGTATCGACTGATTGTTAGTTAAATTATTGAAGGGCGTTAGTTTCATTGAGTTATTAACATCGAGTTACTTATCATCGAAATAGTCACGTTAACCCTTCAATAGATTTAACGCACAACAATACGTTATGCGTTGGCGATTACTTTTTCTTTTTAGGTTTACGGTCGTTAAACTGGTTTTCAGTAAATCGAGTTAATCCTTGTTTGCCTTTAGTTGCTGGCTTTTTACCGTAACCACGTTGGCTTTGTTGCTGCCTTTGACCTGGAGACGTTTTTTTACCAGACGAATTATTTTTACCTTTACCATTATTTTTATAGTGTTGCTTATTCTGCTCGCCACGACGCTCTTCAGGTACTAAACAGCCTGGTCGTGAACCAATTAACTTTTTTAGTCCCATTTTGGTTAGGGCTTCTCTGATTATTGGCCAGTTTGCAGGGTCATGGTATCTGAGTATCGCTTTGTGAATACGGCGCTGAATTGTTCCCTTAGGCACTGAAACGGTTTCACTATTTTTACGTACATTTTTAAGTGAATCTATTTCGGTATGGTACAGCGTCGTTGCGTTAGCCAGTGGCGACGGATAGAAATTTTGAACTTGGTCAAGTTTGAAATCGTTCTCTTTTAACCATAATGCCAAATTAACCATGTCTTTATTGGTTGTACCTGGATGCGCCGATATAAAGTAAGGAATTAAATATTGTTTTTTACCGGCTACTTTTGAGTAGTGGTCAAACATTTCCTTAAATTTGTCGTAACTGCCCATACCCGGCTTCATCATTTTATTTAATGGGCCTTCTTCAGTATGTTCAGGCGCTATTTTTAAATATCCACCAACGTGATGTGTTGCTAGTTCTTTTACGTATTCTGGAGTTTCAATAGCTAAGTCGTATCTTACGCCTGACGCTATTAGTACTTTCTTAATACCCGGAACAGCTCTAGCTTTTCTATAGAGTTCAATCGTTGGGGTTTGGTCTGTGTCTAAGTGCCCACAAATAGTAGGCCATACACATGATGGCTTTCTACATGTTGCTTCTGCTTTTTCGCTCTTGCATCGCAATTTGTACATGTTTGCAGTAGGGCCACCTAAGTCTGATATAACTCCCGTAAAACCAGGTACTTTTTCTTTAATGTCTTCTATTTCTTGAAGTATGGATTCTTCAGAGCGACTTTGAATAATTCGGCCTTCATGTTCGGTAATTGAACAGAACGTACAGCCACCAAAACAACCTCTCATAATATTAATAGAGGTTTTAATCATGTCGTATGCAGGTATTTTCGCGTCACCATATGATGGGTGTGGTACACGTTGATACGGTAATCCAAACACGCTGTCCATTTCTGCTTCTGACAACGGTTTTGCTGGCGGATTTAACCAAATAATTCTATCGCCATGGCTTTGTACTAGCGGCTTAGCCGATGTTGGATTAACTTCTTGGTGGAATATTCTCGACGCGTGCGCATAAAGCACTTTATTACTTTTTACTTGTTCGTATGTTGGTAAGTTAATGTAGGTTGTTAACCACGGCTTTTTCTTATCTTTCCAACTTTTGTTTTGATAATCTTTTATCTCAATAACTTGTGGTGCTTTAGTGATGTCTGTTGCTAACGACTCTGCGGCATTCTTCGATGCGTCTTCTGCATTGGTTTCACAACTCGCTTCGGTCATGTCTTGATAAGGGCTTGGAATAGGATCTATTTTTCCAGGTTTATCAATGTTTCTTGAGTCGATGCCTTTCCAGCCCGGTAATGCGTGTTTAGCTAAAAACGCACTTCCACGAACATCTGTGATATTTTTAGCTTCTTCGCCATTAGCAATACGGTGCGCGATTTCAATTAATGGGCGTTCGGCGTTACCATAAATCAGTAAATCAGCTTTTGAATCAAACAATACAGAACGACGAACTTTGTCTGACCAGTAATCGTAGTGAGCAATACGTCGTAAACTGGCTTCTATTCCACCGATAATTACAGGAACACCTTTGTATGCTTCTTTACAGCGCTGGGTATAAACGGTAACGGCTCTGTCTGGGCGTTTACCGCCTTCATCATTTGGTGTGTATGCATCGTCGTGGCGTAATCTTCGTTCAGCAGTGTAACGGTTTATCATTGAGTCCATATTGCCTGCTGTTACGCCAAAGAATAGATTAGGTTGCCCTAATTCCATAAATGCATTTTTAGAGTTCCAATCAGGTTGAGCAATAATTCCTACTCTAAAACCTTGATCTTCAAGCATTCGTCCAATAATTGCCATGCCGAAACTAGGATGATCAACATAAGCGTCGCCCGTTACTAAAATTATGTCGCAGCTATCCCAACCAAGTTCGTCCATTTCTGCGCGAGACATAGGTAAAAACGGAGCAGTTCCGTAACATTCTGCCCAATACTTTGGGTAGTCGAATAACTGCTTTGGTTGAGATGAAATCATAAAATAACCTAAATTAACTTTACTAAAAACGTGAACACTTTTGGTTCTGGCGCGCGATTATATCAGTTTATGCGGTGAATACGCAGTTTCTTTTAAATTACGGCTAACCGTTTAATTATAGGTTCGTCTTGGTAATTCGACTATTTATCGACAACGATTTAACAAATAGTTTAGTTGAATTACACTGTTGCTCACGGAAAGTTGACAGTAGAAAATAGAATGAAAAAACAACTCATATCATTAAGCGTGTTCGCGGCAATTTCAGGGTGTGCTAGCACGCTAAGTTCAGATTCAAATGGCGCTAGTAACAATGCTGAATTTGATTCAGCTAATGCAATTAAATCAGTGCAAAGCACTAAAGCGCAAAGTGAAAACGCGACTCACGAAATTACGCTAGAAAAAATCATGTCGGATCCTGAATGGTTTGGGCGAGCACCAGAATCATGGTACTGGGGCGACGATAGCAGCACTATTTTTTACAAACAGAAAAGAGAAGGAAATATTCTACGTGACTTGTTTACAAAGTCGGTAGATGAAAAAGGAAATGGCAGCAAAGTTAAGTTAGTGCACATGCATAAACATGCCGATCGCTTTGCTGTTACCAATAATGATAACACGCGTGAAGTATATGTGTTTAAAGGGAATGTATTTGTTAAAACACTTTCTACAGGCGATGTTCATCAATTAACCTATACCTCGGCGACAGAATCTCAGCCAATGTTTCTTAATAACGGTAATGTAGCCTATCGCGTAGCAAATGTATTTTATGAGCAAAATTTAGAAAACAACCAAATTAAGGAACTCGCTAATTTACTGATGAGTGGTAACGATAAAGCAACCACCACAACAGACTCCTATTTAGCGAACGAGCAAGCGAAGTTAATTCAATATATTCAATTACAAAACAAAAACGCACAGCTTAAAAAAGAGCAAGATAGAAATTTACGCGTTAAAAATAACACGGTTACGCAAACTAATTTCTATTTTGGACAAGGGAAAAAAGTTGTACATGCGAGCCTTTCACCTGCTGGCGATAAAATGATTGTAAGTATTGCGTCTTCTAAAGCTATTACCAAGAAAACCGATGTGATGCCTGATTACATTTCAAAAACAGGCGATATAGATATCAAGCGCGTTAGGCATCGTGTGGCTGATAATCGTCAATACAGTGAAGAGATTTACTTAGTTGATATTACTGATGGCACCAAGCAGCTGTTAGCGTTTGATTCATTACCTGGTTATAACGACGATGTTTTAGCGAGTGTGAAAGCTGAAAACTATCAACGTGAAGGTAAAACTTATAAAAGCAAAAAATCACCTCGCAACATTCACGTGATGCAAGCTTACAAACCGATAAAATGGAATGAAGCAGGTAACAACGTAGCGGTGTTGTTTGAAGCGTGGGACAACAAGGATCGTTGGTTAGCAACGGTAGACTTTGCTAATAAACAATTAGTTTCTCAACATAAACTCCATGATGATGCGTGGATAAACTGGTCATTCAATGAGTTTGGCTGGTTAAATAACAATGCTAAGAACGATCTTTATTACCTTTCAGAAGAGTCTGGGTATTCGCATCTTTATGTTAAATCGTTAAATGGTAAAGCGAAGAAGCTTACATCTGGTGCTTTTGAAGTAAGCAACTTAACGTTAGCGAATAATGAAGAGTCGGTATTTTTTAAAGCGAATAAAAAACATCCCGGTATTTACGAAATTTATCAGTTGAATTTTGCTGACGGTAAAATGAAAGCGTTAACGGATTTAGGCGGACAAAACGATTATCAATTAAGCCCTGATAATGAAAAGTTATTGATTTCGCACTCAAAGGTTACCATGCCTCCGGAACTCTATGTTGAAGTAGTAGACGATAAACCAGAAGCTATTCGTTTAACGCATACGGTATCGCAAGAGTTTTTGGACATGCCTTGGTCGGCACCAAAGGTGGTTCCTATCGAATCAACTCACCAGAAATCACCTATTTATTCGAAAGTATATTTACCTGAAAACTACGATAAAAATGCAACTAAAAACAAAGCGGTAATGTTTACGCATGGAGCAGGGTATTTACAGAATTCGCATTTAGGTTGGTCTGGGTATTTCAGAGAATATATGTTTCATAGCATGCTTGTTCAAAAAGGGTATGTAGTGATTGATATGGACTACCGAGCATCTGCTGGATATGGGCGAGACTGGCGAACGGCTATCTACCGCCATATGGGTAAACCAGAAGTAGAAGATATGCGTGATGGTGTAAATTGGTTGGTTGAAAATGCTAATGTCGATCGTAATAGAATTGGTACGTATGGCGGTTCTTACGGGGGCTTCTTAACATTAATGGCAATGTTTACTCAGCCTGATTTGTTTCAGTCGGGCTCGGCATTACGTTTAGTCTCTGATTGGGCTTACTATAACCACGGTTATACCTCTAACATTTTAAATACGCCTGCTGATGATCCAATTGCTTTTGAGCGTAGCTCTCCTATCTACTTTGCTGAAGGGTTACAAAAGCCATTACTGATCAACGCTCCAATGGTAGACGATAATGTATTTTTTGAAGATACGGTTCGTTTAGTACAAAGATTAATTGAACTTGAAAAGCAAGACTTTGAAACGGCAATCTATCCCGTAGAGCCACATGGATTTGTTCAACCAAGTTCGTGGTTAAATGAATATAGAAGAATATTTAAGTTGTTTGAAGAAACGCTATAAACCGCTTTAGCCAATAGGGTTAATAAGTAGATATAGTGTTTAAACACCCAAATTACGTTGGCGTAATTTGGGTGTTTTTGTTTTTTTCCTTAATTTATCGTATTTTTTTAGTAGAATCGCCGCAATGAATTAGATAAAATTTTTGTGGTTGTATATTTTGCATACGTTGTCTCAAGTTAAGTCAGGTGAATTGAAAGGTATTAAAAAGCTTTCTTTGTCTGAAAATCTCACCGAATTCCCTATAGAAATATTGTTGTTAGCTGACAGTTTAGAAGTACTCGATTTATCACGTAACAAGCTGAGTTCACTGCCTCCTGAAATTATTCAACTGACTAAGTTAAAAATTATTTTCGCGTCAGACAATCATTTTACAGAACTTCCAGAAGTGCTGGGACAGTTTGCTGAACTGGAAATGATCGGATTTAAGGCGAACCAAATTAAGCATGTTCCAGAAAATGCATTACCGATGAAATTACGTTGGTTAATTTTAACGGACAATCAAATTGAACAATTGCCTAGTTCGCTTGGAGAGCGGCCATTACTGCAAAAACTTGCTTTAGCGGGTAACCAATTAACATCGTTACCTAGCACAATGTCGCAAGCTCGTAATTTAGAATTAATCCGTATATCTGCAAATAAATTAACTGAGTTTCCAGAACAGTTATTTCATTTACCTAAACTCGCATGGCTGGCGTTTGCAGGTAATCCTTTTACAGAGTCGATACTCGATTTTGAAACGGTACCTGAGATTAAGTCGTCAAGTTATCGGTTAGGAGACGTTCTAGGCCAAGGTGCATCGGGCGTTATTTCCAAAGCAGAATGGCTAAAAGACCAACATCGTTTTCCTGAACAAATCGCTGTTAAAGTGTTTAAAGGTGATGTTACCAGTGATGGGTATCCTATTGATGAACTAAATGCTCGGCTAAAAGTAGGAAATCACCCAAATTTGGTTGAATCGCTTGCTCAAGTTAATGAACCGAACGACCTTGCATTAATCATGAACTTGATTCCACCGCATTACAAAAATTTAGGCTTACCACCTACTTTAGCATCTTGCACGCGAGACACGTTTACCAAAGGTTTTACGCTAACGCAGCCCGAAATAGATAAAATTGTGAATCAAATGACAAATGTTTTTGAACATTTACACCGTCACTTTGTTTGTCATGGAGATTTATACGCGCACAATACGTTAGTTGATGATGACGCTAATATTATTTTTGGTGATTTTGGCGCTGCAACTATGTATCACATGTTAACTGAGCAGCAGCGCGATAAAATAAAACAAATAGAGCAGAGAGCATTAAATTATTTTATTGAAGACTTACAAAGTATCCGTAAAAAAGCTTAACTCAAATTTTATTTAGAAGGTTCGTTAGTGTTGGGCGTAGTGGTAAGTAATTTAACAATTGAACACAGCCCAACCAGTGCTCCACCAATCATTCCCCATAAATGCGCATCAACTGCTACTGTTGCAGAAATGAGTTCAGCCACGTCTTCACTTGCACCAACAACTTGCTCATGAGTAACTTTACCGATAACACCTAGTAGTAGTAGGTAACCAGTTTTATCGTTGCGTTGAATATCTTTGATTGCACCCCATATGAAAAATCCATGAAGAACGCCAGATAAACCAACGTATTTCATAATTTCAGGGGAGTAATAGTAAATACCAAATGTGGCGAATATCGCTGAAACGGTAAATACTAAAGTGTAGTTCTTTAGGGTATAAAACTTCCCATGTAATGCCCAAAGAAGAAAAACGGCACTGATGTTGAGCAATAAATGATTAACGTTAGTATGCAAGAAGTGACTTGTTGCACCTCGCCAGTATTCACCGTTTGAGAACAATTCGCGATGAAAGTGAAATGAGTTGGATTCAAAAAAATAGGCAGCTAAACAAATAACTATAACAATAAAGGGAAGTAAAGCTTGGTGATATTGTATGGGAAGAGCGTTAACGCGAAACATATTTAGTCAGTCACATTGAAGTATTCATTCAGTTTTATATAAGGTTACCAGTAATAGACATACTAAAATACCCTCTGTACCACAGACCTTATTGAAATTAGCCCATTTTATCAATGTACTTTATATTGCGGAATATAGGGTTTTACACGCCGTTTTGATATTATGCCGCTATTGTTGTATTGAAAACCTTCTGAGAACTTTTAATGAGTAGAGCAAGTTGTTCCCAATGTTCACGCCCTCAAAAAACATGTATTTGTCATTTATTTTGTAATATAGAAAATACAATACATATTGTTGTTTTACAGCACCCTACGGAAGTCACTCAAACTAAGGGAACCGTGACGTTACTGTCACACTCATTAAACAATTGTTCTGTATTTGTTGGTGAAGAATTTAATGACAATGAAGCATTGAAAGAACTTTTATGCTGTCATCAACATAAAACGTGTTTGCTGTACCCTAGTGACAATGCAAAAGTTTTGTCAGGTGAGTTGAATAACGAAATAATAACTAATAATGCTGAATGTTCAGCTGTTTTGCCGTCGTTAATTATCTTGTTGGATGGTACATGGAAGAAGTCATATAAAATGTATATGTTAAATACGTTTTTACATACTTTGCCTCATATCACGTTGCCCGAAGGTACGCAAGGCGATTACGCCATTCGAAAAACTCAAAAGGCTAATGCATTATCATCATTAGAGGCTTGTACTTACGCCTTAATGATGTTGGAATCTAATCAAAACAAATACCAACCGTTAATAACTAATTTTAAAGCTTTTAATGATTTGCAATTAGCATTTCGTCGATAAGCTAATACGGAACATTTTTATTAAAAAGCGTTTAATAAGGAATACCATGAACTTTTCATTGACTCGACTTGCCTTTATCGGGGCAACGCTATTTACCGCCTCATGTGCTCAAACCGTAGCGTTAGAAAAAACTCAACGAGAAATAAGAGAACCAGAAGCCGCTACGGGTATTGAAAAGAAAGAAGGAGTACTCGCTGAAAAATTTATGGTGGCAGCGGCAAATCCATACGCCACTCAAGCTGGATATAATGTTTTAGAAAAGGGAGGAAGTGCTGTTGATGCCGCTATTGCTGTGCAACTTGTTCTTACCCTTGTTGAACCTCAATCTTCAGGTATAGGTGGCGGTGCCTTTATTTTACATTGGGACAATGCCAACAAAAAAATGACGACATTTGATGGACGTGAAACCGCCCCAAAAGCTGCAACATCTGAATTGTTTTTAGATGAAAATGGAAAGGCAGCACCATGGATAAAAGCGGTTGTTGGAGGGCGTTCTGTAGGTGTTCCCGGTGTGTTAGCTGGCTTACATAAAGCACACGAAAAATACGGAAAACTAGCGTGGAAAGAGCTTTTTGTTGATGCGATTGAGTTAGCACAAAACGGTTTTGTTGTTTCTCCACGACTATCAAAGCTTATAGCGTTGCAATACAACCCCGGTGTTCAACAGTTGTCAGAAATCAAAAATTATTTTCATCCAAATGGCATGCCTGTTAAGGCTGGCGATTTGTTAAAGAATCCTAAACTAGCCAAGGTATACAGTAGTTTAGCTAATGAAGGTGTTGATGTTTTTTATAATGGCTGGATCGCACAAAACATTGTTAATGCCGTTCAACAGTCAGAGATCGCTCCTGGAACGTTGACGCTGCAAGACATGAAATCGTACGTACCGAATGAGGTTGCTCCAGTATGTGGCGAGTACAGAGTATATAACGTTTGTGGTATGGCGCCACCGAGTTCGGGAGGTGTCGCGGTAATTCAAATGCTCGGTATGCTAAACTATTTTGATTTAGCCAAAGAACCTAACAACGCAACTGCACTTCATTTGTTTACACAAAGCTCTAGATTGGCTTTTGCAGATCGTAATAAATATATTGCTGATCCGAGTTTTACTGATGTTCCTGTAGACGGGTTAATTGACAAAACGTACTTGTCTAAAAGAGCGGCGTTAATCTCAACCGACACTGACATGGGAATAGCAAAAGCAGGAACCCCTTACGGCACATTAGCCTACGCAAATGACAATTCGATTGAACGTCCATCAACAAGTCATATATCAATTGTTGATGCAGCCGGGAACGCAGTGTCTATGACAACAAGTGTAGAAATGGCGTTTGGCTCTGCTGTTATGGTTGATGGTTTTATACTAAATAACCAGTTAACTGACTTTTCACTATCTCCAAAGCGTGATGGAAAGCTTGTTGCTAACCGTGTAGAACCTTTGAAACGACCTAGAAGTTCAATGGCTCCGACTATGGTATTTAACCAAAATGATAATAGTTTAGCGCTGGTTGTAGGCTCTCCAGGTGGAAGTCGTATTATTAACTATACTGCTCAAACAATTATCGGTGTGCTTGATTGGGGGTTAACACCTCAAGAAGCGATAAACTTACCAAGAATAACTAACCGTAATCGACAAACAACCATCGAAAAAGGCACTGACATTGTGAAACTAGCACCTAAGTTTGAAGCTTTAGGGCATAAAGTTTCAATTCGTGATTTAAATAGTGGTATTCACGCTATTAAAGTTACAAAGAGTGGATTAGAAGGAGGAGCTGACCCTCGTAGAGAAGGAAAGGTGATGGGGCAATAGCCTTAATTTTATTGATTCGTAATGAAATAGATTATCGATTAGATAAACAAAAGCCTCCAATTGGAGGCTTTTGCTTTACGAAATAAGCTAGTTAGGTTTAATTCGTTTTCTTGTATTCTACTTTTTAAATTTACGAGAAACTAAACCCGCGAAACCTAAAGCAAAAATAGCTAGTGTTGACGGTTCTGGTACAGAAGGAGTTGGAACTATGTTGGCTTCAACACCTGAGTATTCAACTGATGATTGTGAGTAATTGTAAAATCCGTAGGCGCCATCTGTAAACTCGCTCACACCAGCATCCGTATTAGAAACACTTAATTCAACGTTACCATTTACTTTTACTTCAATTAAAGAAGCAGTGTGAACGATGTCGAAGGTATACGACGTGAAGTCTGCCCACCCAGAGGAACCTAGCGTTGAGCCTCTAGCTATTTCAGTTAATCCGTTAGTGTGTCCCCAGTAGTCAGCGGTACTACCGTTAACAATGTGGCTAAGAGCTAAACCAGCAGAGCCAGCACCTTGATTTTGCTGTTTCCAGTCAATCAACCAAAAGTCTGAAGATGTACTAGCTAGTTCTCCTGATTGGTAGCCAAGTACAAAACCGATATAATCATCATCACTAGTTGTCTTTACTGTGATTTCCCCTGATATAGACGTGTCTCTTGCACTTGAACCATCTTTATAAAATACAGTAGGCTGTCCATTTATTGATTGAAAAACGGTGTCGTTACCAGATTGAACCTGCCAGTTCCCTTGTCCTTCTGATTGCCAAGTAGATAGATCTACAATACCAGCTGATGCAGCAGTCGATAACATGATAGATGAACTGATTACGAGTGATTTTAAAAATTTCATTTAGGCTTCCTTATTATTTGTATTTTGTATACGAAATGTTTTGCAAGGCGAGTGCCAGTATGTAAAAGTATTTTTAAATCAGTTTGTTATATGTTTTTATGACGTCAGTTTATTTTATTTCTGTAAAATAAACTGACAGGGCAGAAATGTATTTATTTTAATAGGGAGGTTAAAAAGGGTCTTTTAATATTTTATCGATAACCCATTTATCGTCTTGTTGAATAACTGATAAACGTTTTACATCTTTAATTTTGTCATCAAGGTAAGTCCCATCAAAAAATACCGTGATATTGGCTGATTCTTTGAATTGCTCACGAACTTTTACACCGCTGTCGTCAGGTGAAATCTCCACTTTGTCAAACGACATATTGAATAAGTGACGGCCTACTGCCTGTGGCGATTTGTAGCTTAAAATAATTCGAGCAAGTTTAGGGCTACATACACTTGCTGCTTTTTTAATGTTTTTTTCATTATACAAAGCGTCAAAAAACGCGATGGTAACAAGCTCAGGGTTTTCTAGCTCACTAATAGGCTTCTCGCTTTGATCACAGCCGAGTAACATGATAAGTGCCGATAACATTATATACTTCATATATTTAATCATTTTTATTAGAGCTCTTTGGGAAATTTAACAGTATAAATCGTATGGGTATTGTAGATAGTTTTAACACATTAAAAAAGGCGCTTATAGCGCCTTTTTGCAGTTAATTGAGTAAAAAGTAATTACTGAACTAATTCTTTATCTGAAAACGAGTCTGTGAATAGCGCGCTTGATAAGTAACGCTCAGCAGAACTTGGTAAAATAACAACAATGTTTTTACCTTCGTTTTCAGGCTTTTCAGCTAAACGATTTGCTGCTACTACTGCTGCACCAGATGAGATACCCGCTAAAATACCTTCTTCTTTCATTAAACGATGAGCCATTTCCATTGCATCTTCGTTAGAAACTTGCTCAACAGCGTCGATAATATCTAGGTCTAAGTTACCTGGAATGAAACCAGCACCAATACCTTGGATTTTATGAGGACCAGGCTTAAGTTCTTCACCAGCAAGCTTTTGAGAAATAACAGGAGAATCTGTTGGTTCAACCGCTACAGACAAAATGTTTTTACCCGCAGTGTTTTTGATGTAACGACTAACACCTGTAATAGTACCACCTGTACCAACACCTGCTACGAAAATATCAATGTTGCCATCAGTATCTTCCCAAATTTCAGGGCCTGTTGTTTTTTCATGAATTTCAGGGTTTGCAGGGTTTTCAAATTGACCAAGCAATACTACGTTTTCAGGATCTGCATCTCTGATTTCTTTTGCTTTAGCAATTGCGCCGCCCATGCCTTTAGCACCGTCAGTTAGCTCAACTTTAGCACCTAATGCCGTTAAAAGTTTACGGCGCTCTAAGCTCATTGTGCTTGGCATCGTTAGTGTAATGCTGTAACCACGTGCTGCAGCAACAAATGCTAATGCAATACCCGTGTTACCACTTGTTGGTTCTACAATGCTTTTACCGTCTGACAATAAACCTTTCTTTTCAGCGTCCCAAATCATGTTAGCGCCGATACGACACTTAACGCTGAAACTTGGGTTACGCGATTCTACTTTAGCAAAAACGTTGCCTTTAGTTACGCGGTTTAGCTTTACAAGTGGTGTTCTGCCAATTGCAGTTGAATTATCTTCAAAAATTGATGTCATGTCGTTTCCTATGTCTTGTATGACTACGTTAATACTAACTTAATGAATAGATTGATTAAGCTTAGCTCGTAGTAAAAATTTGGTTAACTATCGAACACTCAGCATTCGAAAACAGTTACATGATTAAGGTTAGCTTTTTATTGATAAAAAAGAAGTGATATTTCGTTATAAGATATACAGGATCAATTGAAGAGGTGGCATTAAAAAATGTAAAGGTATCAATTATTAAATAAATACCTTTACATGTGCAGTGTAACTTTGAAAAGACGAGTATTAGTTGAGTGGCGTTAAGCCCGGAATACTTTCTATATCAAAAGCATCAAGTTGTTCTGGGTCTGCAAATTTAAGTATATAGTCTTTGTATACACCTGAGCGGACGAAAATGCTAAAAATATCACCGTCTAGATGATTGTTTAACACAAGTCGTCCCATAATATTTAAACACTCGCTTACGGGTTTCGCTTTTTTATAAGGTCGGTCTGACGCAGAAAGCGCTTCAAAAATATCTGCAACAGCCATTAATCGCGCAGGAACCGACATTTCTTCTTTGGTTAACCCTTTTGGATAACCTTTGCCGTCCATCGTTTCATGATGACCCAGCGCGTATTCGGCAACGTTGGCTAAATGTTTAGGAAACGGTAGGGCTTCGAGAATATCGCAGGTAATGTTCATATGGTGCTGAATAACTAGGCGCTCTTCACTATTGAGTGTGCCTTTTTTAATACGTAAGTTATTCACTTCATCTGGCAGTAAAAGTGGTTGTACTTTGTCATTCAGCTTGATGGTATAACGCTTAGCAATTTCAATAATTGTTTGGTCTTGTTCTTCTGTTAGAAACTCGCCGCCGATATTAATTTTTTGAATAAAGGCTTTATCTAAATTTAACTGTTTATGTTCAACATCACATGTTCGTTCTAATTGCAGAAGTTCTACTTGCTTGTTTTCTTTTAGCGCTTCAATCATTTGTTCTTGATAGCGTAGGTCAATATCACGTTTAGCAATTTCAAACTTTGCGTCAATGTATTGAATACGATCGAAAATGGTATGCAGCTTGGTTGATTTATCAATAATATGATCAGGTGTCGCTATTTTCCCACAGTCGTGCAGCCAGCCTGCAATATCGAGTTGGTGACGTTCTTGTGGTGTCATCGTAAAGTCAGCTAACGGACCTTTTGTTTCCGCGTGAACAGCGTCGGCAATAAGTAGTGTTAATTCAGGAACACGTTTACAGTGTCCACCAGTATGTGGCGACTTTTCATCAATTACCGAAGCGATAGTTTGCGCAAATGAACCAAATAATTGCTCCATATTACTGATTAAGGCTTTATTAGTGAGTGCAATCGCACCAAGCGAAGCAAACGATAAAATTTGTTCTTGAATATTTTCAGTAAACTCTATGGTATTGCCGTTTTCTTGTGCGTTGATGATTTGAATAGCACCAATAATATCGCCAATGTGATCTTTTAATGGGAACGTCAGCATCGACTGAGTTCTGTAACCCGTTTCTTTATCCATTTTACGAGCCGCACTTAAATCAAACGGTAACTCTTCGTATACATCTTTAATATTAATTACATCGCCTGTATTTACTGAGTGAGCAACCATGGCCGAACCATTGGGCTTGTCGTCAATAAATAATGGAATGTTAGGAAAAGTAATGGGGTTTTTTGAACTGCCACCTAAATGTAACTGTAACGTGCTATTAATAATCGTTCTAAACTCTAGCTCTTTAGCGTCGTTCACCATATAAATAGAGCCAGCATCGGCATTTGAAATGTCGATAGAGGCAAGCAGAATTTTTTCCATTAATATTTCAATATTCTCTTCGCTACTTAATTCAATACTAATATTAAGAAGGTGTTGAAAAGCGTTATTGTCGATGGTTTTTTTATTCATATGTTATTTGGTTTTGTGAGTGTAAACACCATTCCAAGATGATGAAGGCGCTTTATTTTTTAAGGACTTAAGTCTATTTAAATATATATCATATATAGGAGAAGAGCCAAATTCATTTTGTTTTAATTGGCTAAATAGGCCGATAGCGTCGTCCCATTTTCCAGTTCTATATGCATTAATTGCTTTTTGGTGTGTGTTCAACGCGTTTTCTGTTGCACTGTCTATGTTTTTTGAAAAACCTAAAGGTTGATAAACTTTTACGGCGGTGTCTTTACCTTTAACTTTTATTTTATCTACTTGGCGGTAGTAAACTTCATCGTTTAGTTGTACGAGTGTATTTTCTGAAATTAAAATATCAACGCCGTAATATTTAGTGAGAGATTCAATGCGCGAGGCTAAATTCACTTCGTCGCCTAACACGGTATATGCTTTTCGGTAGGTAGAGCCCATATCTCCAACATTCATATCGCCTGAGCTAATACCAATACCAATTTGAATGTCTGGCCAACCTCGCTCAGCGAAAGTACCTGATAGCTGCTCGGTTGCTTTGATCATATTCAGTGCGGTGGTTACTGCATTTTTTGCGTGTTCTTTATCGTCTAATGGTGCATTCCAAAACGCCATCACCATATCACCTACATATTTGTCGATAGTGCCTTTATGGTCGAAAATAATCGATGTGATTTCAGTTAAATAAATATGCATAAATTCACTGAGCTCTTCAGGCGTAAAGTTTTCTGAAAGCTGAGTAAAACCGCGTATGTCGGCAAATAAAACCGACATGTTTCGTTTTTCACTTTTTAGTTGTAGGTCAGAACCCGCTTTAATGAGCTTGTCGATATAAGCTGGGGGAACGTATTGATTGAACATGCCTTTGATATTTTTGCGTTTATAGCTTTCAATCATAAAACCAATACCAGCGTAATACAGTGTCATTAACGCAATGAGTAAAAGGTTTTGAAATAACGGTAAGCTAACTTTAGCTCCAACCCACAAGTACCAATTAATGGTGATATGAATAACAAAAAATAGCGCACTAATTAATAGAATATTACCGGGCGATTGCTTGGTCATGGAGAACGACAAAAGCACGCCTGTTATGAGTATAAATAGCAAAGAAATGGCTAAACTTGTATCAGGCTCTACAGGGAGTATTTCAGGGTGAATTAAACTCTCAAATACATTCGCATGAACTTCTACCCCTGGATATTGCACTCCAACTGATGTTGTTCGTAAATCAGCTAAGCCTACGGCAGACGTTCCAACAAACGCTATGGCGCCGTCTAGTTTGTTTTCAGGTAAACGGTTATTTAACACATCGGTTGCTGAAATATACTCGAAACTGCGTGCTTTACCTCTAAACGGAATTAAAATCTGCCCGTTTTCATTCGTAGGAATTACGTGTTTACCAAAGCTGATACCTTGTAGCCAAGAGATATTCTGACTTGATTTGGTAACGGTTTGCACGGTGTCGTTAAGTGTGTAAACACGTGCCGCTTCAAGTGCTAACGACGGGTAGAGCGTATTATTGTAATTAAGCACAAGTGATGCTTTACGAATAAAACCATCGCTTTCAGGTACTGAATTGATAAAACCCGCGCCTATTGCTGATGTTTGTAGTTTTTCAATGTTTCCAAGTACTTTGGTAAACGAGGTGATTTCAGACACTTCGTTATTTGTTTTTTGCCAAATGATAGAGCTTGGTGGTAAGTGACCTGTAGTTTTGGCTTGATTGTCGAATAAAAAGCCTAGAACAACTTCAGAGTCTGACAGCACGCGTGCAAATTGGCTGTCAGCGTCTACCGATTCGGTTAACGACGTTATTGTTGAAACAAATGAATCAGGTAGGTTTTTATTTTTACCGATTATTTCGTTTACGGGGTTTCGTTCAGGTTCAGCAAAAAAAATATCGAATGCAATAACCACTACGCCTGCTTCGTGCAGCGATTCAACCAGTTGAGCGACTTTACTGCGGCTCCACGGGTAACGCCCTTGTTCTTGCATGCTTTTTTCGTCGATATCAATAATAACAATGTTTTCTTCAAATCTACGTTTTTCAGCGGGTAAGGTGGCGTTTAAGCGCACGTCGTAAAGCATACCTTCAATGCGTTCAAAAAATGACTGAACTTGGCTAACACTGATAAATTGAAGGCTAATAACAAAAAACGTAATACACATACCGACGAAAAATCGAGTGGTGTAAAAGCGAATTTTTAGTGCGTTCAGAAAAGACGACAACAATGACATAGGAGCGATATTATTCCGCGTTTTTAAACATAGCGGTAAAGCTTTGTGTATTTACATTGTATTCGTGTTGCTCTTTTGCCCATGCGACTGATAAGTTGCAATGCGGTGTATCTTTTAATGTTTTTTGCAATAACGCTTCTTGTTTAGCAAGTTCTTCATCCGTTTTACTTGGGTCATGGCTAATAAAAAACAGCTGTTTTACATTGGCTTGTAAGGCGAGTTCAACCACTTGTTCAAATGTACTGTGTCCCCAACCATGCTTTAAAGGCATATCGTTATTGTTGTATTGCGCATCGTGAATTAACACGTCGGCGTTTAATACAAACTTTACCCATTCTTCCCACGTTGATGACTCTAGGTAAGGTGGTTTTAGTTCGTTATCGGTAACGTACGCTATTTTTTGATTGTCAGCATGTAAGCAATACGCTGTGCCGCCGTCAGGGTGATTCAAAGCTTGCGTGGTTACGTTAAACCCATTTAAAGCAAATTCATGCTGCTGAGCGAGTTGAGTGTTAAGTGTAATTGAGCAGGGCAGATGTTGATATTTTACAGGGTGATTTGCCCCCGACATTTGTCTTAATATCATATCGTTATCATTATTTTCAGTAGCACCGGTAACAATCGTGATATTACTGTTGTTTTGGTAAATCGGCTGAAAATAAGGAAATCCTTGAATATGATCCCAATGGCTATGCGTAAGCAGTATATGAACAGGTTGTTTTGTTTCATTAAACTTTTTACTTAACCCCGCAATACCAGTGCCTGAGTCGAGAATAACGTTTTGTTTATTATTTAGTTCTACGTATACACACGAAGTGTTTCCGCCGTAAATTACGGTATCCTTACCGGGTGTTGGCATTGAGCCTCTTACACCATAAAATTCAATTTTCATTGTTTGCTCTTACCGTCGTTATCCGTTGTTTTCTTCATTTACGTATATTGTAACTACTGCGGTGCTAGTGTGGTCGTTATCGTCAATAAGCTCGTAAGTAAAACTGTCTGTACCCACAAAGTCGGTGTCAGGCGTGTATTCAACCTTACCATGTTTATGCAGCGTTAGCGTGCCGTTCGTTACATCGACGACAGGAGTTTCGTTAATGTCTAGATGTCCACCTTCAGGGTCTGAATCGTTATCTAAAAGGTAATTGTCATCAGTTGTTGTTTTACCGCTGTTTTTAAGTACGGTTAACGTATCATCAACGGCTACTGGTGGAAGATTACCTACAGAGCTAGTTGGCGTGTCGACAACCGTAATGGTAACTGTTGCTAAATCGGTATTGCCTGCGTTGTCTTCAAGCTCGTAAATAAAGGTGTCTGTACCCACAAAATCTGTGTCTGGCGTGTATTCAATATCACCATGTCTATTTAGTTTTAATACTCCGTGTAACACGTCTACAACGGGGGTTTCGTTAATCTCTAAATGCCCGTTTTCAGGATCGCTATCATTCGCAAGAAGAATGGCTGTTTCAGAGTATTTACCACTGTTTTTTTCAATCTCGAAATAGTCGTCTTCTGCGTTTGGCGCGTCGTCAACCGCGGTTATAGTTATGTTTACTCTCGCAGTAGAGGTATTGCCATAAATATTGGTAATTTCATATTCAAACGAGTCTATACCGTTATAGTTTTCATTAGGCGTATAAGTGAATGTACCGTTGCTTTGTAAAATTAATACGCCGTTTGTAACTGCTTCTATAGGTGTAGTGGTAACGGTTAGCTCGGTTGTATCATTAATATCTATCTGATCTGCTCGGTCATTGTCTAAGAGCGTTGAATCAAATAACGTTGTGTCTTCATCAATAGTGAAATTGTCATTTGACGCGAATGGGTTACCGTGAGCAGCAGGGTCTGGTGAAATTGTGATGTTTACACGACCTTCGTCTTGATCTCCGTTACCGTCATCTGCTTTGTAGGTAAAGCTGTCGGCACCAAAATAGCTGGCGTTTGGTGTGTATTCCAACGAACCGTCTGCCGATAATGTAACCGTACCATTGCTCGGTGAAGATACGAATGTAGTATCAACGGTTAATGTGTCGCCGTCGGCATCTGTGTCGTTGTCTAAAACAGATACGCCACTAAGTACATTACCTTCAATAATGTTGTAGTTGTCGGTAATCGCTTGTGGAGCGGCATTAACATTAATAACGGTAATGGTAGCGATGCCAGTAACAGAGCCGCCATTTCCGTCTTCAACTTGGTAGTTAAAGCTGTCGGTGCCGTCAAAACCAGCATTTGGTGTATAGGTAAATTCACCGTCGGTATCTAGCGTTAATGTTCCTGACGTTGGATTTGTGCTGGCAGCAAGGTTAACAACAAGCGTGTCGGCATCTTCATCAGAATCATTCATTAACAGGGCGTTAAAGTCTGACGCAATCACGGTTAATGGTGTATTTTCTAACGTTGAGTAGGTGTCGTTTACCGCTACGGGTAAGTCGTTTTGAGTATTTACCGTTAAATTCACTTGTGCTGTAGCAAAGCCGCCTTGCCCATCTGTAAGGGTATAGCTAAAGCTGTCGGCACCATTAAAATTGTTGTTAGGTACATATGTAAATGTTCCGTCAGTCGCTATGGTTAAGGTTCCGTTGTTTACATTTGTTACGGGGGTAATTAAAACCGACAAGGTTCCGCCGTCTGCATCAGTATCGTTCGCGAGTAAGGTTGTTCCGTTAAGTGTTGTGTCTTCATTTGTTGCATAAGCATCGTCGGTGGCAGTAGGGGCTATATTTGATGAGCCAACTAAACTTACCGACACAGTTACTGTAGCATTGCTGGTTTCGCCCGAAGGGTCTGACACTGTGTAGTCAATAGTCGCGATACCGCCAAAAGTAGTTAATGGTGTATAGAGTAACTGGTTACTTTGTACTGTTACTGTACCGAATGACGCGTCGGTAGACTGTGCTGTTATAGTTAAGTTGTCACCGTCAATATCAATATCATTCGTTATTACATTAATAATTTGAGGGGTGTCAGACAACGCTGTACTTGAGTCGTTAACGGCTTGAGGAGTGTCGTTTACGGAGCTGATAGTGATTGTTGCTTGAGCGCTACTGGTGTTACCTTTGTTATTGATAAGCTGATAGGTAAATGTATCTACACCATGAAAGTTGCTATTGGGTATATAGGTAAAACTACCGTCAGTTTCTAACGTTAATTGCCCTTGTTGCGGAGCTACAACAGGAGATTGATTTACTGTAAGCGTACCGCCATCGGTATCAGCATCATTGGCTAATAATCCTGTTATTGCGGTTACGGTTAAGCTGGTGTCTTCGTTTGTTTGAAAGCTGTCGTTGTTTGCTGTAGGAACGTCTGCCACAGGATTAACGTTAATGGTTACGAAAGCTTGCGACGTTTCACCTAAGGTGTTTTCAATTTCATACTGAAAATCATCTATACCATTAAAGTTAGCGTTAGGAATATAAGTAAACGTACCATCAGCAGCAATGTTTAGCTGTCCGTTAGACGTTGTTTTAATTAAGGTGCTGTTTAAGGTTAATGCTAAGTCGTTTGGATCTGTGTCGTTACTTAATACGCTGTTTGCCAGTATTACGTTTAGGGTAGAGTCTTCGTCTACATCGTAGTCATCGTTCACTGCTACGGGAACCGTATCTTGCCCTGATTGCAACAAGGTTACTTGGGCAATACTGGTGCCGCCGTTATTGTCGGTAACTTGGTATTGAAAGCTGTCATTGCTAACAAATGTTCCTGTATCTGTGTATATAAAGCTACCGTCAGGGTTTAGTTGCAATGTGCCGTGAAGCGGCAGAGTAATCGGGGTGATGTCTACAAATAAAAAGTCGCCGTCAATATCAAAGTCGTTCGCTATTAATGCACCTTGTGGCGCGGTTAGCGTGTTGTCTATTTCAAGGTTGAAAGAGTCGTTACTTGCAATAGGTGCGTCGTTTACATTGTTTACCGTAATAGCGACACTCGCTTGAGACGTTTGGTTTTCGTCATCAATAATCTCATAGCTAAAGGTGTCTTTACCTACAAAGTTTTCAGTAGGTATATAGGTTATTTCACCGTTACTTTGGCTTTGTAAAGCGCCGTGTGAAGGTTGAGAAATAATGTTGGTGAGCGTAATTGTTCGATTTTCAGGGTCAACGTCGTTTGTTAAAACGTTAGAGGTTATGTTGCTGTCTTCATTTACGGTTATTTCGTCGGTAACCGCGCGTGGAGGTTGGTTTTCAATCACTAATTCAGAGTTGATTTTTATCGGCGCACCAAGCCCGCTTTCACCATTTTCATTAATACCTGTAATAAGAACATAGTAATTCTTTGCAGGGTCTAGATCGGAAATTTCTACGTGATCAGTTTTTATTGCTAATTGTTGAGTGCCGTTTTCTAACGATAGGGCATTTTCTGGCGTTATATTTGGCTCTGTAGCCGCATAAATATTGTAGCGACCTAACGAAGATTCTCCTTCCCAGTTCACGTTAATAGCGCCATTTTCACGCGTTGCGTTTATTGCCGATATGCGAATGGGCTGCCATGTTACCGTTAGTGCATCTAACATCGCTGTGTTTTGGGCGCTGTCGGTTACAAATAATTCTATACGTAGATCGCCAGCCAGCTCGCCAGATAACTGAGGGTTAAATCCTGTAAAGGTTTTAGTGTAGTTAGTGCCGCAACTTGTGTCGCACAGAGATATTGTTTTTTGAACGTTTGGTAGAAAAATAGCAATGTCGGTAATTTGATCGGGTTCATCAACATTAATTTTAAAGGTTAAATTACCCGTTATATTTGTGTTGGTTTCTTTAAAAAGTAATTCGCCGGTCGCATTAGAGAACTGAGCGTCAACAATTGCTTTTTGCGGCTTTGTTTCGCCTTTCATTTTTTGAAGCGATACCTGGCTTAGACCTTTTTGCCCAACAAGTGAAACAACATTGCCAGTAGGTGACACGTTTGATGTTGGTGGTGTAACAACTTGAAGAGGTTGTTCAGTGCTTTTTGGAGCACTGCTGCCGCCACAACCAGTAATGAAGAGTGTTGTGGTGATAACTGGAACGGTAATAATACTTAATTTACGCATTGGATTAATCCTAACGTTGATAACATTGAGCAATATTTGTTGCTTATTTTATTTTAAAAGAGCCAGAAGCCTTAACTGTTGGGTTTTCAGTTTCATGTAAGTTAAAACGTCCTGTCAGTTCGTCTAATCCATTTGAAAACGCTGCTGAAATGTCACCGTCTGCACGCTGATTTCCGTGAGAGGCGAAGTTAACTCCCAGCTCTAGTTGGTCTATGTTAATAAGCCCTGAATAGGCTGCAAACCACTCACCTTGTGAATCTGTTAAACTTAGAGAACCACCAGGTACTGTTCCGTTGTCGAAGTTAATAGCCATATTCATGGTGAAATTACTTGTGTTACCAACTGATGATGTAATGTCGCTTTCTGTGACTTGTTGGTAGTTGAATGTGCCTGTGCGAGAAGCAATCAGTTCTGCGATTGGCGTGCTTGGTACAGCTTGCCATTCGGATTCATTGTATACTTCTGGTGAAATGCTTTCTTCGGTAGCGCTTACTAAGCCAGAAGAAACTTGCGCCAATTCTTGTTGATTTATAACGGTAGATGCGACAGATGTTCCTGCACTTGGAGATGTTGTGCTTTCTGAAGTTGTAGAGCGACTGCCGTAACCTTGAGATAATACCTCTGGTGCTTGAGTAAGCGGGGTAATATCGCCAGTTTCATTGATTGAGGCAAAAGAAAAACCTTCATTAACACCTAACGATAGTGTTTGGTTGTTGTTCAGTAATATGTCAATGTTGCCGCTAAATACGCCGAAAAACACTTTATCGTTTACAACTTCAACAGCAAAGTGAGTGCCTCTGATCCCTATCGAACCAACGGGTGTTTTAACTTTAAAATCACCGCCTGTTTTTTTGATTAAACCACTAATTGAACGTAAACCTCCGCTGATCACTTCCAGTGTTGCAGAGCCTTGTTGTGTTGTTTTATCAAACACATAATTATCTACAAGAATTTCAGTGTTTTCTTTTAGCGTGATAAGGCCACCGTCAGCCATACTAAATTGAGCTTTGCTGTTTTCACCAGTAGTAATGCTATCAACAGAGAATATTTTTGAGCGACGTTTAAGTTTACGGGTATTTTGATTTAATGAGTTGTTTGCGCTCACTGTACCTTTAGCCAATAAGGTTTTACCCGCGTATTCTGCATTATTGTTTGCATAGCTAGCCGTAGAGGTAATACAAAAACTTGTGATGACCAAGGTTAACATCGTTTTGAGACTAAATGCTTGGTGTCGGAATATAGAACTTAAAGAATGTATCATCAGTTTTTCCTCTAAAAGTTAAACATAGCAGTTAAGCTAATGTCTGAACGTTGGTAAGAAAACAGAGAAATATTACTGTTTTTGTTTTGCATATTCGCGCTAAGTTTATAAGACCAAGCTTTTGACGCAGAATATTGAACACTGGCTGAGCCAAGCCACATATCTTCTTCTCGTTGTACTAAAAAGAACGGGTGAATATCATCATAATTTGTTTGTTGGAATGCTACGTTAGTTGCAGTAGACCAATTGTTATTGATTAACCACATGGTTGAATAGCTATACATTTTAATTTGACGAGAATTATGATTGTGCTCCGACAATTCACTCTCTTCATCGCTATAAGACGCGCCAAATGAGTGTTTGACGTTACCAGTGTAATAATGCGCATACAAATTAGCAGAAACATCTTGAGTGCTGAGGTTGTCGGTAATTTTATTTTTAGATTTACCTATTGATAGTTGCGACGTGAGTGACCACTTTTGCGTCAACTGCTTTTCAAGCCCTAACGTAAATGCATTTCTTGTTCTATAAAACTCGCTGTTTAACCACAGTGGAGTTATGTTAATTCCTGCTGACATGCGGGCGAAGTCGAAGGTTCTTTGATATTTAATTGCTATATTACCTAACACGCGATCATAGTCAGACTCATTGTTAAATTTTTGAACCTTAGCTTGACCATTAAATAAAATTTTTGAACGTTGAGATAATGACTTACTGCCCGAAAACCTATAGCTTAAGGCGGCATAGTTATCGCTGTTTTCTTTGCTCGCTTCAGACAATGGAACGTCATAATCGAGAAATGGTAGGTATATGTTGTCTTCACTTGTGCCTGAATTAATATTTGTATCGCGCCCAATATCTAAAGCAATTTGATGCGAAGTATATAGCGATTGTTTCTCAAGTTGGGTATGAGACAAGTCTATCAGTGACTCTGCCGATTGCTTTAATGGGGCAGGGGTATTTGGGTTAGCAACTAATAAGTTACTGCTACTAATTGCTGCTTGATAATTTGTTATTTTATAGTTGGCTTTAGCCAAAAAATAATGAGCGTCTAACCATTGGGGTTCGTTTGCTACGACTCGCTCAAACGCAAATACTGCTTTTTCTGCTTGGTTATTGGCTAACGCTGCGACACCATATAAAAAATCAAACTTAGGCTCGCCAAGGTATTCATCTTCATATTGAGAGGCAGTCGCCCATGCAGTATCAAAAGCTTGATTGTTAATTGCTGTTTTTAGTTGAGTAAGAATAGTTGCTTCTTGTTCTTGTGGCGTAGAAGCAAATACGGCAGTTGAAAAGAAATAGGGTAAGGTTACCAATAATAGATTTTTTGATTTAATCATAGTGTACAGCTAAACAACCTTGGTTTGACTAATATCTTTATAGTACTTTAATCACGTGGGATACAACAGTCAATTACTGACTGTTAATTTAAGAACCTAGATCAATAGTAGTAGATGGAACTATAAAAATCGACCTGTTGACCATTTCGTTAGTTTTTGAATGATTATTATTCTAATAAAAAACAAAAAAGGCGAAGTTGTTTTCGCCTTTTTTAACTTTCAAATTGTGAATTTTTTGCTTAGTAACTAATTATAGAGACCACGCATAGCTAATTTTACTGAAAAATGTTTTTTCGGCTCGCGATAGTGTTTTTATATCGTCATCTTGATAGCTATTGTCTGAATACCCCAAAAAGAATACGGTTTGTGGGTTTATTTTATACGAATAAATTAACTGCGTAGAAAGGTCGTTGTTAATTTTCGACGGATTAGCATTTGGGTTGTTAGCAATATTTTCGTCAACGTCAGAGTAAACCACACTGAGTTTTAAATAGCTTTGTACGTCAAATTGATACGACATATTTAGATTAGTTAAATTAGCTGTGTACACGTTATCGTCAATATTTGGTGATGTAGGCTTCGCGTCTAGCTCGCTGTAAGTATGTGTTAAAGCCAAACGTAAATGATCAGTTGGCTGAACGGTTAGTTCTACATATACTTCGTTAAACTTGCCTAAACGGTTGTTACGGTAATCTATTTTGTCGCCAAAATCGTAACCTAAACCTGTAAATACGCGATTCGTAGGCTGGAATTCAATGTAAGTTTGGTAAACCTTTTCATTGAATTGCGTAGTATTGTCGTGAATCTTAATTATGTCGTCGTTATGACGTAAACCAACTTTTGTTGCTTGAATATAATTAAAGTAAAAATAAGAAAGTTTAGGACCTGAAATATCAAAACCTGCGTTTATTGCTCGTTCGATAAACTCACCACGCTCATTTTTAGTATTGTGCCATGAACCCATTAATGTTGCTTCAGACCATATATCGTCTTCATTACCATAAAAAAGACGCTCAACTTCTATTTCATTTTGTTGGTAGTCAACTTTGTTCATGAAGCCAAGATCAGCTCTAAATAAACCATTAATACGTTGATGGTTTGCGTTGATTTCCCAATATTCAGAGTTGTGCTCGAAATCTACTTTGTATGCTTGGTCGCTAAAATTATCGTTAATATTTGTTCTGATAATTTGCTCACCACCAAAGTCATCACGTAAAGACAATGGGTATTCAGTATCAGAATGTAGCAATTGTGCGGTTACGGTGTTTGAGTCATCAATACGGTACTTAGCGTCTACACCGGCGACAATGTTGTGGTAATTGTCAGCAGTTCTTAATGTTGAAACCGTACCTAGTGTAAGTGAATCGTTAACGTTGTAACGGTAGTTTAGGGCTGCTGAGTGACTCTTCGTTTGTAATGAAGCGAGAGAGCCACTTATGTTTCCAGGCACGATAAAATTTGTTTCTGTGTCGTTGGTAACAAATAAGCCGTAACTGTGTTTGTCGGTTCTACTGGTTAATTTTACACCGTAATCAGGATCCGCAATGTTCCGTGTATACACGAGGTTGTAATTACTACTGAAGTAGTCAGCATTTTCTAAAAAGAATGAACGTTTTTCGTCATAAAATAGAGAAAATGTTTTGTTTACGCTTAACTGACCTGCGTCAGATTCTACCGTCGAAAAGTCTGGGTTTAATGTTGCATTAAGTAACGTATTTGCGTTTGGTCCCCAGCGAATATCTACACCGGCATCTACATCGTTATTTTTATCCCATGGGTCATTAGCTAAATATAAGTCACGTGACTGGTTACTCGATGCAACGATGGCAGGAACGATAGATATATTTTTACCTATGTCAGCCTTTTCAAAACCTTTTATCTCAGGGATTTGGCATAACCAACAATTGTTATTTCTATCGAGCGGAATATGCGAAATACGTAAGCGTTCATCACGAGGGTAAAGTCGAATAAACTCTATTGCCCATGTTTTTTCTGTGTTTGATTCGTCAAAATTTAAAATATTGTAAGGAATGGCTATTTCAACTTGGTAGCCAGCGCTTGTTTTTTTGCCGTACGAATGCCAATTACCGTCCCACAGTTTATTTACATCGCCAGTAACTTCATTCGTGATGGAGTCGTTTTGAACACCAAACGGATTAACAAAAAAGTTATAATTGAGCTGACGACTGTTAAATGTGTCAAGTTTTATACCGACTAAATCTTCTCCCCATGTAGTATCTCGGTCACTTAAAAAACCGTTAATTTTCTCAGGAGATGGATCGTGAGCAACGAATGATATATAGATAAACTCGCCGTTTTCTATGATCTTTGCTTCAGTTTTAACTGGGCTAGGTAAGTTGTTCCACGGGCTATTAACAATATCAAGCGAGATACTTGAAGCTTTTTGCCATAACTCGTCTGTTAAGTTGCCGTCGATAATCGCAGTTTGAGCTGTATTAGGGGTAGACAGCGGGGCAATTTTTTGTGCCGTTGAACACATCGACATTAGCAAGAATACGCCAGCTGTTATATGTGAACAGCTATTCCTTAGCTTTTGCATTAATACTCCGATTTTCTTTTTATTAGTACGCCGTTAGGGCATTTTATCTTCAAGAATTGTTACAAAATTGAACGCTAAACACAACAAATAGTTATTATTGTATGCAATTAATAGACTTAAATTTGGTAGATACCGTGAACATTGTTTTTTATTCGGTTAATAATTGTACATTGATAGAGGTGGGGTAATTAAATATATGAAAAAATGCGATTTTATTAAGTAAGTGAAACCTGATTTATTGCTCGAATCTTTTACAGGCATATTGCATAATAAATAAAAAATTAGCGCGTTTTTATTATGTCGATTCTGCTGTTAGATTACATTGCTTTTACTTGCTTAGTTGTATGTTGGCTTGGTTACACTATTTTTGCTCGAAAAATGGCTAAAACCACGAATTGTATTGCGAGATGTTTACATCAACATCGTATTCATTGGATGTATGAAGCTATACAAAAAGATATTAGAGTAGGTGAGGCGTCGCTCATTGCTAATTTAGAACGAAATATCGCTTTTTTTGCGTCTACGACGTTACTTGTGCTTGCTGGTGTTCTTACGTTATTTGCGCAAACAGAGAAAGTTCAAGATGTATTGATATCTATTCCCTATGCAGCAGAGTCGTCAACAACTTCAATTCAAGTGAAACTAGGTTTGTTAGCTCTTATTTTTGTTATGTCTTTTTTTAAGTTTACGTGGGCAATGAGGCAGTACGGTTTTTTAAATGTAATGATTGGTGCTGCACCCATCGATGAAAGTGGCTTGAATAAAAACTTGTGGGCTTATGCTCAACAAATGGCTGTTGTGCAAGACCAAGCAGCACATTCATATAACTATGGTTTGAGAGCTTATTACTTTTCTATTTCTGTAATGTGTTGGTTTTTTCATCCATTGTTGTTTATTGGAGCGAGCCTTGCTGTTGTGTATACGCTGTATAATCGAGAGTTCAATTCAAAATCAGTAAAAGCGATAACTGCGGCACAGGGATTTCTTGAAATCGAGCGAGCAGAAAGGTTTCCTGATGCAACGTAAGCATGAATATGCTGAGTATTCCCTCAAAGATTTTAATAAGTATGATTGTTTAAAACTTTCGTTAGGCATATATGCCTTATTAGCGTTTGTGTGTAGAGGGTATATTATTTGGATAGTCTCTATTTCTAACATGCAAAACAGAACTGATACGATTGCCTTTGTGTTTCCTGACCCAAAGCTCTTTTATTTAAGTTTGCTGTCAGGCGCGCTTGGTTTATTTGTTATTTTGTTGATAAGTTTGAGGAAGCCTGAAACTTATGACTGGGTAAAAGACGCATGGCAACATGTCAGAAAGTTTTTACTCGTTTCATTAGCATTTGATTTAATAGTGAGTTTTATTGGGTATTGGTATTTTGACTTGTTGTCGCTTCAATGGTTGGTTATTCAAATCACTATTACTATTTTGTTTAGTGTATTGTTATATACGAATAAGCGTATCAAATTAAATATTAGAGAGTTTCCAGAAAAGCTTGCTGAAGAATAACGCGTAGAGCAATTGTTAAGTCAGTGTTTTTAAATGCATAGGTGCATAAAGGTTTTAAAGTGACGATAGATAATAAAGAAGAACGTTTAATCATTTTAGATACAGAAACAACAGGTATTAACCCTAGAGAAGGACACCGTATTGTTGAAATTGGTTGTGTTGAAATGGTTAACAGGCAACTTACTGGCCGCACGTATCATGCATATATCAACCCTCGTTTTGAGATGGAACAAGAGGTAATTGATGTTCATGGTTTAACCAATGAATTTTTGCGCGACAAACCGTTGTTCAATCAAGTTGCAGATGAATTTATTGAGTTTATTAGAGGCGCTGAACTTGTTATTCATAATGCTAAGTTTGATGTTGGCTTTATGGATCACGAGTTTTCAATGTTAACTAAAAAAGTACCGATGACATATGATATGTGTACGGTTACAGATACGTTAACAGTATCGAAAGATGAATTTGGCTCTCCTAAAACGTTAGATTATTTAGCTAAATTCTACAAAGTAGACAAGTTAATTGACCGTACGTATCACGGCGCTTTGATTGATGCTCAGCTACTTGCATTTGTATATATAGAGATGACGCGCAAGCAAGCTGCATTCAATTTGTTAGCGAGTGATAGCGAAAGTGGCGACTCAAATGAGATTAGACGAGTAAAAAATGATCGTCCAAAATTAAAGGTTATTAGTGCAACTGCCGATGAACTTAATGCACATCAAGAACGTTTATCAATAATAGCTGAAAAGGGGAGCTCACCATTATGGGGAAAATAAATATAAAGTGGAGTCATTTCTATTATGTACTAACTTTGTTGTTTATTTTACCAACCATGTCGTATGCCGACACAGACTTACCTAAAGTTAAGTATTACGACGCAGATAATGTTACTAATCAAATACCTTACTTTGATAATCGATTTCAAATAGATCCCCATATTAAAGAATTAAAACTCATTTTTTATAGAAAAAGCGGTTCTCAACCTATTATTTTAGTTCGCCCTGATGGCAGCAAATTGCGTATTAATAATTTACCAGAAGACGGGTCTGTTGAATGGTTTGATGAGCGAACTTTTGATTTGGTTAAAATGAGCAATCCAATGCCAGGGCCTTGGCAAGCGATAGGGCAAATAATGCCTGGAAGCCAAATTTTAGTTGTTTCAGAAATAAAAATCGAGGTAGAACCTTTACCTGAAATTTTATTGTCAGGCGAAACCATTAAAATAACAGGGCGTTTAATCAATGGAGAACAAGCGTTAGACGACCCTCTGTTTAGGCCGGTTGTAAATTTGGATGTGGATTTTTTCAGTTCAAATAACAAAGATTACGATAATTTTGGTGCGGAGCCTATTAAGCTTAATTCGTTTAGAGATGACGGTTATGATTTTGATGAAAAAGCTGGTGATGGTGTATATACAGGGGAGTTTGTTTTAGATTTTGCTCCCGGTGAATGGTTACCTATTTATCATATAAAAATGCCTCTTGTAAAAAGAGAACTCCAACAAAAGCCTATTATTTTAAGGCATCCTCCTGTTAAGCCAGTTGTTAGGGCAAGTGATGAAGAAGGGAAGCCTCACGTTGTTTCATTTCCTATAGATTCAACTTATGTAGATCCTCATAGTATTATTATGCAGGGGAAAATAAGGTATCCCGACAAGCAAGAAGTACAGTTTTCTATATTGGAAGAAACCAATGATAGTCGAGCTCAAGAATTTGAATACACAGAAGCTGGACTACATCGTGTAACAATTGATGTATTTGGTAAAACTATTAATGGCCGAGAGTTTGTTTTAAGGTTGCCTGAACTTGTTTTCAATGCTGAAAACAAAAATGGCTTGTTAGTACCATCACTTGATGAAGAAGGGAATGAAATATTTGTTCCTAGAAAAACAGCCGCAGAAATTCTCGCAGAAAAAGAAGCTGAACGCGCAGCGGCACTTGCTGAAGAACAAGCACGAATAGCGGCAGAAGAAGCAGAAGCACAAAAACAAATGTATATAATGATCGGCATAGGGAATACGCTGGTTATTTTGATCGGTGCTGGTATTTTCTTTTTTCTTGCATGGAAGAAGAAAAAGGCGGCAAAACTAGAGATGGATGAATAAAATTTGATTGGTTTTCCAACGTTTTGTTCATCAAATACTCATACAGTTAATTATATTAAAAAAGTGGTTGACTGATACATCTCATAACCGTATTATCTCCGCCGCATTCAACGACTTGTTGTTGAATGCGGCGATTATAAAGCGGAGTGGTAGTTCAGTTGGTTAGAATACCGGCCTGTCACGCCGGGGGTCGCGGGTTCGAGTCCCGTCCACTCCGCCAATTGTTTAAAATAGGTGAAGCCTTATAAACTTCAAATGTAATCTCAGCGGAGTGGTAGTTCAGTTGGTTAGAATACCGGCCTGTCACGCCGGGGGTCGCGGGTTCGAGTCCCGTCCACTCCGCCAATTGTTTAAAATAGGTGAAGCCTTATAAACTTCAAATGTAATCTCAGCGGAGTGGTAGTTCAGTTGGTTAGAATACCGGCCTGTCACGCCGGGGGTCGCGGGTTCGAGTCCCGTCCACTCCGCCAATTGTTTAAAATAGGTGAAGCCTTATAAACTTCAAATGTAATCTCAGCGGAGTGGTAGTTCAGTTGGTTAGAATACCGGCCTGTCACGCCGGGGGTCGCGGGTTCGAGTCCCGTCCACTCCGCCAATTTTTAATGTAAGTTCTCTTTTTTTCGTTTCAAAAAATTCTTTATTAATCCAATACAAACTTTTCATCTATTCTTACATCTTTAGTATTCATACTGGTTTAGATTTTGTGGTTGAGATTTTTCTTTTTGTTAGTTTAGCTTTATTGCATCGATTACATCATTTATAGCACTTTGTTGTTAGTTGGTCGTTTCTTCAACTTTTAATTCTTAAATTTTACTTCTACGCTTAGTAGTGTTGTTTTTATATTTTTGTAAAATGGTGGTATGACCAGTTGACTTGATAATGTTAGTCATGTTCTACTGATTTTAAATTATTCTGAATAAATCACTTAGGAGCGCTTACATGCTTAGCTACAAAGCCCCGATAATGGACCTGAAATTTTTAATTGAAGACGTGTTTGATTATTATGGGCATTATCAAAAACATCCTGAATTTGAAGAAGCAACGCCTGACTTAGTTGATGCGATCATGCAGGAATGCGCTAAATTTTGTGAAAATGAATTACTGCCTCTTAATCAAAGTGGCGATAAGGAAGGGTGTACTTTTGATCAAGGTAAAGTAACTACGCCTAAAGGTTTTAAAGAAGCTTACCAGCAATATGTTGACGGTGGTTGGCAATCGTTATCTCACCCTATTGAACACGGTGGACAAGGTTTACCACCATCATTAGGTATGGTTAAACAAGAAATGATGGGCACGGCTAATTGGTCGTGGGCTATGTACCCGGGTTTAAGCCATGGTGCTATGAATACAATTCAAGAGCATGGTACCGATGAGCAAAAAGAGGTTTATTTAACTCGTTTAACTGAAGGTACGTGGACAGGTACTATGTGTCTTACTGAACCTCAGTGTGGCACCGATTTAGGTCAAGTTAAAACAAAGGCGGAGCCTAATGATGATGGTACGTACGATATCTCGGGGACTAAAATCTTTATTTCGGCAGGTGAGCATGACCTGACTGATAACATTATTCATATTGTATTAGCGCGCTTACCGGGAGCACCAGCAGGAACGCGAGGTATTTCGTTATTTATTGTGCCAAAAATGCAAGTAGACGCATCAGGTAATATTGGAGAGTTCAATAACGTTACGTGTGGGTCTATTGAAGATAAAATGGGAATTAAAGCCTCTGCCACAGCAGTATTGAATTTTGATAACGCTAAAGGTGTATTAATTGGCCCTGAAAATAAAGGTTTAGAGTGTATGTTTACCTTTATGAATACGGCTCGTGTAGGTACGGCTTTACAAGGTGTATGTGCCTCAGAACTAGCATTTCAAAACTCGCTTTCATACGCAAAAGAGCGTTTATCAATGCGTTCGTTAACTGGGAAGAAATACCCTGACCAAGTTGCTGATCCTATTATTGTTCATCCCGATGTACGTAAAATGCTGATGACGCAAAAAGCAATATCTGAAGGTGGGCGAGCAATGATTTACTACACTGCCAAACTTGTTGATGATATTGAATTTGCTAAAAACGAAGAAGATAAAAAAGCAGCGGATGATAAATTAGGGTTTATTACGCCAATTTTGAAAGCCTTTTTAACCGAATTAGGTTCTGAAAGCGCTAATCACGGTTTACAGATTTTCGGTGGCCATGGTTATATTAAAGAGTGGGGTATGGAGCAAATTGTTCGTGATAATCGTATTTCTACGCTTTATGAAGGAACCACAGGTATTCAAGCATTAGACTTGTTAGGTCGTAAAATACTGTTAACAAGAGGAGCTTCGTTAAAAGCGTTTACTTTTGATATTCTGAACTTCTGTAAAGAAAAAAGTATGATTTCAAGTAATCCTCACAAACGTCAAATGAATAAGTTTATTTGGCCATTAAGTAAAGCTGTAGCTAACTGGCAACAGTACTCGATGAGAATAGCGCTCAAGGCAAAGAAAAACCGCGATTTTGTCGGTTCAGCTTCAGTAGACTACTTGATGTATTCTGGCTACATTGTTATGGCTTACTTTTGGGCGCAAATGGCTCAAGCAGCTTACGAAAAATTATCTACAGACGTTGAAAATAGAGATTTCTACCGAGCTAAAATAAAAACAGCGGAATTTTATTTTGAGATGATGCTGCCAAGAACGAAGTCTTTAGCTGCGACGATGATGGCTGATCCAAAAACATTAATGCAATTAAACGAAGATCTATTGTCTTTCTCATAACATGTTGTTTTATTGAAGATTAATATTACGCTTAAAAGTGCAGCTTCGGCTGCATTTTTTGATCTTGCTGTTACTAAAAGGCTTACTGTTGTTAAAAGACTTAGTATTAGCTCGTCACTGTTGTTTCTTAATGGTACATAATGAATACCAAGCGTGATAGGAACGAGTGCTGATTACTTGAATTGATCATCTATCGAGCAAGGTTAAACTAGCAGGACAGGGCTAAGGTGTTAACTAATTAATATACACACATAAAAAATGCAGCCGAAGCTGCATTTTTTGATGAGTTGAATAATTTTATGCTTGGTTAGCACTCAATTGTTCTGAGGCAAAATCATCAACATCAATCGCTGCTTTTCTTCCTTTCTCTGCTTTACATAGCAAGTCAGCTTCGTCTTGTGTAATAACGTCCGCTGCAAGTGCTTCTTCTGCCACTAGATCTAAGCGGTAGAATGGTAAGCGTTTACCTAGCGCTTTACATGCTTTAGTAAAAACAGGTTCACACGCTAAAATATCTTCCAACGTTTCTTCAAGTTTACCCATTGGGTTTGAATCTTCACGCTTTAAGAATTGACCTTCGCCTAAACGTGTACGTGTTTCACTAGGTGTTTGAAGAATGTCTGATACTTTTTGATCTGTAATATCAGAAGGTTTGTTCAACCACATGCCTAATGGGAAGATAGTCGCTCGTAAGAAAATACCAACAGCTCTGTTAGGGAAGTTGCTGATTAGATCGTCAATAGCTTCTTGAGTTTTGTATAAGCTATCTTCGATAGCCCATTGTACTAATGGGAAATCTTCTTCTTTACGGCCTTCATCGTTATATCTTTTTAACGTCGCTGTACATAGGTATAAGTAACTTAAAATATCACCTAAACGTGCAGATACACGCTCTCTACGTTTTAAATCACCGCCCATTGTGCCCATTGAAATGTCAGATAACATAGCTAAGTTAGCACTAAAACGATTCATTAGTTGATAGTAACGAGATGTTTCATCGTTAAACGGCGTATCTTGGAATCGTGAACCAGTAAATGAGTACCAAACACTTCGCGTAATGTTACTGATAGCAAATCCAATATGACCAAATAAAGCATGATCAAAATCGTTTAATGCTTCGGTTGGGTTTTCATTACGAGTTGCTTCAATTTCAGCTAATACGTAAGGGTGACAACGAATAGAACCTTGACCATAGATGATCATGCTACGCGTAAGTATGTTTGCGCCTTCAACCGTTATCGCAACAGGAGCACCTTGATACCCTCTTGCTAAGTAGTTGCTAGGTCCCATACAAATACCTTTACCGCCATGAATATCCATAGCGTCGCCGATACATTGTCTCATTTTCTCTGTTAAGTGATACTTTGCGATTGCAGAGATTACTGATGGTTTTTCACCTAGGTCGATAGCACCAGTAGACATTGTTGTAACAGCATCCATTAAGTATGCATTACCACCAATACGCGCTAACGGCTCTTGTACACCTTCCATTTTACCAATTGGAATCTTAAATTGACGACGAATTCGAGAGTATGCGCCAGTTGCTAATGCAATTGATTTTACGCCACCTGTACTATTTGAAGGCAACGTAATTGCACGACCTACAGATAAACACTCAACTAGCATTCTCCAACCTTGGCCGGCCATTTCAGCGCCACCAATAATAAAGTCTAATGGAACGAAAACTTCAGTACCTTGAGTTGGACCATTGTGGAATGGAACGTTTAATGGGAAGTGACGACGACCTGTAATTACACCTTCAATGTCAGTAGGAATTAACGCACATGTAATACCTAAGTCTTCTTCCTCACCTAATAGGTGATCTGGATCTTGTAATTTAAATGCTAAACCAAGTACTGTTGCTACTGGCGCTAGCGTAATGTAACGCTTGTCCCATGTTAGCTTCATACCTAAAACTTCTTCACCTTCAAATTCACCTTTACAAACAATACCAAAGTCAGGAATTGCACCAGCATCTGAACCGGCTTCTGGACTTGTTAATGCGAAACAAGGAATTTCTTCACCAGTAACTAAGCGAGGAAGGTAATGGTCTTTTTGTTCTTTTGTACCGTAATGTTGTAGTAATTCACCTGGCCCTAAAGAGTTAGGAACACCAACAGTACTTGAAAGAACAGCACTTACAGAAGATAGTTTTTGTAATACACGAGATTGTGCGTAGGCGCTAAATTCTAAGCCGCCGTATTCTTTTTTGATGATCATCGCAAAGAATTTGTTGTCTTTCATGTAGTCCCAAACCTTAGGCTCAAGATCTGCAAGTACGTGTGTAGTAACCCAGTCGTCACACATGCTACATAACTCTTCAACAGGACCGTCTAAAAACGCTTGTTCTTCAGCACTTAAACGTGGTTGAGGGTAGTTGTGTAATTTTTTCCAGTCAGGGTTGCCACGGAAAAGATCGGCTTCAAACCATGTTGTACCTGCGTCTAGAGCTTCTTGCTCAGTAGTTGACATTTCAGGCATGATTTTTTTGAAAACAGCTAAAATAGGCGCGCTAATGTAATTTTTTCTAATTTTTTCTACGTTAAGTGGTAACATTACAATAATGAATAGAAACCATCCGAAAAAAGATACTACATCTAAGACACTGCCTATTGTCATTAGAAAAGCAAATGCTACAGTAAATATTTTGAGAGAGGCTCTGTTGTAAGCCATAAAGCCACAAAGGGATATAGCCATTAGAACCCAAGTGATTTGTTCCATAAATTTTCCTTAAATTTAATTGAATTAATACTTTAACAGGTCAGACCTCTAAGTTTAAACTGAATTCTAGTCAATGCAAAGTGTTGTGTTAATACTTTTTATAATAATAGCTTATTTTTTATCACATAGTACGCCGTGTTGTGTATTTTAGGAGTTTTAAATGTGTGAGTTGTTAGCGATGTCAGCTAATGTGCCTACGGATATTTGTTTTAGTTTTAGTGGTTTAATGCAAAGAGGCGGTAACACAGGTCCCCACAAAGATGGCTGGGGAATCACCTTTTATGAAGGTAAAGGGTGCAGAAGTTTTAAAGATCCATTGCCTAGTGCTGAATCGGCTATTGCCAAACTTGTTAAAGAATATCCAATAAAAAGTGAGTCTGTTGTTTGTCATATCAGGCAGGCAAATTCAGGTGGTATTTCACTAGAAAATACGCACCCTTATACGCGCCAAATATGGGGAAGACATTGGACATATGCTCATAATGGTCAGCTAAAAGATGCCCATCAGCAACTCACTGTAAAGTACCATATACCTGTTGGTGAAACTGATAGTGAACTGGCTTTTTGTTGGATAATGGATCAAATACATTTGAAATATAAAGGCAATGAACCTG
The DNA here is from genome assembly GCA_020630795.1 of Colwellia sp. Lineage (GTDB taxonomy): Bacteria > Pseudomonadota > Gammaproteobacteria > Enterobacterales > Alteromonadaceae > Pseudocolwellia. The sequence continues at coordinate 317,750 of JAHDIK010000002.1, forward strand.
ATGAAATCGAGCTGTTTACATTTATAGCGTCATTATGTGATCAGCTTCATGAACTTGGTGTTTACAATGTGATTATTACGAACGGTGAGTGTTTATTCGCGTATTGTTCTAATAATTTACATTGGATAACGCGAAAGGCGCCTTTTGGTAAAGCTCGATTGATTGATGAAGAGATAGAAGTAAACTTTAAGCAGGAAACAACTGATAAAGATATTGTTACGATAATTGCCACACAGCCTTTAACTAATAATGAGCAATGGACTAAAATGTCTCCAAAACAGTGGCAGTTGTTTAAATTAGGTTGTGCTGTGGCGAGTAGCTAGTGATTAACGGCAGATACAAGTTAGTATGTGTTACATACTAACTTGTGGTATTTGATTATTTGTCAATTTTTACCGTGTTTAATTGCGCTTCAAATTGTTCAACATCACCCTTGGTTTGATAAAGCTTTACCAGTAGGTAGTCAAGCTCTGGTGCGAACCAAGCGTAAGTTACACGTTTTTTTTCTACTACTTCACGTTTTAGTTTAATTGCTTTAACAAGTCCGTAAGGTAGCATAACCTCTTCTTCGCCATCATATTCATACACATAATTACTGATTTTCCCTGATGTTTTGATAACAGGGTAAACAAAGTGTTTTTGATCTGAGTTGTTGAGTAAATTTAGGCGATGTTGCAAATGGTAGCTTAATTTATCTTGAATATTTTTAGGGAAATCTACTGATATAGTTTTGTCGTCTTTAACGTCGTGTGCGATATTTTTTGCTATATCAAACGTCCACTCCGATGACTTATCTCTTCCTGTACCTGCTCTTGTAAATTCATAATGCGTCGGAGTTATTTCATTATCGTTAATACGAACAACAGACTCTTCCGTTCTAATATCACTAAAAATTAACCATTCAATGTCGGTAGTGTAGCTGTATTTATATGTGTCGTTATTAATTTTTTGTAACTGACGAACGCCTTTACCCACAGGTTTAGACTTATGAATAATTGTGTATTCGGCAGTGAAAGGTTTTACCGATATGGTTGCATTATTGTTTTCGTTAGTAGGATGGGGTTGCGAGCTGTTAGCCAACGCATGAGCTGAAACAGAAAGAAGTAAGATACAATGATACAACGGCTTTAACATATTTGTTCCTTTAAATGCAGTTTTACTTGTTATTGTTAGTGTCGTAAAACTGCTTTTATCACAATAAGATATAGTTATTCGTCGTTAGCATAACCTGATAAAGGAATGATTTCACCATCAAATAATGCTTTGTCGTTTTGCATAACTACACGTTTCAAGCAGCACCATTTAACCACAAGCGGATAAATGCGGTGTTCTTGTTCATGAACTCTGCTTGCTAAATCTTCAGCTGTGTCTCCATCAAAGATAGGAACCTTAGCTTGTAAAATAACAGGGCCACCATCAAGCTCTTCAGTTACATAATGAACACTCACTCCGTGTTCTTTATCACCTGCATCAATTGCGCGTTGATGAGTATTTAGGCCTTGATACTTAGGCAACAAAGATGGATGAATGTTCAATAATTTTCCTTGAAAATATTGAACAAATTCAGGCGTTAAAATTCTCATAAAACCGGCTAACACAATAATGTCAGCATTGTATTCATTGATAACACCAATTAATGACTGGTCGTAAGACTCTCTTGAATCAAAGTCTTTATGAGATAACACTGACGTTTTTATGTTTGCTTCTTCAGCGCGAGTTAAGCCATAAGCGGTGGGTATATTTGATACAACACCTACAACTTCACCAGGGTAGTCTTCCAATTTACAAGCATCAATAATGGCTTGTAAATTGGTACCGCTGCCAGAAATTAAAACAACAATTCGGCTACGCATAACAGGTTAACCTTTGTTGATAATTACTTGTTCTTGGCCGTCAGCTAAATCTGTAATTTCACCAATGTGCCAAGCTTTTTCACCGTGTTGCGTTAATATATCAATACTTTGCGAAAGTTGCTCTGCTGGTACGGCGATAATCATACCTACACCACAGTTAAATGTGCGATACATTTCGTGTGTAGTGATGTTGCCGTTTTCTTGTAACCAGTTAAAAATTTCAGGCCATTCCCACGAACTTTCATTAATTACTGCTTGAGCGTTTTCAGGTAGTACACGAGGAATGTTTTCCCAGAAACCACCGCCAGTAATATGCGATAGTGCATGAACGTTTACTTCTTTTAATAACGCTAATACTGATTTAACGTAAATTTTTGTAGGTTCAATTAAATGATCGCCTATTGATTTACCGTTAAGCAATTCGTTGGTATCTGTGTTATTAACTTCTAATACTTTACGGATTAAAGAATATCCGTTTGAGTGAGCGCCTGATGAACCTAGTGCAATAAGTTGGTCGCCAGAAGCAACTGAACTTCCGTCAAGTAAACGAGATTTTTCTGCAATACCTACACAAAAGCCAGCAATATCGTAATCACCAGCATGGTACATGCCTGGCATTTCAGCTGTTTCTCCACCTACTAGTGCACAACCAGATAAAACACAACCATCAGCAATGCCTGAAACTACGGCAGAGGCAACATCAACGTCTAATTTGTCTGTAGCGTAGTAGTCTAAGAAAAATAATGGCTCAGCACCTTGAACAATAAGGTCGTTTACACACATTGCTACTAGATCAACACCCACTGTGTCGTGCTTTTTAAGGTCAATAGCTAAGCGTAGTTTAGTACCAACACCGTCTGTTCCTGCAACCATTACAGGTTCTTTATAACCTGTAGGAATTTGACATACAGAGCCAAATCCACCTAAACCACCCATAACTTCTGGACGAGTTGTACGTTTAACGGCACCTTTAATATTTTCAACAAGAGCGTTACCTGCATCAATATCAACGCCAGCATCTTTATAGCTTAGGGATTGTTTTTGTTCACTCACAGTGGAGACCTCAATAAATTACTAGTAGTAGATGTAAAGGCGCATATTCTACCAGTGCGAAAGCGTGCTGAAAATCTTTAAAAGAAATTATTTTAATATGAGACTAAATTAATTAGAAATATGTTAATATTTTGGCAATTACTCTTAGATTTTTAATGAATATGTTTAGATATTGGATTGTTTTTGCTGTTCTTTTTAGTTCTTTACCATCTTTTGCCACAGAAGTTACCGATTTGTATCGTGCGAAAGCCGATTTAGTGTCGCAAAGCACAGATGATAAAAATATGGCTATTAGAGCGGCTATGGAGAAGGTTTTAGTAAAAGTTGCTGGTAATCGCGAGTTACTTTCAAATCCGTTAATTCAAAAAGAATTAGATCGTCACGCGCGTTATATGACTCAATTTAACTTTACGCGAGACAATGGTGTTAACAAATTAGTTGCCGCGTTTGATGAAAACAGAATTAAGCAATTGTTTTTAGAGCACAACGTACCTTTATGGGGAAGTTTAAGACCACTAGTTTTATTTTGGGTTGTAAAAGATGATGGCCTTTCTCGCACTATCGTATCTGAAAGCGAGGAGTCGATTTTACAAACCGCGTTAAAGTCTGCTTCTTCTGAAAGTGGTTTGCCTATTGTACTTCCATTAATGGATTTAACCGACGCGCAGAATGTTCAAACCTCAGATTTATGGGGGCGATTTGTAGAGCCTGTTGCAAATGCTTCACAAAGATATTCTCCTGAAAGTATTGCGATTGTTAGAGTATCTCAGTTGAACCGTTCCAGCGCACAGCCGTTAACGTCTGTCGATTGGTATATGGTTGATGTAAAAACACAACAAGTACAATCGGGCAGACAATTTAAAGGTGAAAATGAATCTGAGCTATTAACTCAAGTTGTTTCAAATATTACCGCTACTATGGCTGAAAAATACGCATTATCTACAACTTCAAATAATGAACTTATGCTTGATGTTACAGGTATTACTTCGTTGTTAGAGTTTGTAGAACTCACACGATTTTTTGATAAGTTATCTGCGATTACTCAAGTGAAGCTTGTACAAGTAAACGGTAACACAAGAAGGTTTGTGCTGTCATACATGGGAACACAAGAAGCGCTGTTTACAACGTTAAGCTTAAATAAAAACTTAACGTTGCAAGGCGTTTTACAAGAAAATTTAGAAGCAGGCTCGGATGAAGGCTTAAATGAAGGTGCAGAACATAAAGCGATTTCTACTCCGACGCTAGATACGTTGGCGACAGATTTTGAGGATGAAGTAATTATTCCAACCTTTGTTTGGGGTGTTGATTTTAGAGGTACTGAGTGAAACAAAACACTCAATTAAGTTTATCGGTTCAGCTGCCTGACGATGAAACGTTCCAAAGTTTTTTAAGCCAAGAAAATCACGCTGTTGTGATTCGATTGCAGCAGTTTATCGATCTTGTTGCAAAAAGAGAGTCTGAGCCATCAGCATTATATTTGTTTGGTAAACAAGGTGTTGGAAAGTCCCATTTGCTGCACGCGTGTTGCTCATATGCTGATTCGTTAGGGTTGTCGTCATTATGCTTGTCATTTGCTGAATTAGAACAATTTTCGGTAGAGATGCTTGATGGTTTAGAAAGTATTGATGTGATCTGTTTAGACGATATACACCTCATCGCGGGCAATAGCATCTTTGAAAGTGCCGTGTTTGATTTATTTAATCGCATTACTGAACAAGGCAAGTATTTAGTTATATCTGGCGATCAAAATGTAAGTAATTTAACGATTGAATTACCTGATCTTAAGTCAAGGCTATCGTGGGGGCTTACAGAGAAAGTGTTACCACTTAACGACGATGGTAAAATTTCAGCACTGCAATTTAGAGCACAGCAACGAGGGTTATTTCTATCTTATGACGTCGCTAAGTTTTTATTAACGCGATTATCACGTGAAATGAGCTACCTAATTAATGCGTTAGATGAACTCGATAAAGCATCAATTAGAGAGCAACGTAAAATTACTATCCCGTTCATCAAAGAAATTTTTCAAAATCTGTCGGTATAATCTCAAAAGTTTATATTGAAAAAGCCCTAAATAATTAGGGCTTTTTTGTATTGCTTATTAGAGTGGTTATTATTGCTTCGGAATAGGGCGCTCTATAAAGTGATGTGTAAACTCTTTAATAGGGCGTTTAGTTGCGTCTTTCTTGGTTAAAGCTGATACCTGTTGCCTTGCTAACGATTTAGGGGCTGAACTTGGGCTTATATCTAAATTATCAATCCAAGATGTATTAGGTGTCATTGCAATAGGGCTAGGAAGGTTTGCAAGAATCTCATTAAATTCTGTAAATTCAGGCAATACTCTAGGAATGACAAATTCAACTCTTGGTTTAATAGAGCTTTCAGAAATTCGGCCTCGTTGTCCCCAATTTACAATGTAATCTTCGAGACTAACATTGTTTCCTGTTGGTTGATTAGTAATAGCAACATCTCGATCAATACCATAACGCGCTTTCATCATAAAGCCATCAAACAACATCGCGTAGTCTTCTCTAGTGCTTGAGTAGTTGTAAAATTGAGGAGCGGTTTCGCTTGAAAAAAACTGGGTAATATCTTCTGGTAAATAAGATTTTTGAGTATCTGTTGCTTCTTTACCATCAAATCTTACTTCAGCTAACGCTTTCATTTCTACGCCGTTTAATGGGTAAGATACTTGGAGTAAATCTGATTGGATCGGCTCAGGAATAGTTGCGTAAATCTTTTGATTTCTATTTAAGCTAAACCAGCTAGATTTAGGGAAGAAGTCATTAGCATGAGCTAGCTCGTGATACATTAATGAAACCAAACGATATAAACCATCTTCAGGTGTTCTTGAAATTCGCGTGTCTTCGGTAATGTAAGTACTTAAATAATCGTTGTCGCGTACATAGCGCCACGGCATTGAAAACTGAAGTTCTTTACCAAAATCAGCGCGGTAATCAGGTGCTTCGTTAAGTGTATCTCGCTCATCAGGGGTTAACCAAAAGTTGTCGGCGTCTAAATAAATGGCACCCGTTGCTGCCCAATAGAATGATGGTCTTATGTCGTAAGAAATAACAATGGCAGTGGTAGCTCGTAGCATATTTTTAAAATCGCCATGTACATCGTAGTTTTCAATAAAGTCTTTGAACCTGTCGCCCATCCAGTGATGAGAAACAACTACACGGTCCATTATATCTTCTACTGATGGTGTTTGCGTGTCGTGAGCAATTAATGGAAGCTCATTCAGTCTACATATTCCATCGCCACTCGTTCTAAGCTTGTTGCTGTATACGCAATCAGCCAGCTTATCTTTATAAGGAGAGTTATTATTGTATGCAAATACGTCGGCTAAACGATTTCCAAATAAGTCGTTTTCAGCGATATCGTCTTTATTTTCTACAAGCACGGCAACAGTATCTTGGTAACTGTCTCCATTTGATGTAGCAGTTACTTCAAAAGTAATGATTGTATCTGTATTTACTTTAGGAGCATTAAAAAATATGGCTGTATTAGTGTCGCTATCATCGCCAGAAAACTCAACGTTAGGCCCTGATGTTTGAGTCCATGTAATGTCTTCGTTCGATAGATTATCGTCGAGGTGAGTTCTTAGGGACACTTTGTTACTTTCTGCTACAACATGTCCAAGGCGAGCTGAAATTTTTGATGTAGAGTCGTCTACGATAATTTCATGATTTAGTGTTTGCGAATTACCACCTTGATTTGTGAAGGTTACACTAAACGAATAGGTTCCTGCGCTAGTTGGAGTAAACGCAATGCCTTTGGTGTTGGGAGTTAAAAATGTAACAGGACTTCCAGAGGTTTGTGACCATTGTGGGTTAGTTACATTTCCGGACGATGAAAACAGGAAAAGCTCTAAGGCTTTTCCTATTGATGCATTGCTATCAAATGCTTTAATCGAGTTAGGTGTTGAACCGTTGTTAGGAGAATTATTACTCCCACCACTGCTACCGCCACATGCTGATAAAAATGACGTAAGTAATAACCATGGTATGAGTTTCATGTTAATAATCCTTAATAAACGTTGTGCATAAATAAAACAAATTAAGTCAATTTAATCTGTGTTCTTTTTCTTTTCTCGAATACTTAGACCGAGTTCTTGTCCTTTATATTTCGCGTAATAAGTGCCACCAATAAACATCGTTGTAGCGAAGAAAAGCTCTATAATTGCCCACAGCATGTCAGATGATGATACCCATAAAGTCGTCAAACTATGTAAGAAGTAAATCATCACAATAAAGTTTGACCATGCGTAGGTATATGGATTGCCTTGGACTAGTCCTTTTAATGGAAACAATAAAGGCAATGTAAATAATACTAATGAAAGCGTAGGGCTTAATCCTTCAGAAGGATTTAACACTAACAACCAAAGGGGCATAAATAGCAATAAACCGAAGTAACCAAACAATGTTATTTTTTTTAGTGTATCGGTGCTAAAGGTAGTCTTTTTAATCATGTAATTAAAATACCAATTAAAACAACGTTAAAACGTTTTCAGGAGGCCTACCAATAACGGCTTTGTTTTCATCTGTAACAATTGGGCGCTCAATTAGTTTTGGTGTATTTACCATGGCTTCTATTAGCGCGTCATCGTTCGCACCTTTTAGGTTTTGCTCTTTAAACTCAGCTTCTTTTGTTCTCATCATGTCGATAGGAGAAACATTTAGTAGATTAGCTAATTCTACAATCTGACTTTTATTTAACGGCGTTTTTAAGTATTCAACTATGTTAACGTCTTGATTGTTGTCTTGAATAAGTTGAAGTGTTTGTCTGCTTTTTGAGCATCTTGGGTTGTGATAAATAGTTAACATGTATAACTCTTATTGTGTAAATGAATAATTATAATCGTTGAAGTTTGGCTTCTTGCGATCTGAACTGCAGTATTCTCGCTTTTAACCTTTTCTTAAACAAGGGGCGTTCTTTAGAAAATTTAATTGCCGTTTGTAATTCATCTATTGCTTTTGGGTATGCACCAAGTAGTGCGTATATTTCACCTTTGGCAGAATGCATCATTGCGGGTCTATTTTGTTTACGATAAATCGTACTAAGCAGATCATAAGCAATAAAAGTATTTGAGCTAACAGCAATAAAATCTTGAAGTATTGTACTTGCACGCTCTAAGTTATTTGACTCTTGCAATATGTTTGCAAAATTTAGTGTGACAATTTGATTATTTGGCATTAGCTTATTTAATCGTTCAAGTAATTTGATGCCTTTTTCAAATTCTTTAGTTTCTATATATACATCGGTAATCGCATCGGCATAAAAAAGATTGTTTTTATCTTCTCCAAGCAAACCTTCCAAGACTTTCTTGGCTTTGATGAAGTTTTTATTTTCAAAATACGATAAAGCTAGTCCGTATTTTGCAGCAGCTTCAACGTTATAACGTTTTTTCTCAAGCTCACGTTCGTAAGACGCGATGTTCGATTTTGGGTTGTGTTCATATCTCGCTGTAATTCGTGCTTTTGCTAATTCGAACGTTAAGCTTGGGGCTAGCTGTCTAGCAGGGTAGTTTTGTGCTCTTAGACGAGCATCTGAAATTCTCGACTCTGGTAGTGGATGAGTGAGTAACATTGCTGGAGGTTTACTAATGTAACGGTACTTTTCCGCCATTTTACCAAAAAAGTTTGGTGCGCCATGTGGGTCAAATCCACTACTGGCGAGTAGGGCTATACCAACGCGATCAGCTTCTTTTTCATTGCCACGAGTATAATTAATTCCCATTTGTTGCCCAGCAGCCATGGTAGTTTGCAAGGCTGCCATTCCTAACCCTGGATTAACCAGTGCGAGAAGGATACCTGTAAACATGCCTGCCATGGTAATCGGTTGGCTTCTACTTTGGGCTTCAAGCCTTCGTGCTAAATGGCGTTGTGTTACGTGAGATATTTCATGGGCAATAACAGACGCTAATTCACTTTCATTAGACGCCGTAGTAATTAGGCCACTATGAATACCAATGTGCCCGCCAAAAAATGCAAAAGCATTTAGTTCTTTGCTGTTTACAATAAAAAAATCAAACCCGTAATTTACATCATTAGCATGTTTAACAAGTTTATTGCCAAGTGTATTGATATATTCAGACAATACAGGGTCATTTAAAATAGGTTGAGATGCACGTAAATGTTTTCTCATCGCGTTACCTATTAGCTGTTCTTTCTCGATAGAAAGTACGCTAAAACCAGCAGCACCAATTTCAGGCAATTTATTCTTGTTGTTTTGTGATACTGCAGGATTACATAACATTGAAGCTGTTAATCCTAGTGCGAGCAGTATTTTTTTGGTTTTAAACATAGATAAGTTTTTAATCGTCTCTTATTTTATCGCCGGAAATAAATAACTTAGGTGTTCAACGTAGTCATTGCAGTAGTCATGTTATACCTTATCAATTTTGTAATATCAAAAGTAACGACTATGGCGAGGATGATAATCAAATAATTGATTGAAATTTCGTCATTATTACTTAAGTCGTATTGTATTTTTAATTAATTTAGTTCAAAACATTATTATTGTGTAAGCAAAAAATCATATGTGGTAACGTTCTGCATAAATTTAGTATCATCACTATTTTATTGATAACGAATGTTGTCGTATTTTAGTTCTACATTATTTAGGATGTTACTCACTTATGCAGCATGAATATGACGCTACAAAAGATAAGTGTCCGCTACCGTTAGTAAAAATGCGAGTTATGTTAAAGAAAATGGACACTAACGATAGTTGTTTGATAAAAATAGCCGACAAAGGTTCAATAAAAGATATACCTAAATTCTTGGCTCGTTCAAATTATTCATTTACACATAAAACATTTGACAATGGTGTTGTCGAACTACTCATTCAAAACAGGTAAGTTTATTTATGGTTTCACTTTTCACTGATTGGTATAAGCGCAACTTCTCAGATCCAAGCGCGGTTACTTTATTAGTTATTTTACTTAGTATTTTTCTGTTTGTTTATTTTTTTAGTGATTTGTTAATGCCCGTATTTGTGGCGATAGCAATTGCATTCCTTTTAGATTTACCTGTTAGTAAGTTGAAGAAAATAGGTGGCTCGAGAACAGGCTCTGTAACCATAGTTGTTACCGCGTTTGTTACAGTGTCGTTGATGACTATTCTTGGTTTAGTCCCCGTAATTTGGCAACAGGGGAGTCACTTTATTCAAGAAGTTCCTCATATGGTGTCTGAGGGGCAAATCTATTTGATGACATTGCCTGATAAATATCCTGAATTCGTAACGGTTGAACAAATCGATACTGTTATCAAAATGGTGAATGAAAAGTTTATCGAATGGGGAGAAATCGTACTGAAAGCTTCGTTAAACTCTATTTCTGACATTGTCGCTTTAATGGTGTATTTAATTCTTGTACCTCTAATGGTGTTTTTCTTTTTGAAAGATAAGAAAGAACTATTTAACAGCTTAAGCATATTTTTACCACGAGATCGTAGAATGGCGTTACAGGTTGGGAATGAGATGAATATTCAGATCATGAATTACATTCGCGGTAAGGTAATAGAAATATTAATTATTGGTATTGCATCAACCGTTGCTTTTATCGCGTTAGGGCTAAATTATGCAGTATTACTTGGTGTATTGGTCGGCCTTTCAGTGTTAGTGCCGTATGTTGGGGCTACAATTGTCACATTACCTGTTTTACTGGTAGCCTTATTCCAGTTTGGCACGACCGCTGAGTTTGGTTATGTCATGCTGGCTTATGCAATTATTCAAGCATTAGATGGTAATTTACTTGTACCACTATTATTTTCGGAAGCTGTGAATCTTCACCCAGTAACGATCATTATTGCTGTTATTTTATTTGGTGGATTGTGGGGCTTTTGGGGAGTGTTTTTTGCGATACCGTTAGCAACCTTAGTAAAAGCCGTGCTAAATGCGTGGTCATCAACTCATCAAGAATTATCGACAGTATCTGAATAGATGTAACTGCCAAGTAAATTCAACACAGCTCATACGTAAACTGAGCTGTGTTGATCATAAAGTTACTTACCTATTATTTTTCTCGCCATTTCGTCAGCTATTTCGCCCGTAGGTCGTTGTTCGCGGGAAGAGTTTTCAAATACACTGGTGAGTGTATTGTAGATATTGTTAACTAAGCTTGTGGCTTTTTCTGCATCGTAAGGTTCTGGATAAATTTCGAGTGCAACGTTAATTATTCCACCAGCGTTAATGACATAATCTGGAGCGTATAAAATACCTTTGTCGTGCAATATTTTATCGTGTCGTGATTCTGCTAATTGATTGTTTGCACAACCGGCAACAATCACTGCTTTTAGTTGTTTTATGGTGTCGTCGTTTATCGATGCACCTAATGCGCATGGGCTAAATACATCAGCGTCTTGGTGATATATATCATCTAGCGATACAACTTTAGCGTTCAACTCTGTTGCTGCTTTGTCTAAAATACTTTCGTTAATATCCGTAACAACAAGTTTTGCACCAGCTTCGTAAAGTCTTTCACATAGGGCGTAACCTACCGAACCTAATCCTTGAACCGCGACTGTGATGCCTTCTAACGAGTCCAAACTCATTTTGTGCTTAACGGCTGCTTTAATACCCAAAAAAGTACCGAGAGCGGTAAAAGGGCCAGGATTGCCACTTTTTCCTTCAAGACCCGATACAAATTCAGTTTCTTGATTTACTATCGCCATATCAGCGGTTGTTATGTTTACGTCTTCTGCTGTGAAGTATCTACCATTAAGATTGTTAACGGCTTTACCAAAAGCCTTAAAAAGCGCTTCTGATTTTAATTTTTTAGGGTTTCCAACAATAACGGCTTTACCCCCACCTAACTTTAAACCAGCCATTGCATTTTTATATGTCATACCTTTAGACAATCGTAATGCGTCAACAAGGGCTAATTCATCTTGTTCGTAATCCCAAAATCTACAACCACCAGCCGCAGGGCCAAGGTTGGTATTGTGTACTGCAATAATTGCTTGCAGGCCTGATTCTTCATCACTACAAAAAACTACTTGTTCATGATCGTCAAAATCTACTAAATCAAAAAAGGCCACTCAACTATCTCCTGAGTTATGAAAGATTTCATACACCATAACAACTGGTGAATGAGTTGAACGGAAGATATCATTAAGTATAGATAGGTTCTACGTTAGATGAAAATAGGCGAATTGATTAACGTCAATTATTAGTTACATTTTACGTTAACGTAAGGTTGGAGGTGCTGAATTAATGGCTTAAATAGTATTTTCCGGTACTAACGTGATTGATTGCACATGACATTTTTTGCTTAGCTCTACCTGCAACCATGTATACCGAGCCTAAAGGTTTAAAGTGTCGTTCTTTGAAGTAATTAACTGACTCTAATGGAATAGAAATGTAGATTTCGTTTAGATCGAGGTCTTTTGCAACATTGATCAAACCTTTAATCACAAGTTTGTCTATTTGCTTTTCTCTAAAATCACTTAAAACGGCTATTCTGCTGATTTCTCCGTTTGGCAAAATTCGTCCTGTCGCTATAGGTTCTTGCGTATTGTCGTCGCACACTAACATATGAATCGCTGATTTGTCATTGCGATCAAATTCAATTGTTTTTGGAATTCTCCACTCACAAATAAAAACTTTTTCCCTGACTGTTTTTAACAAGGGAGCAGCATGTGCCCAATTAACTCTGCTTACGCTTACCGACATATTACCTAACATTTTTAGTGACTCTATATATAGAGTAGTTAACAGTTGTATAAAAATCAACCGATCAAAAATTTAGATGAACTTTGTTGGTGTTTTATTGTCGTGCGGAAATGAGAAATAAAAAAGGCGAGTAATTAACTCGCCTTAGAATAACGTAAGTTAAACGACTATTTTAATTCGTTTACAAACTCTATAGCTCTACCTATATATGAACCAGGTGTTAACTCACAAAGTTCAGCTTTAATGTTGTCAGGTAGTTCTAGCGTCATAATAAACTCGCGCATTGAGTCGCCATTTACACGTTTACCACGCGTAAGTTCTTTTAACTTCTCGTATGGTTTTTCAATACCAAATCTACGCATTACGGTTTGAATTGGTTCTGCAAGTACTTCCCAGTTACCGTCAAGCTCAGTAGCTAAGCTTTCTTCGTTAACTTGTAATTTGCTAATACCTTTTAATGTTGCTTGGTAAGAAATTAATGAATGACCAAAACCAACACCTAAGTTACGTAAAACCGTTGAGTCAGTTAAATCACGTTGCCATCTTGAAACAGGTAATTTTTGCGCTAAGTGTGAGAATAGTGCATTAGCAATACCTAAGTTACCTTCAGAGTTTTCAAAATCGATAGGGTTAACTTTGTGTGGCATTGTAGAAGAACCAATTTCACCAGCAATTGTTTTTTGCTTAAAGTGGCCTAATGCGATGTATCCCCAAATATCTCGGTCGAAGTCGATAAGGATAGTATTGAAACGAGCAATTGCATCAAATAGTTCTGCAATGTAGTCGTGCGGTTCAATTTGAGTTGTGTATTCGTTGAACGTTAATTCTAAAGACGTTACAAATTGATTTGCAAATTCATGCCAGTTAAGTTTAGGGTAAGCAGACAGGTGAGCGTTGTAGTTACCAACAGCACCGTTAATTTTCCCTAAAAACTCTACGTTAGCAATTTGGTCGCGTTGACGCTTTAGGCGAATATAAACGTTTGCCATTTCTTTACCTAGTGTACTAGGAGAAGCTGGCTGGCCGTGTGTACGACACATCATAGGAATTGATTTATATTCCACGGCTAGCGCTTTAATTGCTTCAAGTACTTCGTCAAGCGTAGGTAATAATACTTGTTCTCTACATTCTTTAAGCATTAAACCATGAGATAAGTTGTTAATATCTTCTGACGTACATGCAAAATGAATAAACTCAGTTACCGCATTAAGCTCTTCATTATTCGCAATTTGTTCTTTTAAGAAATATTCAACCGCTTTCACGTCGTGATTTGTTGTCGCTTCAATATTTTTAATGCGCATTGCATCTTCTTCTGAGAAGTTATCAACAATTGCATCTAATATTGCGGTAGCTTCTACACTAAACGCTGGAACTTCTGGTATTTCAGCCGTTGCCGCTAACTTTTGTAACCAACGAACTTCAACAGTTACGCGGTATTTGATTAAACCAAACTCACTAAAAATAGGACGTAAAGATTTAACTTTACTGCCATAACGACCATCGATTGGCGATATAGCGCTTAATGCTGAAAGTTCCATGATATTTCCCAAATAAAAATTAATAAAACTTAGTTACGTATTAAATAACTAAGGTAATTGTTTCAATAATGTTTGTGCGCATTCAACAAGTTTTGAACGTGCAAATAATATGTTTCTACGCTTACCGCCGACTTGTCTCCAAAGTACAGCAGATCGAATGCCAGCTAATAACAACGCTCTAATTTTATGTTGATTAGACGGTTGCTTAAGAATTTCGGGCTCACCTGCCACCTGAATAGGCGTACCTAATGGGCTAATAATGTCACTATAGATACTTGCAATACTGGCGGTTAACGTATCGCTATTGATATCGTAGTGCGCAAGTTGACGTTCGCATTGTTCAATACGCTCGCCCAATAAAGCCATTTTTTTACTCTTTTTACTTAAACGTCGCTCTAAACCTAACAAACTTACAACATAACGTGTTAGTTCAGGATCTTTAACTTTAGACTCATTACCTAAATGCTGTATAAGCGTTTCTAGTCCAATTTTTAGGTTTGATAATTCGTTACCGTATACCTCTAACGTACTGTTTGGAGAGGTGTTCATAATGCTTTGAAGTAATACAGTAAACTCTTGTTCGTTTATTTGTCCGGTTCTTGATAACTTTTGAACCCAGTAAGCCACTTGGCATACAGCAGCTAACGTAATAGTTTGTTCTTTCATGTTCGTTCTTTTTAATTAACGTATAAGGGTGTTGATAATGCCACCACCTAAACAAATTTCATCTTGATAAAATACAACAGATTGCCCAGGCGTTACCGAGCTTTGTTGTTCATCAAACATCACGGTATATTCATCTTTGCTCAATGGTGCAAGGGTACAAGATACGTCTTCTTGGCGATATCTGGTTTTTACAGTACATTTTATTGGTGTTGTTAATTCAACTCTATTGACTAAATGGAGCTGATTGCCAATTAAGCCTTTTGAAAATAGGCGAGGGTGGTTATGCCCTTGGCCTACAATAAGTACATTACGTAGTAAGTCTTTTTCAACAACATACCAAGGCTCTTCGCCAGCATTTGCTAATCCGCCAATACGTAAACCTTTGCGCTGACCTAACGTGTGGTACATTAAACCGTCGTGCTTACCAATAACTTCACCTTCAGGGGTTTCTATATTTCCGGGTTGAGCTGGTAAATATTGTCCAAGAAAGTCTTTAAATTTACGTTCGCCAATAAAACAGATACCCGTACTATCTTTTTTATCATGGGTAATTAAGTCGGCTTTTTCAGCGATTTCTCTAACTTGTGGTTTTTCAATGTTTCCAACAGGGAATAGCGTGCGACCAACTTGTTCATGGCTTAGCGTATATAAAAAGTAGCTTTGATCTTTATTGTTGTCTAAGCCTCTTAGCATTTGCCATTGGTCGTTTTCGAAACGACGTTGTACATAATGACCTGTCGCAATGTAGTCTGCGTCTAAATCTTCACAGGCAAACTCTAGAAATGCTTTAAATTTGATTTCTTTGTTACACATGATATCTGGATTAGGTGTTCGGCCTGCTTTATATTCAGCAAGGAAATACTCAAACACATTATCCCAATATTCTGTTGCAAAATTGATAGTATGTAACTTAATTCCCAATTTATTGCATACAGCTTGTGCGTCTTCTAAATCTTGGGCAGCAGCACAATACTCTTCAGTATCGTCTTCTTCCCAGTTTTTCATGAATAAACCTTCTACTTGATAACCTTGTTCTAACAATAAATACGCTGAAACTGAAGAATCTACACCGCCAGACATACCTACAATTACTTTGGTTTCTGAAGGTGATTTTTGTGATAATTCGTTGTTATTCAATGTTGTATTCTCTGTAGTCATCAAAAATTTAAATCATAAAAAATAAGGCGCAGAATTATAGCATGTGAAAAATAGAGTAAACAGACTAAATATTACTTTTTAGTGAAGATAAGGGGATTTTATGTTGTTTCTTTTTGTTTGATAAATAATCATTAATACAATCTAAAACCATTGGGCTTCTTAGCTGTTCGTGCTTATTTTTTATTTCTTCTATCGTTAGCCAATGCGTAGACAATATTTCGCTGTCTTGTGGAGTGCCTTGAAGCGATTCGTCGAGCTCAATAACAAAACAAAAACGCATAAAATAGAGATCAATATCTTCACGATAAAAGTAATATATTCCGTTCAAATATTGGGGGTCTAACGCTAACCCAGTTTCTTCTAATACTTCACGTTTAGCAGCATCAATTATGTTTTCACCGGCTTCAATATGGCCTGCTGGTTGATTGTAAACTCGCTTGTTGTTTTCCATTTCTTCTACGAGAAGAAATTTATGTTTGTATGCAATAACAGCGGCAACCGTAGCGTTCGGCTTGAATTGGTTATCGCCGTGTGCGTTATGAAAACTATTCATTATTTCTCAGTAGGTAGTAGTTTATATTCACCGTTGGCAATGTTATCAATAGAGTATTGACCTATTGAATATCGAATAAGGCGTAAAGTCGGAAACCCTATGTTTGCGGTCATTCGTCTTACTTGCCTATTTCTCCCTTCTTTTATGGAAATAGATAACCATGTAGTAGGAATGCTCGCTCGCTCTCGTATTGGTGGAACTCGATCCCAAATATTCTTGGGTGTGAAAATAGAGACTTTTGCAGGCAATGTTAAGCCATCTTTAAGTACAACGCCTTGTCGTAACTTTACAAGATCTGACTCTTGCGGAGAGCCTTCTACCTGAACCCAATAGGTTTTATAGGTTTTTTGTGACGGGTTTGCTAGTTTATGTTGTAATTTTCCATCATTGGTTAATAAAAGAAGACCTTCACTATCTCGATCCAATCTACCCGCCGCATAAACTTCTTTAATATCGATGTAATCAGCCAATGTTTTTCGCTTTGAATCATCGGTAAACTGGCTTAAAACATCGAATGGTTTATTAAATAATACGATTTTTCTATTTTTTACTTCTGGTCGTACCACTCGTGAATGAGTTGATTTCACTCTGGTACGTTTTTTATAAGGTGTTTTTGTCACTCAAAATGTCCTGAAAAGTCTAATTCTATTAGGTTTGACTATGTTAATTTTACTCTAATTCCTGTAGTATGCGCGCGAAAATAAATTTTATCCAAAGTGCATATCGATAAATATATATTGAATGTTTATGCATTCATCTCAGACATTGGCAATATTTACAGTAGGAAACTCAATGACAACCGATAAATCAACGATTATTTACACTATTACTGATGAAGCTCCAGCGCTTGCTACGCATTCGTTATTACCAATTATTCAAGCATATACTGCTAGCTCTGGCATTGATATTGAAACTCGCGATATATCTTTAGCTGGTCGTGTTTTAGCAAATTTTCCTAAGTATTTAACGGAAGAGCAACGTGTTGATGATGCACTTGCTGAACTTGGTCAATTAGCAACTAAGCCTGAAGCAAACATTATTAAATTACCAAATATTAGCGCATCAGTTCCTCAATTACACGCGGTAATTAAAGAGCTTCAAGCAAAAGGTTATGCATTACCTGATTACCCTGAAGAGCCACAAAACGACGCTGAAAAGTCAATTAAATACACGTACGACAAAATTAAAGGTAGTGCGGTAAATCCAGTATTACGTGAAGGTAACTCAGACCGTAGAGCGCCTGGTTCAGTTAAGCAATACGCTCGTCAAAACCCTCATTCAATGGGTGAGTGGAGCAAAGATTCAAAGTCTAACGTTGCAAGCATGGACTCAAATGACTTCTTTGGTAGCGAGCAATCAACAACTGTTGAGCAAGCAACTGAAGTTAAAATTGAATTTACAGCAGATAACGGCACAACGACTGTTCTAAAAGATCACTTATCTCTTTTAGCTGGTGAAGTTATTGATTCAGCAGTATTGAGTAAAAAATCATTAGTTGAATTTTTTGAAGCTGAAACCGTTAAAGCGCAAGAAGAAGACGTTTTATTGTCGCTTCACTTAAAAGCAACCATGATGAAAGTGTCAGATCCAATTATCTTTGGTCATGCCGTAAAGGTTTACTACAAAGATGTTTTCGCTAAACACGCTGATACATTCGAGCAATTAGGTGTTGATGCTAATAACGGTATTGGTG
This sequence comes from Colwellia sp., assembly GCA_020630795.1. Classification (GTDB taxonomy): domain Bacteria; phylum Pseudomonadota; class Gammaproteobacteria; order Enterobacterales; family Alteromonadaceae; genus Pseudocolwellia. Next base: position 335,942 of record JAHDIK010000002.1, read on the forward strand.
ATGTATACGCTAAAATTGACCGTTTACCAGCAGCTAAGAAAGCTGAGATTGAAGCTGACATTCAAGCGGTTTACGAAACTCGTCCTCCATTAGCTATGGTTGATTCAGACAAAGGTATTACTAATTTACATGTACCAAGTGACGTGATTGTTGATGCTTCAATGCCAGCAGCTTTACGTTCTTCAGGTGGTATGTGGGGACCAGATGGTAAGTTAAAAGACATGAAAGCAATGATTCCAGATCGTTGTTATGCAGGTGTTTACCAAGCTGTTATTGACTTCTGTCGCGAAAATGGTGCATTTGATCCAACAACTATGGGTACAGTACCTAACGTTGGTTTAATGGCTCAAAAAGCTGAAGAATACGGTTCTCACGACAAAACGTTTGAAATGGCTTCTTCTGGTACTGTTAAAGTTATTAATGCTGACGGTTCAGTATTACTTGAGCATAAAGTTGCTGAAGGTGATATTTGGAGAATGTGTCAGGCTAAAGATGCACCAATTCAAGATTGGGTTAAACTAGCGGTTAATCGTGCTAAAGCGACTAAAGTACCTACTATTTTCTGGTTAAATGAAGAACGTGCTCACGATGCTGAAATTATCAAGAAAGTTAACAAGTACTTACCTGACCACGATACAGATGGTTTAGATATTCGTATTATGGCACCTGTTGAAGCAACTAAATTCTCTCTTGAGCGTTTAGCTAAAGGTGAAGATACTATTTCTGTAACAGGTAACGTTTTACGTGATTACTTAACAGATTTATTCCCAATTTTAGAGCTAGGTACAAGTGCTAAAATGCTTTCAATCGTTCCATTAATGAATGGTGGCGGATTATTTGAAACTGGCGCTGGTGGTTCTGCTCCTAAGCACGTTCAACAGTTTGAGAAAGAAAACCACCTTCGTTGGGATTCTTTAGGTGAGTTTTTAGCGTTAGCTGCATCACTTGAACATTTAAGTGTTACAACGGGTAATAAAAAAGCACAAGTACTTGCTGATACATTAGATCGCGCAACAGGTACGTTTTTAACTGAAAACAAATCTCCTTCACGTAAAGTTGGTGAATTAGACAACCGTGGCAGCCACTTCTACTTATCAATGTACTGGGCGCAAGAACTTGCTCAACAAACTGATGACGAAGAATTAAAAGCTAAGTTTGTAGCAGTTGCTCAAGCATTAACAAATCAAGAAGAGAAAATTGTTGATGAGTTAAACAGTGCTCAAGGTACTGCGAAAGACATTAATGGTTACTATTTTGCTGACGTAGCTTTAGCATCTGAAGCAATGCGTCCGAGTGAAACATTAAATACTATTTTATCTACGCTTTTATAATTAACGCGTAAATAAGTGAGAAAAGCCGAGTATATACTCGGCTTTTTTGTATCTACACCTTTCAAAAAAATCTAATTTTTCTCTTCTTAGCTTTTGAAATATCTGAATCATTCACTATATTTATACTGACTATCATTTTGTGGTGATTAGTTTATTAATACATTTTGCGATAATTTGTTCGTAAGTAGATATGTTTTATTTCAATTATCTTTTCACATTACATATCTTTTGCTATTTCGTGTACGACTAAAAAGTGAGGAAATCTCTATGCCAAATAAAGTATCTATCCCAGAATCAGGTAAGCAAATCACTATAGTTGATGGAAAGTTAAATGTTCCTAATGCCCCAATAATTCCTTATATCGAAGGTGATGGTATTGGTATTGATGTAACACCTACAATGATTAATGTTGTAGATGCCGCAGTACAAAAAGCCTATGGTAACGACAAAAAAATTCACTGGATGGAAGTGTATGCCGGTGAAAAAGCGACAGAAGTTTACGACTCTGAAACATGGTTGCCTGAAGAAACATTAGACATGTTTAAACAGTTTAAAGTAGGTATTAAAGGCCCTTTAACAACACCTGTTGGCGGTGGTATGCGCTCTTTAAACGTAGCATTACGTCAAATATTAGATTTGTATGTGTGCCAACGACCTGTTCAGTGGTTTACTGGTGTTCCTAGCCCTGTTAAAAACCCTGCAGAAGTCGATATGGTAATTTTTAGAGAGAACTCTGAAGATATATACGCAGGTATCGAATATCAGGCGAATACGGCTGACGCTCAAAAAATGATTGAGTTTTTAACGAAAGAAATGGGCGTAACTAAAATCCGTTTTGAAGAAAACTGTGGTATTGGTATTAAACCCGTTTCAAAAGAAGGTACACAACGACTAGTTCGACAAGCTATTCAGTATGCTATTGATAACGATAGAGAATCAGTTACTTTAGTGCATAAAGGTAACATTATGAAGTTTACCGAAGGTGCTTTTAAAGACTGGGGCTATGAGCTTGCTATTGAAGAGTTTGGTGCTGATTATATTGATGGTGGGCCTTGGTGTTCACTTGTTAATCCGAACAACGGTAAAGAAATCATCATTAAAGACGTAATCGCTGATGCAATGCTACAGCAGATATTATTAAGACCTGCAGAATATAGCGTTATCGCTACGTTAAACCTTAACGGTGATTACTTATCTGATGCATTAGCTGCTCAAGTAGGTGGTATTGGTATTGCTCCTGGTGCAAACTTAAACGATGAGGTTGCCATATTTGAGGCAACACATGGTACAGCACCAAAATATGCAGGGCAGAATAAGGTAAATCCTGGCTCTGTTATTCTTTCGGCAGAAATGATGTTAAGACATATGGGATGGGTTGAAGCTGCAGACTTATTGCTTAAAGGAATGTCAGGTGCGATCAACGCTAAAACAGTAACCTATGACTTTGAACGCTTAATGGAGGGTGCAACACTTGTAACGTGTTCTGAATTTGGCGACAGCATTATTGCGCATCTATAATGTAATGGATTAACATTCGTGAGATACAAAAAAACACAGTCTAGGCTGTGTTTTTTTATGTAAAGCTTAATAAAGCTTATTCTTCAGTAGAGTCTTCCACGTCAGACGGAGTAATGCTTGCTGCATGGTGTCCTTTAGGACCTGCATTCAGTTCGTAATCGACATCTTGACCAGCTTTTAGTGTACGGTATCCTTCCATTTGAATTGTTGAATAATGTGCAAAAATATCTTCACCGCCATCTTCTGGGCGAATAAAACCAAAACCCTTTGCATTGTTAAACCATTTAACTGTACCTTGAGCCATACTTCCAATCCTTAATTCCAATTACCTTGGTATTTACTTGTATTTCTTAAGCGTTTTAAAACCAAACAGTGATTAAAAATACATCACTAATTGAATCGTAGATAATATAATTAATTAGTCAAGGAAATATTACTATTTTTTAATACAATTTAACTTTAAAATAATGGTAATAAATACGGCAAAAAGCTCATCTACAGGCTAATATAGAATTATGAGTAAGTGGAAAGAACTAACTGATGATCAAGAACTCCTTGAAGAATCAGTTAAAAAAGAAAATGCAAAGCCCCCTATGTATAACGTTGTACTATTAAATGATGATTATACGCCGATGGATTTTGTTGTTGAGGTATTACGTAAGTTTTTTAATATGGACTCAGATCGAGCGACAGATATTATGCTCGACATTCATTATAAAGGTAAAGCGCGTTGTGGCACGTATACTGCAGAAATTGCAGAAACTAAAGTTAGTCAGGTAAGTAGTTACGCGCAAGAAAATCAACATCCTTTACAATGTCAAATGGAACAAGCGTAAACCTTATGGTTTTAAAGTGGAGTAGCCTATGCTGAATAAAGATTTAGAAATTTCGTTAAATTTAGCTTTTCGTCAAGCCAAAGAGTCACGTCATGAGTTTATGACGGTTGAGCATCTTTTATTAGCGTTGTTAGATAACCCTGCTTCTATCGAAGCGCTTAATGCGTGTGGAGCCAATATTACGGCTCTTCGCCAAGAATTACTTGGTTTTATCGGGGAAACAACGCCTGTTATTCCTGAAAGTGAACAAGAAAGAGAAACACAACCTACGTTAGGTTTTCAACGAGTGCTTCAAAGAGCTGTTTTTCACGTGCAATCTTCTGGTAAGAGTGAGGTGAGCGGCTCAAACGTGTTAGTGGCTATATTTAGCGAACAAGAGTCTCAAGCAGCATACTTTTTAAAGAAGTCTGATATTACTCGATTAGATATTGTTAATTTTATTTCTCATGGTATTTCTAAAGTTGAAGGCAGTGAACCACTTCACTCAACTGAAGACACGGATCCTAAAGTTGAGGAAGAAACGCGTACAATAGACAATTTTGCCGCCAACTTAAATGAAGAGGCATTAAAGGGCAATATTGATCCGCTTATTGGTCGAGATAGTGAGCTTGAACGCACATTACAAGTATTAAGTAGACGTCGCAAAAACAACCCGTTATTTGTAGGGGAGGCTGGCGTTGGTAAAACAGCCATAGCAGAAGGTTTAGCTAATTTAGTGATATCTGACAAAGTACCTGAGTTTTTAGCTGACGCGACTATTTATTCGTTAGATATGGGCGCACTGTTAGCTGGTACTAAGTACCGTGGCGATTTTGAAAAGCGCTTTAAAGCCGTATTGAAAGAATTAGAAAACGACGGAAACGCGATTTTATTTATCGATGAAATTCATACCATTATTGGAGCTGGTGCCGCGTCTGGCGGAATGATGGACGCCTCTAATTTATTGAAACCGTTACTATCAGCAGGAAAGCTAAGATGTATTGGGTCAACTACATACCAAGAATACAATAGTATTTTTGAGAAAGACCGAGCGTTAGCACGTCGATTCCAAAAAATTGATGTTGTTGAACCGAGTGTTGATGATACCACTAAAATTCTTCAAGGATTGAAAGACAAGTATGAGTCGCATCATGGTATTCGATACACTAATAAAGCGTTAAAAGCAGCTGCTCAATTATCTGCTAAATACATTAATGAGCGTTTTTTACCTGATAAAGCAATTGATGTGATTGATGAAGCAGGGGCAAAGCAACAACTTGTAGCGCCTTCTAAACGCAAAAAAATAATCAACAATACAGACATTGAAACAATTGTTGCCAAAATGGCTCGAATTCCTGAGAAATCAGTTTCGTCTACCGAAACTGATAGCTTAAAAACTCTTGATAGAAACTTAAAGTTAGTTGTATTTGGTCAAGACCATGCAATCGATGAGTTGTCGTCAGTAATCAGGCTTTCTCGTGCTGGGCTGGGTAATGAAGAAAAACCTATTGGTTCGTTTTTGTTTGCAGGCCCAACAGGCGTTGGTAAAACAGAAGTTACGCAGCAGTTAGCTAAAACCTTAGGTGTTGAACTACTACGTTACGATATGTCTGAATACATGGAAAAACACGCTGTTAGTCGCTTAATTGGTGCTCCTCCTGGCTATGTAGGATATGAACAAGGTGGCTTATTAACAGACGCTGTATTAAAGCATCCTCATGCAGTTGTATTGCTTGATGAAATTGAAAAAGCGCATTCAGATGTATTTAATATTTTATTACAAGTGATGGATCACGGTACATTAACTGACAATAACGGCAGAAAAGCTGATTTTAGAAACGTGATTTTGGTTCTTACCACTAATGCAGGTGTTACTGAAACGACTAAACAATCAATTGGTTTTAAGCAGCAAGATACTAGCCTAAACGCAATGGAAGAAATTAATAAAGTGTTTTCTCCTGAGTTCAGAAACCGTTTAGACAATATTGTTTGGTTTAATCATTTAAGTACCGAAGTTATTCAACAGGTTGTTGATAAGTTTATTGTTGAATTACAAGCGCAACTTGATGAGAAGGGCGTATCACTTGAGTTAACTGCAAAAGCTAAAGCGTGGTTAGCGGATAAGGGCTACGACAAAGCCATGGGCGCTCGACCAATGTCTCGCTTAATTCAAGAACATTTGAAGAAAAACTTAGCTAACGAGTTATTATTTGGTGACTTAACAAGCGGCGGTGTAGCAAAAGTTGATGTTAAGAAAGGCGAGCTTGTGATCAAGTGTGAATCTAAAAAAGAACTTGTTGAACACTAGTGAGAAAGGTTGTGTACATTCAGCGTGATCTGTTAGTAAATATATTCATCGACAGCTGAATTTACACAACATTGCCTTTTGAAAACAAGAAAAGCCCTGTTGATATCATCAACAGGGCTTATTTATTTCTACTTGATAAAGTTATTATCTTGCGCGGAAGATAATACGACCTTTAGATAAATCGTATGGCGTTAATTCAACGGTAACTTTATCGCCCGTTAAAATACGGATGTAATTCTTTCTCATTTTACCAGAGATATGTGCTGTCACTACGTGACCGTTTTCTAGTTCAACTCTGAACATAGTATTTGGCAATGTATCTAAAACAGTGCCTTGCATTTCGATATTTTCTTCTTTCGCCATTGGGCGTAAAACCTCTAAAGTTGTGCTGCAGCTAATGAGTATTTATCTAATTACAAATAATCGATTTAGTGCCAAATAAAAAGCTGCGCAGATGATGCCGAATTGAGCGCCTAAAGTAAAGTATTTGTGCTATTTATTTGTGGTTACCCAGTGATTATTTATCAATTCTTGGTAAGGAAAGTATTTATTTTTATAATTCATTTTTTGACACTCATCTATTTGGTACCCCAAATACAAATATCGTTTACCAAATCCTACTGCAAAGTTGATTTGATTCAATATTGAAAATACACCTAGACCTTTGTTTCTGTAGTCTGGGTGATAAAATGTGTAAACAGCAGAAAGTGCGTCAGTTAATACATCGGTCACGGCAACTGAAATTAATGTTTCACCGTCCCACGTTTCTACAAAAATTTGTTCTGATACAGAGCTTTTAGTAAAAGATTCATATTGTGCGAGCGTAGCTGGGAACATGCTACCGTCGATATGAACAGTATTGATATAGTTTTCATATAACGGGTAGTAACTGTCTTTTGATACGGTCGATATCTTTATTATATATTGCTTATTTTTGTTTAATAAACGCTTTTGACTTTTGGACGGAGCAAACATTGTTGTTAATACACGGAGCGACTTACATGCATTACATTCCAAGCAATGTGGACGGTAAATTTGATCGCTGCTTCGTCTAAAACCATTCGCCATTAGCCATGAGTATTTTTCGGTATTGTGTAAACGCTCATCTACCGCGACGAGTAAGCGTTCTTGCTCTTCAGGTAAGTAATTGCATGGAAATGATTGAGTTACGCCAAATTGAAAATCTTCAGGCATGTTATAATGTCAGCTCTTTTGGTTGCCAAAAATTGTTAGAGATACTCATGTCAGTATGTTGTTTTTGTTCACGAATAAAGTCTTCGCGTGAAATTTCGACACACCCCATATCTTCTAAAAAGTCGTTAACAATTTGGCAATCTATCATTGAAATGTTTTCCGATTTTAAGTGTTTTGCTAATGCAACGAGAGCAATTTTTGAGGCATTCTTTTTAGTGTAAAACATCGATTCACCAGAGAAGTACCCATTAATTGCTACGCCATACAAACCACCAACTAACTCGTTGTTTTCCCATACTTCAATACTATGAGCCAAATTATTTTCATGTAAGTTAAGGTAGGCGTTCAACATTTCATCAATAATCCACGTACCGTCAGTTCTAAAAGGGGCATTTGCGCATAAGCGAATAACATCTTTAAAAGCATGGTTAAGGGTGACACGATATGGATTTTTTTTAATGAACTTGTTTAATGTTCTAGTGATGTGAACGTTTGACGTGTTAATAATGGCGCGAGGATCTGGGCTCCACCACATAATGGGATCGTTTTCTGAATACCAAGGAAACACACCGTTAAGGTATGCGTTATGGAGGCGTTTTATTGATAAATCTCCCCCAACAGCAAGTAAACCATTCGGGTTTTTTAAGGCATTGTGCAGTGGGGGAAAGGCCAAACAGTCAGATTCTAAAACTTGAAGTGTTTGGCTCATTTAGGTTCTCTATTACAAATCGTATTATGCGTTTTTCGCGTCAAGATAACGCTCAGCATCTAACGCAGCCATACAACCAGCACCTGCAGATGTAATTGCTTGACGATAAATATGATCGGCAACATCACCAGCAGCAAAAATACCTTCAACGCTTGTTTGAGTTGCGTTACCAGTTGTACCACTTTGAACAGTTAAGTAACCATCTTTCATCGCAAGTTGATCTTTAAAGATGTCGGTATTTGGTTTATGACCAATGGCAATAAACGCACCCATTACTTCAAGATCTTCAGTATTGTCAGATTTCGTGTCTTTTAATCGAACACCTGTTACACCCATATCATTACCTAGCACTTCATCTAAGGTACGATCTAAATGTAATACGATGTTGCCTTCTTTCACTTTTTTATACAAACGTTCTGTAAGTATTTTTTCAGAGCGGAATGTGTCACGGCGATGAATTAAGTGAACTTCAGATGCGATGTTAGATAAATATAACGCTTCTTCTACAGCAGTGTTACCACCACCAACAACAGCTACTTTTTGGTTGCGATAAAAGAAACCATCACATGTTGCACATGCTGATACACCTTTACCCATAAATGCTTCTTCAGAAGGTAAGCCAAGATATTGTGCAGAAGCACCTGTACATATAATTAATGCATCACAAGTGTAGCTGCCTGTATCACCTTTTAACTTGTATGGACGCTCGCTGAAGTCAACTTCGTTGATGTGGTCAAATACAATTTCAGTATCAAATTTTTCAGCATGCTTTTGCATACGTTCCATAAGCGCTGGACCTGTTAGATCATCAGCATCGCCAGGCCAGTTTTCTACTTCAGTGGTAGTTGTTAATTGACCACCTTGCTGCATACCTGTGATCATTACTGGGTTTAAGTTTGCTCGTGCTGCATAAACTGCTGCTGTATAGCCTGCAGGTCCTGAGCCAAGAATGAGTAATGGACAGTGTCTAGTTTCGCTCATGGTTTACTCCAAAATGGGAAAATATTTAATTTTTAAGGTGATAATAAACAATAAATAATGCGTTGTTTATATATTGATTGGGATTTTAAGAAGATATCTCAAGGGAGTAAAATAATTTTTAACGAAAAAAAAGAGCGCTTTGGTATAAAAGCACTCTTTTGTTTACAGTCGTTGTTAGTAAAGATTATGCGATAGCTGATTCAGGCGCTAAATAATCAAAACCTAAGTTTTCAGCAACACTCTTACAAGTGACTTTACCGTTAATCACGTTTAAGCCTTGTAATAAGTGCTTATCGTCTTTTAATGCTTGTACATAGCCTTTGTTTGCTAAGTTAATAATGTAAGGTAACGTTGCATTATTAAGAGCAAAAGTAGAAGTGCGAGGCACTGCGCCTGGCATATTCGCAACACAGTAATGTACAACGTCGTCTACGATAAACGTAGGTTCAGCATGTGTTGTTGCATGAGATGTTTCAATACAACCGCCTTGGTCGATAGCAACGTCAACAATTGCTGAACCTGCTTTCATTTTAGCAATATGTTCTTTTGTAACTAGTTTAGGTGCTGCAGCACCCGGAATAAGTACGCCACCAATAACTAAGTCAGCTTCAAGTACATGTTTTTCAAGTGCATCAGCCGTTGAATATACTGCTTTAACTTTGTTGCCATATAAGTCGTCTAAACGACGTAAGACGTTGATGTTTCGGTCAAGAATAACAACTTCAGCGCCCATGCCTACAGCCATTTTCGCTGCATTGTTACCAACAACACCACCACCAATAATTACAACTTTTGCTGGTTCAACACCTGGAACGCCACCAAGAAGCATACCACGACCCGCGTTAGATTTTTCTAATGCTTGAGCGCCTGCTTGGATTGACATTCTACCTGCTACTTCTGACATTGGCGCCAATAAAGGTAATCCGCCGTTGTTGTCGGTAACAGTTTCGTATGCAATACAAACTGCTTTACTTTTTATTAAGTCTTCAGTTTGTGGTAAATCTGGTGCTAAATGTAAATATGTGAATAGTATTTGCCCTTCACGTAACATTGCACGCTCTACCGCTTGAGGTTCTTTAACTTTTACAATCATCTCTGCTTTAGCAAATACTTCGCTTGCAGTATTTAAAATAGACGCGCCTACATGAATATAGTCTTGGTCACTGAAACCAATACCGCTACCAGCATTTGTTTCTACAATAACTTCATGGCCATGTTGAATAAGTTCTCTTACACTTGCTGGAACCATACCTACACGGTATTCATGATTTTTAATTTCTTTCGGTACACCAATGATCATAACTGATTTCTCTTAAGTAATATTTAAAACTAGTATAGTAGTGTTTGTCTGGAATATCCTGTCGTTATATTTGATATTATGGTGTATAGTTTTGCTAAATTAGGTTTTTTTAGAGATTAATGTTGTGAGTGCTTCTCAAGTTAAAAAAGTTGATCGAATTGACAAAAACATACTGGTTGAATTACAAAAAAATGGCCGACTTTCAAATGTTGAGCTTTCTAAAAGAGTAGGGTTAAGCCCCACACCTTGTTTAGAAAGGGTTAAAAGGCTAGAAGCTGAAGGGTATATTAATGGCTACAGAGCGTCGTTAAACCCTGAGTTACTCGATGCAGCGCTGTTGGTGTTTGTAGAAATTACCTTAACAAAAACAAGCCCTGATGTTTTTAGTGATTTTTCGTCTGCTGTTCAAGATTTAGACGTTATTCAAGAGTGTCATTTAGTGTCGGGAGATTTTGACTTTTTATTAAAAACACGTGTTAAAGATATGGCGGCGTATAGAGAATTGCTAGGAGATACGCTTTTACGGTTACCAGCGGTGAGTGAAAGCAGAACATATGTTGTTATGGAAGAGGTTAAGTCAACGAATGAATTGCCAATTAAACGCTAAAAAAATGTTATTACAGGCAATATTTTGTTATTTTAATGGGTATATAAAGTAAATTTTCATGGTAGATATATTGTCAAAAGAATCCAATAAATTAGATGGTGTTCAACGCCTACTTGAAGCCGGTTTGTTAGCTTCATGTCTTCTCGCTTTTTATGTTGTTGTTATATTGTACACATACAATTCTGCTGATCCCGGATGGGCTCAAACAGGTATTCAGCAACCTATTCGTAACGAAGGTGGCAGAGTTGGCGCCTTTTTATCTGATTTATTATTTAATCTTTTTGGTGTAATTGCTTACGTCATCCCATTTGTTATTGCGTTGACTGGCTATTTAATTTTTAGAAAGTTTCACCGCTTGATGCAACTAGACTATCTTACCTTGGGGTTAAAACTCATTGGTTTTATATTGATTTTCTTGGGGATAACAGCTATTGCAAGCATGAATGTGGATGATATTTTTCATTTTGATGCTGGTGGTATTGTCGGTAGTGTTATTAGTAAAACGTTTTTACCTTACTTTTCATTTATTGGTAGTACGCTTATCTACTTAGTGTCGTGTTGTATCGGTTTTGTTTTATTGACGGGCTTTTCGTTAATAAAGTTTATCGATGATATAGGAGCATACACAATAAAAGGCGCACAATACTTGGTGGGGTTACCAGTGTTGCTTAAAGATAAATTTAACTCTGCGCCAAAAAATAACGATGTAGTTTCCGTTGACTTTGAGGAAGAAGTTAAAGAAACAAAATCACAAAAAGTAGACGTTGATAAAACGTCAAAAATCAAACAAACCATTAGCTCTGTCGCTGAAAAAATTACGCCAGCTAAAAAGCAAAATGAAGTTAAACCTGACGATGTTAATGATTTAGAACAAGCGTTTTCTTCTATTCCTGTTGATGATACGCCTAATATTATTCCTCCGAGTAAAGACGATATACCGTTCCAAATAGACGATGAGCTAGAGCCTTTCGTTGATATTAACGATATTATGGGCGAGCCACTTGCCATTAATGTTCAAGAGCATGTGAGTGAAGATGAAATTACCGCAGCTTTTGAAGACGTTGAAGAAATTGCTATTCCTCCAGTAAAAAAAGCAAGCACGGTACCAGCAGCTACTGAACAGTTGGTAGATTACGATGGTATGCCAGGGTTAGACTTACTTGATAGGCCTGACAAAGCAGAAAATCCGATTAACCAAGAAGAGCTAGACCAAGTGTCTAGATTGGTTGAAGTTAAGTTAAAAGAATTTGGTGTTGTTGCCCAAGTTGTTTCTGTATTTCCTGGCCCAGTAATTACGCGTTTTGAACTTGATTTAGCGCCAGGTGTCAAAGTAAGTAAGATTTCAAACTTATCGAAAGATTTAGCACGTTCACTATCTGCTAAAAGTGTACGAGTTGTGGAGGTTATTCCAGGTAAATCAGTTATTGGATTAGAGTTACCAAATAAACACAGAGAAATAGTGCCATTACGCGAAGTTATTTCGAGTAATGAGTTTACTGATTCTGCATCACCACTGACGATGGCAATAGGTAAAGACATTTCTGGTGACCCTGTAGTTGTAGATTTAGCTAAAATGCCTCATTTATTAGTGGCAGGTACCACAGGCTCTGGTAAATCGGTAGCGGTGAACACCATGATTTTGAGTTTGTTGTTTAAGTCGACTCCAGAAGATGTTCGCTTGATCATGATTGACCCTAAAATGCTTGAATTATCAGTATATGAAGGGATACCGCATTTATTGTCGGAAGTTGTTATCGACATGAAAGACGCTGCCAATGCATTACGTTGGTGTGTTGGGGAAATGGAGCGTCGTTATAAAATCATGTCAATGTTAGGCGTTCGTAACTTAAAGGGTTACAACGTTAAAGTATTAAAAGCGATTGAAGAAGGTTCACCTATATTAGATCCTACATGGCAACCTACAAATGGTATGGACCAAACCCCGCCTGAATTAGGTAAGTTACCTAGCATTGTTGTGATTGTTGACGAATTTGCTGACATGATGATGATAGTAGGTAAAAAGGTTGAAGAACTTATTGCTCGAATCGCACAAAAAGCACGTGCTGCAGGCATACATTTAATACTTGCAACACAACGTCCATCAGTAGATGTAATAACGGGCTTAATCAAGGCTAATATTCCAACACGTATGGCGCTACAAGTTTCGTCTCGAATTGACTCTCGTACCATATTAGATCAACAAGGTGCTGAGCAATTATTAGGTTGGGGTGATATGTTCTACCTTCCACCAGGGTCTGGTGTGCCATCGCGTGTACATGGTGCTTTTGTTGATGATCACGAAGTACATGCGGTTGTGGCTGACTGGAAATCGCGTGGCGAGCCAAATTATATTGAAGAAATAACGTCTGGCGATGCAGACAATGAAGTGCTGCTACCGGGTGAAGTTGCGGAAGGTAGCGAAGAAGAAGCGTTAGATACCTTATACGATGAAGCTGTAAACTTTGTTACAGAAAAACGACGTGTATCTATATCAAGCGTACAGCGTCAATTTAGAATCGGATACAACCGAGCAGCTAGAATTGTGGAGCAGATGGAAACACAAGGCGTGGTGAGTACTGCGGGTCACAATGGGGCAAGAGAAGTATTAGCTCCACCTCCTATTAAGGACTTTAATCATGAATAAATTTATTAAAATGACAGTGCTAAGCTTGTCGCTTAGCTGCACGTCTGCTTTTGCCTATACCGGCGGGGCAGAAATTAACGATGTTAAAAATATCGAAAACGTAACCTCTTCAAATGCTCATAAATTAGAGCTTATGAGTAAACTTAAAGGCATTGAGCAATTTAGTGCTTTGTTTCAACAAACTATTGTTGATAATCAGGGGAATGTTCTTCAACAAGGTGGTGGTGACATATCAGTTAAACGCCCAAACCTTGTTAGATGGAATACAACAGAGCCTGATGAGTCATTAATTGTGTCAGACGGTGAGTCGATTTTTCTGTTCGACCCATTTATCGAGCAAGTAACGGCGTATAAATTAGACGGTGCAATTGCTAACACGCCAATATTACTGATTACGTCAGACTCTTCATCATTATGGGAACAATACTCGGTAAGTAAAATATCTGATAGCAATTACGTGATTCATGCTAACGACAAAGAAAGTAGAATTAAAACGCTTGAAATATTGTTTAATCAACAAAGTCAGTTGAAGGGATTTACGTTTTTAGACGCAACAGGGCAGTTAAGTAAAGTTGTTTTAGAAAAAGTAGATTTTTCGTCAACCATAGCGCCTTCTCTTTTTAAATTTATAATGCCAGAAGGTGTGCATTTAGATGACCAGCGTTAACGGTTCATTAGACTTAGAGTTTGAACAAGACCCTCAGTTTCTTCCTTTAGCTGCGAGATTACGCCCAACAACATTAAATGATTATGTTGGGCAAGAGCACATATTAGGGCAGGGAATGCCTCTTCGTTTAGCCATCGAACAAAGTAAGTGTCATTCGCTTATTTTTTGGGGGCCGCCAGGAACGGGTAAAACAACGTTAGCAGAAATAATTGCAAGCCATTCTAATGCTGAAATTGAGCGTGTTTCCGCTGTTACCTCAGGTATTAAAGAAATACGACAAGCGATTGATAATGCAAAACAGCGAGCTATTCATCAACAAAAACGTACTGTGTTGTTTGTAGATGAAGTACATCGTTTTAACAAAAGCCAACAAGATGCTTTTCTGCCTCATATTGAAGATGGAACCATTATTTTCATTGGTGCTACAACCGAAAACCCTGCTTTTGAACTAAACCAAGCGATTTTATCTCGAGCGCGCGTATACACGTTAAAAAAACTCACTGAAAAGAATTTAGACGTTGTTTTAACAAAAGCTCATAAGGCTGAAGAAAGTAGCCAACAGATTACAATAAACCTCGATAAGGGCGCTAAAAAGCAATTGTTTGCTTGTGCGAGTGGTGACGCAAGGCGTTTACTCAATTTATTTGAAAACTGTTTAGATGTCGTAGAAACACAATCTCAGTGCAAGCACATTAGCATTGAAACCGTAGTGAAAGTCGCTGGCGATAAAATGGCTTTATACGATAAAGGTGGAGATGCATTTTACGATCTTATCAGCGCTTTTCATAAGTCTGTTAGAGGCTCAAGCCCCGACGCGGCTTTATATTGGTATGCTCGTATATTACACGGAGGTGGAGATCCCTTATATGTTGCGCGTCGCTTATTAGCTATCGCTAGTGAAGATATTGGGAATGCCGATCCAAGAGCAATTCAATTGGCCCTGAATGCGTGGGATACTTTTCATCGAGTTGGACCAAGTGAAGGTGAAAGGGCAATAGCGCAAGCTGCTGTATATATGGCGTTAGCACCTAAAAGTAACGCAGTATATCGTGCGTTTAGTAGTGCCAAAGCCCTAGCAAAACAAAGTGCTGATTTAGATGTACCATTTCATTTGAAAAATGCTACCAGCTCAATTACAAGAGAGTTAGGTCACGGTGAGGAATATCGTTACGCGCACGACGAACCTAATGCTTACGCGGCTGGAGAAAGCTATCTACCACCTGAAATTTCAGATACACAACTATACGCTCCAACTGAACGCGGCTTAGAAAAACAGCTTAAAGATAAATTAGAATATTTACGCTCACTTGATAGGGAAAGCCATGACCAACGGTATAAGTAATTTATCATTGTATTTATTTGTTGCGTTGGGTGGAGCCTGTGGAGCAAGCCTTCGTTTTTTTGTTTCACAATTAATTTTGAATTGGGCAGGAAAAGGATTCCCTTTTGCGACGCTGGCGGTTAATATTTCGGGTTCTCTTGTAATGGGAATGTTATACGGGCTAATTGAGCAGGGTATAATTGAAGTTACCGTATACCGCACACTTATAGGTATTGGATTTTTAGGTGCTTTTACTACCTTTTCAACATTTTCATTAGATACTTTGTTGATATTACAACAAGGTGAATATTTTAAAGCGATGATGAACATATTATTGAATGTTAGCTTATGTATATTTGCAGCAGGATTAGGGATGTTTCTTGTCACCATTTTTAACAAGTAAATTAAAGAAAAACGTGATTCCCCATGCTAGATCCAAAATTATTTAGAACAGATATTGAAAAAACGGCTGAATTATTAGCGTTACGCGGTTACAAACTTGATACAGAAACGTTGTCAGGTTTAGAAGCTAAACGTAAAGAAATACAGGTAAAGACTCAAGATTTACAAAACCAACGCAATACTCGTTCAAAGTCGATTGGACAAGCTAAAGCACGTGGTGAAGATATTCAACCATTGTTAAAAGAAGTTAGCCAACTAGGTGATGATCTTGAAGCGGCTAAAGAAGAGCAAAATGTAATATTACAGCAGATTAACGATATTACTGCGGCAATTCCAAACATTGTTCATGAATCAGTACCCCAAGGCGAATCAGAAGACGACAACGTAGAAATTAAGCGTTGGGGGACTCCTCGTGAGTTTGATTTTGAAGTAAAAGACCATGTAGACGTTGCCGGCGCAATTGACAATGGTTTAGATTTTGAAAGTGGCGCCAAGTTAGCAGGTACTAGATTCGCAGTAATGCGCGGTAATATTGCAAAGCTTCACAGAGCATTAGCGCAATTTATGTTAGACATACATTCAGAAGAGCATGGCTATGAAGAAATGTATGTTCCTTATTTAGTAAACCAAGACTCGTTATATGGAACTGGTCAATTACCAAAGTTTGGCGAAGACCTGTTTCATACCGATCTAAACAGCAAACAGTTTTCATTAATTCCAACGGCTGAAGTACCGCTCACTAACTTAGTTAGAGATGAAATTGTAGAGGAAGCTGATTTACCTATTAAAATGTGCGCGCATACGCCATGTTTTAGAAGTGAAGCTGGATCATATGGTCGTGACATTCGTGGTTTAATTCGTCAACACCAATTCGATAAAGTGGAAATGGTGCAAATCGTTAAGCCTGAAGATTCATTTACTGCTTTAGAAGAATTAACTGGTCATGCTGAAAAAATATTAGAGCGTCTTGGGCTTCCATACCGAACAGTTGTGCTATGTACCGGTGATATTGGTTTTAGTGCGACTAAAACGTTTGATATTGAAGTGTGGTTACCTGCACAAAATACCTACAGAGAGATATCTTCTTGTTCAAACATGGGGGACTTCCAAGCACGTCGTATGCAAGCTAGGTTCAGAAGTGCAGACAACAATAAACCTGAGTTGGCTCATACATTAAATGGTTCTGGTTTAGCTGTAGGGCGCACACTTGTAGCGGTTCTCGAAAATTACCAACAAGCTGACGGTAGTGTAGAAATTCCTGAAGCGTTGCAACCATACATGAAAGGTTTAAAACGCATTGGCTAATGTGTTTTAGTTAAATCTCATATTAAAAATCCGATGTTTAGCATCGGATTTTTTTATGTCTGTAAGTTTTATCGTGATTCTTGGGTCTTATAAGCGAACGGGTTAAACAGTAAAGGTGAATTGTGTTACGTAGTATAGGTATTCAAATTGTTGTATTTGCATTTATTTTTAATGCAATTTCATGGTTTAAAGAAAGCTCCATGCTGTCTTCTGATACGCAAGTATCTAATGAAAATAGTATGCTTCCAACACTTATGGATACAAGCGTTGCCCTGCATAGTAAAGAAGATAAAACCGTGCTTTATTTTTTTGCGCCATGGTGTCAGGTATGTCATTTAAGCATTGAAAACCTTCAAGACTTTTATTTAAAAAATGAAAACATTAACGTAGTAGCCGTGGCACTAGACTACACTGACGTAAATGAAGTTAGCGAATTTGCAAAGCAACATCAGCTCACTTTTCCTATTGCTTTAGGTAACGAAAACATCAAGCAACGCTATAGTATTAGCGGCTATCCAAGTTATTATGTTTTAGATGAGAAAAACACCGTAATTGGTAAATCGTTAGGGTATTCAACAGAGCTTGGAATGTACCTACGCACACTTTAATACTTCTGATCTACACCGTGATTGTGTACACTTATACTTTCAATATTTCAAAAGTATATATGTTATGCAAATCACATCAAATTTTGACAGTGGCAACATTCATGTTGTTAACGCGCAAGACCCATTAAACATTCAATTAGAAATCAAGCAAGACAATCAATCTGAATTTTTCCAGTGGTTTCATTTTAAATTACATAATACCGAGCGTTGCGAGCATGTAATGCACATTACCAACGCATCCAAAAGTGCCTATGTAGAAGGGTGGGAAGGTTATCAAGCGGTTGCCTCGTATGATCGCCAAGAATGGTTCCGAGTACCTACTACATATGATGGTACAAAACTTTCTATTTCATTAACGCCAGAATTTGATTCAGTGTACTTTGCTTATTTTTGTCCATATAGCTACGAGCGCCATCAAGATCTTATCCACTCTGCTCAACTTGATATTGACTGTCAGTTAGACGTATTAGGCCAAACACTTGATGGCCGAGATATGTCTTTACTTGTTGTTGGAGAGCCAAGCCAAACCAAAAAGAAAGTTTGGGTAACAGCTCGTCAGCATCCTGGTGAAACGATGGCTGAGTGGTTTATGGAAGGATTTATCGACAGATTGCTTGATGAAGACGACGGAATCGCTCGATCTTTATTGAATAACGCCGTATTTTATCTTGTACCAAATATGAACCCTGACGGCAGTGTTCGCGGGCACCTACGTACTAATGCGGTTGGCGTAAATTTGAATCGTGAATGGCAAAATCCATCGATGGAAAAAAGCCCTGAAGTATTCTTAGTACGAGAAAAAATGCTTGAAACAGGGGTAGATTTACACCTAGATATTCATGGAGATGAAGCGTTACCGTACAACTTTGTAGCAGGTTGTGAAGGTATTCCATCTTACGATGAGCGTTTGAAAAACTTAGAAGATAAATTTAAGGCAATATTGCTTTCAATTACTCCAGAGTTTCAAGATGAAAAAGGTTACGACAAAGATGCGCCGGGCGAAGCTAACTTAACCGTGGGGTCAAATTGGGTTGGTGAACAATTTAAATGTTTAGCATACACGGTAGAAATGCCATTTAAAGACAATGAATTATTACCTGACTACAGTGTTGGTTGGTCAGATGAAAGAAGTAGCTTATTTGGTCGTGATTTCTTAACGGCGATTCATCACGTTATTAACGATGTTTAATGAGTTACATATAATAAAAAAACAATAACGATAAAAATCAGGAGTATTCAGTGCAAGAATTAGTTAATACGCTCAATAGTTACATTTGGAGCCCCGCGTTAATTTATTTATGTTTAGGGGCAGGGGTGTTTTTCTCTGTAATTACGCGTTTTGTTCAAGTTCGTCACTTTAGTGAAATGTGGCGCTTGTTGTTGTCAGGCAAAAGCTCTGAAAAGGGGATTTCATCTTTTCAAGCGTTAGCTGTTTCGCTTTCTGGACGAGTTGGTACTGGTAATATCGCGGGTGTAGCTGCGGCTATCGGCTTCGGTGGGCCAGGTGCTGTATTTTGGATGTGGGTTGTCGCTTTTTTCGGTGCTGCAACAGCGTACATTGAATCTGCAAACGCTCAGATTTTTAAAGAAGAAAAAGACGGCGTTTATCGTGGTGGTCCAGCTTACTACATTGAAAAAGCTATGGGGCAAAAATGGTATGCTTGGTTATTTGCATTAGCAACTATTTTAGCGTGTGGAGCGTTATTACCTACCGTTCAATCGAATAGTATTGGTGAATCAGTGGTTATGGTATTTGGTACAGGCACTGTTGTTGATACAGCACTTGGCCAAATCGCAATGACAAAAATCTACACTGCGGCTTTCATTGTTTTACTGTTAGGTTTTATTATTTTTGGTGGTATTAAACGTATCGCTAATTTTACTCAAGTTGTTGTGCCGTTTATGGCATTGGCGTATATCATTATTTCTTGTGTGATTATCGCATTACATATCGATCGTTTACCTGAAGTATTTATGCTTATTTTAGGTGATGCATTTTCGCCTATGGCGGGGGTTGGCGCTGCAATAGGTTGGGGTGTAAAGCGTGGTGTATATTCAAATGAAGCTGGCCAAGGTACTGGTCCTCATGCAGCGGCAGCGGCAGAAGTAGACCATCCTGCTCAACAAGGTTTAGTGCAGGCATTTTCTGTGTACATTGACACCTTATTTGTATGTTCTGCAACTGCGTTTATGATTTTAATTACACAGTCTTACAATGTTCAACTTGAAGGCTCTAGTAGTTTTATCGTACAAAACATTGCTGGCGATATTGCTGCTAATAGCCCTGCGTATACGCAAATCGCTGTTGAAAGCATGTTATCGGGAGTAGGTAAGCCGTTTATCGCGCTAGCGTTGTTCTTCTTTGCGTTTACAACTATTTTGGCGTATTACTTTATTGCAGAAAATAACGTAGCGTACATTCAACGTACCTTCAAAATTCCAGCACTTACCTTTTTATTAAAGGTGCTAATTATGTCAGCAACGTTTTATGGCACAGTAAAAGCTGCCGATGTTGCGTGGGGAATGGGCGATGTTGGTGTAGGTTTAATGGCATGGTTGAACATCATTGGTATTATCGCAATATTCTTTATGGCGAAGCCCGCAGTTAAAGCGTTAAAAGATTATGAAAGACAACAAGACGAAGGTGTAGAAAAATATACATTCGACCCTAAAAATTTAGAAATAGAAAATGCTGAATTTTGGGAAGAGAGATTAAAAAAATAATCTATAAAAACGGCCAAAAGCATTAAATTAAACGCCCATTTGGGCGTTTTTTTTTGTAGAATAACGAGTAACTAATTGAGCGAGAAAATTATGGCCGTTATTAATTGCCCAAGCTGCAAAAAAAAGATTTCAGACAAAGCTAAAACCTGTTCACATTGCGATATTCCAATTGCAGATATTGACCCTGAAAAAATGGCGTTTATAAGGCAAACTAACGCTATTAAACAACAACAAAGTTTAATGACACATTCGTTTATAGCTATGTTGTTATTTTGTGGCGGTTTTTTGTTTTTCTATTTGCAAGACGCACAACCAAATACTGTTGAATATTTTGCTTCGATAGGTTCTGCAGTGATCGGATTTATTTTGTACATAGTTACTCGCGTAAGGTTGTTATTACTTAAACGTAGTAAATAACTGTATTTCCTCCCGTATTAATCAATAGAGTAGACAATGGATATTATACAGCTTGTAGAGAACATGAATGAAAGCATGTATTTAAGACTAAAGCATGCAGTAGAAACTGGTAAATGGCCTGAAGGAACAGAAGTAGATCAACCTCAAAGAGACTCTGCGCTGCAAATTGTTATGGCGTATCAAGCCAAACACCTTGATTCAAACGAAATGTTAACCATTGGTGCAGACGGCACCATTGTGAGTGAGTCTAAATCTGCACTCAAAAAGAAATTTTCCGATTCAACAGATTCAAATGACATTGCTAGGTTTTCCGATTTATGATTTTTTCCAAATTTTTTAAAGCAAAATGGCAGAACAAAGACAGTAACGTTCGTATAACTGCTATTAACGACGAACTGTTATTAGATAACCCAGAACACAAACGAATTATCACGACACTTGCACAAGAAGACGATAGTGAAATGGTAAGAAGAGCTGCACTGGTAAAGTTAAGTGAATACGACTTTTGGTTGGAACAAAGCCAGAGTAACTCTAATAAAAAAATTAGAGAATTTTTGCTTAAACAAATTAACCTAGTATTGCTTGGCGAGCACAAAAGCATTGTTATATCAAAAGACAAAAAGCTTGATTATATTAAAAGCGCATCATCTATTTTTGGGCTTGAAGCTTGGCTAAACGTTGAGGCTGATAGTGAAATTGTTATTGCCCTCTATGAAAAAATTAATAAGCCACAGTTATTAATGTCGGTGTTTTCACAAAAGCAAACAGCTGATGTTCAACGTTACTTATTAGATGGCATAAACGATAAAGACATATTAGATAAGCTTATCAAAAAAGCTTGTAATGACGGCGTTACCCAACAAATAGCAACAAAAATTGCGAAGATAGAACATTTATTAGAGCAACCTAAAATTGTTGCTAAAAAAGCACAGTTAAATCTCTCTAAGTTTTTAGCGCTAACTGATGTTGCTGACTACGGCGTAATGGATGCTAAAAAATCTGATTTACTTGCTGAATGGACGACGTTAGCTGCAGAGTTTGATTGTTTAGCTGAACAAGAACGAGACGTTTTTGAAACAAAACATCAAAATATAAGTGAGCAACTCGAAAAAATATTCGCTCCAAAAGCTGAAGCATACAAACAACAGCTTATTGCAGACAAGCTTAAAAAAGAACAGAACGCTGCGCGTGAGATTTTTGAAACAGAAACAACGGCATTAAACCAAAATTTAAGCACTTCTATTTTTGAGTTTGCTGAAGTAGATGAAGACGCTTTTAGTGCAAAAATAAATACATTGTATGAACAAGTGCAAAACTCACCGTTAAACGATTATGAGAAAAAGCATTTTTCATCGTTACTGGCTGATATTGAGTACAAGTTAACGCAGTTACCTGTAATTGCACAGTCAGTGAGTGAAGCGACTTACCATATTTCAAAAATTTCGCAGTTAGCCTTACCAACAAATTCGGAAGAATTGAACGAACGCCAACCCATATTTAAAGAGTGGGTAGCAAAGTGGCGTGAAATTGAAGATAAAGCGTCAGGTGTTTTACCTGAGTCAATTGTTAACGCATTTAAAGAAATATCTGCTCATTGGAAGAAAGGGTTAGCGCCACTAATCGCAGAACAAAAAGCACAACTAACGCAAACTCAAAAGAAAATGAGTGAACTTAATCGTTTAATATCAAGTGGTAAATATAACATTGCTTTTGGTGTTTTTAAGCGAGTAGAAAAGTTGTTTAATCAATTATCAGACGCACAAAAAGCGAAAGCTCAAAAAGAGTTTGATAATGTTAGCGCAAAAATTGCGGACTTAAGTGATTGGGAACATTACATAGCAACGCCTCGTAAGCAAAAGCTATTAGAAGAAATTAAAGCATTAGTTGAAACGCCACTAGATAACCCAAACGACCAAGCAACTAAAGTAAAAGAATATCGAAAAGTATGGAACTCTTTAGGCCATGCTGATGATGAAGTAGAGCGCACATTAAATGCCGAGTTTAATGAATGTTGTGAAAAAGCGTTTGCTCCGTGTCGTTTGTTTTATAAAGAACAAGAAAAGATACGTGAGCAACATTTAGTTGTGAGACAAGCATTACTTGAAAACGTTAAAACATTCGCATCTAGCTATAATCAAGAACCTGTAAATTGGAAAGATGTAGATACACAGTTAAACCAATTTCAGCAACAGTGGCAAAATGCCGGTGAAGTTGAACGCTCTGTATATAAAACAATTCAAGCTGAATTTAACAACGCAATACGTCCTGTAAAAGCTGCAATTAAGTCGTATCAAGACAATAACGCATTGTTAAAACAGGAACTCATTAATCAAGCTCAGCAAGCAAGTGAAAGCGACGATGTATTTGCGGCCATTCAAACGGTAAAAAGCCTTCAAGCTAAATGGAAAGATATTGGATACAGCGGAGCTAAAAACGAAAACAAGTTATGGAAAGCGTTTAGATCTCATAATGATGAGCTTTTTAAAAAGCGTGACGAAGTTGCTAAATCAAATAAAGCAGAGCAGCAAGCCCAATTTACAGAGCTTTCTGAGCATTTAAATACATTAAATACTAAGTTAGACACATTGAATACAATTGCTGAATTATCTGCGATGAAGCCTGAATATGATGCTTTACTTAACAATGTATTAGCGATTAAACCTGTAAACAAAAGCCTTGTTAAGAATATTGAAAAAGCCTTATCGTCTATCGATTCAGATATCAATAATTTAAAAACAAACAAAGAAAAACAAAACTGGCAAAGTATTTTTGTGTTACTGGAAAACATAGCAGCTAAAACAATCTCTGTTGATGAGCTTCAATCAAATGAAGCTTTTGCTCATATTTCACCGTCTTGGCAAAAGCGCTTAGTTGATGTGATGAAAAGTGAAGCACAAGCCGACCGTTTAGAGAAAACATTAGAGCTTGAAATATTCGCTGGCCAAGAATCGCCTGCAGAATACAAAGACCAACGAATGAAAGTTCAAGTAAAATTAATGCAGGAACAGATGTTGTCGGGTAATGCCGTTAATTTACAAGATAACTTTATCTCATGGTTACAGCAGGGCAGTTTAGATGAAGGTGATCTAGCTTTGATTGAGCGTATTAAACCTATTTACTGCTGATCAAACCACTAAAAATGATGAGGAAGCCCATGAACCTTTATAGTTTCATGGGCTTTTTTGTTACTTTATTTATTCTAAAGTTAGTTTTGATCTATTGTGTTCACTTGGTGTTTAACATGTGGATCGATTCGTTGTTTTATGCTTCCTTTAGAACTAAGGATATTGTTTTGTTTAAACGGTGAAATTGCCGCTCCACAATAAGCGGTATAAAATATAGAGATATTCCTGTGTCTAATTTAACCAATTATTAAAACATATAACCTGATGAAGTTAATCGCCCTCACACCGTCAAATATTCAAGAACTCATGTCATGGTTCACCAATGAAAGTGAAACGACTTCTTGGGGAGGGCCGCACTTCAATTACCCATTCGACATCGAATCTTTTCAAGCTGATTTAAAACTGAACGAATTACCTTCATATGGATTATTGTTAGAGGATAAAAGCACGCTCCTAGCGTTTGGTCAGTTTTATCGACGTTTAGGTCGGTGTCACTTAGCTCGATTGGTTGTCAATCCTGAATATAGAGGGCAGGGAGATGCTAAACAGTTTATTACTCAATTACTTGAAAAAGGGTTGGTAGAACTCGATACATCAGAGGCATCTTTATATGTTTATGAAAGTAATGTTAACGCGATTAAATTGTACAAAAAGCTAGGTTTTGAAACTACTGAGCTGCAAGATAACGACAGCATTAAAGATTGTTTGGACCCTGTAACACATTTTGTGTAACTACCAAGTTTAAATAACATCTTTTAA
>JAHDIK010000027.1 GCA_020630795.1 Colwellia sp.
AACCCTACATGGGTATTAATAATAGGCAGTTACACAGATTTAGTTACAGGGTCATTGTTTGTATATGGTTCGTTATTCTTCGTGAGGTTATTGTGTTAAACATTAAACTAAAGTTAAAAGTTAGCCCACTTGTATAACTAGAATTCAGTATAAGACTTTCCTTTCAAGATGTACCAGCCTTCTAATTCGTCTCGTTCCAACCAAAATTTAACAATGTTCTTTTCACTCCATCATGACTAATGAGCGGTTATTTTTAATTAATTGAAAATTAATTAAAATTTATATAGTAGTTTTTACTTGTTAAAGCGTCTGTATACTTGATACATTTTTTAGTCACTCGAGCTATCGATTTTATATCGACGTTTGTATTTAATTCAGTTGAGTGAAAATAATTTTGTATAAAGATCGCCTTAATAATAACTACAAGTGTCATTGGAGATACGGTGAATTTACAAAACAACAATAATCACGAGGTTAATGAAGAAGAGTCGATAAAAAATATCTTTAATCGCTTCAAGTCGTCATTAAAATATTTTATTTCTGGTTATGTCATAAACCCACAAGATGTGGATGATGTCTGCCAAGAAACCTTTTTACGTACATATAAATCATCGTTGGAAAAAGAAATCAAATCGCCAAAATCATTCATGTTTAGAGTGGCGAAAAATTTGATTTTTTCTGATTTTAGAAAGGCATCTACTCAATTAAGTGAATACGTTGAAAATATTGATGTCATTGATTCATCTATGGAGTTAGATGACTTAGAAAATAACGTTTTAGCTCAAGAAAAGTTAGGTGTAATGTGTGAAGCTATCGCTGCTTTACCTAACAAATGTCGTCAAGTTGTTATCATGCGTAAAGTCTATGGACTGTCTACTAAAGATATTGCTGTAAGAATGAATATTAGTACAAGTACGGTTAGCAATTACATCACCCGAGGAATGTGCGCGTATAACGACGCGGTTACCCACTACAATAATGAAGATTCTAATGAGAAAGAAAATACTATCCCTGTTAAATCAAGGGGCGCATTATGAATGAAACGGTAAAAGGTTTTACGAATAGAACTATTATCAATCAAGAGGCTGCGCAATGGGTACTGTTGGTTGAAGATACACCAAAATTATCTAAAAAACAGATAGAAGACCTTAACAACTGGGTTGCAACGAGTGAGGTTCATCGTGAATGCTTGGAGTCTATGGCCCAGTCGTGGGGAGAAATGGACTTGTTGTCCAAGGTCATGTTGCCACAAGAAATGAGAAAACCTTCATTTTTAGCCGTTACCTGTTCATATGCTTTAATGCCTTTTTTGGCTTTTTATTCGTTAATTTGCGCAACTATTGAAAAAAGCAAAGCTTTACTTCGACCGCTAGTTGCAGCTCCTTTGCTGTTAGTAGGATTAATAGTTGTTATATTGGTTAGTCAACCTGAGGGCTCAAATAATAACTTTATTATTGCAACCCATATAGGCGAAAACAAAAGCCATATAATGCCTGATGGTTCAACATTGTGGTTGAATAGCAGTACTAAAATAGCAGTTCAATACAGTGATGCTTTTCGTCGCATAAAGCTACTTGAGGGGGAAGCCCACTTCGAGGTTGCCAAAGATCCATCTCGACCATTTGAGGTGTATGCTGATGATCGTTTAGTTAGAGCAATTGGTACTGCGTTTTCTGTTCATAAAGTTGATGATAATATTGAGGTTATTGTTAGTGAAGGCACTGTTGAATTGGCTGTAATAGACAATACTCTGGTGGTAATCCCTGATGACTTTCAACAGGTTGCAATAGAAAATAATTTCACCGCTAAAAGTAGTGATAAAGAATTGAGTCCAATACAAACACAAGTAACTCCACAACCTGCCAAAGTGAAAAAAATACTTGCAAAACTAACCGCAGGGCAACGAATAAGTATTCCCGTTGAACATGAAAAGATTAGTGATGTGGTAGAGCTTGATAAAAGCGAAGTGACACGCTCTCTTTCTTGGAAGGAAGGTAAGTTGGTTTTTGCTGGCGAATCACTCGAAGACGTTATTCAAGAAATTATCCGTCATACTAAAGTGCAAATTGATGTGCTTGATCCCCAGTTAAAATCGATGCGTATAGGTGGTCAATTCCAAGTAGGTGAAACTGATACTTTATTTTATGTTCTGGAATCCGGCTTTGGCATTAGTGTCGATAAAGTGAATGAACATCATGTTCAACTTCGATTAAAAGAAAAATAAAAATTTTGAATAGTAGATTCTTATTATTCGTGCGTCTTGTTAAACGACAGGTTAATAAGACGTTTATAGTTACTGGCTTATTAAGCATGCTTTTGCTGGGATTCAATGTTACAGCTCAAGAGACAAACAAGGTACTCGAAAAATATGATGTAGATATTGCCGAGCAACCTTTGAGTCAAGCGCTTAATGAGCTATCTGATATCGGCAAGATTTCATTTCTATTCCCTTATGACCTCGTTAAAGAAAAAGAAAGTACCTCTGTTCAAGGTAACTACACTATCCAACAAGCTCTGAACTTGTTGTTGGTGAATACAAACCTTGAAGGAGAACTCTCTGGTAAAAGAGCTTTTCTAATAAAGCCTTTAACAATTAATAAAAATAATTCGGGGACAGAACAAATGAATCACCAAAAAACACTTCTGGCAACAATTTTTACAATGATGTTTTCATCTACATCAGGCGCCGAAGAAGTAACAGAACCAAAAGCTAAAGGTAATGAAGCACAAGCAGGAATAGAGGTTATCGAAGTACGAGGAATTTTAGGGAGTATGAAAGCTGCTGCTTTACTTAAACGTACAGACGGTCGAATTGTTGATGCAATCGTAGCTGAAGACATTGGTAAGTTACCAGACAATAACATAGCAGAAGCACTTCAACGTATATCAGGTGTATCAATTAATACAGACTTTGGTGTTGGTAGTAGTGTTTCTATTCGAGGTTTATCGCAAAACCGTGTTGAATTGAATGGTCGTTCAACGGTTGGTGATTCTCGTGATGGCGTAAGTATGGAAGACTTTCCATCAAGTTTTTTAAAGTCAGTGTCGGTCGTTAAGTCACCTACAGCTGATATGATTGAAGGGGCTTTGGGGGGAACGGTTAGTATGGAAACCGTAAGCCCTTTAGAATTTGATGAGATGAAAGGGGCACTCTCTTTAGATTTTGAATACGCTGATAAAACTGAAAACTGGGCACCTATTTTTAATGCTTCTGTAGGCAATAGTTGGGAGTTGGGGGATGCAGGTAGCTTTGGAGCAATGCTACTGGTTTCATATCAAGATCGCGAAATTCGTCAGGACGAATATTCAAACCGTTTAAGAGTGTATCAGGAAGATGCTGGTGGCGCTGGAGTTATAGGAAATGGTAATACGCCCAGTGGTGGTTATGTTGCTAGAGACCAAAACCGTGTTGAGCAATTTGTAGAAGATCGTGAACGCACTGCCTACAACCTTCAAATGGAGTGGGCTCCTGCTTCTGGAGAGGGTAGTGTCTATTTAGATCTTGCGTTTACAAAGCGTGATGGACAACAAGCGGGTAACTCAATTCTTGATGTGGGTGGTAGCCGTTTATATAGTGCAAATACAACACAAGACGCTAATGGTCAGTTAAATAATTTTACAACGACTGGTGCTTTTACCATCCCTAAAACATGGAGTGATTTTCGCAAAACCGATTCGTTTACTCATGCACTAGGCGGAAAATGGAATTTGTCAGATACAGTGACAATATCGGGTGAGATTTCGGTTGCCTCGTCTGAAAGTTATAATCCAGATACAGAGTTTAATTTAAGACCGGTAAATAAAACAAATTGGACAGAATGGGCTGAACAATACGACCCCGCGACAAGCGGAACTTATGATGGTGATTGTAGGGCTAATTTTGATTGTCGTCATACGGTAAATGCTGCTCTTAGTCAGTCAGGAGAAAAAGTACCTTCAGTTATATATAACGATCCAAATGTCTATCTAAACTCTGAAAATTTAGCGATTCGCGCATTTTGGTTTGAAGGTAAAACAACTAAGAATGATGAAACAGCGGCTCGTTTTGATATTGAAATTATTGAGCCTATGGGTATCGAATGGCTATCTTCACTAGACGCTGGCGTTCGTGTAACAAAACGTGACTTTGGTTATGATGAGCAAACATTCAGGTTTAACGATATCTACAAAAATGCCTTTGCAGGTCAAGGAACAGCAAACGAAAAGCCCGTAGCATTTTGGATTGATGACTTTGTTGCGCTGTTCCCTGATACGTTTGAGGTGGTTTCTCACGCTAACTCGTTTAAACAATCTGGATTGTCGGGTCAAAATGATTTACTCGCATACAATACATACCGTGGGGACTTATTAGCAAATCCGGAAGCCACATTTGATCGAGTTAACCAGTTACTCGCAGGTACAAATTTAGCTGTAGCTGGTGGTTTGCACGACAATACACAACGTATAGATGAGTCTTATCGTGATATCACAGAAGATACTGCTGCTATTTATGTATCAGCTAACATCGATTTTGACGATTTAACTGGTATTATCGGAGCTCGTTATGTAACCACAGATCTCGATTCTGGTTACTTAGATAATGGTCAATTCGTTTCAAATAAAAATGACTATTCTGATTTATTACCAAGTGTAAACCTTACTTATTCAATTTCTGATGAAACGCAATTACGTTTTGCAGCAGCAAAAGTTATGCGTCGCGCAGATTTCAACGACTTAAGCCCGTCACTAGATGCAGATGGTTTTGCGGTAACAGCTACATCAGGTTCTGCAACATTGGAACCGCACCGTGCAACACAATACGATTTATCTATAGAGCATTATTATGGCGATAGTAATATCGTATCGTTAGCTATTTTTTATAAAGATGTTAAATCATTTTTATCTCAAACTTCTAGCTGTTTAGCCAATGCAAAAACGCTAGGTCAGAATGTGACTGAATGGCAAAACGTTTGTAAGTTAAGCCAAGCAGGTGTAGATAATGAAAATGTTGAAACATTTACCGCTAGCGATATTCCGGCTGGTATTGATCCTATGTTGTATGTTGAGGGTGTCCGTGACAATGGTTTAACCGGTATTAATACCGCACAAACGACTAATGGTAAAAATGGTTCAATACAAGGAGTTGAAGCATCTATTCAACAAAGTTTAGACTTTTTGCCAGGTTTAGGTTTCAGCGCAAACTACACCTTTGCAGACAGCGAACAACCAAATGGAAGTACATTACTTGATGTGTCTGAAAATACTTTCAACGGACAAATCTATTGGGAGAATGATGCGTTTCAAGTTCGGTTAGCTTATAACTATCGTTCTCGCTACTTAGCAACAGAAGATGAACGCTTGATTGCGACTATTGGTGCTTTAGCACTTGATAGTTCAACAAATGAAGAAAGTGATCCGCTTTTCGACCCAACGGCCGGTAATAACTATCGTGAAGATAGAGGACAATTTGATTTCTCAGCAAGTTGGGATGTTAATGAAAACCTAACTTTAGTCACTAACGTAACTAATCTTACGGGTGAACCATCACTATTTTCTACTGAGCTAGGTAGTACGTGGAAATGGAATGAAGCAGATCGTCGTTTAACATTTGGTGTTCGTGCTAAGTTTTAGTATTCGCACGGTTTATTAATCAGCGATAAAAAGCCTATTGAAAAATAGGCTTTTTATTTTAACGGTTTACTGATTGAGAATATCTAGAACCACTTCATGGTGATTCTTTGTTTTAAATTTATTGAATACATGACTAATTTTTCCGTCTAATCCAATTAAAAAACTTAATCGATGAATTCCATCATACTCTTTTCCCATGAATTTCTTTAATCCCCAAACACCAAAGTCGTCAGCAACTTTATGTTCTGGATCAGACAGCAATGTAAAGTTAAGTTCATCTCTAACGCAAAACTTTGCCAAACGTTTCGGCTCATCAGGGCTAATACCAAATACTACTGTATTCAAGTTATCTAATTCTGTTTTGCTGTCTCTCAAGCCTTGGGCTTGAACTGTGCAACCAGGTGTCATTGCTTTTGGGTAAAAGTATACGAGTACTTGCTTTTTACCAATGTACGACGCTAAAGAAACTTCGTTTTCGTTTTCATCAAGAAGTGTGAAAAGAGGCGCTTGTTCACCTACTGTAATTGTTTTCATGATTCACCTTATATTGGATAAATGATTGATGATTTAAAAGTCGGATAACAAATTTGAATTGGCTAACTTAATACAACCTTGAACACCTATTTGCTCACAAAGTTCAATAAAGTCGCCCTCTAACTTGTCCATACTTGTGTCTTTTGTCAACGCAATATGTATGGTTGCACGCATTTCATTTGTTTGAGGGTTAATGTCTGACTTCAATGAAGAAATGTCGATATGTCGGTTGGCAAAAAAGGCTGTTACTGCTTTTAAAACACCCGGCTGATCGATACCTGCGTATTCCACTTCGTAATGATGTGTAAATTTTTGCAGTTTATAACCAGAGGTACGCTTCATCATGGTGATAAGTTCAAGTTTTTGCGCAACGAGAGGTAACCGACTTTCAATTTGATTAATCGACTTTCCTGTACCTTTAAGTAGCATGATCAGGGTAAATTCGGTACCGAATATTGCCATACGACTGTCAATAATATTGCATTCACATTCGCTCGTAAGTTTAATGATTTCGCTTACACTTCCTGTGCGGTCGGATCCCATGGCGTTTAATACTAAATACTGAGACATGCAGAGAGGTAACCTTTTCGAATTAATGTGCAGTACGCTTGTAATTTGCGCGCTATTGTATCCCATATCATGTTCATTAGTACATAATTTACCTTTTTAATACAATGTAATGAATTAATTACAATAAAATGGTATCGACTTCTTGTGTTTGTAAATGCAGGTAAGTACCATGGGCGCAGTGGTTTTTATGGGGTTTTTATTTACTTTTAGTGATATTCCTATGAGTTAAATGTCCTCATTTTATAATGAATATGAATGATTTAGTTTGAACTAAAGTCATTGTTTGTTATCAAATACCCCAGATTTTAACTTAGCAATTTAGGCTGTTGTAGCCATGCTAGAGTTACCCAAATAATGTAACGTTTTGATAATATAAAGTTTATCAAAACGCAGTAGATTCAGAGTGTATCCGCAGGAGTTTTAATGAATCGTAAGTATTTATATTTATCGCTATTAAGTTTATCGGTAGCGGCATGTAGTAGTGTTAGTAACAAGCAAGCTAACGGTGGTTTTGATTACGCTGACAAAAATGAAGTAGCACCTATTACGATTCCTGATGGTTTACTAAAACCTAGTCAAAAACCTGATTTTTCTATACCGAATGTTGAAACAGAAGGTCCTGTTGGCGAGAACATGGATATTAGAGCACCATCACTTGTTTTACCTATTGCTGCGGCAACTCGTGTTGAAGGTAATGATGGCGAAGCAAAGGTTTGGTTTGATCAAGTATTAGACGACAAAAACCTTTTAGACTTTGTTCGAGGTGTGATTAAACAAGAAGCAGAAGAAGACAATGTTGAGTTGATTTCTGTGAATGTAGACGACACGATTTTTGATTCAACATGGTACACAAGCCAGAAAGAATCAGGTGTAATTTTTAAAGAAATTGATGAAACCGAAAAGGTAAGGTTTAGATATACATTAGGTACTAAACCACACGGCAGAAGTGTATCGGTAGAAGTTGAAGCTATTGAGTATATGAAAGAAGACGAGTCTGGTGTAACAACAAAGATGAATCCAATTGATAAGCACCGTTCTGAAATGGCCATGCTTAACTTGATTATTGGCGAAGTTGATTACAAATACCGTCAAGTAAAACGTGAAAACATGTTAATGAAAGCGAACCAAGATATCGTGTCGCTTGAGACAAATGAAAGTGGTGAACCTGCTTATATTGTTGATATGGAAATGGATTTGTTATGGTCTAATATGCCATTATTCTTTGCAGATTATGGGTTTACAACGACGGATTTAAACGAAAGTAAAAATTTATACTACGTAGATTTTGTAAAACCAGGTACAGGTTTTTGGGACAGTATTTGGGGTGATGATAAGCCTCAGCTTGATTTAGCTGACGGAAAATATCGTTTTGACTTAGATGAAGTTGACGGTAAAACTGCAGTAACCATGCTTGATGAAGAGGGGGCAGCACTGCCTGTTGAAACATTAGAGAAGTTGTTACCATTAATGAAGAATGGTTTATCGTTTAAAGCCATAATGTAACAGATGTAAGTTGCTCACGTTGTTGAGCTATGTGATATGTAAGATGAAAAAGCCCTGTTATTACAGGGCTTTTTGTTTTTATCATATTTAAAATATTAGTTGGATTTACGTTATTTTTCTGTAGTTTTAAAACCAGAAGGTTTATCAGGAACCGTAGGCATTTTATGTTCCGTTTTATTACTTCTAGGTAATGTTTCTTCTAAATCGTTTAACCCTTTTTTACGTAAAGGCGTTTTCGCGTTTTTTTGTACCGTACTGTAATTACCAATCATTAAAAATATAGCGGCAATAACAATTGCAGGTATTATCCAATCACCCATTATCGAATCTCCGATGGTCGCGTGCTTGTATTAATATTATGAACATATTGTTTCATAATATAGGGTAATTTTTCCAATATTATTGCTTTACCTAATATATCGGCTTGTTTAATTGTTTGTTCAATACAGCTTATATCTGCTTCGCACATACATATGTCGGCTAACGGTTGATATGATAAATGCCAAGGCTCCGCTGCTACTCCACCTCTATATGTGTCGTAAGGAAAGAAAAAACCAAACTTTTCACTGTTTTTCGTAAGCCAATGGGTTAATGGGGCAAATGGACCATTTTCTTCGTACTCCCAAGGTTCTAATTGTAGGCTTTGATTAGCCTCAAGTAGGTTGTCGGCATATACGTCAATATCAGTTCCCCAATGATGCCTACTTGTACCTGGAAGTGCTGAAAAGAGTAGTATGGCGTTTACTTTTTCTTCGTCGGTTAATGACTCAAACGAGATTATGTTGTTATTGGCGTCTTTTGTCGGAATTTCTCCCGAAAACTTCCTATTCCAAATAGATAGCTGTCGTTCAAAGTCTCTAAAACCACTCGCTATTTTTAATGAAAACCCATCAGATTTCGCCGCTTGTTGGAACAAAAACCACGCGTCTACCATGCCTTTATGAATACCTAAACGTTCATCTAGCCATGTTATGTGAGACTGACAAACACCGGTAAGCTGACGGGAGTTCATATGTAACATATTACTTGCCTAATACATTAACGAGCGAGTGATAATAAATGTCGACGAGTTGATTAAGATCATCACAAGAAACACTTTCATTAACTTGATGAATAGTGGCGTTACAAGGGCCTAACTCAATCACTTTAGCGCCTGTTGGTGCTATAAAACGTCCGTCTGATGTTCCACCGGCAGTAGACAATTCGGTAGGTTTACCCGTTGTTGTTTCTATTGCGTCTTTTACCGCGTCTAACCAAGGTCCAGGCTCAGTAATAAAAGGCTTGCCGTTGTATATCCAGTCAATGTCATATTCAAAGTCGTACTTGTCTAGCACCGCGTGAACTTTTTCAACAATCATTTCATCGGTAAGCTCTGTACTGTAGCGTAAATTAAACCATGTTTTTATATGGCCAGGCACCACGTTTGTTGCACCGGTACCAGACTGAATGTTTGAAATTTGAAAGCTTGTTTCTGGGAAAAAGTCATTACCGTTATCCCAGTGTATTTGGCTTAATTCTGCTAATGCTGGCATTGCGGCATGAATAGGATTTTTTACATGTTCAGGATAAGCCACGTGGCCTTGCTTACCGTGAATAGATAGTTCGCCTGAAATAGAGCCTCGGCGACCATTTTTAATAATATCGCCTACGCTATTTGTACTAGATGGTTCGCCCACAATACAATAGGTGATTTTTTCATTGCGTGCTTCTAAAGTATCTATTACGCGCGTAGTACCGTTAATAAATGGTCCTTCTTCGTCACTGGTTATTAAATAGGTAATTGATCCATTGTGATCAGGGTAGTCAGCAACGAATTTTTCTGTGGCAATGATCATTGCAGCTAAGCTACCTTTCATATCCGCAGCACCACGACCATACAACATGCCATCTTTAATGGTTGGTTCGAAAGGTGGTGTATTCCATAAATCTAGATTACCTGCAGGCACAACGTCGGTGTGGCCAGCGAAACAAAACACTGGATCTTGAGTACCTTTACGAGACCATAAATTCGTTGTGTCTTCAAATACCATGGTTTCGTTAGAAAAGCCTAGTGCAGCTAGTCGGTTAGACATTAATTCTTGGCAACCAGCATCTTCTGGTGTAACAGATGGGCGTGAAATTAAATCTTTCGTTAACTCTATAACGGGAGTGTTATGGCTCATAGTAAGTTTTCCTGATATTCATTTTCTTTAAAGCCAACAAGCGTTTTAGCGTTACTCATTAGTACTGGACGTTTTAATAGCGTTGGTTGTTCAATTACAGCATTAAACATAACCTCGTTTGTAAGGTTATTCTTTATATCGTCAGGAAGGTTACGAAAGCTTGTGCTGCGTTTATTTAAAAGCACGTCCCAACTGCTTGTTTCAACAAATGTATTTAGTAGCTCAGGCGAAAGCCCATCTTTTCTAAAGTCGTGGAAGGTAAATTCAACATTGTTTTTTTCTAACCATTTAATTGATTTTTTAACTGTATCGCAGTTTTTAATACCATAGATTGTTGTCATGTAGAGCCTTTATAAATATTCAATGTTGTGTAAAGCAAAAAGGTTTTATTGTGATTTTTACGCGTATCGTAACCTTACCCCCAAATTGGCTTGAACGACTGAAGTTACTTTAAATCATCAAGCGGAGTGTACTTTATATACGTAGGCTACGAACGAATAAATTCGCACAAAGTATTACTAAATTCTTATCGTTTGGTTACGAGATACTAGCATAATTTATATGATGAGTTTCTTATAACATTTGTGGTGTTTAGTGTAGAGAAAAATAGAAGCCGCGTGAATACTCATTCGTTAAATCAAGCGGGTTTAATGATGCGAATAGTTTCTATCATGGTTGAATAAAGCATAACGTAAATAGAAGCTATATTCATTAACATAGGTTTGTTATGAAATAGTTATCCACAGGAAAGATGTAAGAAGATGCTTAATGGCCATAATCAGCGAAAATTAGTGAGTTTAGTGGTTCAATTTAGCTATAGATGACGAGTTACCCTCAATTGAATAATGATATCCACAAAAACTGTGGATATCATTGTTAACAACCGTTTATATATAACTAACGTATTTGTTTTAAAAGAGTTTTTCAAACTGTTGTGTTTTTGAACGTTTAAAAAATCGATGGTATTACATACATTAGTTGTACAAATTATGTGTTAGATTGTATCGCCGTTAATGCAATTGTGTATACAATGTCGTCAACCAGTGCGCCACGTGATAAATCATTCACAGGTTTTCTCATTCCCTGAAGCATAGGGCCAATACTCACAAGGTCAGCTGAACGTTGAACTGCTTTGTAGGTTGTGTTGCCCGTATTGAGATCAGGAAATACAAATACAGTTGCTTTTCCTGCTACAGGGCTATTTGGTGCTTTTTTCGCTGCTACGCTCGACATAATGGCCGCGTCGTATTGCAATGGTCCATCAATAATGAGGTCTGGGCGCTTTTGTTTAGCAATGGCTGTAGCTTGCGTAACCTTTTCAACATCTGCACCTGTACCAGAAGAACCCGTACTATAACTTATCATCGCTACTTTAGGGTCAATACCAAACTTTATTGCTGAGTCGGCAGATTGAATCGCGATATCAGCAAGTTGCTCTGCATTTGGATCGGGATTAATGGCACAATCGCCATATATGAGTACTTGATCTGGTAACAGCATAAAAAATATTGAAGAAACTAAGTTACATCCATCACCGGTTTTAATTAGTTGTAGAGCAGGGCGAATAGTATTCGCTGTTGTATTTACAGCTCCTGAAACTAAACCATCTACTTGACCAAGTTGAAGCATCATGGTGGCTAACACTACATTGTCTTTTAGTTCTTGCTTCGCGATTACTTCAGTCATTCCTTTATGTTTTCTTAACGCGACTAATGGCGCAACGTAATTATCGCTAATGTGTTCAGGGTCGGTTATTAACAACCCTTCAGGTAGGTCGATGCCTTGTTGTTCCGAAATTCTAAGAATGTTTTCTTTGTTCCCTAATAACTGACACCGAGCGATGTTGCGCTTAACACATATAGCCGCTGCTTTTATGGTGCGAACATCTTCGCCTTCAGGCAATATGATCATTTTGTTAGCATTGCGAGCCAGTTCAGTGAGTTTGTGCCTAAACGCTGGCGGCGACATTAAGTCGTTTTGCTGAACTGACTCAGATAGAGACTCCAACCAAGATTCAGATAAGTTGTCTGCAATGTGTTGCTTTACTTTCTCATGGCGTTGAATATCATCTTTTGGTATTTCTGGCGTAAAGTTCATTAAGTGTCGAGAAGTTTGCCAAGTGTCCCACGGAACCGACAGTACAGGTAAGCCAGCTTCCAATGCCTGTTTACACAAATTAAGAACTTGTTCGTTAGGTAAAAAGCCGTTTGTTAACAAAAGTGCACCTACTTTTGTACCGTTAAGCGCTGATAAACATGTAGCGATAATAATATCGGTACGGTCGCCAGGGGTAACAATTAATCGGCTTGGTTGTAAGTGACTCATTAAGTTACCCACACTTCTAGCGCAAAAGCTGATGCTTCTAATGCGTCGATGTTCAAAGTCACCTTCGTTAATTATAGTGGCGTTAAGGTAATTACTGATATCTGAAACTCTAGGGGCAACAAGGTCCATTTCCCAAGGAATTGAACCTAATAATTCAAAGTTCTTGCTTTTGAAGATAGATAAATTAGGAAAGTTAGCTGAATCATAATTCAATGAAATTTCATTTTCTCGCGGAAGTAGGCCATATTCATCTTCATTCGGCGAGTTAACTTTGTTAAGAATGCAGCCAATTAGTTTTTCATTTTTAAGTCCGCCAAAGGTTTCTGCACTGACTTCAATTCGGTCTTCAAACTCTGCTTCGCTGTCATTCCCTGGGGTAGCAACTAATACAATATGTGCCGAAAGTGTTTGAGCAACATCCCTATTAATTCTTCCCGCGTAGGGCTGGCGTGTAGTAGGAATAAGGCCTTCAATAATTACAACATCATAATTTTTACTGAAGTTATCGTAGTTTTCTACGATCTGCTCCAAAACGAACTCTCGTTGGCCGTCGGCCATTTGCTCTTCGACAACACTTAACGGAATAGAATGATCGTCTGTTGACCAGTTAATGTGGTCAGTTTTATTTTTTAATTTGTTACGTGATGGTTGGCTAATGGGTTTAAAGTGTCCAACCTTTATGCCGCGTTGTTGACACGCGTGTACCAAACCTACAGTTAAGCTGGTAAGTCCTACTCCAAAACCTGCGGGAATTAACATCATTTTATGGTGCATATTAATTAGCTCCTAGGTTGTTAGCCGTGTCTTTTAGATTGGTAAGAAGGTGCTGAGTTTGCTGTGCAATAACAAACTCTTCATTTGTAGGAATAACAAAACATGGTCGTGCTGTATTTGTTGATATGATTCCTGTTGCGCCAAAACGTGCAGACTTGTTTTTTTCTTCGTCAAGATGGAAGTTAAGTAAGCTGAGGTGCGATACAATCATTGTTCTCACCAGCATTGAGTTTTCACCAATTCCCCCGGTAAATACGAGAGCATCTAACGCTGTTAACGATGCGGAAAACGACGCAATAGTTTTGGCAATACGGTAGGTAAATACATTAAGTGCCAGTGTTGCTCTACAGTTAGGCTTGTTTGTTATAGATTCTTCTAACGTTCTACAATCATTACTAATGCCTGATACGCCAAGCAAACCACTTTTACTATTTAGAACTTTATTCACGTCTTCAATTGAATAGCCTAATTGGTTAACTAAATAGTAGATAATGCCTGAGTCAACGTCGCCGCTGCGAGTCCCCATCATTACCCCCTCATTAGGAGTAAAACCTAAACTTGTATCTACGCTTTTTCCATTTTTAATAGCGGTAACACTACAACCGTTTCCTAGGTGTGCAGATATTAAATTGCACTCTTCTAATGGTTTGTTGAGTATATCGGCCGCTTGAGAAGCTACAAAATAATGGCTTGTGCCATGAAATCCATATCGACGAATACTGTGTTCTTGATAAAAGCTATAAGGTAACCCGTAAACAAACGCTTTTTCCGGTAATGATTGATGAAATGCGGTGTCGAAAATAGCGACTTGTGGAAGGTTTTGAAATACTGCCTCGCACGCTTCTATTCCTGTGAGATTTGCAGGATTGTGCAGTGGAGCAAGACGAGATAACTCACTAATTGTGTTTTTAACTTCTTCGGTAATTAGTGTTGGTAAGTTGTATTTTTCTCCACCGTGAACAACACGATGACCTATTGCAAAAATCTGTTGGTCGTAGCCGAGTTGCTGAAGTTCTTCAACCAACAGTTCGATACCGAGTTTGTGATTATGTGGCGCTAAAATGTCTTTTGTTATTGTTTGGTTTTCTAACTTGATCTTGATGGAAGCGTCTTCACTAAAAAGTTGTTCTGCTAGGCCTGTTAATAATGTTTGTGAATTCGTTGGGTTGATCAATGAAAACTTGAGTGATGAACTCCCACAGTTAATCACTAATATAAGTTGTTTATGCATAGTACGATGTGTGTAGTTTTATGAATTATTCATAATACTGAGTATAGTGCAGTAATGCGTTGAAAAACTTGATTTGTTACAAAGAAATAGTTGTTTACGTTATAAAGGTGCGCAGAATAATGAAGATTTGTGCTATATTTTAGAAATAATGTATTGAAGTAAGAATCGATGGAATTAAGCCTTTTAGACATCATTAAACTGGGTTACAGGTATATTAAACTGTGGCCAGAACGTATTGAATTAGCTGAATACTTTAAAGAGTATAGAGCGGTTCAAATAGGGCGTATTGCGTGTAATTACTTACCGGGTTTAGCCCTGTTTGTTTTTGTTATGCAATTATATTTTGGTTCGTTGGCTATTTTGCCGCAAGCACTGGTTTATACGTTGTTTATTTTGACAATGCCTATCCAAGCGTTAGTTGTATTAGGTTTAAAAGCTGATAAGTTTTTACCGCCTGGTTTAGCGTCTTGGTACAAAGAGGGCGTCGCAAAATTTAATCAAAAAGGTGGTTCTATTAAACTCTCGGAAAGTAAGCCGCGTTATATCGACTTAGCTTATTTACTCAATGTTACCTACAAAAGCATGCCTGCAAAATAGTTTACTAATTTAGTCATTCTCTATACGTGTTATAGCGTATGTGTAAATAAAAGCCTGCGCTTAAATTCTAATAAGTGCAGGCTTTGTTGTTTATGTTCAACCCAGTTGAAGTTTTATAACGCTTTTTTATAAAGTCTGATTAAGAAATCGGCTTGGCACGTAAACGCTGTTTTTGCTTTTAAGGTATTGATAACGTCTTCAGACGCTTTAAACGCAAATGGAGTCATAGCAAGCAAGTTTATCATGTCGGTTGAGTGGTTAAAATTCATCGTGTAATTTAGCTTTTGCTCTTTAATTAACTGCAAATTCTCTATAGGATCTTTTTCAGTATCGTGTTCTTTAGGATTGCGATAAATGAGAGACTTTAATTCAATTAAGTGTTTTTCTGCTGGCGTTACGGTGAGTAAATATCCGTTATTGCTTAATACACGACTAAACTCTTCTTCTAAAATAGGTGCATAGATAGAGTTTATCCAGCCTAGAGATTCATCTTCAAAAGGTAAATTTGATAACGTTCCAACACTAAAATGACAGTTTTTATAACGTTTTGCCGCAATTTTTACGGCTGACTTTGAAATGTCTATTCCATATACTTTATTGCCTTGGTTTTTATATTGGTGTGTATAAAAGCCTTCACCGCAGCCTGCATCTAAAACAGCATTATTGTCTTGTTCGTAGGTTTTATAGTAACTCAGTAATGTGTCGATAAGTGGTTGATAAAAACCTTTATCGAGAAATGCCCGCCGAGCATTAACCATGTCGTTATTATCACCTGGCGATTTAGAGTGTTTATGTTGCACAGGTAATAAATTAACGTAGCCTTCTTTTGCTTGATCAAAACAATGGTTGTTTTCACAACGATAAGTTTTGTCTGACAGTATAAGAAACGAACTGCAGATCGGGCATCGATAATTGATATTAGCTTTACTCACTACGTATATTACTCAAAAGTAGACCAAATAGGTGCATGATCCGACGGCTTTTCAATCCCTCGCAATTCATAATCAACATCAGACTCGACACAAGTTGCAGCTAACTTAGGTGTAGCAAGCACAACATCTATACGTAAACCTCGGTTGTCTGGAAAGCCTTTAGAGCGATAGTCAAACCATGAATAACGTTCTTCTCTAGTAGGGTGAAGTTCTCTAAAGGTATCTTTAAAGCCCCAATCCATTAACGTTTTTAGCCATTCTCGTTCTTCAGGTTGAAAGCTACATTTACCTGTTTTTAGCCAACGCTTTCTGTTTGGTTCGCCAATCCCAATATCTAAATCTGTTGGAGATATATTAATGTCTCCCATAACCACGATATTTTCGTCAGGGGTGTGGTGTTCGTTTAGGTATGTCATCAGGTCTTTATAAAACTGACGTTTATAAGGGTATTTGGTTTCATGTGAAATATTGTCACCTTGAGGGAAGTAACCATTTAACACGGTAACTTTTTCGCCATTTGCATTGGTAGTGGTTACCATTATCATGCGTTTTTGGGCTTCTTCATCGTCAGTAGGGAAGCCTTTTTGAACGTTGTCAGCTGGCTTTTTACATAGCATAGCTACACCATAGTGTGCTTTTTGACCATGAAAGTAGACCGAATATCCCATTGCTTCAACGTCTTCTAATGGAAAAGCTTCATCGTGAACTTTAATTTCTTGTAAGCCAATAATATCGGGTTGGTGCTTATCGATAATAGCTTGTAATTGATGTAAACGCGCACGAAGGCCGTTAATGTTAAAAGAGATAATTTTCATGGAGATTGCCTGTAGTTAACTTGGCAATAATGCTAACAGAAGTGGTAAATTGATGTTAATAATAAATTGAAATTTGTGACGTTTATTTTTCGACTTGGTTCGGTTTAGTCAAGTAATCGCCCAATGTTTGCGCAAAGGGCGAATCGACCACTAAAATAAAAGTTTATACTCTCAGGGCTTTTTCGCCTCTAGCAATACCCACACAGCCAGAGCGAGCTGATTCAATAATTTCCGTTTCGTTATTGAGGGTTTCAATAAACGCGTTAATTTTATCTGCGTCGCCCGTTAATTGAATCGTGTAAATTTGCTTACCAATATCGATAATTGATCCTCTAAAAATATCGGTAATACGTTTTACTTCTGTTCGTGACTTGTCGTTCATTGCGAGTACTTTAATCAGTAGTAGTTCACGTTCAACGTGTTTTCTGTCTGTTAAGTCGGTTACTTTTATTACGTCGATAAGCTTATTCACTTGTTTAAGTATTTGTTCAAGTATTTTGTCGTCGCCACGTGTTGCGATAGTGATGCGCGACAAAGTGTTATCTTCGGTTGGAGCAACGGTTAAACTTTCAATATTGAACGCTCGCTGCGAAAATAAACCAACAATGCGTGATAATGAACCTGGTTCATTTTCTAATAAAATAGCTAGAATACGGCGCATTATGCTTTTTCTCCTTTCTTGATCCACATTTCATCTACCGCACCATGGCGAATTTGCATTGGGTAAACGTGCTCTTTTTCATCGACTAATATATCTAAAAATACTAATTTGTTTTTAATTGAAAACGCTTCTTCGAGTTTTGTATCAAGCTCACTTAACTCGTTAATTTGAATCCCTACATGGCCATAAGCTTCTGCAACTTTAACGAAATCTGGCAACGACTCCATGTAAGATGAAGAATGTCGACCACCATAAATCATGTCTTGCCATTGTCTTACCATACCTAATGAGCGATTGTTCAAACTCACAATCACGACTGGGAGGTTGTATTGTAAACACGTTGAAAGCTCTTGAATGTTCATTTGAATAGAACCATCACCCGTAATACAAATAACATGGCTTTCTGGGAAGGCGAGTTTTACGCCCATGGCAGCAGGTAAGCCGAACCCCATGGTGCCTAAGCCGCCTGAATTTATCCATTGGCGTGGTTTTGCAAACGGGTAGTATTGTGCGGCAAACATTTGATGTTGACCAACGTCAGAGCACACATAGGCTTCACCGTTTGTAATGCGGTACATGCTTTCTACTACATGTTGAGGTTTTATTTTCGCGCCTTCTGCTTCAGGTACGTAACTTATACTTTTTACTGCGCGCCATTGGTTGATTTGATCCCACCACTGAGATAACGCTTCTTCGTTAGGTTCGAAGTTTGTTTCTTTTAATTCATCAAGCAGCTGTTTAATCACAATATCAACTAAGCCAACAATTGGTACGTGAGCATTAATGGTTTTAGAAATAGACGTAGGGTCTATGTCTACGTGAATAATTGTCGCGTTAGGGCAGAACTTTTTAACGTTATTGGTTACTCTGTCGTCAAACCTAGCACCAAGCGCCAAAATAACGTCGGCATTAGCCATTGATTTGTTCGCTTCTAAGCTACCGTGCATTCCTAGCATACCAATAAAGTTTTCGTGGGTGCCTGAAATGCCACCTAACCCCATTAAGGTGTTGGTACAAGGAGCTTTTAACGTTTCTACGAGTTTTGTTAGTAATTTAGATGCGTCAGATAAAACAATACCACCACCAGAATACACAACTAGCTTTTTAGCTTCGGAAA
The DNA here is from genome assembly GCA_020630795.1 of Colwellia sp. Lineage (GTDB taxonomy): Bacteria > Pseudomonadota > Gammaproteobacteria > Enterobacterales > Alteromonadaceae > Pseudocolwellia. The sequence goes on from JAHDIK010000027.1 coordinate 18,832, forward strand.
TAATCTTAACGGCTTTTTTGATTTGTTTCGGGTGACCTTTAGCTGTTGGATTGTAAGAACGCATTTCTACGTTTGTGTTGATTGAGAACTCACCTTTATTTTGTGGAATAAGTAAATCTTTAGGTAGCTCAACAACAACGGGTCCAGGGCGACCTGATTTAGCGATATAAAAAGCTTTTGCAATAACGTTGGGTATGTCTTCAAGGTTTCTACAATTAAAACTGTGTTTTACGATAGGGCGGGAGCAACCTATGATGTCTGTTTCTTGGAACGCGTCATCGCCGATTAAGGTTGTTGCAACTTGTCCTGCTAGCACAACCATTGGAATAGAATCCATATAAGCGGTAGCTATACCTGTAACACAGTTTGTAGCACCAGGGCCTGAGGTTGCTAACACAACACCAACTTCACCTGTTGCTCTGGTATAACCGTCTGCCATGTGAGTTGCTGCTTGTTCATGACGTACAAGAATATGTTCAAAATCGTCTTGCTGAAATATAGCATCGTAAATGTCTAAAACTGAACCGCCGGGATAGCCAAATACGTATTTTACGTCAAGCGCGGTAAGTGCTTTAACTACCATTTCAGCACCAGTAAATAGCTGCTTTGTCATATTGTTGCCCTTTGTTTACTTATCAAGTTATTGCATGAAAATATAAATAGTGAACTACATTTTTATTAAACATTAAAAAACCCTCGGCCTTAGTTAAGAGCGAGGGTTTAATATGAGTATATTTATTTTTTACTTCTACACTACTTAGCCTCGCTATGGTTTGATAACCACTACGACAAGGAGGACTATGTTGAGTAAAGTATTAAGTTTCATCATTAGAATGACTTTTCATCGTCGTGCCTGTTAGCACGGAATGTTTAAATAAATAATTATGCTATTTTTAAAGGGTTTAATTGGTAGTGTCAATCAATTTTTACAAATATTGATTATTTCTGAAATATATATTGTTTTACTTCGTGTTGACATCAAAATTTAATGGTTATTTGGGCGTGTTTCTATTATTTTAGATGGCAATAATCATTAAAACTCATGTGTAATCGTTGTTTTAAGGTATTAATTTTATTGCAAAATTTAATTGTTCGATTACACTTTATGTATTCGTATTACTTGTGAATAGGGCACCCATGGATAACTTTTTGTTTAAAGATGAACCTGAAGAAGCAACTAACCCAAAGGTTAAAGCCGATAAAGTATGGAAAATACTGATAGTTGATGATGATGAAGCTGTACATCAAGTTACTAAGTTAGTGTTAGCTGATGCAGATATTGAACACAGAAAGTTAGAAATTCATTCCGCTTATTCATCTGAAGAAGCTAAAGAAGTGTTATCTGACAACGATGACTTTTGTATGGTGTTCTTAGACGTTGTTATGGAAACTGACGACGCAGGACTGCAATTGGTCGGTTGGATACGTAAAGAGTTACAAAACCAAGCAATACGTATTGTGTTAAGAACAGGTCAAGCAGGAACTGCACCTGAAGCTACGGTAATTAAAGAATTCGATATAAACGACTATAAAGAAAAAACAGATTTTACCGCGGGAAAAATGATTACTACGGTTTATGCAAGTATTCGTGCATATCGCGATATTATGACTATCCAACGAAGTTTGGATGGTTTTAAGCAGTTGATTAAATCTACTCATGAATTACTTAAAATTGATCAATTCAAAGCGTTTGGCTCTGCCGCATTAGATCATTTAATGACGTTGATGGACGTAGAAAGCTCGGCGTTATACATTGCGCGAAATCAATTAGATTTTGAACAGGCAAGCTCCAATTTAATTATTGCATGTACGGGGAAGTACGTTAGTGAGTCTGAAAGTTTAGAAACGTCAGATATCGACGACGAAGTAAAACAACGTATTCAAGAGGTGTTTGCAACCAAGCAAAGTTATTCGGACGACACATGCTTTGTTGGCTATTACGAAACGGCTAGCAATACTTCTTCCGTGTTGTACATTAATTTTGATGACGACGCCGAGCACTTTAAAGCGAATTTAGTCGAGCTATTTGCAACCAATGTAGCCTTGATACTTGAAGGTTTGTCTAAACGTCACGAAGTTGATCGTACCCAACGCGAGTTACTGTATATTGTTGGTGAAGCGATAGAAGCACGTTGTAAAACAACAGGTGCTCACGTCAAGCGAGTTGCGCTTATATGTTCGTTATTTGCTGAAAAACTTGGGCTGAATGAACAGTTTATCGAATCAATACGCTTAGCTGCTCCGCTGCATGATATTGGCAAAATTGCTATTCCAGAACGTGTGTTAAATAAGCCAAGCAACCTTGATGAAGATGAGTGGTCAATTATGAAAACTCATGCGGAAATCGGTAGCGAAATATTGTGTCAGTCAACCTCAAGCGTAGCTAAGTTAGGCGCCAAGTTAGCAAAATATCATCATGAAAATTGGGACGGTAGTGGCTACCCCGATGGATTAGCTGGCGATAGTATTCCTATGGAAGCTAGAATTATGGCTATTGCGGATGTATTCGATGCCATGGGAGCAGAGCGTAGTTACCGAAAACCACACTCAGATGAAAAAATTAAGGAATACATTTTATCGCAACGTGGTGTTAAGTTTGACCCTAAGCTTGTTGATGTATTTATCGAAAACTTTGATGAATTAATTGCAATTAAACAAAACAACCCAGACAATAATTAAGCTAGATAACAAGTAAGCGAGGCAACAACTAAGCCTCTTCAACTAACCCGTGGTTAATTGCATACCGCACAAGATCAGCAAAAGACTCTAGTCTTAACTTTGACTTTATGTTTCTGCGGTGTGCTTCTACGGTGCGAAAGCTAATTGATAGCTTTTGCGCAACTTCTTTGCTTGAAAACCCTTGTGCAATATACGAAAGAATAACCTGCTCGCGGGTTGTTAGCTTATTCTTTTCTGGTTGTATGGGATTTTCAATTAACATTTTAGCAATAGAGCCACTAAAGTGCGTGTTACCTTTTGCTACGGCGGTTATTGCGTAATAAACTTCTTCTGAAGAGGTGTCTTTTAAAACGTAACCACTTGCTCCTGCTTGTACTGCACTACTTACAAACTCTGGACTGTCGTGCATACTAAAAATAAGGACTTTAGTATTTGGCAATTGTTCAGAAAGAATTTCAGTGGCATCAATACCGTTTAGGTTAGGCATGCTAACGTCCATTAATATAACGTCAGGCTTTAATTCCATCGCCGCTTTTAATGCTTCACTGCCGTCGTTTATTGCATCAATTATTTCTATGTCGTCGTAGTAGGCTAAACATGCTTTTAGACCGTTCTGCACCATTGGGTGATCATCTACAAGTAGAACGGTAATTTTAGGTGTGCTGTTATTATCCATTTGATTGTTCATTATTATTTTCACTGTTCAAATTAGATTTATTAAAGTGGTTTACAAAACTTGCTGTTGGCAGCTTTATTGTTGTAATTGTACCTTTGCGTGATGACGAAATGTCAAAATGCCCCATGTGGTACTCAACTCGTTCCGCTAAATTTCGTAGTCCAATACCATTAGTAGAGTTGATTTGAGTATCTATGTCAAAACCTATTCCATCATCTTTTATAATTAAGGTTAACCATTTAGATTCTATTGAAAGGTCGATACAAACATTATTCGCTTTTGCATGTTTACGTATATTGGTTAACGATTCTTGCACCACGCGATATAGCGTAGTATTGATAAAGTCGGGCAGTAGCTTTCTTAGAGACGGTTTATTTACCGCAACGTTAATAGAGGTTTGTTTACTAAAATCATTCACTAACGCTTCTATCGCCGAAGATAAACCTAATTCATCAAGTATTTGCGGATGCATATGATGAGATATTCGGCGAACCTCTTGAATAGCAAAACCTAAGTTTTCTTCTGCTTGTGTTAGTGGAACGGGTTTCTCTACTTGTTGTTTTTTAAGGAATAAACTGGTTGCTTCAATGGAATACTTTATTGAAATTAAAATTTGAATAATACCGTCGTGTAACTCTCGTGATATATGTCTGTTCTCTTCTTCTTGAACGTCAATCACTCGTTGGCCTAACTCACTTATTTTTTCTTCTGCTTTCTTTTTGTGATTAAGGTTTACAATTATGCCTGAGATAAAAATAATGAAGATAGAAGTTAGTGCAACAACGAGTATGATGGTTTTAGTGTTGTGAATATGCCGGTCTATTTCCGATTGAATATCGCTAAGTTGTTGGTTAACTTCGTTTAAATACACGCCAGTTCCCATCATCCAATCCCAACGGTCAATATACACCGCGTAACTCATTTTCTCTTCGGATACGCCTTTAGATGGCTGGCGCCAGTTGTATCTGAAAAAGTCTCCGCCGTTTTTCGCATTCTTAATCAGTTCTTGAATGACTTTGTTGCCGCTGTTGTCTTCTAAATCCCACCATACTTTGCCAACTCTGTCGGGTTCTTTAGGGTGTACGATGTTTGTTCCTTTATCGTCGTACATAAAAAAGTAACCATCATCACCGTTATACAACATGCTATTAAGTACTTCGGCAATTGCTGATTTTGCTACATCTTCTTGTGCGTCAAATCGATGATAAATATGTTCGATGGATGAAAATGCGATCGACGTATAGTTTTCAAGTTCTTGCTTCTTTTGCGTAATTAAAAATGAGCCTAATGCATCGACGTTCTTTTGAGATAAATCTCTATATTCATTGGTTACCAAGTAATAGGTAATAAAGGCGGTAATAATGACTTGGAGAATAGCTAAATAAAATAAGCGAAGAGGCAAGGTCATGGGTATTCCAATCATTCTTATTTAAGGTTATGGTTTTTAATGCTAACAAAATTTTTGCGTAGTTTCTGTTTAGTATAAATGCCTAGGTATATATACCTAGGCAAATACACGTAGAGACTTAGGTGTTCGCCCGTATAGTTTTCATACTGAAATTTTGTAAAAGTATAATGGATGAAAAAAATAAACTTAAACAAATGAGGGGAAGGAAAATATGTCTAAATCAATATTGCTTAAAGCATTGGTTGTTGTGACGTTTGCATTTTCAGGATTTGCAAATGCAGGAGATGAAAAAGTTCGTTGGCGGTTGGCAGAAACATGGGGCCCGAATTTCCCTGTTTTTGGTGACGCCTCTAAAAACATGGCTCGACTTGTTAAAGAAATGTCAGATGGTCGTTTCATTATTCGTATCGATTCAGCCAATAAGCACAAATCTGCATTAGGTATTTTCGATTTTGTTAAAGCGGGCCAGTATCAAATGGGTCATTCAGCGTCTTACTACTGGAAAGGTAAAGACTTCAATACGTTGTTCTTCACAACGCTTCCATTCGGTATGACAACACCAGAACAGTATGCTTGGTTCTATCACGGCGGTGGTATGGAATTAATGAAAGATGTATACGACAAATATGGCGTAATGTCTTTCCCTGGCGGTAACACGGGTAATCAAATGGGCGGTTGGTTTAGAAAAGAAATCAACTCTCTTGAAGATTTAAACGGTCTTAAAATGCGTATTCCTGGCTTTGCTGGTGAAGTATTAGCTAAGTTAGGTGCCAAACCTACGAATATCGCTTCTGGTGAGCTTTACACTGCGTTAGAAAGAAACACTATTGACGCATTAGAGTGGGTTGGCCCTTCTCTTGATTTACGAATGGGCTTCCATAAAATCGCACCATTTTATTACACGGGTTGGCATGAACCAGCAACTGAGTTGCAGTTTATGGTTAACCAAAAAGCATACGATAAACTACCTAAAGATCTGCAAGTTATCTTAAAAACAGCAATGAAGTTAGCTGCTTATGACATGTACACTCAATCTACACATGAAAGCGGTAAAAACTTAGCAACCATTCAAAACGATTACCCTAACGTTAAAATTCGCTCTTTCCCTAAACCTGTAATGCAGGCGATTAAGAAAGCGAATGATGATTTATTAGCTGAATTTGCTGCTAAAGATCCTAAAACTAAAGAAATTTTAGATTCAATTCACAAGTATCAAAAGCAAGTACGTGGTTGGACTAATTTCTCTGATAGAGCGTATTTAGATAACTTTGATTCAAAATAATTAAACGATAAATTAAAAATACCTGCATATTCTGCAGGTATTTTTTAAGGGCTAGCATGAATTTTTTAACCAAAATACTAGGGAAGGCCATAGACGTAGTAGGTAGCTTATGTAGCTTGCTGATGTTACTGATGGTACTTAACGTATTTTACGATGTGGTTATGCGTTATTTTTTTAATGATGTAAGCATTGGTATGCAAGAGCTTGAATGGCACTTATTCGCAGCAATGTTTATGTTTGGTATTGGCTATACGTTGAAAGAAGATGGGCATGTGCGTGTCGACGTATTTTATGATCGCTTTTCAATAAAAACTCAATCTATTATCAATATTATTGGCTCGTTGTTTTTTGCGTTGCCATTTACACTTCTGATTATTTATTTCAGCGTTGATTACGCTTACGAAGCTTACGAAATGGGAGAGAAAAGCGCGGATCCTGGTGGTTTACCACATCGTTGGATTATTCGAGCGGTTATTCCTGTTTCTTGTATCTACCTTATTTGTTGTATTTTTTATGTGCTTTTGGAGCAATTTAAAAACCTTAAAAGCGGTAAATTGATAAAAGGAGACGAAGCATGATTGGTTTAGTTTTATTTGTTGTTGCTTTGCTTTGTCTTTTCTTTGGATATTCGGTTGCATTTACTTTTGCTGGTGTTTCAGTACTTGTTGGGGTAATTGCGTTAGGGCCTGATTTATTTGCGTTTATGCCATATCGCATTATGAGCGTAATGGAAAACACTACGTTAATGGCAATTCCTATGTTTGTATTTATGGGGATCGTATTACAAAAAACAGGACTCGCAGAGCGTTTACTTGAGTCGGCAGCAAAACTTTTTGGTAGTGTTGCTGGTGGTGTAGCAATTTCGACGATTGTTGTAGGAGCATTACTAGCGGCCTCTACTGGTGTTGTTGGTGCTAGCGTTGTGGCAATGGGGGTTATTTCTCTACCGGTAATGCTTAAAAATAACTATCATCAACCGACGGCAGCTGGTGTTATTTGTGCATCGGGTACGTTAGGACAAATTATTCCACCGTCAATTATTTTGATTATTTTAGGCGATGTAATGGGCGTGCCTGTTGGTGATTTGTTTAAAGCTGCTGTTATACCAGGCGTATTATTGATATTTGCATACACCGTATACATTGTTGTTTTAGGCAAAATTAAACCTGAATATTGCCCGCCTATTGAAGTAAATGAAAGCAAACGTGAATTAATGCTTCAAGCGGTTAAAGACATTATTCCACCAATGTTGCTAATTGTTACAGTTCTAGGCTCTATTTTTACAGGTATAGCAACGCCAACTGAATCATCGGCGATAGGTGCAGTAGGTGCGGTATTATTATCCGCATTATATGGTCAATTCTCAATTAAGAAAATTAATGCTATTTCGAAAGAAACGGTAAAAGTAACGTCAATGATTTTTGCTGTATTGATAGGTGCTACAGCGTTTTCTATGGTGTTTAGCTATTCAGGTAGTGAATATATAGTTGAAGAGTTTTTCTTAGACCTACCGGGAGAAAAATGGACGTTCTTATTGATTGCCATGGTAGCGATACTCATACTCGGGTTCTTTATCGACTTTATTGAGATCGCATTCTTAGTTGTCCCAATTTTAACGCCTGTAGCAATGGCATTGGATATTGATCTTGTATGGTTCGCAATATTGATATCGATGAATTTGCAAACATCGTTCTTAACTCCACCGTTTGGCTTTAGCCTGTTTTATTTAAAAGGTGTTGCACCACCCACGTTAAAAACAACAACGATTTATAAAGGGGTAATACCGTTTATTATCATGCAAGTTGCTGTATTAGCATTGGTGCTACTATTCCCTGAGCATTTAATTTTTAATTAATAGTTACGGAATTGAATGGCTAGTGTAAGTCGTACAAAAAGGTCACAGATTGTGGCCTTTTTTATTGATGGCTTTTAGCGTGATAATAGCTGTTGTTTAAGTTTGATAATTAAATGATTTTAAGGTTTATTGGTATTTTACTATCGTGCTAAAAGGCATTTTCGTTAGGTTCGAAATGTCCAATGTTTGAAGTCATTCTCATCTAAAAATTGTTCCGCGTTTTCACCTTGCAGCATTGCTATTGTTGAAATTATTCCAGCGTTTAAACAGCTTGTAGAGGCGACTGTAATAGAGCTAGGCGCATGTTCTATTGGCCAACCTGTTTTGGGATTTAATATATGACTATAGCGTTTTCCATCTTTTTCAAGATATCGACTGGCATCACCGCTGGTTGCGATTGCACCACGTTCAAAGGATATGTTGACGCTTTTATTCGACGAAATTCCTGTTAAATCAATACCAACAGACCAAGGTTTATTGTCTTTTCTTGGGGCGGTAACGGCTAAATCACCGCCAAAGTTAACAAGAGCAGAACAAAGAGTGTTTTGTGTAATAAGTTGGCAAATTTTGTCTACTGCGTACTCCTTGCCAATTCCTCCAAAATCAATTTCCATACCTTTAGGTAACATAATATGTTGTTCGTTGTATTCAATCTTTGTCCAGCCAACTAAGGGCAATATGGCTTCTACTTGAGGTGAAGAGGGAATGATATTACTACCATCAAAACGCCACACTTTACGGAGCACGCCCGAGGTTATATCGAATAAACCATTACTAATTTGGTAACACTGTTCGGAAAATTTGAGCAATTCATATGTTTCCGTATCAATACTAATGGGGTTATTGTGACTATTGTTAATTTTTGTACAGATGCTTTCCGTTTGGTAACGGCTATATTTGTTTTCTATTCGCCACGTTTCATCAGTAATTAATTTAGCTAGCTGATCAACCGAAGAGTGGCTGTCTACTTCTACAATAACCTCACAAGGGCTTGCCATTGCACTAAAACGTATTCGATGACCAAGCGCGCATTTTTCAATTGTATAGGTATTGCGCATTTCGTGAATGTTAGAACGAGTAACTGACTTGAGCAATGATAGCTTTAATACTTGGATATAGGTTCAACCTTGCAAGAGCGCCAGGTTGTTCAACGCCTGTGCTTTTAGGTGATTGTTGGTAATACTCAAGCCTAAACGATAATTCATTATTTTGTTTAATTCGTGTTCTGTATTTTATCCCTAAGGTTACTGCCGTCATTTCACCGACGCGATAGTCTGCGCTTACATAATTGGGCAGCGACTGCTCAGTTCTAATAAAGGGCTGATAAAAGTTTGCAGCATCTTGGCTATATAGTCGTACATGAGGCTCTATGTAGCCGTTTGATAGGGGAATTGTGTATCGAGTATCTAAGGTATGAGATGTTATATCCCAATCATCCCAAAAGTAACGATATGAAAAATCTATAATGTTGTGTGTGAAATGATATTTCGTTTGCCAAAACAAACTATGCTTTGTGCGGTTATCGGGCCGTTTCTCATACAATTGATTTGTACTTAAACCAAGTGAATTCACTACACTTACTATTTTAAATGGATCGGTAAGGTAACCATCGACTTTCGAATGAGAATAATTGAGTTGCATGATCATTCTACGATTAATCACTTGAGTAACGCCAAGTAATAAATCAACCGTTGTTTTGTCATCGCTACTTTGTATTCGATTTTCGCTGGTACTTCCGTTTTCGTGGGCGGGTAGCATTGAGCTGAAAGGGCGAGGAATATCACCTTCTGGGCTTATTGTATCTTGAGAAAATGCAAATCCGGCTGACAGTGTTGTGTTTTTTTGATTGAAATCGCGGGCAATATTGCCGTTTAAGCCTAACGATAAATAGTCATATTCTTTCGATAAATGTAAACCGGAACTGACTAAGTAGCTTTCGCTGAATGGTTGTGTCCATTGTGCATTTAGCTGTAGCCTAGTATCTCTGAAAGTATCGTCTAATGGCGTTTCTTTCGGTGCTACATCGAATGAACCTTTACCTGAGGGTCTTGTAAAAGTTTGAACGTTGGTTTGTGCAACGGCTCCGTTTGCGGATGCCCCCGTTAACGTATCGACAGTAACCTTTAAGTTTAATACTTGGTCATTGTCGTAGGTTCTACTACCGTTAATAATGAGCTCTGTAGCGCTTACACGATCGGATTCATTATAGTGCATAAGTGCAGTATCGAATTTCCATTGAGATAACTCATCAGCCTGCGCAGACGTTCCTAAAAGGGCGCAAGTTGCAACGGTAAGTAGTTGTTTGATATTTTTTGGGGATTCTTGCTGAGAGTCAGCAGAAACTAAAGCTTTATTAGGCTGAGTTAATTGCACCCACAACCTCCACCTGCAAAGCTTTTACCACCACTTGACGATTCTTTACTGAAGTAGATATGATCATCAAGTGATGAATCTATTAGAGACGCGTTTAATAACATTTCTTTTTTAGCGAGTAAGTTTCTTTCCCAAGGTTGTACACCTAGGCTACTACAACCTGAAACTGTTAATGTGAGGAGAAAATACCAAAAATATTTTTTAATTTTCATCATAAAACCTCGAAGCAGATGTGATGCTACTTATTTTTGACTTGAAAGTTTATCTACTGTTGCTGAACATGCTTGTAAAAACATATCCATAAAATACTTCACTTCGGGCATGCTTTTTTGTAATTCTTTTATTTTACCACCCAGTCTTTCTTCAACATGATCAAATTCATGATTTTGGTGGTTTAATTCATCTATTGCCTTGATATAAGCCACTAATATATCAGCGGCTTTAACGATGTTTTTATGCTCTGTATTTACGTTGTCTTGAACAATTAAGTCAGAAAATATGTCTTGGAATTCTTCAGGTAACGACTCTAAACATTCTTGCTCAGCCAAATATTCTATTTTTTTAAATTCTCGTGCAATTTCGGGATTAGCGTATTTAGTTGGGCTAACAATATCTCCGTAGCGTGTTTCGCTCGCTTCATGATACAAGGCTACCGTTGCAACGCGGTCAGCATTAACGTTACCGCCAAACTTTTTATTTTTAATAACGGCAAGTAAATGAGCTACAATAGCGACTTGATGAGAATGTTCTGCAACATTTTCAGGCTTTACACAATACATAAGTGCCCAACGTTTGATGAGGGGCATTCTGAACATCCAAGCTAAAAACGTGCTTTGCATAACTAACTCTTTTATCAATTATTGGCGATAACTCGCGAAGAAATTCTTTAACTTTTCCATAGCAGGAACTAATTCATCAACATGCGGTAAAAATACTAATCGAAAGTAATTTCGTTCTTTAATATTAAAGGCACTGCCATGAACAAGCAGTATTTTTTCTTGTTTAAGGAGATCTAGCACCATTTTTTCATCATTTGTAATATTGAACTTTTCAGCATCTACTTTCACAAATAAATAAAGCGCGCCCATTGCTGGATTACACGATAGTCCGTCAATTTCATTGATAAGCTTGTGAGCTAGATTGCGCTGTTTTATTAATCGCCCATCGCCATAAATTAATTCATTAATGCTTTGGTATCCACCGAGCGCAGTTTGAATAGCGTGTTGACACGGCACATTGGCACACAGGCGCATTGACGCAAGAATGGTTAATCCTTCAAGGTAGTCTTCAGCATGCAGTTTAGGCCCAGAAACAACCATCCAACCAGCTCTAAAACCAGCGATACGATAGTTTTTAGATAGCCCACCCATTGTAATAACCAACACGTCTTGCGTTAAGCTAGCGGTAGGAATATGTACAGCGTCGTCATATAGAATTTTGTCGTAAATTTCGTCACTGAATACAATTAAGTTGTATTTTTTTGCAAGGTCTAAAATATTTAATAATACTTCTTTTGAATAAACAGCACCCGTTGGGTTATTTGGATTAATTAATACAATAGCTTTAGTTTTGTCTGTTATTTTGCTTTCCATATCTTCAATATTAGGAAACCAATAGTTCTCTTCATCACATTGGTAGTGAATAGGGTTGCCACCTGATAATGCTACTGAAGCGGTCCATAACGGGTAATCTGGTGCAGGTATTAACACTTCATCGTCATTGTTAAGTAAACCTTGCATCGCCATAACAATCAGTTCGCTGACCCCATTGCCGATGAAAATATCTTCTATACTTACATCTTTAATGTTGTTTTGTTGAAAGTACTGCATAACAGCAACACGAGCAGAATAAATGCCTTTAGAGTCGCTGTAGCCTTGTGCTGTAGGAAGGTTACGAATAACGTCTTTTAAAATGTCATCAGGGGCTTCAAAACCAAATGGGGCAGGGTTACCAATGTTTAACTTTAAAATTTTATGGCCTTCGTCTTCTAATCGACGAGCTTCCGCTGCAATTTGTCCGCGAATTTCGTAGCAAACATTTTTGAGTTTTGATGACTTAATGACTTTTTTCATAAATAGCATTCTTAGTGTTAAGTGAGAAAATTAAACGAGACATTTAGTAATGAGTAACAACTACTAGAATCAAGCTATTGTTGCCAATTATCAGATGTTTTGAAACAGTTACTTGCATCTTTTTTATAGCAATTTTATTAATAAAAGATAATCTAATTATTAGTAACGTTTGTACAGTAAAATATTGAAGAGTTTTTAGGAGGATATATGCCTTTACCTATATTTTGGTTGGGTGCAGCAGCCGTATCTGCTTTGACCGTAAATGAACTGTCAAAAGATCGGAAAAAACAACAATCAGAACGCTTTTCTAGCCGAGCAAAAACTTTTGATGATTCAACTGAAGAATCTTCTACGGCTATTTATCCGAGTGACTTATTTTCTACAACACAAAAAGTTAAACCAGATGTAGGCGCTATTGTTTGTTGTGGCATAGGAGGCGTTTTAGATCATACGGGGATTTGGGTTGGAGATAATACTATTGTAGAAATGGATGGTAACGGGCTTATTAAACCAGTATCAATACAAAGGTTCACAGAAGATCGAACAGGTAAAAATGTATTTGTTGCATGCGATTCAAACGCTAAATGTTTATCAATAGAAATAGCCGCAATGAGAGCGATAAAGAAAGTTTTTACGTTTGAGAATTACGATCTTATTGACAACAATTGCCATCAATTTGTTTGGCAGTGTTTTAAACCAAACGATAAGCCGTTAACTACGTTTAAAGAGCTTAACAAAAGAATTGCGATGCACTTTAAACGTAAAATATACTGGGATTTATGTGACGTTGACGGCGTTTAGTAAGTCATTTTGCTTGGCGCATGACTCTATTGCTTCACGTAGTTTATCTTTGTCGTGGTAATGGCTGGTTTCTTCGCTCTGAAGGTCATGGTGATGAACGTATACTTTATCAGAGGTAACAGATGTATCCTGACAAATAACACTATCAATAGGTAAGCAACCAATATTTTCTTCGATCCACTCTAATTTTTTATCTAGTGATAACTGAGCCGATGGGCTTTTTTCAGGGGTAACATTTTCCACGAAAATACAATGACCTTTTCTATTATTTAGTGCATTAGAAATATCTCGCACTAATAGAGGAGGTACAATACTGGTTAAGAAACTACCTGGGCCTAAAATAATAATATCAGCATTCTCGATAGCTTCTATACAGGCAGGTAAAGATTTAACAAGTGGTGCCAGCATTAAGCTTTTAGGCATCATCGGCATTTCATCAACAGACAACTCTCCAACGCGACAGCGCCCTTGAGGGTAAAAAGCCATCAAATCTGTTGGTGTTTCAGACATAGGTAAAACGGGAGTTCTTACTTTAAGTAGTCGTCTAACAAGTTTTATTGAATCTAAAGGACGAGATTGAACTTGGCCTAAACCGTAAAGAATAAGGTTACCGAGATTATGGCCACCTAATTCGTCTTGTCCATCAAATCTAAAGTTGAACAATTGGCTACCAACAGAGTCGTTATCAACAAGTTGGGTTAGGCAATTACGTAAATCGCCCCAGGCAATTGAGCTACTTCGTTTTCTTAAACGTCCTGTAGAACCACCATTATCTGTGGTTGTAACAATACCTGTTAATTGATCACCCAAAAAGGATAACGTTGAAAGCACTCTTCCTAAGCCGTGCCCTCCACCAATAGCTACTACGTTTACTTGATTTAGTGGCATGAATTCAGTCTATAAATAAGATTGCAAAAAATGTTACCTGTTAATGCTATAAAAATAAAGTATAAATGCAGCGTAGGTATTCGTATTATTGATATTTATATCTGGGGTAGGGGAGTTAACTATTTATATTCGTTGCTAATAGTAATAGTTATTTATGATTTATCGCGGGATAAAATTGAAATTTCATTCAAAATTTAAGCAACTTGTTTTATAAGTGAACACTTAATTAAAATAGTGGTAAAAAAGGCCTTAATTATTAAAAAAAAGTGTTGACACTAAAAGGGGGGGTGCTTAGAATGCGCCTCGCTTTCAACGAGTAACTTACGTTCTTGTTTGATGCGTAGTTAAATAGGTATTAGGCCACTTATTTAAATACAAAGCGGGGCTATAGCTCAGCTGGGAGAGCGCTTCGCTGGCAGCGAAGAGGTCTGCGGTTCGATCCCGCATAGCTCCACCAAAAAATTTAGTTATTGGATTATTAATAGTCGAATAACGAACTTTAAAAAGTTAGTGTCTTGTGAATAAGATTAGTTTTACTAAACTTATTTGTAACACTGAAAATAACGAAGTTGATTCGTCAACAGCGTTAGCAAGTTTTAGTGTCCCTATCGTCTAGAGGCCTAGGACACCGCCCTTTCACGGCGGTA
>JAHDIK010000028.1 GCA_020630795.1 Colwellia sp.
GATTCAAAATCCGTTGCTTTCGAGCGTGACGGTTCAAGTCCGTCCTCCGGTACCATGATATTGAAGCCCTGACTCGCTAGAGTCAGGGCTTTTTTTATTTTAGCATTGCAATACCATTATTTAAGGTGGAGCTTTTCTATTTGGAAGTTATTTGTTTAACGTAGTGCGTTCTGCCAAGGATGTCGCATTCTAATATCCAGTTGTTTCCTTTGAGCATCAGTAACATCCACGACTCTTGAAGTTCTAATATTTTTTCTAAGCTTTTGCTCTTTCTAATTTTTTTAACAATTGTTAAACGTCTTTCTTCTTCCTTAATTTTTTTCTTTAATCTTTTTCTGTCAGCAGTAGGCATAGAAGTTAAATGGTAGTTATTACACCTGTTACATAAATAGGGAGTTGTGTTCTTCGTAAAATTCCTGTGTTTTTTCTGACGTGAACGACACATCAGTCGTGCATCTTGTTTGGCATCCTCAAAGGATGAATAACTTATTTTATAACACCTCATTTAATTAAGACTCCTGAAGTATCTAATTCATATTCCGTTTGGTTAAAAGAGTTACTAAAAAGTGTAGTACATATTTTTAGGAGCGAGAGTTACCTTTCTTAAAATTATTTGTTTTGTATTTAATTTTTGTTGTTTGTATTTGAAATGTTTGTTAGTTTTATGTTTGTTGTATATTGTTAAATATTATCAATTTTAAGTTGTAATTAAAGGTAATGAGATGAGACGAGTGATATCAAGAGAGTTAATGAAGCTAAGTGGTTTTTCATTACTGTTATGTGTGTTGGTTGGTTGCGGTAGTAGTTCAGGAGGGACTACGGTAAATACACCTGAGCCAGTTGTTACGCCTGATGCTCCCGTTGTATCAACGCCAGTACCTGACCCTCTTCCTGATCTGGGGTATGTTATTGATGTGAACGTAAATGTTAATCACGTCAAAGGTGGTGTAGGGGAATTTGACCGTAGTAAGTTTATCACGATGCATATTTCTACAGTAGACAACGAATGGCCTGATAATCAGACTGCCGTTGATTTTATTGAAGATAATGATATTTACTTCGGTCGTAATAACGGTGCTATGCCGTGGCAACTTAGTCGTCTTGAAAGCTCAGCTGATAATGGCGTTATAAGTGACACTGATATGACTACATATGGAGAGCAGGCTAAAGGTTGGTATAAAAATAGTACAAGTGTACATAGCTTAGAAAATCGTATGAAAAATATGATGTATGGCGGCCAAGAATTTATGTATCCACATAAAGAAAAGTCGACTTGCTCTGGACATTGTGAAGGTAATACGTGGTTGGCTGGTTATGATGAATACGCTCGATTTTTTAGTGAGTTTTTAACGAAGTATTTTGGAATGGGTAGTGTTACAGGAGAAGCTAAGCCAACGATTGTTGAGGTAATGAATGAACCATTTGTTAAGTCTAATAAACTAAAAACGACAAATGCTAACATCACTGAACTTCATAAAATTGTAGCCGACAAACTTAGCGTAGATCATCCTGATGTTCGTGTTGGAGGGTTTACAGCAGCATACCCTGCGTTGGAGCAGAATAACGGTAATTTTGATTTATTCGACAACACTTGGAAAACATTTATTGATGGGGCTGGTGATGTGATGGACTTCTATTCGATCCATCTTTATGACAATCATAATAATGTAGACCATCAATACCGTTCGGGTGCCAATATTGAAGCAATACTCGATATGATTGAGCACTACAGCGTATTGAAAATTGGAGAAGCTAAACCTTGGGTAATTTCTGAATATGGTTTCTTTTCACCGCATCATAAGAGTGCTCCATACTCAAAGGAGATAGACTGGTGGAATATACGTTCTTATTCTTCAATTATGATGCAACTTATGAATAAACCAGATCAAATTATGGCATCTATTCCGTTTTCAATATTAAAAGCATTATGGTCGGGAAATAACGGTATTGATGAAAATGGTCATCGTTATGGGCCACGTATGTTTATTTTGCGCAACGAGTTAGATGGAAGTATTAATGTAGAAGATAATGGTGATTGGATACTGTCTGATTTAGCTTTATTTTATCAGTTATGGTCTGAGGTTAATGGCAGGAGAGTTGAAACAAAAGCGTCTGATATTGATTTACAAACTGATGCATATGTTGACGGTAAAACACTTTACTTTATTGTGAATAATCTTGAGCATGAAGATGTAGAGTTTTCATTTGATTTAATTGAAACACACAATGCAAATATTACTTCAATTTCAGCTAAGCATTTGTATTACGATAATACTTTAAATTCGGCTGTGTTGAATGACGAGGCGCTAGTAGCAACTACCTCAAGTTATACTGTTAATGCTAATGCGACGGTTATTTTAAAAGTTGTTTTTAATGATGATGTAAATATTGATCAAACTATTGAAGAGAGTAAATATTACGCCGATAAAATGAAGCAACCTATTTTAAGTGGTCAAGATAATACATTGACTATTAATAATGTGTCAGTAGATTCCGCACATGGTGAAGCGGTACTTCGCCTAGGAGTTGGTAGATTACATAATCAATCATTAGACCCAACAATTACTGTTAACGGTACTCAGATCTTGGTTCCTAAAGATGTTAGAGGTTATGACCAAAAAAACAAAGACAGCTTTTTTGGTGTGCTTGAAATTCCAGTCGCTTATGAATTGCTAAACACGAATAATTCTATTGCTGTGAAGTTTAGCGATTCCGGCGGATTTATCACAAGTGCTAGTTTACAAGTATTTGAAAGTTCAACAGAGTTAGTGAGATTCAAACAGTAATGTTGCCTTTTTAGGTATAAGTCACTTGAGCTTATATTGATTACAGACTAAAAGGCTACCCAAAGTAAGGTAGCCTTTATTCGTTCGTTATTTATTGTTGATGCTAGAAAGGTTTGGGGAATGCCTTTAAAACTTTTCCTATTTCTGCAAGAGCTTCATCAGAAAGTTGAATAGTAAAAGCGTCAATATTTTCTTTAAGTTGCTCCATGTTGGTAGCACCAATAATGGTAGACGTTACACCATGGACTTGTTTACACCAAGCAAGTGCCAGTTGGGCAGGTGTTAATCCGTATTGAGCTGCAATTTCCGCATATGCTTGCGTTGCTTTATGAGTTGAATCCGTATCTCTGAATAACCCATTACGTTGCATTAATGTCCATCTACTGCCTTCTGGACGTGCATTGTTTAAGTATTTTCCTGTAAGTGCGCCAGTTGCAAGAGGAGACCACGGTAAATAGGCGATGTTTTCACGTATACAGTTTTCTAACAAGTAAGGGGTGTCTTGAGTTTGTAATAAGTTAAATTCGTTTTGAATTGAAACCATACGGGGTAAATTATGCTGTTTACTTAACGTTAAGTAGGTATTTAACCCCCATGGAGTGTCATCTGACAAACCACAATGCTTAATTTTACCTGCTTTAACGCACCTATCTAATCCTTCAAGAATATCGAGCATGTTCTCAACTTCTTGTTGGGTAGTTGTTACTGAAAAATCAATTTGTTGTGGCCAATGTTGCCCAAAATGATTGTGCTGCCTGTTAGGCCAATGCAGTTGATACAAATCGATATAGTCGGTTTGTAGTCGTTTTAACGATCCTTCAACAGCTAGCTCAACGTTTTTACCTGTTATTGGACTTCCTTCTCTGATCCACGGAAGACTGGGCCCTGCAATTTTCGATGCTAAAACTAGGTGTTGTCTTTGATTATTGTGTCTTGAGAGCCAATTACCTATTATTTCTTCAGTTTTTCCGTATGTATCAGAAGATGGAGGAACAGCATACAACTCTGCAGTGTCGATAAAGTTAACTTGCTTTTCTAATGCGTAATTTAATTGTTGATCTGCATCGTTTTGATTGTTCTGTAATCCCCACGTCATACTACCTAAACAAACATTTGATACAGATAAATTACTGTGGCCTAACGTTGAATATTCCATTGAATTTCATAATTGTATTTAAAAGACAGAGAAAGCTAGTTTATAAGGATAATAAGGATGAATCTAGAAGGTATAACTGAAAATTTAGGATAACTTTAAGGATAATGAAATGGTGGCCCCTCCCTGACTTGAACAGGGGACCTGCCGATTATGAGTCGGATGCTCTAACCAACTGAGCTAAGGGGCCGTTTCATTTGCTAAAAGTGATAGTTTCATTTTTTAGCGGCGAGAAGTATAAGCATTTTTAATTTTGTTGTCACCCTTATAAATCTAAAAATGTGGTATTGATTAACTGTTAGCTTAAATGTTAATCAGTTTAAGGTACTTTTGAGGCGTAACAACTATTAAGAACTTAATTTAGTTAACGTTACGCCTTAAAGCATAAATAAAATGATTATTTACTATTTTTAGTTTTTAGAAATAAACTTGCTAGCGTGCGCTGATCTAAAACACCAGTAACGGTTAAGCCTATTTTCTTTTGGAATTTTTCGATAGCAATAGCGTCTTCTTTTGTAAATGAGTTTGTAATATCACCACTTAAAAAGCCCATAGCTTTTAATCGTGTTTTAACTCTTTTAATGATCTCTTGATAAAAGTAGCTTTTAGACTTTCCTATTTGGATACTGACAAGGTTACTGTTTTGTTCAAGTCGAATTGGAAATAGTGTTTTAACTAAGCTATTTGTCGCCGTTAAAAATTTAATTTCAGGGTTATTACCGCAGTAACTTTTTAATAAACTCAACAGTAATTCAGTTGTTTGCCAAGGAGTAATATCAAAGTTATTAGGTTGAAATTGGTTGTATGACGTTACAAACCCTTCTAGCCATCCCCCAAACAAGTAATAGTCAGTGGATTTAGCATCAAATGCTTTAGTATAAGTTTCACAACTTTGTTTGCCAGCGCCTTTTACTGCAAACTTACCGTTGGTATCTGCCGAAAATGATTGAAAAGATAAGACAGTACAACAAATTATAATTAGGTTAGTTAGCTTTTTCATAGTCCCTCAAGTTTATGCGTCAATAAAATAAAAAGCTTAAGCTACATAAGTAACTTAAGCTTTAATCATGTGTTTAACTTTACGTTATGCTAGTTAAAACGTAAATAGCGTAATACCTAACAATTTACGCCGTTTTTTTACGCCTTAATGCATTAAGTCCTAATAGAGAAAGACCAAATAACGCGATTGAGCTAGGTTCAGGTACAGACGTTCCGTTATCAACAAATGTTGTTATTGGATTTTGAGTAACAAATGTACCTACTGAGTTAAATGACACACCTAATGCAAACGCTAAAGAATCTGTAGGGTCAAGTCCTAAATCAGGGTTAATACCATCTAAAGTAAACTCACTAACACCTGCGCCAAACGTAAGTGTTTGGCCTGCTAACAATAGTTGTGAATATGTTCCACTATTGTCAGTAAAGTGAACCATATAACCGTCAGCATCATTAACAGTTAATAGTGTTGGCGCTGTTACCGAACCAAACTCACCGTCTGTTTGGTAAACGTAACCAGTAGCTACGTCAGGATCAAGCCAAATTGTTTCACCTTCTTCTAACTCTGGTAATTCAAATACAAAAGCACCTTCGTCGTTCGTAGGGTTACTTGGATCCGGTAGGATTGGTGTAAATTCTGAATTACCACTTTCACTGTCGAAGTTACCAAAGCTGCTCAAGAAAACAGTACTGTCGTATGATGTGTCACCAGCATCAGCAATGATTATTGAAAAGCTGTTACCTACACTTCCTGGCTCAACAGGTATATCAAAACGCAGTAATGGAACGCCGTTAGGTGCCAACATACCGTTTAACTCTGTACCTGTAATAGGTGCAAAGTCTGGGTGATCGATATTAACAGGTAATAATGGATCTCCAGGTGAGCTTCCGGCTGGCAATACGCCAGATACCAACTCATCATTTAGAAACATACCGAAAGCATCAGTAAAGCTTGAATCAACGAAGTCAGGATATTCTTCTGAACCGAATGCCGCGATGAAAGAAATTGTGTCTACACTGTCATTTACATCAAATGTGATATTAAGTTCTATTGGATCACGGTGATTTTGTTGACCGCTAATAGTTGAAAGTAGTGCATCTTGTTCTGGGGTAGCGAACGTTCCAATGTTCCCTGAGTTACTGTTGGAAGTATTTGGCCCGTCTTCATAATCACTCACAAAGCCCGAACTTAATACGATACCACCTTGGCTAGGTAAACCGTACACACCAGAAGAATTAGTATAGGTGCCTGCTTGTAATGAAGTAAAGCCATCCGTAGTTAATGTTGAAAAACTCGAAAATTGCGCAACATCAACATCAACATCAACATCAACAGGACCTTCAGGGAAACAAACTTCATCATCACAACCGTCGTCACCTCCGCCGCCAATGTCGCTACCGCCAAACAATGAAGAGCTTGTTATGGTGATACCTGAACTAGGAATAATTAAAGAGTTAGCTAATGTACTAGCATCTTGTTCTGCTGTAATTACAATTGCAGAAGCTGATGAGCTAAAGAGCGCTATAGCAACAGCGCAAGATACTTGATTTAAGTATTTAAATTTATTTGCAGATAATGACATGTTCTTATCCTTCCGTGTTTAATTAATACAAACTTTCTACTTGTCAGTACATAGGCAAATATTGCACCAAAACAGAACGTTTTTTAGTAATGCATTGAATATAAGGTATATTTTATTTTCCAGAGAGAGTTGCTGATGTAACTGGTTGATGAGTTTGTAAAATAAACTGACATCTATATAAACAAAAAATCCAGCACTAGGCTGGATTTTTTAGCGTAAGTAATAGTATGTACTTTACTCGCCGTCTAAGAAACTCTTAAGTTGTTCAGAGCGAGAAGGGTGGCGCAACTTACGTAAAGCTTTCGCTTCAATTTGACGAATACGTTCACGTGTAACGTCGAACTGTTTACCAACTTCTTCTAACGTGTGGTCTGTGTTCATGTCGATACCAAAGCGCATTCTTAACACTTTAGCTTCACGAGCTGTTAGGCCTGCTAACACTTCGTGAGTTGCGTCTTTTAAGTTTTCAGACGTTGCTGAATCAACAGGAAGTTCACCGCTGCCATCTTCAATAAAATCACCTAAGTGAGAATCTTCATCGTCACCGATAGGCGTTTCCATTGAAATAGGCTCTTTTGCTATTTTTAATACCTTACGAATTTTATCTTCTGGCATTACCATGCGTTCAGCTAATTCTTCTGGTGTAGGTTCTCTACCCATTTCTTGAAGCATTTGGCGTGATATACGATTAAGTTTATTAATCGTTTCAATCATATGTACAGGAATACGAATTGTACGTGCTTGGTCAGCGATTGAACGTGTAATTGCTTGACGAATCCACCATGTAGCATATGTTGAAAACTTATAACCGCGACGGTATTCAAATTTATCAACAGCTTTCATTAAGCCAATGTTACCTTCTTGGATAAGATCCAAGAACTGTAAACCACGGTTGGTATATTTTTTCGCAATTGAAATTACAAGACGTAAGTTTGCTTCTACCATCTCTTTCTTTGCACGGCGAGCTTTAGCTTCACCAATTGACATACGACGGTTGATGTCTTTTATGCCATGCACGTTTAGGTAAGTTTCTTCTTCAATCATGTTAAGTTTGTAGATACATCTTTCTACATCTAACTCAACATCAGCTAATTTCGCTGAATGTGGTAGACCAGCATTCTTTTGCTCGTCAAACCAATCTTTTGATGTTTCGTTACCTGGGAATATTTTTATGAAGGTTGCTTTTGGCATGCCTGCACCAACAACACAATGCTTCATAATTAATCGTTCTTGAACACGTAAACGATCCATCACGCTGCGCATGTTCTTAACAAGGCGATCAAATACCTTAGGTACGATTCTAAATTCTTTAAATACGTCAGCTAGCTCATCGATAGCAACTTGAGAATCTGCATGTCCGCGACCTTTTTTGCTGATGATTTTATTTGCTGCTTCGTATTTTTCACGGAGTAAACCGAATTTTTCTTTGGCAAGTTCAGGATCTGGACCTGTGTCTTCTTCTTCTTCGTCTTCATCTTCCGCAGTATCTTTGTCTTCATCATCTAATTCTTCTTTAGATAGTTCTGAACCGATATGCGTTGCTGCAGCTGGAATTTCTTCTTCTTCTGCATCTGGGTCTAAAAAGCCAACGATAATGTCGCTTAATCGAACTTCTTCCGCTTCAAAGTTGTCCCATTGTTCTAATAGGTAATTGATAGCTGGTGGGTATTCAGAAACAGAGCGTTGTACTTCTTTGATACCTTCTTCAATACGTTTTGCGATAACTATTTCGCCCTTACGGGTTAATAGTTCAACAGTACCCATTTCACGCATATACATACGTACTGGGTCTGTTGTGCGGCCGATTTCGCTTTCAACAGAAGCAAGTGCTTGAGCAGCAGCTTCCGCAGCATCTTCATCGGTATTCGCTTCACTCATCATCAACGTGTCGTTATCAGGAGCATTTTCGAACACCTGAATACCCATGTCGTTGATCATTCTAACGATGTCTTCAACTTGATCAGAGTCTATAATCTCTTGAGGAAGATGATCGTTAACTTGGGCAAATGTTAAATAACCTTGCTCTTTACCTTTGGTTATTAGCTCTTTCAGTCTAGATTGTGGGGCTTGATCCATTGACGAGTGTCCACCTATTTATGGGTATCAAATTGAAAACAGTAAGCCTTAAATTATAGCAATGCCATTGCTCAATTACCAGACGTAAACCTGTTTTTGTTAATTAGTTGTTATTTTTTGTACTAATGTACAGCGCTATTTAGGCGCTTAATAAGCTATGTAATTCTTGTTTTTCTAATTTACTTAATCCTGTAATTTGCTCTTTTGATAGAAGTTCTTCGGTACGTTGCTCAATAAAAACATTTAAAAATCGTTCAATAACATCGAGAAAAGTAGACTCTGCATTTTCTGGTTCTACATGATGTTGTAAACACATGAGTTTAGTAAGCTGTTTACCTTCTTCTTGCCCTCTAAAATTCTCTATTAATTGTGCGCTATTGACATTTGGATTTTGTTTGCAAAGTATAAGTAGCTGATTTAATAAAGGAATACCAGGTATGTTCAAGTGTTGTAAAATTGAAATATCTGGTAAAGCATTAACGATATGGGGATGTTCAAGTAATAATGCAATAGCTAATCTAACAGGAGTTATTTTCCCTTGTTTAGTAACTGTTTTTTCTGGTTTTTTATCTGAGAAAGCTTTGTTGAGTTTAGCTAATTGTTGTTCGTTACCACTTCCGAAATGATTGGCGAGCTTGGTAACTATTGCATCTTTCAGGTGGCTTTCAGGTAATTTGGCAAGATGAGGCTTAAACGCGTTTATTGCAGCTGCTTTACCTTCTGCTGTTGTCATGTCGTGCTGAACAAGTAGGTGTTCAAATAAAAAGTCAGAAAGTGGAGTTGCTTTATTAATAATATCTTCAAATGCTTGTTGGCCTTGAACACGTATTAAACTGTCGGGATCTTCACCGTCAGGTAAGAAAACAAATTTTAATGAGTAGCCGTCTTGAATGAGCGGAAGTGCATTGTCCATTGCTCTCCAAGCCGCATCGCGGCCGGCCCGGTCACCATCGTAGCAACACACTACTTCTTTTACCGTTCTAAATAATGTTTGGAGTTGTTCAGGTGTTGTTGCGGTGCCTAGTGAGGCTACAGCGTAAGTTACACCATGTTGAGCTAACGCGACAACATCCATATAACCTTCAACTACAACAAGTCGCTCGAGTTGTTTATTGGCTATTTTTGCTTCATATAAACCGTAAAGTTCTTGGCCTTTATGATAAATGCGTGTTTCGGGAGAGTTTAAATATTTTGGTGTTCCGTCAGAGAGCACTCTACCACCAAATCCAATAACACGGCCTCGTTTATCTCTAATGGGGAATTGAATACGGCCTCTAAACCTATCATAAGGTTTGTTTTTATCACCTTGAATGGCCATGCCTAAGTCAACTAATTGTTTAGTTGTTGCTGAGTTTTTGGCAAAAACATTCATCATGCCATCCCAACTGTCGCTTATGTAACCAATACCAAAAGCTTTTACAATTTCGCCACTTAAACCACGCCCTTTTAGGTAATCAATAGCCACATTTTTGTCAGGCGCATTACGCAATTGTTGTTGGTAAAAACGGCTGATCTGTTCCATAAGGGCATAGTCGTCTTGTTTTTGCGCGTAGGCTTTTTGTTGCTGTTTTTGTTGGGCAGGTGTTTGGTTGTTGTCTTCTCGTGGAACGGTCATTCCATAATGAGATGCGAGCTCATCTACGGCATCTGGAAATTCTAAACGGTCAAACTCCATGAGAAAGGAAATCGCATTACCGTGTTCTCCGCAACCAAAGCAATGATAAAATTGTTTGTCTTGGCTAACACTAAATGATGGAGATTTTTCAGTGTGAAAAGGGCAGCATGCTTGGTAGTTTTTACCTGCTTTTTTTAATGGTACGCGACTATCGATAAGTTCTACAATATCGGCGCGTGCTAATAAATCATCAATGAACTGTCTTGGGATCATACCGGCCATTAAATATACAACTCGCCATTAAAATAATAAGGACTGAACTCGAAGTTCCATTTTACACAATAATAAGAAGTTTAGTATTTTTTGATAATAGATAATAAAAAACCGCGAAGCAAAGCTATCGCGGTTTATGTGAGGTTGCCCTCAAGTGAAATTAGTTAGCTATTAAGTGTATTACGCACTTGGCCGCTTACTGCGCCCATATCAGCTCTACCTTGAATTACAGGTTTTAAAACAGCCATTACTTTCCCCATATCTGCCATAGAGGCAGCTCCAGTGTCGGTAATTGCATTAGTGATAAGGGTACTAATTTCATCTGCGGTAAGTGGTTGAGGTAAAAACGATTCTAACGCTTCTACTTCAGCCGCTTCATTCGCAGCTAATTCTGTTCGACCACCGTCAGTAAACATTTTTATAGACTCTTTACGTTGCTTAACCATTTTAGTTAAAACAGCTAATACGTTTTCGTCAGATGCTTCTGTACCATGATCTATTTCAGCTTGTTTAACGGCGGAAAGTGCCATACGAATTACACCAAGACGCATTTTGTCTTTAGCTCGCATGGCGATTTTCATTTCATCTTTTAGTTGACTAAGTAGACTCATAAGTTGACTCAGTTTTCCTAAGTAAGTACTAAACGATTAATTAGTACATACGAACGCGACGTGCGTTCTCACGAGAAACTTTTTTAGCAGCACGTTTTACAGCAGCAGCTTTTTTACGTTTACGTTCCCAAGTTGGCTTTTCGTAACATTCGCGACGACGAACTTCTGAAAGGATACCTGCTTTTTCACATGAACGCTTAAAACGACGAAGTGCTACGTCAAACGGTTCGTTCTCTCTTACTTTAATTACTGGCATTGTCTATTAAACCTTAGTCTTTAAATCTATAAAATTGGTAATTTTCTCAGCATTATTGCCTTGAAATCACCCGCTCTATTAAAAATGGGTGCCGTATTCTATAGCCATTGACTAATCAAAGTAAAGTTAATAATAAACTTATAACCGATTAATGGTGGAGAATTGTTTATTTGATGGGTAAAATTGCGTGCTTAACTTTTGAGGGTAATGATTGTATGCGTATTTTAGGTATTGAAACTTCGTGCGATGAAACGGGAATTGCTATTTATGATGAAGAGCAAGGCATAATGGCTCACCGTCTATATAGTCAAATAGCTGTTCACGCAGATTATGGTGGAGTAGTACCTGAATTAGCATCAAGAGATCATGTTCGCAAAACAATTCCTTTGATAAAAGAAGTGTTAGCTGATGCAAACCTTACTCCTGCTGATTTGGATGGCGTTGCCTATACTGCAGGTCCGGGATTGGTGGGTGCTTTATTGGTTGGGTGCTCAATTGGCAGGAGTTTAGCGTATGGTTGGAATTTGCCTGCTGTGCCTGTTCACCATATGGAAGGACATTTATTAGCGCCTATGTTAGAAGACAATGTGCCAGAGTTTCCATTTGTGGCGCTACTTGTATCTGGTGGGCACACCATGCTTGTTAGAGTAGATGGAATTGGTCAGTACGAGTTATTAGGCGAATCGGTTGATGATGCAGCTGGTGAAGCGTTTGATAAAACGGCAAAACTGCTAGGGTTAGATTATCCTGGCGGACCTGTACTTGCAAAAATGGCTGAAAGTGGTGTAGCAGGGCGATTTGTATTTCCGCGCCCAATGACCAATAAGCCAGGTTTAGATTTTAGTTTTAGTGGTTTAAAAACCGCGACGGGAACCGCTATTAGGCAAGAGCAAGCCAATGGAACTATGGATGAACAAACACATGCTGATATTGCTTATGCGTTTCAAGATGCTGTAATCGATACCATCGCGATCAAATGTAAAAGGGCCTTAAAACAATGTGGTTTAAAACGTTTAGTGATTGCTGGTGGTGTAAGTGCTAATACAGCACTACGTGAAAAGTTAAGCGTCATTACCAAAAATATTGGTGGAGAAGTGTTTTACCCTAGACCGGAGTTTTGTACCGATAACGGCGCAATGATTGCGTATGCTGGTTTACAAAGGTTAAAGGCGGGGGGAGATAATTCGCTGACCTTTAAAGCGCAACCTCGTTGGCCTTTAGATACATTATCAGCTATCTAGCGACTTATTTTCTTGGTTAACTGATATTTTATTTTCAGTCCCGTTTAATAGGCGCTCAATGTTACTTTTGTGACGAAATATGATTAACGCGCTTAACATTAGTACAGGATAGACATAGGTAGGCTTTATCATCCATGTATAAAGTGGAGCTAGGCTCACCGTTACAATGGCGGCTAAACTTGAGTACCTCGTTAGTTTTGCTACAAGTAACCATGTACCAATAAGTAACCCCCCTAATGAAAAACCAATGGGGAGCAATACACCAAAAGCTGTTGCTACTGCTTTTCCTCCTTTAAAACCAAAAAATATTGGGTACATATGCCCTAAACAAGCAGCGACACCTATAAAGCCTATAAAAATAGGTGTTACACCTAAAAAATAAGCACTCCATACAGGAATTACCCCTTTAAGAACATCAAAAATTAATACCGATGCTGCTGTGAGTTTATTGGTGTTTCTTAAAACATTGGTTGCGCCGGGGTTATGAGACCCAACATCACGTGGGTCTGGAAGGTTCTGAATTTTACATATTATTATGGCACTAGAAATTGACCCCGCTAAATAAGCGAAGATAATCATTCCTAGAATTAAATAATAATGTGAAATCTCAGAATCCTTGGTAGCGGTAAAAACGGCAATTTAATTGTATCTGCAAATAATGTGCAATAAAACATCCAGCCTAATAATTTATGTAACTGACTTAAACTAAAAAATGTTTAAAATTAACATCAATCTCTAGTTTTTCATGTGCGAGCTAGGTACACTCGCAACCATAAATTTGGTCGTTTTATATGAGCTTTCTAGCAAAGCGTAATGTGAAATGTACTATATAGCGGTTACTAAACGGCTGATTAAAAGTAGAATAAGAGCGCATAAAAAGTGGATAAAGTTTACATAGAAGGTTTGAGTATTCAAACAACAATTGGTTTTTACGAATGGGAAAAGCAAATTAAACAAACTTTAATATTTGATCTAACACTTGGTTGGGATATTTCAAAAGCTGCTGAAAACGATGAACTCGATAAAACACTTGATTACGCCAAAATCTCTGAAGACGTAGGGCGATTTGCAAATGCAAACCCTGTTGATCTGATTGAAACGTTAGCTGAACGTTTAGCAAATTATTTAATGGAAACATATCACATACCTTGGCTTAAAATTAAAGTAGGTAAACCTGGTGCTGTACACAATACCATTACCGTAGGCGTCGAGATTGAACGTGGAACTTACGCTTAATGTCTCAAATATATATATCGTTGGGCAGTAATATTAATCGCCAGTACCATGTAAAAAGTGGGCTTACTGAATTAGCTAAACATTATGGTGCATTAACATTATCTTCGTTGTATGAAAGTAAAGCCGTTGGTTTTGATGGCTCTGATTTTTACAACATGGTAATTGGAATTGAAACGTCAAACTCTATTGAGCAAGTAACTACAACGTTGCGAGAAATAGAATTTGCATACGGGCGCGAGAAAAACGCGAAAAAATTTAGTCCAAGAACACTTGATTTAGACTTATTATTATTTGACGATTTAGTTGTTGAACAGCCTGCTCAGATTCCACGGCATGAAATTACACAAAATGCATTTGTTTTATGGCCACTTGCAGAAATAGCGCCAACCATCAAGCACCCTGTAATTAACAAAACGTTTGGTTCGTTGTGGGAAAACTACGATAAAGACAGCCAAACATTAACTAAAATACCATTTTCTTGGTCACACATTATGGATAATCAAAATACATGAGTACATTTGAAATATTTATCTTAGCTATTATTCAAGGCTTAACAGAGTTTCTACCTATCAGTAGCTCAGCACATCTTATTTTACCGTCGGCAATTTTAGGGTGGGAAGATCAAGGCTTAGCTTTTGATGTAGCTGTTCATGTCGGTACATTATTAGCAGTTGTTCTATATTTTAGAAAAGAAGTTGGTAGCATGGCGGTCGCTTGGGTTTCTACTATCACGCAACGTGGTAAAAGTGCCGAAACTACAAACTTTGATGGAACCTTAGCGTGGTGGATTATATTTGCAACTATTCCAGCTGGGCTTTTTGGTTTATTTGGTAAAGACTTGATTGAAGAGTATTTACGTTCAGCACTTGTTATCGCAGGAACAACAATTATTTTTGGTGTTCTATTAGGTTTTGCTGACATTAAAGCTAAACAAAATGTGAGTATTGAAAAAATGGGCTTTAAGGGCGCTATGCTTATAGGTTTAGCACAAGCTATCGCGTTAATTCCAGGAACATCTCGTTCTGGTATCACGATGACCGTTGGTTTAATGCTTGGTTTAAGCCGTGAGAATGCCGCTAGGTTTTCATTTTTACTTTCTATTCCTGCAATTGCTATGGCAGGCAGTTATTTAACGTTAAAGCTTATTACGTCAGCAGATGCTGTTGACTGGGAAGCTATCACTTTAGGTAGCGTATTAGCGTTCGTTAGTGCTTATGCGTGTATTCATTTCTTTCTTATTTTACTTGATAAAATAGGCATGATGCCATTTGTAATATACCGATTGTTACTGGGTGCAGGCTTACTTTGGTTTGTACTTGTATAAAACATATTAAAATCTATCAAAAAAACGCGCAGTCTAGCGCGTTTTTTTATGCTTAAAATTCAACAGTTTTTAACTTTATTCATTTACAGATATAATTCTTAATAAGGTAAGTTTACGTAAACGTAAAATATTTAATGACTAAAAAAAGCGCTTTGTTTACACTACAGGTATAGCCCAATAAGAATAGAGACTTAATTTTATGGATTTATCATTAACTGAAGAGCAAGCCATGATTCAAGATATGGCCCAAAAATTTGCAGAAGCCGAGTTAGAACCGATCGCTGCAAAACTTGATCAACAACTCGATGAAGAAAACGACCAAGCTCTGTTTTTAGAAAACCTTAAAAAATTATCTGAACTAGGCTTTATGGGGTTAAATGTAAAAGCTGAATACGGCGGGGTAGAAGCAGGAGCTGTTTCGTTTAGCCTAGCTATAACCGAATTAGCAAAAGCGTGCGCATCAACAGCCGTTACAACGTCTGTAACTAATATGGTTGCGGAAGTTATTCAAACGGTTGGTAACGAAGAGCAAAAGCAAAGCTATTTACCTAAACTATGCAGTGGAGAATACAGAGCTGGAGGTTTTTGTTTAACTGAAGCTATGGCGGGTTCTGATCCTGCAGGAATGAAAACGTCAGCAGTAAAAGACGGCGACGATTATATTCTTAATGGCACTAAGGTGTATATTACGAGTGGAACGTTTGCTGACTTGTTTGTTGTGTGGGCGGTTACCGATCCAGAAGCTCCTAAAGGCAAAGGGATTTCATGTTTTCTTGTTGAAGCAAACACCCCTGGTATTACTATTGGTAAAAGTGAAGAAAAAATGGGGCAAAAAGCCTCGCCGACTAACCAGGTGTTTTTTGAAAACTGCCGAATTCCATCGTCAGCGCTTATGGGCGTTGAAAACCAAGGTTTTGCTATCGCAGTAAGTGAGCTTGCTGGCGGTAGAATTGGTATTGGTTCATTAGCCTTAGGAGTTGGTTTAGCCGCAATGGATTATGCTCGCGAGTATATTGTAGAGCGTGAGCAGTTTGGCCAGTCGTTATCTAACTTTCAAGGTTTACAGTGGAAGCTTGCTGATAGGTATACAGATTTAGAAGCCGCACGTTTACTATTAATGCAAGCAGCAGATAACAAAGATAAAGGTTTGTCATTTAGTAAATCAGCGTCAATGGCTAAATACTTTGCGACTGAAAAAGCGAATACTGCCTGTTACGATGCTTTACAGATTATGGGAGGTGCAGGTTATATTAAAGAATATCCAGTTGAGCGTTTCGCTAGAGATGTCAGAGTAACGTCTATTTATGAAGGAACGAGTGAAATTCAGAAAATTATTATTTCACGTGCGTTGTTGAGTGAAGTATAGCTAGCTTTAGTTTATTACGCCAAAAGAGCATCGATTTATTTGTAATTTGTCGATGCTTTACCTTGTATCTTTCAGCTTTGCCCCAAAATATTGAGTAACATTGTTTTAATTGGACAAAACCGTGAACTCAAATATCGTTTCTATCACGCTAGAAAACTTCCAACAAGTCATATTAGAAGAGTCAAAATCTAAACTCGTATTAGTGAGTTTTTGGGCTGAGCAGGTACCAGAAAGTCTAGAGCTTAGAGATACCCTTATTTCGAAAGTTGAGCCTTTTCCTGATCATATGATACTGGCGACGGTTGATTGCCAAACTCAAGGGCAAATTGCTCAACAATTTGGTATTCAAGGCTTACCAACGGCTGTTTTAGTAAAAGAAGGGCAGCCGACAGATGCTCTGTCTGGCCCTCAAACACCTGAATCAATTCAAGAGTTTTTAGACAAACACTTACCGAAAATTGAAGATGGTTTACTTAATGAAGCTAAACAAGCATTAGCGGATAATGATGTAAATACTGCTTACGTTAACATAGTTAAAGCATATGAAATTGATAGCGAAAGAGCAGATATTAAAATTGTTTATGCTGACGCTGCTATCCAAACCGGAAAGATCGCTGATGCGGAGGCTTTGTTAGCAACGATTACTATGGTTGATCAAGACAGCGACTATCATGCTGTTATTGCTAAGTTAGAACTCGCAAATCAAGCTGCTGAATCTCCTGAAATTAAAGCGCTTGAAGAAGCGTTGAATACAGACCCGAATAACGATGAAGTAGCACATAAACTCGCTGCACAATATTCACAAGTAAACCGAAATGAAGAGGCGCTAGCATTGCTGTTTAGGTTAGTTCAGAAAGACCGAAGTAATACTACCAGTAAAGATTTGTTGCTTGATGTGTTAAAGGTGCTTCCTGACGGTGACGCATTGGCAACCAAGTACCGAAGAAAGCTATATACGTTAATGTATTAAGACAGCATTTAGTTTTTGTCGTTGTTCAAACCAAGCTATTCATTATGTGAAATGCTTGGTTTGAACATTAAAGTTTGACGAGTTCGCTTTGTTGTATTTATCCCGACGGCATCGCCAAAATGATAGGGATGTTTAGAGAGTCTTTGTATTCTACAAATTTCACTTCTTTATGTGTTCTTGCAAAAACCGCCATTCGATCTGAGAGTTCATTCCCTTCAATATTTGCATGACCTTTTACGTGTGTAATTACGATATTACTTTTGATTGACTCATATAAAGCAAAGCACTCTTGAATAATTTCAAGGTTTTTGATTTCTTCACCTTTACCGCGCTTCCACCCCTTTGTTTTCCATCCTTTAGCCCACTTTGTTATACAGTCTATTGAGTATTTAGAATCGGAAAGTATTTGCGTAGTTTGCTGCTGAGCAATTGTTTTTTTAGCGACTTTCATAGCTTCTAACAGTGCGTTTAATTCGGCAGTGTTGTTTGTTCCGTTAGGTTTATAGAGGCCATACCAAAGTGAAGATAAAGAGCCTTTTGTGTATATCGCCATACCTGAACCTGATTTACCAGGATTGGGAGAACATGCGCCGTCGCAATAAATTTGAATGTCTGCTTTTACACTTGTTGAAGCAGCATGCTTTTTTGGGGCGCTGTTTGATGTATTGCTCGCTGAGGCATTTCCTTTTGCTAACGAACGCTTCATTAACGCTTTTGTATACGTATCTTTATAAGCGGCTGTTGCTTCTTCAAGCGACGGGAACCCCATATATTGAGCATCAGGCATGCCAGCTACAAGGCCTTGAACCGTCGACCATGTGTCAAATACACCTGTTTTTTTACCTTTCCATACAACGTAATGTTTTTTGCTCATGTTTTATTTTTTACCTTGAATAGCAGGAGTTTGTTTTACACCTTTAATAGCTAAAACGATTAGCACGATGCCCGCAATAAAAAACGGAATACTAAGTAATTGCCCTGTATTTAATATGACGTCGGTTGAATATGCAGCTTGTTTTTGTTTAACAGACTCGATTAAAAATCTTGCCGTGAAGGTAAGCACTAAGAAAATACCGAGTAATAAACCATTAGGTGATTTTGCTTTAAACTTGCGGTAAAGCGCGATTAATACCAGAAAAATAACTAAGTATGAGAATGCTTCATATAACTGCGCTGGGTGTCTTGGTAAGTTGTCGATGCGAGAGAAAATAATCGCCCATGGTACATTCGACGTTACACCCAATATTTCAGAGTTTACAAAGTTAGCGCTTCGTACAAATACACCGAACAAAGCGGTTCCGATAGCTAGCCTATCTAGCAACCATAAATAACTTACTTGATGCTTTTTAGCATAAAAAGCGGTTGCGATAATTACACCTAAACCACCGCCATGGCTAGCTAATCCACCTTCCCATATTGCTAAAATTTTAAGTGGATTCGCAAAATAGTAACTTGGGTCGTAAAAAAAACAATGTCCTAAACGAGCACCAATTATTATGCCGAATACTACGTAGCCTAATAGGGTATCTAACGATTCTGCCTTTAAATTTTCGGTGGCAAAAATCCACTTCATAACTTGTAGGCCAGAGAGTATTGCTGCTGCAAATAATGCACCATACCAATGAATTTTAAAGCTACCTAAATTGAGTAATACTGGGTCAACATTCCAAATTAAATGTTCCAAAAAAATACCTTTTTAATGTTGTTTTATTGAGTGAAATTAATGCAATTCAATGTGGGGAGGAAATCTACGTACATCATAAATTTGCCTTGTTAACATTTCAAGTTGAATGTGTAGCAACACTAATAATACTGAAAATGAATAGTAAATATTTACTTCAATAAGCCTAAATTTACTATTAACGCAAATTTTTGCGTTAATAGTATACGATATATCTTGGTTAATAGGCGGTTTAGCACTATTATTATAGAAGTATTTTGATTGAAAAATAGACGCTAATCATCGGCTGTATGGATATAAAGTTAGCGTTTTTACTGTAAGCTTTTTCATTTGAAGTAAAAAAAGGACTTCATGTTTTTGAAAGGATGGTCATTCTCTAATGGTACAACGCTCTATTAAAGAGTATTTACTGCTCACTATTTCCTCTTTTGGTATTTTCGTTATTACCATCTTTTTGCTTGTTCGAATTCAGCAAGAAGATTGGGCAAATGCGGCTTTGAATACTGTTATTATTTGCGCGCTTTCTGGGTTGTTTTATTACGTTTACCGTACTCGAAATACTGACAAGGCAAGTTATTATTTGGGGGTTTTAGCGTTAGCAGGTGTTACCTCTGTTATTTGGTTGAAAGGTATTGCTCATATTTACTGGGAATACCCCGTAATTATTGCCTTTTATTATTTGTTTAGAGTAAGAACAGCACTATTACTGAGCGCTTTTCTGATGCTAGTAGTCGGCATTATTACTTATAAACAACTGCCATTAATTGACTTTTCGACGATTATTGTCACGTTAATTATGGCTAATATGTTCGCTTACTTTTCTGCTAAGAGTATCGACCAACAGCACACATCATTAGTGAAAAGTGAACGAGTAGGGCGAATAAGAAATAAAGCGCTTGAGCTTATTGTTAGTTCGCATAAGTTAACCGATATTCTCACGTTTATTGTTGAAAATGTTGAAAAAGAAAGCTCTGAAGTTATTTGTAGTATTTCATTAATTGATGAGTCTGGAAAACAACTCGTTACAGGTGCCGCGCCAAATCTACCAAAAGAAATTGTTGACAAAAACCATAAACTCGCCATTGGGCCTGAATCAGGATCATGCGGAGCATCTGCGTATTATGGCAAGCGAATTGTTGTTAGAGATATCGTTCATGATATACGGTGGGGTTTGCTAGCAAACTTAACGGATATTGGTGGAATTGGCGCTTGTTGGGCTGAGCCTATTGTTAGTTCCGAAGGTAAGGTTATCGGTGTTTTTGGCATCTATCACCGTAAAGAGTACTCTCCAACTCAGCACGACTTTGTGCTTGTTGAGCAATTTGCACATTTAGCGAGTATTTCTATAGAGCGTGAAAAAAATAATTTATTAATATGGCAACAAGCTAATTTTGATAGTTTAACAGGTCTGCCTAATCGCAATATGATGCGAAGCCATTTAACGCAACTTATTACAAGAGCTGACCGAGACGAAGAAAAAATAGCTATTGCCTTTTTAGACCTTGACCACTTTAAAGACGTTAACGATACGTTAGGGCATCATATTGGCGATGCGTTACTTAAAGAAACCGCCATACGCATTAAAAAAAGTATTCGAAAAAACGATATTGTTGCTCGTTTAGGTGGTGATGAATTTGTCATTATTATGTCAAACGTTAAGGAATATACCGGCATAGAAATGGTTGCAGAACAGCTGCGCACTTCGTTGTCTTTACCTTATTATTTATTAAATGAAGTAGTACACAGCGGTGTAAGTATAGGAATAACCATATATCCTGACGACGGTAAAGATATTGATGATTTACTGAAAAATGCTGATCAAGCAATGTATGGAGCAAAAAGCTTAGGGCGAAATAATTATCACTATTTTACTCAGTCGATGAGAGAGCAAGCC
The DNA here is from genome assembly GCA_020630795.1 of Colwellia sp. GTDB lineage: Bacteria > Pseudomonadota > Gammaproteobacteria > Enterobacterales > Alteromonadaceae > Pseudocolwellia. The sequence continues at coordinate 21,062 of JAHDIK010000028.1, forward strand.
GTTGATAGAATGCAGCTTATTTCAGACTTAAGACATGCAATTAGTCATAACGAATTTTTTGTTGTTTATCAGCCCATTGTTAATTTACAAACGGGTGAAACATACAAGGCTGAAGCACTTGTTAGGTGGCAACATCCTAAGCGTGGTGAAGTAAGCCCTGTAGAATTTATTGATATTGCTGAGGAAACGGGGCTGATTATCGAAATTAGTGAATATATATTTGCAACTGTTCAAAAAGATGTGGCGTTATGGCGACATAAGCTTTCTTCCCGTTTTCAAATTAGTATTAATACATCTCCTATTCAATATAAAAAGAATGGAGGAAATATAAAGAGCTGGGTTGAAACCTTAAAACGAGGTGGCAATGGCGAAAATACTATCGCGTTTGAAATTACCGAAAACCTATTGATGGAGAATAAAAAAGGTGTAGCTGATGTATTAGCGTTAGTAAAAGCGTCTGGGATTCCTATTTCGATCGATGACTTTGGTACAGGGTATTCATCATTAGCTTATTTAAAAGACTATGAAACCGATTACTTAAAAATAGACAAAAGCTTTGTGCAAAAAATGACGCAAGGAAGTAAAGATCTAGCATTATGTGAAGCTATGGTGGTAATGGCTAAAAAATTAAACATTAAAGTGATTGCAGAAGGAATAGAAACGAAAGAACAACAAGAGCTGTTAACGCAAATTGGCTGTGACTATGGGCAAGGTTATTTGTTTTCAAAGCCTATTTCTAGCAAAGCGTTTGAAGTTTTAGTGAGAAATAAGTTAACCCAGAAGGAAGTTTCTGCTACTTAGTGTTTGTATATTGTGGTGTGAAGAACGTGTTTGTATATTCAGCAATAAACGTTACTTGTAGTATTAACTAAACAAAAAATCATTACCTTAGATGATATATGGAAATAAAAAAGGAAGCTTAGCTTCCTTTTTACATGTATCAACGTAAACAGTGAGTTAGTAAAAGCTAGTTAATAAATACCGCTGTTGTTAATGCCGGTACAACAAATCCTGAATCGTTTACTTTGCTTCGTTTAACTGTTGAATCAACACTATATTCTTGAATTGGGTGTAAAGAGTAACTATGTGCTCCGTCAAATGGCACGAGTTTTTCTTCGTTATTCATGTTGAATATCACAACGACGTTATTGATTTTCTCATCAAGTATTTCTTTTTTGTTTTGATCTGAAATACTCATAACAATTAAACCTAACGCTTGTTCAGCACCTGTATTGTGAAACGTTAATCTATCGAGTATTTGTTTCTGGTTGGTAAGTCGAAACAAAGGCGTACTCATTCTTATGGCGATTAACTCCATAAAGACGTTTGAACTGAACTCGATATGATCTGCCGACACATGATCTCTACCTTCGTTCTGTTTTATCACATCTTTGATCATGCTCCAATTTGCTTCATCCTTATCTTTAGGTGGTAAGCCTACGTTATAAAAGTTTGTTGTTTTACTGAAATCAACACGGTTAAACCAGTCACTATAATCATAACTGTCTCGCAAGTAAGACTTAGACCTTAATAGTTCACTCCCCATATGAATAAATGGAATGCCTTGAGCAAATATTGGAAATGCTAAGCTTTGGAGTTGCATGCGCACACGATCTTCAGTGTTTACGTTGAATGCTATTCTGTATTGATTGTTGTCCCAAAGGGCTTGATTGTCATGCTTCGACACATAGTTAATGGTATCAGCAGGGTCTAAAGCATAACCTGTCGGTTGATCGCCGTATGGAATGTCTTCACCCAATACATGGTTGCCTTGATGATTGATAAGCGGAAACTTCGCGAGATTTCCGGCTAAACCTATACGTAACTGATCCATCATCACGTTGTATTTAGATAAGTCATTACTCTGAAGTTCGTTTGGAACCGTACCTAGACCATTGCCTATGCCTTGGCTTTGACGGTGCCCTTTACCTACAGCATTGAATGCGCCACCTCTAACGGCATCTCTTAATCTATCTGTAAACGTGCCTATTTCTGTACCGCCAAGCTCTAATTGACTTGCTTGTATAAACTGCTTGTTATTTGCTACTTCACCAAAGTTCCAACCTTCGCCGTAAAAGTACGTATCTTCATCAACTTTTCTCACTGCTGTTCTTGCTTCCAGCATTAATGATTTAGGTTGATGTGCCATTAAATCGAATCTGAACCCGTCAATTTTATAGTCTTTTGCCCAAACGATTAGCGAATCAATCATAAGCTTACCCATCATTACTCGTTCGGTCGCTGTATTGTCGCAACACGTAGATTGTTCAATGGCACCCGTTAGCGGGTTCAGGCGCTGATAGTAATTGGGTACAATTTTGTCTAATACTGAAGTAGTGTTTAAACCAGCTTTGTGAGTGTGGTTGTATACAACGTCCATCACAACTCTAAATCCCATGTTGTGAATACTTTGAATCATTTCTCTAAACTCAATAATACGTGATACGCCGTCAGGGCTAACAGCATAACTGCCTTCTGGTACAGTATAATGAAAAGGGTCGTAACCCCAGTTGTAGTTATCTAGTTCTCTTAGTGCAGATACAATTTCTTGAGCTTTATCAGAGGTTGGCGATAGCGTACCTAAGAATGTAGCAATAGATTCGTTGTGGTTTGTGCTCTTTTCACATAATGCCGGTAATGACATTTTTTTACAGACGTTAGATATTGGATCTTCCAAGTTAATGACTTGAGCACTGTTTTCATTAACGGTACCAATATCAAAAGTTGGCAACAAATGAATGTTGTTAATACCTGCTTTGTTTAGGTTTTTCAGGTGTTGAATGCCAGCAGTATTGTTAAGGGTAAACGCTTTATATTTACCTTTATGCATTGTATTGGTTATTGTGGTGTCGCTGGCGCTGAAGTCTCTAATGTGTGTTTCATAAAAAATATTGTTTTCAGGCGCGCCAATAATTACGTCATGCTGATTATTCCAACCGTTAGGTTGGGTATTTGGGTCGGTTAAATCAATTACCTGCGAATAGCGACTGTTTGTAGATAGGCTTAATGAATAAGGGTCTGTAATGGTTATGTTTTCAATTTTTTTTGTTTGAGGGTGATAAACCTCAATATTGTATTGATAAAATTTGTAATTGAGCGACTCTTCTATTTGAGCAGACCATACACCACTTTCTGTATTTTCAGAGAGTGCTAATTCAGGAGTTGCGTATTCTGACTTGTTTTCATTAAATAATTTAACACTTACCTTTTTAGCGGTTGGCGCCCATAGTTTAAATGTTGTTTTTCCGCTCGATAATGTCGCTCCATAATCGTTAACTTCATTTGCATCATTGGCGCCTGATGTGTACAAATCGTCTAATAAGCTACCCGTTTGTACATATGATAAGTGTATTGGTGTTGCGTTTTTATCAAAGGTAATGATAGCTAACTCGCTTTTTAACCATTGTTTTATTTCGCTTTTTTTAATTGAGTGACTATCTGTTAGTTTTAATGCACTAAACGCTGACAAATGAGGGTATTTACTATTAACCCATTCAGGTACGTTTATAGCGCTTAACGTTACAAATTTAACAGTAGACTTTTCAATAACGGCTAATTGATACGTTAACTCTGTTGTTATTTCTGGTACTAAAACAATACTTGGTGTTATCCAGTGAGCAGAAAAACTAGAAGGTAATGCTTTAAGTTGCGCTAACGATGTTGCTGTTGACGCTGAGGTGTCACTCTTTTGGCATGAAATTATTAAAAATACTGAAAATAGAATGCTTATCGCTTTAATCATATTGCAACCCGTAATCCTTAATTGAATGTAGCTAATCTAGACAGCATATTTGATAGATAACTATTGAAAATATGTGTTAGTTCAATTTACTTGTTTTTGCATTGCGAAACACACAAGTGCATACGTATTCAGCTTAAATTAATCATATATCATGCATTCTTGTTAAGTTGACTAAAGGCGGTGAGTGGTTATGGTGAGTCAGGTTTAACCCATAGTTCTCGTCGTTCAAGCGGGATTATTTCTGGTAAAAATGGATTGCTCAATGTGAACACTTTACGTTTTTCTTTTTTAATAATGTTTGCGTAAGTGCCGAAATACGACATGAATAACTTATCAAACTCGCCGTCTATAAGCGCTTTTTCTAACCCGGATTTTATGTCGGTTGCTAAAGTATGGTTAGTTTTACCTACATAAAAGTAAAATGCGGTTGGGTAGTAAATTAACGCGTTATCATCTTTTCTAATAGCTAAATGTTTGTGCTCTGCGATATTGATGTCAATTTCAGTAATTGAGCGTGGGAAATAGTCTGCTCGACTGTGGTGAATCATTTGATACAAACCTTCAATATTTCCTCCTTTAATAACATTGATGCCATTGCTCATGAGTATTTTTGTGTCAGACCATGAGTGAAATTGAATAGGCGTTAATGCTTTAAACGCTTCGAGAGTGTGAATGTTTTTAAAGGGGCTTGGGTTAGCGCTATTTATAAGTGGAACTCTCCACCCGTTTAAACCTTTTATTAACGGAAAGGGTATTGCAAGGTACTGTTCTTCTCGCGCTTTAGTCGCGCTGCCAACTTCTATATGTAACTTGTTACTGTTATTAAGTAATTGAAAACGTCTACCTTTTGGTATGTTTTGGGCAAATTCGGAAATCTGATATTCAGTTGCGCTATACGATAAAGCAAGTGTTAACAGTTTTGCATTGTACCCATCGTTTGCACCTACTGAGTGGACAATGTGCTTTTTCACCAAAGAAGTGGAATTACTCGATGTAGCATAAGTTGTAAAACATACAATGAGCGGAAAGCTAAAAGATAAGAATAAAATCAGTTTTTTCATCTGGAACCTAAGAAACTACAAGGCGTACTGATACTTTACAAAAAATTGTTGGTTAGGTCTATTTATCGTGAATTATTCAATTTTTATGGATCTGGGTTAATTAATATCAATAAAAAAATTCCTACATAATCAAGTGAAATTGACTTTCATTACATACGTATTCAAAAGGGCTGTTTAGTAAATAAAACGATACTAAAGGAAAATATTAGAAGATGAAATATTTTAACTTTATTCAACGGAGGTTATTAAGGGTTGTGTTTTATCTATTTGTTTTTAAAGTGTTTAATGTTGTTTTTGATGTTGGTGGTTTAACTTTTAAATATGACAAAGTGATGATTTTTGTATGACAATTTACGTTGAACAAATTACGCACAACCATGTTTTGTCGCCTATTATGAATACGTATGCAGCATATGTTCATCCACAAACGGGCAATTTATATTAGCTTTATCCGATAAATAGGCGGATGTTTAAACACATTACTTACAATCAGTACTGGAATACTGAGCATATTAGAGCAGGGACGAATGGGGAGATCATCAAGCATGTTAAAATTTAAACCAAGCAAAGTAGCGTTAGCGTTAATATCGAGTGGTATAGCAGCGTTAAGTACTCCAATTTACGCAGCAGAAGCTAATGAGTCTGCAGACAAACAAGTTGAAGTTATTGAGGTTCGTGGTATTCGTGGTTCATTACAACGAGCGCAAGCAATTAAAATGAGCGAAAACTCAATCGTTGAAGTGCTTTCTGCGGAAGATATCGGTAAGTTACCAGATACTTCAATCGCTGAATCTGTTGCTCGTTTACCAGGTGTAGCGGGTGAGCGACGTAATGGACGTACTTCAGGCTTATCAGTACGTGGTTTTAATGAGAACTTTGTAGCAACTTCATTAAATGGCCGTGAATTACTAGGTATGGGTGACAACCGTGGTGTTGAATTCGATTTATACCCAACTGAAATTGTATCAAATATTGTTGTATATAAAACACCTGAAGCAGGCTTGTTAAACCAAGGTATTGGCGGAACAATTGATCTTCAAACGGTTAACCCTCTAAATGCTTCTGAGCGTGTAGTAACAGTAAACGCATCGTATGAAGTTAATGGTGATGACGCTGCAAACCCTGATTTCGATAATAAAGGGCATCGTTTATCTTTTAACTATGTAGATAAGTTTATGGATGACACACTTGGTTTAGCGTTAGTACTTGCTTCTCAAGAAACTCCACGTCAAGAAGAACAGTTTCGTGCATGGGGTGATGGTAACTACGCTGACGACGGTAACGGTAACGCAATTATCGGTGGTCACGACTCATTTGTTCGTTCTGCTATGTTAGAGCGTAACTCTGTTGCTGCTGTTGTAGAGTGGGCTCCTACTGATGAGTTACAATTCCAACTAGATGCACTATATATCGATTTTACTGAAAATGATGTGAAACGTGGTTTAGAAGAAGGCTTAATTTGGGGTGGCGTAAATTATACTTCTACTAATATTGATAATGGTTTTGTAACATCTGGTAATTATGATGGTTTTCAGTCTGTTATTCGTAATGACGGTTTAAGTCAGGATGCTAAGCTAACAACATTTGGTTTAAACATCGAGTACGCATTAAATGACGATTGGGCATTAGTTACCGACATTTCTACTGGTAAAGTTAAAAAAGATATACTTGATGTAGAAAGCTACTCAGGCGTTGGTCGTGCCGGTATTGATGGTCGCCCTGTTCCTGCAAGAACGTGGCAACAAACTCCTTCAGGCGTTTTCTTCTCTGAACATCCAACGTTACAAGATCTTGATTATACAGATGAAAACTTAATTCGCTTAGCTGGCCCTCAAGCATGGGGTGCTCCAGTTATTGGTGGTGACGCTCAAGATGGCTTTATTAATCGCCCAGAATTTGATGAAAAGTTAGACGCAGTTCGTGTTGAAGTGAGTGGTGTTCTTGAAATGGGCATGTTAGCAGGTGTTACTGCTGGTGTTGCATACTCAGATCGTACTAAAGAAAAAATCAACGAAGGTGACTATTTAACGGCTCCAACATACCCAGGTGATGGTGCAATTCCTGAAGTTTTAGGTGTAGCTAACTTAGGGTTTATCGGACTTGACGGTGTTTTAGCATATGACAGTATCGGTTTGTATGAGTCTGGCTACTATAAAGCGACTCCTGCATCGTTAGTTCAAACTGACCGTTTAGGTGATACATACACTGTAGAAGAACAACAAACTACGGTATACGCTAAGTTTGATTTAGAAGCTGAATTTGGCGATGTAATGATGTCGGGTAACTTTGGCCTTCAATACGTAAGTGTTGACCAAGAATCTACTGGTTTCTCGACGGTAGAGAATGCAAACGGTTACGTTGAAGCAACTGCTGTAAGTGGTGGTGATTCATATTCTGACCTTTTACCTACATTAAACTTAAGTTTTGAAGTAGCAGAAGGACAATTTGTACGTACAGGTATGTCTAAAGTAGTCAGTCGTCCTCGTATTGATAACATGCGTCCAAATGCACGAGTAACATTTGCTTATAACGATAATCAAATTAACAGTTCAAATCCTTCAAACGGTCCTTGGTCTGGTAATGCGGGTAATCCTGAGTTGCAATCTTATGAAGCTAACCAGTTTGATTTATCATATGAAAACTACTTCTCAGATGATGGTTACTTTGCAGCAGCATTCTTTTATAAAGATTTAACTAATTGGCATCGTAGTACGTCATTGTTAACGGACTTTACACCTGTTTATATTCCAAGTTTACACCAAGGTTCAGCTAACCAAGCCCCAGCGACATTCCAAGGTTTTGTTGATGCAAACATCGATGGTTTTGAAGGCTTTGTTCGTGGTTATGAATTACAAGCCAGCTTACCATTACGTTTAGTAACAGATGCGTTAGATGGTTTTGGTTTAACAGCGAGTGCAACTTTCTTAGACGGCGAGCTTAAAGAGAATACTGAATTAGAATTGCCAGCAGGTGATATCCCAGGTTTATCTGATGAGTCATACTCACTAACTGCTTACTATGAAAATAATGGTTGGGAAGTACGTGTATCAGGAACTAAGCGTGATGACTTCGTAGCAGAAACTCGCGGAACGAGCTTAGCGTTAACAACTATTCAACGCCAAGGTGTAGAATTGTGGGATGCTCAAATTGGTTATGATTTTGATGAATCAGGCATTGAATCTTTGAAAGGGTTGCGTGTTTCATTCCAAGGTCAAAACTTAACTAATGAGAACGACGTGGAAGTAAATTCTGATGATCCTCGTCTGATTGTTCGTCATCAATCATTCGGTCGTAACTTTATCTTAGGTTTAAATTACCGTTTTTAAAGGTTTTTTAACTTAATTATGAGGCCTGCTAAATGTAACGTTTAGCAGGCTTTTTATTATAAATTCGTGTAGTTTATTTTTTTAACTAGGATAGTTAGAGAATTAAGAAAAATAAATTTCATTAAAGCGTTACGTTGATCTGTCAATTGATATATTTACATTCCCAACATACTGAAGTGATTTACTATGCAAAATAAAATAAAAAAAGTTGTAATTCTTGGTGGAGGCACTGCAGGCTGGATAAGTGCTGCATTGACTAAGAAACTTTTAGGTGACGCGGTAAGTATCGAGTTAGTTGAATCAGAGAGCATTGGTACGGTAGGGGTGGGAGAAGCAACCATACCACCAATACAAGTACTTAACTCGGTATTAGGTATAGATGAAGCTGAATTTCTCCGTGAAACTAAAGCAACAATGAAGCTTGCAATCAAGTTTGAGAATTGGACGCGCAAGCAACATAGCTACTACCATAGTTTTGGTGTTTCTGGACGAGGGCTAGCATTTTGTCAGTTTCATCATTTGCTAAAAAAAGTTGGCAAATTAGAAAACGATAGCCACCTATGGAATTACGATTTAAATTATTTATGCGCAGAACAGGGTAAATTTGCCAAAATTAGAACTAAAGATCCATTAGTTGATATGCCATATGCATATCATTTTGACGCTGGTCTTTATGCGCAATATTTAAGAAAATACAGTGAAAAACTTGGAGTTGTTCGAACTGAGGGGAAGGTAAATAGTGTTGAGCAATGTAACGAGTCAGGCTTTATTAAAACGCTATGCCTTGAGAACGGCAAACGTGTAACTGGAGATTTGTTTTTAGATTGTTCTGGTTTTAATGGTTTACTTATTCAAGGTAAGTTAAAAACAGGCTATGAAGATTGGAGCCATTGGCTTCAGTGTGACCGAGCCGTTGCGGTGCCGTCAAAGCGATTTGAAAAAACATTACCTTATACTCGTTCAATAGCGCACGAGGCGGGGTGGCAGTGGCGAATTCCTCTACAACACAGAAATGGTAATGGGCTTGTATATACCAGCCACCATTACTCAGACCAAACCGCTACCGACTTACTCATGAGTAATTTAGACACTGATCCTTTAGCTGAACCCAAAGTAATCAAATTCCATACTGGAAGACGCTATAAACAGTGGAATAAAAATGTTGTTTCAATTGGTTTATCAAGTGGATTTCTAGAACCTTTAGAGTCTACGAGTATTCATTTAATTCAGTCTGCTGTTGTGCGTTTAATTCATATGTTTCCTCATGAAGGAGTGAATGAGTACTTAGTTGATGAATATAATAAACAATCAAAAGTAGAGTTTGAGCAAATTAGAGATTTCTTGATTCTGCATTATCACGCAACTGAGCGGACAGATAGTATATTTTGGCGAGATATGAAGAATATGACTGTACCAGACTCATTGCAGCATAAAATAGAGTTATTCAAAGCAAGCGGTAGGCTTTTTAGAGAGCAAAATGACTTGTTTTTAGAAAGCTCTTGGTTACAGGTGTTAATTGGACAAGGTATCATTCCAAGAGACTACCATCCTTTAGCCGATACAATGTCTAACGAAAAAATTGAAGCTATGTTGAAACAAATTCAAGCTATAAAGAACGAACCTGTTTCTCAACTGCCAAGTCACGATGACTTTATCGCTAACTTTTGTAAAACGCGCTAATGGAAAATGACGCTCCTTTTAAGATTGTCATCCTTGGTGGTGGAACAGCAGGCTGGATAGCAGCTAATTTGTTTGCCTATAAATGGAAGAATAAGCACGTTGATATTACATTGGTGGAATCGCTAGATGTAGGAATTGTAGGCGTAGGCGAGGGCTCTACACCTACGTTAAAAAGGCTTTTCGAAATGCTAAACATTGAGGAAGCCGACTGGATGCCTCAGTGTAACGCTACCTATAAGTTGAATATTCGTTTTAATGGTTGGTCGCCAAATTCAGGTATCGTCAGTTATAGCCATCCATTCCCTACACAAGTTGACAGCTTTAACACGAGATCTTTTATGGTAAATACGCGAACGCGCCGTATGGGCCTCGATACAACAACCCTTCCTGATCAATTTCTTTTAAATGGCGTGTTAGCGTCAGAAGGAAAAGGGCCATTAACGCCAGAAAGTTTTCCGTTCAAAGTAGAGTATGGTTATCATTTTGACTCTCATTTGTTGGGTGAATTTCTCGCTAATAGAGCTCAAAAACATGGTGTTCACTATAAACAGGCACACATTAAGGACGTTGTTCTTGATGCTTCAAACTGTATCGCTTCTCTGAGAACTGGTGAAGGTGGCGATATATCAGGGGATTTCTTCGTTGATTGTACAGGCTTTGCTTCTGTTTTAATGCAAAAAACGTTAGGTGTACCTTTTAAGTCTTACAAAGACAACTTATACAATGACTCAGCTATTGTAATGCCCACACCTATGGTGGATAACATTCCTGTTGAAACGGAGTCTACGGCATTGTCTGCTGGCTGGTGTTGGAAAATTCCTCTGACAGAACGTTTTGGTAATGGTTACGTTTACAGTAGTGATTTTATTTCAGATGAACAGGCAGAACTAGAATTTAGACAACACATAGGGATGTTGGATAGCCAAGAAGATTGCCGTCAATTAACAATGAAAGTGGGTACGTTAAGTCAATACTGGTCGCAAAACTGTATTGCTTTAGGCTTATCACAAGGCTTTATTGAACCTTTGGAAGCAACTGCTCTTCACTTAGTGCAAATTAGTGCAGAAATATTTATTCAGAAATTTGAAGAAGGTAACTTTAGTAATGCCAAGCAGTATGAATACAATGCAGAAATAGGAGAGCGCTTTGAACGCGTGCGAGACTACATAGTTGCTCACTATAAACTTAATACGAGAGATGATTCAGACTACTGGCGAGAAAATAGAGACAACGTACATTTGTCTGAGTCTTTAATACGGTTACTTGATGTTTGGTTTAAACGTGAAGATCTAAGTGTAGAGATAGACAAACAAGGATTGAGTAAACATTTTGATAGCGTTTCGTGGCATTGCTTGTTTTCGGGTTACGGCGCGTATCCGCCTTTACATCCAAATCAGCCTGGTCAAGGTGATTTGTTTAAAGAAAAAGGGGTAGAAGAGTTTTTGAGACGTTGTGCGTTAAACTTCAATAAGCACGCCGATAATTTATCTAGATAAATAAGTTGAAATAGCTATACTTGAATGCAATATGATAAATCTTTTAAAAGTAGTATTTTTAGCTTATTTCTGTCTATTCTCAACCCATGGGTATACGAGTGTAGGGGCAAACGACAACTCCTCTTTAACTAAAAAAACAATTCTTACTGTTGCGATTGAAGAAACTGATTACTTTCCTTTTAACTATACAGAAAACGGCACTGTAAAAGGTTTTTCTGTTGAATTGTTAGATTATATTGAAGCTAATTCACAATATGATTTTGAGTTTGTCATGCTTCCATGGCGAAGAGTTCTTCATTTTGCTGAGCAAGGTAAAGTAGATATTATTCTTACATTATTTAAAAAGCCTGAACGAGAAAAACGATATCATTTTATTGAACCTTCATATGGCTTTGAAGTAAATCAGTTATTTGCACTGCGTGATCACAAATTTAAGTATAACGGTACATTACAACAGCTTTCACCTTATACAATAGGTACTAAAAGCGCTTATTCTTACGGTGAGAAGTTCGACAAAGCCGATTATTTAGATAAGTTACCTACAGTATCTGAAGATGTTTTATTAAAACTTCTGCTGGGTAAACGAGTAGACTTTATGATTGGAAATCCTTTTCAATTTAACAGATTAATTGCTGAAAGGAATTTGCAAGATAAGGTTGTAGGGCTCAAACCATATGTGGAAATTACACCTGTGTATATGGCGTTAACAAAGCAACGAAAGGACGCACAACAGATAAAATCCACCCTCGAAAAACTCTCTAAGCAATTTATAGCGTTGCCACTATATAAAGAGTTGTTAATTAAACATAAACTAAACTTTTAATAGACCCTGTAACACATTTTGTGTAACTACCAAGTTTAAATAACATCTTTTAAACG
>JAHDIK010000012.1:0-72848 GCA_020630795.1 Colwellia sp.
GCTTCTAATAAGTAAGAAAGGCTATCCTAACGGATAGCCTTTTTTCGTTTATGCGTATGAAATGGTGATAAGGTGGAATAGCGATTGCTCACTCGCAAAGTCGTTTAAGTTATTTCTTTGATAGTAAATGGTGATTGGTTGCAGGGGTAGCCTTTCGTCGGTATCACGGTTCTTAAATCTTTAAATCGCGAAGTACTTGTTTATATCTTCTTGACGAAAAGGCATTGTAAATACGACGAATATAAAAGCATGCTCGTGATATATTCGTCACTCTTTGTAGGGTTATTTTCCTATTGAAACAGTAAGAGAGCTAAAGGTTTTGATTTGATCGATAACTTTAACAACATCTTCATGCGATGTACCGTAGCTTGGGATTACAACAGCACTTTCGGTTTGGTTCTTTGCTAAAAAGCTTTCAATTCGAGCAGGTAAGCGTTCAATATCTACTAACTTTCCATTAAAGTTTATTAAACCTGTCTCGCTAATTTTAACTAAGATTATTGGTTTATTAGCACTTGGTGGATTGTTGCTTTTATCAGGTCTGTTTATTAACAAACCTTCCTCTTAACAAATGACGTTGTAACTATAAAAAAGATCAGCATAATAAATACAATGTCTAACATTGGCGTCATGTCTACTTCACTCTGTTCAATTTCATGCTTGTTATTTTTTCTACTCATATTGCTTTCCCTATTTATTTCTATAATTAACAATGTACGATATTGTTCGTATAGTCAAATTCACTACATTTTAATTCGTAATGAAATGTGTCAGGAATTCTTAAATGAAACGAAATCAATAGTTAATGCTTGGTCTTGGACTATTTGTTAAAATGAAAACATTATCTAATTTTATGTAACGTTAAAATGGCTATTAACTGGTTTCCTGGGCATATGCATAAAGCCCAAAAAGAAATAAAAGAAATACTCCCACAAATTGATGTTGTTATTGAAGTTTGTGACGCTCGTTTACCTTTTAGTAGTGAAAATCCAATGATCACTGAAATAAGAGGTGATAAGCCGCTAATTAAGATTCTTAACAAGTCTGACTTAGCCGATCCTACAATTACAAAAGTGTGGCTTGACTACCTAGAAGCTCAGCAAAACGTTAAAGCTATCGCCTTAACAACAGACAACCCTTCAGTAGCTAAAACTATACCTTCGTTAATTCGTAAGCTAGTTCCTCACAAAGATGAAACTGGTAAGCAAATAAATGCTGTAATTATGGGGATTCCTAATGTAGGAAAATCTACTCTACTAAATACTTTAGTAGGAAAGGCGAAAGCTAAAGTTGGCAATGAACCCGCAGTAACAAAAGGGCAACAGCGAATACGTTTGGAAGAAGGGTTATATTTATATGATACCCCTGGAATGTTGTGGCCAAAAATTGTTAACGAAAGTAGTGGGTATCGCTTGGCTATTACTAGTGCTGTTAAAGATACCGCTTTCGATCACGATGAAATTGCGTGCTTTGCAGCTGAGTATTTAATTGACGCTTACCCTGAACGATTAATGAAGAGATATAAGTTTGAAGATTTACCACCTAGAGAAGTTGAATTAATTGAAGCTATTGGTAGAGTTCGAGGATGTATGAAAAGCGGAGGTCATGTCGATTTTCATAAAGCTTCAGCAATTTTAATTAATGAAATAAGAGATAAAACATTAGGTGCTATTACCTTTGAAACGCCTGAAATGGTTGAAAAGGAAATTGTTCATTTTGATCAAGTTGAAGCTAAAAAAATAGCTGATAGAGAAGCTAAAAAACTTGCTCGTGGCCGTGGTCGAAAAAATAAAAGATAGGATTTTACAATGAGTACAGAATTTCAGTTGCATGATATGTTAATAAAAGATTGTATCGATATTTTTGAATTACCATTATGTAAAGTACTGCTAATGAATGATAAGCAGTATCCGTGGTTTATTCTCGTTCCAAAGGTAAGTAATATAGTCGATATTTATGAACTCGAATGGGAGCAACAAACACAGTTTCTAAATGAATCTAGCTTACTTAGTGAAGTTTTAATGGGGATTTACAAGGGGACAAAGATGAACGTTGGGGCGTTAGGTAACTTATGTCCTCAATTGCATATTCATCATATTGTTAGGTTTCAAGATGATGTTGCTTGGCCAAAGCCTATATGGGGTCTGCTTCCACCCATACCCTATGCGGATGACGAAATAGAAAAAGTGAAAAATAGTGTTTGTACTGCACTTAATAAAGCTACCAGCTAGTTATTTTTCACTCTCGTTTATCAATGCGGCTTAGGCCGCATTTTGATTATATGTTTTTAGTTTGAATAGTGCGTTTTTCAAGTCTTCTATTAAATCTGAGACATGCTCTAATCCAACAGATATTCTTATTAAGTTGCCACTGATACCAGCTTCTTCACGTTCTTCTGGTGTATAGGGTGAGTGAGTCATAGATGCAGGATGTTGGATTAATGATTCAGCATCTCCTAAGCTTACTGCTATTGAAAACAGCTTCATATGATTAATGAAAAACTCTCCACTCTTTATGTCTCCATTAAGTTCAAATGCAATAACTCCACCTGCTGCTTTCATTTGAGTACCGATAAACTTATGTCCTGAATGTGACGCCAATCCAGGATAATAAACGTTTTCAATCATAGGGTGACTTTCTAAAAATTCAGCGATTAATTGAGCATTTTTGCAGTGTCTTTCCATTCTTACTGACAATGTTTTTAATCCTCTCAAAATCAACCAAGCATCGTGTGGGCTAATGGTTGCACCAATATCTTTTAGAATAGTCATTTTAATATGATTTATCATTTCACTCGTACCGCAAACTAAACCTGCTACGACGTCGCCGTGTCCATTCAAGTATTTAGTCGCGCTATGGATAACTATATCAGCTCCAAAACGTTTTGGTTGTTGTAGCATAGGGGTAAGGAAAGTGTTGTCGACAACAGAAATTAGGTGATGTTTTTTGGCAATGTTACAAATAGCTTCTAAGTCTAATACTACCAAGTTTGGATTGATGGGAGTTTCTAAAAATATAACCTTAGTATTATCTTTTATTGCTTGTTCTATGTTTTGTGGGTTTTCCATATCGACAAACGTCGATTCAATACCAAACTTTGCTAGTTGGTGATTTATAAGTGCGAAAGAGCATCCGTACAATGCTTTCGATGCAATAAGGTGATCTCCAGCTTCTAAGTTTGCTAATAGCGCTGCCGATACAGCAGCCATTCCAGTTGCTGTAGCTGCAGCGTCTTCCATGTTTTCCATTGCAGCTATTCGCATTTCTAATTGGCGTGTGGTTGGATTTCCTAATCGTGTGTAGATGTATCCTTCTTTTTCACCGGCAAAGCGTTCTGCGCCTTGTTGTGCATCATTGAATATAAATGTTGATGTTTGGTAGAGAGGCGTAGCAAGTGAACCAAATTGTTCGTCGTTTATCCTACCTGCGTGAATTGCCTGTGTTTCAATGTGTTTGCTGTTAGCCATTTAGTGTCCTGTTTATTTTATTTGTTAAGCGACGTAATTTTTAAGTTCTAGTATGGTGTTAGCAAAATAATGACCATATTGATAAATTCTTATATTTCAATGGTTTACTTTGTTTTTTGGTATATCTCAATGGACTTTGTAATTTTTTTATTACAATTTTTGGATTTTAAGGCGGTTTATCTCTTAAATTTCTGGTTAGTTTTGTTTTTCAAGGGCATTCTTACCTCTATACTGATGTAATATTATTATTACTTGTTGTAATCTTTTTATTACAGCTGGCGTGGTTGAGCAAATTATGCGCGTAGAAATTAAGTCGACAGACCGTATTGGAATAAGCCAAGAAATACTCACTCATTTCTCATCTAAGTTTTGGAACATTAAGTCAGTTGAAGTGTTTACTGGTTACACGTTCGTTCAGTTTGATGATGAACAAATGGATATTGATGATGTTATAAAAACTCTTCAAGAAATTAACGGGTTTATTCACTGTAAACCAATTGAGCTACTCCCGACTGAAAGTAGAGAAAAGCACCTGAAAACACTTTTAGATAGGCTACCTGATCCGATAATTGATATTGATGAAGATGGCTTAGTTATTGAAATTAATAAGGCTACTGAGCAATTATGTAAAGAAGAAAAGGAAATGATTAAAGGAAAGTTGTTAAATCAATATGTAGATCAAAACGTTAAAGATCTTATTACAAAGCAATCTACAACACTTCCTTTAAGTTTTTTGAATAAACCATACATTGCCGAAGTTACACCTGTTTTGTCGCAATATACGTCTTCTGGGGCAGTAATTACACTTAAATCTCTTAACAAACTAGGAACACAACTTTCTCTTATTCAGGCTGAGTCGCTAAACAGTATCAACGATATCATTGGGCGTTCAAGTAAAATGCGAATGTTGATAGAGCAAACGTTACGTTATGCGGCATTAGACTTACCCGTTTTTATAAGTGGTGAAACAGGCACAGGTAAAGAGTTAATTGCAAGATCGTTACATTATGAAAGCGATAAAAGTTCAGCGCCATTTCTTGCTGTTAATTGTGCTTCTTTACCTGAACATTTACTTGAAAGTGAGTTATTTGGGTATGCTTCTGGAGCCTTTACTGGTGCTCAAAAAGGTGGGAAGCCCGGATTGTTTGAAATGGCAAACGGCGGCACGATATTTTTAGATGAAATAGCCGAAATGTCGACATATTTGCAAGCAAAGTTACTGCGTTTTTTACAAGATTTTACCTTTAGAAGAATTGGCGGCACGAGAGAAATAAAAGTA
This sequence comes from Colwellia sp., assembly GCA_020630795.1. GTDB lineage: Bacteria > Pseudomonadota > Gammaproteobacteria > Enterobacterales > Alteromonadaceae > Pseudocolwellia. The sequence continues at coordinate 4,747 of JAHDIK010000012.1, forward strand.
TCGGTTAGGGTGATCAGCGCAACACACCAAAATATACCTTCGTTACTCGATAAACAAACATTTCGTGAAGATCTTTTCTATCGTTTAAATGTTTTAAACTTATCTATTCCGCCACTTCGTGAACGTAAAGAAGATATTCCTTTACTCGTGAAGCACTTTATTTCTCGTTCCTCAGCAACTGTTGAAACAGGTATACCAACTATTAGTGAAGAAGCGATGAACTGTCTTCAAACCCATCATTGGCAAGGTAATATACGAGAACTACAAAACATTGTTTTTAGAGTTGTAGCAAATGCTGAGGGAAACTGTATCGGTGCTGATGACGTAAAAGCCGCGCTTTCACAGTTTTTTCGCAGTAGTCCTGATGTGTCAACTCAAAAAATTGACGTAGGTAGTGAAACTGATGAAAGGCTGGATAACTGGGAAAAGGAACAAGAAAAGTTTGAGCGTAAGTTACTGAACTCTCTTTACCCACAGTACCCAACCACTAGGTTATTAGCCGATAGGCTAGGTGTATCCCATAATAAAATAGCAATGAAGCTAAGAAAATACGGGATACCTCACAAACCAAAGTAAAAAAATTAATGTTCTAATAGCTTATAAAGAATTTGTTTGACGAGCTGAGGCTCAAACGGCTTGTCGCACAACGCGTTAACACCGTCTTGTTCAATATTAGCAAGGTGAGTATCGTTCTTCTCACTTGTAACCATTAATACTGGAATATGAGATTGTTGGCTTTGCTCACGTATATATCGTGTGAGTTCTCTACCGTCTACTTCAGGCATATTATAATCGGTAACCACGAGGTCAAACATGGTGTCGTCCATTAAGTTAATGGCTTGTTGTCCGTCTACCGCTTCAGTAATTTTCATTAGCCCAAGGTTATTGAGAACACGCTTTATGTGGTTACGTGCTAAACGGCTATCATCAACGAGTAATACTCTTATTTCGTGAACATCAAAATACTCAAGATCAAGCTCGTCAGCAGTCAATAGATCCATTGTGGTATTAATTGCAGAAGCTAGATGGTCGTGAGTAAATGGTTTGGGGAGAATAGCAATAACGCCAGATTGTTTAAATTCTTCTAAGCTTTCTCTTTTATACTCGCTACTTACCAGCATAAATGATGTTTCAGCTATTTTTTCGTTTGCTCGAACTTTTTTCAACAGATCTAGCCCTGTACCGTCATCAAAGTACATGGCACTGGTAATTAAATCATAAGAATGTTTTTCTATAATTTCGTAGGCGTCAGTAATGTTTTTGGCTTCAGAAAGCTCTGTAACACCTTGTTTCTTTAGTTCTTTTGTAATAATTTTTCGTTGAGTATCTGACGGTTCCACAACCAAAATAGATACGTCGCTCGGATTCATTGTTGTCATAATTGTCCTTATGGTGAAGGCTGTTCGCGTTTAACCGCCAATAAATTTCACTTTAAAACCACTTTTTTCTAATACTTGTTGTATTTGTTCGCGTTTATCTCCTTGTACTTCAATTGTTTCACCTACAACGCTACCACCTGAACCACATGTTTTTTTCAGCTTTTTTGCGAGTGCTTTTAGTTCTGTTGTGTTCAAACCTAAACCTGAAATGGTTACTACACCTTTTCCTTTTCTACCTTTCGTTTCTCTACGCACTTTTGCAAAGCCATCTGAAGGTGTAACGGTTTCTTTTTTTGCTTCTTCTTTTATTCTGCCACTACTAGTAGAGTAGACCAAATGTGAATTATTGTCGTTCATAAACACCTAAATATTAATTTTTAGCTATAAAAAAAGCCACTTAACAGTGGCTTTATTATACGGTGAGATAATAAAGTTTTATAGTTTACTTTCTAACTCTGGTAATGCGTCAAATAAATCTGCCACTAAGCCATAATCAGCTACTTGGAAGATAGGCGCTTCTGGATCTTTGTTAATTGCAACAATGATCTTTGAGTCTTTCATACCCGCTAAATGCTGAATCGCACCAGAAATACCAACCGCGATATACAGGTCTGGAGCTACAATTTTACCGGTTTGACCCACCTGCATGTCGTTAGGTACAAAGCCAGCGTCAACAGCAGCACGTGATGCACCAATAGCTGCGCCTAATTTATCAGCAATTCCTTCAAGTAACTTGAAGTTATCACCGTTTTGCATGCCTCGACCACCCGAAATTACAACACTTGCTGCACCTAGGTCAGGGCGTTCTGATTCAGAAATTTCATCACTTACGTGTGATGAGATACCCGCGTCTTTTACAGTATCAAGCGATACAATTTCAGCATTGCCATCTGTAGCAACCGCATCAAAGCCAGTAGGACGAACCGTTACCACTTTTTTGCTATCTAAGCTTTGTACTGTAGCAATAGCGTTACCTGCGTAGATAGGACGAACAAACGTATCTGCACTTTCTACTGCGATAATGTCTGAGATTTGTGCAACGTCTAGTAAAGCCGCAACGCGAGGCATAAAGTTTTTACCTGTTGTTAGCGCTGTAGCTAAAATGTGATCGTAATCAGCAGCAAGCTCAGTTACTAATAAACTTACGTTTTCAGCTAATTGGTGTTCGTATGCTGGATTGTCAGCAATAAAAACTTTACTTACACCGTTTACTTTAGCTGCTTCTTCAGCAACATTGGCACAGTTAGAACCAGCTACTAATAAATGAATATCACCACCGATAGCTTGTGCAGCTGCTACTGTTTTTAGTGTGTCTGCTTTTAAGCTACTGTTGTCATGTTCAGCAAATACTAAGATACTCATGAGATCACCTTCGCTTCATTTTTTAATTTATCTACTAATTGATCAATACTTTCAACAATAATACCTGCTTGGCGTTCTGCAGGAGGAGTAACTTTTACTACTGTTGTTCTTGCGTCAAGGTTTACACCAAAATCTGCAGCGGCTTTAACGTCTAAAGGTTTACGTTTAGCTTTCATGATATCAGGTAATTTCGCGTAGCGAGGTTCATTTAAACGTAAGTCTGTAGTAACAATTGCCGGTAAATTTAATGCAACAGTTTGTAAACCTGCATCAACTTCACGTGTTACATTTACTTTGTCGCCTTCAACACCAACGTTTGAAGCAAAAGTACCTTGCGGCATTCCTGTAAGTGCAGCAAGCATTTGGCCGGTTTGGTTGTTGTCACTGTCGATAGACTGTTTACCAAGAATAACTAATTGTGGTTGCTCTTCTTCAACAACTTTCTGAAGTAATTTCGCAACGTTTAATGAATCTAAATTTTCTTCAGTATCAATTTGAATTGCACGATCCGCACCTAGTGCTAATGCCGTACGTAACTGTTCCTGACAAGATTTATTACCAATTGAAACCGCAACAATTTCAGTGGCTGTGCCAGCTTCTTTAAGGCGAACAGCTTCTTCTACAGCAATTTCACAGAATGGGTTGATTGACATTTTTACGTTGGCGAGATCAACATTTGAATTGTCTGGTTTAACGCGAACTTTTACGTTGTAATCAATTACACGTTTTATAGGTACTAATATTTTCATCGTAGCCTCTGATGGTGCATGTTGTTTGTATTTAAATTGCTAAAACGTTTCTTCTTTACACATTCTAGCTTCTAATTCTAATAATGCCTGATAGATTTATTATAGATTACATGATGTTTATCAATAATTGTCTAAATCATGTTATTCAAACTACGCTTAAAAAATATTCTCAGCAAATATTTCATTACAGGATAGTATTTACATACAAATTATCTATAATGCTTGATATTATCAAACAGGTGTTTGAAAATCAAACGAGTGTTTGAATTTAATTTATAAGTAAAGAATTGGGGGAGAAATTATGGAACGTGAATCGATGGAGTTCGACGTTGTTATTGTTGGAGCAGGGCCGTCTGGCTTAGCTACAGCATGTCAACTTATGCAATTAGCACAAAAAAATGAACAAGAGTTGATGGTTTGTGTTGTTGAAAAAGGCTCTGAAGTTGGCGCGCATATTCTTTCTGGTGCAGTATTTGAACCTACAGCAATGAATGAGCTTTTTCCTGATTGGAAGGAAAAAGGTGCTCCATTAAACACTGCAGTAACAGGCGATGATATTTATTACTTTAATGGCGAAGATAAAGGCGTAAAATTGCCTGGCTTTGCTGTTCCTAAAACCATGCACAATGAAGGTAACTACATTGTAAGTATGGGCAATGTATGTCGTTGGTTAGCTGAACAAGCTGAACAGCTGGGTGTAGAAATTTTTCCAGGATTCCCTGCGCAAGACGTTATTTACAACGAAGACAATAGCGTAGCGGGTATTATTACCGGCGATATGGGTTTAGATGCTGAAGGTAATCAAAAAGACTCTTTTGAACCAGGTATGGAACTACGTGCTAAGTACACCGTTTTTGCTGAAGGTTGTCGTGGTCATTTAGGTAAAGAACTAATTGCCAAATTTAACTTAGACGCTGATGCTTCTCCTCAACATTATGGTATTGGCTTTAAAGAAATTTGGGATATTGATCCTGAAAAACACCAAGAAGGTTTGGTGGTGCACAGCGCAGGTTGGCCACTAGATTCAGATACCAACGGTGGTGGTTATCTCTATCATGCAGAAGGTAATCAGGTGTTCGTTGGTCTAATTATTGATTTAAATTATAGCAATCCACATTTAAGTCCGTTTGACGAATTTCAACGCTATAAACATCACCCTAAAATTAGCCAATACCTAGAAGGTGGTAAGCGAGTGTCGTATGGTGCTCGTGCTATGGCCAAAGGCGGATTTAATTCATTACCAAAAATGACTATGCCGGGAGGCTTATTAGTCGGTTGTGATGCGGGTACTATTAACTTTGCGAAAATTAAAGGTAATCATACCGCGATGAAGTCAGGCATGTTGGCAGCTGAAGCGATATTTGAAGCAATTTCAGCGGGTGATGAGGGCGGTAAAGACCTTACATCGTTTACCGATAAGTATAAGGCGTCGTGGTTGTATGAAGAGTTATACAAAACACGTAACTTTGGTCCTGCAATGCATAAGTTTGGTACTTTTATTGGTGGTGCATACAACACGTTAGATCAAAACTTCTTTGGTGGTGGATTACCGTTTAACTTTAAAGATGATTCACTCGATCATGCTCAGCTCAAGTTAGCCGCTGATGCTCCTATGATTGAATATGCTAAGCCTGACAACAAGTTGAGTTTTGATAAACTTTCTTCAGTATTTTTATCGAATACTAACCATGAAGAAGAGCAGCCGTGTCACTTAAAACTGGCTGATAGTACTATTCCTATTAATGTGAATTTAGCTAAATACGCAGAGCCAGCACAACGTTATTGTCCTGCTGGTGTATATGAAGTTGAGTCGACTGATGAAGGTGATAAATTTGTGATTAATTCACAAAACTGTATTCACTGTAAAACTTGTGACATAAAAGATCCAAGTCAAAATATTACATGGGTAACGCCTGAAGGTACTGGCGGGCCAAACTATCCAAACATGTAATTAATTTGCGTAAAATAACTTAAAACTAAAGCCTACACCTGTGTAGGCTTTTTAATATGTGTTGATGTATTTTGTAGGGTTTGCGTGGTGTAAAGTTGAACACGTCTTCAATTGTTTCTACAATGCTTTAAACTAATTTTGGAAGTTAACTCATGTCGTCTGATAGGTATGGTACGAGCGCTCATTATAAGAGCCAAGAAAAAGGGTATAGAGACAGAGCGTTAAAGCTTTACCCATGGGTGTGTGGTCGGTGTGCACGAGAGTTTGAATACTCAAATATTAAAGAGTTAACAGTGCATCATATTGATCACGACCATACAAATAACCCTAACGATGGGTCGAATTGGGAGTTGTTATGTATTTATTGTCATGACAATGAGCATGCTAAATATACAGACCACGCAAATTATGCAACTGAGGTTAAAGCGGGAGATACTAATCAAACTCAAGCAACATATAACCCATTTGCTGACCTGAAATCGATGCTTAAAAAATAATAAGTGGTTTGTTAGTTATTGTACGTTATCAGTTTCTGATAAATGAGCTGAATATCCTTCAGCTCCAAAATACCGAATAGACTTTTTAATTTTTACTTTTTTAGCGATTAACTCACCTTTACAATAAATTTTAACAACCTGCTTGTTGCCGTTGCTGTCGGCTTCAAATTCATGGTTATTGTTAAGCCTTAAGTTATCAAATTCACTCTTCATGATAAGTTTCAATGTGTGAATGCCTCAGTTTCCTTTGAGCTGGCGTCGATGGTACGTATTTGGTTCAGCATCGTATTAGCGTCAAGGTAATCAAGCTGAATATGATGTAATGTGTTGTTAACCTGATAAGCCAAGCTTGGAAAACTATTTAATCTCAGAGAACGAGCTTTCAAAATCTCTTGCTCAAGAGATTGTTGAATAAAGTCAGAGGTTAAATCTTGTGTAAACTTTTGCGTATCTAATCCCAATTCAGTTGCGAGTTCAATAAGCACAGAATCGTCAGACGGGTTTTTCGCTTCTCTATAATAGGCCTGCTGAATGCGTTGAGTCATCAACTCATCATATTCTATACCTTGAAGCTTAGCCGCTAGAATGGCTCTATTTGCAGGGTAAGTAGAGCGTCTAGGTTGGCATTGGCTCCAAAAATAAAAATTAAATTGAGTGTTTGGAATAGCTTGCTGAATTTTTTTCCATGTGTTTTGTAGACTTAACTGCATGTCTGCGGGCATGGGTTTTATAGAATCAGGAGCCAACCCTCCAACTAATCTCACAAGCTCTATATCTTGGGAAAGGTTATTGAAAAATTGTTTTCTAACGGGTTCAAAGCCCCAACACCAACTGCACATTGGATCATGTGCGTAATAGAGTTTTTTATTCATGTTGTGCCTGCGCTTATTAAAGTTATTTGCGTAAGCACAATATGTTAGTTATTTTTTATCAGCAAATCTAATTCTTTCTTCGCAAGATAGTTGTCCATCTTAGAACGAAGCAATTTGTACAATAAAATTGAACCGTCTATTTCTTCTTTACGGTTTGTTAAGCTTTCAATATTAAGTCCGAGCGGAAGGTCGTATGGCAATATTGCGTCTAAAATTTGTTGTAAGCTGTTTAAACAAATTCGAATAGACTCATATAACGAATTATCTGCATTTAATATACGTAGGCTTGTTGCTTCAGGTACGCTCACACCTAACCAATCAATAAACTCGAGTGTTTTTTTACTGCCACATGGAGAGAAAGTAAGAATTAAACGTTGTGGTTTAATGCCTTTTTGCTCACATTCAATCGCATATCGCGTAAGCATATCAATGGTCGCTTGTGGATTATAAATTGCCTGCGATATAAAAAAGTTACAGCCTTGTTGGTGTTTTTCAATCAATCGGTCATGCTCGTTACCTTTTGACGCATGACGTTCCGCAATAGTTACTCCGCCAATAAAGAAATTATGTTTGTTGTCTACTAGTGTTTTGTATGCACCTTCTAACGGTAAAGAAATCGCATTTTTTGTCGATGGACTACCTACCAATACAATGTCTTTTACCCCGTACTCTGTCCAGGCCTCGTTTGCCCATTGATTAAAATCGTCAGTATTCGACTGAACAACACTTTTATACGTAATAACAGGGCGTTGCGATTTCTTGTTGAGTAACGATGAGTACAAGCGAGTGTCGTGTGTAGACTTAAACGGAAAAGGTCTTGGTTTATTGGTGCGTGAATTTTCATCTTGAATGTCGTAAACAATTAAACCATCAAAATCGATGTCGTTTACACGCTCAAGTAGCTTTTCAGCAATACTATCCACTTGATCTAGCGGGGTATCACTTTTAGGTGGAGTAGTGCCAATAAAATAAACACCGCGGTGTATATCGTTATATCGAGCTCTTAATTCAGATTCATTATTCACAGTACATTTCTTTATGTAGACGTTTAGACGTCTATATGGTCTAACAGTTTACGTGTATTGTCAAGAATCATAAGTGTGGTTATCACAGATAAATAGTTACGTTAAATGCATGGATAAATAGAAACAAGCTGATATTCTGGCTACAAGTTTTAACCTCATCATCTTATTCTTTATGCAAAAAAGTCGCCTTGATAAATTTCTTATTAATCACCTTGCCCTTAATAAACGTGATGTGCGATTAATGCTAGCTCAAAAAAGGGTAGTGGTAGATGGTGAAATTACGCTTGATATGGACGCGCAAATAAACAAATTTTCGATCATTGAAGTAAATGGAGAAACAGTACAATCGAATAAATCACTATATATTATGTTAAATAAACCTATAGGTGTTGTAAGTGCAACGAAAGACAATATTCATAAAACAGTTATAGATTTATTGTCGCATCAACACAAATCAAGTTTGCACATTGTCGGTAGGTTAGATCTTAATACTTCAGGGCTTGTATTACTCACCAACAACAGTGAATGGTCAGAGCGTTTAACACACCCAGAAAGTAAAGTGCCGAAGGTTTACGACGTAACGCTTAAGCATAAGTTAACAAACGATTATATTTTGGCTTTTGAGCAAGGAATGTATTTTGAATATGAAAATATTACCACTAAACCGGCAAAGCTGGAGATAATATCTGACTACGTTGCACGTGTTACGCTAGTTGAAGGCAAATATCATCAAATAAAGCGCATGTTTGGGCGTTTCCAAAACCCTGTTGTTGCGTTACATCGCAGTAAAATTGGTAATTTAGCACTAGACGATAATCTTAGTACTGGTGAAAGTCGTATATTAACAAACGACGAAGTGATAAATATCTAACGGTATAACGCGCCTTTTAATTCTAATTGTGTAAGGTAAACTCTTAGCTCGAACTCTAATTGATGATAATTTGGCAACATGTGTTCGCACAGTTTGTAAAAGGCTTTGTTGTGGTCTTTTTCTTTTAGATGCGCGAGTTCATGCACCACTATCATATTTAAAAAGGGCTCTGGAGATACTTTAAATACGCTTCCCACTCTTAACTCATTTTTACTTTTTAATTTATTCCCTTGCACTCTAGAAACATAGGTATGCAACCCTAAAGCGTTATTAATTACGTGAATTTTATCATCATATTTTATTTGGCTAAGAGGGGTAGACTTTTTTAAATATGTGTTTTTTATATCCATAACATATTCACGAAGTGCCTTGTCGTTATATATTTGATGTGGCTGAGGATACTTTTGCAGTAAAAAGGTTTTCAACGTGTCGTTATCGAGCATCAGTTGTATTTTATCTTTTATGTCGGTTGGGTATGACGCAAGATATTTCAATTCAGAGTGCATAAATTTTCGTTTGATAGTTAAAAAGTATAAACCGTAATTATACGTTTTAGAGTTAATGCAATCTACAAAAGAGGGTATACTCTGGCGCACTATTAAACTAAGTGAATTATTTAGCGTAAACGAGTCGTAAAATGAGTAAAAAAGGGTATGCGTGTATTGGGTTGTTTAATCCTAAATCACCTGAAAATGTAGGATCTGTAATTAGAGCAGCAGGTTGTTATGGGGTTCACTCTGTATTTTATACGGGTAAACGCTACGATTTAGCAAAGCAGTTTTGTACAGACAAAAATAAAGTGCATTTAGATATTCCGTTAATTGGCGTAGATGACTTAAAAACCATCGTTCCTTTAGACTGCGTACCTGTGGCGGTTGAATTAGTAGAAGGGGCTAAATCACTTGTTGATTACAAACACCCACCTCGTGCTTTTTATATTTTTGGTCCTGAAGATGGAACGTTAAAAAAGCATATTACCGACTTTTGCCGCGAGACTATTTATGTACCTACTAATGGTTGTATGAATTTAGCTGCAACAGCTAATGTTATTTTGTACGACAGAATGGCAAAAGGTGACAATTTTTCAAATCACTAAAATCGCTATAAAAAACCCCAATACTCAGGTTTGAATATTGGGGGAATAATAATCAGCGAGCAATTTTACTGATTAATATGTTGTGACTGAGTTATGCCTAATGTTGTGGCTGGGCTATGCCTATGCAATAAACTTACTTAGCGATTGATGCTAATTCTAACGTAACTTGCTCAATTCCTTGTTTAGCTATACGTTGGCTTAATTCAGCTTGTTTACTTGATAGCAACGATATTCCTTCTACTACCATGTCGTAAGCTTTCCATTCCTTTGTTTTTTTGTTTAAACGTAACTTAAAGGCAATATCAATAGTTGGTCTATTACTGTCGATAATCTGAGTTGTAACCGACACGATTTTCTTACCTTTTGTCGGCTTATCTTTTTCAAAAATTACTTGTTGATCTTGGTATTGCATAAGTGCATTCGCATAAGTACGCACTAAGTACTGACGCATTGACTTAACAAAACCTGCACGTTGTTCTTTCGATGTTTTTCTTAGGTTTTTACCTAATATTTTGTAGGCTGCATATTTGTAATCGATATGTGGCATAAGCTCATCATCTACAATATCGCGCATTAAATCAGGAAATTTTGTAATTTCTTGTTGATTCGTCGCAATGCGATCGAATAGGTTGTTACCAACACTTTCAATAACTTTGTATGGAGATACTTCATTGGCTAAAGAAGATGCGCTGAACATAAGCGTTGCAGCTATGTAAAAAGCACTAATAAATTTTTTCATGGAGAAAGCCTTTAATTGATATTGTTAACTTGAGGGTATAATAGCATACCGACCGCTCGGTCTGTCAATAATAAATAATCACTTTTATATTCTTTTGTGTAATAAAGCGTATAAATTAAGTGAGTGTTGTTAGATTCGTTTTAAGGTCGCTTAAGGCTTCTTAAATAATTACATAATTCGTTAATAACTTTTTCGTATAGCTCTTTGTTACGAGAGCTTTTACTTAAGCTATTTGAACCATGAAAGGCAGAAACGACAAAGTAAGAGACCTGACTATAGTCAATATCATTTCGTAGTTGGCTTTCTATTTTACGTAATCCATTTGAGAGTAGGTGATTCAGTTGCAATTGCATGTTGAGGATACGAAGTCTAAAACCTTCATCAACCCCAGACATTTCTTGGCAAAGGTTGTTTAGTGGGCAGCCGCATACTAATTCGTCGCACGAAGAGTCATCATACATTTGCGTAAAAAAGTTACACAAACCTTCAACGGGGTCATCGCTTTCAACAGCTTTTGACCACATATCTAAAAACATAGGAGTGTAAACTTCTTCAAAAACAGCGTAACCAAGCTCCATTTTATTCGCAAAATGGTGGTATAACGCGCCTTTAGAAATATCACATTGCTTTAAAATTACCGACAAACTGGTCGCTGTGAATCCATTCTTATGAATTTCGTCAGCACTTACTTCTAAAATCTTTTGTCTTGTTTGTTCAGCATCTCTCATCACAACAACCTACATTTACTTATTACGTGAATATGAAAATTATCAATATTAGTATCGATAATTTTCATTCTAGCAGACCAACTGGTCGGATGTAAGAGGAATGTGAACAGTATTTCGCTTATTTAATAAACAAACACTGTTCATTGAGTTAAACGCGTATTTCTCAGAGGGGATGTATGAGGAGTCTTACGCTTTTAATTATCAGAATACTTTTCATCGAGTGTTTTAAGCGATCTTAAAAATAGCCCTAAACCTCCAATAGCAAGCACAAGAATCACAATTAAATCGAAAGATGTCATGGTTCTAAATGAAAACCGAATTGAAGATATAACACCAAAAATTAATCCAGCAATAGAGCCAATCGAAAGAACCCATCCTAAAATGTTTTTACTGTTATAAAATATTAAACCAACACCAAACATAAAAGGGATCATGATCATTCCACTTGTTATGTTGTAGTTACCACCCATTGCTGAAAAACCGTATAAACGCATGCCCATACCAAAGCTAGATGATACGTTTATTGCATTGAGCAACATATAAAAACCACCACACATCATAATTAAGCCAATAAAAAATTGACCTAATCCACCTGATGTACCGCCAGCACCTCTCATTGTAACTCCTTTAAAAAATGAATATTGATAGCTTAATCGTTACGTTATTTGTCTGCAGAATAAGGATCTTCAGCGAGAAGATATGCGCGTAAATCAGCTTTGTTTGGCTGACTATTTAGCCATGATCTTAGTTCTTTAATTTTGTTATAGCTTTCTTCACCAAACTTGTCTTTATAGATTTCAGTAAAGTTGTCTTTCGTGCTATTCATACGCACGTTACGTTGCCAGTGAGCCGTTAATACCGCATTTAATGAGCCCGCTAAACCTTTCGATTTAAGAAGCTCCCACTCTCCAGTGTCAAGCCATACACCGCCAACGCTGGCGCTATAATCTATGCGATGATCTGTTGCTGTAGATAAGCGCATTTTACGCATAATTGTACCTGTTACTGGGCATAAAACCGCTTTTTTGGTTTCGTCTATTTCACAGGTTGTTGTTTCGTCAAATGTAAATTGAGGATTACGTTCTTTCCACGTGACATAATCTTCGATTAAGATCCAATTTCCTTTACAGTTAGAACAAGTATGCGCTCTAAATTGTCCTTCAATGTAGCTGGGTAGGAGTTCACCTTGTTTACAGCTTGTACACTTCATCGTATATGTCCTTAATTATCATTATTATGTGTTAGTGCTTTTTATCTATCATATAGCTGTGTGTTTAACCTTGCTACTAAAAATCAATTAAATCATTGTGTTTTGTCTATTAATTTATTGGTAAATTGCACCATTCACTAGGGTGTACTTTGAGTGTCTATATGATAATTTATGATGTCAAAGATGATATTAACTATACGGATTTGACATAATATGTCAAATCCGTATAGTATATGAAAGCGTTAAGAATAAAATATACAATAATTATTGCTCTCTAACCGTTTAAGGATGAATCATGGAACAGCTCTTCACTGTAGCCTCTCAATTTCCTACCGTTATTTATTCAGTACTACTTGGTATCGTTGTCGTTTATTGGATTATCGGCATGTTAGGTGTTATTGATTTAGACTTTTCTGGCGACGTAGACGTTGATATAGATGTTGACGCAGATGCTGGCGCTTCCGTAGGCGGGCTTGCAGGTTTGTTTCTTACATTTGGTTTAACAGGAGTGCCATTTACACTCGTGATCAGCATCATTATTCTCGTGTGCTGGTTAATAAGCTTTTATCTACAGTTTTATCTTTTAACGTGGTTACCTGACGGTGTTTTGTATTACATTGCCGGTGTGGTTAGCGATATTGTTGTGTTCTTTATTTCTCTGCCTATAACTGCATTTATTATTCGCCCGCTAAAGGGCATGTTTTCATCCGTTGAAACCGCGTCGAGTAGCAACCTAATTGGTAAAGATGCCACTATTGTTACTGGCACTGTTTCTGATACTTTTGGTCAGGCGCGCTTGTTCAATGATGGAGCTGAAATACTTGTTGATGTGAGATGTTCTCCTGAGCATGAAATGTCAGCTGGCGACAAAGTACTGGTTATTGAATACTTACAAGATAACCATGCATATATTGTTGCACCTTACTCACTTAATTAATAACTAAAATCACAATTTACTTGGTCACTCCTGTGACTGTCGTTTTATATAAGAGGAAAATCATATGGTAATGGAACCACTTTATCTGGCTATTGGAATTGGCGTACTTTTTGTCCTTTCACTATTAATCATGGTTGCTAAGTTCTACAACAAGGTAGAGCAAGGGCAAGCCTTAATCATCAACAAACTCAGGGCTGAGCCAGAAATTAGTACGACTGGCGGCATGGTTATTCCTATCATTCATAAAAAAGAAGTGATGGACATATCAACCAAACGCATGATGTTAGAACGAAAGGGAAGATCAGGTTTGATCTGTCAAGACAACATTCGCGCAGACATCATTATCACTTTTTATATTCGTGTAAATGAAACTAAAGAAGATATTCTTCGAGTTGCTAAGCAAGTAGGTTGTGAGCGTTCATCGTACCCTGAAACGTTACAAGAATTATTTGAAGCGAAATTTTCAGAAGCACTTAAAACCGTAGGTAAACAATTAAATTTCACCGACTTATTTACGCAACGCGACAGATTTAGAGACAAAATCAAAGAAGTTATTGGGCAAGATCTATCGGGTTACGTTTTAGAAGATGTGGCAATCGACTTTTTAGAACAAACATCAATTAAAGATTTAGATCCTAACAACATTATGGACTCGGAAGGTATTCGCCGTATCACTGAGTTAACAGCGTTACAAAGTGTCGAAACGAATGATTTAAAGCGTCAAGAAGAAATCCGTATTAAGCGACAAGACATTGATGCAGAAGAAAAACGTTTGGAGTTAGAGCGACAATTAGCAGACGCAGAAGCGAAACAAAAACGTGAAATTGCTTCGGTTAAAGCGCGAGAAGAAGCCGAAACTGAAAAAATTGTACAAGAAGAGTTGTCTAAATCAGAGGCTGCTCGCATTGCTACAGAGCAAACCGTTGCAGTAGCAGAACAAAATAAACAGCGTGAAGCTGACATTGCAGAGCAAAATAGATTAAGAGCCGTAGCAATTGAAGAAGAAAAAGTAACAAGAGCAAGGCAGATAGAGCAAATTGACCGTGAGAAAGAGGTTGAAACGTTACGTATTGATAAAGAAAAAGCGTTAGAAATTGAGCGCAAAAATATTGCTGAATATCAACGTGAACGTATTGCGGTTGACAAAAATGTAGCGGAAGAAGAAGAGCGTATTAAAGACTTACGTGTAGTGTCTGAAGCTAATCGTTTGAAAGACGAACAAGTGATTAAAGCACAAGCCGAAGCCGAAGAAGCTTTAGTTAAAGATATTGAAGCGGCGAAGGCTCAAGAGCAAGCTGCCGAACATCTAGCGAAAAAAATGCAAACAATTGCTGAAGCTGAACTAAAAGCGGCGAGCAAACAAGCCGAGTCTAAGAAAATTTTAGCAGAAGGTGAGCAAGCAGAGGCAGCTTCGCTTGGTTTAGCTGAAGCGCAAGTGACGTTAGCACAAGCTGATGCACACGAAAGACAAGGTGAAGCAGAGGCGAAAGCGTTAGAGCTGAAACTAACGGCAGAAGCTAAAGGTATTGAAGAGAAGTCACTCGCCGAAGCTACAGGTTTGCGAGAGAAGCAAGAAGTGTTGAATGCTATGTCTGAACAAGCGCGTGAATTTGAAACGTTTGGATTACGATTGAATCAGGAAAGAGAACTTACACTTGCTAAATTAGATAACAGCGTAGACCTCGCAGAAAAACAAGCGGAAGTATTAGCGACGGCACTAAGTGAAGCCGACATTAATATTATGGGCGGAGACGGTGAGTTCTTACGTCAATTCATGAAGTCGATCACCGTAGGTAAATCGTTAGACGGTTTTGTTAACGAAAGTGATACAGCTAAAGCCTTATTTAAAGATCACCTAAATGGCGACAGAAATATTATGGATGATTTAGGTGGTGCGCTTTCGGGAGCTTCTCAATCAAGTGAAACGCTTAAAAACTTTAATATGGCTAAATTATTGGCGACCTTAAATAATGCTGACGACACGCAAAAAGGAGCGTTAGCAAGTTTATTAAACCTTGGTGGTCAAAGTACTTCCGATATTAAATAAATATATCAGGAATGTTTATTTAGCATTTTACGGCCTTTACCTTATTGCGTGAGGGCCGTCATATCGTATTACGGAGTTATAAATGACAGATAAGGAAAGTGTCACCAATCAAGCTGTTGCCGAAGGTGGTTCGTATGAGCTTATTCAACGTAGACTTTCAGCATTAGGTAACGATCTTAATACACATATTAAACAGTTAAATCAGGATCGAATTGAAACATTTGGTTCAACTGATATGGAGGTTGAAGCCAGAGTACGTGTACGAACAGAGCACAATTGTATCGCACGAGATATTGCCGCAATTGGCGATACATTGTTATTTGGTTACAACGTATTTTTAGGGCTTAAACGCAATATCACTATAGGTGACGTATTTAGTTTACATAAGTTCAGCGACAAGAACGGCGAACTAGAGATTATTGACGTACCCATGCAAGGGACATTTTTAGATGATCCTGAATTTACGCGTGATTTTGACGAGCTATACACCTACTACAAAAAAACGTTTTTATCTCACGTTTATAAACAAGGCAGTAAACTATTTGCAGTGTTTCAGATCGGTGAACGAGTAGATGATATACGTGTTTTTCGTTGGGGAATAGATTCTGAACAAAACGTTTCGTACATCGACAATCGTGGTGAGCGAGACATAAAGCAACCTGACAATTTTGATTTTGAATGGCAAAAAGTTTCTCGAGAGCAACAAGAACAGGGTAAGCATCCGCATTTTAATTTGTTTGATACTTTATTTGTTGAAGCAATTGGCGGTTCTATTACCCTAAAAGTCGAAAATAATACCGCTGAAGGAAAAGGTATTTATTCTGAGCCGGTTGATGATGAACATCAGTCAATTGACGATGCAGATATTGAGTACGCAAAAGTTGGCGAATTAATTCTTTTAAAAATTAAGCCATATAGAGAAGACGAAACTCGACATCTTATTTTTAACTGTAAAACGCAGGAAGTTTTACGACAAGACGCTATTGAGCATGCGTGTATTCAATTACCAGAAGATCACGGCATTATTTTTCCCGGCGGGTATTATCTTCAAAATGGTGAAAACAAAAGTTTTGAAGACAACGCAGAAGATTTACAGCTCCATCGTGTTATTAAATCACCAAACGGTGAAGATTTTCTCTACATATTTTATGAACCAAATGAAGGTCAATATGCTTTATTTGGGTACAACCTGATTACTCGCACGTTACAAAATCCAATTTATGGACATGGTCAAAGTTTATATGATTCAGGCCGTGCTATTGTTTTTAGCGCAGAAACAGAGCCTTCTCGTGTGCATGCTATGCAAATTTGGCAAACGCCATTTTGTAGCGAAGAATTCGCAAGTAACCAGCCAAGTGACAACTCTTTTTTTGGAAAAATAGGTAATCCAGATCTTGTAAGAGGGGTGTCTGACTTATATAGCGTGGTGAAATTGATTGCTCAAGAACAGCCAACAGCTTTACATTTTAACGATCTTGTTAAAGAGTCAAAGCTATTGTTCGACCGTTATCACTGGCTAGACGATCCAGTTTTAAATGCGTTAAACAGCTTGTTAAAGCAAGTCGTTACAACGTCTGAGTTGGTATTAGACGAGTTTGAAAAAGTAGCAAGTATTAAGCAAAATTCTGATGCTGTTATGGAACAAGCACGGAGTAAACTTGCTGACTTAACGTCGCACATTCAAGTGCCAGGCTTTGATACCGCTACCCAATTTGTTGATAACCTTGGAGAACTTGCTCAATTTAAGGGAGAATTAATCTCTCATAAAGAATTACGCTATGTAGATATAGAAGAAATCGACAACATGGTTGAAAACCTTGATGAGCTTACTCAAGGTCTTAGTCAAGCAACTGCAGATTTTTTGCAGCAAGACGAAGCTTTAACGCCGTACCACAATACAATCTCTGAGCTAGAGAATGCTGTAACGGCCAGCGAATCTATTACAGAGCTTAAGCCTATTAGAGAATCAATTGACGAACTCGTTGATGGTTTAGAGCTACTCAATCACACCATGTTGTTGTTAAACATTGAAGATAGCCGACAACGTACACGAATTTTAGAAGACATTTCAGGTGTGTTTAGTCAAGTCAATCGCGTAAAAGCAAGTGCTGATTTAGCGGCGAAAAGTGTTGGCAGCGAAGAAGCGCGAGCGGAGTTTGGTGCCCGATTTAAGCTATTGAGCCAAAGTGTAACGAGTGGCTTAAACGCGAGTGATACGCCTCAGAACTGTGATCTGCAGCTTTCTCAAATTCTTATTCAATTGGAAGATCTTGAAAGTCAGTTTAGTGATTACGACGAGTTTTACGGTGAAATACTGGAAAAAAGAGACGAAATTTACGACAACTTTGAACAGCATAAGCAACAGCTTATGGATGCACAGCAACGCCGATGCTTAAACTTAATGACGGCGGCTGAGCGTATTATTGAAGGCGTAGTGCGAAGAAGCCAAACGTTTACCGATCAAGACAAGCTCAATAGTTATTTTGCTGGCGACCCTATGGTGGCCAAATTAAGACAATTAGTTGAACAATTGCGAGAGTTAGACGACAACGTCAGAGCTGATGACGTTGAAGCGCAGGTTAAAAATGCTAAAGAGCAGGGGATTAGAGCATTACGCGATCGAACTGATATTTATTCTGCTGATGGTAGTCTGGTCAGTATTGGTGAACACCAGTTTTCTGTTAATCGACAAAAGTTAGAGTTAACACTATTACCTCGCGATAACCAAATGGTGTTGCATATTAGCGGTAGTGAATATTTTGAAACGGTAGATGCCGAGTTATTTGCCAATACAGAGTATTTATGGCAGCAAGAACTCATTTCAGAGTCGAGTCACGTATATCGTGCTGAATACCTTGCCGCACTTATATTGTTTGACGCTGAAGCCAAAGGAAAGCAACAACTCGACGCGTTAAATGCAGCATTGAATAGCGGCCACCTCGTTGATTACGTAAGAAAGTTTGCAGAGCCTCGATATAAAGAAGGTTACGACAAAGGCGTACATGACTCAGATGCTGCATTGATTTTACATCAGTTGTTATTACTACGTGAGTCTATTGGTTTACTTGCTTACCCCGCAACTGAAAGACGACTAGCTTTAGTGTTTTTTATGTATGCATTAACGAGTGAGCAACGCGAAGATTACGTTAATCGATTCCATAACTTACATGTTATGGAAGAAACGTTCGGAACGAGTGAGTTACGTCGTCAACTAATTGATGAGTTAACGAGTAACTTAACCGAATACATAGAATGTAACGCTTGGCTTGATTGTGATGTAAACCTAGCAGCTACCTATTTGGTTCAGGAGTTGGCTGGCGGAAAACAACGTTTTATTGCAAAAGACAGCAGTGTAGACCTTACGCGACAATTGAATACTCAGTTTAAGCATAAAAACCTACAGAAACAAATTGATAAGGCGCTAGCTGGTTGCTCTACAACCGAACAAAAATATCAGCTTTATCTCGCGTGGTTACAGTCATTCACAAGTCATCAAAATGTGGACGTAAATCAAGATATTCTTATTGAGTCTGCAACCATGATGACATTAGAAAATACGTGTGAGTTTTATGCTTCTACTGCCGATACAGAGTGCGTCGTAACTGAATTACTTGGGCAGCACGAGCAAATTAACGATCGAGAGCTGCGTATTAATTATCAAGAATTTATTGTTAAATTGCGTCAGTTCTCTCAAGTGCATGTGCCTGAATTTAAGCAGTATCACCAAAAGAAGCAAGAGGTTATAGAGCAACAGCGTAAACGACTAAGGTTAGAAGAGTTTAAGCCTAATGCGTTATCATCTTTTGTTAGAAATAAACTGATTAACGATGTTTACTTTCCAATTATTGGTACCAATTTAGCCAAACAAATAGGTGCTGCAGGTAGTAGTAAACGTTCAGATTTAATGGGCTTGCTACTTCTTATCTCACCTCCAGGTTACGGTAAAACCACGTTAATTGAATACGTTGCAAGTAAGCTTGGTATGACATTTGTTAAAATTAATTGTCCTTCAATTGGTCACGAGCAATTGTCGTTAGATCCTGCGCAAGCTAATAATTCAACCGCTAGAAATGAAGTTGAAAAAATAAACTTAGCCTTTGAAATGGGTAACAACGTTATGTTGTATCTTGATGATATTCAGCATACTAACCCAGAGTTTTTACAAAAATTTATTTCGCTATGTGATGGCTCTAGAAAAGTAGATGGAGTTTGGAATGGTGAAAGTAAAACCTACGATATGCGTGGTAAAAAGTTTGCTGTGGTAATGGCTGGTAATCCGTATACCGAGTCAGGAGAAGCATTTACCATTCCTGATATGTTGGCAAACCGTGCAGATATATACAACTTAGGTGATACCCTAAGCGGTCGAGAGCATGAATTTTCACTCAGCTTTATTGAAAACAGCTTAACAAGTAACGCATATATTGCACCGTTAGCAACACGCGACATGGATGATATGTACAAGCTTGTTAAAATGGCTGATGGAGAGCCAGTTGCTACAACAGAGCTTAAACATGGTTATTCTCAAGCTGAAATTAATGAAATTGTTGCGGTAATTAAACGCATTCGAAAAGTTCAAGAAACGGTATTAGTAGCAAACGATCAGTATATTGCATCGGCCGCACAAGACGACAAATATAGAACTGAGCCACCTTTCAAATTACAAGGTAGTTACCGTAATATGAATAAAATGGCGGAAAAAATTGTGCCAGTAATGACCGATGAAGAAGTTGAACAACTTATCGAAGATCATTATCGTGGTGAAGCACAAACATTAACCGTTGGCGCAGAAGAAAACTTGCTAAAGTTAGCTGAATTACGCAATACCCAAACCTCTGAACAAACAGCACGTTGGCAGCAAATAAAAGAAGATTTTGTTCGTCACCAAAGTTTAGGTGACAACGACAATCCTATCGCGACTATTGCTACACAAATTTCGTTGTTACAAAAAGGTTTAAATCAGATTGGTGCAGCGTTAAAACAGCCTGAATCAGATGGCTTTTCAGTATTAAATGAAACACTTGCTAATCTCAAGTTACAAGTGAATATTGATAAACCAGACGACGCTGAACTGTCTCAAACGTTGGCTAATTTTAGCCAACAAATGGAATCATTTTTAACGCCACTTGTTTCTGCACTGCAAAGCAATAAACATGTAGATGTAGAGCTTATTGATACACTTAAAACGTTAAATCTAGGTGCCGCTCAACCTACTGAGCGAAAAATAACGACTGCTGAATCAAATGAGGTTACTAAGAAGTTTGGTGCTGATTTTGAATTAGAAAGCGATACAAGTTCAGGCTTTTCTATTTCAGAGTAAAGTTATTGTTCCAAAAGTCACTCATTTGCTCTTATCGTTAGCAGGTGGGTGACTCTTTCTTTATCTGGTCCTATCTGCTTATAATCCCACTATCGGTTTTAACGTAAGAATAAATATATGAAAAATGTAATAGGTTTAGCTTTATTAACATCAGCAATACTAAGTGGTTGCGGTGAAAAAGAAGAAGCAACAAAAAATAACTCGTCAAATGATGTAGTAAATAGCTATAACAGCATCAATAAAGAGCAACTTGCTGAGCATGTAAAAGTACTTGCTTCAGATGAGTTTGAAGGGCGTGCACCGTCAACGCGTGGTGAAGAACTCACGCTTGACTACTTAACTAAACAATTAACTGCTGTTGGATTTAAACCAGGTAATGGCGATAGCTTTTTACAATCGGTTCCTATGGTGTCTATCGAAGCTTCACCAGAGATGAGTTTATCGATTGGCGGAAAAGAATATAAATACGGCGATGAAATGGTGATGGGATCGAGCCGCATTACTGAGTTTTCTGAACTTAATAAGTCAGACTTAGTTTTTGTTGGTTATGGTATTAATGCTCCAGAATATAACTGGAACGATTACAAAGGGTTAGACGTAAAAGGCAAAACGGTTGTTATGTTGGTGAACGACCCTGGTTTTGCAACAAAAGATCCGAGCGTATTTAACGGCAATGCGATGACATATTATGGTCGTTGGACGTACAAGTATGAAGAAGCGAGTCGTCAAGGTGCCGAAGGCGCAATTATTATCCATGAAACTGACGCAGCTTCATATGGTTGGTCTGTTGTCGAGCATTCATGGACAGGACCACAATTTGGTTTTGTTCGTGACGATAAAAACATGGGGCGTGTAGCGGTTGAAGGTTGGGTAAATACCGACGTTGCGAAAGAGCTTTTTGCAAAAGCTGGTTTGAACTTTGACGAGGCTAAAGCTAAAGCTGCTAAAGGTAGTTACCATGTTGATATGGGGGACTTAAACGCTTCGGTAAAAGTAAAAAATACCGTAAAAGAGTCTGTTTCGTATAACTTTATTGCAACTTTACCTGGGCGTACAAAACCGGATGAACATATTTTATATACCGCTCATTGGGATCATTTAGGTAAAGACACAAGCTTAGAGGGCGACCAAGTGTATAACGGAGCTGTTGATAATGCGACGGGCACGGGTGCACTTATCGAAGTAGCTGAAGCATTTGCTAAACTTCCTGTTACGCCGGAGCGTTCTATTACTATTATGGCTGTTACTGCTGAAGAGCAAGGCTTATTAGGTTCTAAATACTATGCGGCAAACCCGATTATTCCAGCGGCTAAAACGGTAGCTAATATTAATATGGATGCATTAGGTGTTGTTGGTAGAAGTAAAGACGTATCTGTTTACGGATTAGGCCAGTCTGAACTTGATGAATTTTTAACTCAAGCGGTGAAAAAACAAGATCGTGTAATTTCTGGTGATCCACGTCCAGCAGCGGGTATTTACTACCGTTCAGATCACTTTGCTTTTGCGAATATTGGTGTACCTGCGCTTTACGCAAAAAGTGGTAAAGAGCCAGTTGATGAAGCGACTAAGGCATTACGTGAATCGTTAAAAGCGACATTAGGTAAGTGTTATCATAACGTTTGTGACGAATACAGCGAGCGTTGGGACTTGTCTGGCGCAGTTGAAGACATGCAAGCCTTTTTTGAAGTAGGTTATGAGCTTTCGAAAGAAAACGTATGGCCACAGTGGAGCAAGAGCTCTGAATTTAAACGTTAATCTTTTAACGTTGTTTTAGAAAATTTTTACAATATCGAGGCTGTATTTTCAGCCTCTTTTTCTTTTCTACATTCGTAGAGCCTCTTAAACATTGTTCATAAAACGCTTTTGTAACTCTGGTTATTGTGATGACTTGGCTATATACGCTTTAATACTATAGATGAAGCGTTGTTAATTATCGTGTGGTAATGTGAGTTCAGCTCAAATATTAACGATCCGCATTTAAGTCGGTTTACTATACTGACATCGACATAAAAATAAAAATAAAAAGGAACCACCTGTGAAAGCATTTAAGTTAATTGGTATAGCGGCAACGCTATTGGCAACATGTAATGTTTATGCTCAACAAACTCTTATCAACGCTGACGCATATATTGATGTGAAGCGTGGAAAAACTATCAAAAACATTGCGGTATTAATCGATGGAAACAAAATTGTTGAAGTAGGTAAACAAGGCAAAGTAAAAGCCGAACAGGGGGCGAAAGTTATTGATCTTACCGGTAAAACGCTGGTTCCTGGTTTAATGGATATGCATGTTCATTTAAGTAGTGATGCTGAAGATAATTTTCTTGCAGCTAAAGGCAACTCTATTCCACGCCAAACGGTAAAAGCCGTTAAAAATGCTAAAAAAACGCTGATGGCAGGTTTTACCACTGTGCGTAATTTAGGTGCAAAAGGGTACTCTGTGATTGGCGTAAGAGATGGAATTAACGCAGGTGAAGTGGTGGGCCCTCGCATATGGGCTGCAGGTCATTCAGTTAGTATTACTGGCGGACATTGCGATGATAATTTTTCGCCACCTGAAGCGAAAAGTGTTGCGGGCGGAGTTGCAAATGGGCCTTGGGCTGTACGAGCAAAAGTACGTGAAAACATTAAGTACGGAGCAAATACTATTAAAGTATGTGCAACAGGCGGGGTGTTTTCAAAAGGTACTAAAGTCGGTATTCAGCAGCTAACAGAAGAAGAAATGAGAGCAGCAGTTGATGAAGCACATTTACGTGGTTTAGTGGCAGCAGCGCATGCTCATGGAACAGGTGGTATTAAAGCTGCTATTCGCGCAGGAGTTGACTCAATTGAACATTGTAGCTTTTTAGATGATGAAGCCATTAAGCTCGCGTTAAAACATGGTACTTTCATGTCTTGTGATATTTACAATACAGAATATACATTAGCATTTGGTGCCGCTAACGGTGTGCCAGAAGAAAACATCAACAAAGAAAAAATGGTATCTAAAGCTCAACGCGATAGTTTTAGAAAAGCCACTAAGGCAGGTGTGAAAATGGTGTTTGGGTCAGACGCAGCCATATATCCTCACGGCGATAACGGTAAGCAGTTTTCTCGTATGGTTAAGTTTGGTATGACGCCAACACAAGCGTTACAAGCTGCAACGATAAATAGTGCTGCTTTGCTTCAACAAAACGATTCTCTTGGGCAAATTAAAGCAGGATTTTTAGCTGATATTGTAGCTGTTGATGGTAACCCAATCCGAAATATTGACGTTATGGAAAGTGTAAGTTTTGTAATGAAAGATGGGATTGTTTATAAACAGTAACATGGTATTAAAGACCTAGTCATCTATTTGATTAGGTCTTTCTCATAACGCACTTAATCGTAAATAACGCCTATTCATCATTAGTATTTTGCACTGAAATAGTAAAAGTTTTAACGTCGCAATTAGTTAACGCATCACAGCCTTTTACGATAAACGTTAAGTTTGACAGATCATTCGTTAGAAAATTTTTACTACCAACAGGTGTGCTTCCTATAGCGCACGATAAATTGTTGTCTTCAAATGTACATTGAACTTCGCCGGTGGGATTCGGACAAAGCGAGAACGTATCGCTACCACATCTAATTCCTACGACTTTATTTCGGTCAGAATGCGCATCACCGTTGGTTGATAAGTATAAATCTATTCTATAGGGTTCAGCGATAGGGGAAACCCACTGAACTTCAAAACTAGTCCCTTTTGTAACGGTTATTTGCTCTCCTTCATAATAATCTATTGCGTCAAACCTTATATTTTGCATGGTAAAGGTTTCGGTGTTATCTGATGGATCATTAACGCTAGATCTCTCATTACCATTATCACTACCACCTCCACAGGCGATGAGGGTGAATATGCACATGATAAATAAAGTATGTTTCATATATTTCCTTATGAACTCGATGTCGTTAATTTGCTATTTGTTTGGCCATTCTTCTTCGCTAAATAAGTCACGGGTTGATTCAACTCTATCGACAAAGGTGATGCCATCTAAATGATCGAGTTCGTGCTGGAAAATTCGCGCGATAAAACCGCTGTAATGGCTGTTGTGTTTTACACCCTCTTTGTCGTAATACTCTACTTGTATTGAACGATAGCGGGGAACTAGCCCCCTTATAGCTGGCACACTTAAGCATCCTTCCCAGTCTTTTTCTGTATCGGTACTTTTGCTTAAAATTTTAGGATTAATAATTGCCGTGGGCTCCATTAACGGAGCGTCAGGATAACGATTGTTTGGTTTAGAGCACATAATAAAAATGCGCTGCGAAACGTTAATTTGAGGAGCGGCTATTCCTACACCACCAGCATTTTTTACTGTTACCAGCATATTTTCAATAAGTTGCTGTGTTGTATTATGAGTAATATTCTCAACAGGAGCGGCTACTTTTCGTAATGTTGAATGCCCTAATTGAATCACCTTACTGGGTTTAATCGATATGCTGTTTGTCATTGTTTAGGCTTTATTAAATTAATATAACGAACCATTAGTGTTCATCGGTTGAGAGGTTATTATTGTAAACGTTATTTTGTTCTGTGTTTTGTAGTTTGTCTTGGTTTACATAAAAATAAAACGTAACACCGACTAAAATTGCAACAAACGGTAAACTTGAGAGTACTACGCCGTGCCAGCCCGCTTTAAAAAGCACCCAACCTGCTAGTAGGCTGGCGGAAGCTTGAAAACCAAAAAGTATAAAGTCGTTTAAGGCTTGAACTTTGTGTTTTTCGCTAGGAGTATAGCTTAAAGGTAGCAAGGTAGTTCCTGTTAAAAAGAGGAAGTTCCATCCAATGCCAAGTAACACTAACGCCCACCAATAATGCATGATGTGTTCGCCAGAAAACGCAATAACTGCAACAGAGCCATAAATAGTAGTGCCTGCGAGTAATAAGCTTTCAATACCAAACTTTTTAACTAACCATGCCGTGAAAAGTGAAGGTAAAAACATGGCTGCTATATGACTTTGTATTACCCATTTTGTGTCTAATAAACTGTGTCCGTGTAGATGATGCATACTAAGCGGTGTTGCTGTCATTAAGTAGCTCATCAGTGCAAAACCTATTGCCGCGCACAATATCGAAATAATGAAAATAGGCTGACAAACGATAACTTTTAGCGGTCGACTTCGGTCGTGAATTTCAGAGGTATTACTTTCTACATTTTTAAATTGCGTCATAATCATAAGTGCAACCACTACGAGTACAGACAACATAAGAAAAGACCCTGTATATCCCTCTGGTGAGTCAATCCAATCTTTCGCTACTAAAGCGATGTCTGGCCCCAAGAATGCCGCAAAAATCCCACTTAACATGAGTATTGATAAAACGGTGGGAATATCTTCTGGCGTAGGTGCGTTTTCAATCGCCGCAAATCTAAGTTGTTGAACAAAGGCTGCACTTACACCAATGAATAAACTCGCCAATACAAACAATTCAAAACTCAATATGTACGTTGAAAAGGCGGCGGTTAACGCGGCAATAAAAGAGATGACAAACCCCGTAATGGCCGCAAATTTTCTCCCTTTAATTTTGGCTAATAATGCTGCTGGTATTGAAGCACTCGCGACTCCTAAAATCATAATAGTTATTGGCAATGTCGCGATTGAAGGATCATCAGCCATTTTGGTTGATAATATTCCCCCGATAAAAACGATAACTGGAGATGCCGCCATAACTAATGGTTGCGATAAAAACAATAACCAAATGTTTTTAGGGAGTGTGAATATTCTTGATAATACCCATGCAGATGTAATTAAAACGATTAAGGTGATTAGAATATTTAAAAGCAACGGCGTGTCTCAACGAAGTATACATACAATTAGGTGACTACAATCATAACGTATAGTGAATTAAGGTAGGAATTAAATACAAAGATATTTTGTTTGGAATTATGTCAAAAGCCTCTTATTTATCGTTGACATGATTACTACGGTAAGAGGCTTTTATTGAACTGCTGTTGTGCGTGATTTCTGGTTAGAAGAAACCTAATGGATTGACATCGTAGCTCACTAACAAGTTTTTAGTTTGTTGGTAATGACCTAGTGCCATTTTATGGTTTTCTCGGCCAACACCTGATTTTTTATAACCACCAAATGCAGCATGAGCAGGGTACATATGGTAACAGTTAGTCCATACTCGCCCAGCTTCAATTTTTCTACCCATGCGATACGCTTTATTCATATCACGTGTCCACACACCTGCACCTAAACCAAATTCAGAACTGTTGGCAAGTAGCAGAGCTTCTGCCTCATCTTTAAACGTACATACAGATATAACAGGCCCAAAAATTTCTTCTTGGAATACACGCATGTCATTATTACCTTTTAGCAGTGTCGGTTGAATGTAATAGCCGTTGCTGTACTCGTCGTTAAGTTGAGCCACTTCGCCGCCAATAAGAACTTCAGCACCTTCTTTTTTACCAATATCGATGTACCCTAAAATCTTGTCGAATTGTGCTTCTGATACTTGTGCGCCTACCATTGTTTCAGTGTCTAATGGGTTACCACGTGTGATTTGTTTGCTACGCTCGATAACTTTTTCAATAAACGCGTCGTAAATATCTTCTTGTACAAATAAGCGTGAAGGGCAGGTACATACTTCACCTTGGTTAAAGTATGCTAATACAGCTCCTTCTATACATTTGCTTAGGTATTCGTCTTCATTGTCGAGAACGTCATTGAAGAAAATGTTCGGAGACTTTCCGCCAAGCTCAACTGTTGATGGAATAATATTGTCAGCTGCACATTTTAAAATGTGTGAACCTGTTGGTGTGGATCCCGTAAAAGCTATTTTGGCAATACGAGTACTTGTTGCTAATGCTTGTCCAGCTTCTTTACCAAAGCCATTAACTACGTTGAGTACACCTGCGGGTAGTAAATCTTCTATTAGTTCAACAAGTACCAAAATCGATGCTGGTGTTTGTTCTGCAGGTTTTAATACAACACAGTTACCAGCTGCTAACGCTGGTGCTAGTTTCCAAGCGGCCATGAGTAGTGGGAAATTCCAAGGAATGATTTGACCAACAACACCTAAGGGTTCGTGAAAATGGTAAGCGATAGTATTTTTGTCAATTTCACTGATAGAACCTTCTTGTGAACGTAAACAGCCTGCAAAATATCTAAAGTGATCTACTGCTAATGGAATATCAGCCGCAAGTGTTTCGCGCACTGCTTTACCGTTGTCCCATGTGTCTGCAACTGCAAGCATTTCGGTGTTTTGCTCAATGCGATCGGCAATTTTTAAAATAATATTTGAACGTTCAGTAACAGACATGCTGCCCCAAGCTTCTTTTGCACTATGAGCGGCATCTAAGGCAAGTTCAATATCTACGCTGTCTGAACGAGGTATTTCACAAAATACTTTGCCATTTACAGGACTTTTGTTTTCGAAATATTGTCCGTTTTGAGGCTCAACCCACTGGCCATTTATAAAGTTTTGATAGCGTTCTTTAAAGTTAACAACTGCTCCGTCTGTCCCCGGTACTGAATAAATCATTATACTTTCCTCTCATTGTTTTTTTAGTTGGAACGGTATACTTTACTGAATGAATATTGTTCAACTATGCTTAAAATTCAGAAAAGTTGACTGTGAGTACACATTGGATTGTTTAGTTTTTGGTTAAAGGTGAAACATGATTACAGAGATTTTATGCAACAAAAAGCAAACGCCTAAGGTGCTAGTAGAAAACAAAATTAGTTTTGCTGGGCCAGATTCAGAGTTGAGTATTTACGATACTTACGAGCAAGCTGAACGTGTAAAGCTAAAGTCTGATCAACTGTTATTTTGTGCCATGGTTACGGGGAAAAAAGTAATGCATGCCGAAAAAAACACATTTGAAACTGAGTTTTTACCGCACGAATCTTTTATTATGGCGCCAAATAAAACCGTTGAAATTGACTTTCCTATTGCTCAATGGGAGTTACCTACAACGTGTTTAGCGATAGAGGTTTCGTTAGACCGCATTAAAAGTACGGTTGAGCGCCTCAATCATGTAGCTCCTAAAGAGTCTGAATTTGGACATTGGGATTATGAAGAGCAGTTAATGCATACTCATCACAACCATGAAACCGAAGCGTTATTAAATAGAATTGTACATATTTATACTGAAAACCACCCCGATAGAAACTTCATGATTGATCTTGCTGTTTCGGAACTGACCGTACGATTACTTAGGCAACAAACTCGTGAATTTATGCTTAACTTTTGTAAAGATGAGCCCGACAATAATGGCTTAAATGCAGCGTTAAACTATATTATTCAGCACTTAAATCAGCATTTAGACGTAGACAACCTTTGTAAAATTGCTTGTATGAGTCGAACGAAATTTTTTACGCAATTCAAACATCAATTAGGGTGTACGCCTATGGCATTCCAACACCAAATGCGTTTAAAGCAAGCTGGTTTGTTGATTAAGAAAGGTCATCAAATCACTCAAGTATGTTTTGAATTAGGGTTTAATAACGCTAGCCATTTTTGTAGAAGCTTTAAACAATTTTATGGAATGAGCGCGAGTGACTATAAATCAAGACATTTAAATAGCTAACCATTTTTTGATTAGCTATTTCGTTGTATTACTTATGCGAATACTTTGTGAGCCCAACGCGTTAATCCCGCTGTTACACTTCCAAAGTGGTCTCCTAAAACAATGGGAGTAGAAGGAAAATGTTCTTTGAAAAAAGCGTTTAATACCGGAGATTTAGCCGTACCACCTGTAACAAATATAACGTCAGGTTTGTCTCCTGATTGCGCTACAGCATCGCCCATCAAGTTAGCTATTCCTTTAAGTTCTCTCTGAATACCATCAATTAAGGTTTGGCGGGTTACCTCGGTATTTAACCCATGATCTAAGTCGGATAAATCTATCGAAAATTTATCGTTATCTGTTAAATGGATTTTCGCTTGCTCTGCGCCATTAACAATGCGGTAGCTCAGTTTTTCTTCTTGTACTTTGAGTAGACGTGCGAGTAATTCGGGTTGTTGTGCGTCTTTCACAAGTTGCTGTAAATAACGTTGATTTTCAGCACTGTAAAACTCGTTTTGTTCATTTATTTTGTTAATAGCAACCGCTTGATAAAAAGGGTTTAGTGGTACTGGCTTACCTGTTTTAAGTGAGCTGTCCATACCTAAATTGGGCATGATGCCACTTAACGCTAGACCAATGTCGAAATCGTTTCCGCCAATTCTTTCACCGCTATGCCCTAATAAATGCTCTGTTCGACTCGTGTGTTCCGATAATTCAGGCCCCATCAACAACATCGAGCAATCGGTTGTTCCACCGCCAATATCAACCACTAAAACTTTGGTTTCTTTATTTAGGGTAGATTCAAATTCAAATCCAGCGGCAACAGGCTCGTATTGAAATTCAATATCTTTAAAGCCTACTCGTTTAGCTGCATTAGTTAATACAGTAATGGCTTGTCGATTACTTTCTTCACCTCTTAACCCTTGAAAGTTAATGGGACGGCCAATAACGGTTTGGGTAACTTCAGCATCTAATGCTTTTTCTGTAAGAGATTTTACGTTTGCCATCATTGACGCAACAATATCTTCAAATAACGCGATTTGTTGTGGGTAAAGTCCACTCGCGCCTAAAAATGATTTTGGAGACTTAATATAATAGCCTTCTTCTGGGTCGGCTAAATATGCACTTAATGCTTGATTACCAAAGTATAATTCTGGAGATATGCCGTCTTGTTTCAATTCCCTTACAGTTGCATTGCCTTTTTGTAGTTGAATTTTTCGGTCGAGTTGAAATTTTATTTGCTGGTCTTGGGTCAACTGCGTGTGTAACCAATTTACGATAACTTCACGACTAGGCGCGTATAAGGTTGAGGCTACATATTTTCCATGTTCACCTAGTGGTAAAATGTGGGGTGCGCCATTTTGCATCGTACCAACAGCACAATTTGATGTTCCGTAGTCAAAACCAATCATTTGCATAACTCGACTAAAAAAAGGTCGCGTAGCATACTGATGATACGCAAAAGGTGCAAGTGGAACTTGAGTCGTTTAGTGGGGGTTATTGGTTGATATTGTCATTTATTTAAAATTTATAAAAGGAAAACGAATGCGTTTACTATTAGTGTTAGCTGTTGTTGTAGCTACTTTTCAAGTTCAAGCTTTTTCTAGTGTTGCAAGTTACCAAAAAGCGCTTGAAGAACGAATGGAGAAAATGAAAAATAAAAAATCTTCTTGGACCAAAGAAGAAATTCAACTCATGAAAACAGAAAGTGAAAAATTACTAAACGCTTTGCCTAACCCAGGTATACAGGTTGGTAAAAAAGCACCTGATTTTTCATTAGTTAATGCAGACGGAAAAACGGTATCGCTAGAAAGCGAATTAGCAAAAGGGCCTGTTGTGTTGGTATTTTACCGCGGTGCTTGGTGCCCGTTTTGTAACATGCACTTACGTGCGTTGAAAGAAAGTTTGCCTGAATTTCAAAAGTTTGGTGCGCAACTTGTTGCGATAACACCACAAACACCTGATAAATCTCAAAAGCAATTTGAAGCAGAAGGCTCACCGTTTGAAATTTTGAGTGATTTAAATAACCAAACAATGAAGTCATACAATCTTTATTTTGAACCATCAAAAGCATTGGTTGATGTGTACAAAAGTCATGGTTTAGATTTAGAAGGTTTTAACGGTAATGGTCGTACAGGTTTACCTGTACCAGGAACCTTTATTATTGATCAAAAAGGTATTGTGCGAGCGATGAAAGCTCAAACAGATTATAAAATTCGTATGGAACCAGCTGAAATTGTGAAAGCATTATCTTCTTTGTAATATGTAATGTTTGTGCAAAATAAAATAGTGATAAGAGGTTAACGTAATACACTAAGTTAATTTGTTACTATCAACGCTCTTTAGTTTATGCTTAAGAGCGTTTTTTGTTTATAAGGTAGAGCTTTGAACATCTATTTAAAAATTTCACTAATACTTTGTATCAGTTTGTTGACAACTCAAAGTTATGCAGACGAACTAAAGCCTTTTAAAAGCGACGGGTGTAGTGCATTTCCTGATGGCACATTATCTCAAAATACTCTTTGGCTCCGTTGTTGTGAACAACATGATTTTGCCTATTGGAAAGGCGGAACTTATGAAGAGCGATTAGCGTCTGATCAAGCGTTACAAATATGTGTAGCCAAAGTAGGAGAGCCAAGTATTGCTTCACTTATGCTTGCAGGCGTTAGAGTGGGAGGAACGCCTTATTTACCAACAAGTTTTAGATGGGGGTATGGTTGGTCTTACCCTAAGTTTTATGGCAAATTAACCGCTGATGAATTGCGGCAGGTGAGCAACCTTACACCGCAAAAGTTTAAATAAATTAAACCTAATGTTACTGTCGATAAATAATAATAAATATAAGGAATGAGTATGAAGTTTTTGTATGCGGTATATGTGTTTTTGTGTGTTAGTTTTTCATCGCTAGCGATAGCAGGCGACAAAGCGGATATTGAAACCCTATTGAATAATTTTTTAGCGAATACACTGAAAGACGATCTTAAAAACCATAATAGATTTTGGGCAGATGATCTTGTTTATACGAGCTCTTCAGGCACTCGTTTTGATAAGAGTGTAATTATTGACGGTATAAAAAAAGAAAGAAACGATAAATCTAATAAAGCCACTGACACTTCAGCTGAAGCACCTAGTTACTGGGCAGAAGAAACCGATGTGCGAATGTATGGAACCACGGCCATTGTCGCATTTAAATTGGGCGCTAAATGGAAAGAAGACAAAAAGGACAAGTTCCAATTTTATTACAATACAGGCACATTGTTAAAGCGCGACGGACAGTGGAAAGTTATTGCTTGGCAGGCGACTAAAATTCCAGAGAGTAATAAAAAATAAACGTTATTATGCTGTTGGGAGTGTTTTAGGAATAGATAAGTTCACCTTAACTCCCAACGATGTAGATAAGTCATAATCAATTGTTCTGTGTAACTTATGAGTAATGTACTCCTCTTCATTAAATTTTTTAAGCAATTCACTAGACCTTTTGTTTAAGTTTTCCTTTTATTAATACAAATCAATTAAGCAGTAGTTATTTTCTAATCGTAGCTTTGGTGTAAGTTATACTAGCTAATAAGTTGAAATATATAACGATTAGGTTATATATTGTACTAAGAGTTACCTTGTATCTGTACGGAGGTCATTTGAAAAAACTGTTCAAATTGTTCACCTTTGAAGGGCGGCCATCAAAGGTTAGAGGCTCAGACTATAGAACATTTATTGTTTTATGGTGCGTAGGTGTTTTTGCACTACTCGTACATGTAGCACTCATCCCATTGTTTTTGGTGATTGGGTTACCTGAAATGAGCTACCTGAACTACGGTAGTGTTGCGTTGTGGATGTTAGGTTTATGGTGCAACACAAGAGGTAATTACTCTGCCACAATTAAGTTTTTTAGTGTTGAAGTACTGATACATTCGTTTTTTGCGGTTTCTATGATGGGGTTGTCTGTCGGTTTTCAACATTATTTGTGGGCGATTGCTTGTATGGCATTGCTTGCTCAAGATATACCGCGCGTTATTACTATTCTTATAGGCTTTTCAATTATTATATTTTTTGGTCTTCTCCATTTTTTGTTTGGAGACGTTCAATACACATATAAATATGCAGAGTTAACGCCCATTATTCATTTTATAAACGTAATTGTTGCTGGCGTACCGCTGACTTATTCGATTGTTGCTGTTTTACATACCACGTCGAACAAAGAACGTTATTTAGCAAAAGCCGCCGCTAAAGATGAGTTTACGGGGCTTTATAATCAAAATTTCTCCTATGAAATGCTAAGTATTGTACTGAGTCAGGCAGATAGGCTTAACTCTCCTGTTTGTATTATTAAAGGAAGTATCGATCACTTTAGTAATATTCAAGATACCTATGGAACTGAACTGTCGAATGAACTGTTGCTCGATGTTTCTCGTTTTGTAAAAGATAAAATTCGGTGTTCAGACATCGCCGCGAGGTGGAAAAATAACGAATTTTTTATTGTGTTGTCGGGTATTGATAACGAGCAAGCACAAATTAAAATTGAAAGTTTAAGGGAAGGGGTTTTCTCTTCAATTAAAACAGGAAACGATAAAAATATATCGGTTTCAATGAGTTTTGGTATTGCTGAGTGGAAACAAGGAGACTCAGTAAAAAAAGTGATTAACTACGCGAATAAAGCCCTAAAAGCGAGTAATAAGAACGGTTATAACCGCACTACGTATTATAAAAGTAGAACGCAACCAATAAACACGATATAGCAGCCTAAACGTTACGTTAATCATGGTTAACGTAACGTTTAGGCTATCGCTTATTATTTTGTGGCGTACTAGAAGGTTTTATTCAAAATGCTTTTTAATGTAGTTGAATATATCTGTTTGTTTTAAAGGCGCATTATCGGCTAATTTATGCTGTGGTGCGATTAAAATAGGCCCTTTCTGTGGATCGTCTGTTAAACGTCCGTGGCTACCTTTTATAAGGCTAGTGTCTAGTGGAATAACGTCCATTAAGTATCTAAAACCTAATTTCTTTTTAAGTAACCTATAAACAACTTGAAGTATTGGTAGTTTTAAATTGGGATCAATAAACATTTCGAGTGGGTCGTAACCGGGTTTTCGATGTATGTCTACCGTGCGAGCAAAGTCTGGCGCTTTGTTATCGTCAAGCCAATAATAATAACTAAACCATGAGTTTTCATCGCTAATTGCCACTAAATCACCACTTCTTTCGTGGTCAATACCTAACGATTTTTGCTCGTCTTTGTTAAGTACTTGTTCAAGGCCTTGCGTTGATTTGAGTAACTCTTTAACGTCTTCTAAACATGTTTTGTCGTTAACATAAACGTGTGCACATTGGTGATCTGCCACAGCAAATGCTTTTGAAGCACCGCAATCAAGGTTTTCAAAGTTAGCTGTACGGCGAACATTAATATAGCCTTTTTCACGCAAGATTTTATTAATGTGAACTGTATGGTTAACTTCGGTAATACCGTATTCAGACACAATTAAAAACTCAGCATTGTGCTGTTTATAGGCGTTAATAATATTTCCCACTACTGCATCTATATCTTGAATCTCTTGCGCGATAGATGGATCGTTAGGCCCTAGTTTTTGAAGGCTGTAGTCAAGGTGAGGTAAGTAAACGAGTTGTAGATCAGGCTTATTTTGTTCAAATTCTTCTATAGCGGCTTTTGCAATCCATTGGCTTGCGCCAATACCTGCTTTTGGTCCCCAAAAATTAAAAAATGGGAATGTACCAATTTTACTTTCAATATTTTGATGAAGCCCTTCTGGCGCAGAATAAAGATCAAATACTTTACCGCCATCAGCCAAGTAGTGCGGACGAGGGGTAATGCTGTTGTCTACATTGGCGTACATGTTATACCACCAAAATAATTTAGAAACTTTAATGTGCGGATTTTCTGCTTTGAGAACATCCCAAATTTTGGGTGATTGTACTAACTGATTGGCTTGTTTCCAAAAGCCTACTTCAGCTAAGTCTTTAAAGTACCACCCGTTACCTACAATTCCGTGCTGGTTAGCTTGTTTCCCTGTTACCATTGCACTTTGCGCCGTGGTGGTAACTGCGGGAAACTCAGCAGCCAATGGCGTTGAAACATACCCCGAGCTAATTAGTTTGTTTATGTTCGGTGTATTTTCACCAATCATATATGGGCTTAAGCCAACAATATTGAGTACAACGAGTGGAGCGGGCATATAAATCTCTATATTTTAATTGATGGGAGTGTGCAATATATTACGCTTATTTAACGCGTTTTCGAGCCATGTAAATTCGTCAACGATACCTTGGTGCAACACGCTACTTTTGTCTTTTATTGTGTTAGTTGATAGAAAGTTTAGCCATGTGTAGGTTTCAATTTCTAAATAAGGTAGCTGTTTATTCTTTTCGATATTTATAGCTAAAAAATCTAATGTTTCTTCGATAGCATTTTGAGTGCTCGATAAGAAGGTTTCTGAAAAGTCAGTTTGATTAATTGGAATGTGATAATGAATTTTAGCGGTTATCACAGACTGTTCTGCTTCTGATACGTTTTCCAATTGTTTAACCAATGTGTGTTCTTCTAAATCAGCGAGCTCTGCTATCAACGTATTGTTATTAAATAATTTTGTTTGATGTAAAAATTTCTCGTCTTTAAATAATTGTGTAAGTTGTTTTACATCGTTTTTATTTTGTAGGCGAGCGTTAATTGCGTTGGAAATTTGTATTTTTCCGATCGTAATGCCTGAATCGGTGATTTTAGTGAGCGCTTCGGTAATGTTTTCATTCATTACGCCTTGATGACAGGTATCAAAGCAGCATCCTATATAACGAAGAACTGTGTCTTTGGAAATATTGTTAGATGCAGCATAAGGTAACAAGTCATTGTTAAAGAAGCTCAGTAATTGATCTGTGCTTTGTAATACGCAATCTGGTTCCATTTCAATACAAATGCAAATGCGTTTACCTATATTGTTTTCAATATCAGTAAGGTTCTCAATAAGAGCAGTAAAATAATTTAATGCTTGTTTGTTTTGAATGCCATCCCATAGTTCTGCATACCCTAATGGCACTGTTGAAATTGCGCCAAAATGAATGTCGTCTGGAAGGCATTGAGCCAATATTTGGGCAAGATTAGTGGTATATGCTAAACGTTCAGGTTGTGCCCATGTGGGTAGGTAAACATCTTTTTTTACAACGCCTTGATGGAAATTTCCGTAAGGGAAGCCATTTAAGCTGGTTAATAACATGCCGTTATCATTTAAACATTGTTTAAATTGATCTAATTGAGAAGCTGACTCATCTATAGGTTGATCTTCAAGTAATGATTTTGCCGCACTCGCAGATAACCATAATCCCGAGGCCATATTCGGGATATGTCTACGATTTCGTATGGTTGTAAAGTGCGACTGAATATTATCAGTAACTTGCTTTAATGATTGCCCAGGGTGCACATTGCTACAGTAAGCAATGTGCGCTTTTTGGTATAACATTTATATGAAGTTCCAACATCTAAAACTGACAGAATTATTCACTTATTAGGTTTCAATAAGTGGTTCTTGGCCACGTAATACTTTGTTGTCTTTGTAGGTTTGAGTTTGATCTATTAATGGCTTTTTAACCATATCTAACGATATTCTGCCGCTTTGTGCAAAAAAGTTAATAGGGTTGTTAAATGTTACTTTTTCCACTTGTTCGCGAGAAAAGCCATCTTTAATCATAGCTTGTGCTGTTTTAGGTACTTTTAATGGATCACTTACTCCCCAATCAGCAGCACTGTTGATGATCATTTTGTCAGTACCATATTCTTGAAGTAGTTTAACCATTCTAGGTTCAGACATTTTAGTGTTTGGATAAATACTATGTCCTCTCCAACAGTCTGTTTCTAATACCAGTGGTAGCGTTTGTTCGTTTAAGTGATCAACTAATACCATTTCTTCTGCAATACCACTATCGCGAATAGCGTCTAATGTACGCTTGGTTCCATTCACTTTATCCCGGTGAGGAGTATGAATTAATACTGGTAGATTTAGGTTTTTTGCAAGCTCTAACTGCTCTAATAAAAAGCGGTCTTCTTCAGGTGTTATATCGTCGTATCCAATTTCACCTACACCCACAACATTGTCTTTTTGGCAGTATCTTGGAAGAATTTTCATTACTTCTTCAGCAAGTTCTACATCGTTTGACTCTTTTGGGTTCAGCCCCATAGTACAAAAGTGCATAATACCAAATTGAGATGCTCGAAAGTGCTCCCAGCCAATGAGTGTGTCGAAGTAGTCGATAAACGAACCTACTTGAGTACGAGGTTGCCCTAACCAAAATGCCGGTTCAATTACACCAACAATACCTGCAGCGGCCATGTTTTCGTAATCATCGGTAGTTCTGGCAAGCATGTGAATGTGTGGGTCAAAATATTTCATATTAAATCCTTAAACTTTATACTGATAACGTTAACATCTATCGCTATATTTTTATTTGAAAATGATATATCAGGGAATAATTCGTAATTGGTTAATCGAACTTGATGCTAGGTAATATATCACTTTGTATTAACTTAGTGATTGTTTTTTTGTGTTGCGCATCAGTATGATAAAAATGAGTAATATACTGTTTGAAATTTTCAATATTTTCAACGGATAAGTCCTTATAACGAACACCTAACCACAAAGATGCTGGAGGTACTCTATCAGCAAGTGCTTGTTCTATAACGTAATCTATACACATGTTAGACAAGCTTTCGTTTAAACGACTTGCTAAGCCATTAATTAGTGAGATATTAAGTCCCATAAACAACGATTTTAAAACTAATTGATTAAAGTTTAGTTGTTCAAAATGCTCTGCAGGGTAGTTATTGTGTAACGCTAATGACGTAAATTCTATTAGGCTATTACATCTTGTGGCATTAACCGCAATATTCACACAATTCCCCGAAAAATCGAGCAAGCTTAGGCTTTTTAACAAAGCACATTTTTCTGATTCATCACCCAAGCGGTAGTATTGTTTGAGTAAAACAACGGAAGCTTTTTGAACGTCTGTTTGCGTTTTCTGAATGTTCTGAAGTGCCGTATTTATTAGTAGCAATCTTACGAGCTCTGATGTTTCAAACGTCGCTATATTTTTAAAAGCGTTATTCAGGTTGCTTGATGGTAATTGGATAGTATAAAGAATAGTAAATTTACGCTTAACTACGACCGAGGCATTTAATAGTTCATTTTCGTAATCAGTCGCATTTTTGATGTTGGAGATAGCGGTGGTTAGCCAGCTATGCTCGTCAGAAGTAAGCTGGTTAAAAAGCGAATTTTCGATTAATGACAACATAATAGGTACTGCGTAGATAAGAGGTTAAGTTACGTATAAATATTTGTTTAGCATACGGCACGGAGGCAGTAACGCAAGTATAAACAATGCAACAATGTAATTACCTGAAAGAGCGACAAATAACGCATCAAGAGGAATAACGCCTATTACCATCCATGATATTAAATTTTGAATATTGTCAGGAGTAAAGTCGTTAAATACACGAATAAGTTTTTTGAGGTTTAAAACCGTCCACAAGGTAATTAAAGCAAAGCTAATGTATAATTGCATTGTGTCTAAAATGAATACGTTTGAAACAAAGTAGGCACCGCTTAATGCTGTAAGAAGCAGCATTGTTGCACACACCCATACTGCATTTTTATTTTCACCGTGAGTTTCTTGCTTGCTGAGAAATGTTAATCCCGTTATGTAAAAGAATATAGGAAGCGCCATTAAGAAGTTTTGGCTCGATAACCCAACAAACGTCGCACCTAAAATCCAGTTAACATAACGGCAACTTGCCATACAAATAGAGCCAATAAAACCTTCTTTTATTATGCTGTTGTAGAGCGTTATAACGATGGAAAGTGCAATGCCAACATATCCGGCAATCTGGCTATAGCTAAATGCTAGTAATAAGCCGCCAATCATCAATCCAAATCCAATACACCAACCTTGGGTTAAGCTTAGTTCACCACTTGGTATTGGGCGGTTAGGGCGTTCTTTTAAATCTTCTTGATAATCAAAACAATCATTCAGTGTCATACCAGAATAATAGAACAACACGCTTGCAAGTATTAATAGCAATAGACTGGCGTTGAGTTGGCCGTGAGATGCAATGGTAGCTGCAGCCACGATATTCGAAATAGCAGTAATACCGGCAGGAGCGCGAACCAGCTTTAATAGTGTAAGTAAACTCATTGATTATTCTTATTATGTTATCGGTAAAAGTACATGTATTACATTGACTTGAGTTGCTCAATGGCTTCAACCATTAAGTGTTCATTTATTTCATTCACTTCGAACCCAGTACCTATTTTAGATAACAAGGTTATACATAGGTTACCACCTAAATGTTCTTTAAATTCATCAAGCGCATTCGAAACATTAAGTTTAGTTAACACTGGGTGATTTAAGTTGAATCCTATATCAACAAGTAAGGAAAGTATTTTGTTGGTTGATTCTTTATCAAGAAAACCAGTCAAATGAGAATATATACTGTCCATCGCTATGCCTATTGCTACCGCTTCTCCATGCCTTAACTCATTATTACTCAATTCTTCTAGCTTATGAGCTGACCAATGACCAAAATCTAAAGGGCGTGCAGAACCCAGTTCGAATGGATCTCCACTTGTTGAAATATGATGTAAATGCCATTTAGCACCCTTAACAATCATATTTTCCATTGGTTTGTTTTCAAACATGGATAATGTATGGCGTTGTTGGTAAAGCTCGTTAAAAAATGCTTCATCTTTTATTAGTGCAACTTTTATTGCTTCTGAAATGCCAGAACGTTTATCTCTATCAGACAAGGTGTCAAGTAAATCTAAGTCATTGATTACGGCATGGGGAGTAGCAAAAGTGCCAATGTAATTTTTACGTTTATGATAATTTATCGCATTTTTTACACCAACACCTGCATCGTTTTGCCCCAATACAGTACTTGGCATTCGAATAAGTCGTATCCCTCGATGAGCTGTCGCGGCCGCATATCCAATAGCATCAACTACAGCACCACCACCAATAACTAATATGTATGAATGTCGATCGATCGCATGTGTTTCTACTGCTTGATAAATATTTTCAATTACATTGACGTCGTTTTTACTTGCTTCGCCTGCTGGCACAACAATTTTAGGAAGTAAGGCAATATCAAAATGTGCAAAGTATTGTGAAATCTTGTCACATAATTCAGGCGTTGAAAGGTGAACGCCTTCATCTATAACAACTAGTACTTTTGGAGATTCATTTTTATTGTTAATTGTATTAATGAGCTGTGTATTATTGGTGTTGAACGTATCGCGCGTGAACAATACAGGATACTCACAGCTCACAGTAAAGCGTTGAGTAATATTGTGTTGTTCTAGTGCATGATTGTTCGACATAAAATACAGCCTTTAGGAAAAAGTGAAAGGTTTGATTATCGCAATATTGTTCGGGTAAATCTACATGGGTTTATATGTAAAAGTAATCAGTTGTAAGTAAATGTTTTTACATGAAGTCTTTCGGTTGATTATTGAGCAACTATGGTTGCAGCGATTACACAAAAAAATTTGTCACCTTTAAATAGGCAATAAAAAAGCCCAACAGGGCTTTTTATAAACTCATGCTAAAATGTTTAACTTAGCATAATTTATTTAATATTTGCTTTGAGTGCTTTTGATGCTTTCGATGTATCGCCTTCACGTAATGCATCTAAAATGACTCTATGCTCATCAACACAATCTTTACTTTTTGTGATGCGCTTGTAATTTAGGCGCATTCTCATTACGTATGGGTACCATATGTTAACAAGTTCATCCCCACCAGCTTTGTGCACTAAGTAGTTGTGAAACGAGATGTCAATTTTGGTTACTTCAGTGTAATCGTCATTGTCAAACGCAGTTTGTAGGTTGTTTAGTATCGCATCTAATTCAGTAAAGTCGCTCTCGGTTAACTTACCTTTAAGTTGTTCAATTGCGAAAACTTCTATACTTCTACGTAAGTTAATCATTAACTTTTGCAGTTTAGGATCAAGTACGCTATTTACTGACGCGCCACAGTTATTTTTAGAAATAAGCAAACCTTCTTTGGTTAGCTGTAAAATAACATCGCGAATTGGTCCGCGAGACAACCCAAATCTATCGGCTAATTCTTTTTCATTTAATTTTGTGTTTGGAGCTAAATCACCAGCTATGATGTCTGATCTAAGTTGCTCAGCAATCTGATCTTTTACCGATAGTATTTTTTTTGCCATTATCGAAATGCCTTGTTTTATTAATATGATAATTTTATGTAAATCTTGAACTTAATTCAAATTTAAATTGTTTACAAAATGCAATAAATTTAATTAAACGAGATTTTGGTATTATAAAATGCTTATTAAATTAGTAGGTTTTTAGTTTTATTTTGTATTTTTACCCTAATATAGTAAACATTTTACAGCGTAGGAGTAAATATTGAATTGTTTATATAAACTGGTTTTTTTATCTGTAATTCTGATTTCAGGGTGTGGTTATGCACCAATGTTTGAAGAAAACACCTTGCCTGCGAATAAAAAATTGTTAGCTGATGGATTTGATTTATATCAGGAACATTGTTCGTCTTGCCATGGGGTAGCGGCAGACGGGGAGGGAATTCTCGCACCGTCATTACCTATTAAACCTTCTGATTTAACCGATCTTCCTTTGTTTCCCGCTGGGTTTATCGAATTTAAAATTGCTACAGGAAGCAACACGCAATACATGCCCGCTTGGGACGGCACGCTCACGAAAGAACAAATTCAAAAAATTGGCAATTATTTACGAAGCATTAAGCAGTAATTCTATTCCTTTTTAACAGCAAGTATTCGCGCGTTTAAGGAATATGAGGAATAACTGATTGTCTAAAAATAACACGCGGTTCAAACACACTTTTAATGTTTTGCTTTTTTTGATTATAAACGGTTTTTAGTACCAATTTTGCCGCCATTTTACCCATTTCGTTCACCGGGTTATCAATAGTGGTTAATTTAGGGTACAAGTAATTCGCAAAAATAACATTATCGTAACCCATAATTGAAAGGTCGTTAGGTAACTCATATCCATGTTCTCTTGCATATTTCATCGCACCAGATGCCATTTCATCGTTAGCACAAATCAATGCAGAAAAAGATAAGTTATTGTCTATAAAGTGTTTTAGTCCTGCGCTACCGCCAGTTTCTTTATAGTCACCAATAAAGAAAAGGTTTTCATCAAACGCTATATTTTTTTCTGCTAATGCTTTTTTATGGCCATTAAAACGATTGATTGAATCGGCCTTAAATTGATGCCCAGAAATATAGGCAATTTGAGTATGGCCTTGTTCTAAAATTGCTTTTGTCGCTAAATATCCGCCTAAGGTATTATCTAAGCTTATACAGTGATCTTTTATTTCTTCAACGTGACGGCTCATGAGGTATACAGGAACAGGGCCTTTA
Organism: Colwellia sp.; assembly: GCA_020630795.1. Taxonomy (GTDB): domain Bacteria; phylum Pseudomonadota; class Gammaproteobacteria; order Enterobacterales; family Alteromonadaceae; genus Pseudocolwellia. The sequence goes on from JAHDIK010000012.1 coordinate 47,490, forward strand.
CTCAACTCAATCAGATATTCATCTGAAACGGCTTCAACATGTATGATAATAGCGTCGCAGTTACGGCTTAATAAAAATTCTATGCCGTCTTTTTCACCTTTTTCTTCACTATGACCTGTAGTAATAATAACGTGTTTACCAGCACCTCGTAGTTCAGCTTCTATCCCCGCCATCATCTGACCAAAAATAGGACCGTGTAATTCAGATACTAAAATACCAACACTGTTTGAACGATTGGATGCGAGAGATTGCGCAATAGAATTAGGGCGATAGCCTAGCTGCTCCATAGCGTCGGTTACTTTTTTACGAGTTTTATCGCTGACACGAGTGTTGTTGTTTAATACTCTTGATACCGTTGCTAAAGACACTCCAGCAAGTTCAGAAACTTCGTAAATAGTTGCCATGTTTTTCCATAATGTGATTACTCTATTTAATATGTATCAATTAGGGAGTCCCTAACGTTTCGTATTAAATTGAGGTGCTTTTTGTTAACAATTCACGTATTTTATCATAGTTGTATTCTGATGATATAGCTTATTTAAAGTCGTGCTAAGTTAGTTAAATTAAGCTATTCGTCGTTGTTTTAATTCTTCACCAATAAGTTGGTTTTGTTTACTCGATAATGGGTAAAAGCACATTAACGCGGCAGCGGTAAATGCGAATGCGGCTGGTATCCAACTCATCAATATTTGCATGCCTGGTAATGAGTTTTCAATCGTCGAAGCGTCCATTCCGTCATAACCGTAACTCGCCAATACGACGAGTACTAATGCTCCTGCAAAACCTCCACCTGTTTTTTGTACAAATGTACCTGCCGAATAAATTAACCCAGTTGCGCGGCGGTTGTTTTTCCATTCTGAATAGTCTGCTGAATCACCAAGCATGGTAAAAAATAAGGTAGGTAAAATAGCCGCGAAAAATTCAGCAGAGCAACCTAATACAAAAATTAAGGTAACATCGCCGGCAGGTATCCAATAAAAGCCAACGGTTAACAGTCCACTCAATAATAAAGCCACTATAAATAGGTTTTTCTTTCCCATGAGTTTAGACAAGTAACTTGTTGAAAGCGCGCCAAGAATAGACACAACAAGCAGGGCGATAAAGTATTGACCTGTCATTAATTCATCACCTACATGATATTTAAAGTAGTAGGCGATTACACCGTATTTAATTCCGTTAAACATCATGGTTAAAAAGCCCATTCCTAACAGGATTAACCATGGCTTATTGGTAAGTAAGTCTACACAATCACGTTGCGTACCTGTCATATTGTCGGTAGGTGTATTTAGGAGCTTTTTAATAACTACAGCCATCAACAACATTACAATAACAAAGAATATTCCCGTATATATATCGCGGTAGTAAAAAAATAGCGTCATTGAAAGCAATGGTAAAATAATGAACGGGAGGTTTTTAGTAAGGTCCCAAAGTTCTGACTTTAAATTAGAATCGGGATCTACAGGTGGGCATATTCGCTCTTTGGTGGTTGAAAATGTTATTACCATTAGCACGACTAACAAGGTCGCAAATACATACATCGTATATTGATAGCCGAGCGCATCGTTACCATTGCCAAAAATTGCGACTAAGTCTGGAAGAAAGCCCATTACAAGTAAACCGCCAATAAACGCACCAGCAAATCTAAACCCCGATAGGCTCGTTCTTTCGGTATCGCTTTCTGTCATCACTCCCATTAAAGCGGAGTAGGGAACGTTATTGAGAGTATAGGCAAGCGTTAATCCGATATAAGTAATGTAAGCGTATATAAGCTTACCGTTCTCACTGAAATTTGGCGTGGTAAAGCACAAGACCATGAACAAACCTAATATGGGGGTAGACCATAGTATCCATGGCCTGAATTTACCCCATTTAGTATCTGTTCTATCAGCTATCATGCCCATTACAATATCGGTAACGCCATCAGATAATCTAACCACTAAAAATAGCATGGCTGCCGCCGCGGCTGATAAACCGAACGTGTCTGTATAAAATACTGCTAAATATGCTAGAGCACCGCGCCAAACCAAGTTTGCCGCAGCATCTCCCATCGCATAACCTACTTTTTCACGTAACGGTAATTGGGTCATATTAATTATCTTTTATTGTTTTAATTATTTTTTAATTAAGGCTGAGTGAACATAGTAGATGATTTTTTGTTCATGATGAACTATCTATTACTAATCAATTGTTTATATGCATGTCCACTGGCTTTAATCGTTCTTTGTTGAGTATCGTAATCAACATGAACAATACCAAAGCGTTTTAAATAACCTTCGGCCCATTCAAAGTTATCCATTAAACTCCACGCGAAATAACCGTCAACCTTAACGCCAGCTTCAATCGAGTTATGTACCTCGGTTAAGTGTTTTTGATAATAGTCTACTCGGTCTTGGTCGTTAACTTCTCCGTTAACAAGCTTATCAGCCATTGCTGCGCCATTTTCAGTAATATAAATAGGAGGTAAGTCGTATTTTTCATTTAATGACGTAAGTAGCCCGCTAAATGCTTGTGGGTAAATTTCCCAACCAATATCTGTTCGTGGCGCAGGAGGATCTAATTGCACAAATCCTTCTTTTTCATCCGCTTTATAAATTGCTCTTGTGTAAAAATTTATACCTAAAAAGTCGATTGGATGTGAAATAATATCCATATCACCGTCGAGAATGTTTGGTTGATTTTCCTTTTGAAGCTGGTTCAAAATATCAGGGTAGGCTTTGTTAAATATAGGCTTGATGTACCATTGATTAAAGTAGTCGTCGGCAAATTGTGTTGCACTAATATCTTCTGGTTTATCTGTTGCCGAATAACAAGGTGTAAAGTTGAGTACGATGCCATTTAGCGAATGAGGGCAGTTTTTATTTAGTTTTTCCATTGCCAAACCATGGCCTAACAATAAGTGGTGTGCCGCTTTTCTTCCATATTGTTTACCCACTAATCCTGGGGCATGTACACCTATTTCATACCCTAAATAAGCACTACAAAAAGGTTCGTTTAGTGTTGCAAATGAATGGACTTTATCGCCAATAGCTTGGCTGATTTTGTCTGCATAATCTGCAAACTTATAAGCGGTGTCTCGGTTTAACCAACCTCCAGCATCTTCTAAATGTTGTGGTAGATCCCAGTGGTAAAGCGTTACAAATGCTTTAATCTTTTTAGCTTTCAAGGCATTTAAAATATTAAGGTAATAATTAACACCTTCTCGATTTAATTCACCAGTTTCGTGCATTACTCGTGGCCAAGAAAGCGACAGTCTATATGCGTCTACACCCAAAGAATCAATTAATTCAATATCGTCTTTCCATAAATTGAAGTGGTCGCACGCTATTTCACCATTTGAACCGTCTGCTACTTTATTTGGTGTGGCACAAAATGTATCCCAAATACAAGGTAGGCGTGTACCTATACCGCCCTCAATTTGGAATGAAGCAGTGGCAACTCCGTAAGTAAAGTCTGAAGAAAGCATTTTTGACGATGCAGGTAGCGATAGTTTGTTCATTTTATGTCCATAAAAAAAAGTAAGCGAGCTTACGTTGATATTGTTTATTAAATTTAGTGATACAGATAAACGCTATTTGAAAATTATTGTTTCAAACTTCATTTTTAAAAATTACTATGAAAGCGCTTACATTTAGGTTAGTGTTTTATGTATTAAACGTCAATAAGTTTTATGAATGTTCAACTTTGTTGGAGATTAATTAATCACACATTAAACCTGTTAAGTAAGTTTTTAAGTGTGCTTTAAGTTTTTAAGCTTATGTTAAATATAATTATTTTAGGTTGTTTTTATGAAAAGATTTAAATTGAATGTTGTAATGAGTGTTGCTGCTTCACTGTTAGTTCTTGGGTGTGGAACTTCAGACGATGTAAATAGAAGTTCCAAAGAAATAACAAACAACACGGATGTTTTAATAAATAACAACGATGGAAAAAATATCGATATTTGGCCAAAACTTACTTTCGAGGTTGAGAAAGATCCAAGTGTAGAAAGTCGTGTAGTTGTATTGCTGAGTAACATGACTTTAGAGCAAAAAGTGGCGCAAATGATTCAACCTGAAATTCGAGATATAACGGTTGAAGACATGAGAAAATATGGCTTTGGTTCATATTTAAATGGTGGTGGATCTTTTCCTCAAGGCAATAAGCATTCAACACCTGATGATTGGATCGCGTTAGCTGAAGCGATGTACCAAGCGTCGGTTGACGACTCGTTAGATGGAAGCAAAATTCCAACAATGTGGGGAACTGATGCCGTTCACGGGCACAACAATGTTATTGGCGCTACGCTTTTTCCGCATAACATTGGGTTAGGTGCTGCAAATAATCCTGACCTTATTGAGAATATCGCAGCAATTACAGCTAAAGAAGTGATGGTTACTGGTATTGATTGGGTGTTTGCTCCAACGGTTGCTGTAGTTAGAGATGATAGATGGGGACGAACCTATGAAGGGTATTCAGAAGATCCTGAAATTGTAAAAACTTATGCGGCCTCTATTGTTAAAGGTTTGCAAGGACACGCAAATAAAGATTTTTTAGGTGATACGCGCGTTATCAGTACTGTTAAACACTTTTTGGGAGACGGTGGAACCGTTGAAGGAGACGATCAAGGAAACAACATTGATTCAGAACAGGAGTTATTTGATATTCATGCTCAAGGGTATGTAGGTGGTCTTTCCGCAGGTTCTCAATCGGTAATGGCATCTTTTAATAGCTGGCATGGCAAAAAAAATCACGGCAGTAAGTATTTGTTAAATGACATTTTAAAAGAAAAAATGGGATTTGACGGATTTGTGGTTGGCGATTGGAACGGCCACGGGCAAATTAAAGGTTGTTCTAATGAGAGCTGTCCACAAGCAGTGAATGCAGGGTTAGACATTTTTATGGTGCCAACAGCCGCTTGGAAACCTTTATATGAAAACACCATTAAGCAAGTAAAAAATGGTGAAATAGCACAATCGCGAATTGATGATGCCGTTAAACGCATATTGCGAGTAAAAGTAAGAGCAGGTTTGTTTGAAAAGCCCAGCCCGGCTAAGCGCCCATTTTCAGGTAAAACAGAATTAATTGGTGCTAAACAGCACAGAGAGGTAGCTCGAGATGCTGTCCGTCAATCATTAGTGTTATTGAAAAACAAAAATAACTTATTACCGCTTTCTCCTAAGCAGCATATTTTAGTGGCTGGTGACGGTGCGAATAATATTGGTAAACAATCAGGTGGCTGGACGATTACATGGCAAGGTACTCAAAATACTAACGCTGAATTTCCTGGTGGCACTTCAATTTATCAAGGAATTGCTGAGCAAGTTAAACATGCAGGAGGTAAAACAACGTTAAGCGAAAACGGTTCATTTACTGAAAAACCAGATGTAGCCATTGTTGTGTTTGGTGAAGATCCATACGCGGAAGGGCATGGAGATCGAAAAAATGTGGAGTATCAGTTAGGCGAAAAGCGTGACTTAGCTTTATTGAAATCTTTTAAAGAACAAAACATTCCTGTGGTTGCACTATTTATTAGCGGTAGACCAATGTGGGTAAATGCTGAACTAAACGCATCTGACGCTTTTGTTGCCACATGGTTACCAGGTTCTGAAGGACAGGGGATAGCAGATGTTATATTAAAAACGCAAGATAATAAGGTGCAGCATAACTTTACAGGTAAGCTTTCATTTTCTTGGCCTAACTCTCCGGTTCAAACCGCAGTAAACCGCAATGATGACGAGTATTCACCTTTGTTGCCTTATGGGTTTGGTCTCACCTATGGTGACAAGAATGTCTTATCAGATACGTTAAATGAAACATACGAACGAGATTTATCTGAAGTTACGTCACGTAAAATTTATACAGGCGCTATGCATAAACCTTGGTTATTATGGTTGGGCTCTGACCAAAATGACTTATTGGCAGTGAATGCAAATACTCATGAAATTTCTGGTTTAAAGTATAGAACGATTGATAGATTAGTTCAGGAAGATGCAATGCAAATAACTTTAGACGGTTCAGAAAACGTAGGCGTTGTAATAGCGAGTAAAAGCAACTTTAGGGAAGATTTTAGACCAGATATAGAAAACCAATCTACTTTGTCATTTATGGTTAAAGTAAACAGCAAACCAACCGAACCCGTTTACTTGTCGATGAGATGTGAAGGGGAAGGGGAATGTGGCGCACAACTAGACATTACGCCTGAGCTGAATAGTTTGGCCGTTAATTCATGGCAAAGCATTTCAATTGATCTTGCATGTTTTAGTCAAGCAGGTATGAAAATGGGCGATTTAGTTGTACCTTTTGCATTGTCATCTTCTGGAAAAGTCGAGCTAGGTTTGTCTGAAATCAGTATCGAGCCTTTTAATGTAGAAAAGGCAACTAAGCGTTGCCAATAATAGACGTAATTTAATAGTAGAGTTTTAGATATGTTTGTTTTAAAAACACTTTTTTTGTGCGTGATAACGTTAAGCTTAACAGGTTGTGTTGCACTTCATGATGAAGCAAAACTTATTGGGTGGGAAACGGTTGCAGCAAAAGGAGAGCCTACTGCTCGTCATGAAGCCGGTTTAGTGGCTATTGATGAAAAGATATACCTTTTAGGTGGTAGAAGAATAAATCCTACAGATGTGTTCGATACATCAACAAATACATGGGTTGCTAAATCTAAAACACCTATTGAACTCCATCATTTTCAACCTGTTACGTTGAATGGAAAAATTTATATTATAGGAGCGTTAACGGGCGGTTGGCCTAACGAAAATCCTGTAGATAAAGTGATTGTTTACGATCCGAAAACGGACCTTTATGAATTTACACATACCATACCAAAGCATCGCCAACGTGGTGGTGCAGGCGCTGTTGTGTATAACAATAAAATTTATATTGTGGGCGGCATTGTTAATGGTCACATGGACGGATACAAATCGTGGTTAGACGAATACGACCCCGAAACAGGTCAATGGAAAGCACTTCAAGATGCACCAAATGCGCGTGACCATTTTCAAGCAGTAGTTCACGATAACAAGCTGTATGCGTTTGCTGGAAGAACTACATCTCGCCGAACGGGAGATGACATGAACTTTACCGTCAAGTATGGCAACGTTTATGATTTTGAAACCCAGCGTTGGGAACAGGTAACAACTCGTTACGGTATTCCAACAAAGCGTGCTGGAAACTCAGCATTTGTTTGGAAAAATAACGTTATTATTGGTGGTGGTGAAAGTGAAACGCAGAAAGTAGCTCATAACGAAGTTGAAGCGTTCAATGTTAAAAGTCAGACATGGAGTAGGTGGCCTGATTTAAATAGAGGGCGTCACGGTTCTGGTTTTGTTGTAGTAAAAGATCATGTTTACATTATTTCTGGTAGCGGTAATAGGGGAGGAGGACCAGAACTCAAAACAATTGAACGTCTCGATTTATCACAAAATTTTAGTGTTAATGGCTTAAGTAACAAATATTTTAATTTGTCGCAGCCAACTTCAACAAAAACAAAAGTTGATCTACCCGTTTATTCTCAGTGGCATACTATTACCTTGCCATTTATTGGTCCGCACGTTAATGAAAAAGATGTTAATAACCCTTTTCTAAACTATCGCCTGACAGTCGAGTTTACTTATACAGGAAGTGAGTTAGATACAAATAATCAGGTTGTAAAGCACTCTTATACTGTGCGAGGGTTTTACGGAGCAGATGGTAATGCGGCACACACAGGAGCTTCCTCAGGCAATGTTTGGCAGGCCCGATTTACTCCAGATATTCCCGGAGAGTGGACTTATAAGGCACGTTTACATGCAGGGAATAATATTGCCTTAAGTAATAACCTTGCGGACGGCGAACCAATCTCAATTAACAACGCGCAAGGCAGTTTTGTCGTTCAGCGGTCAGATAAGCATGGTAAAGACTTTAGAGCATCTGGTCGTTTAAATGTCGAAAGTGGCTATTTTAAATTTGAAAGTACACCTACCGATTCCGGAGATTATTGGCTTAAAGGTGGAACGAATAGTCCTGAAAACTTACTTGGGTATGCTGATTTTGACGGAACCTATCGAATAAAAGCAAAAGCTAGAAATGGCGAAGCTAAACCTTCTGATGTTTTGCATACATATGCTCCACATATAAAAGATTGGCAAATGGGTGATCCTACCTGGAATCAAGGCAGAGGCAAAAGCCTGATTGGTGCGATTAACTATTTATCTGATGTGGGTATGAATTCAGCATACTTTCTCACCTTAAATATTTTAGGAGATGGTAAAGACGTATGGCCATACGTAACACCAGATGACTTTACGCGTTTTGATGTAAGTAAACTGGAGCAGTGGGAAGTTCTGTTTCAGCACATGCAATCTAAAGGTATATTACTGCATATTGTTGTTCAAGAAACTGAAAATGAACGCATGTTGGATGATGGCAACATGGGGCCGCAACGGCAGCTTTATTTTAGGGAATTAATTGCTCGTTATGGTCATCACCTTGGTTTGATATGGAATTTAGGTGAAGAAAACGGTCCAGCGTCTTTTACGCCTCATGCGCAAAACGATGCGCAACGAAAAGCCATGGCAACGTATTTAAAAGAAATGGATCCCTATCAGCATCCTGTATTGTTGCATACACACTCTCATGATCCTGCTCGTTCAGACATTTTAAACGAAATTGTTGGTTTTAAAGCGTTAGATGGTTTATCACTTCAAGCGGACGAGAGAAAGGGCGTTGCTGAAGTTATACGCGAGTTAAAAGCACAATCAAAGTCGGCTGGTAAAGAGTGGCTTATTACCATGGATGAAATCGGAAAGTGGGACATCGCAGCACAAACAGATTTACTCGACCCAACGCACTATACATTACAACGTTATGTTTTATGGGGAGGCTTAATGTCAGGAGCGGCGGGTATTGAATGGTATTTTGGTGCCAAAGTACCTCACAATGATCTAACTTCTGAAGACTGGAGGCAGCGCAATAACTTGTGGCGCATAACTCACCATGCTGTTGAATTTTACAGTAAGCACTTACCATATTGGGAAATGGAGCCCTGTCCATCTTTGCTGATTAAAACAAAAGGTTACTGCTTTGCAAAACAAAGTGACGTTTATGCGCTATATCTAGTCGCTGGCTCTTCCAATAAGTTGGATTTAACCGGAGTACTGGGGAATTTTGAAGTGCAGTGGTATAACCCTCGTTCTGGAGGCGAATTGAACTCAGGGAGTGTTAGCAATATTACTGGTGGAAGTAGCGTATATCTTGGTAACCCAAAGCATGAACTTAATGAAGATTGGGTCGTGTTATTGAAGAAAAAATAACAGAAATACTAACAACTATGCTTGTTACTAAATTATTTAAAGTATGAATAAACCAAAAAAGGAGAGTATGAACTCTCCTTTTTCAATTCGGCTTTTATACTCGATGATGTTATATCAAGCCCTAGTATACTGCGGCGCTTTTAAACGAGTGTTAGCTGGTTAATTGGCTTTGTTCGTCAGCCCAGCTAATTGCCTCGTTATAATCTTCGATAACCTGTTCCTTAGTTAAACCTAAGCTTTCCATTGTTGCCGTTGATTCATCCCATTGAGCATGTTCAATGTATTCTACTAATTGAATCAAGGTTGCCATTGTTCCTTCACGCGTTAACAAGGTATCTTTTATTTCTTGAGCTAAAGGAAGCTTTTCAAGAATACTGTTAATATCTTCATCAAGTATCGCATCAATCAGTGACAATAAGCCCGTTAAGAACGCTATTGAGCTATCTATGTTCGTTTTCATGTTTTCAGCGGCTAATTCACAAAACTTAGCACGTGTCATGGCTGAATTGATTAACTCAGAAGGTTTGTCAGGGTTAACGTTAGCAGTAAACATAAGTCCCATAAAACGTTTTAGTTCAACAGAACCTAATGTAACAAGCGCTTGTTTGATTGTAGATATTTCCGCTCGTCGCCTAAAAATAGCAGAATTGGCGTAGCGAAGCAGTTTGTACGAAAGTGTTACGTCACGTTCAAATACTGAGGTAATACTGGCTAAGTCTAAATCTGGTTTCGATGTTTCATATAGTAATTCTGCCATTGCCATTTGAGACGGAGACAATGTTTTAGTTTTAACCATTTCAGGTTTGGCGAAGAAGAAACCTTGAAAAAGTTCACAACCTAATTCTACAGCTTGGTTGTATTCTTCGTATGTTTCAACTTTCTCGGCAAGTAGCTGTATATGAGGAAACTTCTCGATAGCCGCAATAATTTCTTTAATATCGTCAATACTGGAAAGTTGCCAATCGATTTTGATGATTTTAATGAAAGGGTAAAAGTGCGCCCATACTGACTGATGTTCATAATCGTCTAAGGCAATGGTATAGCCTTTTTCATGTAAATCTTTACATAAACCGAGTAGACGCTTGCCGGGTTTTATCGTTTCTAAAATCTCAACAACCAATTCATTTGGCGTTAACATTTCAGGATAGCCTTGGCTTAACGTTTCTAATGTAAAATTGATAAATGCGGGTTTGTTTGCGGTAAATTCAGATATCCCCATGTTGAATTTACTTGCTTCAACCATCTTACTGGTTGCTTCGTCACCATCAACGTCAGGAAACACATTATCTATGCTGTCACGAAATAGTAGCTCGTACGCATATAAATTCTTATTCTTATCTAATATGGGCTGCCTAGCCGCGTAAAAATACATATAACCCCAAGTATTCTAATTGTTAATCTAAACAACGACGTTGTTTAATTATTTCCTTATAAAGAAACTATACACCGAGATTCAGTTTTTTTCCTAGGATGTTCCAAAATTTATATATTTATTATGGTTTATATCAATTTTGAAGTTTAGACCTTGAATATATTTGAATTACTCAGTTATTTCATTACTTTTTTTAAGAATCTTTCATTAAAAGTTTTCAGCGTAATGTAAAGTTTATCAACCATATAAGACAAAGTAGTTAAAATGGTTTTTCTATATACAAAATACGTAACTGTACTTAGTATGGTATTTTGTATAAAAATAATGATATTTGGAGAATCACTTGGAAGTAGGCACAATTATTTCTTTAAGCATTTACTTTGTTTTAATGTTACTCATTGGAGTATATGCATATAGAAAATCCTCTCAAGACATCTCAGGTTACATGCTTGGTGGACGCAGTTTAAGCCCGTCAGTTACTGCATTATCGGCAGGCGCGTCAGATATGAGTGGTTGGATGTTAATGGGCTTGCCCGGTGCCATGTATTTAACTGGATTAAGTAGTACTTGGATTGCCGTAGGGTTAGTTATTGGTGCATTGCTTAATTATCTGATCGTTGCACCACGTTTAAGAACTTACACCGAATTAGCGGGCGACTCTATCACTTTACCTGATTACTTTGAAAATAGATTTCAAGACACTAGCCACGTACTTAGAATTGTTTCTTCTCTTGTTATCGTTGTTTTTTTCACGGTTTATACTTCTTCAGGTGTTGTTGCCGGTGGAAAATTGTTTGAAAGTGCATTTGGCTTGTCGTATCAAGCGGGGCTGTTTATAACTGCAGGCGTTGTAGTATGTTATACGCTTATTGGTGGTTTTTTAGCGGTTAGCCTGACTGACTTCGTACAAGGCTGTATTATGTTTTTAGCCCTTATTCTTGTACCTACTGTTGTCGTTATGGAAGTTGGCGGCATTGAAAATATGAATCATACCGTGAGCCAAATTAACCCTGATTTATTGAATATGTTCAGTGGAGTTAGTGTACTCAGTATTATTTCAGCAATGGCTTGGGGTTTAGGATACTTTGGACAGCCTCATATTATTGTGAGATTTATGGCGATTCGTTCGGTTGATGATGTGCCCGTAGCTCGCAATATTGGTATGGGGTGGATGATAGTGTCAATTATAGGCGCCACAGCTACTGGATTTGCGGGTATTGCTTATGTTTCAGCATTTGATTTACCCATGAAAGATCCTGAAACAATATTTATCGTGTTATCTCAAATATTATTTCATCCGCTTATTGCTGGATTTTTACTGGCGGCAATATTAGCGGCGATTATGAGTACCATTTCATCTCAGTTGTTGGTTACGTCTAGTTCATTAACTAACGATTTTTATCAAATGTTTTTTAATAAAAATGCTTCTGATAAACAATTGATATTTATCGGGCGTTTGTCTGTTCTCGTTGTTGCCTTGGTTGCTATATTTTTAGCTCAAGATAGAAATAGTTCGATTCTTAATATTGTGAGTAATGCTTGGGCTGGTTTTGGTGCTGCGTTTGGACCTGTGGTGATATTAAGCTTATATTGGAAAGATATGACAAAGAGTGGGGCGCTTTCAGGAATTGTTCTCGGTGCAACAACCGTATTGCTTTGGATTTATTTACCTATAACAATTAATGGTCAATCGTTAAGCGCTATGATGTATGAAATTGTACCAGGGTTTATCGTAGGGACATTGGCAATTGTTGTGGTAAGTAAACTTACGGCAACGTCTTCACCTGAAATAGAAGCGACGTTTGATAAGATGATTGAGAAACATCGTTAGGCTGAAAAGCATTGAACACTTCACAGCATTTTTAAATGCTCAATAAAAAAGGTTAGTAAAATTACTAACCTTTTTTGTTCTTGTGAATATAAATAACGAGGAAAATATTTTAAATAGACCAGCTTACATTTTCTTTAATGTTTTGTTGCCACTTTTGTAATGGTTCATTTTTATCGCCAACGACAATGATGTTTGCATCTTTAAAGCGCTGTGTTTTACCTTGCAAGTCGCTATTAGCAAAGTCGCTATTAAATGCTAAGTGGTCGTTCTTCGGGATAATAAATACGTTTACTGGGCTATTTTCACCTTTATATACAAGATGTAAGCTTTTCATACCATCAAAGCGACAAAAATCGGCAAACATTAACTCACCCAATTTATCACCAAACGTACCATTGAATGATGCCATTTTTTTGTTTAACGACGCTAAGGTAACGTTTGCTTCACCGTTATTAGAAAAATACTCTGCTTCGTGAGCAACATGAGCAAATGCGTAGTCGCCAACATTGTCGTATGCGTTTGAAAAATGCATCATATTTACGGTTAGCCCTAATGCAAAGGCTACAGAAGCCGCTATTGCTAGGTGAAAGCGTTTTTTCTTTTTCTCTTGTTGATGGCTTTTAAACGTTTGACGAAGAATTAATCGTTCAGACAAATCTTCAGGCACAGGTACTTTAAGTGCGTTTAAAATCTTTTCATCAAGTTGTTCTATTTCTTGTGCAAATTTCTTTTTTGTTGGATCCGTAGCTTTTGCGTGAGCAAGCTCTTCATTATCGCTGTGAGGATCTGCGTATATGCTGCGCCTAAATTGCAAATCATCCATTGTATGTACCTCTTGCTTCTGGTTCTTCTTCCAAAGCATCTTTTAATTGATTACGAGCTCTAAATAACCGTGTCATTACCGTATTTTTATTGAGTGATAATAGGTTTGCTATTTCTTCGCCGCTAAAGCCTCCAATAACTTGGAGTACCAGAGGTTCTCTGTATTCCTCTGGAAGTGAATTTATTTTTTCACGTAACCAGTGATTCTCAATATCTTGTTCAGAGCTTAATGATTGAGTATCGGTTATCGTGGCCTCTTCATATTCACTCATTTCAAAACGTTTACGTTCGAATCGTCGAGCATTTTCGCGTCTTAAAATTGTGATCAACCACGACTTAGCTGCTTTCTCATCTTTCAACGAGTCTAAAGCGCGCCAAGCACGTAAAAAGGTTTCTTGCACTAGATCTTCTGCGATTTGTTTTTCGTGACATAACCAATAGGCATATCGATATAAATCGGCATGAAGTCCTTTAACGAGTGCTTCGTATCTAACTTGTTTAGTAGCCATGTTAGAAGAGACCTGTGGACTCGATTTTTTATTTCCAATTATTTTTTTAATCATGCAACTTTGGGAAGTTATAGAGATTTAAAACACTAATATCACTATTACATATTTTATTATTGAAGTGTGAAGTATAGCCGAGCTTAAATATATTTATTATTTAAGCTCGGCGAGATATATAAACAGTATGTTAAGGGTTTAGAGTAAATTGTTGGTTTGTTTGATTACCACTTACTTTTTGCACGTTTTTTAAAACATTGAGTAGAGTGCTACCGTTCCATTGTTTCGTATCTTTCGCATAAAACGATTGCTGAAGTATCGATAGCTCTTGTGTTAAAGCGTCATCATTAACTGCAGCAGTAACATCGTCTAAAGTGGATATTTTTTGATTAGGGTATTGTGATTTGGCCCACGGTACGAGTAACGATAACACCTTGTCACCTTGGTTGTTTTCACAAGCGTTTAACAAGGCTTTGAATGAGGGCACTAGAGGTTGATTTACAGGTACTGTATTTGTCGATTTTTTGTTTAATAACGTTGAAATTAACCACGCTGCTGAGGTTAATAACCAAAGCGCTAAAAACAGCCATTGTAGCCACGAGTTCTGTTTTACAATAATTGTTTGTTGTTCCGTATGAATTGAATCGGAGTTTACACTAGGCACTATTGGAGCTGGCGATACTTCAATATCATCATTAGGTAATATCGTGATTGTTTTTGCAGGAATAATTGCTTGCTGAACTTTGTTTGTTACAGTGTTCCACCAAGGAATAACGATTTTAGGTAACTCGTATGTACCTGCTTTACTTGCAACCAAAGCAAAGTTTTGTTTTTTCTGACTGACTAACCTATTGCTGTTCATGCCTGTATGCAATTCCGCTTGGTCGGGGTACATTTTTATACCTTTAGGCATTTCAATATCAATGGTAGGTAATTGCTCTTCTGATAAACCTGCCGCTGTTAGCGTGATGGTGCGCGTAATTGGCTCTCCAACTTTAAAGCTGTCAGTATCGGGCTGCCATTCTTGGTGCAAGGTGAGTATTTCACTCGGCAACCAAAATCCTTGGTAATTATCGGGAATAGGCTTTACCGATAGGTTGATTTCTTCACCTAATACACTAACAGGCTTAGTTTCAGCAAAACTTAAAAAGTTGGTTCTTCTGCTTGTTTGTGCGAGTACTTCTCCAGAAAACATAGGTGTTTGTAGAACAAAGTCGCCACTTTGTTGAGGGCTTATTGCGTAGTTTCGTTCAATAACTCGATAACGTTTGCCGTTTATTATGTTGTCTGTTTCTTTGTCTTTTCCTACTTGAGTTATATTGGCACCGTCTAAACTGGGTTCCGTCAGGCTACCTTGTTTTAATTCAGTTGAAAAATGAAGCTTAACAGTTAACGTGAGTTGTTGCTGAACATACACCTCTTTCGATGAAACGCTTGATGTAATAAATATATCTTGAGACTTATTACTTGAGTTAGCCGATGTTTTTAATACCTCTAACGTTATTGGCGTGGTACTAAAACTATCAATGGTGAGCGCTGGAATGGTTAAGGAGCCTGACGTACGGGGAATAAGTACTGTCGTCCATTTGGTTGTTCTTGTGGTATTGAAATTAACCATGCTGGTTTGAGAGCTAACGGATGTTCTTCCAACAATAAAGTCTTTCAAAAGTGGTGAAGTATCTAATGCATTAGTATCTATATCGTCATCAGCCGTCACTTCAAGAATAAACGATTCTTTTTCCATCACTGGATTTCTGTCAACGGTTGCGACTATTTTTGTTAATGCAAACGCAGGTGTACTCATAAGTACACAAAATAAAATGCTTAACATGGCTAGGTTCATGTTTTTCATGCTTACCACTTTTTCGTTGCTCCTAAACTGCTGCGATTTTGACGACGTTTTTTATATTCTAATTGCATTTTATTACGCAATAATTGATAGGGATCGTCAGTTACTTTATTGAGTAATTGTTGGTGTTTTTGATCTGTTTCTTGTGCAAGTTTTTCTGCCGCTCGCATTGCTTGAGCTTTTTGTTCTTCTGTTAAGTTTTCGCCACTTTCAGCTTCGTTAGCAGATGTAGCTTCTTGTTCCTGCGTTTCATTTTCTTCAGTGCTCTCGGTATCGCTACTAGCGTTTTCGTTTTGCGATTGAGGATCTTGTTGTTCCTCGTTACTGTTTTGTTCAGATTGGCTAGAAGACTGGTTTTCACTCTCGGATTGCTGATCTTGTTGTTGATTCTGATCTGATTGTTGTCCTTCGCTATTTTCCTGACTGTTTTGGTTTTCTTGATTTTGCTGTTGATCGTCACCTTCTTGGTTTTCACCTTGCTGATTTTGATCAGAGTTTTGTTGTTCTTGCTGTTTTTTTAGATCTTCAATTAGCTTTTTGTTTTCTTTAGCGTTTTCCAGATCAGGACTTTTTTCTAAAGCTTGCGAGTAGGCGTTAATGGCTTCATCCAGTTTATTAAGTTTCGCTAATGCATTGCCTTGGTTATACAAAGCCTCAGCGCTATTGTCTTGCTGGAATGCTTTTAAAGCTTCTTCATAGTTACCTGCTTTATAGTATGAACTGCCTTGCCATAACGGGTTTTTGAACTGTTTCGCCGCTGACTGATAATCTTCTTGGTTAAATTTTTCTTGCGCTTGTTGGTCTTTAGTTTTCCACAAGTCGTCCCATAAATTAGCATGTGCTTGCTGATTAGGCGTTATTAAAAACATGACAGGAACAATGGCCAGTAACGTTCCTCGCCTAAAGTAACCTAAAACTAAAGGCAATAAACATAAAAGTAGGTAAGGGCCTGCTTCTTCCCATTGGTCACCAGTATTTGAACTTTCTTTTTCTTTCTCTTCTGCATTATTTGCAAGCTGGTTTGCGTTATTAATAAGTGACTTTATATCGTCAGTATTGTTCTGAAGTCTAACGTATTGGTTACCCATACGCTTGCTTACCGTTTTTAAAGCATCTTCGGTAAGTTTAGGTACTACAATTGAGCCATTGTTCTCTTTCATAAATTCACCATTGGTTAATTTAATAGGAGCACCTGTTTTTGTTCCAACGCCGAGTATGTTTATTTTGTATGGGTGTTTGCGATTCCATTCTGTAATGTCTTGAATTTCGCTATTTTCAATACCGTCAGTAAACCAGTAAATATCCCCTTCAACGTGGCCTGCATTTGTTAGCATTTCATGCGCAAGTAACAATGCTCGCATTGGGTCACTACCAAGTTCAGGCATTAAGTCTGGAGATAAAGATGGTAATAACAACTTAATGTTGTTGATGTCTTCTGTAAGTGGGCTTATAACAAACGCGTCACCTGCATAGGCAATTAACCCTATTTCACCTTCATCTAAATTATCGAGTAAATCTGAAGCTTTGTAGCGAGCTCTTGTTAATCGATTCGGGGAAATATCTGTAGCGTACATCGAGTACGACATATCCATAATAAGAACAGCTCCACGAGATAACTGATAGACAGGTTGTGGGAGTTTTTGCCAACTAGGTCCAGCCATTGCAACAATAGCTAACAAACCGATGAAAAAGGGGAGAACCAATGACAAAGGTTTACTGTTTTGTGACTTTTCAAGGAGTGCATTAGCTAAATGTTTAGGCAAAATACCTTGCCAGCCAGACTGTTTTATTCGTATTTTCTTTAATAAATACAAAGCGATAAATAGGCCAATAATGCCTAATAACCACATGGGGCGAATAAAGTGAAAGTTAGATAATGTTTGCATATCCATTTATTTTTTACCTCCTGTTATTGGAGATAAATTAATTAATACTAAATAAGAAAAACAAAGCAGAATAGCTATGCCTAGCGGCCAAAAAAACAATGCGGTAAGCGGGCGCATTTTCTTTTGATCTTGTTCTACGGGTTCAAATTCATCGAGTAGTTGGTATATTTTTGCAAGGTCGGCACTA
The DNA here is from genome assembly GCA_020630795.1 of Colwellia sp. Taxonomy (GTDB): domain Bacteria; phylum Pseudomonadota; class Gammaproteobacteria; order Enterobacterales; family Alteromonadaceae; genus Pseudocolwellia. The sequence continues at coordinate 65,212 of JAHDIK010000012.1, forward strand.
CTTCTCGCTCTAAAGTATCGACCATTTGTTTTTTCTGCCAAATTCTTAAGTGACTCTTCATCTAAGTCGCTAGACGGATTAACTTTTCGTGTACCGAATAATGATTGTTGAAGCATTACGTCAGCACCTATACCAATTGAATAGATGGTTACGTTTTTAGCTATCGCTAACTCTAGTGCTTGTTCTGGTGTTATTTTCCCCGCTGTATTTTGACCATCGGTTAATAACAGCAACACACGGTTCGATTCTTCAGCTTCATTAAAGCGCTTAACCGACAATGCTATCGCGTCACCTATAGCGGTTTGCTGGCCTACTAAGCCTAATACAGTTTCGTCTAGCATTTGCTGTACGGTATTTCGGTCAAATGTCATTGGCGTTTGCATGTAGGCATCGTCACCAAATAATATGAGGCCGAGTCTATCGCCTGTGCGACGCTTGATGAAGTCACCTAAAAGTACTTTTAGCATGTCTAAGCGATTCACCGCACGACCGTTAAGTGACATATCTTCAACTTGCATACTGCCAGACAAATCAACCGCTATCATCATCTCGCGTCCTTCAGACGGTATATTAACGGCTTCGCCCAGCCATTGTGGGCGACTTGCCGCTAGCACCAGTAACACCCATATTAAAGACAGGATAATCAGAGGAGTTTTTTTACTCGTATTAACGGCTGTACTACTCGACATTCCATCAAGTAATACAGGAACTTTTAACGCTGCAGATTCGGATTTGTTCTTTGCTGGTAGCCAATAAATAATTAAAGGCAAGGGCAGGGCAGCTAATACCCAAATCCATTCAAAATTAATCATGCATCAGCCTCCATTAATTCTTTATTAGTTAACAGAGTAGGTAATTTAGGAGGAAGCGCTTTTTTTAACCAAAGCAATGATGCTTGATGGAAGTTCTCATCATTGACGTTATTGTTGGTTTGGTACTGATTTTCCAATGAGGTTCCGCATAAATCTATAAAATATTGTTGATTTTTATGAGGTAATTGAGTCGTTAAAAAACGTTGAAACGATTCACCATACAAATTGGCAACTTGTTCTCTTGGAAAATATTGCAATGTTGCCCATTTTAAAACAGACACGGCATGTTCAACAGAAGGCTCGTGGTTTAACAACGCTTTAATGGCTTGTTTTTGAGCTTGTTGTTGCTTTCGTTTTTTTTGAATTTTAACTATGGTAAAAATAGTGATAGCAATAATTAATACAGCAAGTATCCACCAACCTATTGCTAGCGGGTAGTTATGTATTTCAGAAGGGAGTTGAATATCTTTTAATTGTGCTAACGGGTCCACGATGTAATCCCATCTTTCAGTTGTGTTTCTAAAGGCGTGCCGGCTGAAAAGTGTAAAATACGAGCGCCTGCTTTTCTTAAAATTGCATTTTTATGTTCAGTAATGCTGTTTGCTTGATTTTTGTATTGTTCGGCTTGTTTTTTGTCACCAATGATTAACTGTTGTCTGGTTTCACCATCTGTTACTGCAACACTGATTTTTTTCTGGCTCGACGGAAGTTCTATTTCTAACGGATCTGAAATAATACATACAACCAGTTCGCAATGTTGGCTAATGTTACTCAGGTGTCTTAACGAATCAGGCGATAAATGATTTCCGTCGGTAATTAGGTAAACAAGACTTCCGGGTTTAGATAGTTGACGAAGACGCCCACAATTTTGATCAAAAGCGTGTTGGATACTCTCGACGTTACTGTCTTCTAGTGTATTAGTATTAGCAATCAACTCTGCCGTTTTTTGATGTATGTCGGTTAGAGTGTGTAGATAATGCAATACACCTTGTTGCCTACTTCTCGGCTTTAGCTCTGAATGTTTAGTTTGGTTAAATACAATGCCGCCGACCCTGTCGCCACGCACTTTTGCATGCCACGCAACTAGCGCCGCTAAATGAGAAGCCTGTACCGACTTGAAGAGTAATTTACTGCCAAAATGCATTGGCGTACTTAAATCTGTTGCTATTAATACTGGGCGTTCTACTTCTTCTCTAAACAACTTTGTGTGAGTAATGCCTGTTCTGGCGGTAACACGCCAATCAATCGCTCGTATGTCGTCACCATTTTGGTAGTGTCTTACTTCGTCAAACTCCATACCTCTGCCTTTACTTCGGGCTAGGTAATTACCTGACATTTTTCCGTGAAGATCTCTACGCGCAGATAAATCAATCAGCGATGTTTTAGTTTGGTATTGAATCAGTTCGTTAATCGATATTTCAATACCATTACTCATCAAGCTAGCTAATACCTGAGTAGTATTGAGTTGCTGCTTTTTTTCTTTTGTTGGTTTAAACCAGATCATGAGAATACGTCAACGCGGTAAAACTAGGCAACGGCAACTAAACTTAATAAATGATCAAGCAATTGGTTGGTAGTGATACCTTCCGCTTCTGCTTGATAAGTTAGCAATATGCGGTGTCTTAATACATTATGAAATACGGCTTGAACATCTTCAGGGCTAACAAAGTCACGGCCATTTAACCAAGCTCTGGCTCTTGCACAGCTATCTAATGCAATAGTTGCACGTGGACTCGCACCATACGCTAACCAAGTTTTTAATTTATCGTCGTACTTTTCAGGTGTACGAGTCGCCATAATTAAATCAACGATGTAATTTTCGATACTTGGAGCCATGTGAATTTTCATCACAGCTTCACGAGCAGAGAATATTTCTGATTGAGAAATAACATCAACGGCTTTTTTAGCTTCGTTTAACGCTTCACCTCTGTTGAGCTTAAGTATTGCAAGTTCACTTTCAGCATCTGGGTAGTCAATTTCTAAATGCATTAAGAAGCGATCTAGTTGTGCTTCAGGTAACGGATATGTTCCTTCTTGCTCAATGGGGTTTTGCGTCGCCATGACTAAAAATAAATCAGGAAGAGGGTAGGTTTTACGACCAACCGTAATTTGCCCTTCCGCCATTGCTTCTAATAAAGCAGATTGAACCTTTGCTGGCGCTCTGTTTATTTCATCAGCAAGCACTAAGTTTCTAAATAATGGTCCAGGTTGAAATACAAACGTACCGTCTTCAGGACGATAAATATCGGTTCCTGTTAAGTCAGCAGGAAGCAAGTCTGGCGTAAACTGTACTCGATGAAAGTCAGCCTCTAGCCCATCTGCTAGTGCATTTACGGCTCTTGTCTTTGCTAAACCAGGAGGACCTTCTACAATAAGGTGACCATTAGCTAATAATGCAATGAGTAAGTTTTCAACTAAGGCGTGCTGCCCAATAATCTGTTGTGATAAATGTTCTTTTAAAGAAGAAAAATGTTCAATTGCCATAATACCGACTTTTATTTATTTAAAGTATTAGATGATACGAATTACAGGTTGATATATGGTTATTCATTTAAAAAACAACCGCTAGTAACATTTTGTAAGCAATTTTTTCACTATACTTACCAGTGGTAAATGATATTTATTGAAAATTTTTGAGTTTTGGTTAGAATTGGGGCATCAAAATAAGAGGTCTGACCTGTTGGTTTGGCTAAACATAAGTAGGAAATACTATGACACAAATTAAATTAGCTACATCGAGTGGAGAGCGTATCGCAGTTGTTGCGGGATTACGTACACCATTTGCAAAGCAGGCAACGGCGTTTCATGGAGTACCAGCGGTTGACCTTGGTAAAATGGTTGTTAATGAATTACTTAAAAAGTATGACGTAGATCCAACAATTATAGATCAGCTTGTTTTTGGTCAAGTTGTTCAAATGCCAGAAGCACCAAATATTGCGCGTGAAATTGTTTTAGGCACAGGTATGAATGTATCTACCGACGCATACAGCGTGTCTAGAGCGTGTGCGACAAGCTTCCAATCGACGGCTAATGTTGTAGAGTCTATTATGACAGGTATGATTGATGTAGGTGTTGCAGGTGGTGCTGACTCAACGTCTGTTGCGCCAGTAGGTGTTTCGAAAAAGTTAGCTAAAACACTACTTGATTTAACAAAAACTAAAACCTTAGGGCAAAAAATATCATTAATCAGGCAGTTAGGCTTGAAAGATTTAATGCCTGTTCCACCTGCGGTTGCTGAATACTCAACAGGTTTGTCTATGGGACAAACGGCTGAACAAATGGCTAAAACACATGGTATTACTCGTGAAGAGCAAGATGCTATGGCGCATCGTTCACATACTATGGCGGCACAATGTTGGAAAGACGGTAAGTTAGACGGCGAGGTAATGACTGCTCATAGCGAACCATATAAAGCATTTATTGATAAAGATAACTGTATTCGTGAAAACTCTGATTTAGCAGGTTATGCCAAACTTCGTCCTGTATTTGACCGTAAACACGGTAGTGTTACTGCGGCAACAAGTTCACCATTAACAGATGGTGCGTCAGCAATCTTATTGATGCGTGAAGGTAGAGCGAAGGAACTTGGATATAAGCCTTTAGGTTATATTAAAAGCTTTGGCTTTTCTGCGATTGATGTATGGGAAGACATGTTAATGGGTCCTAGTTATTCAACACCAATAGCTCTTGCTCGTGCAGGCATGGAATTAAAAGATTTAGATTTGGTTGAAATGCATGAAGCTTTCGCCGCGCAAGCTCTTGCCAACGTAAAAATGTTTGGCAGTAAGTCTTTTGCTCAAGAAAAGTTGGGTAGAGATAAAGCTATTGGTGAAATAGACATGGACAAGTTTAACGTAATGGGCGGATCAATTGCTTACGGACACCCTTTTGCTGCAACAGGTACACGTCTAATCGTTCAAACATTAAATGAACTAAACAGAAGAGGCGGTGGTATTGGATTAACTACAGCATGTGCAGCAGGTGGTTTAGGTGCTGCAATGATTGTGGAGACAGACTAATGACTGACGGAAAAGAAAGAGTAGAAACAATGGAACAAGATAATTCTCAAAGTGCATTTACTTTAGTTCGTCAAGAAAACGGCATTGCGCATTTAGTAATGGATGTTATTGGCGAATCAATGAATACGTTGAAGGCTGAGTTTGGTGAGCAAATTTCAGAAATGCTTACAGAAATTAAAGCTGACAGCAGTATTACAGGTTTGGTTATTGTAAGTGGCAAAGAAGATTCATTTGTTGCTGGCGCTGATATTAATATGATTGCGGCTTGTGAAACAGCTGAAGATGCAACAGCGCTTTCTCGTCAAGGCCAAATGATTTTTGATCAATTAGAGTCTTTGAATATTCCTGTAGTAGCGGCAATTAATGGTGCGTGTTTAGGTGGCGGGTTAGAGCTCGCGATGGCTTGTCATGCCCGTGTATGTAGTGACAATCCAAAAACAGCATTAGGGTTACCAGAAGTTCAGCTTGGTTTATTGCCGGGGAGTGGTGGTACGCAGCGTTTACCTCAACTTGTGGGCATTCAAAAGTCATTAGATATGATGTTGACTGGTAAACAATTACGTCCTAAACAAGCATTAAAAGCGGGTTTAGTAGCAGATGTAGTTCCTGCAAGTATTCTTGTGGAAACAGCTGAGAATCTAGCGCTTTCGGGTAATGTTTCTGTATCGAAAGGTGGAGCTGTAAAAGGCAAGAAACGTAAACTTTCTTTTATGGATAAACTGTTGGAAAACAACGCGATTGGTCGTAATGTTGTTTTTAATCAAGCTAAAAAAACTGTGTTATCAAAAACTAAAGGTAACTATCCAGCACCATTAAAAATAATTGATGCTATTAAAGTTGGTGTTGAAGAGTCACCTGCGAAAGGCTATCAAACAGAAGCGAATTATTTTGGCGAGTTATCTCAAACTAATGTTTCTGCGCAATTAAGACAACTATTTTTCGCTACAACCGACATGAAGAAAGAGCATGGTATAGAAGGGGTTGAGCCGAAGAGTATTGAAAGTGCCGCTGTATTAGGCGGTGGTTTGATGGGAGGAGGCATCGCATTTGTAACGGCAACTAAAGCTAATGTTCCTGTTCGTATTAAGGATATCTCTCATCAAGGGATTAGCCACGCATTAAAATATTCTTATGACTTACTTAACAAAAAAGTTAAGCGTAAATTCATGAGAAAGAGTGAAATGCAAAAACAACTTGCATCAATTACAGGAACTATTGAATACAACGGCTTTAAAGATACTGATATTGTTGTTGAAGCGGTATTTGAAGATCTTTCGCTGAAGCAAAACATGGTGGAAGAAATAGAGTCTAACTGTAATGAAAACACTATTTTTGCGAGTAATACTTCGAGCTTACCTATTGGCCAAATAGCAGCACGCGCGTTACGCCCTGAAAATGTGATTGGTTTACATTACTTTTCTCCGGTCGACAAAATGCCTCTTGCTGAGATCATTGCCCATAGTAAAACGTCTGATCAAACCATATCAACGACTGTTGAATTTGCTAAGAAACAGGGAAAAACACCAATTGTTGTGGCCGATAAAGCAGGCTTTTATGTGAACCGAATCCTAGCGCCATATATGAATGAAGCTGCGCTAATGTTGCTTGAAGGCGAGTCTATTGATGTTTTAGATAAGGCGTTTGTTAAATTTGGATTCCCTGTTGGTCCTATGCAGTTGCTTGATGAAGTAGGTATTGACGTAGGTTCAAAAATTGGTCCTATTCTACAAGCTGAACTTGGAGAGCGTTTTGCGCCGCCAGCAGCATTCGACAAACTTATTTCAGACGGACGTTTAGGTAAAAAATCTAATAAAGGTTTTTATCAATACGGTAAAAAGGTTAAAGGTAAAAAGCCTGACGAGTCAATTTACGGACTATTAGGTATTACTCCTAGCCCTAAACTTGCCGAAGATACTATTACGCAACGTGCAGTATTCTTAATGCTAAATGAAGCGGCAAGGTGCTTAGATGAGGGGATTATTAGAAATGCTCGAGATGGCGACATAGGTGCTATTTTTGGCATAGGCTTCCCTCCATTCTTAGGCGGTCCTTTCCAGTATATGGATAAACTCGGCGCGAACTATATTGTTGAAAAGCTAAATCATTGGGCTTCTGAGCATGGAGAAAGATTCACACCATGTGATGCATTAGTAGCAATGGCTAAAGAAAATACGAGTTACTACGGCGACTAATTGGCTGAAATAATTTGCCATATTTGGTGGCAATGAAACGTATAAGAGGCATATTTTTGCCTCTTTTTTATTCACTTTATTTATAACGAAAATATAATTGTTTAGCTTGAGCTAAGGTTGGGTTGCTGATATATTGCGCGCCTTTAGACTGATATATAAACGACGGTACTGTTTAACGATGTTTTTTTTGTTTCTTCTACTTGGAATTACGTGTTCTGCTTTTTATTACTGTCAAGCGATGAGAAGTGGTTTAGGGTATAAGCGTTGGGCCTTCGCAGGGTTCGTTTTTGGTCCGGTTGCTTGGCCGATGTTTTGTATGCAGAAGAGAATGAAAATTAATAAGAAATTTGGCTTTAACTATTTGATGTTGAAGGCATAGATATTAATAAATGGCGAACATCCATGTAACGCTATTTCAACTTTAATCTAACCTTTTGTTAGATTAAGACCACCATGTACTTGCAGGCATTTCTTTAATCTCAATGCTATCAGCAATATTGTTCTTTACTTTTTTAGTTACGAATAGTGACTTTATTATCGAGATCATAAAACCTCCTATATACGAACGTCTCTACGTGCATCAATACGAACGTCTCTACGTGCATCAATACGAA
>JAHDIK010000012.1:72948-120299 GCA_020630795.1 Colwellia sp.
CTCTACGTGCATCAATACGAACGTCTCTACGTGCATCAATACGAACGTCTCTACGCGCATCAATACGAACGTCTCTACGCGCATCAATACGAACGTCTCTACGTGCATCAATACGAACGTCTCTACGTGCATCAATACGAACGTCTCTACGAGCTGTTTCATTTACTACTAGGTCATTAGACTCAATAGCTGGTGCAGGTTGTGATATTACTAGTGATAAAATAATTGAACTTAGCATTGTAATCCTTATTGATTATTTATTATTAACGCAATAATAAATAAGCGAAAACTATGCCAAAAACTAAAAATTAATCGGAGGCCTTGTTACAGCTATAGGTTTGGAAATAGCTATAACGAAGGACAATAAATTGACGATTAAATTTTATGGAATGAAGTCGAGTTGTCAGTAATTTGGTGTGACAATAAGTATTTTTGAAAATCGTTTTCAGGTAGTGGCTTACTGTACAGATATCCTTGTAATTGCTCGCAGCGTAAACCAGAAAGAAAACTCAGTTGTTGATTATTCTCAACACCCTCTGCAACTACATGTAAACCAAGGTTATGAGCGATAGTGACTATAGTAGCTACCATGTTTCGTCCTTGCTCTGATGTTTCTATATCATCAACAAACGCTTTATCGATTTTAAGTGTATTAAGTGGAAACTTTTTCAAATAAGCTAACGATGAATACCCAGTACCAAAATCATCAAGTGATAGGTGAATCCCCATTGCTCTTATTTGTAACATGGTGTCTATCGCTTTTTGAGGTGAGTCCATTACGGTTCCCTCTGTAATCTCAAGTTCTAGATGTTTAGCGGGTAAGCCACTTTCTCTTAATATATCGGCGATCATGCCGACTAAATTAGGCTGTGTAAATTGTACTGCTGATAAATTGACGGCAATGCGACCTTCAAATAATCCTGAATCAACCCATTGTTTCGTCGCAATACAAGATTTACGTAATACAATCTCCCCAATATCAATAATTTGACCTGTTTCTTCTGAAACTGGAATAAATACGACTGGGCTGATAATACCTTTAGATGGTGTTTGAAAGCGTACTAAGGCTTCCATTCCTGCAACTTTTCCAGTGTTAATTTCAATTTTAGGTTGGTAGAAAACAGAGAAATAATCCTCTTTTAACCCATGACGGATAAGGTTTTCTATCTGCAACCTTTTAACCGCTTGTTTGTTCATTGAGTCGCTGAAAAATTGATACTTGTTACCTCCACCATCTTTAGCATGATACATCGCGGTATCAGCGTTTTTAAGTAGCTCTTGTGGGGTTGTTCCATCTTCAGGGTACAATACAATACCAATACTGCTATATAGCACGACTTCTTGGTTTTTTAGCTTCATTGGTTGTGCAATTGTACTCAATATTTGTTTCGCGATGGTTGTGATGGTGTGTATGTCATTCGTATTTTCTATCACAATACTAAATTCATCGCCGCCTAAGCGATATACCGCATCTTGTTTTCGGCCTGATGCGATTAGTCGTTCTGCAACTTTACACAGTAGTGCATCTCCAACACCATGGCCCATCGAATCATTGATTTTTTTGAAATTATCTAAATCAAAAACCAGTAGGGCATGAGGAACTTTCGTTTTAACTAGTCTAGTTTGGTTCGCTTGAAAATAAGAGCGATTGGGTAAACCGGTTAAAGTATCAGAATTAGCAAGCTTTCTTAGCTCTGCTTCGTTTCTTTTACGCTCAGTAACGTCTGAAAATACACCCACAAAGTGTGAAGTGTTGTTGTTCTCGTCTTTAATAATATCGATGTTTAAGTCGGTAATGTAAACTTCGCCATTATCTCGTTTGTTTTCAATTTCGCCGTGCCAACCACCCTGTGTAATTAGGTGTTTTTTAACATTCTGAGTAAAGCTTTCTGGGTAACGGTTAAAACGTAGAGTTGTACCGAGCATTTGTTTTTTATTGTGCTTGGTAATACGCTGGTACGCTTTGTTAACGTCTACAACGGTAAACTGTCGATCATAAATAACGACGGCATCAGAGATGTTTTCAATACATTTCGCAAAGAGCTTCAAACGTTCATCAGCTCTTTTTATTTGGCTGATATCTTTAAGAGTACCAGTCATACGTGTGGGTTGGTCGTCGTCGTCACGTTCTACAATTTTTCCGCGATCAAGTACCCATATCCACTTATCGTCTTTGTCTTTTACTCTGTACGTCGATTCGAAGTGTTCTGTTTTTTTATCAAAGTGTTCGGCTAAGGCTTCTCTTACTCTTGGAATATCTTGCTGGTGGATGTTGGTCTGATCTGCACCGACATTTCGTTTTCCATCTTGCGGAAATTCAAGAATCCCCCAAATGTTTGATCTAAAGATTTTTCCATTTTTGATATTCCAATCCCACATTTCATCGCCACTACCCCATAGAGAGAGTTTTAAACGTTCCTCACTTAGTTTTATCTGTAAGTGGTATAGACGTTTATGACGCATTTGTTGGAATAAATAACTAATTATAAATATTGCTAATAATGCATATAATAAAATAGCGCTGTTAGACAGCCACCATGGAGGCATCACGTTGATTTTAAGAGACTTCGTTTTAGTGTTAGTAGAATTGAGTAAATCAATCACGCGGACCTCAAAAACATACTCTCCAGCGTCAAGGTTTGTATATGTTGCACGAGTATTATCAAAATCAGTACCAATCCATGACTCTTCTAAACCATAAAGTTTATATTCATATTTTAATTGGTTTGTTAATTTTGCGTTTGGGGAAACAAATTCGATACTAAATGGCGATTGCTCATGTCTCAGGGTCAACAATTGAGTACTGTTAATATGTTCTTTTAACGAAAAATCATTTTTTTTATCGAAATTAAGAGAATTAGCAATTCCAATTTTTTTGTTTGCTACTAAAAGGTTTGTTAAAACTGGGGAGTTGAGCTTTTGTTTAATATTAGTTATTTCATTTAAATTTGATTCGTAAAACCCACTTAAACCTCCAAAATATCCAATTTTATTGTTAGAGAACAAAATGCTACCGCTTATAAACTCGTTGTTTTCAACGCCGAATTGCTCGCCGTAGTTAATTAGAGATTTAGTATTTGGGTTAATTGAAGAAATGCCCTTGTTAGTTGTAAACCAAGCTCTGTCTTCATCGTCAATAATTATTCCGTTAATTGTATTGTTAATTAGTTGCTGTGAGCTATTAAATACTTTACTTGATTGATCTTCTGTATTGAATAACATTATTCCTTGATCGAATGAAGTCAGCCATAACCATTTATTAGACTGGACAATACTTCTAGCGTTAGTAACCAAGAAGTCAGTAGCTTTTAGTTGAAAATTTTGCTCTATAGAGTATGAATCTCTGGAAAACTTTATAACTGAATTGTTTTTTAACGAGATCCATAGATACTGGCTATTTTGTGAATCGCCTTCACCAATACTTGTTATGTCTTCAGTAATAATTTTACTAAAATTTTGAAAAGTTTGAGTTTCCAATTGATAACTATTTAGCGTTCCTTCTGAGTCAAAAAACCATATGAAATTGTTGTAAGATGATATTGAACTTTTGCTGGTGTAGTTTGAATCTGTTAGCCATTTCTCGTGTTCTTTAATAGTGTTTTGCTGAAGATCGTATTCAAATAATTTGTTTTGACTCGTTCGTATTAGTGTTTTATTTTCAGAAATTGTAATTAGGTCAAAAATGTTTTCATCAAATTTTAAAGGTAGCGTGTAGAGTTGATTATTTTGCGAAACCACTATACTACCGTCTCCTCTTGCTATGAGGATTTTGTTATCAGAAAGTTCTGATAGCGCGTCTATGATTTGATTTGATGGGTTTTCTTTAAACAATTTATGCCTAAAGAGCATTGAAATTGGAGAGAAAAATTTAATTCCATTATCTGTTCCTACCCATACTTTATTAGCGTTGTCTTTATACAATTTAAATATTGTATTATTAGAGTTAGCAATATTTTTAAATTCTTTATTATGAAGATTTAATAGTGCTAATCCATGGGTAGTGCCTATCCAAACTTGAGTTGGGTTAATTTGATTGATTGATTGAACTGAGTTACTAGGCAAGAGGTTTTTAGTATTTTCAGTGTTGTAATGATGCTTCAATTCATATTTGTTATTTACGATATAAATTCCGTTGTCAGTCGCTAACCATAAGTCGTTATCGACGATTACTACGTCAGATAATCGTTTGGCTTTTATAGATAGCCCCCACTTATTATCATCGTTTAATGACACTGCATTGGAAAGATCTGAACTAATAATGAAAATGCCATTTTCGTATGTTCCTAACCAATAATTTCCTTGGTTATCTTGAAATATGGTTTTAATCTCTTTGAGTTTGTTTTCGTAATTTCGAATACGTATTCGATTAAAATTGTTTTCTTGTGAGTTGAAATATTGAAGGCCACTCTCGGTCGCAACCCAAAGGGTTTTATCTTTGTCTTCAAAAATGTCCCAAATTATATTGTCTTGAAGTGATAATTTTTGAGAGCTGTCATGGAAGTAATTGTCAAAGCTGTCTGTTTGGCGGTTGTATTTGCTGAGACCGTTTTGCGTACCAACCCACAGTACACCTGAACTGTCGATAAGTAATTTGCGTATAAAGTTATTTGCGACAGTGTTGTCGAGTAAAATGTTATTTTTATAATGGACGAATTCACTGCCGTCGTATCTATTAAGTCCTTCTTGTGTAGCAATCCAGATGAAACCTTGATGATCTTCAACAATGTCGTAAACATAGCTTTGTGATAAGCCGTCTTTAATGGTGAACTGTTGAAATTTAATTTGAGGTTCCAGTAATTCTGCATGCAGTAATTGGCTATGCATTACGGAGCACATAAGAAGTACTAAGGGGATTAAGCGCGATATGATTTTATTTTGTGTAGCCCACAGGCGGCTGAAAAAACTTAACACTAAAACTACCTTGAAACGTGTAACACGTTTATTAAATGATTACGTAAAAAACTTAATGAACGAGACGAGTAAAGACGTAATCATTATGATTTTATAATTATATTTTTATATCAATACCACTATTAAAAAACATGGTAAAAATTAAGTCAACTATTCCGTGTAACTTACTATTTATCTATCGTTCGAAGAAAACAGTAAATTGTATTTTTACTCTATCGGCAGGTTTAATATTTTCTTTTGCAATTATTGAAAATAGTTTGCATATTTTTATGCTTTTCGCATGTACCTAAGTACTTATTTTTTTGTTGCTCACTTTTAAATGAAAGGAGACTTACACGGTCAGGTTGGTTCATTGCGATTAAATTGTCGTGCATGTACTGCTTAATATCGTTTAACGATACTTTTTTAATAGATTCAATAAGCTGCTGCTTTTGCGAAAAGTTAGTTTCGTCGTTGCATAAGGCTGTCCAAAAGCGTTGGCTTTTAATACGTAAACTAGAATCTTTTTCTTGTAATTGACTCGCTAACCCATGTTTTAAGTGATTCCAATGTTCTATGTTCATTGTATCAATATACAAGTAAGCATTTTCAATGAATGAGTCTATAGCAACCGCTAAATCAGAAGACTCTGTGTGGGGTGACTGAATATAAAACGCTATTCCAGGATATCTATTAATAGGAATAAAACCAACACCAACTAGGTAACCGTATTGCTTTTCTGTTCTCATTTCTTGGAAAAACAAAGGTGAAAGTAACTGACTTGTCAGCATTGTATGTGCGACTGTTTCGAGGTTTTTATCTTCTAATGGATAATAAATAATTGTAGCGTAGTCGTGATCAGGAAGGACAAGGTCGAGATGTAAATCACCTTCTGAGTTAATATCTAAAACAGGTGTTTTTACTACATGGTCATTATTGAAACATTGCTTAAAAGCGCTGTTGATCATAGTACCAATTTGTTCAGCGTGAGTTTGATGCCAATTACCATGAATAAGTACTTTTATTGAAATCTCGTTAAATATCGTGCGTTTAAATCGATTGAATTGCTCAAAAGTAACGGTAGATATAGCGTGAACGAGATCATCGCTACAGGGGTTCTTCGGTTGTAACGAGGAACTTAACACTGAAAAAAGCTGAGAAATAGATTTACTCGTATCTGAATTATTCCAATGCTTTATCAGCTGATCTTTAAGTAAATCAAAGTGCTGCTCTGTAAAATCTTGTTCTTTAATACTTTTAAGTAAAAGTTGCAGTAAATAATTTTGCTTTTCACTTATCCCTGAAAGCTGTAACGTCATTCCACCTTGATGAGCGTATAGATGATATTGAATACCCGCTAGTTCGGCATCGTAATGCTTTTCGATAATAGAGTCGCTGTACAAATCAACGAATAGTCGAGTCATTGCAATATTGGGCGTGTTTTCAATTGTAATAGGTGAGTCTATACCAATGTATATGTAGCCTTTAGGTACACTAAACGTTGTGTCTTGTTTGAACCAAAGTTCATAACCATTTTGTATATCTATTTGAGCAGGAACCTGTAATGATTTAGCTTGTGTGGTTTCTTGCTTTGCTAGCACTACAGGGTTATCTACTATGTAAGGGTTTTGCGTAGGTAAACATAACCGCGGGTTGTTGTCGCAATTTAACCAAGCGTTGATTTGCGCTTCAGAAATTTTAGTAATGCTATAAGGAACGTTATACCACTTACTGGTTATATTAAACGTATTCTCGCTGCTTACATGAACAATGCGCATGTTTTTAGGAGTAAAATAGGCTAAAAATTTGTCGATAAGGTCTTGGCAAAAGCCATCCATTGCATAATCACCAAAAATATAATCAGCTTCTGGGTAATGCTGCATGTTAATAACGAGTTGTGTAACAGAATCAAGAGGCTTAAGTTTTTCTGCGTATTCAAAAGCTAATGAAGAAAGTGACTGTTTTTCTTCATAATAAAAAAGTGGAAGAGGGTTTTCTTTGATTAAGTCAATATATTGAAAAACAAAGGTGACAATTTCATTAATGTGTTTTTCGCCTTCTTCGGTAAGTTGAAGGCTTATATTAAAATCCTTGAAATTAGAGCCGTTGATGCCCGATCCTGCCGACAATCCTAAGGACCATTGTTTAGCTTTTAATAATGAAAGCAAACTTCCTGGGCCTTCATGCCCTAATAGATAAGCGATGAGAGATTCAGGCTTATGACGATAATGTTCATCAATTGATGGTAAAGCAAAGCTGACAATTAATTGGTGATCATTCTTAACAGGCTTTACGTTTATTTGTATTTTTTGATGTTCTGATAAATAAAGAGGTTCAGTTATTTCTGCTGGTAGTTGAGTAGCTGATGGAATATCTGAAAACTTATTTATGGCAAGTAGTTCAAGCTGTTCGAGAGTTTGTGGACCTTCTAAAACCAAAGTCATCGCATTTGCTCGATAATAGGTTTTGTAAAACGACGTGATTTCTTCGTGAATACAATGTTCTTCCGTATCTTTTAAGGTGTCGTTATTACCTACCGAAAATTTTGAAAAAGGGTGACGGGGATTAATGGTTTCTTTATGAACATCGTATAAGCGTCGAATATCATCTTTAAGTTTAAGCTTAAATTCAGCGTCAATATTTTCGCGTTCAGACTTAATAAAAGATTCTGATAAAAGCGGAGACGTAAAAAACTGGCTGAATCTATCTAACGCTTCGTTAAAAAATTCATGATTAATATCTAAAAAGTAACAAGTATGTTCTGTTGCCGTCCATGCGTTATTGGTACCGCCATGTTGACTAATAAATTTTTGATATTCGCTACCATCGGGGTAGTTAGTTGTGCCTAAAAACAACATGTGCTCTAAAAAATGAGCTAAGCCTTGGCGATGATCAGGATCGCTGAAGTGTCCTACATTAACAGCAAGTGCCGCTGCCGATTTATTTGTCGCATTGTTATGAACCAGTAAAACACGTAAACCATTTTTTAAAGTGAGTGGCTGGTATTGCTTATGATCATTAGGGCTTTTTTTCAATGTAGGCTCCCGTTAATCCGTTATGAAGTAAATTTTTCTTCATAAAAGCTAAACGACTGTTTGTATTTTAATTATAGTTAGTTTTTAAATTACCGTATGGAATAAGATGAGTCCATTATATTCTTAACAGTTGTTATAAAAAATTTCATTATTGCTTTACTATAGCCCCAATTTTAAAAGCTGCTCTAAACAAGTGTTGTGCATGGAAAACTTATGCAAATTTTTATAATGCGTCATGGTCAAGCGTTTACCTCTGGAAGTCCTGATGCACTTAGGGGATTGACCGAACAGGGTAAGCTTGAAGCGAGTGTAATGACCAAGTGGTTAAAGAATACCAATGTTGATGTTCAACAAATACTCATTAGCCCTTTTATTAGAGCGCAAGAAACAGCAAAGCAGGTTGTTGATGGGTTTAGTAATAATGTTGTCGCAACCACATTAGATTTTATTACGCCATCAGGATCTGCTCGAGAACTGCATGATTATATAGATGGTGTGTGTGTAGGCGATAAAATTGATACGTTATTGATTGTGTCGCATATGCCGCTTGTTAGTTACTTGGTCGCCGAATTAACGGTAGATAACGAAGCTCCGATTTTTCAAACCGCTGCGATAGCTGAGATAGATTACGATATTAAGCGCATGAAAGGCTTTTTAGTTAAGTTAACCGCGCCTAGCGACTTGTGTTAGCGGTTAACCGAATTTATCTTCAAGTTCTACTAGTGCTAAAATAGCTCCGTCGCCACCCCATTCGAGTGGTGCTTGATGAAAAGCCATAATATCAGGGTGTTGAACTAACCAGTGTGGGACTTTGTTTTTCAATACTCTAGAACCTAATCCATGTATAATACAAATACAGTGAGCGTGTTGTTTTTGGCATGCAAACAAAAGTGCAGAAAGCTCTGACTTTGCTTGTTGTTGATCTAAACCGTGTAAATCTAAAATTAGGTCTGGAGCGTACATACCTCTACGTAAATTTTTAGCTTCAAACGTGTCAACACCTTCGCGAACATATTTTACGGGCCCTTGGTTATTAAGGTTTGGTTCAAAGTCGTCAGAAAAGTAAAACTCTGCATTTTGTTGATTAAGATTTTTATCTTTTAAAATAGTTTTTTGTTTCGTACTTTTGCTATTAAGCACGATCTTATCTTGAACAATAGGTTTTACTTTGCCTATTGCTTCTTGAAATAAGCGCTTTTCTTGTGACGATAAGGTATCTTTTAGTTTCATTGATAATATTTAGCGTAATTATTGATTATTGGTGAGCACGCAACAGTATAACAATCATATACAGTATAGGAACAATAGTGTCTGAATTAAATATATCATCTGCCGTTGAACAACTTGAAACAACTGGAGATTTTGTTCGATTTGCAGCTAGCCAGTTTAACAAAGCTGAGCTCTATTTTGGGCATGGAACAAATAATGCGTGGGACGAAGCCGTCGCGCTAGTTATGTTTGGCTTGCATTTACCTGAACACTTATTGAACGATGTATTTAGCTGCAAACTTACAGGTGAAGAAAAGCTGAGTTTAATGAGTATTATTGAGATGAGAATTTCTCAAGAAATCCCTGCGGCCTATATAACTAACCAAGCGGTATTTGCCAATTTACCGTTTTATGTAGACCAACGTGTACTCGTACCTCGCTCTCCAATAGGGGAATTAATTGAGAATCAATTTAGTGGGCTGCTAACAAGTAATGAATTGCCTGAACGAATCCTCGATTTATGCACGGGAAGTGGTTGTATTGCTATTGCTTGTGCGTACGCATTTCCCGATGCAGAAGTAGACGCTGTAGACTTGTCTATAGACGCGCTTAACGTTGCGAATATTAATATTGAGAACCATGGCTTAACTGAACAAGTTATTCCAATTCAGTCTGACGTTTTTTCTGGGGTAAAAGGGCAGGTTTATGATTTAATTGTAACTAATCCGCCATATGTGGACCAAGAAGATGTTGACGCACTGCCAGAAGAGTACCTACATGAACCTGAAATGGGATTAGGTTGTGGTGAAGATGGGTTGGATATTGTAAGAAAAATATTGGCCGAAAGTGCATCACATCTTTCTGAAAATGGTATATTAATTTGTGAAGTAGGAAACTCTCAGGTTCATGTTGCTTCAGTGTATCCAACAGTACCATTTCAGTGGTTATCCTTCGAGCGAGGTGGTCATGGTGTGTTTATGTTGACAAAAGCTCAGTTAGACGAATTTTCAGAAGTATTTGAACAGAATTTATAAACTCTATTTTGATTTTATTTTGCGTAAGGTAATTAATTCAGTATGTCAGGCAATACGTTCGGTAAGTTATTTACAGTAACAACTTATGGTGAAAGCCATGGTTTAGGTTTAGGCGCAATCATTGATGGTTGTCCTCCAGGTTTATCTATTAGTGAAGAAGATTTACAGCTTGACTTAGATCGTCGTAAACCGGGGCAATCTCGATTTACAACCGCACGTAGAGAAGATGACGAAGTTACCATCATGTCTGGTGTTTTCGAAGGAAAAACAACAGGAACACCCATTGGGTTGATGATCAAAAATAAAGATCAGCGCTCACAAGACTACGGTAATATTTCTGAAAGCTTTAGACCAGGCCATGCAGATTACACTTATTGGCAAAAGTACGGCATTAGAGATTATCGTGGCGGTGGTCGTTCTTCTGCCCGTGAAACGGCTATGCGTGTTGCTGCTGGCGCAATTGCTAAAAAATTCTTAAAAGAAAAATTGGGCATTGTGGTTAAAGCATGTGTAACACAAATCGCAAACATTAAAGCAGAAAACTATGATTGGGAATTTGTTGAAACGAATCCTTTTTTCTTTCCCGATGAAACTAAAGTTGAGCAGCTTGACGAGCTATTACGCGGTATTATGCGCGAGAAAGACTCTATAGGTGCTAAGTTAACTGTTGTTGCTGAAAATGTACCTGTTGGTTTAGGTGAGCCTATTTTTGATCGGTTAGACGCTGACATTGCTCACGCATTAATGGGAATTAATGCGGTAAAAGGTGTCGAAATAGGTGATGGTTTTGACATTGTTAATCAAAAAGGCTCTGAACACAGAGATGAGCTAACCCCTAACGGTTTTGCTAAAAATAGCGCTGGCGGTGTTTTAGGTGGTATATCTTCAGGGCAAGACATTATTGCTCATATCGCATTAAAACCAACGTCGAGCATTGGTGTTAGTGGTAAAACAATTAATAAACAAGGTGAGTCGACTGACTTAATTACGAAGGGTAGACATGATCCTTGTGTTGGCATTAGAGCCGTACCGATTGCCGAAGCTATGTTAGCCTTAACCTTGATGGACCATTTCATGCGAAATCGTGCACAGAATGCTGATGTAGTATGTGAAACTCCTGACATTGCCCGTTAAAATTTAGTCAAATATCAATTTCAATAATGGTAGTAGAGCTTAGCGTTTTACTACCATTTTTATTTTTAGCTATTAAGTTTAAGTATCCAAGGATGAGTGTTGAAATCCCTTTTATTTATTAGATCGTCATTTAGTTATTTTTGGTACTTTGGACTACTCGGTTTAACCATTCCATTTTTATCAGTATTTCTTGATGGGAAAGGCTTTTCATCCATTGAAATTGGTGAAATTTTAGCGGTATTCACTGCAACAAAAATTGTGGGACCCACATTATGGGCGACTCTTGCAGATAAAACAGGTAAACAACTCGCAATAATACGCTTAGGCGCATTTTTGGCCTGCTTATTTTTCACGGCGTTATTTTGGTTAAATGACTACTGGCCAATTGTTTTTTGCATGGCGACATTTAGCCTTTTTTGGACCGCAATACTTCCTCAGCTTGAAGTAATGACGCTTAACTCTATTAGACGCAGCCCTAAAATATACGCACGTATACGTTTATGGGGCAGTATAGGTTTTATCGTTTTTGCTATATTGGCAGGTGAACTGATTGAGATATTTGGTTCAGAAGTATTTACAACGATTGGCTTTATCATTTTATTTGGGTTGTTTGGTTCGACGTTGTTAGTTAAGCAATCGTCGATTAAACCGTCACAAATAACTAAAACCTCATCGATTATAGACAAAATAGTTAACGCTCGGTTTATCTTATTTTTTTGTGCAGGTCTGCTTTTACAAATGAGTTTCGGCCCTTATTACAGCTTCTTCGCGTTGTACTTACGAGATTTAGATTACCCGAGTTATGCTGTAGGGCTTTTAATTTCGTTAGGCGTTATCGCCGAAATCGCGATTTTTGTTTTTGCAGGCAACGTATTTAAGTATTTTAGTGTAAAAGCGGTTTTAGTGTTTTGTTTAATTACCACTGCAATTCGCTGGCTATTGATGGGACATTTTGGCTATTCAGCCATGGTTCTCGTTTTGTCTCAGTGTATTCATGCTGCTAGCTTTGGTTTATACCATAGTGCGTCGATACAGTTTTTACAGCAACATTTTGACCCAAGCCAACAAAATAGGGGGCAAGCAATTTATATAGCGGGTGTTTACGGTGTTGGTGGCGCGATAGGCGCTTATGTAGCAGGGGTAACATGGCTTGATGGTACAGGTGCTACGTTATCATACAATGTTGCCTTTGCCGCGGCATGTGTAGGTGCTATTTTTGCGATATTTATTCCTAAAATTTTACCACATCAAAACAAAGCATAATTAAGCCCAATCCTATTAGTTATTTATAAAATGCAATTTAATTGTTGGTTTGTGGGTCTATAGTTTCACTAAGCGCTGATTTCGATCAGGCAATTATTGTTAGCGATAGGAACTTCAATGAAATCACTTTTAATAAAGTTACATTCATTATTGAATTTAACCAATAAACTCGATTTTTTAGCACCTCTTTTTTTACGGTTGTATCTTGTACCAGTTTTTTGGATGGCTGGAAGTAAAAAGGTTCAAGATTTTGACAGTATTGTCGAGTGGTTTGGTAATACTGAATGGGGGCTTGGGCTTCCTTTTCCTTTGGTTATGGCCTTTTTAGCGACAGCGGCCGAATATTTAGGTGCTATCGCGTTATTGTTCGGGTTTGCTGTTAGGTGGTTTAGCATTCCTCTCATGATTACGATGATTGTAGCGGCTGTAACCGTACATTTAGATAATGGCTGGCAGGCAATTGCTGATGTAACGGCGCCATTTGCAAATGAACGCGTAGCAGAAGCAACAGATAAACTATCTATTGTTAAAGATGTACTGCAAGAACATACGCATTACGATTACATAACGTCTACCGGTAATGTGGTGATGTTAAACAATGGTATTGAGTTTTCAGTAACATATTTTGTTATGTTACTTGCTTTACTCTTTATGGGCGCAGGTAAGTATGTAAGCGCGGATTACTGGATTGAAAAGCAACTGTATAAAAAGTAACTCATTAAAAGCAATTCATAAAAAAAACTGTGTAACTTTCTCGTTATATAAACAAAAAAGGATGAACACTCGGTTCATCCTTTTTATTTTATAAGTAAAGACTTAAGTGTTTTTTCGATAGCTTACTTAACTTCTTCACCAGCTGCTTGTTTATCAGCATGGTATGAAGAGCGAACTAATGGACCACAAGCTGCGTGATCAAAGCCCATTTTCATTGCTTCGCGTTGGAACATATCGAAGTCGTCAGGATGTACGTAACGTTCTACAGGCAAGTGATGTTTACTTGGCTGTAAATACTGACCAATTGTAAGCATAGTTACACCGTGGTCTCGTAGGTCTTGCATCACTTCTAAAATTTCTTCGTTGGTTTCACCTAAACCAACCATAAGGCCTGACTTTGTTGGAACACTTGGGTTAGCTTCACCAAATTTCTTCAGTAGGTCTAACGACCATTGGTAATTAGCTCCTGGACGAGCCTTTGTGTATAAACGCGGTGCAGTTTCCATGTTGTGGTTAAATACATGTGGTGGGTTAGCATTGAGTATTTCTAACGCTTTGTCCATGCGACCACGAAAATCAGGAACAAGTATTTCGATTTTCGTATTAGGAGAATGTACGCCAATTTCAGAAATACAGTCTGCAAATTGTTGAGCGCCACCATCACGTAAGTCATCGCGGTCAACAGATGTAATAACTACGTACTTTAACGCCATGTCTTTTAGTGTTAGCGCTAGTTTTTTAGGCTCGTCTTTATTTACAGCTAATGGACGACCGTGACCAACATCACAAAATGGGCAACGACGAGTACAAATATCACCTAAAATCATGAAGGTTGCTGTGCCGTGGTTAAAACATTCTGAAAGGTTAGGGCACGAGGCTTCTTCACATACTGAGTGTAAGTCGTGTTTACGTAAAGCTGACTTAATTGAATCGATTCGTTCAGTTGTTCTTGGTAATTTTATACGTAGCCATTCAGGTTTACGTAACATTGTTTCTCGTTCAGACGGAACAACTTTAATAGGGATATGCGCCATTTTTTCAGCGTCACGTAATTTGGTACCTGCTTCAATACGTGATGATTTAGTTGTCATTGAATGTTTCCAACCCTGTTTTATGAATAATGGTATTTGAATTTAGCAGCGACGCTATGTGCTTAACTAATGAATCGCCTGCCTCTAAAGTATTGTCTGGTCCACCCATGTCTACCGTTTGAACCATTTCTAATCCTGCGTAACCACAGGGGTTAATTAAATTGAACGGTGATAAGTCCATATTTACGTTCAATGCTAACCCATGGAATGAACAACCTTTGCGTACTCTAAGCCCCAACGACGCGACCTTTTTGTTATCTACGTAAACACCAGGAGCATCAGGTTTTGCCGTTGCGGTAATATTATAGTCAGCGAGTGAAGCTATAATACTGTTTTCGATCAAGGTTACGAGTTGACGAACGCCTATTTTTCGTCTTTTTAAGTTAACAAGCACATATAAAACTTGCTGACCAGGGCCGTGATACGTTACTTGTCCGCCACGATCTACTTTTACAATAGGAATATTGCCGGGTGCGAGTAAATGCTCTTCTTTACCTGCTTGCCCTTGTGTAAACACGGCAGGGTGCTCGACTAACCAAACTTCATCTAATGTTTCTGAATCTCTATTATCAGTAAAGTTTTGCATGGCTTGCCATACGGTGGTGTAGTCTTCTTGATTTAATTGTCTAACGACCAGCGAATTATTCATTGCGTGGTTTCAGTCTTATTTTCATGCGCGCTATTATAGTTGAACCAAAGAAACTTTACACCGTACAGCGAGTAGGGAGATTAATAAATATTAAAGAACGTAACGAACTTCTTCTATTGCATTTAGTGTTTTATATATTTTTTCTATGTGTTCTTTGCTTGTAACAGTTACCGCAATCGATACTGAATGGTAGTTACCTTTTGAACTAGGTTTAATTTTCGGTGAGTAATCACCTGGAGTGTGTTTTTGGAGTTCAGCAATAATAAGGTCTGGTAGCTCATCGCATGCGACTCCCATGACTTTAAAGTTTAAAACAGTTGGGAACTCGAGTAATTCATCAAACTTAGTTTGCATTGTTTCTACCTAGGACTATCTAATAATGATTGTTTAAATTGTTGAAAAGCGGAATGCATAACTTTTGATATTGCACCTATTCCACCTTGTCCGACTATTTTATCATTAATTTGTGTAACAGGGCTAATTTCCCTACTAGAACTTGATACCCAAACTTCATCAGCATCGTAAAGCTCTGAAACTGTTAGTTCTTTTTCTATTATTGTTATTTGGTACTGTTGCGCAATTTCAATAATTACATCGCGAGTTATACCACTAAGAATGAAAGGGCTTTTTGGGGGCGTAAAAACTTGGTTATTTTTAACAAGGAAGATGTTACTTGTTGCGCCTTCTGTAAGTAGGTTGTTTCTATGTAGAAGAGCTTCATCTGCGTTTTGAGATAACGCTTCTTGTTTAAGTAAAATATTGCCAAGCAGTGAAATACTTTTAATGTCGCAGTGTTGCCA
Source organism: Colwellia sp. (assembly GCA_020630795.1). GTDB lineage: Bacteria > Pseudomonadota > Gammaproteobacteria > Enterobacterales > Alteromonadaceae > Pseudocolwellia. The sequence continues at coordinate 88,768 of JAHDIK010000012.1, forward strand.
TCGAATATCTTCTAACAATATTGCGTTAATGGGCTTAAGTTCACTAAACTTTATTGTTAACGGCGAAGGCATAATTAACACGGTAGGCTTTTGAGTGCTGGCTAGGTGATCTCTTAGTTCAGATACGCCTCGTGTTATTTGTATATATATTGAAAGGTGTTTGTCTGTGTAATTAGTGATAATTTCATTGATATGCGTTAACCATTCATTTTCGTTAAATGGTGGCTCAATGTTTATAGAAGATAACGACTGATTAAGTCTATCAAGGTGTTCTTTTAATCTAAACGGGGTTTGATGATATACGGGGATAACTTCATATACGCCATCCCCGAATAAAAAACCTCTGTCTAATATAGATACATTTGCTTCGTGCTTTTTAAGGTACGAGCCATTTAAAAAAACTATATCAGACACGGTACAACTAGTTTGCGAATTGCAGTTTAATGTAATCCATTAACTTACTGAACATGCCGCCTTCGTTAACTTCTTGAAGCGTAACTAAAGGATATTCTGCAATGTCTTCGCCATTAAGTTGTAAAAATACTTTACCAACAACTTCGCCTTTAGCTAGTGGGGCAGTTAACTGCTTACTTAATTCAAAGTTTGCATCTAAATTTTTGCGTTGTCCTCGAGGGATAGTGATTGGCGTGCTTTCTAAAATGCCTAACTCTACGTCTTGAACATCTCCCATCCATACTCTATTAGTGACAAATTTTTCACCTGCTTCATACGGAGTGTATGTTTCAAAAAATCTAAAACCGTAGTTAAGTAGTTTTTTGCTTTCTACTTTACGAGAGCGTTCGCTATCGGTTCCCATAACTACGCTTACTAGTCTCATACCACCTTTGGTTGCTGAAGTTACAAGGCTATAACCAGCTTGAGATGTATGACCTGTTTTAAGGCCATCAACATTCATGCTTTTATCCCATAACAAACTGTTACGGTTATATTGCTTGATGTTGTTATAGGTAAAAGATTTTTGTTTGTATAGTTTGTATTCGTCTGGCACGTCTTTAATTAGTGCTACAGCTAACGCGGCCATATCTCTGGCGGTTGTTTTATGTTCTTGGCTATCTAAACCGTGGCTGTTTTCAAAAAAGCTACTGTTCATACCGAGTTGTTCAGCGTGAGCATTCATCAAATCTGCGAAGGCGCTTTCACTACCTGCAATATGTTCAGCCATGGCAACACAGGCGTCGTTACCTGAAGCAACAATAATACCTTGATTAAGTAAATCTACAGAAACCTCTGTACCTACTTCGATAAACATTTTTGACGAGTCAGGAAAGTTTTTTGCCCAGGCTGATTCGCTAATGGTTACTTTATCAGACAAGTTGATGTTACCAGCAAGAAGCTCTTTACCAATAATGTAACTTGTCATCATTTTGGTAAGGCTAGCAGGAGCTAATAAAATATCAGCATTACCTTCAGCGATAACTTTTCCTGTAGTGTAATCAATTAGAATGTGAGCTTTTGCGTTAATTGATGGTGGCGCTGGAATAATATTATTGGCTTGAGCAGGAGATAATGCGCATAAGGAAAAAGTAGTAATAAGCGTGAAAATTTTAGCGCGCGACGAAAGCACTTTATTCGCCATAAAGTTAAGCATAATGTTCCTTGAAAATTTTTAAATGGTTGTAACAACAAATAATGACAGCAGTATAGCATTATTAATTTTGATTACTATGCTGTAATGCCTATGAAATTGTTACGGTTAATGTATTTTATAAGCGGTTTGTTTTAAATGCTTTTGGATAACCGCTTCGTTTTATTTTGTTCAGACTACTATCAAGTTGATTAAGTTCCGTAAACGGACCTATTTTTACTCGATAAATACCGTTATTTAGTGGCATTAATACAGGCACTGTTACTGTTGTTTTAAGTTCATCCACCAATTTACGGGCTTTGTATTTATCTGACGTTGCAAATACTTGAATGTAATTAATTGTTTTTACAGCAGATGTTTGTGGTGCTGTGTTTGAATATGTATTTTGAGCTGAGTGTTGCGTGAAGTGTTTTTTTGTTGGAATTACTTCAATAGTTACGTTAGCTGTGCCTGTACGTAACATGTCTAATTTATATGCTGCGCTGTACGACAGGTCGATAACCCTATCGCCATGAAAGGGGCCTCGATCGTTTACGCGTACAATTACCGATTTGTTATTGCTATTGTTGGTTACTTTTACATATGTTGGTAGCGGGAGGTTTTTATGTGCGGCGCTCATACTGTACATATTGTACACTTCGCCGTTAGACGTTAAGTGGCCATGAAATTTACTGCCATACCACGAAGCAACACCTGTTTGTTTGAAGTTTTTGGAAGAGGGGAGAACTTTGTAATGCTTCCCTCTTACCGTATAGTTTTTATTTCCACCTCTACTGTGAGGTTCATCTCTAGGTACAGCGTCAACGAGTTCTGATGGGGATGGAATTCGAGTAGGAATACTGTCATGTTTTTGCGCATAACGGCCAGTGTGAGTTGAACAGGCGCTTAGTATTAATAATAGTAAAAGTATCAGTACGTTGTTTTTCACACTATTTCCTTCTTATTATTTTTGTTCTAAGGTTTAATCTTTTAACGTATCGTCAAGCATGCACACGCTTATTGGTGCTTATAGCCATAATAATTCCAAAGCCGGCCATTAATGTAACCATTGATGTTCCGCCGTAACTCACAAGTGGAAGTGGAACCCCAACAACAGGAAGTAAGCCCGAAACCATACCTATGTTTACAAACACATAAACAAAAAATGTTAGTGTTAAACTGCCCGCCAATAATTTGGTAAAAGCCTGCTGCGCATTTACCGCAATATACAAGCCTCTCATGACAATTGCCAAGTAAACTAACAGTAATATTGCAACGCCAATTAAGCCAAACTCTTCACTAAATACCGCAAAAATAAAGTCGGTGTGTCGTTCTGGTAAAAACTCAAGCTGAGATTGTGTGCCTTGAAGCCATCCCTTGCCATTGATTCCACCAGAGCCAATGGCTATTTTTGACTGAATAATATGGTATCCGCTGCCAAGGGGATCTTGTTCGGGGTTTAAAAAGGTAAGTACTCGTTGCTTTTGATAAGGCTTCATTAAGAAAAACCATAGAATAGGTGCAAAAGCAGAAGCAAGACCACCACAAACTGCGATAAGACGCCAACTTGCACCGGCAAGAAATATGACAAAAATACCTGAACTAGCGATTAAAAGCGACGTTCCCAAATCTGGTTGTTTAGCAATTAACAGCGTAGGAATAAGCGCTAAAACAAACGCTACAACAATGTTAGACGTTTTTGCTGGTAAGTCGTATTGGCTTAAATACCAAGCGACGGTAATTGGCACGACAAGTTTCATTATTTCTGACGGTTGGAACTTCATAAAACCAAGGTCAAGCCAGCGTTGTGCTCCTTTACCTACATGACCAAACAATAAAACCGCCACAAGCATGAGTATTCCAATAATAAAAACGGGAACGGCCCATTTTTGATACGACATAGGTGGGATTTGAGCAACGGCAAACATTACAACGAGCGCAATTCCTAAGCGAATGGCTTGACGAATAACAATATCAAACTCTTGTCCGCCGGCACTAAATACAACGAAAAGTCCTAGTGCCATCAGGCTCATTATGCCAATGAGGAGTGGGAAGTCTAAATGTATTCGCTGAAAGAACGTGCGTTGTTTTGGTTGGTCTTGGCCTGTAGTTCTCACGGGTTTGTACTCAATTTTTTAGCGCCATAAACGTTTTCATGATGCGGGTGGCGGCTTTGATCTTCACTAATAATGACACGGTCACCGAAGTATTGATCCATCATTTGTCGTGCTACAGGTGCTGCGTTTGCTGCACCACCACCTTCTGCAACGTTTTCAATAGCAACAGACACAACAATTTCAGGTGCTTCGTATGGAGCAAATGCAATAAACATTGCATTGTCTCGTTTGTTTTCTTGGGTTTTTTTCGCGTCGTATTTTTCATCTTGTTTAATATTGGCAACCTGAGCAGAGCCTGTTTTTCCTGCCGCATCGTACGTACTACCTTTAAATGCGTTATATCCAGTTGCACGGTATTTCTGCACTGTATTGTGCATAGCGTCTAACACTAAGTCCCAGTTTTTGCTGTCGTTGAGCACGATAGGGCGTTTGTCTTCGTAAATAATTTCTTCTGTGACGGAGCGCGATACTTCTTGTCCATCAACAATTTCAGTAACTTCTTCAGTGGTAGATTTGAGTAAATGAGGTATTTTTATTTCGCCTTTGTTGGCTAAAATAGACGTCGCGTTTGCCAATTGTAGTGGTGTAACTGTCCAATAACTTTGTCCGATTCCTACTGATAATGTTTCACCTGTGTACCATTGCTGGTTAAAACGAGCGCGTTTCCATTCTACGCTTGGCATTATGCCACTTCGTTCTTCATGGACATCGATACCTGTGTAATCACCAAAGCCAAAACGTTCCATCATGGTTGCAATTTTAGTAATACCTAAACGAAAGGCTAAGTCGTAATAATAAATGTTACATGATTGTTCTAACGATTTAGTCAGATTTACTTTGCCGTGTCCCCATCGTTTCCAATCACGACGTTTGTTTTTAACACCCTTAAGTTGGTAAAAGCCAGGGTCGAAAATTTCAAATTCTGGAGTAATAAGGTTTTCTTCTAGTCCGGTTAAAGCTAAAAATGGTTTAACTGTTGATGCAGGAGGAAACCTTCCTTGTGTACTGCGGTTGATGAACGGGAGGTCTTTTGAATTTCTAAGTTTGTTGTAGTTTTTACTGCTAATACCGTGTACGAACAAGTTACCGTCATAACTTGGATTTGAATACATTGCTAAAATTTCACCGTTTCGTGGATCCATTACTACAATTGAGCCACGCTTACCGGCTAATGCTCGCTTCGCGATCATTTGTAGTTCAATATCTAACGATAAGGTTATGTCTTTACCGGGAATTGGTGGAGTAAAATCAAGTGTTCTAATAATCCTACCTTGATTGTTTATTTCTACTTCTTGATGACCAATGGTTCCGTGTAATAACTCTTCGTAGTACTTTTCTAAACCCAACTTACCAATATTACGAGTTGCAGCGTAATTCTCTGCTTTACCTTGTTCTTCAAGTTTTATGCTATCTCTTTGGTTTATACGGGCAACGTATCCAATTGAATGGGTAGTTAAATCTGAAAATGGGTAATAGCGTTTTAATCTAGCATCAATGAAAAAACCAGGAAACTTGTGTTGATTAACAGAAAACTCAGCAACTTGCTGGTCGTTTAAGCGCGAGCTAATTTCAACTGGTTTAAATCGACGTTTACTGCGTATAGATTTTAAGGCTTTGGCTTGTTTTTCAGCACTAATATCAAGTAATGCCGCAACTTCAGCCAGAGATTCTTCAATGTTTTCTACATCTTCTGGGATCATTTCTAAACTGAAAATGGGTTTGTTTTCAGCTAGTAGTACACCATTTCTGTCGTAGATTAGGCCTCGATTGGGAGCAACAGGCAGCAATTTTATACGATTAGAATTAGATTTGGTTTTATATTTGTCGTATGAACTAACCTCTAAGCTGTATACATTACTAAATAGAATGAGCAACATGACGATAACGCCAATAAAAGTAATGAATGTTCTTCGTGCAAAGAGGTTTGCTTCGGCAGAATGGTTTCTTATAGAAATGCGTTTACGTGATGGCACTCGTCGCTATTCTCTATGATAAGGATGATTATTATTAATGCTCCAAGCACGGTATAAGCTTTCGGCTACAATTATACGTACCATAGGATGGGGCAGAGTGAGCGGAGATAACGACCACTTTTGCTCTGAAGCTTTAATACAGGCAGGAGCTAAACCTTCTGGCCCACCAACAAGTAAGGCTACGTCTCTACTGTCGTTTTGCCATTTCTCAAGTTGAGTGGCTAACTGAGGTGTTGTCCAAGGCTTTCCTTCAACTTCCAAGGTAACAATTCTATTCCCTTTAGGGATAGCAGCCAATGTAAGCTCTCCTTCTTTTTCAAGAATTCGTGCTATATCGGCATTTTTTCCACGTTTACCAGGGGGGATTTCGACAAGATGAAACGACATATCGCGAGGGAAACGTCGGCAGTATTCCTTAAATCCTTCGGTTATCCACGATGGCATTTTGTTGCCAACCGCGTATAGGGTAATGCGCATAAGGAGTTAAACTATTCCCATAATTGTTCTAGTTGGTATAAGTCTCTAGTAGAGTCTGTCATGATATGAACGATTACGTCGCCTAAGTCGACTAATGACCATTCGCCTACATCGTTTCCTTCTGTACCTAGTGGCTCTATACCTTCAGCACGACATTCCATAGAAATAGACTGGCTAATTGATTTTACATGTCTGTTTGAGTTACCTGAACATACGATCATGTAATCAGCAAAGCTCGATTTTTTTGATACATCTAAAACCGTAATATCTCGGCCTTTCATATCTTCTAATTTTTCAATAACGAAGTTTTTAAGTGCAGTAGTTTCCAACGTTGGATCTCTATAATGTCTCTAATGTTTATATAATATCACTTTTTGGTTCAGAGGTAACCTAGGCTCTGTTGATCTTTATTGATTATTTTTACCGTACGCGATATGACATTTGGGCTTGTTGTTATCGCGTTTTTTAATGTAATTGATTGAGTATATGAACGGTTATTGTTGAAAAAGTTCAACTAAAACGAATATTTATTGATAAAGCTTATGTTGCTTTATGTATTTTGCAACAGGAGAGGTGAGCCAATGTTCATATGGCTGACTTTGAGAAATATTGTTTCGAATATTTGTTGATGAAATATCTAGATTCTCAGATGTATGAAGATGAATTTTACCTGTTATGACTGAATCTACATGTTTGTTAGGAAGTTGTTGAGCTTGATGTTTGTTTAATAAATCTTGTGTTTCAGTGTTGAGTGTTGAAAGATCATAACCTGGCCTTGTATTCACTATAAGGTTACATCGCGTCATTATCTCTTCCCACTGGAACCAGCTTGTAAAGCTTAATAAAGAATCCATTCCCATGATAAAATATAGAGTTGCATTTGGGTTTTCAGACTGAATTTCTTTTATTGTGTCGATGGTATATGACAAAGTAGAGCGGTGCGTTTCTCTCATATCCAAAGTAAAACAGGCCTCTTCGTCACAAACAAGCTTAGCCATATTTACTCTGTGAGATGTCGTGGTTTTAGTTGTACTTTTATGTGGCGGAATATGAGCAGGAATTAATAACAACTCATCCAGATTAAATGCTGAGAATACTTGTTTTGCTGGAAGAATATGCCCAAGGTGAATTGGATCAAAAGTTCCACCTAAAATACCTATTTTTAGAGGTTTGTTAGTGGTATTCATAATCTAAATCGAAAGTTGACGTTATTTCGCTATGGTATAGCGATACACATACATCACAAAGTAAAACATACGGGTTAAAATCTGCCGTCGTTTTGCTAATTAAGTCAACTTGATTTAAGCGAGCAAGTGCATGATTTAGATTGCTGTATCCCATGTTTGAAAGTGCGTGTTGATATAAAGGCTTTTTCTTATCCCAAACTCGATATTGTTTGTAAATATTTGGCAGTGATTCACCTTGTTGAATTTTTTCTGTCATGTCGATGAGTTGTGTTATTTCTTTATGCATAAACCACACGAGCTGACCCACAGGCGCCCCTTCCTGTTGAAGCTGGTCGAGTATGGTTATGCACTTTTTAATATCGCCAATAAGCAGCGAGTCAATTATTTGAAATGGATTAAATTTAGCTTGTTTGATGATGATTTTTTCAGCATCTTGTACCGTGATGATATTGGTACCAAACAAAATTGATAATTTTTGAAGTTCTTGATTAAGCGCCATCAGGTTTCCTTCAAACAATTCAATCATCATAGGAATTACATCGTGATGAATGTTTAAATTTAGTTGCTTGATTTGGCGAGATAACCATTGGTTTAGCTGTTTTCCTTCTATGTCGTATAAAGGAAGGAAGCAACCATGTCCTTCAACGGTTTTAAACCATTTCTTTTTTTGCTGGGCTGCGTCTAGCTTGGCACCATGAATAATGAGTGCGACATCGTTTGACAGGTTTTCACATAGTGCTATAAGTGCTTTACCGCCTGCGTCATTTAATTTAGCGGTAGTTATTTCAATCTCAATCACTCTAAGACTAGAGAATAAACTCATCGAGTTATATTCTTGTTCTACTATTGTCCAATCAAACTTATCGTCAGCATTAAATCGAATAATTTCATCAAAACCTTGTTGTAAAAAGTGCTGCTTTAATGTGTGTAAGCTATCATTTTTTTGCCATGGTTCATCACCAAATACTAACCATATTGGTTTGAAGCCTTGGTTAAGCGTCGCGGTTAAATTATTATGATAAATACGCATTAAAAACTTAGGTTTCCTATAACTTAATACTCGCGAGGTTTTGCAAAATTTTGTTCGCGGCTTGGTGTCTCATCTCACTTAACATGAGTGTTAACTCTCTACTTTTTGCTAGCGCTAAATTAGGGTCATCCTGATAGTCTCTATTCAGTTCTATTTCGTACGTGCTTTTTTCTTGGTTTTCAAAAAATAATTGATATTGAACAGAATAGATAAGTTCATATTCGGCGACTTGCCCGTTTTCAAATACCGAAAGTGTTCTTCTATTTAATGTATCTTTAAGAATTCTTAGTTCAGGAATATCTTGGTCAAAACTTTTGATAACGTTTACTTTGTTTAACAATAGTTGCTGTTTAACTAAACGTGTAAGTTCGCCGTGTTTATCTGCAGAGCTAAGATAGATATTTTGTAACTGAGGAGATAATAAGTAGTCGCCACGTAATTTAAAACCACAACCTTGTATTAAGCCTACAATAAAAAGCATTGTAATAAAGTGTTTAAAAAAAGCGGGTATTTTTACGTTTTTAATCAGTGTCATATTATTTTGGTCAGTGTATATGCTGTTATTGATTAAACATAACGAGCAGGGTGAAAGTCAAATAAGTTAACATACAAATAAGGCAGAAATAATCACTATTTCTGCCTTTGTTTAGCGTGTTTCAAGTTTACTAACTAGTTTGCAACAATATTCAGTAGCTTACCTGGAACATAAATTACTTTGCGTACCGTTTTGCCGTCAGTAAACTTAGTTACGTTCTCATCAGCAAAACCGATAGCTTCTACTTCTTCTTTTGAAGTGTCTGCCGCAACGGTAATTTTTGCACGTAATTTACCGTTTACTTGAACAATAATAAGCTTTTCATCTTCAACTAATGCACTTTCATCAACGGTTGGCCATGGTGTACTTTCAACTGTAGAACCATCGCCAATAATGTTCCAAACATGGTGACTAAGGTGAGGAACAATTGGTGTTAGCATTAAAATGACTGCTCTAATCGCTTCTTGCATTACAATACGATCTTCTACGCTTTCAATTTTAGCTTTTGCTAAATGGTTCATCAGTTCCATTATTGCCGCAATAGCTGTATTAAATGTGTTTCTGCGACCAATATCGTCACTTACTTTGCCAATTGTTTTGTGCAATTCGCGGCGTAGTGCTTTTTGGTCAGCGTTTAATGTAACGTTTGCTAATGTTTGATCAGCGGTTAACGCATCTTGCTGGGTAAAGTCATAAGCTAACTTCCACACACGTTTTAAGAAGCGATGCGCACCTTCAACACCCGAGTCAGACCACTCAAGTGTTTGTTCAGGTGGCGACGTAAACATAATAAATAAACGAACCGTATCTGCGCCGTATTGCTGAATTACTTGCTGCGGGTCTATTCCGTTATTTTTAGATTTAGACATTTTGCTCATACCTGCTGAAATAACAGGTTGGCCGTCTACTTTACTTTTAGCTGAAACAACTTGACCTTTTTCGTTGCGTTCTACTTCAACGTCAGAAGGAGCGATCCAATCTTGTGCGCCGTTCTCTGCTTCTCGGTAATAAGTGTCAGCTAATACCATGCCTTGACACAATAAGCTTTTGAATGGTTCGTCAGATTCAACTAAACCAACATCTCTTAATAATTTATGGAAGAAGCGAGCGTAAAGTAAATGCAATATTGCATGCTCGATACCACCTACATATTGATCTACAGGTAACCAGTAGTTTGCTTTTGCAGGGTCAAGCATTTGCGTGTCGTCAGTAGAAGAACAAAAACGCGCATAGTACCAAGACGATTCCATAAAGGTATCAAAGGTATCAGTCTCGCGTGTTGCTTCTTCGCCGTTGTATGTTGTTTTTGCCCAAGCACGATCGTCTTTAATTGGAGAAGTTACACCGTTCATGATCACGTCTTCCGGTAACTCTACTGGAAGTTGATCTTCTGGTACTGGAACTGATTCACCATTCGCTAAATTAATCATTGGAATAGGTGTACCCCAATAGCGTTGGCGTGATACACCCCAGTCTCTTAAACGGTAGTTAACTTTAATTGAACCTTTATTTTCGGCAATCAGCTTATCGGAAATTGCTTTAAACGCTTGGTCGAAGTCTAAACCGTCAAATTCGCCTGAATTTACCAGTGTATTTTTTTCGGTAATCGCAGCAGTACTGATGTCTTCGTCTTCAGAGCCAGTAATAACTTGTTTAATCTCTAAACCGTACTTAGTTGCAAATTCCCAGTCACGTTGGTCATGGCCTGGAACCGACATAACAGCGCCTGAACCATAGTCCATTAGTACAAAGTTAGCAGCCCATACTGGTACTAGTTCACCTGTAATTGGGTGAATAGCTTTTAAGCCTGTATCTACACCTTTCTTTTCCATTGTAGCCATATCAGCTTCAGTGGCTTTATTGGTTTTACATTCTTCAATAAAAGCTGCAATGTCGGCGTTATTTTTGGCTGCTTCTAATGTTAATGGGTGTTGAGCAGCTAACGCGACATAAGTAACTCCCATTAACGTGTCTGGGCGTGTGGTGTAAATATCAAAGCTTTCTTCAGAGTCAGCTACCTTGAAGGTCATTTCTACACCTTCAGAACGGCCGATCCAGTTACGCTGCATGGTTTTTACTTGTTCAGGCCAGCCTGTTAACTGGTCTAAATCATTGAGTAATTCTTCTGCGTAATCTGTAATTTTGATAAACCATTGTGGAATTTCTTTACGTTCAACAATTGCACCTGAACGCCAGCCACGTCCGTCAATAACTTGTTCATTAGCAAGTACTGTTTGGTCAACTGGATCCCAATTAACAGTTGCATTCTTCTTGTATACTAAGCCTTTTTCATAAAGCTTAGTGAAGAACCATTGCTCCCAGCGGTAGTAATCTTTATTACATGTTGCAAGTTCACGATCCCAATCATAACCAAAACCTAAAGATTGTAGTTGTCCGCGCATGTAATCAATATTTTGATATGTCCATTTTGCTGGCGCAGATTTGTTTTTAATTGCTGCATTTTCAGCGGGTAAACCAAATGCATCCCAACCCATAGGTTGCATTACATTTTTACCTTGCATACGCTGATATCTTGAAATTACATCGCCTAAGCTGTAGTTGCGCACGTGGCCCATGTGTAGCTTTCCACTTGGGTATGGGAACATGGCTAAACAATAAAACTTTTCTTGCTCTGGATTTTCAGTTGCCGTAAATGTTTTATTTTCGGTCCAATGTTGTTGAACTTCTGCTTCTATAGATTGGTGATTGTAAATGGATTCCATTAAAGATTTCTCAGGTATTCAAAAATGATTTGTGAAGTTATGCAAGCAACAGGTTAGCTCGCAAACGTATAAAATAATGCGCATAGAATACCTTATCTGTATAAGCATCGACAAGTTTTAATCAGTTATATCGCTCGAAATTAATCAATGAAAATTAAGGTAATGAACTACACTTAAATTTAAGCGTTTGTATTGTGAGAAAAGCTTAATTTAACAAGACATTTTTCAAGGTTGCATAATGTCGTAATCTTCTATCATATTCATTTAATTATTATTTTTAATTGACTTGGTATTTTGCTATCAGTACGCATGTAAGAGTAAACTATAGGGCGTACGTTTATTTTCCGAAAACTTTATCTTCATAACAATAATAGTGAGACCTGCATGACATTAAACACCGCTACTACGTTATTAGCTCCCCAGCAGTTAACCGCTCAACTTTCTGAAACTCTTTTTACTCAAGCTAAAACTTCTGAAAATAATGAACAGCCTATTGTTGGCCATGAAAGAGCAAAAGAAGCACTAGAGTTTGGCTTAGCAATGAATGGTATCGGTTTTAATGTTTTTGCCATGGGAGAGCATGGCACAGGTAGACAAACACTGATTAGGCAAATGCTAACCGACTTAGCTAAACAGCAAGATGCACCCGCAGAGTGGTGTTATATTAATAATTTTGATGACAACCATGCTCCTCATAAACTTTATGTTAGCCCTGGCGATGGCAAGCAATTAGTTGCGCGTATTAATACCTTTATTGATGATTTAATTGGTTTGTTCCCAGAGTTATTTGATAACCCAAGCTATCAGCGCCAAAAAGCCGCGATTGACCGAGAGTTCAACCAACAATACGACGAAGCTATTGCAAAAGTTGAAGAAACTGCTTTGAAATGCAACGTAATGCTTTTTGAAGAAGATGGAGAAATTGGCTTTTCTCCGGTTGTGGACGGTAAACCGTTAAACGATAAAGAATTAGCTAACTTAACAGAAGAAAAGCGTAATGAATTTTATCTGTCGTTAGCTGAACTTGAAAATTTATTGTCTGAAGAGCTTATTGAGTTACCTAAATGGAAACGACTATCTACCGACAAATTAAAAAAACTCAAGAATGAAACAGCCGCACAGAGTATTCAGCCATTGTTGAAAGAGCTTGAACATGAATTTTCAAGTAACTTGGGCGTATTAAAGTATTTGTCTAAAGTTAAAGCCCATGTTGTTGAAACGGTACTCGATATTTTGGTTGGTGAAAATAACGAGAATCAAAAAGCAAAAGACAATCGCAAGTTAATGGTAGAACAGTTTTTACCAAATTTAATTGTAGCGCGCGAACCTGACGAAGGTGCGCCTGTTGTATATGAACAAAATCCTACATATCAAAACCTATTTGGTCATGTTGACTTTGCAACGTTTCAGGGAAGCACCTATACCAGTTACCGTTTGATTAGACCGGGCGCTTTGCACAAGGCAAACGGTGGTTATTTATTGCTTGATGCTGAAAAGGTATTAAACCAGCCACTGGTTTGGGCTCGATTAAAATTAGCAATAAAAACGCAAGAAGTGATTATTGAAAATCCTTATTCAGAATTTTCACAGCCGGGTGCGTATAGTCTTCAGCCAGAAAAAATACCACTTAAAGTTAAAATTGTATTGCTCGGTGAGCCTGATATTTATTATACGCTTCAAGAATATGATCAAGAGTTTAACGAGTTATTTAGGGTATTAGCAGACTTTGATCGTCACTTAACAAATACTGACGATAACCTGATTGCTTATGCTAATTTAATTAGACAGCGTGCAGTAAAACATGGTTACCCAGAAATTTCAGACTCAGCGATTGTTGAGCTAGTTAAATATGCATTGCGAAAAGAAGAACATCAGCACAAAGTTTCAGCCAATATTGTACAAATTAATGATGTGCTCGATGAAGCTAATTATTTGTGGAATAAGTCAGATGACCAGGGTGAATTAACCGCAGAGCATATCAAGTTGGCGTTAGCTGCTAAGTATCGACGTACAGGACGTATCAGCGAAACATGGTTAAGCGAAATAAAAGAGCGACAAGTACTAATAACCACCCAAGGTAAACAAGTTGGTAAAGTGAACGGTTTAACTGTGCTTGAAATTGGTGAAAGTGTATTTGGAACACCAGCGCGTATTACCGCCACCGTATATGCGGGTAGCCAGGGGGTAACAGATATAGAGCGCGAGGTAGATCTAGGAAAATCTATTCACTCAAAAGGGTTTTTATTGTTAACGGGCTATTTGGGACATAAATACGGACAAGAGTTTCCAGTATCTATTTCTGCGAATATTGCGATTGAACAATCGTATGGGCATATTGATGGCGATAGCGCCTCGATGGCTGAACTTTGTGCATTAATATCTGCTATTACTTTGTTACCTATCCATCAAGGTATTGCGATCACAGGCTCTATTAACCAGCATGGAGAAGTACAGTCTATTGGTGGTGTAAACGAAAAAATTGAAGGTTTTTATCGATTGTGTAAAGACCGAGGTTTAACTGGAGAGCAGGGCGTTATTGTACCGCGCACTAATGTTATCAATTTAATGTTGTCGTCTGAAGTTATTGAGGCTGTAGAGCAAGGCTTGTTTGCAATACATGCTGTTGATGATATTGACCAAGCGCTAGAACTATTGATGGGAACAAAAGCTGGAACAGCAAATAGCTTAGGTCGTTACCCTCGTAAATCTATTCACGCGATGGTGCTTGATAAGCTTTCTTCATATGCTGATATGCTTGAAGGTGGCGAGTAGAAACTTAAGCTAAGTCAAAGTAGTGAATGGTCACTACTTTGACGCTATTTTTATCAAAAAGCTCAGTTTTGTCTGTTTTTTGATAAAATCTAACGTTTTTAGTTGAATAAAAGTCAAGCGTCTGTATAATGCGCGCCTCGATAAAGCTGACTTAGCCGAACTAAGTTACAAGACTAGGTTACAAGCTTATCCGAAATGAGTGGGGTATATCCGCCCAATTGACTTGCCCAGCTAATATTCCAAACTATTAGCATACCGAATGTGCCTTAAGTCTTCCTGGTGGTTTCCTCGTATATGTATGCGAGATGTAACGATGAAGCCTTAATATGGCTATCGTATCTTGCCAAGAGAAGACAAAATTTATGACTACGACTAACGATGCTCCTGTGAGCTTTGACTCTTTAGGCTTGCCTGAAACTTTATTATCTGCTTTAAAAACTTTAGGTTTTGAATCATCTACAGCAATTCAAGCACAAACAATTCCTCACCTTTTAGCTGGTAAAGATGTTTTAGGTGAAGCGCAAACTGGTACAGGTAAAACTGCTGCTTTTGGTTTACCTGCCATTGCTAAAATTAATCCAGCGCTTAAAAAGCCACAACTTATGGTGTTAGCACCAACTCGTGAATTAGCTATTCAAGTAGCAGAAGCTATTGAGTCATTTTCGAAAAACATTAAAGGTTTAAAAGTAGCAACTTTATACGGTGGTCAGTCTTATCAACCACAGTTTCAACAATTAGAGCGCGGTGCTCAAGTTGTTGTAGGTACTCCTGGCCGTTTAATGGATCACCTTCGTCGTAAAAGCCTAAAGCTTGATAACTTATCTTTTTGTGTATTAGATGAAGCTGATGAAATGCTTAACATGGGCTTTTTAGAAGATATTGAGTGGATCCTTGAACATCTTCCTAAAGAGACTCAAATGGCATTGTTTTCAGCAACTATGCCTCCTCAAATTAGAAAAGTTGCCAACAGATTCTTAAAAGATCCAGAACATGTAAAAATTGCAGCAGTGAAAAAAGCGAAAGCAAACATTAAGCAATACGCGTGGAAAGTAAGCGGCATTAACAAAATGACTGCACTTGAACGTATTGCCGAAACTGCAGATTACGATGCAATGATTATATTTGTGCGCACACGTAACGATACTGTTGACGTAGCTGAAAAGTTAGAGCGTGCAGGTTACCCAGCACTTCCGTTGAATGGTGACATGAACCAACAACAACGTGAACGTACTATTGATCAAATGAAGTCAGGTAAGTCTTCAATATTAGTAGCGACTGATGTTGTAGCGCGTGGTCTAGATATTCCACGTATTTCATTAGTTGTTAACTACGATTTGCCTGGTGATAACGAAGCATATGTTCATCGTATTGGTCGTACAGGTCGTGCAGGTCGTGAAGGTGTTTCAATTTCTTTCTGTCGCCCACGTGAAATGTACTCATTACGTCACTATGAGCGTTTAACGTCTGGTAAGATTAATACATACGAATTACCAAATATTCAAGAAATTGGTAAAGCGCGTATTGAGCGTACTCGTACAGCAATGGCTGACGTAGTAGCAAGTAAAGACATTAGCGCGATGCGTGAAATTGTTGAAAAAATGGCGGAAGAGTCAGAAATTTCAATGGCTGATTTAGCGGCTGCATTATTATTTGAAAGACAACTTAAGCAACCATTACAGCCTAAAGAAGATCCAAAACCTCGTCGTGAAACTCGTGAGCGTAACGATCGTGACCGTGGACGTAATCGCAATGAACGTGGTGATAGAAATGGTCGTGGTAGAGACAACCGTGGTGAAAGAGCGCCTCGCAAAGCTAAAGTAAACCGTACTGATGTTGATTGGCAAACATACCGCCTTGAAGTAGGTAAAGAGCATGGTGCTAAGCCTGGTGATATTGTTGGCGCAATTGCTAACGAAATATCATTAGACAGCAGCTACATTGGCGCAATTAACTTGCATGAGAAGCACAGTTTTGTTCAGTTACCTAAAGGTATGCCTGACAAGTCGTTTAAACAGTTAAAGAATGTTCGTATTCGCCGTCAAGCGATAGATATTAGTGTGTCAGATGCTCAAGCAGCACCTGCTCCAA
Organism: Colwellia sp.; assembly: GCA_020630795.1. GTDB lineage: Bacteria > Pseudomonadota > Gammaproteobacteria > Enterobacterales > Alteromonadaceae > Pseudocolwellia. Next base: position 105,255 of record JAHDIK010000012.1, read on the forward strand.
GTCGTCCTCGTAGAACAGAACGTCGACCAAATTAATTGCTAGGTAACGTAAACTAGTTATTGAAAAGGCGCTTTTTAGCGCCTTTTTTGATCTTGGTATTTTATAATTTTACGTGAGGGAACAACGATAAATATAGACTAATTCCATTAATAAAAAATAGTGTATAAAATTGTTTACGGTGATTCTTGTTACCTTATATAGCTTGCGTTGAGTTTGTTCTATATTAATACAAACTGTGAGTAAAGTTATATGTACGTCGTTTTTTTTCACTGAATCTTGCAAAGCTTTCGCTCTTTGAATTTCACATTAATAATGCAGTTATGATTAGTTAAATGAACGAGCATTACATGTCTGACAATTCAACAAATGAAAATCCATTAAACTTACGCGGTATTGAATTTATAGAATACGCGTCTCCTGATTCTGATTTTATGGAACATGCTTTTTACGGCTTCGGTTTTTCAAAAACAAAAACGTTTAAAGGCAGAGATATTGATTATTTTAACCAAAACGATATCCATTTCTTTCTAAATCACGAAACAAAGGGCTTTTCTCACGAATTTGCAAAAAGTCATGGTCCTGCGATTTGTTCAATGGGGTGGAGAGTAGATAATGCTCAAGTAGCGTTTGATGACGCTATAAGCCGTGGTGCAGTATCAGCAGCAGATGTAGACAACAAGCTGCCGTATCCTGCGATATTTGGTATTGGCGATAGCCTTATTTACTTTATTGAAAAGTTTGGTACGAAAGGGTCTATTTATGAAGATGACTGCGAACCATTAGAGTCTCCTGTTATTGTAAAAGATAAAGGCTTTAAAGCCGTAGATCACTTAACAAATAACGTTTACCAAGGAACAATGGAGAAGTGGGCTAACTTCTACAAAGATATTTTTGGGTTTACGGAAGTTCGTTATTTCGATATTAAAGGTGAAAAAACAGCGTTAGTTTCTTATGCATTACAGTCTCCATGTGGCACTTTCTGTATTCCTATTAATGAAGGTAAAGGTACTAACAATAACCAAATTGATGAATATTTAGATGAATACAATGGTCCAGGCGTTCAGCATTTAGCATTTATTACCGATGATTTGCTTGGTTCACTAGATCAGTTAGACAAAAATATTATAGATACGCTTAATATTGTTCCTGAGTACTACGATGATGTATTCGACCGTATTCCATGGATTAAAGAAGATCACGAACGTATTCGCGCACATCAAGTATTGGTAGATAGCCAAAAAGAAAACTCGTATTTATTACAAATTTTCACCAAGAATATTTTTGGTCCTATCTTCATTGAAATGATTCAACGTGTTGATGACAAAGGTTTTGGTGAAGGTAACTTTACTGCCTTGTTTAAGTCTATTGAGTTAAACCAAATGGAACGTGGCGTATTATAACGTTTCATTTATAATCGATAAGTCATAAGTAAAAAGGCCTGATGTATTCATCAGGCCTTTTTTAATATCAACGCAATGTAGTTTGATTACTTTTCGTTACGAGAAACTTCTAAATCTTTAAGTATTCCGTCTTTAAGGTTATATATAAAACCATGTACGGTTACGTCTTGGTTGTTAGCCCACGCATTACTTAAAATTGTTGTTTTTGCTACGTTTGCCACTTGTTCTTGCACGTTTAACTCACTTAATAAGTCAGCTCGTTCATTCATGTCAGGTACAGCATCAAGCTTGTCTTGATGGAATCGTTGCACGTCTTCAATGTGTCGTAACCAGTTATCGATTAAACCGTGGCTATTGTCATCTAAAGATGCGCGAACGCCACCACATCCATAATGACCACATACAATAATATGTTTAACTTTAAGCACTTCAACAGCGTACTGCAGTACTGATAAACAATTTAAGTCAGTGTGTATTACCAAGTTAGCAATATTTCTATGAACGAATACTTCGCCTGGTAGTAAGCCTAATAATGTATTGGCTGGAACACGGGAGTCAGAACACCCAATCCATAAATAGTCAGGGGATTGTTGCTCAGAAAGTGATTTGAAAAAATCAGGGTTGTCTTTTTTGATTTGCTCTGACCATTCTTGGTTTTTATCAAATAAATGTTGAATAGACGACATAATAAACTCTTTAAATATTTTGATTTAAGTGATTTTATAGGAATGTATAAAAAAGAAAAAGAGGTCTACCACATGCTTTTGAAATTATCGTGAATTGTAGCGAGCCGATGAGTAAATTATAATAGATTGCATAGACAATAAATGTGGAAAATATGATGGCTTCAGCAAGTGCGCTGCACATATTAGTAAAAACAGAAAAACAAGCATTAGAACTACTCGCCCAAATCAACAAAGGCGCTGACTTCTCTACGTTAGCAAAGAAGCATTCTACTTGCCCATCGCGTAAAAAAGGTGGTGACTTAGGTGAGTTTAGAAAAGGCCAGATGGTAAAACAGTTTGACGATGTTGTATTTAAAAAGCCTCTTTATAAAGTACATGGCCCCGTAAAAACTAAATTTGGTTTCCATTTAATTAAAACGGTTTACCGTACTTAATCTACACGTTATTCATCATTTTGTTCTTCTTTATCTAATTTTTTATTGCGCTCGTTAATATCTTTAAGTTGTTCATCAGACAAATTAAACTTTTTTGCTGACTGCTTTAATAGCAGCACTGCGCTTACAATAATACCCAATGCTATAACAATAAAAATTATTCCAATTGAAGACATTACTTCTCCCTTTAAGTTAATGGGTTGGTGTATATTTGATTTGCAATAGTAGTGTATCACTAGTCAAAATTAAATTTTCATGTTATCTGATGATTAAGATAAGTTTGGGAAACATCAAATTACTAGAGTGATTTTACGGTTTTTTGATTAGTTACTAATAAACGTTGTTTACAGCGTTTATTTTTTATTTCGCTCTTTAGCGAGTTGTTGTAATTGTCTTGATTGTATATGCAGGCTAGCGCGAACTAATATTTCTCTGTCTTCTTCTCGAATGTGATGAAAAATAACTTTGTGTAGATAATTATCTGAAGAATCGTTTTGATTTTCTGAACTGATAATTTCGCCGTGACAATATATCGCACAATTTTCATGGCTTAAGAATATTTTTAATTCAACAATATCGCCTTGATTAAATGAAGTGTTGTGTGAAAATTCTATTCCGCCACCACCAAATGCTACTCCATCAGATCTGTTTTCAATACTGTCTTGTTCGCTAATTATGTGCCCAACCAGTAAATCTATTTTTTGAGCTTGATGATTTAAGTATTGAACCAATTGCCCAGCAACGCCTGAAAGTGCTTGAAGTGGAGCTAAAGCAGCTTGATCTAGCGTTATTATGTCGTTGGCAAGTTTAAATGGTGCAGGCATTAGAGATAAAAAGTCTTCATAGGTGACGTGCGCATTATTTAATGGCGCAATATTAATGTTGAATGTGTGCTTTATTGAAAAGAACTCATTAAATTGCGCTAATTTTTCACTCAACTGTTCGTCAGACATGAAGCCAACCTGTAATATTTGCGATAAAAATAGAGGTGATCGTTAGTATTATCATAATCTTTTGATACAAAAAGTAAAAGAATCACCCTGAGGTTTTGTTAGGGCTATGGTATGCTATAGAGATACATTATCAAGCGTTAATTTTACGCTTTATAAAATTAAATCAATTATTTAAGAAATAGACTTTTCATGTTTTTACCTGCAAGTTTTTTTATAGGACTGCGCTATAGTCGTAGTCAACGAAACAAAGGCTTTGTGTCGTTTATTACATTCTTTTCTATTGCGGGTATCGTGCTTGGGGTTGCCTCTCTCATTCTTGTTGTTTCAGTTATGAATGGTTTTGAGGGAGAACTAAAAAAACGAATTTTAGGTTTGGTTCCTCATGTTATTGTTGCTCAAAAAAACACTAACAACCTTGATTCGTCGTCAGTTAAGTCTATTGAAAGCTTTAAAAATTGGACCGATACTCGACAGCAATTTTTAACTCTTCCACATGTTAATCATGTAACTCCTATGCTTCAGTCTGAAGCGCTTATTCAATCAGCCAAAGCACTGCAAGGTGTTTTGATGGTGGGGGTTATACCTGACTATGAATCACACAATATTGTGAACTCTCATATGGTTGTAGGCAATTTAAATAGCTTAACTGATACGCCATATTCTGTTGTGTTAGGTAAAGCACTTGCTTACAAACTCGATGTTTCTTTGGGAGATACTGTTAGGTTAGTTTTACCCAATAAAACCTTATATACCCCGATGGGGAGAATCCCAGTACAGCGCACCTTTACCGTAACCGGTATTTTTAACGTTGGCTCTGAAGTTGATGGAACCGTTATTTATACGCACAGTAAATACGGCGCGAAGTTATTGAGGCGGAAAGGAGACGGAATAAGCCAATTACGTATGTACTTAGACGATGCCTTTAATGCTGAAAGTGTAGGAAACTTAATTAGTCAATCCAATACATTCGATACAACAACTTGGACCAATAGCCAAGGGGCGCTTTTTTCAGCAGTGAAAATGGAAAAAAACATGATGTGGTTGATGCTTAGCTTAATTATCGCCGTTGCCGCATTCAATATTGTTTCTGCTTTAGTTATGGTAGTTATTGATAAGCAGGGAGAAATTGGAATTTTGCAAACATTAGGTATGAATAGAAAACATATCTTGAATATTTTTATAGTGCAGGGCGTTTCTAACGGGTTATGGGGTGTAATTATTGGTGCTAGCCTTGGTGTTGTGCTGACGTTGAACCTAAATGCGATTTTGTCAATGTTAGGCGTTAGTGTGTTAGGCGCGGCTTTCGCAGGGCAAAACTTACCCATAGATTTGCAAGTTTATAATGTGGTGATTATTGTCTTTTCCGCATTGTTAACAAGCTTTTTAGCTACGCTGTATCCGGCTTATCGAGCATCAAAAACGCTACCAGCAGAGGTTTTACGTAATGAATAATAGTTTGCTTTGTAAAGGGGTTACAAAGTCATATTTTAATGGCAAACATGAAACTAAAGTGTTGAAAGGTTTGGAATTGTCGGTAGATGAAGGTGAGTTATTAGCAATCGTCGGGAGTTCTGGTTGTGGAAAAAGTACCTTTTTGCATATTGCTGGTGTACTTGATACGCCAACATCAGGTGAGGTAGTGATTAATGGTGTTGATGTTCATGCATTGTCAGATAATGAACGTGCCAAATTCCGCAATAAACATATTGGATTTATTTACCAATTTCATCATTTAATGATGGAGTTTACGGCTGTTGAAAACGTCGCGATGCCACTATTGATTCGAGGTGATTCTCCTAAAAAAGCAGAAGAGCGCGCAGAGGCTATGCTTGATAAAGTTGGGCTTTCGCACAGATTAAAACATTTACCGTCAGAATTGTCAGGCGGAGAACGTCAACGAGTAGCTATTGCGAGAGCTTTGGTAACAGAGCCGTCGATTGTATTAGCTGATGAGCCAACGGGTAACTTAGATTTTGATACCGCAGAGCAAATTTATCAACTGTTACGAGAGCTCAATAGAACAGTAAAAACAAGCTTCGTGATTGTAACGCATGATTTAGTTTTAGCCGCTAAAATGGATAGACAGCTTAGGTTGGATCACGGCCAACTGAAGGCAATGGTTTAAGGATTTTTATGTTTAAACCGTTAAGTATATTTTTAGCGCTTAGGTACGTTCGAAGTCGACAAGGCAAAGGGTTCTCGTCGTTCATTTCTGCGTCATCTACCGTTGGTATCGCTCTTGGTGTTATGGTGCTAATTGTTGTGCTTTCAGCAATGAATGGCTTTGAACGAGCATTAGCCACAAAGCTGTTATCGGTTGTTCCTCATGGTGAGTTTACCAGCGTTAATACACCTATTACTCAATGGCAAAATACCGTAGGAAAGCTGTTAAAGTCTGACAAAATTGTTGCAGCGTCTCCGGTGATTAATATGTCAGGGATGATGCAGTATAAGGGCGAAGTTAAAGGCGTAGACATTAAAGGTGTTGATGTTCAGCTAGAAACGCAAGTTTCCACTATTAGCGAATATGTTATCGAAGGAAAGTGGCAGAGCTTATCGCAAGAGAATAGCTTGATAATAGGTTCTGGTATTGCAAAGAAACTCCAGTTAACGCTCGGAGATTCTGTTCAATTAATACTTCCTCAAGAGCCAGAAAAACAAAATAGTATAGGAACGTATAATAGCCTTCAGAAGCAATTCCCAATGCCGCTCACTAAACAGGTAACTGTGGTGGGAATATTTAAATTTGGCGGCATGATAGACGACATGAATGCGTATATGTCTCTGTCTCAAGCTGCTGAGTTTATGGAGTATTCTGAAAATGAAGTTCAAGGTATTCGAGTAAAAGTGAATGAAGTTTTTTCTGCTCCTACCATCATTAGAGACGCCGCGTATTCTCTTGACCATTATGTTTATATTTCAGACTGGACTCATCAGCAAGGCCATTTGTTTAATGATATTCAACTCGTACGCATGGTTATGTATATCGTGTTGATCATCGTGATTGCTGTCGCAAGTTTTAACATTGTTTCTACTCTTATAATGGCGGTAAATGAAAAGAAAAGTGACATCGCAATTCTTAAAACAATGGGGGCTAGTTCTGGTGTTATTATGACTAGCTTTGTTATTCAAGGTTTAATGAACGGTGTGTTGGGGACAATTGTCGGAGCTGTTTCCGGTGTTTATATAGCGAAAAATTTAACGCCTATGGTAAGTGCAATTGAGTCGTTTTTGGGAGTTAAATTTCTGTCTGCAGATGTTTATTTTATTGACTTCCTACCTTCTTATTTACACTACCCTGATGTAATTGTTACCGTGGTTACTGCTTTGATGTTAAGTTTATTTGCTACGTTATACCCTGCATGGAGCGCTACAAAAGTAGAACCCGCATTAGTGTTAGGCCAATCATAGAAATAAAGAGAGAGGTTAATGCTGTTATCAAAAAGTTAGTAAGCCTGAATTAACAGCATTGACTATTTATGAATAAAACGAGGTACGGTGAGTTTTAGTTTTGACGGTATTAATCAAAACATAAAAGTTAACTATTCAGGAAGTATTTCACCCGATTGCGCATAACTTCTATTCTTACCAGTGTTTTTAGCTTTATATAAATTCTTATCAGCCGTTTTAATCGCTATATCAATATTCTTATCAGTAACTACTGTGCTGATCCCCATGCTTACCGTCGTGTCAAACATTTGCGATTTACACAAAGGATTACTTTTCTTAATAGCTGAATGAATTTTTTGCGCGATAACTTTAGCTTGATCTGAACTTGTATCAGGTAGAATAAATAAGAATTCTTCTCCTCCCCAACGCGCCACAGTGTCTTGTGTTCTAACACACTGTTTAAAGATTTTTGCGAGTTCAACTAATACACAATCACCCACGTCATGGCCAAATTCATCATTCACATGTTTAAAGTTATCTACATCACAAATAATTAAACTTAACGCTGTTTGATTACGAGCAAGACGTCTTTGTTCGTATTCAATAATATTTTTAGCATCTCGTCTGTTAGATAGTTGTGTAAGAGGATCTAACTTAGACAAGGCTTCGAATTTTTGACTGATTTCCTGCATGGAGCGGTAAGAGGTTTCTCGCGAGTATTCGTATAAGGCTGTAAGGGCAGATACGGTTAAGAACGAAGAAATAAGACGCAATTTATAATCTAATGGATATTGTGTAGCGAGTAAGAAGTCAAACGGCGCCAGCAAGATACAAGATGATATAAGGGTAAATATGATTAGATTTAAAATACCAAACCGCAATCCACATATAAAAAGTGTTACAGGTGCAGTCATAAATATCCATAGCGGCCCTGTATTATTTGCACCTCCGCTATAGAGTAAATAAAACATTAAAATATATAGCAAGTAGAGAATGATACTCGACGATAAACGGTAATTCGCAGTAATTCTTTGTGTAATTGGACCTAATGCAAAAACTAGACTCGATAAGAATAGAACAGAAGATAGTGGATTGTTTTGGTTTAAAAATGCAAAAAAAGCAGCTATGGCAGTTATTAAAATGCCAATTAGGCTAAACAAATGAATAATAAGTATTCTTCTGTTTTCTTCATCAGAGTTGGTGCTTTTCGCACCTGAGTGCAAATAAGCAAATAGTAATGAGTTAAGTACTTTCATTATTTACTTCTTTTAGAACGACAACTTACCTTAACGTATACATTATATAAAAGTATAGTTTTTCTTCGAAATAAGTGTTTATTTTATTCTAAAAGAACGACGTTTTTTCCACTCTTTTACAACAGCAATTCGCCAAATACCGTTTATTGCAAGATATCCAATAAATGAGAAAAAACAAGCGCATACAATGCAACCCAAAAAGAATGAAGGGCCGATTGTTGAAACGCTATCTACCACCCATTGCCAGCTGGGCTCAAATGTGAACTCTTGTTCCTTTACGTTTAATATCCATGAGCCAACAAGATAACATGCATAAAAAATTGCAGGCATTGTTAGTGGGTTTGTGATCCAAACTAAAGCGATAGAAAGAGGGAGGTTTGCATGAACTAGAATGGCAATACCAGCAGCTAACACCATTTGAAATGGAATGGGAATAAAAGCGCAAAATAAACCTACCGCAAATGCTTTAGCAACCGAGCGTCTGTTTAAGTGCCACAAATTAGCATTGTGTAATAAATTACCAAATATTTGTAAGTGTTTATTGTTTTTTATAGAGTGATGGTCTGGCATCAATCTTTTTATGATTTTTTTAGGCATAAATAAAAACTAATTTTTACATCTCATGGAATCTACTCACTATGGATAGGTGGTTATTCTCATTCTTTTCAGGTGCTATCTTGTCATTATTCATGCCTGTAGTACCAGTGTTTTTTTGTGTCGTTTTATGTATTTTTTGTAGTGTTGTTTGTTTAATGCACAAATATACGAAAATTCTCAGTGGTATGTTTATCGGAGCTGCTTGGATAATAGCGTGTGGAACTTATTACAATAATATTTGGCTAGAAAATAATACTGACATATCTGCTGTTGTTCAAAACCCCTACCTAGTTTCAGGTACCATTCAATCCATACCTGCATCAACTCCTATAAGTAATAATTATAGTCATAAATTTAATTTTTCTGTTGATAAGCTTGATGGGCAAACATTGCCAAAACCATTTTTAGTGAGATTGAGTTGGTCTAAAAGTTTAGTTCAGTTGAACCAAGGTGAGCGTTGGGATTTATATGTAAAGTTAAAGCAGCCGTATGGTTTTGCAAATGAGGGAGGTTTTTCATACCAAACTTGGCTAAGAAAAAATAACCTAGTTGCTACTGGGTACGTGCGAAAAAGTGAACTTAATCAAAAGAATCGTTCAACCATTTCATTCAGACAATCTCTTTATAACCAAGTTGTCGACTTATTGCCTAACGAACATTTGTCGCCTCTATTATTGGCATTGAGTTTTGGAGAACGTAACCAGCTAACGGTAGAACATTGGCAAGTATTACAAAACACCAATACACAACATTTAATCGCGATTTCGGGACTGCATTTAGGCTTAATTGCCGCAGGGAGCTTTTGGTTTTTCAGAGTGCTGCTTAGATATGTTCCGTTATTTCGTTTTAGTGGCCGAATTCAAGAAAAATACCTTGTATGTAATGTTCGGTTGATAGCGGTTTTATTAAGTTGTGCTTGCGCACTTTATTACGCTTTTTTAGCGGGTTTTTCGTTACCGACGTTACGTGCGTTAGTCATGCTATACGTATTCTGGTTCATTCGATTAGCCGGTGTACGTTGGAGTAGCGTTAGGTGGGTGTTGGTTTCGTTATTTATTGTTATTTTAGTTTCACCACTGAGTTTAATTAGCGCAAGCTTCTGGTTGTCATTTTATGCGGTAAGTTTGATCTTTTTATCAGTGTGGCGATTTAAGCATACATTTAAAGGAGGCTCTCAATTTATTACATGGATACGCTCACTTGTCGGCATTCAGCTGATATTAAGCGTATTAATGTTGCCAATCTCTATGGTGTTTAACTATCAAGTGTCTATTGCCTCATTTTTGGCAAATATCGTCGCAGTTCCTGTTATGAGTTTTACCACTATTCCACTTTGTTTAATGGCTAGCATTAGCGCTAGTGTTAATGAAAGTTTGGCAAATTTGTTATTTAACGTAGGACTGTTTTGTTTGGAAGCAGTATGGTTATGGTTAGAGTTTTTGTCCAATCAAACATGGGCAAGTTATTCTGTTTCTTGGTTCGTTATTGCCGTTAGTAGTGTTTTGCTGTTTTGTATTGCTTGGGGGATTTTTGTGTCTTCCAACACAAAGTACGTAGTACTAATTAGTAGTGTTGTCGCTATTTGTTTTTCCTTTATTCAGTATCGAGATAAAAATACTACATGGAAAATGACCGTGTTCGATGTTGGTCAAGGGCTAAGTTTACTGATTCAAAAAGAAGGAAAGGCGATTCTTTACGACACAGGTGCTAATTACCCAAGTGGGTTTAATATGGTTGACGCCGTTGTTTTTCCTTATTTAAAGCATCAAGGAATTACGCAATTAGATATGGTAATACTAAGTCATAGTGATAATGATCATGCCGGTGGCTTAGATAGACTTAAAGAGCTAGTGACTGTTAATTATGTAGTTGCCAACGATCCTAAATTCAAAGCTGAAAACACATGCTTTAAAGGAGAGGAGTTTATTTGGCTGGCGCTAACCTTTTCGGTTTTATCTCCTATAAAAAGTTCGCAGTCTATGAACGATGCTTTTGTTAACCAAGGTGATGATAATGACGACTCGTGTGTTATTGCGATATCTGATGGTGAAAACAGAGTGTTGTTAACTGGCGATATTTCTAAAAAGATTGAAGCGCAATTGGTCAAAGAAAATCATTATTTGAATAATTTAACATCTGATGTTGTGCTAGCACCTCATCACGGCTCAAAAACATCATCTAGCGAAGAATTTATAAAAGCCGTTTCACCTAAGTATGTTGTGTACAGCGCAGGGTATAAAAATCGTTGGAATATGCCTTCACAGCTGGTTCAGCAAAGGTACCTGCAGCATCAAGTAAAAGCGTTTAATACTGCAACGCAAGGCGCTATTGAATTTGAGTTTACTGTGACAAATCGTGAGAATATCGGAAATGAAAACTCTGCGCCGACTATTGAAGTTAAAACGTTTCGTGAAAATAAATGGCCATTTTGGTTTGCGAATTAACGATAAGCCTTTCATTTAGTTGGTGTACACGTAAAATGACGTTAAAATACCGTGTGAGCAACTATCAAGTCATTGAGAGACTGAATGTCTAAAATCGATAAAATTTCCCCGTCTGACGCCACTACTTGGCAAACGTTTAAACGATTAATGTCTTATGCAAAACCTTATAAATTAGGTTTTATAGCCGCAATAGTTGGCATGTTGGGGTATGCAGGAGTAGACACTTTATTCTTTTCTCAACTCCAGCCGTTGATTGATGATGGTTTAACCGGTGCAAACCCAAACTTTATGAAATGGGCGCCACTTTTTGTTATTGGTTGTTTTATTGTTCGTGGAATTTGCCATTTTGTAGGTAATTATTGTCTTGCTTGGGTAGGAAACCATGTTGTTGCAGATCTTCGTCAAAAGTTATTCGAACATATTATGACGTTACCTGTGGCCTATCACGATAAAGAATCGACAGGTACACTCATTTCAAAATTAACCTTTGATACAGAACAAGTATTACAAGCTACGAGTAAGGCACTATTAACATTGGTTCAGCAAGGGGCTTTTGTAATTGGTCTGTTGATTGTAATGTTTGTAAAAAGCTGGGAGTTATCGGCAATTTTTTTACTGATAACGCCTATTATTGCAGTGATTGTTACCTATGTGTCTAAACGCTTTAGAAAAGTAAGTCGTAATATTCAAAATGCGATGGGTAAAGTAACCAGTGCCGCAGAGCAAACCTTTAATGCTCATAAGGTTGTGTTAACTTTCGATGGTCAACAACGAGAATTTGATCGATTTGATGGCATTAATAAGCATAATCGCCAACAACGTATGAAACTTGTTGCAACGAAGTCTGCGAGCGTACCACTTATTCAAATTATTGCGTCTTTTGCTTTAGCTTTTGTTCTCTATGTAGCAAACCTAGACAGCATGAAAGAAACGTTAAGCCCCGGCGTTTTTATAACAGTTGTTACTTGTATGACAATGTTACTTCGCCCATTAAAAATGCTCACTACAGTAAACAGTGAATTTCAAAACGGTATGGCCGCTTGTGTAAGCATATTTACAGTACTGGACGAAGACAAAGAAAAAGATAAAGGCACTGTTTCGCTTGAAAAGGCAGAAGGCTATATTGCCTTTGAAGATGTAAATTTTTCATATAAAAATGACGATGACTACGCTTTAAAAAACATTTCATTTATGGCTAAACCTGGTGAAACGGTTGCTTTTGTTGGTCGTTCAGGTAGCGGTAAATCAACTGCGAGTTCATTGCTATTGCGTTTTTACGATGCTACGTCTGGTCGTGTGTTGATAGACGGAGAAGAGGTAAGTCAATACAAACTTAAAGATTTACGTAAGCAATTTGCTTATGTATCGCAACAGGTTGTGTTGTTTAACGATACGCTTGCGAAAAATATCGCTTACGGTAAGCCTGATGCAACCGACGCTGAAATTCTTGAGGCAGCTAAAAACGCACATGTATATGAGTTTGCTGAAAAAATGGAGCACGGGCTAAATACCAATATTGGCGAAAACGGGGCGTTGCTTTCTGGAGGTCAGCGACAACGTGTTGCTATAGCAAGAGCTTTATTATGTGATTCTCCGTTTTTAATTTTAGATGAAGCCACAAGTGCATTAGATACAGAGTCTGAGCGCCATATTCAAGACGCACTTCAGTTACTTCAACAAAACCGAACGTGTATTGTTATTGCACATCGACTTTCAACGATTGAAAGTGCGGATAATATTGTAGTAATGGAAAGCGGTGAAATTATAGAACAGGGCGATCATGCAACATTAATTGAAAAAGACGGAGCGTATGCTCAACTTAATCGTTTTCAATTTGGGCAACACTAATAACAATGAGACTTATTGAAAAAGTTTGGTTTGAGCAACATTCTGCTAAGTGGATACTAGTACCGCTGTTAGCGCCGCTATCTTTATTGTTTGCTTTACTAACCTTTGTGAGACGTATCTTCTATCGACACGGAATTTTTACCTCTCATAAAGTAAAGGTTCCCGTTATTGTTGTGGGGAATATAGGTATTGGCGGTAACGGTAAAACGCCTGTTGTTATTTCGCTTATTGAACAATGCCAACAACTTGGCTTAAAAGCAGGAGTTGTTAGCCGTGGTTATGGCGGTAAAGCACCTTATTATCCCTATGTATTAGATGAAAAAAGCACGGCAGCAGAAGCTGGCGATGAGCCAGTGTTAATTTTTTCGCGTTGTAAGGTTCCTGTAGTTGTAGGTTCTGAGCGTGTGGTAGCAGCCAATAAATTAGTGGATTTAGGGTGCGATGTCATTATTGCTGATGATGGGCTGCAGCACTATAAGTTGCAGCGAGATCTCGAGTTGATAGTTGTTGATGCAAAAAGAAAATTTGGAAATGGTTTTTTATTACCAGCGGGTCCGTTACGTGAAGGGAAGTGGAGATTAAATACCGTTGATTTTGTGATTCAAAATTGGGCTAATGTAGCTTCTCTAAACAGTGATGCGGCTAATGTACCTAATCAATTCGATATGGAGCTAGTGCCTGAATTTATTTGCAATATAGTCACAGGTGAAAAGCTTGTTATATCTGACTTTTTACGCGACAACCCTAACGTTAACGCAATGGCAGGTATCGGAGATCCGAAACGTTTCTTCTCCACTTTACAATCGTGTGGCTTTACGTTGAACGAAGCGTTGCCTTTTGTTGATCATCATAAATTCAGTGCGGATGATATTCGCTATTTAGCAAGCGATGTTCCATTGTTAATGACAGAAAAAGATGCGGTAAAATGTAATAATATTGCGCAGAATAATTGGTGGTATATGCCGGTTACAGCGAGATTTTCTGAAATAGCTAAACAGCAATTAAAAAATAAAATACAGGCTTTAACGCTAGGCAAGCACTAAAGTTTGTTTGGTTATCAAATTATATAAGAAAGAGAGAACGACATGGCGTTTGACGTAAAATTACTTGAAATATTAGCGTGTCCAATTTGCAAAGGTAAATTAGATTACAAAAAAGACGAACAAGAGCTTATTTGTAAGTTCGATCGCTTAGCTTACCCAATAGAAAAGAATATACCGGTATTGCTTGAAAATGAAGCTCGTAGAATTACTGAAGAATAATTATAAAGGTCTTTAATATGTCATTTATTGTCGTTATTCCTGCACGATTTGAATCATCTCGTTTACCCGGTAAAGTGCTTGCCGATATTAATGGTAAACCAATGATTCAGTGGGTAGTAGAAAAAGCTAAACTAAGCGGAGCTAGCAAAGTTATTGTTGCCACAGATAATGAACAAGTAGAGCAAGTAGTACTTGGCTTTGGTGGAGAAGTTTGTAAAACGCGTAGTGACCATCAATCAGGCACTGAGCGTTTGGCAGAGGTTATGGAAAAGTATGCCTTTGCTGATGATCAAGTGATTGTGAATGTACAAGGTGACGAACCTTTTATTCCGCCAGAAAATATTGCACAAGTTGCCGCTAATCTTTCCAATCAAACGTCTGCTCGTATGGCGACATTAGCGATAAAAATATCTGACGTAGAAGAAGCGTTTAATCCTAATGCAGTAAAAGTGCTGTGCGATAAAGAAGGCTATGCAATGTACTTTAGCCGTGCAACTATTCCTTATGATCGCAACCGCTTTTTAAATAACGATAACATTGAAAGTATTGGTAACTTTTATCGTAGACATATTGGTATTTATGCCTACCGAGCTGGGTTTATTAAAGATTATGTTACGTGGCCGGCAAGCGAACTTGAGCAAATAGAGTCGCTAGAGCAATTACGAGTGTTGTGGCAAGGTGAGAAAATACATGTGTCAGTTGCGGAATCTACGGTTCCTGTAGAAGGAGTTGATACGCCTGAAGATTTAGCAAAAGCGATACAATACGCCAAATC
>JAHDIK010000038.1:0-2662 GCA_020630795.1 Colwellia sp.
TCTAAAAATGAAGACTGGAACAGCGCAATCATGGATATGACGGCTGACTTTTGGCGAAACTACCTTGTAGAGAAAACATTAGAATATAAAAAGGCAGGCTTTAAAGGTGTATTTTTAGATACGCTGGATAGTTATAAAATTGCAAGTAGTGACAGTGCGTTTCAATTGGCACAACAAAAAGGACTTGTTGAAATATTAAATGCACTTAATGAAGCGTTGCCTCATTTACTATTAAATAGAGGATTTGAGCTTGTTTCAGAACTTGATTTTAAGCCAGATGCAGTTGTAGCAGAGTCATTGTTTAAAGGTTATCACGTTGCGAACGATAGCTACGTAACGATGGAAGCAGAAGGCCAAAAATGGTTAATTAATAGACTGAACGAAGTTAAAGATGCAGGCATCGAAGCAATCGTTATTGATTACGTTCATGGTTACGACAGAGAACAACAACGTTACGTTGCTAAAAAAATCTTACAACATAATTTTACACCGTATGTGAGTGATGGGTTATTAAACCAGTTTGGTGTGAGTACGGTAGAGCCAGTGAAACGTCGTGTATTAGCGTTTTACAGCAACAAAGATGTATTACGACACGAAAGTAGTTGTAGCCGAATGTTTTCTACAATTATTGAATATAAGGGCTATGTGCCAGAGTGTGTTGCGATACAAGAAGCAAACCTTAATACGATTGATACGACGCGATACCAAACAATAGTGTTTTGGTTAAGTAGTGAGTTTTATAACCCGGATTTACTGAGTTGGATTGAATCATGGCTTAACAAAACTCCCCTTGTTTTTCTTGATTACCTGCCTGACGATGCTGCTTTCTTGGGTAAGCTAGGGCTTGAAAAAACAGGTGAGTTTACTGGAAAGCTTTCTACAGATTACGCAAGTAACCAAATGGAGCAACTTATTCCATTTGCAAATGCTTCAATGAAAGGTTTTTCTATCTACAATGTTAAAAGTGATGATATTAAAAGCCATTTAACATTAGTTGACGAAAAAGGTAACAAGTCTCCTAGTGTGTTTACTGCGCCATGGGGAGCCGCTGCGCTTAGTCCAACGGTGACACAAAGCATAGACTTACAACAATTCATATGGACGTTAGAACCTTTTAAATTTTTCGATACGGTATTACAGCTGCCAGCGTTACCTGTTCCTGATCTGACAACTGAGTCGGGTAATCGAATTTTAACGTCGCATATTGATGGAGACGGCTTCCCATCGCGCGCGTGGATGCCAGGTAAACCGTTTTCAGCAAAAGTTGTATTAGACAAAATATTAAAAAAATACACCATTCCTCATACAGTTTCTGTGATTGAAGCTGAGATTAGCCCCGATGGATTACATCCGAAAGATAGCGCAGCGATGGAGAAAATAGCTCGCGATACTTTTAAACTACCAAGTGTTGAAATTGCTTCTCATACCTATAGCCACCCATTTTTCTGGGATGATCGTGTTAGCGTTGAAGAAAAGCAATACGGTGATTCATTACCAATTCCTAATTACACTATTGATTATGATCGAGAAATTTTCGGAAGTGTTGACTATATTAACAACCGACTTGCCCCGAAAGGGAAGAAAGTTAAAGTAATGTTGTGGTCGGGTGTGGCAGATCCAACGCCAGAAATCATCGAAAAAACGCTTAAATATGGTTTATTAAACGTTAACGGTGGTAATACTGTTGTTGTAAAGGGGCAAGAATCAATCGCTCAAGTATTTCCTAATTTAATGTGGCATGAGAATGCTGTGCAGGTGTATGCACCCGTAATTAATGAGAACCTATACACTAATTTATGGACTGAAAACTATTCTGGCTATGCTCGTGTAATTGAAACTTTTAAAATACTTGGCTACCCCAAGCGATTAAAACCCATGAGTATCTATTATCATATGTACTCCGGTGTATATCCTTCTTCGGTTGAGGCGTTAGAAAAAATATACGATTGGACTGCCACACAAGAATCTACGCCGCTTTTCTTGAGTGAATATGCAGAACGAGCACGCACGTTATATGAAACAGGTATTGCAAAACCGTTAAATAATGAATTTAATTGGTTAGTTGTATCTACAGGCATCAAAAGCTTGAGGCTAGATGATGATTTTTCTCACTTAGATTTAAGAAAGTCTAATGTGGCAGGTTTTAATGCAGGCCCAGATGGGCGATATGTTGCCTTAACAGAACCTCGAACTAAGGTAAGTTTCTCTGATTCTCAACCGAATCAAGCATACGTAAAAAGCTTGAATGGCATTATTAATAAATGGGTAAAAACGGGAAATGTTGAAACGCGTCATAACTATTCGTTTACCACACATGTACCGCTTGAGTTGACCATCGCCAATGCATCAGGTTGTAAGTTAAGCAACAGCAATATTAACGTTAAAAAGCGCACTAAAGGTTCTAACCTTTATTTGACTTATCCTAAGTCTGGTACCTTTACTGGTTCTTTGGAGTGTAAATAATGGTTGATGAAAATGCTCCTTTAACCAAAACAAGCCTAATTAATAAGTCAACCTTGGTTGTACTTTGTATTACGGTTATTGCGCTGTTGTTGATACTGCTACCTAATAAAGATGTGCTTCTAGGGTATTTAGATGATTCTGAAGAGCCTGAAGTAGCAATTGCATTTCTTGAGGCATTAGAAGAGAAAAACGAAACAGA
>JAHDIK010000038.1:2762-5255 GCA_020630795.1 Colwellia sp.
AGCCTGAAGTAGCAATTGCATTTCTTGAGGCATTAGAAGAGAAAAACGAAACAGATTTACCTATTATTTTGTCGCTTGCGATTAACTATAACAAAGCAGGGAGACATCAAGATGTAGTGGATTCTGTTATACCGTTTGACAAATTTACAACAGAAGAAAATCAATGGACTGCAAAAAAGCTCTATGCCGATTCTAGTCTTAAACTGATAGGTGAATCACCAGAAACAACTGAAGATCTAACACAAGAACTAAAGCTTTTTATTAACCAGCTTCACTCTATTCCGAACAAAGAGCTTGCTCGTGTATTTGCTGATATAGCTGTGCAGGTAGGGGAGCCACAAAGCGCTTTAGCTATTCTTAAGCAATTCAAAGATGATGGTATTGCTGAAAATTCAGAGTTTATTAATTTAGCACTTCAATCAGGTAATATTGATTACGCCCTTGAATTGCAAGAAATTGAATATGAAAAAGCGCCTAATGAAGAATCATTATCTAAACTGCTCGATTTATATTTGGCCACAAGCAGTTGGCAAAAAGGTGAAGATGCGATAATTGCTTTTGATAAAGGGCAAGAGCTTACTGAAGAATATTATGCATCTTCAATCAACTTTTTATTGGCAGGTGGTCGCTTAGGTTTAGCTTCTTCATTAGCAGCATCTCGAGCGCAATTGTTTCCATCTGAATTCACTACAGAACATGCCTCACGTCTATTTGCACAAAAAGGTGACATTAAACAGGCGATTAGTTATTTAGAAAGTGCAATTACGTTTGATGAAAAAGAAGAATATCTCGTTACACTGCATCAATATAATCGATGGTTAGGCGACCCTAACGAAGCATTAAGAATTACCCATTTATTGGAAAAGTTTGAGTTAAACGAAAAGCAAATACGAGATGGTATTGATGAAGCGAAGGCTGTATCTAACCTGAATTCTTTAAGTCATTTTTATCACATGTTAGGCCAAAAAGGCTTATTACTTGTGAATGAATATGACAGTTGGTTAACTAATGCTGAAAAGGCTATTGGTGCAACTAAAGTTATAAAACAACTTGAAGCTATGGTAGTTGATGCAAAGGCAAGCAGCCCATTGTACAAACAGTTAGCTAAGTTTTATCACAGTGTTGGCGAGTTTACCAAAATAGGACTGATTTGGGAGAAAATTGGTAACGCGACACCTATGAGTTTTCGTGATGTAAATGATTATGCTGATGCCTATAAAAAAATGTGGCAACCAGAGAAATCAATAGAAGTGTTAACGTCTGTTGAGGATTTTGAGCAAGCTGACGAAGAATACCTTGAAGATGTCGCATCACTTGCATGGTTTGTGTCAGATAAAGAAATGCTAACTAAAGTGTATAAAATTCAAAAGCCTGAGTTTATTGATCCGTTCCAGTTTATTAAATTACATTCGCCAATTGAAATGTCTAACAGTCAGGTTTTCTATGACTTTTATAAAAGCACTGGAAATTTAGATGTATTAACTGCATTTGCTAATGCAGCTCTTGCTAAAAGTGATGATAAGAAATTTGAAGAAGCGTTAAATATCGCTCATCAGCATGAAGGTGACTTACCTGGTTCTTTCCTAGTATTAAAGGCGAAATATGCGATTAAAAACAATGTTTTCGATGAAGCATATGACTACTTAACACAGGTTCTTGACTCAAATGAAAATGACGAGGCGGCTGTAAACCAGTTAATTTGGTTA
Source organism: Colwellia sp. (assembly GCA_020630795.1). Classification (GTDB taxonomy): domain Bacteria; phylum Pseudomonadota; class Gammaproteobacteria; order Enterobacterales; family Alteromonadaceae; genus Pseudocolwellia. The sequence goes on from JAHDIK010000038.1 coordinate 4,469, forward strand.
AATATTCAAAATAAAGACAATAAAGCGCTTTCGGATATTTATCAAAAGTATAAAAAGCCACTTGCTCAGTCTCCAGCGCTTTGGTCAACATTTGCAAATGCTGCGAATACACTAGGGTTACACGAAGAGTCTAAAGCTTGGTATATCAAAAAAATTAGTAGCGATAAACGTGTACCTGCAGAGTTACTTGATTTTGCCAATGTTTTAGATACGTTAGGTGATGGCTTTAGCGCGAACATTATTAGAAAGCATGTAGCTACCCATTTAACGCAAGAATTGTTTAAATTACCAAACGGTGATCGTACTTACCGCTCATTAGCATCAATATTCATTGGTGAATCTATCGCATCGACTATGGTTGAAAAGGCGCTTGAAGATAACCCTAGTGAGGACAAGGCAAAAGAGCTTTTATCCTATTACTTAGGTCAAGACGAACATGAAAAAGTGAGATTAATGCTTAGTTCGAATTGGTTAAAGGATTATGATTTACCTGATAATGAAGAACTGAAACTCGCATTACTCGAGAAAAACCCTACACGCGTAATGGAGTTAGTGAACGCGTCGTTATTCCTTACTCCTGCTGAGCGTGTTGCAGCGTTAAATCGAGTTGGTGAAAAGAAACTTGCATGGGAAACTGGTACTTCATTATTAGAGCAGTCCGCTGGTACAAGTCAGCACCCATTATTGCTAAACGAATTATTAAGCATACATAACGAACGAGTGTATGCGTTGCGTGTAGAGCATAAAAACTTTAGTCAGTGGGACGTTTCTCAAAATGAAATTGGCT
>JAHDIK010000003.1:0-48243 GCA_020630795.1 Colwellia sp.
TCACGTTTACCTCATCGTTTAATCGAATTTGATTACCTTTGTTGTAGTCTCTGTTGGAAATACATTAGGTACATCTTGAGTTACCTTGCCTGTTGCAGCCCATTCAGTTCCTCTTAAAAATGTAGTGATAAAACCAACGCTTTCATAAGCTGCTTGATCATGCCCTAATGTTGAATGAAACACTCGACCTTTGTGATACTCAATGGTCATAAGCATAGGCTCGTGTCTAAACTTATTTTTTTGGTCATGAGCTGTTGCTAATACAGTTAAATTTTCTGCAGGCCCTCTTAAATAAGCGTAAAGCTCATCAGTGGTATGCAACCATTTAGCTGGTAGTCCTTCCATTATAGGGTGTTGAGGTGCTCTGGTTGTTATTTTAAATTCATGTTTAGGGCCATGTGCGCCACCATGACCTTTTTTGTTATCACGAATTAAGTTGCCATCATTGTCGTAATAAACGTAAGGACCATTGCTTTCGTTTCTTCCACCCCAGCCGCCTAACCCTATCATTTTGTTAAACTCATCCCATTTAGGGAAAGAGTTGTCTGCAGCGTGAACGAGTACAAGTCCGCCACCTGACTTCATGTATTGTTCAAAACTCGCTTTTGTCGTTTCAGGCCAAGGAGCAGCTTTCCAGCCAAAGTTTGAAACAACCACATCGTACTGGCTAAAGTTAGGTGCAAATGTTTCATCTGTTTTAGGTTGAGGAAGGTCAGTGTAGGTTTTACCATCGTTTAGCGGAAACTCATTTATATACTTATTTGAACGCCATAAATTTTTTGTGCGATAAATATCAACAGAGAATAGATTTGTTTGCTCTAAATAGGTTTTCATCATAATAGTCGATTTTGGCCAAATCGTATGGTTATTTTGACCGTCAATAATCAGTACCTTGAGCGTTTCTTGATTGTTGTTTGAAACTGTAGTTTGGCTACATCCACCTATCGCAGTAGCTAAAACGAGCAGAGCAGGGAGAAGTCTATATTTCATTTTGTATTCTCTCATTATTATATGTATAAAAAAGTTAGCGCTAACATTTTGTAAGTCTACATTTTTTATATAGAAAAAAATATAGTTAAATATAAAGAATTGTTACGTTATAAATTTTTAAGCTTAGATGGTATAAACGACTCAAAGCAGCGTATTCCTACACTTTCTAATTGGTTTGCTTGATCGACATTACTCACTTCGTAAATCACCCACGTTTCTTTTTTATCTTCAAACCTTTCATTTTTAGGCAGCATATCAATATCTCCAAAAATAATTTCAGGACGAAGCAGCCTTAACATTTTTTGTGAGTAATGTGCCCAAGACGGAATAACATAGGCAATAGGAAGCGTTGTTTTATTTTTAACTAAGCGTAAAAACCGGTAAGAAAAACTAATAATAACAACTTGTTCAATTATCGGTTGTAGTAGTGTCATTACTTGCTTAAATACATGTTGGTGCGTAAAAAACTGAAAGTTAACGTCTTTAACCTCCACAAATAAAGTAGTGCTAGGGCTTTTTTTAACAATATCGACAATAGTTGCAAGCGTAGGAATTAAATAGGTATTACTGTGGAGTTTACGATTGTCTTTCGCTTTAAGTGGTAAGTTTTTTATTGAATCAAAGCTAACGTTAGCAACCTTTTCATTAATGCTAAACATTCTATTCAGGTCGTCGTCATGAAAAACAATGGGTAAGCTGTCTTTGGTTAATTGAATGTCAATTTCTATATTGTCGATGCCGTTATCGATTGCCGCTTGAACACTTTGCACAGTGTTTTCAATATGAAACTCACAGTCACCTCGATGAGCAACCCATTGTATTTTATGTGATTTAGTTAGCATACTTGGTATCCCTTTTAATTTATTGGAATAAGCATACTCAAATTTAGATAATTAGAGGAGTGTTTTATGCAGGTTAATTCTTATTCTTTTGGTTTTCTTTTATTAATTCGTTTTTTAGCCAATCAACACCTGATTGTTTCCCTAACTCTAAACCTGAAAATAGCTTTAAGTTAAAGTTATCATTTACTCTTGCATTCATAATGCTGAGGGTTGACTCCTTACTCATTCGGTTGTAATAAACAACCGCCATAGCGCACAAACCCTTTACTGAACCTATTGTTAATTTTGCTTCGAACGTGTAGCTGTAATGGTTAATTCTGTTGATAAGTAAACCAAAGTTACCTGTAAAATTTTCAGTTAAGTAACGATCGTACTCTTCAATCATTTCGAGCGTAATAATGACATTATTGTCGATAATGACTTCTGCGATATTCTCTTCAATTTTATTAACGTAAGCGAAGCTCAAACGTTTTTCCATAACTTTTATCCAAAAACTAAGGTAAGAATGTGTTGTGCCAATTAAAAAGTTTGGTATAGATTCAATCGAAATATTTCGACTGAAACGTATAAAGTATAGAACATAAATTTTAAGATGAATGATTTTGCGTAATGTTTAATAAAAAATAAATACTATCTATTTTTTATTAAGTTAGCGGAAAATTTATGAATACTTTTTACGTTTTATACTGAGTTATTTAACGTTAGATTCTGTTATTCATATAGTTTTCGTAGTCAGGAATTTTTTTAGGGTATTCTGTATCAAATAATGAAGAGTTAATGAGGAAGTCGGCAGTCGCTTGATTACAGGCAACAGGAATGTTCCAAACAGCAGCAAGACGAAGTAGGGCTTTTACATCAGGATCATGTGGCTGTGCTTCTAATGGATCCCAAAAGAATACGAGCATATCAATTTTTTGTTCTGTAATAAGTGCGCCAATTTGCTGATCGCCACCCAGTGGACCACTGATTAATTTTGTAATATTAAGATTTGTATTGTCTGCCAACACTGTGCCTGTAGTGCCTGTTGCATAAAGGTTATGCTGGCTTAACTTAGATTCAAAATGCAAACACCACGCGAGTAGATCGTCTTTCATATTGTCATGTGCAACTAGCGAAATCGATTTTTTCTGAGGTGAGGTTACGGTTGTATACTGCATTATTTGGCTCTGAGTTAGTTTTATTAATGTTATTCTAACTATTAATAATAGCGCATCAGGTAATAATGTAAAGTAAAGCGTTATCTATTTATGTTATTGTTTATACAGCTATTATTGGCGCAAAATTTGCTCTGGTGAGTTGTTGTAAATCACTTGGAGACAAAGCTATTTCTAATCCTCTTTTTCCTCCGCTAACATACATTTTAGTTAAGGGAGCCGCTGAGCTATCTATCAATGTAACAAGTTGCTTTTTTTGCCCTAAGGGGCTTACGCCACCTAAAATGTAACCCGTAGAGCCTTCAACTCGCTTTACATCTGCCATTTTTACTTTCTTAACGTTTATTTGCTTAGCAATGGCTTTTAAGTCGAGCTGATTTAATACTGGAATGATGGCGACAATTAATGCGTGGCTTTCGGTTTCTACTACGAGAGTTTTGAAAATGCTGCTTGCGTTAACGTTGAGCTTTTCTGCGGCCTCTAAACCGTATGAGGTATGGTTAACATCATGGCGATATTGATGTGTAGTAAACGGGACTTTTTTCTTTTTTAGATGAGAAATTGCAGGTGTCACGTTTTTACTCGTTTAAAGGATTAAAGTGAACCTACAATTTATCTCAATTCTTGATGATACGTCAAAGCGGTTTATAAAAAATATATAACCTGAGCGTCTAGTAACTAGTTATACAAGCGATAGTATTTTTTCTGCTACCGCTTGAGATGAAGCTGGATTTTGACCCGTAACCAAGTTTCCATCTGTTTCTATGTGTGGGTGCCAATCTTCAGCTTTGTTGTATAATCCGCCATTTTCAATCAGCATATCTTCTACTAAAAAAGGTACTACGTTGGTAAGTTCAACCGCAGCTTCTTCACCGTTTGTAAAACCTGTTACGCGTTTATTGTTCACTAATGGCTGGCCATCAGTTCCTTTTACATTTTTTAATACGCCTGGAGCATGGCAAACAAAACCAATAACTTTATTCGTTGCTGCTGCTTTTTCGATTAAAGTAATTGAGTCGTTATTTTGAGTCAGATCCCATAGTGGTCCATGACCGCCAGGATAGAATATTGCGTCAAAGTCTTCAGCGTTTACTGTTGATAATTTAATGCTGTTATTAAGTTGTGCCATTGCATCTGAGTCATTTTCAAAACGCTTTGTCGCATCTGTTTGAAAATCAGGTTCATTACTTTTTGGATCAAGTGGTGGCAGCCCGCCAAGAGGTGACGCTATGGTTATTTCAGCGCTATTGTCTTTAAATACGTAATAGGGAGAAGCTAATTCTTCAAGCCAAAAACCTGTTTTATGGCCTGTATTTCCAAGAGTATCGTGCGATGTTAATACAATTAATACTTTCATTTGTTATGTCCTAGTTTATTAATTTTTTACTTTTAACGGATTATTAAAGAGCTTGTTCTAAGATCTTTTGACTTGTTTGTAGGTCAATATCTCCATGTTCACCTAGTGAAGTCATACCGTGTTTTTCAAGTTGGTTTACGATTGTGTTTATGTCTTTACGCTCAAGTTGGTAGTCACTTAATTGTGTTGGGATATCAAGCGAATGGAAAAACTTGATGGTTTGCTTGATCGCTTGTTGTGCTATTTCATCATCGCTACCTTCTGTTATGTTCCATACACGCTTTGCATACTGTACTAACTTGTCTTGTTTATGATGTTTTTTAACGCTGAGTAATGCCGGTAACACAATTGCTAATGTACGTGCGTGGTCAATATCATAGAGGGCTGTAAGTTCATGTCCGATAACGTGTGTTGCCCAATCTTGTGGTACACCAGCGCCTATTAATCCATTTAAAGCTTGTGTAGCAACCCACATAAAATTAGCTCTGCTTTGGTAGTCGTTAGATTCTGATAAAACCTTAGGTGCTAACTCGATAAGAGATAACAATAAGCTTTCAGCGTATCTGTCTTGAACCATTGCGTTAGTAGGGTGAGTTAAATATTGTTCCATAATATGAACAAAGGCATCGGCGATGCCGTTAGAAAGTTGCTTTTTAGGTAAGGTGTAGGTTTTTGTTGGATCCAGTATTGAAAATTGTGGAAATACTGCGCGATGCATAAATGATAGTTTCGACTGTTTAGCTGTATGAGTAATAACGCTACCACTGTTCATTTCAGATCCGGTTGCAGGAAGCGTTAAAACAGTTCCAAACGGAACTGTTTTACCTATATGTTTTCCACCGGTTGTTAAAATTTCCCAAGGGTCGTTTGGATATAAGGCTGCAGCCGATACGAACTTAGTACCATCAATAACAGATCCACCGCCTACGGCGATCATAAAGTCGATATTGTTTTCACGGACTATTTCTACCGCTTCCATCATTTTTTCATACGTAGGATTAGCTTCTACACCACCAAAAAGTGTTACCTTGTTCTTACTTAATGCACTGATAACTTCATCGAGTGTTCCTGTATTTTTTGCGCTATTTCCGCCAAACAATACCAATACATTTGAGTTACTTGGTACAAGGTGTTCGATACTTTTAATACGGTTTTCGCCAAAGCAAATATGTGTGGGGTTGTAATAATCAAAATGTTGCATAATTTTTCCTATATTCTTTATTAGACCGGTCGTCTAGTTTTGGCTTGTATACAGTTCGGTTGTGTTACTAGCGTTTAATTATTTTTTAATTACATTGTTACTTAAAATGAGGGTTGTGGTAGACAGGGCACTTAATAATGGGGTTTTATCTTTTTTCATTTTTGCAACAACACTCGCTCCTAACCACAGGTGATAAAGCGACTCAGCCATATGATCTTGAATATTTGGATCAATTGATTTGTCTTCAACACCAGATTGTATGCACTGTGCTATTTTTTCTATAACGCTGTTTGCGCCTTTTTGTAATGCTATCCTCATAGATTCTGAAAGGTCTGAAACCTCAGCGCCTAATTTAACAACAAGGCATTTTTTTTCGTTACACGGTGTACTTTGTGTATCAGCCCATTGTTGCCAGTAAGTCATAAGACGATCGTAACTCGATAATGTTACATCGGAAAATAGCTGATCTATTGAGGCTAAATAATCTGAAAAGTAATCGTTGATGAGTTCCTCGCCAAAGTGCTCTTTAGATTTAAAGTAGTAATAAAAAGAACCTTTCGGTACATTGGCGACTTTAAGAATTTCAGCCAAGCCAACGTGATTAAAACCTTTAACAGATATTAGTTGGTAACCAGCCGCTAAAATTTGCTGGTAATTTTCGTTTGATTTAGATTTCATAACGGGCAGTATAGTTAATAATAGACCAGTCGTCTAGTTGTTCGGGGTACGTTATAAAATTGCTCATTAATTTAATTACACTTTATTGAGTAAACGGGTTGACTTATAAACGAACAATCGCGAATATGAAGTTATAAATGTTACTTATTTCTAGTTAATTTAAAAATATGCTTAATCAATTACTCACAGTTTGTATTAATTGCTCAAAACGCACGGTCATTATGGCCAAGCGCTGGGCTGTTTTTTCTGTGGTGTAATTTGATGTTAACGATTTAATCAATAAAAGCCGCAGAACTTAACCTCTGCGGCTTTTGTCTTTCTAGTAGTCAAACCGCAGTAAATTCTTTCTAGGCAAACTTAAAAGGAGTATTAAAATGTCAGTGCCAGCTGCTTATTTTGCTGTTGTGTTAATTTGGTCTACTACACCGTTAGGTATTGTTTGGAGTAGCGAATCTGTTGATCCTACTTTAGCTGTATTAATGCGCATGGTTATTGCCGTTGTGCCAGGTTGGCTGATCATCAAACTTTGCAAAATTGAGTTTCCTACGCACCGACAAGCGCTAAAAGTTTATACGTACTCTGGGTTAGGTATTTTTGGTGGAATGTTGTTTTCTTATCTTTCCGCACGATATATATCATCTGGTTTGATGTCCTTAGTTTTTGGTTTATCGCCTATTTTGTCAGGTGTACTTGCTCAAAAAATATTAAAAGAACCTAAGTTTAGTAAAACTAAAAAAGTGGCGTTATTGATCTCTTTAGTTGGGTTAGGTGTTGTGTGCTTCGATAATATTTATGGCGCAAGTAGTGGCTTTAACTCTGATAGTTGGATTGGTCTTGTCGCTATTTTAGGTGCTGTGTTTTTCTTTAGTTTGAGTGGCGTATTGGTGAAAAGTGTGGATATAAAAATACATGCACTTTCAACTACCGTTGGTTCGTTAGTGTTATCTATACCTTTGTTTTTTATTGTTTGGTTATTATTTGATGGAACATTACCGCTTGAAGAGTGGCAAGCGAGAAGTTTGTTGGCGATACTATACTTAGGAGTGTTTGGGTCTTTAATTGGTTTTATCGCGTATTTTTACGTATTACAAAACTTGAGCGCGAGCACTGTGTCGCTAATAACGATGATAACACCCGTTATCGCTTTGTATTTTGGATCGTTACTTAATAATGAAGTAATAACCGAAAATTTAGTTATAGGCGCTTGTTGTGTTATGACTGGGTTAGCACTTTATCAATGGGGCGGTCGCAAACGAACCAAGGTAGCTATAACGTCTTGAGGACGATAAATATATTAGTGCGAGTTTGAAATGAAGTTGTCGATTGGTTTTAGATGTGCAGAAAAATCTGATATCCCGTTTTTGTTAACGCTGCGTAAAGCAACGATGACGGCACACTTAAAAAGTGCGGGATATCACTTTACTGATAGTAATCATTTAGATCGCATAAATGAGTATTTTTCAGATTCGCATATTATTCTAAATAATCAAGAACCTATTGGTTTGATAAAACTAGGAGTGTTAGCTGAACGCTTGCACATTCGGCAATTTCAAATATCTCCATCCTTTCATGGGATGGGAATTGGTAGTTTTGTGCTTGACGTTGTTAAGAAAAAGGCGAATGAGCTAAAGTTACCTATTACCTTATTTGTGTTACTCGATAACCCCGCAAAATCTCTCTATCTACGACATGGTTTTTATGTAGAAGAGCAGCTTGAAAAAGAATACAAAATGCGGTTAGACATTAAAAATGAAGCCGTTAATGGATAGCGTTTTAATTAAATGAATCGAAATTGTTAAGAAATTGTGAAATTATTATCGAGTTTCTTATGTATTATCTTTATAATTCTTTCGTGTTTGGAACGCATATTTTTAATATATTGATTTAAATATAAATATTCGTTTGGTATTTATTTTATCTGTGTTTCAACGCTCCCATGATTAGTTAAAATATAAAACACCGGAAGTTAAGAGATGAACATAACCGATCTGCTTAAATGCGAGGTTAATATTGTTGTAGACAACAGCGATAAAGATAGGATGAGCCAACTACAAGGGTACTTCTTTCATGTAAACATTAGTGTTAATGAAAGCGCTGAAATCGTCTCTGGAATTTTGTTATTAGATCAAGCGATAGATAATAGTGAGCATGACTCTCAATTTATAGCAACGTTATGGTTAGATAACAAAAGTTCTGTCGCTACAATAAACGAGCAGGCTTTTTTTGCTATAGAGCTTGTACGAGAATTTGAGTTACTCCATTTGTTGATGGAGGAAAAAAGTCTAGTAGCAAACCACCTCCCAATTACGTGCAAAGCACAACTGAGCGTTTGCGCTACCTTAAATCAAACCTCTCACAGTATGAATAATTTACACGATGAGTTTTTACTACGTAAGTAATATGCATGTAAGGTATAAGTAACGCGTAAATAGTGCCTAGGCTAGCTGCTTTGTTTTTGCTTTTTTTTGAATAACTGAAAGCAACTTCAAATTTCGTTGCTTTCAGACGGAGATACTTTTAATAAATTTTACCGTGTCCTCGTACTTTAGATGTATCTACTCGAGTCGGAGTGATTTTTCCGTTAACAAGATCTTCAGTGGCAATAGACAACGATTCAATCACCTTGAACATAGAATTAAGATCTAGGCTGCTAATGTCGTCAGAAGTTTGATGATAATGCTGATCTTTGTCTAGTTGAGTACTACTAAAACTGTGTGCTGGTACACCTAAACGTGCTAACGTTGCATTGTCTGAACGGTAAAATAATCCTTGCTCAGGGTACGGATCTTTATAGACTTTCATGTTGTGTGGTTTTAGGCTTTTATTTAACAGCTCGCCAAGGTTTGAGCGCTCCATTCCTGTCATCCAAATTGTTCCAGCGCCAAATTTTGAAGGTTTACCTATCATTTCAATGTTTACCATTGCGACTACGTCATCAGGGTTTAGTTGTTGCGAGAAATAACGAGAACCAAAACCACCAATTTCTTCAGCCGTAAATGCGCTGAATACCAGTGTACGAGCATTGTTTTGTTTTTTACTGAAGTAGTCAGCTAAATTAATTACAGCCGTTGTACCAGAAGCGTCGTCGTCAGCACCGTTAAATATCGCTTTGCCGTTTTCATCTTCACCGAGGTGATCATAATGCGCAGAAAACAGTACTAATTCATTTGGTTTGGTTTTACCGGGTAATACCGCGACAACATTCGAAAGTGACTTTGTTGATTTTTCGGTAGCAGCTGAAACGTTAAGACTATTCACCTTAGTTTCGTTTGTCAGCACTAATACTAATGAACCTGTTTCTTTTAACGACAGTTTAGTTAAACCTTTGTTAAAGTAATTTTGGTATCTCGCAAATAAGTCTTTATGTGCTTTATTGATTAGAACTAAATGCTCACCACCTTGATTATTCAGTTTGCGTAACGCGGTTCTCATATCATCTTTTTCACCAACAACAAGCGTATTTATCGTACTGGTGTCTTGCCAATTTATGCTGCTTTTTGTGCTTGCAAAAGCTAGATTCTCAGATGAAAAAGCATGATTGTTTATAGTAACGTTAAGTGATTTAGGCGTAATGCTTGTAATACTAAACGTTTGTTTATAGCTAGAAAGGCCGTTAAACGTTTTTAAACCAATTTCTGAAAAACGTTGGCTTATATAGTCAGCAGCCATCTCAATTTCAGGAGAAAAATTAGCACGACCTTTTAACTCGTCGCTTGCTAAATAGGTAATGTCTTTGGTTACTTGTTCGCTTGATAAACCAACCGCGTTCGTGGTTGAAATACAGGCAGATAAAGTGGCTGCAATGAGGGTGCTAAGAGCAAGTAACTTAAAAGGTTTAGTCATGTTAAACGCCAGAATTTAGTTAAAAAATTAATGCTTCGTACTATTGTGCAAAACTATTAACTTTGCAACTAATTGCGGCTAATCAAACGTAAACCTTTATGAACTCAACCAGAGTAGGAGAGTGTTATAGTAATTTAGTTGTCTCAATTAATAGGGTATCGTCGCCAGACGTTAACCATAATTGCCCATCTTGAATGCTTACTTGAAATTCCATCGTGCGCGATATTCGCTCTGCTAATGCCTCAGCTGTTTCGTCGCTAAATTGTTCGACTGATAACTTATCAAACTGGCGCAGTTTGCTTTCTGATTGCGCCCACCAAGTATCAGCACTACTTCCATAACAGTAGAGTTTTACTTGCTTAGCTCTATTACAGGCTTTTTTTAAACGTTTTTCATCAAGTTGACCAAGTTCTATCCATAGCTCAATTTCTTCAGCGTAATTAATTTGCCAAATAGCGGCTTCATCTTCATCGCTTACACCTTTACCAAATTGAAGATTTTCATTTGCGTTTAAAATAAAAGCTAACAAACGGATCATCATTCTCTTATCGGTTTCTGAAGGATGCTGGGCAATAGTAAGATTTAAGGTATCGTAATAGTTACGATCCATATCGGATAAATGAATAGTTGCTTTATTAATGGTTGCTTTTAATGCCATGAGATATTTCAAAAAGTATTTATATTACTTAATGTTAACCTTTATTAGGGCTATTAAATACTATTATAGTTCATTGTTGTGGAGTTATTTTACCTACGTGCTTTATTTGTGAGCTGAATACCTGACATTAACGTCAATAATTAAGCTAAATCTAATATAAAATGTTAATCTGAACGTATATTATTTTTTAGGTCGGTGATGTTATGTCTATTCAATCTTTTATTCCAAAACAACGTACTTTGATGGGACCAGGTCCTTCTGATGTTAGCCCACAAGTATTGTCTGCGTTATCTCGCCCTACTATTGGCCATTTAGATCCATTATTTGTTGGTATGATGGATGAGGTTAAGTCTTTACTTCAATATGCTTTTCAAACAACTAACCCGTTTACTATAGCATTATCGGCACCGGGTTCCGCAGGTATGGAAGCATGTTTTGTAAACTTAGTGACACCTGATGATACCGTTGTTGTATGTGTTAACGGTGTTTTTGGCGTGAGAATGACAGAGAACGTTAAACGCCTAGGTGCAAAGCTAGTTGTTGTTGAAGGCGAATGGGGAAGAGCTGTTGACCCTCAAGCGCTTGAAAAAGTGTTACAAGAAAATCCATCAGCTAATTTTGTGTCATTTGTTCATGCGGAAACATCAACAGGTGCGTTATCAGACGCAAAAACTTTATGTGAAATTGCTAGAAAACATGACTGTTTGACAATTGTTGATGCAGTAACGTCTTTAGGTGGTGTTGAATTACGTGTAGATGACTGGGGAATAGATGCCATTTATTCAGGTAGCCAAAAGTGTTTGTCATGTGTTCCTGGTATTTCACCTATTAGTTTTAGTGAGCGTGCAACAGAAATTGTTAAAAACAGAACACACCCTGTGCCGAGCTGGTTTTTAGATCAATCATTGGTTATGGCGTATTGGTCGGGAGAAGGTAAACGAGCGTATCACCATACCGCACCAGTTAACTCTTTATATGCATTACATGAATCGTTATTAATGTTAAAAAATGAAGGGCTTGAAAATAGTTGGGCAAGGCATAAAGCTCAACACCAAGCATTAGCTAAAGGGTTGGCTTCTTTAGGGCTTGAATTTATTGTGCCAGAAGAGGAACGATTACCTCAGCTAAATGCTGTTCATATTCCTGAAGGTGTTGATGACGTCAAGGTACGTAGTTACTTATTAAATGAATATAACTTAGAAATTGGTGCTGGCCTTGGTGCTTTTGCAGGAAAAGCATGGCGAATTGGCTTAATGGGATATGCAGCTCGCAGCGAAAATGTAGCCTTGTGTGTTAGTGCGTTAAAAGACGCGTTACAAAAATAAATTTGAGTATATCTGCTAAAAATCTTTTGTATAAACAATGAGTAAAAGTTATTCGGCTTTTTAAAATGTCGAATAACTTAACCTTCGTTCGCTTCTCTTATTCGCTCCAATCGAGCTTGCTCTTCGGCAAATGCCGCTTTTATTTCCTCTAAAACCGTATCTACATTTGCGGCTTGGTTGGACTCTTTAAATAACCCCGTAAGCTCAGTGTCTGGTGTTAACTCGCCATTTTCATAGAGAGACCACATTTCTTGCGCATATTTACTTTTTGCTAATTCGGGGGCGTATTGGGCATAGTAGGTCGTCATGTTTTGAACATCTCGTTTCAACATACTATTTGCATTGTTGTTTGATGAGGCGTCTACCGCTTGTGGTAAGTCTATAATGACAGGGCCGTAATCATCTACTAGCACATTAAATTCAGATAAGTCACCATGAACAATGCCAGCACACAGCATACGCATGATATATACCATAACAACAGCGTGATCTTCTCTGGCTTGTTCTGCCGACATGGAAACATCGTTTAGTCGTGGCGCAACGTCTCCTTCATCATTTGTTATTAGTTCCATCAGTAAAACACCATCAAAACAGCCATAGGGTTCGGGAACTCGCACGCCGGAAGAGGCTAGTAAGTATAAAGCATCAACCTCGGCATTTTGCCATGCTTCTTCTTGCTGAGAGCGGCCGTATTTGGAACCTTTTTGCATCGCTCTTTCACGTCGACTGTTTTTACTTTTACGACCTTCTTGATATTGAGCCGCTTTTTTAAAGCTTCGTTTATTTGCTTCCTTATAAACTTTAGCGCAACGTATATTTTCACCACAGCGAACCATGTACACAGTAGCTTCTTTTCCACTCATTAATTGGCAGATTACTTCATCGACTAGCCCTTCTTCAACAAGGGGTTGTATACGTTTTGGTATTTTCATGGCGCTTTTATACCCTAGTTGGCTATTATTTGGAACCATTAGTCATGTTTTGTTCGTGAGTTTAATTCACCTGTAATAATGAGAGAGTGTTTGATAATGTTTAATGCTAGTATTTTAAAGTTATTAACTCACTGAATATAAAGCACTATGTTGGATACGACTATTTATTGCCCTTTTATTAGCCAATTAAACCATAAAGAACAGCTTAATTGGGTGGAACAATTGAATCTTCATTTTGCTTCTATATCAACTAGCAATAATGTGAAGGTTGTAATAGGTAATCAGTTGAGCCTTGAACAAAAGCAATCATGCAAATTTGCGATTGTTGCTAATCCAGTACCAACTGATTTGGCTGAATACCCAAACTTAGTATGGATACAAAGCTTATGGGCAGGTGTTGAAAAGTTAGTGATGAAATTATCAAATTATTCTTTTGAAATTGTTAGGCTTGTTGATCCGATGCTTTCAAAAATAATGTCTGAAGCAGTACTTGCTTGGTCACTTTATTTACACCGTCAAATGCCTGAGTACATGGCTCAACAAAAGAATAATTGTTGGAAGCAATTACCTCATGTTTTACCTCAAGAACGAACCATTTGTATTTTGGGATTAGGCGCTTTAGGTACAGAATGCGCTAAAGCTTTAGTTCACCATGGCTTTAACGTAGTGGGTTGGAGCAATAGTGTTAAAACACTTGAAAATGTTCAATCATATAGTGGTGATGAAGGAATTTATGACGCAGTTAAAAACGCTGATATCGTTGTGTGTTTGTTGCCCCTAACCGCTAAAACAAACAAGTTATTAAATCGTGATTTTTTTATACGTATGAAACAGGGGGCATCGATTATTAACTTTGCTCGTGGTGGTATTGTAAATCATGAGGATCTTATTGAAGCGCTTGATAGGGGCTTTATACGCCACGCGGTATTAGACGTGTTTGATAATGAGCCATTACCTCAAGATAGTGAATTATGGCAGCATAACAAGTTAACAATTATTCCACATATATCTGCACCTACGTATATGCCGACCGCGGTTAGTATTGTTACGAATAACATTACACACTTTATTGATACGGGAGAGATACCTAAAAGCATCAATAAGAAAAGCGGGTATTGATAACAGGTTGTTGAGTTAGTTTATTGTTATTTTTGTTTCTTAGGTCTTTTATCAATTTTTCTAGATAGCCTTGTTGTTTTAGCTCGACGATCGTTTGTTCAAATTTTTGTGCTATTGCTGAAGATGACTTTGAAAAAAAGGTATGTAATGCCAAAGAGTCAACCTGTGGCTTTAATTGATAAATGTTACTAAATTGAGGTTGAGAAATGTACTTCTCTACAGCGAGTTGATGAGCAACAAATACCTCTGCTCGATTAGCACTTAGAAACTTAAGAGCACTTTCAACGTTCCCTAACTCGTGTGTGTTGTGATTTGCCAACCACGTATTTGCGAATTTAAATTCTCTAACCGTTACATGTTGATAGGGTAATAGACTACGCCAACTGTTAACTTTTATATCTTTATTCGTTGAATACGCATAATACGGTAATTCGATAATCGGCTCTTTAATCATAATCGTTTGAGGAAGTACTTTTTGGTAAGCCTTAACTCTGTATAGTTCTGCATGAATTTTTTCGTTTTTTAACAACCAAGTTAACTGGTTGTTGGGGAGCTGTATGATCTTGGTTTTTATATTGAGTTTTTCGCCGATGGTTTTTATCAGCAACTTTGTTATATAGAGCGTATGTTCGTTGTTTTCGTTTCCGACACCAAAGATTACTTCTTGTTGTTTGGCAAAAACGTTAAACGAAATTACCCAAGTGAATACAAAACACAATATTACTTTCATAATGCACCTTTACCTCAGGAGAACAGTAAAACTCAACGTGAAAAGTATAGTATAAAATTCAAACTTATGAGTTGTAGCGCAAGCTATAGCAGCAAAGTTTATTCAAGACACGGTAGCTTAGATTTAACTTTGATTAATTATTGATTCAAATCAACACACAACTTGCATGAATAAATACAATGTCTGTAAATAATTTTTAAGGATAGAATTATGTACAACGTTAATAAGCCAGTTGTTTACTCCTGTTCCGGTTGTTCAAATTTAGCCCGTATGGCACATGATATAGCGTTGACTTTGGATGGCGACAATATCGCTGAAATGTCTTGTGTATCAGGTGTTATCGGTAAAGTTATTCCTATTGTTAATATTGCTGAATCTGGTCGACCGATTATTGCTATTGATGGCTGTTCACTAGGTTGTACTAAAGCATGCTTAGATGCATGTGAAATAAAAACAGACCACTACTTTGTGATGAGCGATTTCGGCTTTGACAAAAGAAGTAAATGGGAAGACTCCTTATCTGAGAATAACATTGCGCTTAAGCAAATTTACAGCACATTATATGAGTCAGGTTATGGCTACTCGAATGTTATTCCAATTTCAGAATAACAATATTCTATCATCATGTTTGAATACGTATTTTCACTCCATGAGAATTCTAAAATTAGACATTTAGTGAGTAATCGTTAACACTCTTATTTTTAATTCTGAGTGACTATTGTGTTTTCCGAGAATTCTCACGTACTAAAGGTGATGCGTTTGTTATTGCCTGTTAAACACCTCATTTTTTATTGTTCTTTGTTGCTATTGGTAACGTTATTAGTTGATTTTATTGTTCTCAAAGAGCTATCTGAACGCAATTCGGTTTTCGTGTTATTTGCCGCTTTGTGGGGGCTTCTACTCTATGTGTTCTTAAACTTATTACGAAATCCCCCTCAAAGTGTTATGCAGAAAAAAACTTTATTGTATACAATAAAAACTAAGTTTATGCGTATTGCTCATTCTTTTTTTATTATTGTTTTCATTGTGTTATTCTTATTTTCAGCATTCTATTCATACAGAGTATTGAGTGTGTAATATTTAAATGTGCTAATGCATAGAGATTGTGCTGTATTAAGCTAAACTATAAATAAAATAAGACTAATAAGTTGATATTTTACGTTGTGTTAGATCAATAATTGAAATTTAATCTGAGTTGATTAGTATAACTGGTAAAATATTTTATATAGCGTACATTGGTTTATCTGCCGAGGTTATGTGAATATACAAAATAAAAAGGGATATTGCTTTGAGTAGTGTTAGAGCGAAATATTGGAAAATGCTGGGGCTTCTAGCGTTAATATTTGTTATTTTTACCTATGTACTTTTTGTTACAGAGTTAGCTCGAGAAGTTAAGTCGCCATTTTTTAATTACCCCGAAGAAACCTTTACGTTATCAGAGTCTCAGCCTCTAACAGCGTCAGACGAACTCGTGAGTTCAGCTCTTTTGTTACCTTTAGCGAAGCACAACGATAAACTTTTACTCATTGTGAGTAACAAACAATCTGCTACACGTGTGGTGCCACTTCGTAATGTAACCTATGTGGTAATGTTGAGTTTGTTGTTCCCATTGACCGCTTTTATCATCATTTCGTTTGTTGTATTTACCTTGGCAACTAATTATCAACGAAGTAAGTTGGATAAAATACTTGCTCCTATGTGCGAGCAAGCTGACAATTTGATTACTACCTTTGGTCATGAGCGCTCCGAAAAACAGTCTTATTCATCACTGTCTAAATTAAATTTATCGTTAGAAGATCTCACGAAGTACGCCAAACTCTATCAAACTAAAGCCGAGCAAAGTTCGTATTGCGATAAATTAACGTCTTTAATTAATCGCCATAAATTTCTTGAACATATCAATGAGCAAATTTCTAAATCGAGCGCACAGAAAACAAAGTGTGGGTTATTGTTTATCGATTTAGACGGCTTTAAGCAAGTGAATGATTCGTTTGGTCATTCATTTGGTGATGAAGTGCTTATCCAGGTTGCAGAACGCTTGCAAAGTATTGTACGAAGCCAAAATTTAAACTTTAGTACAAACGAACAAGACAAAGAGTATAACTTGTCGCGGTTAGGTGGTGATGAGTTTACATTGTTTATTGAAACTATTGATGACCCTGAACGAACCGTTAATATTGCTAAGCGCGTGCTAAAAGAACTAGAGCGTGATTTTGTATTAGGTAATAAACTCGTAAAAATTAGCGCAAGTATAGGTATTGCGGTTTATCCTGATAGTGCTAATAGCCCAGAAGCATTGGTGCAAATGGCCGATGTTGCTATGTATCGTGCAAAAAATGAAGGGCGCGGAATCTATCGTATTTATTCTCCTGAAATGGGCAGTAAATTAAGACGATACCATTATTTATTAGAAGAAATGAGATTAGGTATTGCATCAAATAGCTTCTTTTTAACCTTCCAACCAATTATCCATGTTGATGGGTGTGCTATCAGTTATTTCGAAGCTTTGGTTCGCTGGCAACACCCAATTGAAGGTTTGGTTACACCTGCTGAGTTTATTCCTATTGCGGAAGACTCAAATCAAATTTTAGTGTTAGGTGATTGGATTTTGAATGAAGCTTGCCGACAAATGGCTGCTTGGTATCATGCTGGTATGACTAAAACGAAAATTTCGGTCAATGTTTCGGGAGTTCAGCTTAAGCATCGCTCTATTTATGACTGGGTAATGGAAGCGGTTAACAAAAGTGGGTTACCCGCTAAATCTCTCATGTTAGAAATTACTGAGTCATGTTTTATCGATATTTCAGACAATATTATTGATGAATTAGAGAAGCTTAGAAGCGAAGGGATTTATATCGCTATCGACGATTTTGGTACAGGCTTTAGTTCGTTGTCAGTGTTAGCAACATTACCTGTAGATGTATTGAAAATTGATCGTATGTTTGTGACAGAAGCGAGTAAAAACGAGAAATACCGTAAAATTTTGAAGTCAATTGTAGAGTTATCGCAACGATTAAATTTAAAAGTAGTTGCTGAAGGTATTGAAGAAGTTATTCAATTAGAGCTACTTAAATCTCTAGGTGTAGTTTATATACAAGGGTATTTAATTAGTCGCCCAGAAAGTTCAAGAAACGTAGGGAATAAGGTGTTAAGACAAGGTACTAACCACTTAGCACACATGGGCACAGGTACGTGGAGTCCATCAACTTCTCGCGTAATTAACCAGTAATTTTATTGTGTTGAATTACGCTCTTAATAAGTGTCCTCTTATAAGTTAATGCTTGTATTGTTGTATTAAAGTAAAAAGCGCATTGAATAGAAATTCAATGCGCTTTTTACGTTTTAGGTTTCGTTTAAGGTACAGCGTAACAATAAACGTATTAAGTATTTAGCGAGTAGCTGCTTTCATATCTGATACGAAACGAGAAAGTTCGGTATTCATTGCTGAAAAATTATTAAGGTTGTTTTCAATAATCTTTACAACGGCTGAGCCACTAATTGCTCCGGCTGCACCTGCAACTAACGCTTCTTTTACCTGTTCTGGCGCAGAAATACCAAAGCCAAGTACTGGTGGTGCAGCTTGGTACTTTGTTAAGGCATTTATAAGCGTATTTGCGGGCATAGACGCTTTAGTTTCGGTACCTGTAACACCAGCACGACTTAATACGTAGGTGTATCCAGCTCCATACTCAGCAACCTTTTGAAAGGTTTCATCACTTGCATTTGGTGGAGCGATAAAAATAGGCGCTATACCATGTTTAAGTGCAGCTTCTCTAAACGGTTCACACTCTCTAATCGGTAAGTCTGCTATAAGAACTGAATCTACACCGGCTTCAGCCATATCGGCATAAAACTTATCTAAACCTCGAGCAAAAATTAAGTTGCCGTACAACAATAAGCCAATTGGAATACTCGGCGCGTATTCGCGCACTTTTGTGAGAATTTCAATGCATGTATCTGTTGTTGTTCCAGCATTAATAGCTCGTAATGCGGCCATTTGAATGGTTACGCCATCAGCACTTGGATCAGAAAACGGAATACCTAGTTCTAATGCATCGGCACCAGAATCGATGAGTGTTTTAATGACTTCAAATGATTGTTCAGCGTTAGGATCTCCAATTGTTACAAATGGAATAAATGCGCCTTCACCTTTGGCTTTTAAGTCAGAGAAACAGTCATCGTAACGCTGACCTGCGGTAAGTTGATTAGATAGAGTCATTACGCTTCTCCTTCTTGAGCTGTTAATACGGTATGAACGTGAGCCAAATCTTTGTCTCCACGGCCTGAAAGGTTAACGAGAATAATCGTTTCTTCAGTTACTTCATCCGCCATTTTTAAAGCCTGTGCCAGAGCGTGTGAAGATTCAAGTGCAGGAATAATTCCTTCATGTTTTGCTAATGCTTGAAATGCCGCTAATGCTTCATCATCGTTAATAGGAACATAAGTTGCTCTGCCTGTATCTTTTAAGAAGGCATGTTGAGGCCCTACTGCGGGGTAATCTAAACCTGCTGAAATAGAGTAAGACTCTTCAATTTGTCCGTGGTCATCTTGCATTATGTAAGTGTAGTTACCATGAAGCATGCCTTTAGAACCAGCAACTAATGTAGCACCGTGTTGATTGGTGTTTATGCCTTTACCACCAGCTTCTACTCCGACTAACTTCACGTCAGTTTCTTTGATGAAGTCGCTGAACATACCGATTGCGTTTGAACCACCACCAATACACGCAATAACATAATCAGGAAGACGTCCTTCCTCTTCTAGTAATTGCTGTTTGGCTTCTTCACCAATCATTTTTTGAAATTCACGTACGATTGTAGGGAATGGATGTGGACCTGCGGCAGTACCCAATAAATAGTGAGCATTGTCGTAGTTTGCAGACCAATCTCTAAGTGCTTCATTCACCGCGTCTTTCAATGTTCCGCTTCCGGCAGTTACAGGAATAACCTCTGCTCCCATAAGCTTCATTCTGAAAACATTAGGTTGTTGGCGTTCGCAGTCTATCGCACCCATGTATACACGACACTTTAGTCCTAATAGCGAACATGCTATCGCTGTTGCGACACCGTGTTGGCCTGCGCCAGTTTCCGCAATAATTTCTGTTTTACCCATTCGTTTTGCAAGTAACGCTTGGCCTAAAACTTGGTTCGTTTTATGCGCACCACCGTGCAACAAGTCTTCACGTTTTAGGTAAATTTTGGCCAGTGGATTTTTAACCAAGTTTCTACAACGTGTTAGTGGAGTAGGGCGGCCTGCATAACTGGTGAGTAACTTGTTGAATTCATCTAAAAACGCTTGATCAGATTGAGAGGCAATAAACTCTTGCTCTAGTTGTTCAAGTGCAGGAACTAACAATTCACCTACAAACATTCCTCCAAATTCGCCGAAATACGCTGGAAGTGATGCTTTTACTTTACTTTGTGTATTCTCTGTCATTTTAATAATTCCGTATTGTCGCGAAAACGTGTTGAAGCTTTTCGCTGCATTTAATACCTGGGCTTTGTTCAACACCTGAGTTGAGATCTAAGCCGAATAAATCATGTGCAGTAAGTTGTGATACCGCCTGTTCTATATTTTCACCGCTAATGCCGCCTGCTAAAAAGCAGGTTGATAAAGATTGCTGAGTATCAGCTAACTCTCGCCAGTTAAACGGTTGGCCGCTTCCAGCATTTTTGCCATCAAGAACATAATGTTTAACGTTTTCTAAAGTAAGTTCAGGAATGTTACTTTCAACGCTTGCCGCTTTCCAAATAGCACAATTTGTTACGTTAATTTCGCTAAAGGCGTGATGTAAATCTTCAATATAACGACTGTCTTCATTACCATGGAGCTGCACTGCACTAAGGTTCAGTTTTTTCGCCAGTGATGCAACTTGAACTACGTCGTGATTAACAAAAACGCCAACATAATTGAGGGAAGGCTGTTGGGTAACAATGTTCAGTGCTTGTTGTTCGTTTATGCAGCGAGGAGACTTTTCTGCAAATATTAAGCCTCCGTATGCTGCGCCAGACTCAGTAGCTGATTGCGCGTAATTAGGCGCAGTTAATCCGCAAACTTTATTATGCCCAAAAATTAGTTTTCTACAGGCTAAATCAATATCATCTTCCGCCATTAAAGAGCTACCAACTAAAAATCCATCCACCGCTGGCGCTAATTCACGTACCTGTGCGTTTGTATAAATTCCTGATTCTGAAATAACAATTCTGTCGTTGGGCAATGTTGGAGCATAATCAAAGGTACGTGCAATATCGGTAGATAGATCACGTAGATTTCTATTATTGATACCAATAAGTTTTGCGCCAAGCGCGACAGCTCGATCACGTTCTTCGTCGTTAGATATTTCAGTTAAAATTGCTAAATTGTATTGCTCGGCTACTGCGGCAAGCTCTTTATACTCATCATCATTTAACACACTTAGCATAAGTAAAATTGCATCTGCCCCATAATAACGAGCAAGGTAAACTTGGTAGGTATCAATGAAAAAGTCTTTATTTAGAACGGGGCTTTTAACACAACTCGTTACTGTTTTTAGATAGTCGTACGTACCTTGAAAGTATTTTTCGTCAGTTAATACTGAAATTGCTGCTGCGTATTTGTCATAAATTGTACAAATTTCTTCTACGTCAAAATCAGGACGAATTAATCCTTTCGATGGCGATGCTTTTTTACATTCTAATATAAAGCCAGCATAAGGCTTTTCTTCTGTACGTGTAAGTGCCGCATACATATCTTTTTCTGTAGGAACTAACTCACCAATAAATGATTCAAGTGGTAAGGACTTTTTAAGCTCTTCAACCGTTACACGTTTATCGATAACGATTTTTTCTAATATATTTGCCATGCTATTTATTCACCTCATTGCTATTTGACACTTCAACGAGTTTATTTAATGTGTCCATTGCTTTACCTGATGCCAATACGTCGCTCGCTATGTTAGCTGCATCAATTAAGTTGTTTGCTTTGTTATGTAAGTAAAGTAGGGCCGCACAGTTAATGATGACCGCTGAGTTATGAGCTGGTAACCCATTGCCACTTAATATGGCTTTAATATAGTCAGCATTTTCTTGAGGTGTGCCGCCTTTAATATCTTCTAGCGTATAACGTGATAAACCAAAATCTTCGGGCGTAATTGTTTTATCAGTTAGTTGACCATCTTGTAATTCGATAACTTGTGTCTCACCGTGTAGTGCTATTTCGTCGAGGCCGCTACCGTGGACTACCCAGCTACGTTTTACGCCGGTAAGCTGTAAACTTTGCGCCATAACAGGTAGTAACTCAGGAGAATATACACCGAGTAACATCGTTGACGGGAACGAAGGGTTAACTAATGGGCCTAAAATATTAAACAACGTACGAACGCCCATTGCCTTTCTTACGGGGCCAGCATATTTAAAACCAGGGTGATACGCTGGAGCATATAAAAAGCATAAATTAGCTTGTTTTAAGCATTCGCTAGCCGTTTCAGGTGACATAGACAAGTTAACACCTAGCGCTTCAAGTAGATCGGCAGAGCCAGACATGCTTGAAACACTGCGGTTACCATGTTTCGCCATTTTTAATCCGCAAGCGGCTGCCAATATTGCAGCTGTAGTCGAGATATTAATCGTATTTGCACCGTCGCCGCCCGTACCAACACAGTCTGCTACACCTTGACTTTGCTTAGGGAAATCGGTCGCACAAGAGCGTACCGCAATAGCTGCGCCTGCAATTTCCTCAGAGGTTTCACCTTTTATTTTTAATGCGGTAAGTGCTGCTGCTAGTAAAGCAGGCTCTACATTGCCATTAAATACATCAGTAAAAAACGTTTCAGCTTGTGCTTGGTTTAAAGATTTACCATCAACTAATTGTTGTAAAATAGTGTTGTTAGCCATAATCGTTCCTTAATTTTTTTTCTGAGTCTGTGAATTAAACAGTACAGATAAATGTTCTAAGCTTTGCTCAAGCAAATTGCTACCGTATGTTGTTAAGATGGACTCAGGATGAAACTGAAAACCCAAAACAGCGTCAGCGGAATGCTGAACAGCCATAGGCAATACGTCATGCTTTTCAGTTTCAAATTGAGCAATCATTTCAATTGTGTCAGGCATCGACGTAGCAACGAGTGAGTGATAACGCGCAACAGGTAGTGGGTTTGCAATATTCGCAAAAGCCCCCTCTGCAGTGTGAGTAACGTTTGACGATTTACCGTGAACGATTTCAGGCGCTCTACCTATTACTCCACCGTAGTGTTGTATCAGTGCTTGATGACCTAAACAGATACCTAGAATAGGGAATTTCCCCACTGTTTTACGGATTAATTCCATTAAGCAACCAGCATGACTAGGGTCACCGGGCCCCGGAGAGAGCACTAAAATTACGCCGTTGTCGTTGAGCTGAGCTTCTTTGTTGAGTTGTTCGATAATGTAATCAGCAGAAAGCGTATTTCTGTATATTAACGGCGAAAAGCCTAAGCATCTAAACTCGTCTACAAGGTTGTAGGTAAAAGAGTCTAAGTTGTCGAGCATAATAATACGCGGCTTAGTGTTTGATTGTGTCATTACACATCCTCCTTTGTAACAAACGAGGACGTTTGAAGTGCTAACTCAGTTTGTTCAGCCAACGTTATAGCGTTGATAACTGCTTGAGCTTTTTGTTTTGTTTCATTAGCTTCAGATTGTGGATCTGAGTCATATACAACACCAGCACCAGCTTGAACTTGCGCCATGCCGTTATTATTTACAAATGCGGAACGAATAACGATACACGTATCCATTTCACCTTTACCCGTTAAGTAGCCTACCGCTCCACCATAACTTCCTCTGCGTTTTCCTTCTACCTTTCGAATAAGTTCAGTCGCTTTAACTTTAGGCGCGCCTGAGAGTGTTCCCATATTCATACATGCTTGGTAGGCGTGTAACGCATCTAAATCGTTATCTAGTGTTCCACAAACACGAGAAACTAAATGCATTACATGTGAGTATCTATCAACTTTTAATAGGTCGGCAACATGACGCGTGCCTGGCTGACTTACTCGTGCAATATCATTACGGGCTAAATCTACCAGCATAATATGTTCAGCAAGTTCTTTTTTATCTAAACGTAAATCAAGCTCTATGCGGCTATCTAAATCAGGAGAGAAACTGCCATCGGCGTTAAAACCACGTGGGCGAGTACCTGCTATAGGGTAAATTTCAACTTGACGGTTTTTGTGTTGATATTTTAACGCAGACTCTGGTGATGCGCCGAATATACAAAACTCGCTGTCTTTCAGGTAAAACATATATGGGCTAGGGTTACTTTGCTTTAATGATTTATACGCATTTAACGTATTAGAACAAGGTAAACTAAATGTGCGAGATGGTACGACTTGAAAGATATCTCCCGCCTTAATGTTTTCTTTTAACTGGTTAACATTGTCACAAAACGCTTCATCGGAAATGTCTGTTTTTACTTCAATTGACGTATTAGTGCTTGATTTGTCGTGTTGAGTTGCCGTGTAGCTTTGAGTTAATAGCGATTTTAGTTCTGTAATACGCTCGCGAATACGTTGATCATTTTCTTTAGTGTCGGCTCCAGAAAAAATATTACCAATAATTTCTGAGGTTTGTTCTTCATGATCAATAACAATAAGTGTTTCAGCTAAATAATATACGAAGTCAGGGCAAGTATTGTCGCCATGAGTAACGTCGGGGAGTTTTTCACTCATCGACATCATATCGAAAGCAAATACACCACCAAGAAAAACTGAAAAGTCGTGCAGCTCGTCGCCATGTGCAGGGGATAATTGATTAAACAAACGTAAACATTGAAACGGGTTTATTGCCAATAAACGAGATTTTTCATCAAGTTGTTCAGTAATTTCAGGAAATATTGCAATTAACGTTTGTGAGTTTACTTCTAATGCTGCATGTGATTTTAATGCTTGTTCTGCAAACTGTAATGCGGCTTTACCGTTAGTTGTGAGTGCGGTAAAAGTTACTCTATTTGCTTCACATACTATTTTTAAAGCTGCATCAGTAAGCAATAAGCTTTTTAGTTGATGTTTTTTGTCGATTTCGGCAGATTCTAGCAACAAGTTATGGTTACTTTCACCACAAATTTTATGGTAAACCGCTAACGGGTCTGCTTGGTAATTTGCCGTATCTGATAAAGTATGTACTTCACCAATGGCAAGGGTATTCATATATTGTTGGGTATTCATGTGTATTCCTATGGTTTAACTTAGTGTTGTATTGTCATCCAGCGTAAATAGGCAACAGCCACCACATAAACCAACTTTTAACTTTAACTAATATCATTATTATCTCTATTTTCAATCGTATAAAACGTAAAAAACCCGCTCAATTAAGCAGGTTTTTTGGAATTTTTTGAGTATATTTTAGATACAAACAATTGCCACAACCTACTTATGTAGAATTATGCCACCACCAAATTAATAAAATAGTTTGTTTTGCTAGTATCATTATTGAGTTCATCTCAGTAAACTTGCCCGCAGGCATTTAAAATCCCCTATAGAAGAACCCATTATGACGATTATGTCAACCACTGAATCTAAAGAAACACAAACTCTTCGTGTTGATTTACATAGCCACACAAAATGTTCAGATGGAGGGCTTACGCCTGAAGAGCTTGTAGAAAGGGCGGTTAACTTTCAAATAGACGTATTAGCAATTACAGATCACGATACGGTATCGGCCTTAGATATTGCAAATAATTATATAAAAGATAAAAATTATGGGCTTAAATTAATAAATGGTATTGAGATTTCAACGGTTTGGGAAGGGTTTGAAATTCATATTGTTGGTTTGAATATCGATCATGCTAACCCTCAACTTCGTGAGCTGATTTCTAATCAACAAGAAGCAAGAGAAAGTCGCGCAATTGCCATTGGGCATAAACTTCAAAAGTGTGGTTTTGAAGGTATGTACGATAAAGCTAAAGCACTGTCTACAGGTGGTTCTTTTACAAGAGCACACTTTGCCAAAGCGTTATTTCAGCAAGGCAGTATAAGCAAAATGCAAACCGCGTTTGATAAGTATATCGGAAAAGGCAAACGTGCCTACGTAAAACCAAATTGGTGTAGCATTCAAGAAGCTATCGATGTTATTCATTCAGCCGGTGGAACCGCCGTAATGGCTCACCCTGTACGATACGACTTATCAACAAAGTGGCTTCGACGTTTAGTCACGCAATTTAAAGCAGAGGGTGGTGACGGTTTAGAAATTGTTTTACCTCAAATGAGTAACGACCAACGCCAATTAATGCTAAACTTTTGTTTAGAGTATGAGCTTCATGCATCGATGGGGTCAGACTTTCATTACCCGAGTAAATGGAGCGATTTAGGGCGTAATTTACGCATGCCTGACAAAGCAACTCCGATTTGGAATTTGTGGCCTAATAGCCTTAATTAGTATGCACAATGTTATTCAGTAACACGCGGAGTTAACAATGAGCCAATTTTTCTACGTACACCCAGACAATCCTCAAGGCCGATTAATGAAACAAGCGGCAACCATGATTCATGATGGAGCCGTGGTCGTTTATCCAACCGACTCTGGTTATGCCATTGGTTGTCATATGGGCGATAAAAAAGCGCTAGAGCGTATTTGTAAGATCAGAGATATTGAAAAAAGCCATAACTTTACGTTGATTTGTCGCGACTTATCAGAACTTTCAGAATACACCCGTGTTGACAATAGTGCTTTTAGGTTACTTAAAAACAATACGCCAGGGCCTTATACATTTGTTTTTAAAGGTTCGAAAGAAGTACCTAAACGTTTGTTAAACCCTAAAAGAAAAACAATTGGCATTAGGGTGCCAGACAATAACATTGCTCAGGCACTGCTTGCAGAAGTAAAAGAACCTATTATGTCTACAACACTCATTATGCCGGGTGAGAGTATGGCAGAACATGATCCTGAACATATTCGTGATTTATTAGAGCACCAAGTAGATTTAATTATAAACGGCGGACACTTAGGAGAGCATCCAACTACCGTTGTTGATTTCTCTGAAGGTGATGTAAATATTTTGCGAGTTGGAGAGGGCGATCCAAGCCCTTTCGAATAACGTATTTACTTTTATAAGTATCGGTAAACTGGCACATACTTTTGCAAAATAATAGTCAAAATAGTTCGTTAAAAAATAACGGTGAAATGGTTCAGCAAGTTTTGCCGTTAGCATTAATACACGGCGAAGCTTTTGTAGAAAAACCGCAAGATTTATTCATTCCTCCAGATGCGCTTGAAATCATACTGGAGTCGTTTGAAGGACCACTAGATTTACTTTTGTATCTTATTCGTAAACAGAAGTTTGATATTCTCGATTTACCCATTGCGCCTATTACTGAACAATACATTAAATATGTAGAATTAATGAAAGACATCAAACTTGAATTAGCTGCAGAATACCTCGTGATGGCGGCGATTCTCGCAGAAATTAAGTCACGTTTGTTGTTGCCAAAACAAGCCATTGAAGAGTCAGAAGAAGATCCTCGTGCAGAGCTTGTTAGGCGCTTGCAAGAATATGAAATAATCAAACACGCTGCTCAAGAGCTTGATCAACTTCCAAGGTTAGGGCGAGATGTTTTTGTCGCAAATGCAAAAGTAGCGGATAATTTTCAGCTGAGAACGGTTGATGCCGACGTAGACTTAGGTGAGCTTGTCGCTGCTCTACACGACGTAATGAAACGAACCAAAGCGCTTGAACATCACCACATTCAAAAAGAAGCTCTTTCTACGCGAGAACGTATGGCAGTAATTTTAACGCAACTTCAAAATAGGCCTGAACATTCACCTTACATAGAGTTTAGTCAATTGTTTCAGGAGAATGAAGGCAGGCAAGGTGTTGTTGTAACGTTTTTAGCTTTGTTAGAATTGTTAAAAGATTCATTGGTGGAATGTATTCAAGCGCAAGTATTTGGCCCTATTCAAGTAAAAATTAAACAAGTAGAACGCGTGTAGTTATGGTGTTTTTAGAAGATGACCAACTGAAAGGATTGATCGAAGCCGCATTTTTTGTGTCAGAAAAGCCGCTTTCAGTTCAATTAATTAAAAAAACGGTGTTAGCCGACTATAACGTGTCAAATAAGCGTATACTTGCACAAGTAAACCAATTAAGAGCTCATTACCAAGACCGAGGAATAGAATTGGTAAAAGTAGCTACAGGCTATCGGTTTCAAGCAGTAGCAAAGTACAGCAATGAATTAGCTAACTTATTTAAAGAAAGAGCACCGCGCTATTCCCGTGCGTTGCTAGAAACCTTGTCGTTAATCGCTTATAAACAACCTATAACGCGAGGAGCAATAGAAGATATTAGGGGAGTCGCAGTAAGTAGCGCTATAATGAAAACCCTATTAGAAAGAAATTGGATAGATGTGGTTGGCCACAAAGAAGTGCCAGGTAGACCTGCATTGTATGCAACTACTCAAGAGTTTCTAGACTATTTTTCACTCGAAACATTAAGTGAATTGCCAGAACCTCTATCCGTTGAAAAAGCACCGTTAACTGAGTTTTCTTTATCTGATTAATGAGCAAAACACAAACTTTGTTGTTTTTGAAGTGGTTAGATAGAGTTTACATAAATCATTAGAGACAGAAGCGTAGGGGAGTTTATTTTAACTCCGTGAAGCTACTGACGAACGAGAATTACACATGTCTGAAAAACTACAGAAAGTACTTGCAAGAGCCGGTAAAGGTTCAAGACGAGAAATGGAAACCGTTATAAGCGCTGGTCGCGTAAGTGTTGACGGTAAAACCGCCTTTTTAGGTGACCGCGTTGAAGGTAACGAGCAAATTCGCATCGATGGTCATCAAGTCACATTAAAGTCTAAAGAAGAAGATATATGTCGAGTGCTAATGTACAACAAGCCGGAAGGTGAAATGTGTACTCGAAAAGACCCAGAAGGACGCCCAACTGTTTTCGATCGTTTACCTAAATTAGAAGGTAGCCGCTGGGTTGCTGTAGGCCGTTTAGATATCAATACGTCTGGTATGTTGTTGTTTACAACAGACGGCGAGCTAGCAAGTCGATTAATGCATCCATCAAGAAAAGTAGAACGTGAATATGCTGTTCGTATTTTTGGTGAAGTAACCGAAGCAATGCTGCAAACATTAAGAACAGGCGTTAAGCTAGAAGACGGCCCAGCGAAATTCCAAAAAATTACTTATCGTGGTGGCGAAGGTCGAAATCATTGGTTTCATGTTGTGCTTTCAGAAGGTCGAAACCGAGAAGTTCGACGCCTATGGGAAAGCCAAGAGGTACAGGTAAGTCGTTTAATACGTGTACGTTACGGTGACATGGAAATGAAACGCCAGTTACCACTTGGTGGCTGGACAGAGCTTCCATTAAAAGAAGTAAATTACTACCGCAAACTTGTAGATTTAGCGCCAGAAACTCAAAGTAAAGTGCGAGTTGATGAAAAAGCAATGGATAATGCAAAGAGTAGACGAATTCGTCGGTCTGTTAAAAAGCATCAGCACAGACAGCAACAAGCAACGCGTCGTCGTAAGTAATTCACAGCAATTACTTTATTTGCTTACTCTTTACTTTCTAAATAAGGATTTACGTGCAAAATCAGCTTAAAAAAATATATATTCAAGACGATTCAGCATTGGTTGCGTTATGTAGCGAATTAGCACAATCAACTGTTCTGGCTATTGATACTGAGTTTGTTAGAACGCGAACGTTATACCCAAAATTAGGATTGCTCCAAATTAACAACGGGGAAACACTTGCGTTAATTGATCCAATATCCATTGACGATTTATCGCCGTTTTGGGCACTAATTACCGATCCTAATATTTGCAAAGTATTGCACGCATGTTCTGAAGACCTTGAAGTATTCTTAACTGCCGCTAATTGCAGGCCTGTTAATTTGATTGATAGCCAAGTAATCATGTCGTTTTTAGGTCATGGGTTGTCGTTAGGTTATGCCGCCATGGTTAAGCTATTTACAGACGTAGAGCTTGATAAATCTGAGTCAAGAACAGATTGGACAAAAAGACCATTAACTCAACGCCAGTTAACCTATGCCGAAGCTGATGTAGAATATTTGTTTGAAATTTATCCTAAAATTTACGAACTTATTTCTGAGGCTGGCTGGTTAGAAGCAGCAAAACAAGAAACAGAGTTAATGATTGAGCGTAAGTTTACGCCGATTGATCCTGAATCGTTATATGTGAACATTAAAATGAGTTGGAGGTTGAACCCTCTGCAACTCAATGCGCTTAAGTATTTAGCCGCGTGGAGATACGAACAAGCCAAGAAGAAAGACATGCCTATTGGCTTTATTGCTAAAGATCATACGCTCATTGGTTTAGCCCAGCGAAATCCTATTAGCGTAGGGGCAATGCTAAGTATTGAAGGTGTTGAGTTGTTAGATATAAAACACAAAGGTAAATCAATGCTACAAGTATTGAATAAAGCCAATAAAACACCTGAGTCAGAATATCCTGAAAAAATCGTACGATTAGATGATTACCCTGGGTATAAGCAAATTTTTAAGCAAGTTAAATCGTTTGTGGCAAACTCTGCTAAAAATGCCGATTTATTGCCTGAAAACTTAGCGTCTAAAAAGCAAATTAATCAATTTTTATCATGGTATTTTAAACTTAACGGCGCAGACAAAAATAATTCAATTATCGACATCTTACATAGTTGGCGATATGAGGTGTTAGGTAAACCACTTACTGAATTTGCTGATAACGGATTTAAGTAAACAATATAGAGTCATGCTTTATCGTGCATTATTAATGTATGGTTACAGTTAATAACGTTAATTGTATAAAAATATAAAAGTCAGCATGATATCTTTAAACCACGTTGATGTATTTCTAACGTAAATATTTAACGTAATTTTAAAATTTAAAACATAGGTTTTTTACTATGCTATGTACAATTTATCGTAGTTCAAAAAAAGCAGAAACATATTTATTTGTGAATAATCGCGGCGATTTCTCGTCTGTTCCAGACGCATTAATGAGTGTTTTTGGTACGCCGACATTGGTAACTGTTATAAACTTAGCGCAAAAAGATAAGCTAGCGTTGGCAGATATTAATTTGGTTAGAGAAAAGCTAGAAGATCAGGGGTATTATTTGCAGTTACCACCTCCACAAGAAAACTTATTAGACCAACATAAAGCTGATATGAAAAAAAATTAGCAATAACAATTACAAGGAATTTTATCTGTGCACATAACTTCATGGCTTAAAAAAGGCCTATTTACCACGATTACTACCAGCGCTATTTTATCTTCTGGTATTGCATACGCATACAATGCAGCGACCGAAAAACCTACGTTTGCAGAATATATTCAAGCGCTAAAAACAGAAGCTAAAACGAAAGGTTATTCAGACAAAATTATTGAAAGCAGCTTTGCCAATGTGAAGTTTCACAAACGTGCAATAAAAGCTGATAAAAGCCAACCTGAAAAAGTTGAAACGTTAGATACTTATTTACCTAAACGAGTGCCTAATTGGAAAATTAATCGCGCGCGTGATCTATATAAAAAGCATGAGAAGCTGCTCACTACGGTTGGTGAAAAATACGGAGTGCAACCTCGGTTTATTGTTGCGTTATGGGGCCTTGAAACCAACTTTGGTAAAATTATGGGTAACTACAATGTTATTTCAGCATTATCAACGTTAGCTTACGAAGGGCGTAGAGAAGTTTTTTTCAAGAAACAATTATGGGCTGCACTTACGATACTTGAAGAAGGTCATATCAAAATTAATGATATGAAAGGCTCTTGGGCTGGCGCAATGGGGCAAAACCAGTTTATGCCAACGTCGTTTTTAAGTTACGCGGTTGACGGCGACGGAGATGGTAAGAAAGACATCTGGACAAATAAAACCGACGTATTTTCGTCAATGGCTAACTACCTTAAAAAAGAAGGTTGGAATGATGATCTTACGTGGGGTAGACAAGTAAAATTGCCCGCTAACTTTGATACAAAATTAGCTATTCCTAAAAACACGGGAAGTCGTTCAAAGTGGTTAAAAGCCTGGGCAAGAACTGAGAAAACATTATCTGAATGGCAAAAGTTAGGTGTACGAAGAGCAGACGGAACAAATTTACCTAATGCTAATGTAACAGCTGCTTTAGTTTTTCCTGACGATGCAAACGGAAGAGCGTATCTAGCGTACGACAATTACAAAAGTTTGATGCACTGGAATCTAAGTTATTACTTTGTAAGTTCAGTAGGGCATTTGTCTGATCGTATTAAGTTTCCACCAATTAAATAGACCATTAAGTAGAGTATTTTGAGTAAAAAGCGAGTTGTAAAAAAAGCGGTAGTTGTTGATAAGTTTTGGGAAACTAAAACTTTATCTGAAATGACGCGCCCAGAGTGGGAGTCGTTGTGTGACGGTTGTGCCAAATGTTGTTTAAATAAGTTTATTGACGACGAGACAACCGATGAAACAACAGAGTTAATGCCTACTACGCATATTCAGGAAGGTGAGCAAATTTTCTATTCGAACATTGCTTGTTATCTGTTGAATGAAAAAACTTGTCAGTGCACAAAATATGAAGAGAGAACTACACTTGTGCCTGATTGTGTGCGGTTAACGCAAGACAACCTTGAAGGCGTGTTTTTCATGCCACCAAGTTGTACTTATCGTAGGTTACAAGAAGGTCGAGGTATTCCGTCATGGCATCCGTTACTGCATAAAGGTAAAAAAACGGCGATGCATAATGCTGGTATGTCTGTCCGTGGCAAAATCGTGAAAGATGACGATATAAGCGTTGTAGACTTTGAAGATTATATCGTTTCATGGCCGTTGGAAGATTTAGATTAAGCCTAGTTAAGCGCTCTAAATTAAATATTGATAAAGGACAAAGTTTGTATGAATTTCGTCCTTTTTTGTTTCTTATGCTTTATCACTCCCTTATAGTTTAAAAAGTTACTACTATTTATATCTTTGATATTTAAAATAATGCTCTAGATTATTGTTCTTTTGTTGAGCTATGCTGTTAGCGGCAAAGTTCGATGTATCGATATATAACTCAAATAAAACATGGAATTTTTGTATACCTAACGTGAATCTAAACAACAAGGTGGCTTATGAATATTGGAATACCCAAAGAGTCCTTATCTGGTGAAAATAGAGTTGCAGCGTCTCCTACGTCTGTTGCTGCGCTACTAAAACTTGGTTTCGACGTTCAAGTTCAAAAAGGGGCAGGCACAAAAGCAAGCTTTACGGATGCCGAATATATTGAAAGTGGTGCGTCTGCCGTTACTAAAAAAGACTGTTGGCAATCAGATATTATTTTTAAAGTGAATGCGCCAACTTTAGAAGAAGTAACACAAATGAAAGACGGAGCGCATTTAGTTAGTTTTATTGCTCCAGCACAATCTCCAGAGCTACTTGAAGCTCTTCGAATGAAATCTATCACCACATTTGCCATGGAAATGGTGCCAAGAATGACACGTTCACAGTCAATGGATGCATTGAGCTCTATGGCTAACATAGCGGGTTATCGAGCGGTTATTGAAGCGACTCATAACTTTGGACGTTTCTTAACGGGTCAAATTACGGCTGCTGGAAAAATGCCCCCTGCAAAAGTAATGATAATTGGAGCGGGTGTTGCTGGTTTAGCGGCAATCGGCACTGCAAGTAGCTTAGGCGCTATTGTTAGAGCGTTTGATACTCGCCCAGAAGTGAAAGAACAAATAGAAAGTATGGGAGCTGAGTTTCTAGAATTAGACTACGAGGAACCAGCAGACACAGGTTCTGGCGACGGTTATGCCAAGGAAATGAGTGAAGCATTTATCGAAGCTGAAATGGCATTATTCGCTGAGCAAGCCAAAGATGTAGATATTATTATCACAACGGCGATGATTCCAGGTAAACCAGCCCCTAAGCTGATTACAGAAGATATGGTACGTTCAATGAAACCAGGTTCTGTGATAGTTGATTTAGCGGCCGCAGGTGGCGGGAACTGTGAATTGACGGTAGCAGGAAAAGTAGCTGTAGAAAGCGGTGTGAAAATTATAGGTTACACCGATTTAGTTTCTAGATTACCTAATCAGTCATCTCAGTTATACGCCAATAATTTAGTTAACTTAGCTAAATTAGTTTGCCCAGAAAAAGACGGTACAATTACGGTTGATTTTGACGATCAGGTTGTGCGCAACATGACGGTTGTTAAAGATGATGAAATTACCTTTCCGCCACCACCAATTCAAGTAAGTGCTGCTCCAACGGTTTCTAAAGTTGAACCTGCTAAAAACGAAGCGGTTGTTGAAAAAGATCAGCCAATGAACCCTAAAAAGAAATACGGTTTAATGGCGGTAGGCGCACTATTATTCGGCTGGGTAGGTAGTGTAGCTCCTGCTGATTTCTTATCACATTTTACTGTTTTTGTACTTGCTTGTGTAATTGGTTACAACGTTGTGTGGAACGTAAGTCATTCATTACATACACCTTTAATGAGTGTAACTAATGCAATATCAGGGATTATTGTGGTAGGTGCATTACTGCAAATAGGTAGTGATGATACGCTGATTCAAGCGTTGGCCGCGATTGCTGTGTTAATAGCAACAATCAATATTGTTGGTGGCTTTATGGTGACCAAACGTATGTTAAAAATGTTTAGACGATAGGAGGCACATATGGAATTTTCAAGTGGATTTATTAGTGCTGCATATATCGTAGCTGCATTGTTATTTATTTTTAGTTTATCAGGCCTAAGTAAACAAGAAACGGCTGAAACAGGTAACTGGTTTGGTATTGTAGGTATGGCTATCGCATTAATGGCGACCATTGCCGATGAACGTGTTTCAAGTGCAGGGCTGATTTTAGTCATGATGGTTATTGGTGCCGTTATTGGATTACGACTTGCTCAAAAAGTTGAAATGACTGGCATGCCTGAACTCGTTGCTATTTTACATAGCTTTGTTGGTTTAGCCGCTGTTTTTGTTGGCTTTAACAGCTTCTATGAAGTATCGCATCACAGCACAGCCTTTATGACTGATGCACAACAAGTTTCGTTAAACATACATTTAACTGAAGTGTTTTTAGGTGTGTTTATTGGTGCTGTAACATTTACAGGATCTTTAGTTGCTTTCGGAAAATTACGTGGGCTAATTAACTCAGCAGCTTTAATGTTGCCGCACAGACATACGTTTAACTTTGGCGCGGTATTGTTTTCATTTATGTTAATGATAAGTTTTGTTGACGCTGGTGGTTCGTCTACAACGCTTTATATTATGACTGTTGTAGCACTTATTTTTGGGTGGCACTTGGTAGCATCTATTGGTGGTGCTGACATGCCTGTTGTAGTGTCTATGCTTAACTCTTATTCAGGTTGGGCAGCAGCAGCGGCGGGCTTTATGTTAAGTAATGATTTGTTAATTGTTACTGGTGCTTTAGTCGGTTCGTCAGGTGCGATTTTATCGTACATCATGTGTAAAGCGATGAACCGTTCTTTCATCAGTGTTATCGCGGGTGGATTTGGTACCGACGTTGTTGTAGACAATGAAACCGATTACGGGGACCATGTTGAAGCGTCGGCAGAAACGGTTGCGAATATGCTTGCAGATGCGAAGTCAGTGGTTATTACTCCTGGGTACGGTATGGCTGTTGCTCAAGCACAATACCCTGTGTATGAAATGACACGAGTATTAAAAGAAAAAGGCATTGATGTGCGCTTTGCAATACATCCTGTAGCAGGGCGTTTGCCAGGGCATATGAATGTATTGCTTGCTGAAGCTAAAGTGCCATACGACATTGTGTTAGGTATGGAGGAAATTAATGATGACTTTCCTGAAACTGACGTAGTGCTTGTTATTGGTGCTAACGATACGGTTAACCCAGCAGCTGCCGAAGATCCAAATAGCCCAATTGCAGGAATGCCTGTACTAGAAGTTTGGAATGCTAAAAACGTAGTTGTATTCAAACGTTCTATGAGCACAGGTTATGCTGGCGTGCAAAATCCATTGTTCTTTAAAGACAATACTCAAATGTTATTTGGAGATGCAAAAGATTCGGTAGAGTCAATTTGTCGTTCACTCTAATGTTTTAAATCAATGTTTGGATGAAGTTGAGCTGGTAATATTTTAACGATATTACCAGCTTTTATTTTTGGACTTCATTTTCATGTTTGCTTTCGCCAAATACACGTTTTGTTTTAGCTCATTTCTTCTACTCTTTTTTATTCCGAATAGCGCTTTTGCTTATAGTGCGTCGGAATTATCTCAATCGGTTAATTTAACCCAGCATTGGGTTGGGTTTATCGCAATTGCGATATTTGTTAGTTCATATGTACTCGTAATACTTGAAGAAAAAATTCACCTGAGAAAGTCTAAACCGGTTTTATTAGCAGCGGGTCTTATATGGTTGTTGATTGCCTTGGTATATCGACAAATGGGAGATATTCACTCAGCTGAAGTTGCGATTAGACATAATTTTTTAGAGTATGCTGAACTGTTCTTTTTTCTGCTTGTAGCGATGACATATATAAATGCAATGTTGGAGCGCCAAGTCTTTGATGCATTACGAGACTGGCTTGTATTAAGAGGATTTGATTATAAATCTCTGTTTTGGCTAACAGGAATACTTGCGTTTTTCATGTCGCCAATCGCTGATAACTTAACAACAGCCCTTATTATGTGTGCGGTTATTCTGGCTGTTGGTAAAGAGCAGCCCAAGTTTGTTGCTATAGGGTGTGTCAATATTGTGGTGTCTGCAAATGCTGGTGGGGCATTTAGTCCATTCGGCGATATTACAACCTTGATGGTTTGGCAAAAAGGTATTGTCGACTTTTTTACGTTCTTCCAGTTGTTTATTCCGTCTGTTGTTAACTTTTTAGTTCCTGCTTTTATCATGCAATTTGCGTTACCAAAAGGAAGCCCAACGCCTATTTCTGGTGAGCCCGTAAAGGTTAAAAAAGGTGGTTTAGTTATTGTTGGGTTATTTTTACTAACCATAGTTACAGCTGTTAGTTTTCATAATTTCTTACACTTACCACCGGTGATAGGAATGTTAACTGGCTTGGCATATTTAAAGTTTTTTGGGTACTACTTACGCGAACATAAAAAAACGGCTATTGATCATTCTGATATTCCAACGGGTAATGTGATTGAAGACGACTTTGATATTTTCGATAAAATAGCCAAAGCAGAGTGGGATACTTTGTTCTTTTTCTACGGTGTTATTTTAGCTGTGGGCGGTCTTGGTTTTATTGGGTACTTATCTGTATTGTCTACGTTTATGTACGGTGAGTTGGGTGCTACGTCTGCCAATATTCTTGTGGGTGTACTATCAGCTATTGTTGATAACATACCCGTAATGTTTGCTGTGTTGTCAATGAATCCCGCTATGGATCAATTTCAATGGTTGTTGGTAACGTTAACTGCAGGCGTTGGTGGTAGTTTATTGTCTATTGGTTCTGCTGCGGGTGTTGCTCTGATGGGGCAAGCGAGAGGGCAATATACCTTCTTTACGCATTTTAAATGGTCTCCCGTGATAATGCTTGGGTATATATGCAGCATTGGTTGCCATTTTTTGATTAACAGTTAGATAATCTGTTTGTTTTCAGCGATAAAATCAAGTTTGTGAATGTAATTAACATAACTCAGTGTGCTATAATTTGCAGAACTTATACTATTTACCTGTTAGTTGTCGGTAACCTACATGACTAAAAAAGCGCTCGCTATCCGTGAAAAAACAATTTTTGACGGCGTTTTCACTAAGTATGTTCTTAAAGCATTATTTAGCCTTTGGTTTAAATTGGCTGGATGGAAAATCACTAAAATCGATGCAAAAGGAGCTGGCGTTACTATTGCCGCACCTCATACATCTAATTGGGACTTTCCTTACGCGTTAGGTGCTGCGATTCTTCAAGATATAAAGATTTACTTTTCTATCAAAGATAGTTGGTGTCGTATTCCTGTTATGGGTCGCTTTATGATGTGGCTAGGAGCAATGCCAATCGACCGCTCTTCCAAAGGGAAAGGACAAGTAGAATTAATTAAAGCATTTGTCGAAAAACAAAAAGATTCTCGTGTTTATTTTTTATTTACTCCAGAAGGAACACGCGGTCAGTCAGATAAATGGAAAACGGGTTTTTACCATGTTGCAGAAGGTGCTGGTATTCCAATCTTTTTAGCGAAAGTTGATTACCAAAAGAAAGAGTCAGGTGTATTTCATTCATACCATTTAACGGGTGATAAAGAAGAAGACATCGCCGCGATTCAAGCATCATATAAAAGCGTTTATGGTAAATATCCAGAAAACCAGTTTCCTTATTACGAAGGTGCTTTACCTGAACTGTCAGATTCTGATGCGATTGTAATGAAAGCCTTGTATACCTTTAAAGGCGTTGCCACTCGAATGGAAATCGCAGCAAAAATTAAGAAGAAAGAGCTTTCAACAGCTATGTTAGACTTTTTAGTTGAAAAAGGCTTTTTAGAGAAAACAAACTCGCCAGATGCAGAGCCGTCTTACCAACTTACTTGTGCTGGCAAAGGATGTTTACTGCATTTGTATCCAACATTACGTGTAGCCTAACATTAAATAAAAAGACTTTTTATTATGAAAAACCTAACAACTATGTTAGGTTTTTTCGTTTAGCATCAATATATTATCAGGAGAAGCAATTGATTGAACAATGGGTTGGAACCATTAACGGGTATTTATGGGGAAGCATCCTTATATATTTACTCACGGGTTGTGGAATATGGTTTACCATTAGGCTTAAAGGGCTGCAGTTTACTCAATTTTTTCATATGTTTACCTTACTCAAGATGAGTCGAGGTGCTTCAAGCAATGGTATATCTTCATTTCAGGCACTATGTACGTCGTTAGCTGCCCGAGTAGGAACAGGTAATTTAATGGGCGTTGCTGTTGCTATTTCTTTAGGCGGAGCAGGCGCTGTTTTTTGGATGTGGGTTATCGCGTTGGTAGGTATGGCTACCGCATTTGCTGAAAGTGCGTTAGGCCAACTTTATAAAGAAAAAGATGAACAGGGTAACTTTCGCGGTGGCCCCGCATATTACATGAGTAAAG
Source organism: Colwellia sp. (assembly GCA_020630795.1). Classification (GTDB taxonomy): domain Bacteria; phylum Pseudomonadota; class Gammaproteobacteria; order Enterobacterales; family Alteromonadaceae; genus Pseudocolwellia. The sequence goes on from JAHDIK010000003.1 coordinate 38,821, forward strand.
GCCTAAAAAATAAACCGTTAGCCATTCTTTTTTCGTTATGTTTGTTTTTTGGTTATGGCTTTGTGTTTAGCTCGGTTCAAGCAAACTCAATTACTGATGCTTTTTATGGTTCTTATGGTGTTGACCGATGGTTGTCGGGAATTGTTATCGCTTGCGTTGCAGCATTTATTATTTTTGGTGGACTGAAAAAAATTGCATGTTTTGCTGAATTAACCGTTCCGTTTATGGGAGTCGCTTACATATTGGTGTGCTTATATGTAATGGGCATCAATATAACGTTAATACCAGCGATAATTTCTGATATTTTCATGTCGGCATTTGGCTTGAAAGAAGCAGGAAGTGGTTTAGTTGGCGCAGCTATTGTACAAGGTGTTAAACGAGGTTTGTATTCAAACGAAGCAGGCATGGGTAGCTCTCCAAACGTAGCTGCGGCAGCTGCTCCTAATCCTCCACATCCAGTCACTCAAGGTTACATTCAAATGCTAGCCGTATTTTTTGACACGATTGTTATTTGTTCTTGTACGGCATTTTTAATTTTATTGTTTAAAGATAGCGGCACTCAAGCAGAGGGCATTCAACTTACTCAGCAAGCACTATCATTTCAGGTGGGGCAGTGGGGAGGCGACTTTATAACGTTTGCAATTCTGTTGTTTGGTTTCACTTCTATTGTTGGGAATTTTGCTTACGCTGAAAACAACTTAAAGTATTTGAAGTTAGATAACTTGTATGGTCACTCGTTTTTGAAAGTTGGCTTTTTATCTATGTTGGTGTTTGGTTCTGTATCTTCGTTACCAGAAGTCATTGCATTAGCCGATATGTCTACAGGGCTTATGACAGTAGTTAACGTTATCGCGTTATTTATGTTGAGTAAAGTCGTGGTAAGTATTACTAAAGATTACCATGCACAAAAAAATAGCGGCGCCTTACCTAATTATCAACCTGAAGATTCGGTACATTCAGGCTTTAATCTCACGAAAGGTATTTGGCAAAAATAATGCGTTATTAGCTTATGGTTAAAGGTTTTTATTGCCCAGAGTAATTAAGCAAGAAACTTATCTCTTAAAGCTGTATAATCCGCGAAAATTGAGCCTAGGCTCAAATATTCAAGTATAAGTATTGGTGAAAAAATGAGTGTTGATGCAATTGGCTTATCTGCTAATTTATTAAAAGCGGTAAAAGCATGTGGTTATAAAAATTTAACTCCTATACAGCAGCAAGCTATTCCTATTATCAGAACAGGTGTAGATTTGCTTGCCAGCGCTCAAACCGGTACGGGTAAAACCGCAGCGTTCACTTTGCCTATTCTTGATGCAATTAATCGTAATATAAATCCTGATGTTGAAATAAGTGGTAGAACTATTAAGGCACTCATTTTAACCCCAACGCGTGAGCTTGCGGCTCAAGTAGCTGAGAATGTTGAAACATACAGTCAATTTATGCCAATTAAATCAGGTGTTATTTATGGCGGTGTTAATATGCCTCCACAAAAAACAATGCTTAAGTCTGGTATTGATGTATTGGTCGCGACGCCGGGGCGTTTACTTGAGCACTTGAATGAACGCAATGTTGATTTATCACACGTTAAGCATCTTGTGCTTGATGAAGCTGATCGTATGCTTGATATGGGCTTTTTGTCTGACATTGAAAAGCTGATTGAAGTGATCAAACAAAAGCATCAAACGCTTATGTTTTCAGCGACTTTCTCTAACAAGGTTAAAACGCTCGCTAAACAAGTATTGAAAACCCCTAAAACGCTAGAAGTAGCTAAGCAAAACTCTACATCGGGTAAGGTTAAACAATCAGTTTATTGGGTATCTGAAACCCGTAAACGTGAGCTGTTATCTGAAATTATTGGCGTAAACAATTGGAAGCAAGTATTAGTTTTTGCTGGCACTAAAGAAAGCGCTAATATTCTAGCAAAAGAACTCAAGCTTGATGGTATAAAAGCCGCTTTATGTCACGGCGACAAAACTCAAGGTGCTAGAAATAGAGCCTTAGAAGAGTTTGCTTCAGGTAAAGTGAGAGTGTTAGTTGCGACCGATGTAGCGGCGAGAGGATTAGATATTGCTGATCTACCATATGTGGTGAATTTTCATCTGCCATTTTTAGCTGAAGATTACGTACATAGAATTGGTAGAACAGGTCGAGCAGGTAAAACGGGTACTGCTATTTCGTTAGTTAGTCCAAAAGATGAGCGCTTCTTAGAAAATATTGAAGCGTTAATAGGTCGTCGTTTTGAACGTATTGTGGCACCGGGTTATGAGTTAGATCGACCGTTACCTCCTCAATATAAAGAAAGCTTAGACGAGCCAGTAAAGAAAAATCGTTACCGCGCAACGCAAGACAAAAACCAAGCAATAGCGAAAAAGAAGCAACCTAAGCCAGCAGCGGCTAAAAAATATAATAAGAAAATTAAAAAGAAACGTTAACCTTCCTTAATAAAGTAACGTTTAAATGCAACAAGACTATTGTTTAATTGAAACGCCTTTTGAATACCGAAACATGTGCTGGTTTTGCGGAGAGCTAAAGCAGTTCATGTTCGGGTTCCCTCACGCTCAGTGGTTAGTTTTACACTGTACTCATCCTCCTGTTGAAGTTCCATGTTGCAAAGAGTGTTATATCTTTGCATTGAAGGCTAAAGTTGACAGCATTTGGCAAGTTAATATTCATGTAAAACAGCAACTCATTCGTCATTATAAAAAAGATTTAGCAATCGGACTTAACTGGACTAAAGAAGAATTAGAAAATAGTGGCTTTGAAGGTGGTAACTTTGAAGGCTTTCAACGAAGCGCTTGGCTAATGTATGAAATAGCCAAAGAGCGCGTAAGTTACACCGGATGGGCTTTAGTTGTTAATGGTAAAGAGCTGTTGTGTGCCGAAGATAAAGACATTTTTGAGTTCGATGGTTTAACTTACCCAACGATTGATGATGCTATTCAGCATTATGCCCAGACTTTTGATTTAAACACCGATTTTTTTAAAAAAGTTATTGCTGAATTTGGTGATGGTAGGTTTGGTGATGCCGTAAGGTTTTGTCGGTTATATGTAGGAAGTACACCGCAGGAGCGCAATACAGCGTTAAATCAATTAAAAAGGTAACGCGTATGCGTTACCTTAATAATATTTTGAATAATTAAATTGTTAGGCTTAATACTGCTGTGAGTGCTACACCAAACTTAAAGCGATAGGTTGATTCATTTTTTGACGGTATAGCGCTTGGTCGGCTCTTTCGAAGAAGCTTTTCTCATCGTCTGCTCGGTTCATAAATGTGTAACCTAAGCTGCAGCCAACATTGTATTTTGATAGAAGTGGATCTTGTTTTAGTGCTTGTTGGATTCGAGTTTCAATCATACACAACGACGTTTCACTTGCGTCTTCAACAATCACAGCGAATTCGTCACCACCAAACCTAAATACACTGTCTGAGTCACGAACACTCAGTTCTAACGCTCGTGCAAAGTTTATTAATATTTCGTCGCCAATGTGGTGGCCATGAGTGTCGTTAATAATTTTAAACTTATTTAAGTCACACACCATTAAGCCTACTTGGCGCTTTTGCCTATTTGCATGATGCATTGCACGTTTAATTTGTTCGTCAAAATAGCGTCTATTTGCTAACCCTGTTAAGCCATCTTGCATCGCTAACGACATAGCGTGTTTAAACTGAATAGCATTGTTAATAGGGTGTACGATGTACTGATGCAAATCTTCCAAAATTTTGTAATTGGTTAAGCTGATAGGGCTATTAATCGCGTACGTAAGCTCACCTAAAAATTCGTTATTAATTTTTAATTCGAATTGGCGTTCGGCTTTTGCTTTTCTGCTGCCTCTAATCGACGTTTTAAGCGTGCCACGTGTAAAATACAAACCTGAAAAAGAAACGTATTTAGCTGCTTCCATCGCGAAAATATTCAATATTTTATCGAGTTCAAGCGTACACTGAAGCTGCTCCATTAGGGCTAACTTTCTTTGTGCATTTTCACTGTTGCTCGTGTCGAATACTTTAAACGCGTTATATTCATACGTTCTGCTTTCGAGTAAATTTAATGTTTGCATATAATCACCTATCTTCGATTAGATGGTTATTAATTAGCAAAATCTATACCTAAAAATATTATAATTTTTAAGCGATTTAAGGTTATGATTTTATTATAATTAAAATAAGTAACTTTATGGCTGTCGGATTATTGGCGGCAATGAATTGCCGTTTTTACCGTAACTAACAGGTAAATCTCTAATATATGTCTTAAACTTATATAAAATGATATTTATCTATGTAAAATGAATAATAATGTTTATTCAATAAATTTAAACAACATACGTATAAGGAACCTGTGTGGAAGGTCATATTGAAATTCTTGCTATTTTAACAAGTGCGGTTTTCATTGTTTGGTTGTTTAGGCATCTACGTTTACCCGCTATTCTTGCGTATCTCGTCACAGGAATGGTTGTTGGTGAGCATGGTCTAGCGTGGGCACACCATCATGTTAATTATGAACATTTTGCTGAAATGGGCATAGTTTTTCTGCTTTTTACGTTGGGTTTGGAATTTTCCGTTCCCAAGCTGATGGCAATGCGGCACCTTGTGGTGTCGGTAGGTAGTTTACAAGTTGGTATTTGTTTAACTATTTTTATATTGATTTCGTTGGCGTTAGGGCAAACGCTAGCAAGTTCCATTGTTATAGGCGGTGTATTAGCATTATCTTCTACTGCCATTGTTATCCGGCAACTTAGCGAGTCAGGAGCAATGAAACGAAAGTCGGGTCAAATTTCCGTCGCGGTGTTGCTGTTTCAAGACGTAGCGGTTGTACCGCTGTTAATTATTGTACCTATGTTTGCCGTTCAATCAGACACGTCGATGGGGTTAGCGTTACTTATTGCGTTAGTTAAAGGTGTTTTTGTTGTTGGCTTGTTGATGTTTGCTGGCAAGTGGTTACTGCCGCGTTTGTTTAATTTGATAGCGCAAGTACGAACAGATGAACTGTTTGTATTAACAACATTATTGGTAACTTTGCTTGCTTCAGCGTTAACGCTATGGTTTGGTTTATCAATGGCATTAGGTGCTTTTCTTGCGGGTATGATGCTCGGTGAAAGCCAATACAAACATCAGTTAGAAGCCGATATTAGACCTTACCGCGATATTTTATTAGGTTTGTTCTTTGTTACGGTTGGTATGAAGTTAGATCTTAACGTACTCGTAGAGTCTCCACTCATCGTGATGAGTGTAATGCTTGCGTTTATGTCTATTAAACTGATTGTAATTAAAATGCTTGCGGTTAAAGCAGGCGAACTACCTAAAGACGGTTGGGCTTCTGGATTTATGCTGGCGCAAATGGGTGAATTTGGTTTTGTACTTATCGCTTTAGCGACTCAAGTTGAATTGTTACCTACAAATGTAGCGTCTATTTTACTTGGAGTGGGCGTTATTAGTATGGCTATAACTCCGTTTATGATTGAAAATGCGCGTAAATGGGCGTTACAAATAACTCATGACAATGGCGTAGAACCGCCTAAATTGGAGACATTACCTGATAATAGTAAACTTAAAGATCATGTTATTATTTGTGGTTTTGGGCGTGTAGGGCAAACGGTAAGTCGTTTTTTAAAGCAAGAATCTATTGATTTTATTGCTATTGATATTGACCCATTACGAACAACACGTGCACGTGAAGCTGGGGAGAATGTTTTATTTGGTTCTTCTCGACAAACAGAGTTATTACAAGCCGCTAATTTATCGGAAGCTAAACTGGTAGTTATTGCCTTTGGTGAAGATAAACAATCTTTAGAGGTTATTCAAAAAGTTCGTAGTTTATCGCCTGATGTGCCAATTCTAGTTAGAACTCGAAACGACGATCAATTAGATATTTTACAAGACGCTGGTGCGAACGAAGTTGTTCCTGAAATTCTAGAAGGCAGCTTAATGCTTGTTTCGCAAGTATTGTCATTGTCTGGTGTGCCGCTATCTAAAATATTCAAACGCGTACAAAAAGAACGTAATAGCCACTATAACCATCTTCATGGATTCTATGAAGGTGAACATACTGATATGAGCCCTGAAGCTATCGAGCGCATACAGTTTGCTCATGGTATTTTGCTTACCGAACATTCGTACGCAGTAGGGCATTCAATTGCATATTTAACGGAAGAAAACCCGAAAGTGACTATTGTTGCATTAAAGCGTGATGGTGTTGAAACGGAAGATCCAGAGGATAATGTGATACTTGAACCGCAAGATACATTAATTGTGCGAGGTAAACCTAGAAGGGTGGAACATATAGAGCGCTTTATTCAAGAAGGGCATCAATAACATATAGATGTGTTAGGAGCTTTATAAATCTAAAAAGCTCCTAATGCAGGTTTCTTTCTCTAATGCGTCTTCATAACCCAATTTAATTAGGCGCTTGCAGTAATTCTTTTCAAACAATAAATAACTTACGATACTCGATTCTGAGTCATTACTGATCCCCATACAACGAAGTAATATTTTAATGGAGAGCGGAAGTTCATCAAAATACTCAACTGCAATCGCGTTAAAATCATGGCTTGGGTTAATAAGTAGTGAGTCTATTTTATTGAGGCCGTTGGTTTGTCCGCGAATATCTTCAGGTACTAAGTCAATAATTTTATTGATTTTCTTTGTACGTTCAATGTCACTTTGTAAGGTGTCTGAAAATACTGAATCGAGTAAGTGTCCAGCAATGCTCGACATGCTTGGTGGGTGAGGGTTATTTTCGTTAGCATGAAGAGGCTCTTTGGGTTGCTCTACACCAACAATAAAGATTTTTTCAGCACCTAGATGAATAGCAGGGCTAAGTGGCGACAACTGATGTACAGAGCCGTCGCCAAAATGTTGCTGTTTGATGTTTATCGACGGAAACACCATAGGAATAGACGCTGAGGCCATAAGATGCTCAACGTTTATGTGTGTAGGCTCTCCACGACGGTTCGCTCTAAACCATGGTTTTATGCGTTCGTCTGACTGATAAAAACTAATAGAGTCGCCGTTGCTGTAACTTGACGCAGTTACAGATACGCCTGATAAAAAACCACGCGATATATTGGTATCGATACGTTGAAAATCAACGACTTTATTGAGTAATCGTCGTAATGGGGCATTATTTAATAAGCTTCTCGCATAGCGATTAGCGTAATCCGCTTGGAAACTACCAAATACCCCGCTTGCGATATGACTAAAAACCCGAGCTGGATCACTATGGTATATGTGATTGGTGTGCAGATTGTTCCAAACCCATTCAAGTTTTTTTACGCCTAATTGAAAGCAAGATGCATAACAAGCAAGAGCGGTGCTATTGATTGCTCCAGCGGAAGTACCGCTAATGATAGGAAAAGGTACGCCGTGATTTCTAGGTACAAACTGAGCAATAGCAGAAAGCACACCAACTTGATACGCGGCTCTTGCACCACCACCAGTAAGTACCAAGGCGTTATTTGTGTGTTTGTAAGATCTTTTTTTCAGCATGAACGACGTTAAACTATACCAAAGAGATGTTTTATAAATGTTATATAAAAATAGCTATTAGAGTGTCTTTATACAATAAAACAAAATTAATATCATTAATAATGAATATTCTCTTAAATCCTTTATATAAATCATTATTTTTGGAACTTTCGTAGTTTTATCATAGCTGATTATTTATACTTAATTATGCAGCGCTAACCATGCCTTTTCTTTTAACGTACTCTTCTTAACCTTTTTAACTTCAGGATGATTTTGTGGATATTTGGATCTATTTCACGTTACTTGCCGCATTCATGCAGGCTGTTAGAACAGCAGGTCAAAAACAGTTGTCTGGGCATTTAAATGCTATGGCAACAACGGGCGTTCGATATTTATTTGCGTTGCCGTTTGCGTGGGTTTATTTATGGTGGTTACTCGGTTACAGGGAGGCACAAGTTCCTGTTTTAACTAACGAGTTTCTATCTTATGCACTTATTGCGAGTGTGTCTCAAATAATAGGTACAGCTTGTCTTGTTGCTGCATTTAAATATCGCAACTTTTCAGTTGCTACAAGCCTTGCCAAAACAGAAGCAATTCAAGTTGCTATTTTGGGTGTTTTTTTGTTTTCTACCTCGCTATCGCTCTGGGGTTGGTTCTCGGTAGTCGTTGGGGTAATTGGCGTTATTATTGTTTCCAAAGTTAAATTTAGTTATAACGACCTTTTTAAAAATCCTGGTGCAGGGTTTGGTTTAGCGTCAGGTCTTGGGCTCGCCATAACTACGCTGTTAATACGTGAGTCGAGTTTAGCCTTGCATACTGATTTAATGATAAGTGCTGCGGTTACGTTAGTATTTATGATCTCCGTTCAGTCGTTATGTTCTGTGGTTTATATTTGGTTTCAAGACAAAAGCCAGCTTGGCTTAATGTTCACCTATTGGCGTTTAAGTTTATTTGTTGGTGTAACCAGTGTATTGGGTTCAATTGGTTGGTTTACTGGTGCGAGTTTCCAAAATGCTGCATATGTAAAAGCGTTAGGGCAAGTAGAGTTTTTTATAACATTGTTTATTACCTATCGAATATTTAAAGAGTCGATAAGTAAAATGGAGTATATAGGAATGTTTTTAATTATTCTTAGCGTATTTATTTTGCTGTTATGGGCTTAAAAACGGGTTAAAATAAAACACCAGTTCAATATTATTATGTAAATGATTATAAAGTTCGTTTACTTGAAAAGAATTTACCTTACTTAACGGAAATAAAATGAAAATAGCAGAAAAAACAGTAGCGCAATTTCACTACGTATTAAAAGATGAAGCAGGTGATGAAATCGAATCGTCACATGGTGGTGATCCTATGGCTTACCTACACGGCGCTAATAATACATTAGTAGGTCTTGAAAATGCGTTAGCAGGTAAAGAAGCTGGTGATAAATTTTCAGTTACATTACAGCCTGAAGAAGCTTACGGTGAAAGACAAGAAGATATGAATCAGCGTATTCCTGTTAAACATTTACAAGGTGCACAAAAATGGGCTCCGGGTATGACAGCTGTAGTACAAACAGAACAAGGGCAACGCCAAGTTACCGTTGTGAAAGTAGGTAAATTTATGGTGACTGTTGATATTAATCCACCATTAGCTGGCAAAGTATTAACATTCGACGTTGAAGTTGTAGATGTTAGAGAAGCAAGTGAAGAAGAAGTACAGCACGGGCACGCTCATGGTGTTGGTGGCCACCATCACTAATGATTAGTTAACGCTAATGATTAAAGCCAACCTTTTAGGTTGGCTTTTTTGATCGTGTGATAACTTATTGAGTTATTCGTTAACTTGAATAAGTGAATTTTAGGCGAAAAAAAACCTACTTAAATTAAGTAGGTTTTTAATGTGGCTCCTCAACCTGGACTTGAACCAGGGACAAACGGATTAACAGTCCGTTGCTCTACCAACTGAGCTATTGAGGAATT